>JARRMY010000013.1:0-134042 GCA_037385505.1 Gammaproteobacteria bacterium | reverse complement strand
AGGCTCTTTCGGCATCGCTTGCTCACCTTGAACCCGAAAGATGTCATCGCGAGGAGGCTGGAAGCAGACGTGGCGATCTCAGGAGCAGAAGCGTTGTTTCGATGTCGGGATTGCCACGGCCGCTTCGCGACCTCGCAATGACGACTTTTTAAACCCTGGCATCCTCCGCGGCCCCTGATTTCGATCGCTGAGATCGAGCAGAACCACAGAAACTGGCAACGCAGAAACCTTCGCGTCCTTTGCGGGCCTTTGCGTCCTCCGCGTCCCGGATTCAGGACGCAGAGCGCGCGGAGAAGCGCAGAGATCGCAGAGAATGTAATGCTTCGATCGAGATGCTCTCCATGGACAGAGCAACTGCCGCCATCCGCCTATTTATCCAGGCTTCCTGACAATCAAGACTTCGCGCCCTTTGCGGACCTTTGCGTCCTCCGCGTCCCGGATTCAGACGCAGAGAGCGCGGAGAAGCGCAGAGGTCGCAAAGAGCATCCTGTGGATTTGTACGGAGGCTCTTTCGGCATCGCTTGCTCACCTTGAACCCGAAAGATGTCATCGCGAGGAGGCTGGAAGCAGACGTGGCGATCTCAGGAGTAGAAGCGTTGTTTCGATGTCGGGATTGCCACGGCCGCTTCGCGACCTCGCAATGACGACTTTTTAAACCCTGGCATCCTCCGCGCCCCCTGATTTCGATCGCTGAGATCGAGCAGAACCACAGAAACTGGCAACACAGAAACCTTCGCGCCCTTTGCGGACCTTTGCGTCCTCCGCGTCCCGGATTCAGGACGCAGAGCGCGCGGAGAAGCGCAGAGGTCGCAGAGAATGTAATGCTTCGATCGAGATGCTCTCTATGGACAGAGCAACTGCCGCCATCCGCCTATTTATCCAGGCTTCCTGACAATCAAGACTTTGCGCCCTTTGCGGACCTTTGCGTCCTCCGCGTCCATTCTTCAGCGGACGCCGGGAGCGCCTCCTGACCGGTTCAGGCCTTGGGAAGGGTGACGCCCTGCTGGCCCTGGTACTTGCCGCCGCGGTCCTTGTAGGAGGTTTCGCAGATCTCGTCGGATTCGAAGAAGAGGAACTGGGCCACGCCCTCGTTGGCGTAGATCTTGGCCGGCAGCGGCGTGGTGTTGGAGAACTCCAGCGTGACATGCCCCTCCCACTCCGGCTCGAGCGGCGTGACATTGACGATGATGCCGCAGCGCGCGTAGGTCGACTTGCCGAGGCAGACCGTCAGCACGTTGCGCGGAATGCGGAAATACTCGACGGTGCGCGCCAGCGCGAAAGAGTTGGGCGGGATGATGCAGACATCGGACTTCACGTCGACGAAGCTGTCGTCGTCGAAATTCTTCGGATCGACGATCGCCGAGTTGATGTTCGTGAAGATCTTGAACTCGTCGGCGCAACGCACGTCGTAGCCATAGCTCGAAGTGCCGTAGGAGATGATCTTGCCGGTTTCGTTCTCACGGATCTGGCCGTGAATGAAAGGCTCGATCATGCCCTGGCTCTCGGCCATGCGACGAATCCACTTGTCTGACTTGATGCTCATTGGCTTGTTTCGCGCGAAAAAACTCCCGGGATTTTACCCGCGCAGGCGGGGGATTGCGAGAGTGCGGCCGGCATGAAGCGCAACAGCCGTGCTCAGCGCGCGGCGCGCTGCCGCACGGCCTCGTAGAGCGCCACGCCTGTCGCAACCGAGACATTCAGGCTCTCGACCGAGCCCGACATCGGCAGCCTGACGAGCGCGTCGCAGTTGTCGCGCGTCAGCCGGCGCATGCCTTTCTCCTCGCTGCCCATGACGATGGCGAGATTGCCGGAAAGGTCCATGTCGTAGAGCGTCGCGTCGGACTCGCCGGCCGTGCCGACCATCCAGACGCGGTAGTCGTCCGCCAGCAGCTTCATGGTGCGCGCGAGGTTCGTGACCTGGATGAAGGGCACCGACTCGGCCGCGCCGCTGGCGACCTTGCAGGCGACCGGCGTGAGGCCGACGCTGCGATCCTTCGGCGCGATGACGACATCGACGCCGGCCGCATCGGCCGTGCGCAGGCAGGCGCCGAGGTTGTGCGGATCCTGCACGCCGTCGAGGATCAGGATCAGCAGCGGCTCGCCGGCCCTGTCGAGAATGCGCGGGAGATCCCCCTCGCCGAGAGCGGCCGGCGCGGCCGCCGTGACGACGATGCCCTGGTGATTGATGCCGGGCGCGAGGCGGTCGAGTTCGTCGCGCGTGACCTGTTGCGGGCGGACGCCCGCGCGGTGCAGCTCCGAGAGCAACTCCCTGAGCCGCTTGTCGCGGCGCTGGCCGTCGACCCAGGCATCGCGGATGGCATCGGCGCCGTGGCGCAGGACGTTGCGGACGCTGTGAATGCCCGCGACGATGCGTGGCTTGCTCACGTGCGGCGCTTGCTCCGGCTCCTGGACCTGCCGCGCGAAGCGCTCTTCTTCTTGCTCGGCTCGCCGCGATCCTCCTCCTTGCGCGAACGCGAGCGCGAGCGCGGCTTGCGCTTCTTGGGTTGCTGTCCCGCCTTGCCCTCGCCCTTCGCCTTTGAGGCGCTCTCGGCCAGCACGAAGTCGATCTTGCGGTCCTCGATGTTGACGGCCGCGACACGGATCTTCAGCGGGTCGCCGAGACGGTAGGTGATGCCGGTGCGGTCGCCCGTGAGGCGGTGGCCGACCGGGTCGAAGTGGAAATAGTCGCGGTCGAGCGCCGTGATGTGCACGAGGCCGTCGACATAGATGTCGTCGAGCATCACGAACAGCCCGAAGGAGGTCACGCTCGTGATGATGCCCGAATACTCCTCGCCGACCTTGTTCTGCATGTACTCCGCCTTGAGCGTGTCCATGGCGTCGCGTGTCGCCTCGTCGGCGCGGCGGGACGTCGCTGAGCAGTGCTCCGCCATCGCCTGCAGGTCGGCGATGCCGTAGATGAAGTCTTTCGGCTTGCCGCCGTTGACCAGATGCTTGATGGCGCGGTGCACGAGCAGGTCCGGATAGCGGCGGATCGGCGAGGTGAAATGGGTATAGGCCGGGTAGGCCAGGCCGAAGTGGCCGACGTTCTCGGTGCTGTAGACCGCCTGGCTCATGGAGCGCAGCAGCACCGTCTGGATGAGTTCCGCGTCGGGACGCCCCTTCACATGCGTGAGCAGCTCCGAATAGTCGGAAGCCGTCGGCTTCTCGCCGCCTTTCAGCGACAGGCCCAGTTCGCCGAGGAAGGCGCGCAGGTCCTCGAGCTTCTCCATCTGCGGCAGGTCGTGGATGCGGTAGATCGCGGGCATCTTGCGGCGCTCGAAGAAGCGCGCGGCCGCGACGTTGGCCGCGAGCATGCACTCCTCGATGATCCTGTGCGCGTCGTTGCGCTGCACTGGCACGATGTCGTCGATCTTGCCGTTGTCGTCGAAGATGATGCGCGTCTCCGTGGTGTCGAAATCGATGGCGCCGCGCTGCCTGCGCGACTCCTCGAGCACATTGAAGAGCGCATGGAGATTCTCGAGATGCGGAACGACCTTCCTGTACTCCTTGCGCAGGGCCTCGTCGCCGTCGACGAGTATCTTCGCGACCTTGTTGTAGGTGAGTCGCGCCCTGGAGTGCATGACGCCCTCGTAGAAACGCGATCGGGTTATCTTGCCCTGGCGGTCGATGTAGACCTCGGCGACCATGCAGAGGCGATCGACCTTCGGGTTCAGCGAGCACAGCCCGTTGGAGAGCACCTCCGGCAGCATCGGGACGACGCGATCCGGAAAATAGACCGAGTTGCCGCGGTTGCGTCCCTCGACGTCCAGGGGGCTGCGCGGCTCGACATAGGCCGAGACGTCGGCGATGGCGACGATGAGCTTCCACCCCTTGGGGGTCGGCTGGCAGTAGACGGCGTCGTCGAAATCGCGCGCGTCCTCGCCGTCGATGGTCACGAGCGGCAGATGGCGCAGGTCGGTGCGGCCCTCTTTCTGCTTCTCGGGCACCTCATCGGTGAATGCCTCGATCTGGCTCAGCACCTCCTCGGGCCATTCGACCGGGATATCGTGGCTGCGGATCGCCACGTCGGTCTCCATGCCGGCCGCCAGGTATGCGCCGATGACCTCGACGATGCGCCCGACCGCCTGGGTGCGCCGGCTCGGCTGCACCATGAGCTCGACGACGACGATGTCGCCCTCGCTGGCGTCGCCCAGCTCGCTGCCCGGGACGACGATCTCGTGCGTGATGCGGCGATTGTCGGGATCGACGAAGCCGACCTCGCCCTCGATGTGCAGCTTGCCGACGATGCGCTCGTGGGCGCGCTCCAGCACCTCGACGATAGTGCCCTCGCGGCGGCCTTTCTGGTCGATGCCGGAGACGCGCACGACCACGCGGTCGCCATGCATCACCTGGCGCATCTCGCGCGGCAGCAGGAAGAGGTCCTCGCCGCTTTCGTCGGGGATCAGGAAGCCGAAGCCGTCCTTGTGGCCCTGCACGCGGCCAGCAATCAGTTCCTTGCTGTCGACCACGCAGTAACCGCCCTTGCGGTTGCGGATGAGCTGGCCGTCACGCACCATCGCCTTGAGCCGGAATTCCAGCGCTTCGGCCTTTTCGCCTTCGAGTGCGAGATGACCGGCAATATCCCCGTGGTTCAGCGGGCAGCCCTCGCGCTGCAGCGTCTCCATGATGAACTCACGGCTCGGAATGGGATTGTCATACTTTTTCGATTCCCTTTCTGAATAGGGATCCTTGGGGGCCCTGGATTTTCTTCGTCTTGCCACTGTGATTGCTTCCTCTGAATTTGGCGCACATTGTACGTTGACAAGCACCAAATGTCGCTGTAGAGTTCGCGCTTCACGGGAAAACGGGGCGATTTTTTTCCCCTTCCCGCGAGACAATCAGGCCGGAGCTCTTCCGGATCAGCACTTGCCGAGGTGGCGGAATTGGTAGACGCGCTAGCTTCAGGTGCTAGTGGGCATTAGCTCGTGGAGGTTCAAGTCCTCTCCTCGGCACCATCTTCTCTTTCATCCCATTGATTTTTCAACAGTACCGAAATGTCCGGATTTTCAGGCTAGATTCGCTCTGAAAACGATGTAATGATCGGCACAGACGTGTTGCAGCAACGTAGGATGCGGTGAGCATCGCGTGACCGAAGGAAATGCCCGTGGTACACCGCATCAATTGCCTTACTCTCCAGTAAGATCGAGACCGCCATCCCCTCCAGCCCAATCCTGCGGAAGTAAACCTCGATCAACGTAAGCGTGAAAACTTGAATGCGGCCAATCCTGGACGTGTGTGACGTATCCGTGCTTCACCGGGTTCCAATGGATGTAATCGATGTGCTTGCGCATATCTTCATGATCACGTATCCGGTGCTCCCAGAAGCGACGTTGCCATATGCCCCTCTCCCTCCTTTTCATTCGACTCTTTGAGCGGTATTCACCCTGCGGGATGCTTCTCGAAAAGCCCGACTTGATCAGGCTCCAGCGTTTTGCATAGTCGCCATCATCAGCGGGCAGAGTCCAGATAGCATGAAGATGATCGGGCAGGATGACGATCGCATCGATGTGAAACGGATGGCTTGTTTTCACCGTTCGAAAAGCATTTCGCAGAACATCGATCTGTTCAACCAGAAGCGTGGTATTTCGGCGACGCGCAAGATTGACGGTGAAGAAATAGGTGCCACCGGGTGTTTGTATTCGGCGATAGTTCGTCATTGGCTTCCTTTCCAATGGATGTGGTTTGTTCCATTCGATGCGGTTCTCGGTGATCACCGCATCCTACGGCATTGAGGCATCCTGGCTGTCCGATGGGTGTGGTTTGTTCCATTCGATGCGGTTCTCGATGATCACCGCATCCTACGGCATTGAGGCATCCTGGCTGTCCGATGGATGTGGTTTGTTCCATTCGATGCGGTTCACGTTGCTCACCGCATCCTACGTCGTGTTGTGTTTACCTTCTTTGGTAATGCGCCCTGTCAGGAATCACATTGCGAATACCGCCACTCGGATTCTCTACATCTCCTTTATAACGCGGCAAGAGAATCACGTGTAAATGATCAATACTCCTTCCCGCTTCTCTGCCGTCGTTGTTGCCAATCGTGTAGGCATTCGGCTTGTTTGCCAGGAAGGGTAGCTGTAGCACCACTTCAATCTGGTCCTTGGGGCGGTCCTTGATGTCATCCCTGTGAAGCATTTTTTGATAGAGATCCATCATGTCGGTTGCTTCGACGACGTCCTTGACTCCGTGAATCGCATCGAAATAATCCGACTGCTCCGTTTCATTCAGGCTGAAAATTGATGCGACATGCCTTTTCGGTATGACCAGGGCATGCCCGGGGTTTACAGGATTGATATCAAATATGCCAACGAATGACCTGTTCTCAAAAATAAAGGGATCGGCTTCGCCGCGCGCTACTTTGCAGAAATAGCAATCATTGGCTGATGGTGAGGAACTCATAATCTACTCTTTGTACTTCGTATTTTGTCCAGGCCGGGTCATCACAGATACCCTGCGACCACTCGAATTCGGCGCGCGAGGACGAGGGGTGAGTCAGTTATTCGCAATGACGACCTCCAGACGATGTTCGATGCGCTTTACCACGGGTATTTCCTTCGGTCACGCGGTGCTCACCGCATCCTGCGGCTGCGTGACCGATCAGGATACCTTCGGTCAGTTGTAGAGCAGCTCCGACCAGCGGTTCTGCTCCTTCATCTCCTCGACCATCCAGTTCCAGCGCGCGGTCGAGCCGGCAGCGGACTGCATGACCTCGTCGAAATGCTCTTTCGTCCTTTCCAGGCCGGCAATGTAGAGATGGGTTTTGGGATTCTGCAACAGTTCCCAGATTTCCTCGGCGTTCTCCTCGAGGAGGTCACTCAGACCATCGTCATTGCGATCCATCCAGGGGCGCTTGCTGAGTCCCTCGAAAGCCTGGAATGTCTCCTTGTCATAGTACTTGTCCATGTCATTCTTCAGTTCGTTCCGGTAGAGGTTTTCCGTGCCGCTGCGTGCGCCGTAGAAGAGAAAGACCTGCCCTTTCCAGTCGGGCATCTTGTCGTAGATATGCTGGACGAAGGCGCGGAACGGGGCAATGCCGGTACCGCTGCCGATCATCAGGAGATTGGTTTCGGGGTCGTCGGGGATGTCGAACACATCGCCATAGGGTCCGCTGATTGCGATCTTGTCGCCCGGCTTCATGTCGCAGAGATAGTTCGAGGCGATTCCCGGCTCCTCCTCGCCGCTGAACTCGTCAAGGTAGAAACAGCGCCTGACGCAGAGTTCGATCTCGACCGGGCCCTCCTGGCTCTCGCCGGGGCTGTTGGCGATGGTGTAGAGACGGAAATGCTTCTCCTGACCGAATTCCGACCGCCCCGGTACCGTGACGCCCACATTCTGGCCCTGTTGAAAAGCGAAGTCAGGAGAATCGATTTTCAGCATGATGCTGCGCACCTCGGCCACGTCCGCGGGCGTAATCCGGTCTGACCGGGTGACCTCGGCCTCGACGGTGTGCGAGATGTTGAAATCACTGAGGTAGGTCATGAGTGTCGATCCTCCAGGTTATGATTGAAATCGGGTTGTTCCTGCATCTGTTCCAGCGTTCTCTTCCTGCAGCTGCCGCCCTTGCTGCAGAGGCAGCTGGTGCCGCAACCGCCACCCTCTTCCCGGGCCGGCCCGAACTCCGGATGCCGCCGCGCAAATTCACGGGACTTCTCCTGCACCAGGATCCACCCCCCGAGGAACAGGAGAATAGCAGCCATGGCGATGATGAAATCAACCATGCGAAGCTCCGAGTCCGGCAAAGCCCATGAAGACCAGCGACAGCAGGCCTGCAAGCATCAGGGTCATCGCGGCCCCCTGGCTGACGCTTGGCACTTTCGCGAGCTCGAGTTGCTGCCGCAGCCCCGCCATCAGCATCAACGCGATGGTGAAACCGACGCCGGCGCCGAGGCTGAATGCAATGCTTTGCACGAAGCTGTACTCGCGCGAGGTCTGGAACAGGGCGACACCCAGGATCGCGCAGTTGGTCGTGATGAGCGGCAGGAAGATGCCGAGTGCGCGGAAAAGCACCGGGCTGA
This sequence comes from Gammaproteobacteria bacterium, assembly GCA_037385505.1. GTDB lineage: Bacteria > Pseudomonadota > Gammaproteobacteria > Chromatiales > Chromatiaceae > Sva-25. Next base: position 126,027 of record JARRMY010000013.1, on the reverse strand, counting down.
ATTTCTTCATCGCCATCTCGACCAGCTGCACGGCCGAGGCGATCACGGCGATGTAGCAGATGAGTCGCAGGTACTCGATGTTGAACTTCACCAGCAGCCAGTTGATGCCGTAGGCGGAGACGGAACTCACGAGCATGACGAAAATCACCGCCAGTCCCATGCTCCAGGCCGTGTCGCGCTTGGCCGATACGCCGAGAAAAGGACAGATGCCGAGGAACATCGCCAGGACGAAATTGTTGACGATGGCGGCGTTGAGAAAAATGTAGAACGCGGAATCAGCTGACATCTTTCACTGCCTCCATCTGTGCGATTCTGTTGCGCGATTCCCGCTGCTGGCGGAACCACTCGAAGATCAGCAGCCAGGCGCCGAGAACGAAGAAACCGCCGGGGGGCAGGATCATGACGACCCAGGGCTGGAAGGCTTCACCGAACAGCGGGATACCGAAGAAGGATCCGGCGCCCAGCACCTCGCGCACCACGCCCAGGCAGAGCAGCGCGAAGGTAAAACCCGCCCCCATACCCAGGCCGTTGATGATGGTTGCGCCGAGCGGCTGTTTCGATGCATAGGCCTCGGCGCGGCCGAGGATCATGCAGTTGACGACGATCAGCTGGATGAAGGCGCCGAGTGCATTGTAGAGATCGAGACTGATCGCCTGGATGGCATAGTCCACCATGGTCACGAAGGTCGCGATGATGATGATGTAGGTTGCGATGCGAACCTGCTTCGGGATGAAGTGCCGCATCATGGACACCAGGCTGTTGGACATCACCAGCACGAAGGTGCTGGCCAGCCCCATGGCCAGCGAGTTGATGGCGGTGTTCGTGACCGCGAGGACCGGGCACATCCCCAGCAGCATCACGAAGACCGGGTTCTCCTTCCAGAGCCCGCGCAGGAAGGTGTCCGGGGTAATCTGTTCTGTCTTGTCGGGTAACGCAGCCATCTATTGGCCCTCCAGTATCGACAGGTTCCTGATGATGATCGGCGCCATCGCCTGGCTGGTCTCGTTCAGCATCCGGACAACGGCCTTCGATGAGATGGTTGCGCCCGTGATGGCGTCGACCTCCCACGGGTTGTTCTTCTCGCCCGTTTTCACCAGCACGATGGGATTCTCGAGTCCGTCGCCGGTCGCATTCGGTTTCGCCTCGAGCGCCCTGAAGTTTTCGAGGAAAGCCGCGTCCTTGACGATCTTGTCGCCGATGCCCGGTGTCTCGGCCATCTTCAGCACCTCGAACCCCCGGATACACTGGCAATAGGGATCATAGCCGTAAAGGGTACGGATCACATCGGCGTAGCCGGCTGCTGCAGCCTCCATGGCAACCCCCATGAGCTTGCCTTCGGCGTCGTAACCCGCATACAGAGGGGTGCCGGCAACCCCCTCCCCTGCCGGTTCGATGTCATCATCGACAACCACGAAGTCCTTCCTGGCGACGGCGCCCGGAATGACCTTGAACAAGGCGCGTTCGATCGCGGCCTGCTTGTTCTGCTCGATCATGGGCTCGGTGATGCGGTAGGAGAGCACCACGAGGAGACCCGATATCGTGGCCACGAGCCCGAGCGTGCGCAGCATGCTGAATGCCGGCGTCGTTCCCAGGGGCTGATGCATCTCTGACTCGCTCATGAGCGGCCACTCGTGCCGAACACCTTCGGCTGTGTCACCAGTGAAATCAGCGGCGACAATGCATTCGCCAGCAGTATCGCGTACATCACGCCCTCCGTGAGACCACCGAAGAGCCGGATCAGGACGGTCAGGATGCCGATGAAGAGGCCGTAGATCCAGACACCGCGCGGAGTGACCGGCGATGCGACCATGTCGCTGGCCATGAAGACCGCACCGAGCATCAGGCCTCCCGAGAAAAGCACGAACAGGGGATCGGGATAGCGGACCGAATCCATCAGCCAGAAGGGCAGACTCATGATCACCGCGCCGAGAAGGACCGCGACCGGCAGGCGCCAGTCGAGCATCTTGCGTGCGGCGAGATAGACACCCCCCAGGATGATGATCACAGCCGAGGTCTCGCCGGCGGAGCCGGAAATCGTGCCGCTGAAGAGGTCGCCGACGGGTGTGATGATCTGCTCGAATTTCTGCAATGCCAGCGGCGTGGCGCCGGTGAAGCCGTCGACACGGGCCTCGTCGAGCCAGCTGTCGATGGGTACAGGGGTCGTGAAAGGCAGAGTCAGCGTGGAAGGAATCAGCTCGGTGAATCTTCCCGCCATGAATGGCGGCGTCCAGGTGGTGATCGCCACCGGAAACGCCGCCTGGACGAAAGCACGCCCGATGAGCGCCGGGTTCATGACATTGTAGCCAAGCCCCCCGAACAGCGCCTTTCCGAGGCCGACGGCAACGAAGGAAGCAACGGCCGCCATCCACAGCGGGAACCCCGGTGGCAAGGTCAGCCCCAGCAGCAGGCCGGTGATCACGATGCTCCAGTCACCCAGGGTGTCGGGCCTGTTGGACAGGCGGCAAAAGAGCGACTCGGCCAGCATGCAGGTCAGTGTCGTGGTCAATAACAGCAACAACACGCTGATGCCGAACGCATAGACAGCATAGGCAGCCACCGGCAGCAGCGCATAGACCACGTTGCGCATGATCTGCGGCACCGTCACCGTCTGCTTGAGGTGCGGCGAACTGCGCAACTCTGTCCTCAGTTTTTCAGCCATGGCGTGTCCTGACGAGCAGTCTTGTGTGTTTCATGCGGCTCTTTCGCGGTTGATCGATTTGGCGATCCGGAAATACTGCACCAGCGGGATGTTCGACGGGCAGACATAGCTGCAGCTGCCGCACTCGAAACAGTCATTGAGGTGAAACTCCTTTTCCATGCTCTCGTACTCGCTGCTCGAGGCCAGCATGCCGAGCGTCGAGGGATTGAGATGCATGGGGCAGGCGTCGAGACAGTAGCCGCAGCGGATACAGGGATAGACCTCGCCGCGCTCGATGTCCGGATCGGTCTGTTCGAGCACCACCATGCCGGACATTCCCTTGGTGACAGGCACGTCCAGGGCGGAAACAGACATGCCCATCATCGGCCCGCCCAGAATGACTTCGTGGGCCGCATCGGTGACGCCGGCATGTTCGAGCAGGAACCTGACCGGCGTACCGATGGGCACCAGGTAGTTGCCGGGTTTTCTGACGCCGGGCCCGCTGACGGTCACCACGCGCTCGATGACGCCCCGCCCATGCGGCAGCAGCGCGCCGATCTGTGCCAGGGTCCCGACATTGAAGACACTGGCGCCGACCGCCGACGGAAAGCTGCCGGAGGGGACCTCGCGTCCCAGCACTGCCTTGATGAGCATCTTCTCCGCGCCCTGGGGATATTTGGTCTTGACCGCCTGGACACGGATGGCGTCGTCGTCCTGCAGCAGTTTCTGCAGCACCTCGACCGCGTCCATCTTGTTGTTCTCGATACCGATGATCGCCTTGTCGATACCGAGCGCACGCTGCAGCAGCCGGATGCCGACCATGCCGGCCTCCTGCACGCGCTCGACGATCTGATCAGGCGTCAGGCTGTCGACATCATGGGGATAGCTGTACATCTCCTGCTGGGTCGACCCCTGGTAGACCTCCAGCAGCATGCTCGGCGTCCTGGGTCCGCGTGCCGAGGGCATCAGCCGGATGCCCTTGATGCGGCCCGTGGCGGGCGCATGCAGTGGCACCGACATGAAACCGTCGGCACTGGCGATGGGCTGCCCCCTGCCGACCTCCTCCCCGGCCTTCACGAGCGGCACAGACGGCTTCCCCGCATGCTGCGACAGCGGCAGGATCAGCTCGGGCGCAAAGGGCAATCGACGAATCGGCAGGTGGCTCGTCAACGCCTTGTAGTCGTGCGGGTGCACGCCATGCTCGAAGGTATTGCGCGTCAGCAGGGTCTTGAAGTTCATCGTCGTTACAGCCCGCTGTTACTGAAAAGGCTCGGCACGCTTGATGAGCTTGTCGAGATCCTTTTCGTTCGGATCCCAGGGTGTTCCCGGGTGAATGCAACTGACGGTGCATTTCTCGGCAGCCTTGACGATATCGAGGTAGCTGCCGCCTTTCGGATCGATGACCTCCGCCTGCTTGTCGGCATTGAACGCGAAGATCTTCGGATTGATCTTGACGCACTCTTCACAGCCGTCACACTCCGGCGTATCGATCCAGACGGGCTCGTAGTCGGCGCCGTTGCCGCCCGGGGCCGTTTGCGCGGCAGGCGCTGACTCCTGGCCGGCAGCCGGCGCCATCTCCAGGTCCATGGTGGCCGCAGTCTCGTTCGAGAGCAGCATCGAAAGCAGGCTGGACGTGAGCTTCTGTGCAACCTCGGTGCGCGCCTTCTGGTTGATCGCGTCCATGTCCAGGACCTTCTCGACGGGCACCAGCGACTTCAGCTGGCGCCACAAATCACGCCGGTCGACCGTGGAGTCCACGAGGGTCTCGGAAACCATGACCCTGGTCAGCCGGTTCTTTGAATCCACGGCCCAGATGTAGGGGAAACGCCCCTCGCGTTCACCGGCATCCAGGTCGACGAACTCGTGCAGCGGGACCATGTTTTCATTCCAGCTGCCCCTCGGCGCCTGCTTGAAATGCTTGCGGAAGCGCCCCTCGGTCACGGCAAAGTCGGCAAAGGTCATGGGCAGCTCCATGCTCTTCTCGAGCCCGGCTTCATCGACGTATTTCAACGGATAGGTCGGCCAGTCATCCTCCATCGCCGGATTGCCGTCGAGGCTGCAGCACTCGGCAAAGGTAATGCCTGCATCCGGATCGTAGCGGAACAGCGGGTAGGCGCGGGACTCCACGGCCAGCTTGTTCTGCGCCATGCTGGCGTCATCGGCGACACCATGCTCCGGCTGGCAGGTTGCATAGCAGTTGAAGAGTGCCGGGCGGCGGCTGTTGAGGCCGTCGATGAAGCCTTCGAGCAGGTGCGTGGTGTTGGCGATCGAACCCTGCAAGACGTAGGCGTTGCGATGCGCCATGCCGATCAGCGAGATCTCCTTGCGCACTTCCGGCTTGCCTTTCCAGGCCTTGCCGAAGCCCGCCATGTCGGAGACCTGGCCGGTAAAGCCCGAGGTACAGGCCTGGCCGCCCGTGTTCGAGTAGACCTGGGTGTCCAGCACCAGGATCTTGACCGGGCTGTTGGCCATCAGCACGCGCGACAGGTTCTGGAAGCCGATGTCGTACATGGCCCCGTCGCCACCAATCGCGACCACGGGTGGACAGAGCAACCACTCCTCTTCACTGAACTTGGTCCAGTTGAAATAGGTGAAGAAGTCGTCATGTTCCTGGCTGTTGTAGCCGCCATTGAGCTCCAGTTCCGCCTGGCGGATCGCCTTGAAGCCATCGGCCATCTTGGCCATGTGTCCCTCGAAGGCCCCCAGTGCCAGCGACGGCGAGTCCTGGAACAGGTGGTTGGCCCACGGAAAGGGATAAGGGTTGTAGGGATAGGTGGAGCCCCACACCGAGGTACAGCCGGTCGAGTTCATGATGCCCATGGCCGCACGGCCGCGTTTCGTGGTCCCCTCCTCGTACTGCCACTTCAGGTGGCGCAATTTCTTCAGCAGTCCGGTACAACGCTGCAACCACTCCGTATCGATGGGATCAGCGCCCTTGTCGCTGTTCAATGACGCCGAGAGATCGGAGAGATTGAGATCGCTCTCCCTGTGCTCGGAAACGATCTGCTTGATCGCTGCATCGTCCAGCCTGATCGACTCGGCGAGCTTGAGGTGGACATGGGTATCGAGCCGGGCGATGAGCTTGTCGATTTTCTCGACCTGCGCCCTCGCTCTCGGCTGCATCAGGGCGGTCACTGTGCTCGTGAAGAGGCGTACGACCGATTTCTCGCCACAACCGACGCAGGAGCCATCGCCGCAGGACATGGCCTCGAAGTTGCCCTTGTCGAGCAGCAGGGTCTCGAGCGCGCCGATCTTCTCGTTGAGATCGCTGATGCGAATATAGTCCGGCCTGGTTGTCGGCAGGTCGAGCCAGAATTTCCAGTCATGGCGCATCTTCTCGATCGCCTGGCTTGTCTGGGGCGTCGGCACCAGGGCCTCGTCATCGCAGACATCGACGCACTCCATGCAGCCTTTGCAGGTGTAGGGATTGATGGTGACTGAAAAGAGTCCGCCGCTGCCCTTGTTCTTCTTCTCGCGCGTGAGGTAGTAAGGCTTGGTGATCGCGAAATTGAAATCGCCGATCACCTCCATGAACCAGCCGAACTCCTTCTCCATGACCGCCTTCGCACCCTCGTCGAGATCCGACTCGGCGAGTGTCGTCAGTACGGCCTTGTCGAGCATCTTGCTGACGTTGGTGTTTTCACCGTAGGTTTCGATCAGGTCACGCAGTTTTTTCTCGACCTCCCTGACGGCGCGTCGCAGGTGGAGCGTTGGCTGACCGTTCATCTCGATACGCGTGATCGCTGCCGTGAAGACATCGCTGATGTCGTTGACGAGACCCGGAATCGCGCTGTCGGGGCAGACGGAGAAACAGTTCCCGCAAGCGGTGCAGTTCTCGGGAACGTAGCGCGGGTAATCGAAACGGATATTGGTCATATCCCTGAAGACGCTCGACGACGCGGGTATGACGCTCAATGCCATGTAGGGGTCGGCGAGGTTCTCCTCGCCCTGCCCGCTGGCGTAGAAACTGCCGGTCTGCTCCCAGAAGCGGTGGACATCGGAAATCGCGCCGCCAGCCGCGGGCAGCTGCTGCAGCATGACAGGCAGGTCGAGTGGTTTGAGCTCGGGAGCAGACCCGGCCTGCTCGAGAGGCTTGTGGACGATCTCGTGAATCTCGTCGAAGCCGCGCCGCACGACCCGCAGGTTGTCCTGCACGATTCGTTCGCCCTTGGCGCCGAACTTGGCGCGGAGCTGTTTGTCGATGGCGGCGAACAAGCCCTCCTCGTCGAGGTTGGCGCGCTGCCTCAGCGGAGAGGCGGCAAAGAAGGCGCCCTGGAAGGCGTTGCCCTGCATGCGGAACTGGAGTTCCGGGTTGGTCGCCTCCTCCCGCGCGATCTTGAATCCATCCAGGTAGAAGACATGGATATCGTTGTCGACGATATATTTTTTCGCATGCAGCGGAAACTCGTTCCAGAGATCTTCCGGCTTGCTGGCCTCGCTCTGGATGATGAAGGCACCGCCCTTGGTCAGGCCGGCCAGCGGATTGGAATGACCGAACACGTTCGGATCGGGTGACATCACCACATCCACGTAGTGATATTCGCAGTTCAGACGGATCGGCTCGGGCGAGGCGGAGAGATAGTAGGTCGTCGGCTGGCCCTTCTTCTCCGAGCCGTATTTCGGGTTGGCCTTGATATCGAAGCCCAGGAGGTCAAAGAGCGTCATGGCGAGGTTCTTGCCAGTGGTGATGGCTCCCCAGCCGCCGACCGAGTGAATCCTGACCGTGGTCGACCCCTCCGGACGCAGGTCGGGGTTTTCGCTGCCACGCAGGGCCAGTTCCCTGAGATGCGGGTACATCTCCAGCAGGTTCTGCTGGTGGATTTCCTGGGCGGGGTTGGCCGCCTTCTCGTGCACGAAATCGACCGAGAGGTAGTAGAAGGGCTTGTGCTTGCCATCAGGCAGCATGTTCTCGATTGCGGCGACGAGCGCCTCGGGCTGCAGATCACGACTGCCGAGACCGTAGCAGGCGGAATAGAGCTTCGGCATGTCCCCTTTCTTGTAGGCCGCGTAGCCTGGAAACGGGCGCTCGCCCTTTTCGAAGGCGCCATTCTCGATGCACTTGCTGAGGGATGCCCGCACTTCACGGATCAGCGGCAGATCCTCGGCCAGTGGCTGATCGGTCCGTTCGAGGACCGCAATCCCCTTCCTGCCCCTGAGCATGTGGCCGAGCAGTTCGCCGGGGAAGGGCCGGAACATGGTCATGTTGACCACGCCCACCTTGATGTTGCGCTTCTTGCGCAGGTAGTCGGCAACAGCCTGGGCCTGCACGATCATGCTGCCCTGGCCAAGGATGACATAGTCGGCGTCATCCATCCTGTACCCCGAGACACGATGATAGCGCCGTCCTGTCAGCTCGTAATATTCGTCCATCGCCTGGTCGGCGAACTCACGCACATGGTCGAAAAAGTAGGGCCGCTGGGCAACCACCGACTGCATGTAGGAATCCTGGTTCTCGACAGGACCGGCAAGCATCGGGTTGTCCACGTCCCACAATTCCGGAACGCGCCTGCGGGTCTCGCCATAGAGCATTTTCTGCGCCGGCGTCGGACATTCGATGATGTCATCCGGATGGCCGAGAAACTCTTCGATGAGTTCGCGCTCCGGGACGTTGAGGGGTTCGATCAGGTGCGTGGTCAGGAAGCCGTCCTGCGCCACGGCTGCCGGTGTCAGGGAGAGTTCGGCGATACGCCGCCCGATGAGGTTGAGATCGGCAGCCTCCTGCGCATCTTTCGCCATGACCTGGATGAAACCGGTGTCATCGATGCAGTGGTAGTCGTCATGCCCGCAATGCACATTGAGGGATGACTTGGTGATGGCCCGGCAACCGATATTGAGCACATAGGGCAGCCGCTTGCCGACTGCCGCATAGAGCGACTCGTGCATGTAGGCAATGCCCTGGGCGGAGGAGAAGTTACTCGACCGCAAGCCTGTCATCGACATGCCGGCCGTCACCCCCGCAGCAGCGTGCTCGCCCTCGGGTTCGATAAATATCAGTGGACGCCCCGAGACATTGACATGTCCCTTCGCGGCCTCCTCGGCCCAGTACTCCCCCATCTGGGTCGACGGCGTGATCGGATAGGCGCCGGCAGCATCGGAGGCTTCGCGTTCGCACATGATGACAGCGGTATTACCATCCATCGCCCGGCGAACTCCTGGATATTTGAATGTCTTGGACGCTTTCTTATCGAACATTGGATTGATTCCCGGTTTGGAACTGTTGCTTGCTTGAATAATGCATGATTCGATTCACTCCACAGGCAACGCAGATTGCCTGACGATCTTGACGGCATTCGGGCCTTTGCGGACACCATCCTCGAGCCAGACGATCGCACCCGTCGGACAGCGTTCGATGGCAACCCTGGATGCCAGGGCGTTCTTGCTGTAGTCGATCACGGCGAGGTTGTTCTCGATCCGGATCATCCCTTCCGGTCCATCCATGGCGCAGCGTCCACAGGCATTGCAGGCCACCATGCACTCTGCCTCGGCTGCCTCCCCCTTTTCGAGATTTCTGCAGGCGACCCAGAGCTTGTGACTCAAAGGCTGGAGTGAGAAGAGGTCGCGGGGGCAGATATCGACACAATCCCCGCACGCCGTACACTTGTCGTCATTGACCCTGGGCAGATTCTGCCTGTCCATGACGATGGCATCGAAATCGCAGGCTGCAGCGCAATCGCCGATCCCCAGGCATCCCCAGACACACCCCTTGCCGCCACCGGACACCAGGGTGGCGGCGCGGCAGCTGTCTATCCCATGGTAGACGCCATGCTGGCGCGCAACGTTGCTGCCGCCGGCGCAGGCCAGGCGTGCAGTGCGTTTCTCGCCGGCCCCGACATCCACGCCGAGAAAATTCGCGATCTGCTGGTTCATCTCCTGGCTGTTTACGGTGCATTTTCCGGGCTGGATTTCCCCGGCAACCAGCATTTCGGCGAAGACGCGGCAGCCTGCCGTTCCGCAGGCGCCGCAATTGGCATGGGGCAGCATATCCTCGACCTGATCGATCCGCGGGTCTTCGTAGACGGCAAAGCGCCTGTTGGCAAAGACCAGGAGAGTTGCCAGAAGCAGGCCGAACCCCGACATGAAGGTAACGGCAACAAGGATATTCAGCATCGGCGACATAGCTGCTGCGCGAGGATAAGTCCGGGGTGAGGTCTCACAAGGCGATCTATGAAAACCGCATCCCGCTGTTTCACGGTAAAGCCTGATTCTTTCATAAAGTCATGAAAAATTCGCCGCCTTTCCGAGAATTTTTTGTATCGGCTTGATCTCGGTCTTGCGCCAGGATCCCGGATGAAGGCATTTCAACAGTCCGTGACGCATGCGATGCCAGGCCGTCTAACCCTTTTGTGACATTGAAGAGACATCGGGGATTTCGGGCCAGCTTCCAGTCCGCATTCCTGTCACAGGAAACGGCCGCCGCCTCTGCCCGGCAGTGTGTCGCGGGAATTCTGACAGGTCATTGTTATTCGCGGAATAGATTCAGCCGCGAGCGCATGCCGATGACCTCTTTCTGCTGCTCCCCGGCACCATTGTCCCGTTCGATGGTTTCCTCTGACCGTCGCATACATCCCTGATTCCGTTTCAATGTCAGGGTAGCATCAGGCCTTTTTTCGCCCTCTGATCTATAGTCGTCATAAAGACACGCCTTGCCAGGAGGAGATCATGGCTCTGACACTCAAATCCGGCGCCTACGCCGATGGCGACACCATTCCGGCGCGCTATACCTGCGAGGGCGAGGATATCTCGCCGCCACTGGAGTGGAGCGGCGTTCCCGATGGCGCGCGCTCGCTGGTGCTGTTGATCGACGATCCCGATGCACCCGACCCGAGGGCGCCACGGGTGGTCTGGGTTCACTGGGTGCTCTTCAACATTCCGCCGGAATCGGCGGGGCTGGCGGAGGGCGCGAGCAGCGGCGATCTCCCGCAGGGCGCCGCGGAGGGACTCAACGACTGGGGCAATGCCGGCTATGGCGGTCCCTGCCCGCCGATCGGGCGGCACCGCTATGTCCACAAGCTCTATGCCCTGGACAGGGTTCTCGACGGCTTGAACAGGCCCACGAAGGCCGAGGTGCTGGCCGCCATGGAAGACCACATCCTCGCGGTGACGACACTGGTGGCGACCTACCAGAAGTAGCATGTCCTCCCTGCAGCAATCCCGACTGACGCGAAGAGCCTTCCTGCAGGTCGCGCTGGCATCTGCCGGCCTCTCTTGCAGCGGCGCAGGCGCTGCACGGCGTCCCGGAACAGCCGCCATGCAGGAGAATGCCATGCACGGTCGCCCGGGAAACGCGGGAATCAGGCTCTTTCTCTGCGGCGATGTCATGACCGGCCGCGGCATCGACCAGATCCTGCGGTACAGCGTCGATCCGCGCCTCTATGAGCCCTGGATCACCGATGCGCGCGACTATGTCGCGCTTGCCGAGACCCTGAACGGTCCCATCGAGCGGCCCGTCGACGATGGCTATGTCTGGGGCGACGCGCTCGGGATACTCGATGCGCGCAAGCCCGATGCGCGCATCATCAATCTCGAAACAGCCATCACGGACGCTGGCGAACCCTGGCCGCGCAAGGGCATCCACTACCGCATGCACCCCGCGAACAGCGGGCTGCTGCAGGCAGCCGGCATCGACTGCTGCGTGCTGGCCAACAATCACGTGCTCGACTGGGGTTACGACGGCCTCGGGGAGACCCTGCAGACACTCGAGCGGGCCGGCATCCGCCATGCCGGCGCCGGGCCCGATGCCGCAACGGCCGCCGCTCCCGCCATCATCCCCCTGCCGGCCGGGAGGCGCCTGCTGGTGTTCGCCCTCGCCTTTCCCACCAGCGGCGTGCCTCACGCCTGGAGAGCGCGAGCGGACCGGCCCGGTGTGAACCTCGTGATGAATCCCGGCAAGGACACTGCCGATGCCATCGCCCGGCATATCGCCGCACAGAAGCGTCCCGGCGACATCGTCGTCGCATCGATTCACTGGGGCGGCAACTGGGGCTACGAGATAGCGCCGGAACAGCGGCAGTTCGCGCATGCACTCATCGACGCCGGCGCGGTCGATGTCGTCCACGGCCACTCCTCCCACCACCCGGTCGGCATCGAGGTCTACCGCGACAAGCTGGTGCTCTACGGCTGCGGCGACCTCCTGAACGACTACGAGGGCATCGAGGAACACGGCCGCTACCGGGGCGACCTGAGCCTGATGTATTTTCCAGTGCTGAGCCCGCAAGACGGGCGCCTGCTCCGCCTCGAGATGCATGCGATGCAGATCAGGAAGCTGCGTCTCAACACTGCCTCGCAGGGTGACACGCGTCTGCTGCAGGAGATTCTCGACGGGCAAGGCGCGAATCTGGGCACAGGCGTCGACTGGCGCGGCGAGAACAGGTTGAGGCTGTCCTGGCACTAGTCCTGGCATGCGAAGAAGCGGGTCAGGGCATCCATGGCCCCGTACCGCCAGGGATTGGCCGGCTGGATGCCTGCCGGCTGTGAGATAATCGCTCTATTTGAATCAGGCGCCACACAATGTCTGTCCAGCTCTTCAGACTCAGAAACGTGCCCGAAGACGAAGCCGAGGAGATCCGGCAGCTGTTGCACGAGCACGGTATCGAATTCTACGAGACGCCCGCCGGCAACTGGGGCATCTCCATGCCTGCCTTGTGGCTCAATGACGAGAACGCGCACGAGCTCGATCATGCCAAGGCCCTGATCGAGCAATACCAGGAGAAGCGCGCGGTGCAAAAGCGCGCCGAGTACGAACAGCTCAGGCGCGAGGGCAGGCATCGGAAGTTGATCGACGTGCTGCGCGAGCGGCCGCTGGAAGTCCTCCTTTACGTGCTCATCGCCGCCCTGATCCTCTATTTCTCGACCAAGCCGTTCCTGGACCTCGGCGACTGATTGCCGCGCTTGACGACATGCTTCCCTGCGTTCCCGATCCGGTGAAGCCTTTCGCCTGTCACGGACCGGTCCCGATCAGGGGTTCCTCTCCGTCCCCGGAAAAAGCACGGCGGGGCGGTACTTGCCGAGTCGCAGGGAGAGTTCCTTCTCCTGAAGAGAATAGCTGCCCTCGACCGCGTAGCATGGCGTCTCGATGCCCCACACAGTGCGCGCTTTATCGATGAGATCGGTTATCCGCTGATCCAGTGCCTGTTTCGTGACATGCTCGCGCCGTTCTGCAAGCCGTCTCGGCAGGGACCACCTGTCCCAGTAGACCACCTTGCCATCGGTCAGGAGCGATGCGATGAACTCGTAAGCGAGCCGGGTTCCATCCACGTGACGGTAACTGACGAAATGCTTCGGAGCCTCGTCGAGCTTGCGTTCCCACTCCTGAAGCCCCGCGGCCGAAACCAGTCTCCGCAGTTGGCGCAGGTAGTACCCGACCGGCTTATCGGGGTCGCCGACGAGGGGAGTGGCGCGTCCCGAAGCGGTTTTACTCGTCAACGAAAACAGAACCCGCGAGACATCTGCACAGGGGAACCAGCGGGAGGATTCGGCCGCGGTATAGTGAAACCCCTTTGTCTCCTTGCGTCGATCGACGCAAGCCACGTCGAACCGCGCATCCAGAGCAGCAGGCAGTTTTCCCCAGGGCGTGTAGAGCTGTCCGATGAGCCAGATCGTATCGCCGGGTCGGATCGCTGCGGCACTCGCTGTCTCCGCTCTGGTGACGTGGTACATCGGCCGTTCGAACCCCGCGTCCCCGTCCTGTTTTATTGCATACCAGGGCTGTTCGTCTTGCCGTTCCGGCCCCGACTCAGGTTGAGCCTGCGGCTCGCAATCTCTCTTGCGATGCGGATCCAGGCGCACCTGCCTGCGGTTGAAGTGGATGTAGTGATTGGGCATTGTCTCTCCCGTTTTCCTGGCGTCTGCGTCCGGATGACAGGCAAGCTCCGCGAGGTCCCTGGCCAGGCTGCATCCGACGCCACGCTTGCAGAGGCGTCAACATATCTACCGCGCCGGGCTTGCCGCCGGCTCTTCTGCTGGCGTAGGCAACGCAGCGTCATCCCTGCTGCCTTCCCTGACACGCAGGAAGGAGGCGAACCGCGGGATGCCGCGCGCGGTGAACCCCTGATGCCTGAAGGTGATACGGCTGCCGACCGGCGGCGGATGGACGCGCTCTGCATCGCTCAGGCCCGAGCCGATCAGGAAGCGCGTGCCATCCTCGAGTTCGACGCGCAGCGCGCCCGTCATGCCGCTGTACTTCCCCTTGCCGGGCTTGTAGCCGACGACCCGGGCCTCCATGTCGTCGAAGCGCTTGACCTTGAGCGCGTTGAGCGTGCGGCCGGTCTCGTAGGGCGCAGCGGGGTTGCGCAGCACCAGCCCCTCCCCGCCGGCGGATTCGACAGCGGCGAGCCGGCCCATGAGGTGCCGTTCACCCTCACAGCTCTGCTGCGCGATGATGCGCAAGTGAGCAGCCGGGTGCGCAACGAGCCAGGCACGCAGGCGTCCGAGTCGCTCGAGCAAGCCGCCTGCTGCATGTGGCACCTCGAACACATTGTAGGTGACGCGTCGCCAGCCCTCGCCAGGCGTCTCGTCGAGCACGATCGACTGGACCTCCTCGAAGCGCCCGCGCCCGATCCAGAGTTCGCCATCGAGTTCGAACGGTGGCAGCCCGTCGGTGAACCAGGCTGGCGCGGCAATCGGGTTGCCCTTGCGTGAACGCAGCCCGTCGCCATCCCACCAGGCGCGGATGCCATCGAGCTTTTCGCTCATGAGCCAGCCGTCGACCGGCATGCCGGGCTCGTACTTCCCGAGCAGCACGAGGTCCGGCGCGGACGCCCGTGCCTGAAAGCAAATCAGGAGCGCGAGCAGCCATCCGAGGCCGTATGCAGTTGTCTTCATGTGATCATCGTCCCTGTTGATCGCTGGAGATCCGACGTTAGCAACATGGACCGGCAGCGGCAACCGTCCAGGCGCCTTTCAATGCGCCTCGACAGCATATCGCGGGACGTGAAAAAAAGCGCGCGGCCCTCTTGCAGAATGGCCTTTCAGGGCCCACACTTCCGCCGCCGGCAGATCCCCTGCGGCTCCGGGCCAGGCCATCTCCGGCCCGCGATGGTGTGTTTTTCCCGAGATCCCGACATGCTGTCGAAATCCATCACAGCGCGCGCGCTCCTGCTGGGACAGGGCATCGAGCTGCGGCGCCTGAACCAGCTCCTGATCCTCTCCCGCGATCCGACGACGATCGAGGTGGAAGGCGGCGGCCATGCCGTGCTGTTCCGCTTCGGCGTCGCCGTGCTGTTCGACGTGCCGGCAGATGCCGAAAAGGCGCTGCTGGTGAAGCTGCACAGTGTCATCACCGAGCCGCTCGAGCCCATGGATGCCGAGGAACTGCGACTGCGCATCGTGCCGGACGCCGAGGAGCAATTCCTGAAGGATGAACTCATCCTGCATCTGGCGAACATCCAGCGCTACCAGGTCGTCGCGGACATCCTCGCCAAGAGCGTTTTTCTCGATCACTACGACCAGCGCGCCTCGGTCGCCTTCGACCGCATCGAGCCACTGGCCGAACGCATGCAGAGCGGCGGACGCCTGCCGCGCCAGGCCAAGCGACTCATGTGCCACATCGGCGAGGTTCTGGCGATCCAGCATCACCTGATCGGACGCGCGCTCGTCGGTGAGAAACCGGACATCCTGTGGGAGCACCCGGAACTCGAACGCCTGTGGCAGCGGCTCGAGAACGAATACGAAATCGGCGAGCGCCAGCTGGCCCTCGAGCGCAAGCTCGAGATGCTGAGCGGCACCGCCGAGACCCTGCTCGGCCTGCTGCAGGACCGGCGCACATTGCGCGTCGAGTGGTACATCGTGATCCTGATCCTCGTCGAGATCGTGCTGACGCTCTACGAACTCTTCTTCAGGCACGGCAATTGAACGACAAGACCCGCAAGCCATGCAGCATCCGCCCGGCCACGACGGGCGACCTGGATGCGCTCGTCGCACTCGAGAACGCCAGCTTCGACAGCGACCGCATCTCGCGGCGCCAGTTCAACTATCTGCTGAAGCGGGCCAATGCCTCCATCCTTGTCGCCATCGAGAATGGGCGGCTCGTCGGCGGCCTCGTGCTGCTCTACTCGCGCGCGACCTCGGTGGCGCGCCTCTACTCCATCGCCGTGGACGCGAGCATGCGTGGCCGAGGCGTCGCGCGCGACCTCATGCAGGCCGCCGAGAGCGAGGCCTGGGCGCATCAGCGCGCCTACCTGCGGCTCGAGGTGCGCAAGGACAACGAGGCCGCAATCGGCCTCTACGACTCCCTCGGCTACCGCTGTCTCGGTGAGGTCGCCGACTACTACGACGACCACATGGCTGCATGGCGCTTCGAGAAATCGCTGGCGCCGGACCTGCATCCCGAACTCGCGCCCGTGCCCTGGTACGAGCAGAGCCTCGATTTCACCTGCGGACCGGCTGCGCTCATGATGGCGATGAAGGCGCTCGATCCCGACATCGAGATGAGCCGCCGTCTCGAACTGCGCTTGTGGCGCGAGGCGACGACCATCTTCATGACTTCCGGCCATGGCGGCTGCGGGCCCTATGGCCTCGCCCTCGCCGCGGCGCAGCGCGGCTTCCGCGTCCTTCTGTATGTCACCGACGAGGGCGTGCACATGATCGATTCGGTGCGCAGCGACCAGAAGAAAGAGGTCATGCGCCTCGTGCAGGAAGAGATGCAGGAGGAACTCGAGGCGCTCGGCGTGCCGATACGCTCGACGCCCGTCAGCACCGCCGAAATCGAGGAGTGCGTCGCAGGCGGCGGCGTGCCGCTCGTGCTCATCAGCTCCTGGCAGATCTACAACGCGAAGGCCCCGCACTGGGTGGTCGTGACCGGTTACGATGATCACTTCATCTACGTCAACGATCCCTTCGTCGATCGCGACGAGGGCGAGACCCCCGTGGATTCCATCCACATGCCGATCCAGAAAGAGAAATTCGAGAGCATGGCCCGCTACGGCCGCGTCGGCCTGCAGGCGATGGTCGTGCTCTACAAGGCCCTGTGAACGCATATACGATGATCGATGTCATGACGAAAATCCATCAACCAGGGCGCGAGGAGAGTGGTCTGGCTGATCCAGGTGAACGACGCGCAACAGGGAGTGGTGAAATTTTCGCCATAACCCCTCGGGCTGGCGCCATTCAACATGCCGAAACAGGCCCCTGGGAGTAACCGAAGATGCCCGAACATTTGATCCTCGTCGAGAAAGCAGGCTACCGCAACGGGCTGCTCGACGACTGGCCCGTCGTCACGGCGGCCGAGTACCTCACAGGGCCGGCCTGGCAGCAGAAAAAGGGGCTGCGCATCGTGAATCTCTGCCGCTCGCAGAAATATCTCGGCGAGGGCTACTACTGCTCGCTGCTGGCCGAGGCGCGCGGCCACAGGGTGATTCCGAGTGTGCGCACATTGCGCGACCTGAGCCGCAAGTCGCTCTACTCGCTCGAGACCGAGGACATCGACAGGCGCGTGCAGAAGATTCTCGGCAGGCGCGACAAACAGATCGAGACCACCTCCTTCAGCGTCACGGTCATGTTCGGCCGCACGGCGCTGCGCGAGCTGCAGGGGCTGGCGCGCGAGCTGTTCGAACTCTTCCGCGCGCCGCTGATGCGCGTGAACTTCGAGAAAAGAACGGTGTGGCGTATCACGGCCATCCGCGCGCTCGGCGTCCAGGATCTCGGCGAGGAGCAGAGCGAGGCCTTCCGCGAGGCGCTGGCAGGCTATCTCAGCAAGCGCTGGCGCGGCCCGCGGCAAAAGCGCTCCGGCCGGTTCGATCTCGCCATCCTGCACAACCCCGACGAGAGGATGCCGCCCTCGAACCCGAAGGCGCTCGACAGGTTCCTGCGCGCCGCACGCCGCCAGGGACTCGACGCCGAGCTCATCACGCCGCGCGATTTCGGCCGTCTCGGCGAGTTCGATGCGCTCTTCATCCGCGAGACCACGGCGATCGACCATCACACCTACCGCTTCTCGCGCAAGGCGGCGAGCGAGGGACTCGTCGTCATCGACGATCCCGACTCGATCCTGCGCTGCACCAACAAGATCTACCTCGCCGAGCTGCTCAAGGCCAATCGCATCGCCACGCCCGACACCGTCGTCGTGCACAGCGGCGGGCTCGACGAGCTCGAACAGCGGCTCGGCTACCCGATGGTGCTGAAGGTGCCGGACGGCTCCTTCTCGCTCGGCGTTTACAAGGTCGGGAACCGCCAGCAGCTCGAACAGGTGGCGCGGCGGCTCTTCAGGGATTCCGAGCTGCTGCTCGGCCAGGCCTATACCTACACCGAGTTCGACTGGCGCGTCGGCGTCCTGAACGGCGAGGCGCTCTATGTCTGCCAGTACTTCATGACCAAGGGTCACTGGCAGATCTACGACCACGGCAGCGGTGGCGAGGTCGAGGGCGATCACCGCACGCTGGCCGTCGCCGACGCGCCGGCAGGCGTCGTGGAGACGGCGCTCAGGGCCGCCAGCCTCATCGGCAACGGTCTCTACGGCGTCGACCTCAAGCAGACCGCCGGCGGCGTGCTCGTCATCGAGGTCAACGACAACCCGAGCATCGATCATGGCGTCGAGGACCAGGTGGAGGGAGAGGCACTCTACGAACGCATCATCGGCGAGTTCGTGGCGCGCATCGAGGCCGGCAAGAGCAGCGCGGCGCGAAAGTGACCGGCGGGACGCCGGCACTTGATCCCGGCAAGCCCGATGGCGCAGACTGGCACGGACACTTTCGCAAGGAGTCCGGCGCATGCATTTCATCAACGGCATTACCATCCTGCTGATCTACCAGCTGGCGGGCGAGATCAGCGTGCGCCTGCTCGGCCTGCCGATACCCGGGCCGGTGCTCGGCATGGTCATGCTCTTCGTGACCCTGCTGTTGCGCGGCAGGGCAGGCGACTCGCTCGACACGGCATCGACCGCGCTGCTGAGCCATCTCTCGCTGCTGTTCGTCCCGGCCGGCGTCGGCATGATGGTCCATTTCGAGCGCATCGCCGGCGAATGGCTCCCGATCACGATCGCGCTGCTGCTCAGCACCCTGATCACCATGGCCCTGACGGCCGCGATCATGCTCGGCGTGTCGCGCCTGCTGTCGCGCGGAGCGCGCGGCGATGGATAACCCCGATCTCTCGACCATCTGGGTCTATCTCTCCACCTCGCCGCTGGCCGGCCTGACGATCACGATGATCGCCTACAGCCTTGCCTACCGTCTCTACCTCCTTGCCAACGCCAATCCGCTGCTGAACCCGGTCGTCACCTCGGTCGCCATGCTGATCCTGTTCCTGCTCGCGACGGACACCTCCTACGACGCCTATTTCGAAGGCGGCCAGTTCGTGCATTTCCTGCTCGGGCCGGCGACCGTGGCGCTCGCGATCCCGCTCTACCAGCAGTTGTCGAAGCTCAAACGGCTGTGGCTGCCGATCACGGTCGCGCTCTTCTCGGGCGTGGCCATCGGCGGCCTGAGTTCTGTCGGCATCGCGGCGCTGCTCGGCGCCTCGCCGATCATCCAGATGTCGCTGGCGCCGAAGTCCGTGACGGCGCCCGTCGCCATGGGCATCTCGGAACAGATCGGCGGCCTGCCCTCGCTGACGGCCGTGCTCGTCGTGCTGACGGGCATCCTCGGCGCCGTGCTCGGCACCAGGCTGTTCGACCTGCTGAGGATCCGCGACGACAGCATCAGGGGCATCGCCATGGGCGTCACGGCACACGGCATCGGCACGGCGCGCGCCTTCCAGGTCAGCAAGGAGATGGGCGCCTTCTCGGGCCTGGCCATGGCGCTCTCGGCTTTCCTGACGGCGGTGATGCTGCCATGGCTGCTCGAGCTCGGCGGCTTCACCGGCTGAGGAGCGCGAACAGTGGCCGGGACACCGGCCGCTTCGCCGCGTTCCGGATAACCCCCCGTTTTCTGTATTGATCCGCCGTCTCCCGGGAGGCAGACTCGTAAAAGTGTCATTGGCGAGGCCCGGACATGCTGCGCATTACATCGCTTCTCCTGCTGCTCATCCTCTCTCTGCCCGTCACCCGGGCGGAGGGTTCCTCGCCGCTCGCCGGGCACCCCTCCCCCTACCTCCGGGCGCATGCGGACGACGCCGTCGCCTGGCGCGCCGACAGGAGCAAGGCCGCCGCGGAAGCGCTGGAGGCCAACAAGCCGATCCTGCTCTCGAGCGGCTACCAGAGCTGTTACTGGTGTTACCGCATGAAAGAGGACAGCTTTTCAAACAGGGCTGTCGGCGAACTCGTCAACAGCCGCTTCGTGCCGCTGCTGATCGACCGCGAGCTCGAGCCGCAACTCGATGCCCGGCTGCAACGCATCCTCGAGATGCAGCGCGGCGTCGGCGGCTGGCCGGCGAATCTGGTCCTGACGCCCGGTGGTTACCCTGTTGCGGCTTTCGGCTATGCGGCTCCCGACGACCTGCTGCCCGCCCTGTCGCAGATCGCAGAGCGCCAGGAAAGCGCGCCGGAGAGGCTCGTCACCGAGGGCAAGGCGCTGCTGGCACGCCTCGAGAACGAGCGCGAGGCGGCCGACAGGATGCTCACCGGCGTCAATCTCGCGGACCTGCTGCAGCGCTTCCTGCAGCAGGCCAGCGCCGCAGCCGACATGGAACAGGGCGGGTTCGGCGACGGCGAGAAGTACCCGCACCTGCCGCAGTTGCAGGCGCTGCTCGCCCTGACGGCTGTGATCCCCGACGAGACACTCGCCGCGTTCACGGAAACCACGCTGGACGCCATGCTCGAGCGCGGCCTGCGCGACCAGATCGGCGGCGGCTTCTTCCGCTACACCACGGACAGGCAGTGGCGCACCCCCCATTTCGAGCAGATGCTCTACACCCAGGCGCTGGCTGTGCAGGTGCTCATCCGCGCCGCTGGACAACTCGGCGAGCAACGCTACCTGGATGCGGGCCTGGCGACCCTGGACAACATGCTGCGTGCCTTCCGGCGCGACGACGGCCTGTTCCGCTCGTCGCTGTCGGCGGTCGGGCGTGACGGCAGCGATGGCGGCCACTACCTCTGGAAAGCCGCAGAACTCGAAACAGCGCTCGGCCCGCGGTGGCGTTCCAGAATCGATGTGCTCGCCGAGA
Source organism: Gammaproteobacteria bacterium (assembly GCA_037385505.1). Taxonomy (GTDB): domain Bacteria; phylum Pseudomonadota; class Gammaproteobacteria; order Chromatiales; family Chromatiaceae; genus Sva-25. The sequence continues at coordinate 105,359 of JARRMY010000013.1, read as the reverse complement.
CACCCGCGGGCCTGCTCCCGCGACTCACCCCGGAGGCCACGGAAGCGCAGCGGCAGGCACTGCTGGGGCTGCGCGAGAGCGAACCGCCGCCGGCCGACGACAAGGCGCTGCTCGGACTCAACGGCCTGGCGCTCTCGGCGCTGAGCCTTGCCAGCGGGCAGCAGCGTTTCAGGCAGGCGGGCAAGCGCCTTGCCGATGTTCTGAACAGGATCGCGGAAGATGGCGCCCCGGCGCGCCTGATCGACCGCAGCGATGGCGGCGAGGCGACACTCGAGGATCTGGTCTATGCGGCGCGCGGCCTGGCCGACTGGTCCGGCAGCACGCGGGACGATCGCGCCGCGCTGAATGCCGCTGCCCTGCTGCGCATGGCACATGCCCGCTTCCACGAGGAGACGAGCTGGCTCGCCGGGGATCTCGCGCCGCTGCCCGGCAACAGCCGCACGCCGCTGATCCAGGACAGCCAGCTGCCATCGCCGGCCGCGCTCTGGATTGACACCGCCTGGCGGCTCGCCGAAAGTTCGGGTGAGCAGGAGCTCGGACGCCTCGCCGACACCCTGAGCCTGGTCTGGCCGCAGGCGCTCTACGACAACACCTTCTACCACGCCACCTGGCTCGCGGCCATGATCGAGCGCCGCGCGCGCGGAATGGCCGCGACGAGACGAGGGACCGCGCCTTGACGACGATGCATGATGACAACTACAGCCCGCTCTATGGCTGGCTGCTGCTGTTCGGGCTGCTGCTGACCGGCGCCTTCCTGCTGTGGCATTTCGGATTGCTTCAGCAACTGCACGAGCAGGACAGAACCTCTCTCTCGATCGTCATTCTCGCATTGTTCGTCCTGACGACCCTCTACCTCGGCTGGTGCGCCCTGCGCCTGTCGCAAGAGAACCGCCTCGCGCAGAAGCCGGACGCTGACGCCGGCGGATGGGCCGCGGATCACCTGCGGCTTGTCCGGCAGCTGCAGGACTCCGGCAGCGAGCAGTCGCGCGAACCCCTGCTGGCGCGGCTCGTCGAACAGGTGCATGCGAACCACGGCTCCGGCTGGTTCATCTCCGACCTGCTGCTGCGTCTGGGACTCATCGGCACCGTGATCGGCTTCGTCATGATGCTCGGTTCCGTCTACGACCTCGAGGGCGACGGCACCTGGGCGCTGAAGCAGCTGCTCGGCGAGATGGGCGGCGGCATGCAGGTGGCGCTCTACACGACCCTGACGGGCCTCGGCTCGGCGATGCTGCTGAGCATCCAGTGTCACTGGCTCGACCGCTGCGCCGACCGGCTCGTGAGCCGCATCATCGAACTGGCGGCGACATCGGCTGTCGCCACGACGACCGATGGCTAGTCTCTACCGGCGCCGGCGTCATGACAGCGGACGCGCCGACCCCTTCATCGATCTGCTGTTCAATACACTGCTGGGTTTCACCTTCCTGTTCCTCGTGAGCCTGTTGTTCATCAATCCGAAGGCGAAGCGCGGCAGCGTCGACATGGTGGCCGAGTACATCATCACGGCCACCTGGCCGAAAAACCTGGCCGACGACATCGACCTCTGGGTGCATGCGCCGACCGGGCATACGGCCTCCTACCTGCAGAAAGAAGCCGGCTGGCTGCATCTCGACCGCGACGACCGCGGCGAAATCAACGACACCATCCTCGTCGACGGCGAGGAGGTGCTCTACCCCGTCAACCAGGAGATCATCACGGTGCGTTATCGCCAGCCCGGCGAATACATCGTCAACCTCTACTACTACGACAGGGCCAGCAGCGACCCCGTGCCGGTCGAGGTCAGGATCGACAGGGTCAACCCGACGCTGACGACAGTCTTCGCCGGCACCTTCGAACTGCTGGCGCAGGACCAGGAGATCACGGCCGTGCGCTTCTCCATCGACCGCGAAGGCGACGTCTTCGGCATCAACAGGCTGCCGCTGCGCCTGACACCCTACGGACTGGACCAGACGCCGTCATGGGTGGATTGACGCTGACCGCGGCCTACATCCTGCCGCTGCTGCTCGTGACCTGGCTGTGGCTCGGCAGCAATGCCCGCCCCCCCGTCAAGCTCGCCGTGACGCTGCTGCTGCCGCTCTTCTACCTGCTGCACTGGCACGGCATCGAGCAGACGCGCGGCTGGCCGGCGCACGAACCGCTGCCGGAGAGGTTCCGGCTCATCGCGGCCGACGTCATCGAGCCGGGGCGCGGCGGCCACGATGCTGGCGTCATCCACCTCCTGATCCGTCCCGGTGAGACCTCGCCGCCGCGCCTGCATGCGCTGCCGTATTCGCGCGAACTGCACACCCTGCTGTTCGAGGCGAGGGAGCGCATCGCCGCCGGCCGGCCGCAGATCGGCATCCTGCGTGACAGCGGGCAGGCCGGCAGCGGCGCTCCTGTCGGCCCCGATCGCAGCCTGGAGTTCATCGACAGCGGCAAGCGACGCCTGCTGCCCCCGAAATCATAGCCCCGGATTCGATTGAATTTTTCGCACTGCACAAGCGCCTGGCGGCGATTTCCTCCCTTTTTTTCTTGTTAAATGCCGGCCCTCTCTCGTTATACTGCCGGGTCACTCCAGGCCTACCGGATTCCAACTATGACAACATCATTCATTCCGCCGAAGCGCATCCTCATGGGGCCGGGCCCGTCCGACGTCAACCCGCTGATCCTCGAGGCCCTGGCACGTCCCACGATCGGCCACCTCGACCCGCAATTCACGCGCATGATGGACGAGCTCAAGGAACTGCTGAAGTATGCATTCCAGACCGGCAACCGCATGACCATGCCGGTCTCTGCGCCGGGCTCCGCAGGCATGGAAACCTGCTTCGCAAACCTCGTCGAGCCCGAGGACGAAGTCATCGTCTGCCAGAACGGCGTATTCGGCGGCCGCATGAAGGAGAACGTCATTCGCTGCGGCGGCACGCCCATCATGGTCGAGAGCGAGTGGGGCCGCGCCATCGACATCGATGCCGTCGAGGATGCCCTGAAGGCCAACCCGAACGCCGGAATCCTGGCCTTCGTGCATGCCGAGACCTCGACCGGCGCGCAGTCCGATGCGCAGGCGCTCACCGCCCTGGCGCACGAGCACGACTGCCTCGTCATCGTCGATGCCGTGACATCGCTGGCAGGCTCGCCCCTGCTGGTCGACGAGTGGGGCATCGACGCCATCTATTCCGGCAGCCAGAAATGCCTCTCCTGCACGCCCGGGCTCTCTCCCGTGAGCTTCAACGAGCGCGCACTCGAGAAGGTGCGCAACCGCCCGACGCCGGTGCAGAGCTGGTTCCTCGACCTCAATCTCGTCATGGCCTACTGGAACAGCGATGGTGGCGCACGCAGCTACCACCACACGGCACCGGTCAATTCGCTCTACGCGCTGCACGAGGCGCTCGTGCTGCTGAAGCAGGAAGGGCTAGAGAACGCCTGGAAGCGCCACATGGACAATCACATGATGCTGCGCGCCGGGCTCGAGACCATGGGCATCGATTTCATCGTTCCCGAGGCCGAGCGCCTGCCGCAGCTCAATGCGATCAGGATTCCCGAGGGTATTGAAGATGTCGCCGTCCGTACCCATCTGTTGAACGAATACAACCTCGAAATCGGTGCAGGGCTCGGGCCGCTGGCCGGCAAGATCTGGCGCATCGGCCAGATGGGCTACGCCAGCAACCCGGAGAACATCCTGTTCTGCATCGATGCACTCGGAAATGTCCTGAATGAATTCGATTACAAGGCCCCGGTCGACAAGGCGCTCGAAGCCGCGAGGGCTGTCCAGGCCTCGCTCTGAGCCATGACGCTTCCGCTGATCGTCGATCCGGAAGTGGTCGTCAGCCGGCTCGATGACGACCGGCTGGTCATCGTCGATGTTGGCAAGCAGGCGCTGTTCCGGCAGGCGCACATCCCGGGCGCCCGTTTCCTCGATTACGGCCAGCTGGTCGCGAGCAGCGGCAAGACTCACGGGTTGCTGCCGGACCAGACGCACCTCGAGCGCCTGCTGTCGTCGCTCGGCATCGATGTCGATACCCATGTCGTGGCCTGTGATGACGAGGGCGGCGGCAAGGCGGCGCGCCTGGTCTGGACACTACATTGCGCGGGCCACGAGCAGGCGTCGCTGCTCAATGGCGGCCTGCACGCCTGGCTCAACGAAGGCTTCCCGCACACGCCGCAAGTGGCGCCTGTCGAAGCGTCCGGGTTCCACTATCGCAACGCATCGCACCCGCTCATCACCGGCGAGGAGATCCTTGCGCGCATGGATGATTCCAGCCTGCAGCTACTGGATGCACGCAGCCTGGCCGAATACAATGGCGAGCAGCGCTTTTCCATGCGCGCCGGCCATATTCCTGGTGCCATACGCTACGAATGGACCGAGGCGCTGGACCCGCAGCGCAACCTGCGGCTCCTCGACGGGGAACTGCTGCGGACTCGGCTCGCAACGCTCGGCTTCGAGACCGGCAACGAGATCGGCTGTTACTGCCAGACCCACCACAGGTCGTCGCTCTCCTACGTTGTGCTGAAGCATCTCGGCTATGCGCATGCACGAGGTTACCCGGGCTCCTGGTCCGACTGGGGGAACCGCCCGGATTACCCGGTTGAAACCGCTTGAGGCAAGAACCATCATGAAACGCATTCGATTCGCCATTCTCGTCATTATCGCGCTCGCCGGTGGTTACTATGCCGGCACCCTGTTCCAGAAGAAGGCGCCGCCGCCCGTGCTGGCTTCCGTGCTCGATCCGCCAAAAGAGATTCGCCCGTTCGAACTCGTTGGCGGCGATGGCGAGAAATTCACGCTCGACGATTTCAAGGGACACTGGACACTGGTCTACTTCGGCTACACCTACTGCCCTGACATCTGCCCGACGACGCTGATGGACATTTCACGCGCCTACAACAGGCTTGCCGACAAGCCGGATATCCTGAACAACCTCAAGACCCTGTTGATCTCGGTCGATCCGGACAGGGACACGCCCACTCGCCTGCAGGAATACGTCACCTTCTTCCGCGACGACTACATCGCCGCGACCGGCGACAAGGAGGCGCTCGCGCAGGTCGCGAAGGACTTCTCGGCCTACTACAAGGTGCACGAGCCGGACGAGAACGGCAACTATCCCGTCGATCACAGCTCGATCGTCAGCCTCGTCAATCCAGAAGGTAAAATCCAGGCGATCTTCATCAGCGTCGCCGAGGCGCCCCAGGTCGCCAGCGATCTTGCGGGGATCATGGATTCGTGAACAAGCCTGCAGAGACGCCCTCGCCTTCTCCCCTTGAAAGACTCTGGGCAGGGGTCATGGAACTGCTGCCGCACCATCTGCTGTCGAGCCTGATGTACCGCATCGCAAGGGTCGAGGTCCCGTTCGTCAAGAACACTATCATCAGCCAGGTCGTGAAGCACTTCCGCGTCGACATGAGCGAGGCTGTCGTCAAGGACCCGCAGGCCTACAGGAGCTTCAACGCCTTCTTCACGCGCAAGCTCGAGACCGATGCGCGCCCGATCGCCGGCGGCGACAGCGTCGTGGTCTCGCCCGTCGACGGCGAGATCAGCCAGAGCGGCCGCATCGAGGAAGGCAAGCTGATCCAGGCCAAGGGGCGTGACTACAGCCTGCATGCCCTGCTCGGCGGGGATGATGAGATGACGCGAACCTTCGATAACGGCAGCTTCTCGACCATCTATCTCTCGCCGCGCGACTATCACCGCATCCACATGCCGGTCGACGGCAACCTGAGCCGCATGATCCATGTGCCCGGACGCCTATTCAGCGTCAACCGGGTGACCACGAGCGCCGTGCACAACCTCTTCGCACGCAACGAGCGTCTCATCTGCGAGTTTGAAACCGACAACGGCCCCATGATCATGATCCTCGTCGGCGCCATCTTCGTCGGCAGCATGGAAACCGTCTGGAGTGGTCTCGTTACGCCGGTCTCCCGGCGCATCAGTCACTGGAACTATACCCGCCAGCCCCCGGAGCAGATCTTCCTGCGCAAGGGCGAGGAGATGGGACGCTTCAACATGGGGTCCACCGTGATCCTGCTGTTCCCGGAAAATCGCGTCGACTGGGATCCCGAGCATGTCGCCGGTCAGCATGTCCGCATGGGACAGCGCATCGGCGGGAAGCTGGTTTCGGCCTGAAACCGGTGTGCGAAAATTCCTTTATTCTGTTTATCGAATTATCGAATCGCTCAGCGATGTTCTTATCTTGAAAGCGGCGGGCGCGCCGCGGCGCCCTTCTTTCTTTTGCTTGCCCAAAAGAAAGAAGGCAAAGAAAAGGGCACCCTGCTAACGCGGCCTGCGGCTGCTCTGCGCTTCGCGTCCCTGACAGGCGCTCGCCAACTCGCCAGCTTCGCTGGCTCAAACACGCCTCGCTTGAACCCTGTCAGTGACTGCAATGCTCGACGCGTTAGAAGGGAACCCTTGGTGGACGTTTCAGGACCGTAGGATGTGGTGAGCAATGCGTAACCTAAGGAAATGCCCGTGGTAAAGCACATCTGTTGAAGGAAAACCTTAATCGATGCGGTTCATGAATTCACCGCATCCTGCGGCAGTTGAACAGGCCACCGCGACTGGATGTCACCGATGAACGCAGGCAACCCGCAGGGTGGCGTCGCGGCATTTGTGCATCCATGTACGGCAGAGCGAACGGTTCTGGATTCTTTTCCCGACTAAATTCACCTGGAACAAATTTTACGACCGCTTAGCGGTCGGCCCGAAGGGTATAGCACAGGGATGTGCTTCGTAAAGAGGGGTGCTGCGGCTTTGCCGCTCCATGACATCCCTGTCATCGCGGCATTAATCCATCCATGGATCTTGCCGCCGCTTTCAAATAGAGACTGCGCGCCAACGCGGGCATCAAACGACAATCGTCGCGTGGCGATTCAGATAAGAAAACCCGTCACGCAGTGACAGGAAACATCAGGAAGCACCCACCATCATCGCCATGCGCACGAGTTCGGCGAGCGATCCTGCCTGCATCTTCTCCATGACGTGCGCACGATGCGCCTCGACGGTCTTGGCGCTGACGTTGAGATCGGCCGCAATCTCCTTGTTGGATTTGCCGTTGGTGACCATCTCCATGACCTGGCTCTCGCGCTTCGTGAGCTGGCCCATGCGCGCGAGTATCTCTGCCTGGGAGGCGCGTTCCTCGCGCTTCTCTGCATCCTCGTTCAAGGCTTTCTCGATGGCCGCGAGCAGGAGTTCGTCATCGAAGGGCTTTTCGATGAAATCCAGGGCACCGGCCTTCATCGCCTTCACGGCCATGCCGACATCGCCATGACCGGTCAGTATGATGACGGGAAGCCGGATGTCGTGGCTGTCGAGCTGCGACTGCAGCTCCAGCCCGCTCATGCCGGGCATGCGCACGTCGAGCAGCAGGCAACCGGATCGGCCCGGATAGTGGTTGTCGAGAAAGGCCTGGGCCGATGCGTAGGTTTCGACTGTGTGCCCGACCGACTCGATGAGCCAGCGGAGGGAGTTGCGCATGGCCTCGTCATCGTCGACGATGAAGACCACGCTCTTGGTGCTTGAGTCGGTTGAATTCATGATGCCAGTCTGTCTTGCTTGCTCATCTCTTTCGGTAGCCATATTGTAAAGGCTGCGCCCCCTAGTTTGCTCGGCGCGTAGGTGATGCGCCCGTCGTGGTCGGCGACGATGGTTTCACTGATCGACAGTCCCATGCCCATCCCGGTCTGCTTGGTGCTGAAGAAAGGTTCGAAGAGGTGGGCGGCAGTCTCTTCGGGCACGCCGGGGCCATTATCCTCGACTGTCAGCGTCAGCATCTCCTGCTGCTCGCCTGTGCTGATGCGTATGATAGCGGGTTTGCGTCCCGCCTCGCTCAGCGCATCCACGGCATTTCTGACGAGGTTCAGCACCACCTGCTCCATCTGCACGAGATCGACACGGATATCCGGAAGTTCCCTGACGAGATCGAGTTGCACCTCGACGCTGGACTTGCGGATTTCAAAATCCATGAACGACAGCACCTCGTGCACCATGTTATTGAGATTGACGCTGCTCCTGTCGGGCATCTGCCGTTCCACCATCTCGCGCAGGCGCTTGATGATGCGCGCCGCCCTGCCGGCCTGTGACGTGATCTGTTCGAGCGGCTCGCTGAGTTCCTCGGCACTGGCGCCATGCAGGAAACGGCGCTTGGCGCCGTTGGCGTAGTTGATGATGGCCGCGAGCGGCTGGTTCAGTTCATGCGCCATGCCGGTTGCCATTTCACCCATACTGCTGAGACGGCAGACGTGGACGAGCTCGGTCTGGTGACGCCGCGCCTCCGCCTCGGCGGCGCGGGTCTCGGTAATGTCGCGCGCGTAGAGATTGACGTAGTCGAGTTCGCGCACTGGCGCCAGCATGATCGAGAAGATCTGCTCGCCGACATCGAACTCGATCTCGAGATTCTCGCCCTTGTCGAGCACCTGCTCAATGCGATGCCGCCAGTTCAGCGGGATGACCTGCATACGAATGATGCCGAAATAGTCCAGCAGCGGGTTGCTGGCATCGTTGGCGTAAGTCAGGACGCCGTCGCGGTTGACCCGCATGACGGGCTCGGGGCTTTCTGCCGGGAAGGCCGCGAGCGAGCGAATTTCGTACTCCTGGCGCCTGCGCTCGGAAATATCGTGCAGGTAGATGGTGTAGAGATTATGCCCCTCGATCGTGATGGGGATAATCGCAACCTCGACAGGGAAGCGGTGACCGTCCCTGTTGATCGCTATCATCTCCGTGCGGGCGTCCCTGACGGCCTCGCGCCCGAGGGAACAGTCCCTGAGAATGGTTTCGAAAAAGTCGCGCGACTCGGCGTCGAACAGGAAATTCCCGACACTCCTGCCGACGGCAGACTCCTCGCTGTAGCCGAAGGTGCGTTCGGCCGTGGGGTTGAAGTGCAGGATGTTGCCTTCACCGTCAACCGTGACGATGGAGTCCAGCGATGCATCCATGATCGCAGCGGTGACGGCTTCCTTCTCCTGGATCTCGGTCTCGTGGCGCGCACGGGTTTCGTCGCGGGCCTGCTTGACGAGGTTGATGAACTGTTTCATCCAGTCCTCGAGAATCAGCAGCTGGTTGCCGCTCTCGTTGACCGGCTGGCTGATGCCGAGCGCGCGCTGGCTGAACTTGGAGAGGCGCCGCAGCGCCTTGCTGAGGCGGTTCGATACGATCATGAACAGCAACGAGAAGAAGGCGATGAAGCTCAGCGCCATGATGGAACGCTGGCGCTGGTCGAGACGCACGATCGTGATCCTGAAACGATCAAGGCTCGAACGCGGTATGAAGGTCGCGAACAGCATCGTGATCCCCGAGTCGATATTCTTCTCGATGATTTGCGACGTGACGGCAAACCTGGCCTTCAGCCGCTCTGACATCTCGCCGAGTTCGATCACCTCCGGACGGCTGCTTGCGAGGATGTGCTGCCCCTCTGCATCCAGCAACGCGGTGAAGAGACGTTCGCTGCCGAGACCGGGCTGGGCCGAATTGAGAAAGGTCTGGTCGATCGGCACCACGAGCATCAGTGTTCCCATGATGTTGTAGGCGGCATCCTCGGCGACCGTCGAGGCGAGCAGCCAGGGGGTGTTGTCGAAGGTCACGAGGTTGACGCGCGACCCGTCGGTCGCGAGGTAATCCTTGAGCTGCGCGATGAGTTCGTGCGGCAGCTCGATGTCGCCGGCCTGGTAGAGCTCCCGCAGGCTGCCCTGGGAATCGATCAGCAGGATGTGGCTCGGCGAGATCAGCGGCCTCCAGCGCGATGGCTCGGGCAGCCAGGGAGGCGGCTGTTCCTTGTAAATGATGACCGGGTCACGGTCATCCGGGAACCAGTAGAGCGGATTGAGATAGTTTGCGAGGCGGCGATGACTCGCCAGCAGCTGCGCCGCGGTGTTATAGCTGTTGAGGGAGTGATCGAAATGGATCAGCGTCTCACGGGCTCGCTGCTCGAGGTTCTCCTGGAGCTGCAACTCGTAGAGTTCCCGCACCGCATCCTTTTGCGTTACATCGATGATCTCCCACAAGCCGAGGCCAGCCGCCAGTCCGAGAAAGGCGGCGAACAGCGAAAGAGGAATTCGTCTCAGAAGCTTGCGCAAGGCTTGCGACACTCTCATACGATGGAACAGAGTCCGATGATACTCCTTCGCCGCAATGACGAAAATCGATGCGCCCGGGAAACAGCAGAAAAACCCGCACACAGGGTGCGGGTCAATCAAAGATCAGCGGGATCAGCGTTGCCTGGAAACGTCAGCTGACGAGTTTCAGTGCGTCCTTCTGCTTCTTCTGACGCTCTGCGACATCGAGGACGTCGCTGTTTTCGATCAGGTCGCCAAGGGTGATGCCTTCGAGAAAGTCGTAGATCTTCTCGCTCAGCGTGTTCCAGAGTGAATGCGTCATGCAGCGGTGGCCGCCAACACAGTTTTCCTTGCCCTGGCAGCGCGTGAACTCGACCCATTCGTCGACAGCGCAGATGATGTTCGCAATCGTGATCTGGTCAGCCTCACGGCCGAGGAAGTAACCGCCGCCCGGACCGCGAACGCCACGCACGAGGCCCTTGCCCCTGAGGGATGCAAAGAGCTGCTCGAGGTAGGAGAGCGAAATGCCCTGGTTCTCGGAAATGTCGGCCAGCGTGACAGGGCCATCGGCACCGTTGAGCGCCAGGTCCAGCATCGCGGTTACCGCATAACGTCCTTTGGTTGAGAGTCTCATCGCTTCTACACCGTATTTCTTACTAAACTGGTTGGTAATTATGGAAAAACCCAGTAAGACAGTCAAGTATTATTCGACAAAAATTGTTCAGGCGATTTCAGCGCTCTTTTCGACGAGACTGCCGGGATCGTTCCTTTCATCGACACAGAAGCGATAACCCTTTCGAAAACAATAGGATAGCCAGTTTCCGAGAAACAGGTTGGCTTGCCACTTCTGCTGCAGGCCAGGGGTCTGGTAAAGCCCCTGCAATGGCAATCTCTGCTGGTTTTTGATCTCCAGCACCTCGACCTGGCCCGTGTCGGCAAAGATTTTCATGGTGACATCCGGATCCGGGTGGAGTGTGCCGTCATCGACGACGCGGAACAGGTGCGTCAGCCTCACAAGGCTCGTGAAAGGACCCTCGCGCGTCACGTCGATGAGCAGCGGTGGATGATGCGCGACCGGCGAGAGGTAACGCCCGCGCATCTCGCGCAGGTCGGGCGCCAGACGCATGAGCAGGAGGTAGTTCTCCTCGCAAAGGGCGCCGAGTGCTCCGGCCGTCGGTTTGATGCGTGACAGGAGCCGCCATTTGTTCTGCCGGTTCATGGTTTTCATCCGTCCATTATAACGAAGCGGCAGGCGCAAAATAGACCCCCTCTTTTGCTATACTCCCGCGTTTGGCCAGCCTCCAAACCATCATGAGCGAAGCGCTATACGAATCCGATCTGCCCGGCCTGAATCTGCTGAGCCGCGGCAAGGTCCGCGATATCTACGACGTCGACGAGCATCACCTGCTCATCGTCACGACGGACCGTCTTTCTGCGTTCGACGTGATCATGCCGCAACCGATTCCAGGCAAGGGCGAGGTGCTGACACGTGTCGCGAATTTCTGGTTCAACCGCCTGGCGCACATCCTGCCGAACCACCTCAGCGACATCCCGCTGTCGGACGTGGTCCCCGATGAGCCGCAGCGCAGGCAGCTCGGCGACCGCGCCATCATCGTCAAGAAGCTCGCGCCGCTGCCCGTCGAGGCCATCGTGCGCGGCTACCTCATCGGTTCCGGCTGGAAGGATTACCAACAGACCGGGACAGTCTGCGGCATCGAACTGCCTGCCGGACTGCAGCTCGCCGACAAGTTGCCGGAGGCGATCTACACGCCCTCGACGAAGGCCGAAGCCGGTCTGCACGACGAAAACATCAGCTATGCGAAGAGCGCCGAACTGATGGGAGAAGAGATCGCAGCGAAGGTTCGCGACTACAGCCTGCAGATCTACAACGAAGCCGCGGCCTATGCGCTCGAGCGCGGCATCATCATCGCCGACACCAAGTTCGAGTTCGGCCTCGACGACGAAGGGACATTGCATCTCATCGACGAGGTCCTGACGCCCGACTCTTCCCGCTTCTGGCCCGCAGACCAGTACCGTCCCGGTGTCAGCCCGCCGAGCTTCGACAAGCAGTTCGTGCGCGATTATCTCGAGTCCCTCGACTGGGACAAGACGGCGCCCGGACCCGACCTGCCCGACGAGATCGTCCTCAAGACTGCCGAGAAATACGCCGAGGCCGAGCAGCGCCTGACAGGTCATGGCCAAACGTAAGACGCCGAGTGTCGTCGTCTACACGACGCGCCACTGCACCCACTGCAAGCAGGCGATCCGTCAACTCAAGACGTGGAAGGTCGCCTTTCGCGAAATGGACATCGAGACCAACCACCGCGCCTACGCCGAGTTCCGCCGGCTGCGCGCGCGCGGCGTGCCCGTCATCGCCGTTGGCGAACGCCATCTCTTCGGCTTCGACGCCAAACGGCTGAAACAGCTCCTCGAAAACGCGGGGATCGACGTCAGCGGATAGCGGAGACCAGCCCGCGCTGCTGCTCCCGGCCGAGATGCTGCGCACGCAGGACGCAACGCAGATCATCGAGCGCCTGCTCGAACTGGTCGTTGATGATGATGTAGTCATACTCGTCGTAGTGCGAGAGCTCGGCCAGCGCATCGGCCATGCGGCGCTCGATGACCTCCTCGCTGTCCTGGCCGCGATCCGACAGCCGCTCGCGCAGCGCCTCGACAGAAGGCGGCACGATGAAGACCGAGACCGCGTCCGGAAACAGCCTGCGCACCTGGCGTGCGCCCTGCCAGTCGATCTCGAGAATCACGTCCGTACCGCTGTCGAGCTGCTGCTGCACGCCCGCTTTCGAGGTGCCGTAGTAGTTGTCGAAGACCTGCGCATGCTCGATGAAGGCATCCTCCGCGATCATGCGCTGGAAGTCCTCGACCGTGACGAAGTGGTAGTGCTTGCCATCGATCTCGCCGGGACGCTGGGTACGCGTCGTGTGCGAGACCGAGACGGCGATGCCCTCGGCATCGTTCATGAGGGCGTGAAGAAGGCTGGTCTTGCCGGCGCCGGAGGGTGCCGAGAGGATGAAGAGGATGTTCTTGCTCATTGGAGATTGTGCGCCTGGTTCTCGAACCTTGTCTTTGCCGGTCACTCTCGGGACTGCCTCAATGGATGCAATGCCCCTCCTGGCCAGCCGGTCACCGGCAATCTCTCGACCGCCAGTCGTTGAAGATGCGTAGGATATAAACAAACAGCCTTCGATTCATCAGGTTTCGATGAAACCGGCGAAGTTTTCCATGCTGTGAGAATGACAGCGAATTCTGCCTGATGATGTCGTTCAGGACAATCTGGTGAATTGACGAATGCTCTTCGCATAGCGCCTAAGAGGGTTCCCGGTGAGACGAATGCCCTTCAAGCCTCCGGGAGAGGGCTTGGCGCACTTGTCTGAAAAGCCGGGAGCATGGCCCTCGCCCGCGTCATCCAGCGCGCTCCCGCAACTCCATGATGAATTCCTTACAAGAGCGTAAAGAGCTCATCCTCCGGCAGGCGTGATTTCGGCAGGGCTGCGTTGAAGTCATCCGCGCTGCGGTAGCCAAGCGCGGCCAGCACGACGGACCTAAGGCCCCGGTCGCCGAGACCGAGGGTTTCATCGAGGATGCCGCGATCGAAGCCCTCGATGGGTGTTGCGTCGATTTCGAGCGATGCCGCGCCGAGCAGCAGGAAGCCGAGGGCGAGATAGACCTGTTTCTCCATCCAGTGCTGCATGTCGTTCAATCCATTCCGATGCATGTCGACGTAGAAGCCGCGCACGCGCTGCACGGTTTCCCTGTCGCTCTCTCGCTTGAAACGCCCGTCCTCTTGCTCCTGTTGCAGAACGCGCTGCAGATGCTCCTCGTCGAGGTCGTTTCTGGCGCAGAGAACGACCACATGGGATGCGTTCAGCACCTTCGCCTCATTGGCTCCGTAGGGACCGGTGCAGGCGCGGGCGATATTTTCCCGGGCATCTGTTGTGGCGGCAATCACGAAATGCCATGGCTGGGAGTTCGTCGACGAGGGTGCGAAGCGAAGCAGCGTTTGCAGCTGCCTGACACGCTCGGCATCGATCCGCCTCTCTGGATCGTAGGCCTTGGTGCTGTAGCGACTCTTCACGATACATGCAATATCCGTCATGGTGTTTCCCGTTGAATGTCATATGAGCGGGTGACTGGATCGCCCGTCACATCACGGCCAGCGTCAGCAGGATCATGCTTCCCAGGACGACCGGCCAGAAAGTGATCTTGGGGATGATGTTGTCTTCATAGAGAATGACGTTGCCGAGTATGCCGGATCGGGTGGCGAAGAGGTAGGTGTTCACGGTCGCTGCCACGAGCATCACGTACATCATGATGTAGAAATACTCGATGTAGACGATGCTCGTTCCGGCAAACTGCTCCCTGAGCTGGATATGCGACAGCAGGATGACGAAGAAGAGCGCCGAGCAGGCACCGATGAATCCCGAGACGTTGAATCCCAGCCGGTCCGACAGCTTGTCCTTGTCGCTGATCGTCAGCATGGCGGCGAAGAGGAGCGAGGCCACGAGTAATAGTGGCAAGAGGTAGACAATGAAGGCGTTCCCGAATTTACGCTTGATGACGAAGTTGAAGTGCAGCTCCGGGAAACCCTTCTGTCCGATGTAGTCATGGATGCCGAAGTTGGTGTCATAGTCGGAGAGTTGATAATCGAAATAGGTGTCCTCCCACTCCCAGGCGCCCAGCACGATCCGCTTGTCGATCCCAAAGAGATCCTCCACGCCGGTCGCTGCATAGGCATCGAAATCGGGGACCAGAATGATATTCCTGGAGAAATCCCTGGGCCAGAGACGCACCCAAACCGTTTTGTGATCGAACGGGTACCTGCTGTAATCGAAGAGCTGCCTCAGCGTTGCCTCGAAATACCAGCCGATGACCTCCTCGTTGCCGTGCCTGATGCGATAGACTTCGCGCGGCTCGATATCGCTGCCCGAGTTCACCTGTTCGGGCAGGACGAAGCCGGCCTCCGACGGGCCGGGCCTGATGGCATCATGCAAGCCATCGACATAGTGTTGCCAGATGTAGCCCGAGAGATTCACCTCGGAGGAATTGAAAAACTCCAGGGACTGGATGAAGAGTCCTGTCCTGATCCTGAGTGGTGGCTGCACGCCTCCATCCTCGTCAGCCATTCGACTCACCGCATGGCTCCCGAGGTAGTCTTCAACCGCCCGGTGATTGACCAGTTGCGTGGGCTCAACCTCGTAGCGATGTACATGCACCCATAGCGCGACCAGGACGATGACCAGCACGATCGACACCGCGATTGACGCCATCCACCAGGTTCTTTGCTGCATGATCTCTCCTTCTCCTCACCATGAACGCGATGCGCAGGTTGCAAACTGGCGGCTGCAGTCTCCTGTCGTTTTGCCGCAGAAAGGATTATAGCCGCGGAGTGACGCGATGATGCGGATATGCCAGCCAGTGCGTGCGACACAGGCGGCTGGCGGAATTCAGGTCCTTCCCCGGCTGAGGGAGCAGATGACAAAACGGCAGGATCCAGCATCTGCATCCAGTCAGTGATTAGCGTTCCCTGCAGACCAAAAGCAACGGCGGCCGAAGCCGCCGTTGCCGGTCATTCCCTTTATCCGTCAGGGAGCGGAATGGCGCTCAACAGCATTCAGTCATCGTCATGCACTTTGCCACTCTTGCCGCCGCCCTTGCGGTTGAGGCGCTTGTAGAGGTCCTTGCTGCAGATGCTGCCACGGATCCGGGCCGCGCCGGGATCTTCCTCGACCGGCATCGGTGAAAAGATATGGCCCTGTAGCAACAGGTCCGCTGTGCCCTCCAGCACCTTGTAGTCATCCCCATCTTCGTCTGCATCATAGGTCGCCATGCCGAGCAGGCTATGCGTGACCGAGGCGCCGACCTCTGGCGGATCCGTTGTCAAATCTTCCAGGTGCATGATGCCTGCGGCGCGTGTCGCCAGCACAACCGGCACTTCGCGCAACTGCTTGCCTTTCCCGACCGAGATAACACCGTCGAAGATCGAGACTTCGGTCACCCTCGGAAAAGGCAATCCCTTCGACAGGAAGGGTTGTGCAAGCTGGAAGGTACAGGACGCAGCATCGTCCGGGTCGACACAGGAATCCTGATACCAGTTGGTGAGGCTCGCACAGAGCAGGCTGGCTTCAAACGGGTAACCGCCGATAGTCCCGCTGATCGTTTCCTCTGAAACAACCGAGGACGGCACCTGAATAGGCAGGTCCCCGATCTTCAGCGGAGTAGTGGTGCCGAAAAATTCACAGTTGAAGAGGTGCTCTTCCTGTGTAAAGGGATAAAATTTTTCCTGCAGCTCCCCATACCAATAATCCCTGACGGCACATGAGCCGTCCGGCACCATGTGAAACGGCTCGATGACCAGGTCCATACAGTAATTGCTATCGTTATCGGCGAAGGCTGTCGTACTTGCAGCCAGGGCGACGAAAGCGAGTCCGCCGGTTGCGATTCTGAATGTCTTGTACATCTACATTCTCCAGTTGGTGGTGTTACGACTTCATCGACGCAAATGAATGGCATGCGTTATCCCGATCCTCTCCAGAGAGATGACTCCCGTAATAGAGATGGAGCGTGCACGCATCCACAGCAGCGTCTCTGACCGGACACGAAAGCAGGCAACAGGGGTACTCTTCATGCATGCATTGCCCGCCAATGCGTCAACGCATGCAACCCGTGTTTCGGCTTTTCCACGAGTCCGGCGAAAGCATGGTACCACCATACGCGTTCGACACCACTCCCGTCCGGGCCGGCTGTCAGCGCGGATGGTCTGATGCTTGCCTGCACCGGCGTCATGCTCTCCGTACCCCGGTCTCCGCACCATCCCGCAGATGAACGATCAGGAATTCACCGCCTTCGCGGCTCTTCATTGTCTGGTTCACCTGCCGGGTTGTTAAAACAAAACGTCGAGACGCCTGTGCACTATGATGAGTCTTGCAAGGGCGATGTTTCGGGATTCCCATCATCCGATGTCAAACCCGCCACCTTCAGAGCCAATCACAAGCAACCACACCGGAGATTCCAATGATCCTGAACAAAACAAACCGAAAACATGGTCTAGTAGCAAGCCTGTTCCTCATAGTGCCCGTTTCGATAAATGTCTCCCACGCAACCGACCAGCGTGACGAATCAGCAGTATTCGACGTGCAAATCTACGATAACTTCGACTCGCCCGGCGGCTATACGCTGGAGGATTACAGCGCCAGATGGATCAATCCCTACGGGTTGGGAGAAATGGCGGAGAGTGCACATGGAGACACCCGAACATTTCAGGACGGCACCTTTTCAATCACTGCCACGCCATTTTTGACAGCGTACGATTACAGTGTGTTCGACCACATCAAATACTTTGCGCTTGGCCAGCAGAACTTTCCAATGCCAGAGAAGGGCAGCATCACCTTTTCAGCCGACATCGAGGCCATGACGCCCGGCACCCTGCCCGGACGGGTGATAGAAGGCACCTACATCCAGAGCGGCCAACCCTACCGGGCTGTCGCGCTGGAAGGCCAGCAGGCATGCGCCACCCTGCACATGATTGACTTCACGACAGGCCAGTTGTTCGACTGGCTCGTTTCCGGCAACAAGGCACTTGCGCTGACCGAACGGCTGCCTTCGCTGGTGACCAATTCACCCATTCCCGCGGGGATCGATGAAATCTACACCCAGGTGATCGACGAATTCGACATCAGCCCGGGACCGCACAACTACGCAATCCGCTATATAAAGAAAAACCCGTTCGACGAAGTCGAATTCCTGATCGACGGGAAAGTGGTCGCCTCATACAAGAACATCGGCATACCGCTTGACAAGCTTGGGGTTGATTTCATCACCTACCCCTCGCTCGGCGATGGTGAATTGCTCAAGGACCAGCTCCAGAGTTTTTCAATCGCACATGGTGTTTTCAGTCTTCTCGACGCCTTTCCCTTCCAGCATCCGGATGCTCCCGAATATGCGGTATCCATCCCAATCAGCAACCGGATTTTCGGACAGGGCGTGGAAGCGACCTTTGACAATTTCAAGGTGACAACAAAAACCATTATCGAGTAAGGACTGCAAAAACCGCAGGCACATCGCCCGTGCCGGCGGTTCTCGTGAAGCGGGAACAGGTGAGCATCAGGGCAGCTCTCTCGGGTAACTTCAGTTGCTGCATAAATCCAATAGCAGGCCGTTCGTCGAAACAACGCCACCAGGCAATCGAAATGTGGAATCCTGATCCATACTCCCTATTCCACGTACGTGCCCGTGGAGATTGAGCGGCCGTTGTCGCCTCCGGCAGTAACCGGCGGCTGGGTAGCCGGGTTGTTACAGGAATAGCCGTCCGGTGTGGTTCGCTGACCGGGGAACTTCGCCTTGCTCAGCAGGTAGCTCATCACGACGAACTCCGGCAGGAGCGTCAGCCCGGGTGTGACAGGCCCGGAGAAACCACACGGACGGGCATGCGAATGGCAATCCTGGCAGCTGTAGTTGTAGGGCTGCCCGCTAAAGGGATTGACCAGTTGTGTGTAGGACTCCAGGGCGGCATTGACCAGGGTGCGGGTGTTGGGCTTTGGACAGGTGACTGGCTGCCACTCCCTGGGCTGGCTGAAATTGCCGGTTTCGCGCATGCGGCAGTCCATACGAACATGCTGTGCATTGATGAGATGATAATAATGCAGGGGAGTATCGGCATGGCGTGCCCGAAATTCCCGGTTGACCTCCCGCACCTTCTCCGGAATGGGCGTCGCTCGGGAGACGTTGTTCGGTTGGCGACGCTCCCGCGGCGGCAGGCTGCTGCTTGCGGTGATCAGGGGAGGCAGGGTGCCACTGAACCCGCGATTGCCATAGGGCGGCCAGAGATTGGTCTGGGTATCGTTGCCGGTGCCCGGGTTGAATGATGGCTGCACCCCCTTGCTGCCTTCGCGATCCAGGATGGCCACGTTGTCGATCTGTTCGAAGGTGGCGGCCGCATGGCTCAAGCGGGTCAGCCGATGGATGTGCAGGGCCACCAGCCCCAGGCCGGCCGGGGCGCGCTCGCAGCGGGTGCGGTCGGGACTGAGAATGAAGCCAGGCCGCGTATAGTAACGCGCCGGCTCGTCGAATTCGGGATCCAGCACGCGCCAGGCGGACTTGATCTCCAGCATCCCGGGCTGATCGTCTGTATCGTACGGCAGGGCCACGAAAGCACCATCAGGCGCCTCTCCCCTCCCCTCGAAGCGGGCCTGCTCACTCACCCGTACGGCTGCAGCCTGCCTGTCGGCATCGTAATACTGATTGGCCCGGATGTACTCGAAGAATGGCCGGCTCATGGCAACCTGATAGCGGACATAGCGCCGGTGCTGATCCATCAATGGAGCGACCGGGCCACTGCGGATGCTGACATTGGGCTGGTTGATGTCGTAGAGGATGATATCCTCGCCTGCGGAAAACCCCCGGCAGAGGTCCTGTGCCTGCTCCAGGCTCAACCCTGCCGGAAGCCGGGGCAGCTCGTTCCAGACGGGATAGTTTGCCCATTCGGTCTGCGGAAGAAATACTTCCTGTGGCCTGGCCAGGGTTTCCCAGACAACCGGGTGGCGGGAAGCCGGGCTTGTGGCCGCCGTGTCGGGTTCTCCACGGGCGCCGGCCTTTGCCGGCCAGTTGAGCGCGACGAAAGAGTTCCACATGTAGCGCAGATACTCCTCGTCGGATGCATTGACATAGTAGCCCTCTGCATCCTTCGAGAAACTCATGACCGGCAACTCATAGGCTTTCCGGCCAGCCTCTTGCGCCAGCGCTGCGGAGAAGATCAGGCTGCTCGCGCATATCAGAATCACTCTGTTGAATAGATGCCCCGGCATGCTCGTCTGCTCCCTGGTTGTATTTTCATCCAAGCATAGCAGAGTGCTATTCAATCATTTCAGTGAAGGAAAACAGATGGTCCGCTTCGTGCAACAGCCGTGGACTGGCGATATCATGGATCTCTCATTGCCGATGATCATCCGGAGAGTCATGTCGAGTCAGCAACTGCTGCTTGCCAAAGGCACGATCCGGATACCAGTTGCTCCAGAGGGAGAAGATTCAGTTGAATGGAGCAAGACCGAACGGCTTCATTCCATATTCTGCACCTGCTCGCGCATCTGCTCGATCAGCACCTTGAGTTCGACGCCGATGGAGGTCATCTGCGCATCAGAGGACTTGGATGCCAGGGTGTTGGCCTCGCGGTTGAGTTCCTGCATGAGGAAGTCGAGACGGCGACCGACCGGCTCCTTGCGCGTGAGCACGCGGTTGACCTCGTCGAGATGGGTCGAGAGGCGGTCCATCTCCTCGTCGATATCGAGCCGCTGGGCCAGCATGACCATCTCCTGCTCGATGCGCGCCGGGTCCATCTCCTCCCTGATCTCTGCGAGGCGATCCGTCAATCGCTGGCGGATCTCCTCGAGCACCACGGGCATGCGCTCCCTCGCCTTTTCGACCTGCACGGCAGCCAGCGCCGTGCGTTCGCTGATCATGCGGGACAGGCTCTCGCCTTCCCTGTTGCGGGTGGCGAGCATCTGCTCCAGCGTCGCATCGAGGGCCTCGAGCGCCGCCTTGTGCAGCATGTCGACATCCTGCTTCTGCGGCTCGACGACGCCGGGCCAGCGCAGAACGTCCATGGAACTCGGCGACTTGACATCCGGCGCATGAATCGAGACCTCGCGCAGCGCGTCGTGCAGCTGCTTCAGCAGGTCGACATTGACGGAGAGCGCCGCCGCGGATGCCGGCGAGGGCGAAAAACGCAGGTTGGCCTCGACCTTGCCGCGCCGGAGCTGCTTGCCGATCCTCTCGCGCACCAGTGGCTCGAGCGCGCGAAACTCCTCCGGCATGCGCACGAAGACCTCGAGGTAGCGGTGGTTGACCGAGCGCATCTCCCAGACCAGCTCTCCTGCATCGATCTGCGAGTCGTGACGCGCGAACGCCGTCATGCTTCTTGTCATGTGGTGACATCCCGTTGGGCATATTGATCCCCGTATGATAAGTTCCCCGGCCATCAATGAACACCCGTAATTCCTGCACAGGAGCGAGACATGAGACCCAGCGGCCGCCAGCCCGACCAGTTACGAGAGATCCGCATCACGCGCCACTACACCATGCATGCCGAAGGCTCGGTCCTGATCGAGTTTGGCAACACCAAAGTGCTGTGCACGGCATCCGTCGAGGAGAAGGTACCGCGCTGGCTCAAGGGTCAGGAACGTGGCTGGGTCACCGCGGAGTACGGCATGCTACCGCGCTCGACCAGCGAGCGCATGGGACGCGAGGCGGCGCGCGGCAAGCAGGGCGGCCGCACCATGGAGATCCAGCGCCTGATCGGGCGCTCGCTACGCGCGGCGATCGATCTCGAGGCGCTGGGCGAGATCATGATCACGCTCGACTGCGACGTCATCCAGGCGGATGGCGGCACGCGCACGGCTTCCATCTCCGGCGCCTGGGTCGCCTTGCACGACGCCATCCAGGCCCTGCAGGCAGAAGGCCGTCTCGAGACGAATCCCCTGCTCGCCCCGGTCGCCTCGGTCTCGGTCGGAATCTACCAGGGCACGCCCATTCTCGATCTCGACTATGCGGAAGACTCCAGCGCGGAGACCGACATGAATGTCGTCATGAATGCCGAGGGAGGCTTCATCGAGATCCAGGGAACGGCCGAGGCCGCCCCCTTCAGCCATGACGAAATGCTCGCCATGCTCGGACTCGCCGAGAACGGCATCAGGGAACTGCTGGCGCATCAACAGGCGGCCGTCGGCGGCTGATTCCCCAACGCAGCAACAAATGCCAGACAGCGGAAGCGAATGCCAGGGGGTTTCCGCGCCTGCCCTGCGGGCGTCGCGGCCCTGACCCGGAGAGTCAATCCTGTTTCAGCATGCCCTTGAGCACGAGATCGCTGACCGAGATGATCCCGATCACCTTGCCGTTTTCTACAACCGGTGCGCGCGTCAGCTTGAAGTGATCGAACATGCGCGCGCAGTAGCGTATATCCATGTCCGGGGCCACGGAAAGCGCCGGCTTGGTCATGATCTCGTAAATGTTGGTTCGCTCCGGCGAACGATCGACTGCAAGTACATGTCTGGCGATTCCCGAAAGCGTCACGATACCGTACTCGTCATCGTCATGACGCTTGTTGACGATGAGTGTCTTGGTATCGACGAAGTGCATCTTCTCGAGCGCATCGGCGACGGTCGACATGCCCTCCACCATGTCGAAATCGGTCTTCATGATGTCGCGGACGCGAATCAGTTTCTTGCTCATATCTCCTCCTCGACCTTTCTGCTGAGCTGGTTGATCTGGTGACTGACGCCGATAGCGTCCTCGACATCGACCTGCATCGCGATGCCCGTTCCCGGCTTCTCGTCGAACTGGCACACTCCGGCGATTTTCTCGAGGATCGCCCGGCTCATGTGTTCCTCCACGAGCAGCAGCACCACATCCCGGCTCGACGACAAGGACAGACCGAAGAAGGTCGTCTTCTTCTCGGCGCCCTCGCCGCGCGCCTGAGAAAGCACGGTCGCGCCCGTGGCTCCCTGTTGCCGGGCGGCATCGAGTACCGTCTCGGTATGCTCGTCCTCGACGAATACAATGATCAGTTTGAAGTGCATTCTGCGTCCTCCGATTTTTTACATTTTCGCCGCACCTGCCACTCGCCGAGCTGGGCATAACCCATCACGGTCATGATCGGAAAGAGACTGGCGAAAGCGATGAGTCCGAAACCGTCCAGCAAGGGGTTGCGTCCCGGCACCGTTGCCGAGAGGCCGAGTCCGAGCGCCGCGACCAGCGGCACCGTGACGGTCGAGGTGGTGACGCCGCCCGAATCGTAGGCCAGCGCGATAATGGTTCGCGGCGCGAAGACCGTCTGGATGATGACGATGACATAGCCGGCGATGATATAGAAGTGCAGCGGCGTTCCCGTGACGATACGAAAGGCGCCGAGCGCGATGCCGACCGCCACACCGATCGCCACGGCGATTCGCAGGCCCCATGGCTGGATGGCGCCACCGGAGACCTCGCTCGCCTTGATTGCGACCGCGATCAGCGACGGCTCGGCGATCGTGGTCGCGAAACCGATCATGAACGCGAAGATGTAGACCCAGTAGTAGGCGTACCAGTGCTGCGTCACCTGGTTGCCGATGGCATCGATATCGATGCCGAGAAATGCCGGATCCGTGAGCTGCTGGGCCATGAGCTTGCCAACCGGGAACAACGCCTCCTCGAGCCCGAGCAGGAACAATGCCAGCCCGATCAGGACAAACAGGAAACCGCTCAGCACGCGCTTGAGATGGGGGATCGAGCGGCGCAGCACGAGGAACTGGAAGCCGAAGAGGATGGCCGCGATCGGCACCACGTCGCGTACGGTCACGATGAGGGTATTGATGATGTCGCTCATGAAATCCGTCACAGCAGCATCCCGTATCCCATGACGAAAATCATCGGCGTCAACGAGGCGAAAGCGATGAGCCCGAAGCCGTCGATCATCGGGTTGCGCCCCGAGATACTGCTGGCGAGGCCGACACCGAGCGCCGTCACCAGCGGCACCGTGATCGTCGAGGTCGTGACGCCACCGGAATCGTAGGCGATGCCGATGATCTCCTTCGGCGCGAATGCCGTCATGATGACGACGCCGGCATAACCGCCGATGATGAGGTACTGCACGGGCCAGCCACGGATGATCCTGAAAACGCCGACAAGGATCGCGAAACCGACCGAGATGGCCACCGTCATGCGCAGGCCGAAGGCATAGCTTTCCCGCGACTCCTCCGTGTTCTCGATCATGCCGCCCTCGACGGCGACGGTCGCGGCCTCGTCCGCGACGGCAATCAGCGCCGGCTCGGCCACCGTTGTGCCGAAACCGAGTGAGAAGGCGAAGATCAGCAGCCAGGTCACGCTGCCCTTGCGCGCGAAATCGTAAGCCATGTTCTCGCCGATCGGGAACAGGCCGATACGCAGGCCATGGATGAACAGCGTCAGGCCGAGCACCACCATGAGAACGCCGACCAGCATCTTGAAGAGTGCGGGAAAGGGCTGCTGCAGCACCACGAGCTGGAAGAAGACGACGACCAGCACGATCGGCGTCAGGTCGCGCACGCTCTCTCTGAGTGCCTTGAATAGTTCCTTCAAAGTTGTTCTTGGAAGAAGTTTGTCGAGGGTAATCGCGATAGCATAGCAGAGGCGCGTGACGCGGAAATGACCTCTCTCAAGCAACCGCTGCTGTTTGCGCCGCGCACAAAAGAAACGCCGCCCTTGTGAGGCGGCGCCTTGACTGCGAGTATCTTTGGGATAGATCAGATATACAGGCAGATATCGCTTTCACCGGCGAATTCGAAGAAAGTGGCGGCGCCGCCGTATTCCACGCCCTCGTCGATGAAATCACTGTGTTCGAAGCCGAACAGGTCGACCGTCATCTGGCATGCAATGAACTCGACCTCTGCTTCCTGGCAGAGCTCGCGCAGCTCGGGAATGGTCGCGACACCGTTCTTGGCGATGGTTTTCTTCATCAGGGAAGTCGCCAGCGCTTCGAAACCGGGGATGTTCGTCTGAACAATGTTCGGAATGTTCCAGTTGACGTTCTGGAACCAGTCGGGTCCGAACGGCATCTTCATGGGCATGCCCGGGTTACCGATCGGGCTGACCTGAAGATCGCTGAGATCTTTTTTCAACAGCTGCAGGCCGTAGAAGGTGAAGAACACCTGCGTTTGGTAGCCGAGCGCAGCCGCAGTGGATGCCAGAATGAAAGGCGGGTATGCCCAGTCAAGGGTACCTTTCGTTGCGATGATGGCAAGTTTCTTGTCTTCCATCGTAATCTTCTCCCCCCTGTTTTCAGGGCAAACCTGTCAGTCAATCAGACCTTTTTCATGTAGAAGTGGAACTTGCCGCCTTCTTCAGCCGATTCCAGCAGTTCGTTACCAGTCTGCTTGGCGAAAGCCTCGAAATCCTTCACGGAACCCGGATCAGTCGCGATGATGTGCAGAACCTTGCCTGCGTCCATACCGCCGAGAGCTTTCTTGGCGCGCAGGATAGGGAGTGGGCAGTTCAGACCGCTTGCATCGAGTTCATCATCAAAATCAGCCATTGGATACCTCCGAAAAAAGGCCAGTGTGTGTATCAAGCGCACTCTTATATTAGAAAATCAGCACAAACGCAACAGTGGGCGCATTTGTAGTCTTCATAAGTTGCTGTAAGTTAATAACATAATATATTGATCTATATTTTATTAATTGCCAAACAGACATCTATCCGCATGCCGGCCAAACCAGCGCTGGCGAACGCCGTTCAGACGCCGTTTTCATGCTGCGTTGCAGCAAGATAGATGTCGAAACGCGTGCTCTTGCCGCTGATCGACCAGGAGGGTGAGCGCCCCCCGAGGAACGGCGCTCGTGACGGCCGTTTCACCACGACCCTCGAACGGCAGTGCGCACGCGCCGGCTCGAGAAGGGCTGCCGCGTCTTCATCCTCGCCGACGAGGGCCTGGAAGATGCGCATCTCCTTCTTGACGAGCGCCGACTTGCGCCTTTCGGGGAACATCGGATCGAGATAGATGACATCGAATGCCGCGCCCTGCACTGCAAGCCATTCGCGGCTGTCGGCATGAACCAGTCGCATGCGCGAGACGATCTCCCTGACGGCCGCATCCTCGCAGACGCGGGCGCGCTCGAGGCCGTCATGCAGCAGCGCATGCACGACCGGCGAGCGCTCGACGAGCGTCACCGGGCAGCCAAGGGACGCCAGCACGAAGGCGTCGCGGCCGAGACCCGCGGTCAAGTCGGCGACGCGGGGGTTGCGCAGTTTTTTCAGGCCGACGGCACGCGCGATCGCCTGGCCCTTGCCGCCGCCGTAGAGGCGCCTGTGGCGGCTCGCTCCATGCACGAAATCGACGTAGAGAGGATGCAGCCGGGGATCGCTACAGGAGCGCAGCTCGACACGCTGCTGCGTCGCATGCAACAGGATGTCTGCGCCGGCGACAGACGAAACCAGCGGCAAGCCTGTCTTCTGCTGCAGGCGCGTGGCGAGTTCGGGGGTGTCCGCGGAGAGCGCAATCATGCCGGCATGATCGCATGACGACGCCATGCCGCGTTGCGGAAAAAGGTCGAGCCCCGGACGATGCCGGGGCTGCAGGAGGAGACGGGGTTCAGGCGATCAGGCAGCGAGAGAGCTGATGTCGTAACCGCTCCGCGCCCAGCTGATGATGCCGCCGCGCAGGTTGACCGCGTTGCTGATGCCCTGCTGCTGGAGGTAGGCGCAGGCGTGGTAGGAACGTGCGCCGCTGCGGCAGTAGAGAATGATCTCCTTCTCTTTCGGGAAATCCTGCATCTTGAGTGGAATCAGGTGCATCGCCAGATGCTCCGCGCCCGGCAGGATCCCCTGCGCAACTTCCGCCTCGCTGCGGATGTCGTAAAGAACGAAGTCGTCGTCAGCGTCCATGCGCCGCTTGAGTTCTGCAACGTCAATTTCCTGAATCATCATGGGTTGGATTACTCCAAAAACATAGCAATATGGTGCGAAATTATATATTATAGATTTCTAATATACAACCCGGGTTATCCCCTAGAGGATTTCTGGTCATGCGATATCCGGACATGATACATTCCCGCACTTCGTAAAAAGGCACTGAATTCCATGGATTTTCTCCCGATTTTTCTGGACATCAAGGGGCAAGACTGCGTCGTCATCGGCGGGGGCGAGGTGGCCACGCGCAAGATTGCCCTGCTGCTGCGCGCAGGCGGCAGGGTGACGGTGATCTCTCCCGAACTCAGCGAGGGTGTCGCGCGCATGGCCGAAAACGGCGAAATCCGTCATATCCGGAGCCGCTGGCAGGAAGAGGATCTGAAGGATTATCGCCTCGTGATCGCGGCCACCGATGACCGCAAGCTCAACGCGCGCATTGCCGAACTCGCCAGGGAGTGCGGACGCCCCGTGAATGTCATCGATGACGCCAGCGCAGGCAACTTCGTCATGCCCTCGATCATCGACCGCTCGCCGGTGCTCGCCGCCGTCTCCACTGGCGGCGCCTCACCCG
The DNA here is from genome assembly GCA_037385505.1 of Gammaproteobacteria bacterium. Taxonomy (GTDB): domain Bacteria; phylum Pseudomonadota; class Gammaproteobacteria; order Chromatiales; family Chromatiaceae; genus Sva-25. The sequence goes on along the minus strand of JARRMY010000013.1, from coordinate 78,346 downwards.
TCCTCGCGCGCCTGATCCGCACGCGCCTGGAATCCCTGATACCGGCCGGCTATGGGCGCCTCGCGGAACTCTCGAAAAAATACCGCGACCAGGTCAAGCGACGCTTCGCCGATCCCAGGGATCGCCGCCGCTTCTGGAACGACGCCCTGCAGGGCGCCGTCGCCGAGCGCGTCTTCTCAGGACAGATGGAAGAGGCCGAGGCGGTGCTGCAGAGAGCGCTCGAACAGACCGAGCCCGGCAACGGCATGGGCGAGGTCTACCTTGTCGGCGGCGGTCCGGGCGACCCGGATCTGCTGACCTTTCGCGCCCTGCGCTGCATGCAGCAGGCCGATGTCGTCGTTTACGACCGGCTCGTCGCCAAGGCCGTGCTCGACATGACGCGCCGCGATGCCGAGCGCATCTATGTCGGCAAGGAGCGCGACAATCACGCCATGCGCCAGGAAGACATCAACAGGCTGCTCGCCAAACTCGCGAAGGAAGGCAAGCGCGTCGTGCGCCTCAAGGGCGGCGACCCCTTCATCTTCGGCCGCGGCGGCGAGGAGATCGACACCCTGGCGGAGGAAGGCGTGCCCTTCCAGGTCATTCCGGGCATCACGGCCGCCTCGGGCTGTGCCTCCTACTCCGGGATCCCGCTGACGCACCGCGATTACGCCCAGTCGGTCACCTTCGTCACCGGGCACCTGAAGGACAATACAATGAACCTGAACTGGGCCCAGCTCGCCCAGCCCAGCCAGACGGTCGTCTTCTACATGGGCCTGAAAGGGCTGCCCGTCATCGCGCGCGAGCTGCAGGCGCATGGCCGTGCACCCGACACCCCTGCCGCCCTCGTGCAGCAGGGCACGACGCACATGCAGCGCGTCTTCACGGGCACCCTGGCGACACTGCCGGAGATCGTCGAACGCGAGAAGCCCGTGCCGCCGACGCTCATCATCGTCGGCGAGGTCGTCGAACTGCACGAGAAACTCTCCTGGTACAAGGCGCCCGCGGGCTCGAAGCAGGGTGCGACGAACGACCCCGGGTGACGGGAGCACTGGACGCAGAACAAAAAAGGCGATCGTTCGATCGCCTTTGTTCTGTCTGGATATGCCGGGAAACTGATCAGGCTTCCGCGCCCTCGTCCTTCCAGTTGGCCGCGGCCTCTTCCACCATTTTCTTGAGCTCGCCGCTGGCATGCAGTTCCAGCGTGATGTCGCAGCCGCCGACCAGTTCATGGTTGATGTAGAGCTGCGGAAAAGTCGGCCAGTCGGCGAAGCGCGGCAGGTTCTCGAAAATCTCGGGATCCGCCAGCACGTTCACATAGGCGAACTTGACGCCGCAATCCTGCAGCGCAGCGGCCGCGCGTGAGGAGAAGCCGCACTGTGGGAACTGGGGTGTCCCTTTCATGTAGAGAATGATCGGGTTGGTGTCTACCTGCTCTTTGATGCGATCGAGTACATCCATCTTGAATACCTTCGTCGTCGAATAGGTTCTGGTGATTGATTAATATGGGGAACTCGCATGAGGAATTCAACAACTATCCGGACAGGTTTATTCTGCCCGTCCTGAATGCCGTAACGGTCGACAGCATCCTGTTCCATTGCAAGTCGGCGGATCGCCTGTCACAGCAGGCTGTTGTCTGAAAGGATCTCGACCAGCGATGCACCCTCGAATGCCAGCGCCTTCTCGAGTGCGGCTCTGAGCGCATCCCGCGTCTCGACGCGCAGGCCGAGGCCGCCGCAGCTGTTTGCATAGTCCGCGAAGTCGGGATTCTGCAGCGCCGTCTGCCAGACGTCCCAGTGACCGGCGAGCTGCTCCTTCGTGATCTTGCCGAGCTCACTGTTGTTGAGCACGATGTGCGTGATGTTCATGCCGTATTTCAGGGCAGTCGTGAATTCGGCCATGTATTGCGCGAGACCGCCGTCGCCGCTGATCGCGATGACCTTGCGTCCGCGCAGTTCCTCGAAATCCTCGGTCGCGCACCAGGCGCCGAGCGCCGCCGGCAACGCGAAACCGATGGAGCCGAGATAACCCGACATCAGGATCGACTGGCGAGCGCATTCGAAATAGCGCCCGAACGAGTAGGTATTGTTGCCAACATCCACGGCGATGACCGCGTCCTCCGGGCAGACCTCCGACAGCATCTCGAAGATGAAGGCCGAAGCCAGGCCCTCTCCACGATCGCGCGCGGCCCTGCGGCTCTTTTCCTCGCGCCACATGGCCCAGCGCTCGGCGACCTGCTCGCGCGCGTCTCCGCCGGTCTCGAGACCCTCCAGGTCGGCGGCGAGACGCTCGGCCGTGACGCCGATCTCGCCCCAGACCGGCAGATCGACGGGGTGAAATTTGCCGAGTGTCATGCGGTCGAAATCGACCTGGATAATCGGCTTCTTCGCCGTGATACCCGTGTGATTCGAGAAGGATGCGCCAAAGACGATCAGCAGGTCCGCCTCGTTCATGAACCAGCTCGCGACGGGCGTGCCGCTGCGGCCGAGCACACCGGCCGCAAGCGGATGATGGTCCGGAATCTGCCCCTTGGCCTTGAAGGTCGTGAGCACGGGCGCATCGATGGTCTCGGCCAGCGCGATGACGGCCTGCATGCTGTCGCGCGCGCCATAGCCGGCGATGATGGCCGGACGCTTCGCTGCGCGGATGCGCTCGAGCACACTCTCGAGCACGGCCTCGTCGGGATGGATGACCTGCGAGCCGACACGGCCACCGGGGCCGGAAGCGTCGGCGCCCTCCTCCACGGCGATGTTCTGCACCTCATCGGGAAAAATGAGATGTGCGACATCGCGCTGCACGGTCGCGTTCTTCAGTGCGAGCGTCATGAGTTCCGCGTGATTGCTGTTCGGCAGCACCGTCTGGCTGAATGCCGTCACCGGGGCGAAGGCATCTGCCAGGTCGATCTCCTGGAAGGCGCCCGGACCGAAGACCTGGGTATTGACCTGCCCGGTCAGCGCCAGCAGCGGCGCGCGGTCGACCCGGGCATCCCAGAGCCCGGTCATGAGGTTGGTCGCGCCGGGTCCCGCGATGGACATGCAGGCGGCCGGCATGCCGCTGAGCTTCGCGTAGGCGGAACAGGCGAAGGACGCCGCACCCTCGTGGCGGATGCCGATATAGGTCAGGCGCCCCTCCTCCTCTTCGATGCGGAAGGCGTCGGCCAGGCCCAGGTTGGAATGGCCGACCATGCCGAAGACGCGCCTGACACCCCAGTTGGTCATGGTCTCGGCCATGAGATTGGCGACGGTTCGCTGTTTCTCTTTCGTCTCCCTGACCTGCACGTAGACACCATCGTCGCGCTCCTCGACCGGCCAGGTCGGCACACCGTCGTCGTGTGAACCCGGCGACTTGCCTGTCAGCGGATGGAAATCCCAGCCGTGCCATGGACAGCGCAGCCAGCAGTCGTCGCTCTCCTCGTTGCATTCGATCGAGCCCTCGCCGAGCGGACCACCCTGGTGCGGACAGGCATTGTTCATGGCGGCATACTCGCCGTCGAAACGGATCAGCGCGAGGCTCGTGCTGCCGGCCTGCACGGTGCGCACCTCCTTCTCCTGCATCTCGCCGGGCCCGGCGACCCTGTACCAGACGCGTGCCATGCCTTCGGAGGCATCGATCTCCTCCTGCGTGATGGCCTTGTGGTTGCCATCGCACAACGGCGGATTCTGCGTGCGCTTGCACTGGCAGAAAAAGAACTTGCCGTCCTTTTCGGCAGTCCACTCCATCGGTGAAAAGTCGGTACCGGCATGGGAGCCGTCACACAGAGGCTGGTTTTTCGAGCGGCCGCAGGTACACCAATAGACGGTTTCGCCCTGCTTGAGCTCGAGCGGCGCCGGCGACGTGGCGGGAATTCTGGCTTTCGACATGGTTCAGTTTCCGTGATTAGAACTTCCTTTTTATAGCGCATCGGCAAGCAGAGTTCACAACGCCCTCTGCATGGTCAATGCGGGGTTCATGATATTGTCATGAAGAAAGCGTTGAATCCGCCCTGAAAGTGATTGCTTTTATGCCGGAAATCAGGTGAGATTGACATCTGTTGCTTGTTGATATGTTTTCCAGGGCACGAAGATTGTTCTGCACTTCTCTCTCCGGATTTTCGTACAGTCGTTTTCCGCAGTTCCCGATGAATGCTTGCAAGCAAACAACATACCGCCGTCGAACGATTGCGTCAGGTTCGCCGGTGGTCACGAGAGTGACGCATTGTTTATTTGTACGAGTAAGAGTTTGATGAATATCTACGTTGGCAACCTGCCATACAGTGTCAGTAATGACGATCTTGAAAGCATGTTCTCCGCACACGGCGAAGTCTCCTCGGCGCGCGTTATCATGGACCGTGATACCGGCCGCTCCAAGGGCTTCGGCTTTGTCGAAATGCCGAATAACGATGAGGCGGAAGCTGCCATCGAGGCGCTGAACAACACCGATGCCGGCGGCCGCAGCCTGCGCGTGAACGAGGCAAGGCCTCGCGAAGAGCGTCCACGCCGCGCATTCTGACAACGGCGGCGGGTCATGAACCCGCACGTCGATGCCCGGGCAAGGTTGCCCGGGCAGATTATCATTCCCCTGCCCGCTCCTGACCATCATGCACTACGGCATTCTTGTCATCGGCGATGAGATTCTCAGCGGCAGACGCAAGGATCGTCATCTCGACAAGGCGATCGAACTGCTTGCCGCGCGCGGCGAGCGCCTCTCCTGGGCGCAGTACATCGGCGATAATCCCGCCATCATCGAATCCCGACTGCGTGACTCCATGCAAAGCGACACCGTCGTCTTCAGCTTCGGCGGCATCGGTGCGACGCCCGACGACCTGACGCGCCAGTGCGCCGCCAACGCGGCCGGCGTTGCGCTGACGAGACACCCGCAGGCGCAGGCGATCATCGAGGAGAAGTTCGGCGCCGGGGCCTATCCCAAGCGCATTCTCATGGCCGACCTTCCAGAGGGCTGCGCGCTGATCCCGAACCCCTACAACCGCATCCCCGGCTTCTCGGTCGGCAACCATCACTTCCTGCCGGGTTTCCCGGTCATGGCGCACCCGATGATGGCGTGGGTGCTCGACACCCTCTACCCGGCAAGCGCCGGCAGCCTCTACGTGGAGCAGGAGATCTACGTGCACGACGTGCCGGAGAGTGAACTGATCGATCTCATGCAGCAGATCATCGATGCGCATCCGGAAACGAAACTCTTCAGCCTGCCACTCCATTCCGACGAAGGCATCCGCAGGATCGAGCTCGGCCTCAAGGGCGAACTCGCGCAGGTGGAGACGGCCATGCGCGAACTCCTCGGCGAACTCGACAGGCTCGGCTTGCGCTGGACGCACGAGCGCTGATCCATCCCGGATCAGCGTGAGCCCTGTCCCTCGAGGTAGCGCCTGAGTTGCTCGATGAAGGTGATCGTCATGCGCGCCGTGGCGCCCCACAACAGCTCGCCCTCGTAGCGGCGGTAAGAAGCGACCGGAACCGGCTCGGCATAACCCGCGATGCGTCGATGGGTGATCTCGAGATTCCCGGGATCGGCAAGCCATGCCAGCGGCATCGTGAAAACGGAAGCGACTTCCGACGGATCGGGCTGCAGGCGGTAGGGCCAGGGAATGACGCCGACGACAGGCGTGATACTGAAACGCGTGACACTGTGATGGCGGCCGAGCCGGCCGAGAACGCGGACATCGCCGGGCACGATCCCGATCTCCTCGTGCGCCTCGCGCAGGGCCGTCTGCTCGAGATCCCTGTCGCCGGGCTCCCATTTGCCACCGGCGAAGGCCACCTGGCCACTGTGATGATCGTGCTGCGATTCGGAGCGGCGAATATAGAGCAGGTGCCAGGCGTCGTGCTCGCGCAGCAGCGGCATGAGCACGCCGGCCTTGCGGTCATGACCGTCCTGTTCGAACGGCACGTCCCGGGTCGGTGACGCTTCGCAGCGGAGGCTGTCGCGAATCTGCGCGTCGGTGAGCCTGTCGAGATTCATGCCGGCAGAATCAGGATGGCATCGGCACGCGGTTTCACAGGTGCCGCTGCAACCAGTACTCGAACACCGCCATGTGCCACAGCTTGCTACCCTGGATGCGCGTGTGATGCATCTCGGGCGCGCTCAGCAGCATGTCGATGTAGGCGCGGTTGAAGATGCCGCGCTCGCGGCAAGCCTGCGAATCCAGAATGTCACGCATGAATTCCAGGAAGTCGCCACGCACATACTTCAGTGCCGGCATCGGGAAATAGCCTTTCGGCCGGTCGATGACGGCGTCCGGCAGGATGCCGCGCGCGATGCGCTTGAGCGGATACTTGCCGTCATCCCTGAGGCGGAACTCCGGCGGGCTCTGCGCCGCAATCTCGACAAGCTCGTGATCCAGAAACGGCACGCGCGCCTCGAGCCCCCATGCCATGGTCATGTTGTCGACGCGCTTGACGGGGTCGTCGACGATCAGCGTGGTCACGTCCAGCCGCAGCACCTGGTCCATGAAGCTGTCGGCGCCGGCCTCGGAGAGACGTTGCGCGACATAGTCGCCCGTGATATCGCCGACGGCGTATTTCTGCGTCACCATGCGCAGGTACTCGGGGTGATCGCGGTCGAAATAGTGGCGGCGAAAACGCTCCACGGGCGCGCCGCTCTCCTGCTGCATCTTCGGGTACCAGAAGTATCCTCCGAAGACCTCGTCCGCACCCTGGCCGGACTGCACCACCTTGATCTGCTTCGAGACCTGCTCGGCGAGCAGGTAGAAGGCGACGGCATCCTGCCCGAACATCGGCTCGGCCATGGCGTCGACGGCCTCTGGCAAGCGCTTGAGCACTTCGGAGTTGGGCACGAGGAACTTGTGATGCGCCGGATGGTAGCGTTCGACGACCTGGTCGGAATACTCGAACTCGCTGCCCTTCTCCTCGGGCTGGTCCTCGAAGCCGACCGAGAAGGTACGGATATCCTGCATGCCGAGTTCGGCCAGCAGCGCCACGAGCAGGCTCGAGTCGAGTCCACCCGACAAGAGCACGCCGACCGGCACATCGGCCACGTCGTTGCGGCGTTGCACGGCGCGGCGCAGGGCGGCATGGATCGCCTCGACCCAGTCGTCCTCGCTCATGGTTTTTTGCGGACGCCGCGCCTCGAGATGCCAGTAGCGCCGCAGCACGGACGAGCCATCGGCGTTGACCGTCATGCTGTGACCCGGCTCGAGCTTGCGGATGCCGCTGATCACGGTGCGTGGCGCCGGCACCACGGCATGCAGTGCGAACTGGAAATGCAGCGCCTCGGCGTCGATGGCGGTGTTGATATCGCCAGCAGCGAGCAGCGCCCGGGTGTTGGAGGCGAAACGCAGCCGCCGGTCGTCGAGCGCGTAGTAGAGCGGCTTGATGCCGAAGCGGTCGCGCGCCATGAAACAACGCTGCTTCCGGCGATCCCAGATCACGAAGGCGAACATGCCGTGCAGATACTCCGGGCAGCGCTCGCCCCATTCGCGGTAGGCCTTGAGAATGACCTCGGTATCGCCGTCCGAGAAGAAGCTATAGCCTTTTGCGCGCAGTTCGGCGCGCAGTTCGCGGTAGTTGTAGATAGCGCCGTTGAAGACCAGTACCAGGTCGAGTTCCTCGTCGATCATCGGCTGGTGCGACCTGGCGGAGAGGTCGATGACCGAGAGACGGCGGTGGCCGAAGCCGGTACCGCCATCGATGTGGATCCCGGCATCATCCGGCCCACGCCGCTCGAGCCGGCTGTTCATGCGTTCGATCACGGCCTTGTCGACGGTTCCGCCGTCAAAACGCATTTCTCCACAAATTCCACACATCTCAGGATCCGGATCTCACTCGAATGAAGGCCATCATAACATTCCCGTTATCGCTCGACGGGCATGGCGTGATGTACACTGGGCTGAGTGATCACCCGAACGCCGCGACATCCATGCAACGACTCATACTCTCCCTGTGGCTCCTCCTGCTGCTCCCCGCAGCCTCGCAGGCCGATGTCGCCATCCTCGTCCATGGGCATCTCAGCAGCGGCGAGACCTGGGCACGTCACGGCGTTCTGCGCACACTCGCGGGCTATGGCTGGGGTTACGGCGGTCACCTGGTTGCAAACCGCGACATTCCGTCGAACGCGCCCAGGTACGACAGAACCGTCTACACCGCCAACCTGTTGTCGACTGCTCCGCTGGCACATCAGGCCGCCATGCTGCAACAGCAGCTGGAGGCCGTGCAGAGACGCCATCCAGGGGAAAGCATCGCCCTCGTCGGCCATTCCGCGGGCGGTCTTGCGTCGCGGCTGGTTCTGCTCATGTACGGCAGCCAGCAGGTGACGAAGCTCATCACCATCGCATCGCCGAATGTCGGGACGCCACGCGCCCGGCAAGGACTCGAAATCACGGAGGACGATGGCCTGCTCGAATCGGTCAAGCGTATCGTCGGCGGCAATGATTACCGTGGCGCAAAACAGTCGCGCATGCTCTACCACGAACTGCTGCCGTGGAACCGCAGCTCGGTGCTGGAGTGGATGAACAACCAGCCGCATCCGGAAATCGACTACATCTCGGTCATCCGTGTTCCGCTGCCTGGCATCGAGGGCGACAAGCTGGTGCCGTCAGGGAGCCAGGACCTCAACGTGGTGCCGATGCTAGCCGGACACGCCTCTTCCTACACCACGCCCGGCGATCATTTCCTGAAACCGGCCGACGGTCCCGTGATCGCGCGCCTGCTCGCCAAGTGATGACGTCGAAGAGCGACAAGACACGCCTCAAAATCGTCCAGACGGCCAACCGCCTCTTCTACCGCCAGGGCTACAACAGGACATCCTTCACCGATATCGTCTCGGCATCCGGCGTGCCGCGCGGCAACATCTACTACTACTTCAAGACCAAGGACGAGATCCTGCTCGCAACCCTCGACTACCGGCTCGACATCATCAGCGGCATGTTAGAGGAGTGGGACAGGGAGCTCAGGACACCCGTCGAGCGCCTCAAACGCTTTGTCGACATGCTCGTCAACAGCCGGCAGTCGACAGCCGAGTATGGCTGTCCGATGGGCTCGCTGAATACGGAACTCGGGAAAAACCAGCGGCAATTGCAGGAAGCTGCGTTCGCCCTCTTCGACAGGTTTCTGGAATACCTGTCGATGCAGTTCCTGCAAATCGGCTATGGTCCCGAATTATGCAGAAACTATGCCATCGAGTTGCTCGCGCGCGGTCAGGGGCTCAATCTCATGACGCATGTCATGCATGATCCGGAAATTCTGAGGCGTTCCGCCGACAGCATGAAAGATTGGATTGATGACGTCTGTGTCGATAAAAAAATCTTATAAAAAAGCGTCAAGAAAACCCTTGTATGAGTGATGTCATGTTTGTAGGATTGAGCGCTAGTTTATAAAAGAATCACTAGACAAGGTGCGCGATATGAGTGACTGCAAACCGTGCGGATTGATGAAACGCTGCCGTGGCATTCCGGGACTCTGTATTACCCTGCAACTGACTTTCGTCACTGCGCTGGTTGGCGTCCTCTCTTACCTCGTCGTCAGTCAGATCCTCGTCAGCTGAGACGTCCCGTTTCATGACTCACCGCGCTGGCACTGCCCGGCGGTGAGTTGACCACTGACTCCTCCTTCTTTATAGTCATGCGCCTCCAGGGTGCCATTCTGCCTGTTCCCGGCAGAGGGATAATCGGGAAGCCGGTGTGATTCCGGCACTGCCCCCGCAACGGTAATCAACGAGATCGCGACAACGGCCACCGGCAACGGGAAGGCGTCGTGGATCGTCCGAGTTGAAAGTCCGGAGACCGGCCCCGGAGAGGCGCGGGACATCTGAACCGCAATATTCCAACGGCGCGGCGGGCGCCCGTTCCCGGACACATCGCATGAAATTACCAGCCGGTCTCCTGCTGCTGGGCGTGACAGCCATTGCCGGCGCCAGCGAGGAGACGACCATTGTCATCACGCCGACCGGCAACGAAACACCAATCGGGCAGGCGCCGGGCAGCGTCACGGTCGTCACAGCACAGGAGATCGCCAGCCGCAGTTACGGCAGTGTCGCAGAGGCGCTCGAAACAGTGCCCGGCATCAGTGTCGTCCGCAGCGGGCCCCGGGGACAGATCACCTCGCTGTTCGCGCGCGGCGCCAACTCCAACCATACCCTCGTCATGCGCGACGGCATGGTGCTGAACGACCCCTCCTCGCCAACGGGCGCCTACGACTTCTCCAGCATGAGCCTGGACGGCGTCGAGCGTATCGAGATCGTGCGCGGCCCGCTGAGCACGCTCTATGGCTCGAGCGCCATCGGTGCGGTCATCAACATCATTTCGAAGAGCGGCACACTGGTGCCGCGTCACGCCGTCTCGCTTGCCGCAGGCAGCGATCGCCGGATCGAATCCTCGCTCTCGACGAGCGGGTCCTCCGGCAGGCTGCGCTATTACTTCTCCCTCTCCTACGATCGCAGCGATGGCCAGACTGCCGTGATGCAGAAACCCGGGTATGGCAACACCGGCCAGGCCGTGGAAGACGACGGTTTCGAGAATGCAGGATTCTCGACGCGCCTGAGCTGGTATCTCAACGACGACACGCGACTGGAACTGACGGGGTTCGTGCAACACGCGCGGACGGAAATCGACGAATGGACGCTCGAAGACAGCGACTGGGAACTCGGCAACCGCGAGCAGGGCGCACAGCTCCAGCTCATGCATCGCCCCGCCGGCGGCGACTGGGGCATGCAGCTGAGCCTGCGCCTCAACCGGGCGGACCGCTGGTCGCGTAATCCGCGCCAGTCGCCGACAGAGAATCTCATCGACACCAGCTACCTGGGCGAGCACGCCGGCCTCGAGGGGCGTTTCAACTACTACGGCATCGATCGCCACGAGCTCTCGCTGATCGCCGGTTACCGCGAGGACTCGCTGACGACCTCGGGCTTCTCCGCCTACGGCTCGCCGTTCGGCGACTTCGTCGTCACGGAGAACACGGACGCCAGCGTCTCCAGCCTGAACCTGGCGCTGCAGGACCAGTGGACGGGAGCTGCCGGCGAATCGCTCACCGGAAGCGTGCGGCTCGAGCAGAACGAGGATTTCGGCTCCCACCTGACGTGGCGCCTCGCGGGCAGCGTGCCCTTCGCGCAGCGGCGCGGCCGCCTGCATCTCTCCGCCGGCACCGGCTTCAGGGCGCCGAGCCTCTACGAACTCTACGGCGACAGCCCCAACAACTACGGCAGCGCCTATAGCGGCAACCCGGACCTGCAGCCCGAGACGAGCAGGACGCTCGAGGCGGGCATGGACTACGACTTCCGCGAACACGGCCTGACGGCGGGCGTCACGCTCTATACCACGACCATCGAGGACCTCATCGAGACCCTCTATGATCCCCTCTTCAACAGCACGAGCATGAACCTCGCGCGTGCAGAGATCAGCGGCGGCGAACTCTACCTGAAGTGGAAAGCCACCGAAAAGCTGGGGCTCGGTCTCGACTACAGCTACACGGATGCGCGCGACGCGGACAGCGGAGCCCGCCTGCTGCGCAGGCCCTATCACAAGATCGATGCCACCCTGGACTACGCGCTCTCGGAGCGCGCCACGCTCTGGGCTGAGGTCCACTACGTCGGCAACCGGGTGGACATCAACCCGGCCCTCGTCAACGACCCCTCCGCGCCGCAGAGAATCCGGCCCGGCGACTATCTCCTGCTGCATGTCGGGGCTAGCTATGATCTCGATGACGACACCCGCTTGTTCGGCAGGATCAACAACCTCGCAGACGAGAGCTATGAACCCGTGGCGGGTTACCGCGGCGAAGGCATCAATGGTATCGTCGGCTTCACCATGACTCTCTGAACGGGCTGACAATGAGCAAATCCACCATCTACACGCGCACGGGCGACAGGGGAACCACGGGGCTCGCCAACGGCGCGCGCATCGAAAAACCTGCACAGCGCATTGCCGCGCTCGGCAGCGTGGATGAACTCAATGCCGCCATCGGCCTGGCGCTGGCGCACCTCGCGCACGGCGATGAGCATGTCGACTGCCTGCTCGGGGTCCAGAACGACCTCTTCGTCATCGGCGCCGTGCTGGCGCAGGCCGAAGGGATGCAGCTGTCCGGGGATGCCGTCACCGCGCTGGAGGACTGCATCGACCGCTTCGACGCCAGGCTGCCGGCCCTGACCCGCTTCATTCTGCCCGGCGGCTGCCCGGCCGGTGCCGGGCTACACCTGGCGCGCACGATCTGCCGCCGCGCCGAGCGCGACCTGTTGCGCCTCGGCGCCACGGAAACGGTAGAATCTGCAGTTTCGATTTACCTGAACCGACTCTCCGACCTGCTGTTCGTGCTCGCACGGCTCGTCAACCAGCAGGCCGGGGTCGAGGAGCAAGCATGGAAACCCTGATCAAGGCACCGGTCGTCATCATCGGCATCGGCGAGATGGGCGGCGTTTTCGCCCGCGGCTATCTCAGGGCCGGGCATCCCGTCTACCCGGTCACGCGCAACACCGACATGCAGAAACTGGCCGACACCACTGGCGAGCCGGCTGCCGTGGTCGTCGCCGTCGGCGAGGCCGACCTGCAGCCGACATTGGCGGCGCTGCCGGAAGGCTGGAGAGAGAAGCTCCTGCTGCTGCAGAACGAGCTCCTGCCCGGCGATTACGCGGATCTCCCCGGGCCGACCGTGGTCTCGGTCTGGTTCGAGAAAAAGCCGGGGCAGGAGGCGAAGGTGATTATCCCCTCCCCGGCCCGCGGCCCGCTGGCGGCGCATCTCGCGGAGGCGCTCGACACGATCGGCATCCCGGTGCGTGTCGTCGCTTCCGCCGACGCCATGGAATTCGAACTCGTGGTCAAGAACCTCTACATCCTGACGACCAATATCGCCGGCCTCGAGACCGGCGGCACCGTCGAGGAACTCTGGGGCGAGCATCCTGATCTCGCGCGCGCCGTCGGCAACGATGTCATCGACATCCAGGAGGCGCTGACCGGCAACAGCTACGACCGCGAGGCGCTGTTCGAGGCGATGGTGGCCGCCTTCGAGGGAGATCCGGCGCACAAGTGCATGGGTCGCAGCGCGCCCGCGAGGCTGAAGCGCGCCCTCGAACACGCCGCGGAGCACGGGCTCGCTGTGCCCGCATTGAAGCGGATCGCGCAAGAGAGAGGCGATGACTGAGTCTGCAGAAATCATGCGCGGCAGCGAGGTGACGATGCACTTCTCGCTGTCGCTGTTCGACGGCACCGAGGTGATCTCGACGTTCGATGAGGAGCCGACGACGCTGACCATCGGCGAAGGCGCCATGGTGCCGACACTCGAACTGGCGATCTACGGCCTCAGGGCCGGCGAGGAGCACACCTTCGAACTCACGCCGGAGCAGGCCTATGGACCACGCGACGAGGAACTCGTGCGCATGATGCCGCTGGCGGATTTCCCTGCGGATGTCCAGCCCCGGAGTCTCGAAATCATCGCCTTCAGGACCGATGACGGCGAGGAGATACCGGGCACGGTGATCGAGGTCCGGGAGGAGCAGGTCAAGGTCGATTTCAACCACCCGCTGGCTGGCAATAATGTTATCTTTAGGGTCAAGATTCTGTCCGTGAACAACGATTCAGGCATTGACCTATGAAAGTTCTGCTCGCCAATCCACGCGGTTTCTGCGCCGGTGTCGATCGTGCGATCGAAATCGTCGAGAAGGCACTCGAGCTCATCGGCCCGCCCATCTACGTGCGCCACGAGGTGGTGCACAACCGTTTCGTCGTCGACAGCCTGCGCGATCGCGGCGCCATTTTCGTCGACCGCCTCGATGACGTCCCCGACGGCCAGACCGTCATCTTCTCGGCCCACGGCGTCGCCCAGCGGGTCAAACAGGAAGCCGAGAGCCGCGGGCTGCAGGTCTTCGATGCAACCTGTCCGCTCGTGACCAAGGTGCACATGGAAGTGGTGCGCCACTGCCGCCAGGGCGAGAGCGTCATCCTGATCGGCCACAAGGGCCACCCCGAAGTCGAGGGCACCATGGGCCAGTACCAGTCGAGTGCCGGCAACGGAGCCGAGATACTGCTCGTCGAGACACCCGAAGACGTGCGCAACCTGACCGTCAGGAATCCCGAGAAGCTCGCCTACGTCACGCAGACGACCCTCTCCATGGACGACACGGCAGCCGTCATCCAGGCGCTGCGCGAGCGGTTTCCGCATATCTGCGGGCCCAAGAAGGACGATATCTGCTATGCGACCCAGAACCGGCAGGACGCGGTCAAGCACCTGGCCAAGGACTGCGACCTGATCCTCGTCGTGGGATCCCCCAACAGCTCCAATTCCAACCGCTTGCGCGAACTGGCCGAAAAACGCGGCAGACCCGCCTACCTCATCGACGGCGCCGGGGATATCGACCGCGCCTGGCTCGAGGGCGTGGAAGTCGTCGGCGTCACGGCCGGCGCCTCGGCACCCGAGATTCTCGTCGAGCAGGTGGTCGAACGCCTGCGGTCACTCGGCGCCGACGAAGTGACCGACAGCCAGGGCGCGTCGGAAAATGTCGTCTTCGTCCTGCCGAAAAACCTGCGCAAACTCGCGGAACGCCAGCAGGCCGCCCACTGATCACAGGTCAAGCAGTATGAAGATCGGCATTATCGGCAGCGGCATCAGCGGCATGATGACCGCCTGGATGCTCAGGGAAAAGGCCGTGGAAATCGTCCTCTTCGACAGACAGCAGCCGGGACAGGAGTCTTCATGGGCCGGCGGGGGCATTCTTTCGCCCCTCTATCCCTGGCGTTATGCCGACTCGGTCACGCGACTCGCTTCCGCCAGCCAGGCCGTCTATGCAGACATCGTCAAGGAGATCCAGGAAGAGTCCGGCATCGATTCGGAGTACATGCCCAGCGGCATGCTGGTGTTCAGCCCCGGCGAGGAAGAGATCGCGCGTGGCTGGGCCGAACGCTGGTCCATCAGGCTCGAGACCGTCGACACGGAGGAAGTGGCCGAACTGGAGCCGGCGCTTGCGGCGCCGGAAGAGAGCGCGATCTGGTTTCCGGGCGCCGCCCAGGTGCGCAACCCGAAGCTCATGAAAGCACTCTATGCCGGCTTGAGCAAGCGCCCCAATGTGCGTTTCATGGTCGACGAGGAAGTCATGCAGATCGAGCCCGGTTCCTCCGGCGAGATCCGGCTCGAGACGAAAAAGACCACAGAGAGTTTCGATAAGGTCGTGCTGTGCGCGGGCGCATGGTCACCGATGCTCGTCGAGCATTTCGGCATCAAGCCCGATATCAGGCCGTTGCGCGGCCAGATGCTGCTGTTTCATACCGAGCCCGACAGCGTGCGGCGCATCGCCCTGCACGAGAACCACTACGCCATCCCGCGCAAGGACGGCCGCGTGCTCTTCGGCAGCACCATCGAGGACGTCGGCTACGTCAAGGAGACGACCCGCGAGGCCCGCCACCAGCTCTTCGCTCTGGCGCTGCAGCTCTACCCCTCGCTGAGCGAGGCGCCCGTCGAACACCACTGGGCCGGACTGCGCCCGGCATCGCCCGAGGGCATCCCCTATATCGCCGCCTGCCCGAGCATCGAGAACCTCTACATCAACGCCGGACACTTCCGCAACGGCGTGGTGCTCGCCCCCGCCTCGGCGCAACTGGTCGCCGACCTCGTCACGGGCGAACAACCCGCGATCGATCCAGCGCCATATGGACTTGATGCCGAGCGAAAAAAAGCGCATGATACGGCGCCTGAACAGCCGGAGTAGCCGCCCCGCCCGGGCCGGCACCGGTTGCAGACTCCCGTCGATCGCCATTGACCATGGCTCCCGATGGCAGCAGACGCAAGGCCCGGACTGGCCGCGCAGGACACATCTGCCCGATGTGTCGCGAAAAGAAACAGGGACGACGCCATACAGGCCGATGTAGCTCAGTCGGTAGAGCAACTGATTCGTAATCAGAAAAAACCAGGATGGACCAGATAATTTTTTTCAGCGTGTCCTCCGAGCTTTGAATGATCATGACGATCGCATAAATTTCAGCGATCAGCAGCAGCAATCCGCCAACGCTACCGATTTCCATAAGAGTCTACCCTGTTCGCAAGATTAACCAGGCCCGCTCCGGCAAGGGTGCCCCCGGTGAGTCGCAGCCAGGTCGCGAGCAGCAGCGGGACAGGCCACGGTTACCACTCACTCCCCAGGGAGCCTGTTGCTTTGCCGAGAGATTCCAGACTGTCTATCACGGAGGATGGAGGAGTGCCTGGACAGCGCGGGATCACCCTGCCTTGCGTTCCGCTACAGCCGGTCCTGCGCGATAAATTCCGATCAGAACCGAATGGCACTGACCAGGTTTTTTTGGAACGTCCTGTTGCGCATTTTGCGCCTAGCTCTCTTCGCTACCGATCAAGCGATAGACCAAAGCACCCAGCACACCGCCAACGATCGGAGCCACCCAGAAGAGCCAAAGTTGTGCGACGGCCCAATCGCCCACAAACACCGCAACACCCGTACTGCGGGCAGGATTCACCGAGGTATTCGTAACCGGGATACTGATCAGGTGGATGAGAGTCAGGCACAAGCCGATTGCAATTGGAGCGAATCCCTGCGGGGCCCTTTTGTCAGTGACACCCATGATCACCAGGAGAAACATCATGGTCATGACCACTTCAGTGATCAGGGCGGACGGCAAACCATACCCGCCAGGTGAGTGGGCGCCATAGCCGTTTGATGCAAAGCCCGCGGATAGGCTAAAGTCCGCTTTGCCGCTGGCAATGAGATAAAGAACACCACCTGCCGCAAGGCCTCCAAAAACCTGCGCGACAATGTAGGGAAGAAGCTCTTTTGCCGGGAAACGACCGCCGGCCCAAAGACCAAGCGACACTGCCGGGTTGAGGTGACAACCGGATATGTGTCCGATAGCAAAGGCCATGGTGAGCACAGTTAGACCGAATGCGAGTGATACGCCAAGCAGGCCAATGCCAACATCAGGGAATGCAGAAGCCAGAACGGCGCTGCCACAACCGCCAAGAACCAGCCAAAAGGTGCCGAAAAACTCTGCGCCATACTTTTTCATACTTTTCTCCGCTGCCTTGTTGAACGAAGCCGCATGCCCGCAGCATATGGGCATTGTCGCTTTCTTTTCTGTATCGATGGGGATTGTATTCCAATAGCCGGCATTGTTCAGAAATGTTTCTTGAGGAATGCAACAGCGGGACAGCCCAGATATCCGCTCGGAGCTTCCTGTCCCTCAGGCGGCGCGCGCCGCCGTGAAGAGGTTGTAGAAATTCGCGCTCGTGATTTCGGCAAGCTCTTCCGCGCCCATGCCCCGCAGCTCGGCGATGGTCTCGGCGACGCGGCCGACGTATTTCGGCTCGTTGGGCTTGCCGCGGTAGGGCGTCGGGGCCAGGTAGGGTGAATCGGTCTCGATGAGCATGCGCTCCAGCGGCACTCTCCTGGCCACGTCGCGCAGTTCCTCGGCGTTTTTGAAGGTCACGATGCCAGAGAAGGAGATATAGAACCCGAGCTCCATCGCCTGCTGCGCCATCTCCCAGGTCTCGGTGAAGCAGTGCATGACGCCCGAGGCCTGCTCGGCATGCTCTTCCTGCAGGATCCGGATGGTGTCCTCGCGCGCCTCGCGCGTGTGAATGATCAGCGGCTTGCCGCAAGCGTTGGCGGCGCGGATGTGCGTGCGGAAGCGCTCGCGCTGCCAGTCGCAGGACTCCCTGTCGGAGCGGAAATAGTCGAGCCCGGTCTCGCCGATGGCGACATTCTTCGGGTGCGAGGCGAGTTCGACGAGTTCCTCGACGGTCGGCTCGCGGCGGTCATGATCGTTCGGATGCACGCCGACCGAGACGGAGACCTGCGGGTAGTCGTCGACGAGCGCCAGCATCGCCGGATAGCTCTCCAGGTCGATGCTGACGCACAGCAGGTGCTCGACGCCGTTCGCTTGCGCGGCATCGAGCATGGCCCCGAAACGGTCGTCGTAGGGTGACAGGTCGACCCTGTCGAGATGGCAGTGGGAGTCGATGAGATGCATGGAGATATTGGCCGCAGGCGCTACATGGTGAAAGTCGGGGTGTCGGAGTCGAGCAGGCCCTCGAGCAGGCCCTCGATCCTGTTGCGCAGGCGTCCCTTGTCCTGGTCGCTGAGCTGGACGCCGATCCCCGGAACCCAGTGGCCGACGGCTGCGCGCGGCGTGATCCAGGCGATCCTGCCGGAAGCCGGGTAACGCTCGTCGTCCTCCGGCAGCGTGATGAGCATGAAGAGCTCCTCGCCGAGACTGTAGTTGTCGGTGGTCTGCACGAACAGCCCGCCGTTCTCGATGAAGGAGATGTAGCCCTGGTGGAGCTGCTCGACCGTGCTGTAGCGGACGTTCAGCATTTTCTTTCCGGAACTGCCAGTGCTCATGCATTCAACTCCGTGTAACTGATGAGCAGGGCCTCGAGCTGCATCCGGTAGTTCAGGTTGCGCTTCTCGAGTCCCTGCCCGAGACTCATGATTCGCCCGAGCAATGCAACGAGTTTTACTGAATCGGGCGATTGCCGCAAGTCCGCCATCGCCTGCGACAGCCCCCTCTCCTGCATGGCCGCGTGACCGGCGCAGGAGAAACGCAGCAGATCGAGCGTCCAGCGGAAGAGCCACTCGAGCAGCTCGTGGCTGTCGACCGTCGACCAGGCGCCCGCTAGCACGGCCGGACTGGCGTCTTGCCTGAGCAGGCCCGCGAACTCGTTCTGCAGCTCGCTGTAGCGCCGGGCCTGTTCGCCACCGGCGAAGCGCAGGACGCGCAGCGGAAGGCCGTTGCCACAGTCTAGCAGCGCTTCCCAGTCGGTCTCCGCATCCTGCTGGCGCAACCACGCCAGGGCCTCGTCCGCCGCCGGCCTCGGGAAGGCGACTTTCTGGCAGCGCGACCTGATGGTCGCCGGCAGCTGCGCAGGCCTGTCGGAGACCAGCAGCAAATGGTTTTCCTGCGCCGGCTCCTCGAGGGTTTTCAGCAGGCTGTTGGCTGCGGACTGGTTCATGGCGTCGGCCGGTGCGAGGATGCAGACGCGTGAACGCGCGATCTGCGGCGTCAGCGACGCCTGCTCGATGTAGGCGCGGATCGCATCCACCTTGATCGCCTTGCCGGGCTCTGCGGGCTCGATGACGACGAGATCCGGGTGGTTGCCGGCCTGCAGCAGGCGGCAGGAGTGGCAGGTGCCGCAGGCATATTCGTCCTTCGAGGAACAGAGCAATGCCTCGGCGAGCGTGCGCGCGAAGGCGCGCTTGCCGGTATCCGCCTCGCCATGCAGCAGCAATGCGTGGGGCATGCGCTGCTGGCGCCGGTAGCCCAGCAGCAGTTGCCACTGGGGTGCCTGCCAGGGATAGATGGCCATCAGCAGTCACCGCCGACGAAGGGTTTCAGGGCCTGGCTGATCTGCATCTGCACCTGCTCCAGTTCGAGCGAGGCGTCGATGACCCTGACGCGCTGCGGCTCGCGCTGCGCGATCGCCAGGTAAGCCTCGCGCACGCGCCTGAAGAAGTCGATTTTCTGCTTCTCGAAACGGTCCGGCGCGGAACGCAGCGCGGCGCGGGCCAGCCCGGTTTCGACGGGCAGGTCGAGCAGCAATGTCAGGTCTGGACGCCGCTTGCCCTGGACGAGGTTCTCAAGCGTGGCGATGGCCGCGGTATCGAGCTGCCGGCCGCCGCCCTGGTAGGCGTAGGTCGCGTCCGTGAACCTGTCGCAGATGACCCACTTGCCGTCTTCGAGGGCGGGCAGGATCTTGCCATGGAGGTGCTCGGCGCGCGCCGCGAACATCAGCAGCAACTCGGTCAGGTCCTGCATGCCGTCATGCCGGTGACCCAGCAGGAGTGCGCGCAGCTCTTCGCCGAGCGGCGTGCCGCCGGGCTCGCGCGTCAGCACGACATCGCAACCGTGGCGCTTCAGCAGCGCCTCGGTGAAGGCGATATTGCTGCTCTTGCCGGCGCCCTCGACGCCCTCGACCGTGATGAAGAGCGGCTTCAATTCTTCTTCCGGTTCTGCAGGTATTTCGACACCGCCCTGTTGTGCTCCTGCAGCGTATCGGAGAAGGTGTGCCCGCCATTGCCGGTCGCCACGAAATAGAGCGCGGTGCCCTCGGCCGGGTGCAGCGCGGCATGGATCGAGGCGCGCCCCGGCAGACAGATCGGCGTCGGCGTCAGTCCGGGCCGCGTGTAGGTGTTGTAAGGCGTGTCGGTGGTGAGGTCGGTTTTGCGGATGTTGCCATCGTAGCTGTCGCCGAGCCCGTAGATGACGGTCGGGTCGGTCTGCAGCAGCATGCCCTTCTGCAGCCGCCGCACGAAGACGCCGGCGACCTCGTCGCGCTCCTCCGGCACCCCCGTCTCCTTCTCGATGAGCGAGGCCAGCGTCAGCGCCTCGTAGGGGGTTTTCAACGGCAGATCCTCGCTGCGGCCGCCCCACTCCTCGGCCAGGATGGTCTGCATGCGCTCGTAGGAGCGCCGCAGGAAGTCGACATCGGTCGTGCCACGCGGGAAGAAATAGGTGTCGGGGAAAAAGCGGCCCTCGGGATACTGGCCCGGGTAGCCGAGTCGCTGCATCACCTGCTCCGTGGAGAGGTTGTCCGGCAGTGTCTGCACCAGCATGGGATGCCCGCGCACGGCATCGAGCGCCCGTTCGAAGGTCCACCCCTCGATCAGGGTCAGGGAGTACTCGATGACCTTGCCGCGCACGAAGCGCTCGAGCAGCATCTCGGGCGTGGTGCCGGCCGGGATCATATATTCCCCGGCCTTGATCTTGTTGGAGACGCCGAGATCCATGGCCAGCGCACGGAGGTAGAGCGGTTGCCGCAGGATGCCCTTCGCCTTCAGGTCGTTGGCGACGGCGTTGAGCGATGTTCCGGGCTTGACCTGGTAGTTGAAGCCCTGGCCGGAGATATGCAGCGGCGAGCTGCGGAAGCGCTCGTAATCCTGCCATAGCCAGTAGCCGACCGCTCCGACGACGACGACGAGCAGCAGGAGGGCAACGAAGGCCCCGCCATCCTGGTGTTGCCTGGATGAATGACTCATTCTTGTTTCAAAAGCGTGTTGATTGCAGCGGTTATCTCAATTGGGACAGCGTCGACGTCGTAGTTGTTCCCGTTGCACTCGCTGACCCGCGTGAGGCCGAGCGCGTTTGTCAGAAAGACGGCCCCGGCCTCGTCGAGCGCCTCCGGTCCGCGCCTCACGACCCGGACATCGATGCCCGCTCGTGCGGCAGCCTCGAGGACGAAGTCACGCATGACGCCGGCCACGCCGCACTGCTCGAGCGAGGGCGTGAAAAGCCTGCCGCCGCTGACCCAGAAGAGGTTGCTCATGAGCCCCTCGACGAGAACCCCCCCGGCGTCGCAGAGGATCGCCTCCTCGCAGCCGGCAAGCTGCGCCTCCCTCGCGGCGAGAACCTGTTCGAGCCTGTTGAGGCTCTTGAGGCCGGCGAGCGGCGAGCCTGTCGCCAGTCGCGTCCGGCAGAGGTGCGCCCTGATGCCATCGCGTTCGCGCGCCGGCCAGGGACGCGCGTAGAGGATGCGCGTCGTTTCTCCGTCACCCGGAAAATAGCCATGCCCGCCCTGGCCGCGCGTGACGAGAATCTTGACAACTTCGCGTGCAGCGCTGACGAGGGAAGCGGCTTCCCCCTGCAGAACGGCGGCATCCGGCATGGCGATACCGAGCCTGCGGCATGCTCCCGACAGCCTCGCCATGTGCCTTTCCCAGAGGGGCGCCTCGCCGTCGATGAAGGAGATGGTTTCGAAGAGACCGTCGCCGTAGAGCAGCCCCCGGTCCAGAACAGGCAGCATGTCGCTGTTCCGGCCGTTGACGAGCAATGCTCAGTCCTGGAAACGCTTGAAGACGAGGGTGCCGTTGGTGCCGCCGAAGCCGAACGAATTCGACAGGGCGATATCGATCTTCATCTCGCGCGCGGTGTTCGGCACATAGTCGAGATCGCACTCGGGATCCGGGTTGTCATGATTGATGGTCGGCGGAGCAACCTGGTCCTGCACCGCAAGCGCCGTGAGGATGGCCTCGACACCGCCGGCAGCGCCGAGCAGGTGGCCGATCATGGACTTGGTCGAACTGACGCAGAGCTTGTAGGCATGATCGCCGAATGCCCCCTTGATGCCATTGGTCTCGGCGACATCCCCGGCAGGCGTCGAGGTGCCGTGGGCGTTGATGTAGTCGACCTCCTCCTTGGCGATGCCGGCATCCTGGAGCGCGAGTTCCATGCAGCGTCCGGCGCCCTGCCCGTTCGGCGACGGCGACGTCATATGATAGGCGTCGGAGTTCATGGCGACGCCGACGATCTCGGCGTAGATCTTCGCGCCGCGCGCCTTCGCGTGTTCGAGTTCCTCGATCATCATGACACCGGCGCCGTCGCCGAGCACGAAGCCGTCGCGGTCCTTGTCCCACGGACGGCTGGCAAGTTCGGGCTCATCGTTGCGTGTCGACAGTGCGCGCGCCGCCGCGAAGCCACCGATTCCGATCGGCGTGGTGGCGTATTCGGCGCCGCCTGCGAGCATGGCGTCGACGGTGCCGTACTGGATCATGCGCACGGCATCGGCGATGTTGTGCGCACCCGTGCTGCAGGCCGAGACGATCGAGATGTTCGGCCCCTTGTATCCATGCATGATGGAGAGGTTGCCGGCCACCATGTTGATGATCGCCGCGGGCACGAAGAAGGGCGAGATCTTGCGCGGACCCTTTTTCAGGAAGGCGTCGTAGTTGTTCTCGATGGTGTAGATTCCGCCGATGCCGGCGCCGACGGCAACGCCGATGCGCTCGGCATTCTCCTCGGTCGTCTCCAGCCCGGAATCCCTGATTGCCTGGATGCCCGCCGCCATGCCGTAGTGGATGAAGGGGTCCATCTTGCGGGACTCTTTCAGGGAGACGTATTCCGTGATATCGAAATCGACGATCGTTCCACCGAAGCGTACGCTGAATTCAGAGATATCGAAATGCGTGATCGGTCGAATGCCGCTTTTACCCGCAAGAATGGCGTCCCAGGTCGTGGCGACGTCGTTTCCTACCGGCGTGACTAGACCGAGACCGGTGACGACTACCCTGCGATTTGACATGCTGAATTCACCTCGGGATTCTGGTTATAGGCAGTAAAAACTGGAGCTGGCTGACATATGAAGAGCCGCTGCCCCGGGAGAGACAGCGGCCCTGAGATGATCAGTCAGACAGGATCAACCGGCGTTGGCGTTGATGTAGTCAATCGCCTGCTGAACAGTCGTGATGTTTTCAGCCTGATCATCGGGAATCTCGGTTTCGAATTCCTCTTCCAGAGCCATCACAAGCTCGACGGTGTCGAGTGAATCAGCGCCAAGATCGTCAACGAAGGAAGCTTCGAGGGTTACTTCTTCTTCTTTTACACCAAGCTGATCGACAACGATCTTGCGTACGCGTTCTTCAATGCTCATTTGCTGCAGTCCTCTGTGGGGATAAAAAACGAAAGTTATTAGCGTAATGGCGACATTGTATTGGGATTTGCGCTTGCGTCAATGCAGGGTTTACCCTAATCGAGTTTCGCCAGTTAACTCATATACATACCGCCGTTCACATGGACTGTTTCACCAGTCACATACGCGGCTCCGTCGGACGCCAGGAAGGCCACAACGGAGGCGATTTCCGCGGGCTGTCCGAGACGCGCCAGCGGGATCGCCGACAGCAGGGCCTCGCGCTGCTCATCCGGCAGTTCGCGCGTCATGTCGGTATCGATAAAACCCGGCGCGACCGAGTTCACCGTGATGCCGCGGCTGCCGACCTCCTGCGCCAGCGACTTGCTGAAGCCGAAGATGCCCGCCTTTGCGGCCGAGTAGTTGGTCTGGCCGGCATTGCCGGAAGCGCCGACCACGGAGGCGATGTTGATGATGCGGCCGAACCTGGCCTTCATCATGCCGCGCAGGCACGCCTTTGAGACGCGGTAGACCGAGGTCAGGTTCGTGTCCATGATCGCCTGCCACTCCTCCTCCTTCATGCGCATGAGAAGGTTGTCGCGCGTGATGCCGGCATTGTTGACGAGGATCGTCGGTGTGCCGTACTGCTCGCCGATCGCCTTGACAACGGCCTCGACGGAATCGGGCTCGGTGACATCGAGTTTCATGCCCTGGCCCGGGATGTTCTGCTCCCCGAGATGGGCCGTGATGGCCTCGGCGCCGGCGTCGGAAGTCGCGGTGCCGATGACGATGCAGCCGGCCTCGCCGAGCGCGTCGGCGATTGCCTGTCCGATGCCGCGGCTTGCGCCCGTGACGAGTGCGATACGTTGCTCAGCCATTGAGAGTCTCCAGTAACTGTTCCATACCCTGTGGATCGAAAAGCGCGCTGGCATCCAGCGTGCGGTCGATGCGGCGCATGAGGCCCGTCAGCACCTTGCCGGGACCGGCCTCGACGACGTGCCCGACACCCTCCTGCTTCATCGCCCCGATGGTCTCGACCCAGCGCACCGGCGAGTAGAGCTGCTCGACGAGTCGCTGGCGAATGGCATCGGGATCGCTCTCGGTGGTGACCGAGACATTGTGCAGCACGGGAACCGAGGGCGCCCTGACGGCGACATCCTGCAGCCGTTCGGAAAGCTTCTCTGCTGCGGGACGCATGAGCTCGCAGTGCGAGGGAACGCTGACCGGCAGCTCGACGGCGCGCTTGGCGCCGGCTTCCCTTGCCGCCTCGACGGCGCGCGCCACGGCTTCCCTGTGGCCGGCGATAACGACCTGGCCAGGCGAATTGAAGTTGACCGCCTGCACCACCTGGTCGCCGGCGGATGCTGCGCAGACCTCGATGACGGCCTGGTCCTCGAGCCCGAGAATCGCTGCCATGGCCCCCGTCCCCTCGGGCACGGCCTCCTGCATGAGGCGTCCGCGCTCGGCGACGAGACGGATGCCGTCGGCGAAAGCGATCGCGCCTGCGCTGACCAGCGCACTGTATTCACCAAGGCTGTGGCCGGCCATCATCGCCGGGGCCGGACCACCCTGCTCCTGCCAGACGCGCCAGACGGCGACCCCCGCTGCCAGCAGCGCCGGCTGGGTGTTATGCGTCTGGTTGAGGTCGGTGTCGGGGCCGTTCGCGACCATCTGCCAGAGATCGAAACCGAGCGCGTCGGAGGCCTCGGCGTAGGTCTGCAGGACCAGCGGATAGCGTTCCGCGAGTTCGCCGAGCATGCCGACGGACTGCGAACCCTGGCCGGGGAATACGAATGCGAATGTCTGAGTCATCGATTGCCTGCGTTGTTGCTGTCAGTATTTGAGTAACACCGAGCCCCAGGTGAAACCGCCGCCGAAAGCCTCGAGCAGCAGGGTCTCGCCACGCTGGATGCGCCCGTCGCGCACGGCCGTGTCGAGTGCCAGCGGCACGGATGCCGCCGAGGTATTGCCGTGATCGCCGACGGTGACGACGACATGGTCCATGTCCATGCCGAGCTTCCTCGCCGTCGCCTGGATGATGCGGATATTGGCCTGGTGCGGCACGAGCCAGTCGACATCGGATTTCTGCATGTCGTTGGCCTCGAGCGTCTCGTCGACGATGCGCCCGAGGGTGTTGACGGCCATGCGGAAGACCTCGTTGCCGCGCATTTCGACGGCAAGATCCTCGAGACCGTTGCCGACGCCGCCCGGCACGTGCAGCAGCTCCTCGTAGGCGCCGTCGGCATGCAGGTGCGACGACAGGATGCCGGGCTCGTCGGACGCCTCGAGAACCACGGCGCCGGCGCCGTCGCCGAACAGCACGCAAGTCGCGCGGTCGGTCCAGTCGAGCAGGCGCGAGATGGTTTCCGCGCCGACCACGAGCGCGCATTTGGCGCTGCCGTTGCGGATGAACTGGTCGGCGACGCCCATGGCGTAGACGAAGCCGGTGCAGACGGCCTGCACGTCGAAGGCCGCACAGCCGTGGATGCCGAGTCGTCGCTGCAACAGGCAGGCCGTCGATGGGAACACCTTGTCCGGAGTCGTGGTCGCGACGACGATCAGGTCGATGTCTTCGGCCGTCCTGCCGGCCATCTCCATCGCGTTCCTGGCCGCGATTTCAGCGAGATCGCTGGTCGCCTGGCCATCGACGACGATGTGGCGCTTCCTGATGCCGGTGCGCTCCTGGATCCACTGGTCCGAGGTGTCGACGATTTTCTCGAGATCCGCATTGGTCAGCACCTTCTCCGGAAGGTAGCTGCCGGTACCGCTGATGCGCGAATAGGTCATGCCTGCTCCCTCGCTTGGAGTTGTGCTTCCACACGCTTGGCGATACGGTGGGAGATATTGTTGTGAACGGCTTTCTTGGCGATGCCGATGGCATTGGCGAAGGCAAGCTGGTCGGCGCCGCCGTGGCTCTTGATGACGACGCCGTTGAGGCCGAGAAGGCTGGCGCCGTTGTAGCGGCGCGGATCGATCTTCCGGGCGAAGGACTTGAGGACAGGCAGCGCGATGAGCCCCGCGAGTTTCGTCAACAGGTTCTTGCCGAAGCTCTCCTTCAGAAAGTGGCGGATCATCCTTGCCACGCCCTCGGAACTCTTCAGCGAGATATTGCCGACAAAACCATCTGCCACGACGACATCGACGCTGCCATCGAAGATGTTGTCACCCTCGACATAGCCGATGTAATTCAGGTCGCTGCGATGCAGCAGCTCGTTGGCCTTCTTGACCTGCTCGTTGCCCTTGATCTCCTCCTCGCCAATGTTCAGCAGTCCGACACGCGGCCGCTCGATCCCGCTCAGCGCGGAGACCTGCTCGGCGCCCATGACGGCGAACTGGAAGAGGTGCTCCTCGCTGGAGTCGACATTGGCCCCGAGATCGAGCACCCAGGTCTGGCTCTCGGTATTGGGCAGCGCGGTGATGATGGCGGGACGATCGATATGCGGCAGCATCTTGAGCACGAACCGCGCCGTTGCCATCAGCGCACCGGTATTCCCGGCGCTGACGCAGGCATCGGCCTCGCCCTCCTTGACGAGATTGATCGCGACGCGCATCGAGGAGTCTTTCTTGTGCCTCAGTGCCTGGGACGGCAGCTCGTCCATGCCGACGACCTGGCTCGCGTGATGCACGCTGACGCGCTCGTGCGGTCCCCTGAATTCGCCGTTGATCGCGGTCTCGTCACCAACGAGGATGATTTCGACTTCCGGATCGGAAGCCGCATACGCAACTGCTGCCGGAACCACAACGGAGACTCCGTGATCGCCCCCCATTGCGTCCAGTGCAATGCGTATGCGTTTACTCATGGGTCGGTATAGAGACCCTGTCAGCCCTTGTTGATGACCTTGCGGCCACGGTAGAAACCATCGGGAGTGACGTGGTGACGCAGATGGGTTTCACCGGATGTCTGGTCGACAGACAGCGTCTCTTTGTTCAGCGCATCGTGCGAACGGCGCATGCCACGCTTCGACGGGGTTTTACGATTCTGTTGTACAGCCATGATCCTCTCCTGCAGAGGCTAGTTTAATCGGATTCTTTCAACGCCTTCAGGGCCGCGAAGGGATTCTCGCGCGGCTCCCCTGCGGTCGCCATGTCGTCATCGAGCTTTAACCCCTCGCAATCCTCGTGCAGGGGCACCACCGGCAACGCCAGTATCAGCTCGTCCTCGACCAGGTCAAGCAGGCTCACGCCCTGCTCGGCCAGCAAGGGGTCGACGTCCTCGTCGAGCTGGCCGGCCTCGTCGAGACCCTGCACGACCACGAGCCTGAAATCGGCAGCGACGACGATCGGCATCTCTTCGAGGCAGCGCTGGCATGTCTGCCACAGCGTCGCCTCGACATGCCCCTCGATCATGGGGCGTCGATGCTGATCCCGAGAAAACAGAAAACGGTAGTCTGCAGACCCCTCCGAACGACTCAGAAGAGGGCTCAGGCGGGGCAGATCGCCCAGCTGCACAGAACCGGAAAATGCCTGTTTTTGCTCGGAAACCCGCCAAGGATCGACGATTTCGGGAGAGCGCGATGACATAAACGCGCAATCATATTTGAGAAGCGTCAGGATGTCAAAATTTCATGCCTATCTGGCTGAAATTGCTCCAAAAGCCACGACCAGCACATGCAGCCGTCCGGCTGCGTCGGCCAGGCGCCTTGCGTGTGCGCACGAAGCCTCTGGAAAAGGCGGGAGCGATGGCCTGTCGGCCCGGAAAGCATTGCGGGAGCGGATCGGGCAGCAGGCGAGGCGCCCGCAAACGGGCGCACCCCCCAGCGCGCCTCAGCCGCCGACGACGGCCAGCAGGACGCCGGCCGCAACCGCCGACCCAATGACCCCTGCCACGTTCGGGCCCATGGCATGCATCAGCAGGAAGTTGTGCGGGTTGGCCTTGAGGCCGACCTTGTTGACGACGCGCGCGGCCATCGGCACGGCGGAAACACCGGCTGCACCGATCAGCGGGTTGATCTTGCCGCCGCTGAGCTTGTGCATCGCCTTGCCCATGAGAATCCCCGCGGCCGTGCCGATGCCGAACGCCAGCGCCCCCAGCGCCAAAATGCCGAGGGTCTCGAGCGAGAGGAACTTGTCGGCCGACAGCCTGGAGCCGACGGAGAGTCCCAGGAAAATCGTGACGATGTTGATGATCTCGTTCTGGGCCGCATTGCTCAGGCGCTCGACGACACCGCTCTCGCGCAGCAGGTTGCCGAACATCAGCATGCCGATCAGCGGCGCGGCGGACGGCAGGAAGAGGATGCAGAGAATCAGCACCGAGAACGGGAACAGGACCTTTTCCGTCTTGCTCACCGGACGCAGCTGGCTCATCTGCACCTTGCGCTCCTGCTCGCTCGTCAGCAGCTTCATGATGGGCGGCTGGATGATGGGCACGAGCGCCATGTAGGAGTAGGCCGCAACGGCGATGGCGCCGAGCAGGTCGGGCGCCAGCTTGGAGGCCAGGAAAATTGCGGTCGGGCCGTCGGCGCCGCCGATGATGGCGATGGCGGAGGCATCGGCGACCGAGAAGTCGAAACCCGGCAACAGGTTCAGCGCCAGCGCGCCCAGCAGTGTCGCGAAGATGCCGAACTGCGCCGCCGCGCCGAGCAGCAGCGTCGAGGGGCGCGCGATCAGGGCACTGAAATCGGTCAGGGCGCCGACGCCCATGAAAATCAGCAGCGGAGCGATGCCACTGCCGATGGCGACGCTATAGAAGATGTAGAGCATGCCGTCCGAGTAACCCAGATCCTGGGCCAGGTGGGCCGCTGCCTGTTGCATGGCGGCAGGCGCCTCCTTGAAACCGGCATAGACCTGGTCGACAGGCACATCGAGGAGCCTCGCCAGGGCGATCTTGTGGGCCTCCGGGCCATAGTGCATGAGTTGCTCGATGGCGCTTTCCGCCAGACCGGCGACCGGGATATTCGCCAGAATCGCGCCGAAACCGATCGGCAGCAACAGCAGGGGTTCGAATCTCCTGACGATCGCCAGGTAGATCAGAATCCCGCCGACGACCATCATGAGCAGCTGGCCGGGGGTGAAGCTGGCAATCCCCATGGAGTGCCAGAGTGCGTCGAACCCTTCCATCAGGAGAGCGTCACCAGCGCATCGCCGACCTTGACACTATCGCCCTCCTTGACGTTGACGGAAGCTACCGTGCCGGCGACCGGGGCCCTGACCTCGGTTTCCATCTTCATGGCCTCGAGGATCACGACCACGTCGCCCTCGTTGACCTGCTGCCCCGGTGCGACATTGATCTTGTAGACATTGCCGGCAAGCTGGGCGTCGATGCTGACGCCGCCTGCCGCTGCCGGGGTCGCGATAGCGGGCGCGGCGGCCGGTGCTGCAGCAGCAGGCGCGACATCGGTGATCTCGCCGCCAGGCGCGACCACGACATTGTAACTGATGCCATTGACGCTGACCGTGTAGGCCTCGGGGCCTTCGGCAGGCGCAGCGGCTGCAGGCTTTTCAGCAGATGCAGCGGGCGCGACATCCGCGGCCGTCGGCACGGGTTCGAAAGCATCCGGGTTGCCGCGGTTTTCGAGGAACTTGAGACCCACTTGCGGAAACTGGGCATAGATCAGGACATCGTCGTCGAGGTTGTCAGCGAGCTTGATGTTCTTTTCGGCAGCGATCTTGCCGAGTTCCTTCTTGAGCTTGTCAAACTCGGGCCGGATCAGGTCTGCCGGTCGGCAGGTGATCGGCGCCTTGCCCTCGAGCACGCGCTCCTGCAGCTCCTTGTTGACGGGCGCCGGGGCGGCGCCGTACTCGCCTTTCAGAATGCCCGCGGCTTCCTTGGCGATGGTCTTGTAGCGCTCGCCCGTCAGCACGTTGAGCACCGCCTGCGTGCCGACGATCTGGCTCGTCGGGGTGACGAGCGGGATGAAACCCAGGTCCTCGCGCACGCGCGGGATCTCCTTGAGCACGTCGTCGAGCTTGTCGGATGCGCCCTGCTCGCGCAGCTGGTTCTCCATGTTCGTGAGCATGCCGCCCGGAACCTGGGCGACCAGGATGCGGGAGTCGACGCCCTTGAGCGCGCCCTCGAACTTCGCGTATTTCTTGCGCACCTCGCGGAAGTAGCTGGCGATTTCCTCGAGCAGGTTGAGGTCGAGCCCGGTGTCGCGCTCGGTATCCTGCAGAATGGCGACGACAGATTCGGTCGCGGAGTGGCCATAGGTCATGGACATCGACGAAATCGAGGTGTCGACCATGTCGATGCCGGCCTCGGCCGCCTTGATGTTGGTCGCGGTGCTCATGCCCGTGGTGGCGTGGGATTGCATGCCGATCGGGATCTGCAGCGCCTCCTTGAGTTTCGAGACCAGCTCGAAGGCGACGTAGGGCTTCAGCAGGCCGGCCATGTCCTTGATGCAGATGGAGTGGCAGCCGAGATCCTCGAGCCGCCTGGCCATGTCGACATAGCCGTCGACCGTATGCACGGGGCTGACCGTGTAGGAGAGCGTGCCCTGGGCGTGCTTGCCCGTCCTGAGCGTTGCCTTGATGGCGGTCTCGAGATTGCGCACGTCGTTCATGGCGTCGAAGATGCGGAAGACGTCCATGCCGTTCTCGGCCGAGCGCTCGACGAAGCGTTCGACCACGTCGTCGGCATAGTGGCGGTAGCCGAGCATGTTCTGACCGCGCAGCAGCATCTGCATGCGCGTGTTGGGCATCGCCGCCTTGAGCAGGCGCAGGCGCTCCCAGGGGTCTTCGCCGAGAAAGCGGATACAGGCGTCGAAAGTGGCTCCTCCCCAGGTCTCGAGCGACCAGTAACCCACCTTGTCGAGCTTTTCAGCGATCGGCAGCATGTCCTCGATGCGGACACGCGTGGCAAGCAGTGACTGCGAGCCGTCGCGCAGGACTACATCGGTGATTCCAAGTTTGTTTGCCATGGTTGTTATCTACTTGTGGTTATGACGATAGGCCGCGATGGCTGCGGCAATGACTGGCACGACGGCGTCCGTTGGACTGGCGCGGTCTGTCGCCAGGGGCGCAGCGCCTTCGGGGACGACCGGGGGCTCGCCACTGTCGAATATATTCGCCAGGGCGCTCATACTCTTCATTGCAAATACCAATACAACGAGGAACAGAAAAACGCTGCCCATCCCCAGACCCAGCAGTCTCAGGCCGTCCAGCATCAGATCGGCGTTGGACATATGTCACCCCTTTCTCAGATGTAGCGAACCTCGACAATCTCGAATTCGCGTTTGCCACCGGGAGTATCGACCACGGCGACATCCCCCTCCTCTTTTCCGATCAGGCCGCGCGCGATCGGCGAGTTCACCGAGATCAGGCCGTTCTGGATATCGGCCTCGTCCTCGCCGACGATCCGGTAGGTGAACTCCTCGTCGTTATCCATGTCGACCACGTCGACGGTCGCGCCGAAAATCACGCGGCCGCCGGCGTCCATGGTTGTGACATCGATGATCTGGGCATTCGACAGCTTGGCCTCGATGTCCTTGATGCGGCCCTCGATAAAGCTCTGCTGCTCGCGCGCGGCATGGTACTCGGCGTTCTCCTTGAGATCACCGTGCTCGCGCGCCTCGGCGATCGCCTGGATCACTGCCGGGCGCTTGACCTTCTTGAGTTCCTCGAGTTCCGCGCGCAGTGCTTCGGCGCCACGCAAGGTCAGTGGTATCTTGTTCATTTACAGCTTTCCCCTACAGGTCAGGAGACCGATTTGTGGAGTTCCCGCAAGGTGCTGACACCGGTTTCGCCGCGCTTCAGCATGGCCATGCACAGCGCCTCCGCACCGGAGATTGTTGTCGTGTATGCGACTTTATTTTGCAGCGCAGCATAGCGGATCTCTGCAGAATCTTCAATCGCCTGCTTGCCCTCTGTGGTGTTGACAATGAGGCTGGTTTCACCGTTCTTGATCATGTCGACGACATGCGGACGGCCCTCGGCGACCTTGTTGACGCCCGTGCAGGCGATGCCGGCGGCGTTGATGACGCGCGTCGTGCCGTATGTGCCGTAGAGCTCGAAACCGAGTTCGGCCAGTGAACGCGCCACGCCGACGACGCGACCGCGATCGACCTCGCGCACGCTGAGCAACACCTTGCCGCTGGTCGGCAGGTCCATGCCACCACCGATCACGGCCTTGGCATAGGCCTCGCCGAAGGTCTTGCCAGTGCCCATGACTTCGCCAGTGGATTTCATCTCGGGACCGAGCACCGTATCGACGCCCGGAAACTTGACGAACGGGAAGACCGCCTCCTTGACGGCGAAATAGCGCGGACGGCGTTCTTCGGTAAGCCCCTGCTCGGCCAGTGAAATGCCGGCCATGCAGCGCGCGGCGACTTTCGCCAGCTGCACGCCCGTCGCCTTGGAGACGAAAGGCACGGTGCGCGAGGCGCGCGGGTTGACCTCCAGGAGGTAGATGTCGTCACCCTTGATCGCGAACTGGGTGTTCATGAGGCCGATGACATCGAGTTCGATGGCCATCTTGCTGATCTGCTCGCGCAAGCGGTGCTGGATCGCCTCGGAGAGCGTGTAGGCCGGCAGTGAACAGGCCGAGTCGCCCGAGTGGACGCCGGCCTCCTCGATATGCTCCATGATGCCGCCGATCAGCACGTCCTTGCCGTCGCAGATGGCGTCGACGTCGACCTCGATGGCGTCGTCGAGGAAGCGGTCGAGCAGCACCGGCGAATCGTTGGAGACCTGCACGGCCTCGCGCATGTAGCGGCGCAGGTCGTGCTCGTCGTAGACAATCTCCATGGCGCGACCACCGAGTACGTAGGAGGGGCGCACGACGAGCGGATAGCCGATCTCCTCGGCGAGGCTGACGGCCTCCTCGGCCGCCGTCGCGGTCCTGTTCGGCGGCTGCAGCAGGCCGAGCTTGTCGACCATCTTCTGGAAGCGCTCGCGATCCTCGGCCGCGTCGATCGCGTCCGGGCTCGTGCCGATGATCGGCGCACCGGCTTCCTCGAGCGCCTCGGCGAGTTTCAGCGGCGTTTGTCCGCCGTACTGCACGATAATGCCTTTCGGGTTCTCCTTGTGGATCACCTCGAGCACATCCTCGAGCGTCAACGGCTCGAAGTAGAGGCGGTCCGAGGTGTCGTAGTCGGTCGAGACGGTCTCGGGGTTGCAGTTGACCATGATGGTCTCGTAGCCGTCCTCGCGCATCGCAAAGGCGGCATGCACGCAGCAGTAGTCGAACTCGATGCCCTGGCCGATGCGATTCGGACCACCGCCGAGCACCATGATCTTCTGCCTCTTGGAGACGTCCGCCTCACACTCCTCCTCGTAAGTGGAGTACATGTAGGCAGTGCTCGAGGCGAACTCGGCGGCGCAGGTGTCGACGCGCTTGTAGACCGGGCGCACGCCCAGCTCGTAGCGCCTGTTGCGCACATCGGTCTCCTCGACAGCCAGGAGCTTCGCCATGCGCTCGTCGGAGAAGCCCTTGCGTTTCCAGCCGAACAGCTGCTCCTGCGTGACCTCAGCCAGTGGCGTCGCGGCAATGACGGACTCGGTGCGGATGATGTCCTCGATCTGTACGAGGAACCAGTGATCGACCTTGCAGGTTTCGTGGACCTCGTCGACGCTCAGCCCGTGCCGGAAGGCCTCGCCGAGATACCAGATACGCTCAGGTCCGGGCTGGCGCAGCTCGTTCTTGAGGCGCTTGATGTTTTCCTTGCGGTCGGCATCGAAATCCTCGAAGACCTCGTCGAAGCCGCTCTTGCCGGTCTCGAGACCGCGCAACGCCTTCTGCAGCGACTCCTGCAGCGTGCGGCCGATGGCCATGACCTCGCCGACCGATTTCATCTGGGTCGTGAGACGGTCGTCGGCCTTGGGAAATTTCTCGAACGCAAAACGCGGCACCTTGGTGACGACATAGTCGATCGAAGGCTCGAAGGAGGCGGGCGTGACGCCGCCCGTGATCTCGTTGCGCAGCTCGTCGAGCGTGTAGCCGACGGCCAGCTTGGCCGCGACCTTGGCGATCGGGAAGCCGGTCGCCTTCGAGGCCAGTGCCGAGGAGCGCGACACCCGCGGGTTCATCTCAATGATGATCATGCGGCCGTTGTCCGGGTTGATGGCGAACTGCACGTTCGATCCGCCCGTGTCGACGCCGATCTCGCGCAGGACCGCGAGGGAGGCGTCGCGCATGATCTGGTATTCCTTGTCGGTCAGGGTCTGCGCCGGCGCGACCGTGATGGAGTCACCGGTATGCACACCCATCGGGTCGAGGTTCTCGATGGAACAGATGATGATGCAGTTGTCCTTGTGATCGCGCACGACCTCCATTTCGTACTCTTTCCAGCCGAGAATCGACTCCTCGATCAGGAGCTCGTTGGTCGGCGACAGGTCAAGGCCGCGCTTGCAGATCTCCTCGAACTCTTCACGATTGTAGGCAATGCCACCGCCACTGCCGCCCATCGTGAATGACGGGCGAATGATGGACGGGTAGCCGATCGAGGCCTGCACCTGGAAGGCCTCCTCGAGGCTGTGGGCAACCGCAGAGCGCGGCATATCGAGACCGATCTTGCGCATCGCCTGGCGGAAGAGGTCGCGATCCTCGGCCTTGTCGATGGCCTCGCGCGAGGCGCCGATCATCTCGACATCGTATTCCTTCAGCACACCCTCGCGCACCAGGTCGAGCGCGCAGTTCAGCGCCGTCTGGCCGCCCATGGTGGGCAGCAGCGCATCCGGACGCTCCTTCTCGATGATACGCGCGAGCGTCTCCCAGTTGATCGGCTCGATATAGACGGCATCGGCCGAGTCGGGATCGGTCATGATGGTGGCCGGATTGGAATTCACCAGCACGACGCGGTAGCCCTCCTCGCGCAGGGCCTTGCACGCCTGGGCGCCGGAATAGTCGAATTCGCATGCCTGGCCGATGACGATCGGGCCGGCGCCAATGATCAGGATGGTCTGGATGTCGTTGCGTCTGGGCATCGGATTATCTTCTTCAACCTGCTTGAATGATCTGTAATAGCTCGTCTTTCATGGCAAGACGCTCTTTCTTCAGTTGCTCGACCACGAGGTCTTCCGTCGGCTCGCTGCCGTCCTCGATACGGAAGATCTGCTTGTCGAGTTCCTCGTATTTCTCCATGAGGTTGTGGAAATAGGTGTTGTCCATCTTCAGGCGATGGATGACGTCCTTGTGTTCCGGGAACTCCTGGACGAGCGGGTGGTGTGATAGGGGCATGGTGGTTCTCTCCTTGCGAGATACGGCTTACTGGCTCATGAGTTCGATGAAATGGTCGAAAACCGGCGCCACGTCATGCGGTCCCGGACTGGCCTCGGGGTGTCCCTGGAAGCTGAATGCGGGCTTGTCGGTGCGATGGATGCCCTGCAGGGAGTCGTCGAACAGCGACTTGTGCGTCGCCTTGAGATTGTCCGGCAGGCTTGACTCGTCGACAGCGAAACCGTGGTTCTGGCTCGAGATCATGACGGTCATGTTTTCCAGGTCCTGGACCGGGTGATTGGCGCCGTGATGGCCGAATTTCATTTTCACGGTCTTCGCGCCGCTGGCAAGCCCCAGGAGCTGGTGACCGAGACAGATGCCGAAGAGAGGTATGTCGGTTTCGAGAATGGTCTGGATCGCCTCGATGGCGTAATCGCACGGCTCGGGATCGCCGGGCCCATTCGACAGGAAGATGCCGTCGGGCTTCATGGCCAGCACCTCGTCTGCGGAGGTGGTCGCGGGCACCACGGTCACGCGGCAGCCGCGGTCGACGAGCATGCGCAGAATGTTGTGCTTGATGCCGTAGTCATAGGCAACGACATGGAATTTCAGATCGGCAGGATCAGCCGCGAGATGACCCGCCTCGAGAGACCAGCTCTTCTCGGTCCACTCGTAACTCGTTCCTGTCGTGACCTCCCTGGCGAGATCCATGCCCTTGAGGCCCGGGAATGCCCTTGCGGCCTCGAGCGCCTCGGCTTCCGACGGGTTGTCAGCCGCGATGATGCAGCCGTTCTGGGCACCCTTCTCTCGCAGTATCCGCGTCAGGCGGCGCGTGTCGATGTCGGCGATGCCGACAATGTCGTTCCTGACGAGATAATCCTGCAGCGTTTCCCGGCAACGCCAGTTGCTCGCCGTCATCGAGAGATCACGGATGATCAGACCGGCCGCGTGCACCTTTGACGACTCCTCGTCTTCGGGCGTGATGCCGGTATTGCCGATGTGGGGATAGGTCAGTGTGACAAGCTGGCGGGAGTAGGATGGATCGGTCAGGATCTCCTGGTAGCCGGTCATCGCCGTATTGAAAACAACTTCACCGACGGTTTGTCCGTCGGCACCGATCGACTGACCGCGGAAGACGCTTCCATCCTCCAGCACCAGAAGCGCAGGTTTGTTCACCATTACTGTCTCCAGGGCACAAGAAAAGCGGGACAGACTTGTGGTCGCCCCGCTGTGGGTTTTTCTTAGGATGGATTCATTCTACTTCAGCTTGTTGCCGGACAGCAAGTTGACATCACGCGTGGCCCGCTTGTTGACTCAGGCGGCGCGGCGGGATCAGGAATGAGGGCCCCGTCAGGGAGTCCCCTGAACGAAAAAAGCCCCGGCGAAGCGGGGCTTGATGCCTTGAGGCGGGGTGCGGAATCAGACAATCAGCGGAATGATCAGGAGCGCAACGATGTTGATGATCTTGATCAGCGGGTTGATTGCCGGGCCGGCCGTGTCCTTGTAGGGGTCGCCGACCGTGTCGCCGGTGACCGCGGCCTTGTGGGCGTCCGAGCCCTTGCCGCCG
The DNA here is from genome assembly GCA_037385505.1 of Gammaproteobacteria bacterium. Lineage (GTDB taxonomy): Bacteria > Pseudomonadota > Gammaproteobacteria > Chromatiales > Chromatiaceae > Sva-25. Next base: position 41,439 of record JARRMY010000013.1, on the reverse strand, counting down.
AAATTGCCATCCTCGATGTACTTCTTGGCGTTGTCCCAGGCGCCGCCACCCGTGGTCATGGAGATGGCCACGAAGATGCCGGTGACGATGGAGCCGAGCAGCACGCCGCCGAGGGCCACGGGGCCGAGCAGCAGGCCGACGGCCACGGGGATCAGGATCGGCAGCAGCGACGGGATGATCATCTCCTTGATGGCCGCGATCGTCAGCATGTCGACGGCCTTCGAGTAGTCCGGCTTCTGCGTGCGGTCCATGATGCCGGGCATCTCGCGGAACTGGCGGCGCACCTCGTTGACGATGCCGCCCGCGGCACGGCCGACGGCTTCCATCGCAAAGGAGCCGAAGAGGTAGGGAACGAGACCGCCGATGAAGAGACCGATGATGACCATGTGATCGGAGAGGTCGAACGAGAGTACCTCGCCCGCCTTCTCGAGGCCGTGGGTGTAGTCAGCGAACAGCACCAGCGCCGCCAGGCCCGCGGAGCCGATGGCGTAACCCTTGGTGACCGCCTTGGTGGTGTTGCCGACGGCGTCGAGCGGGTCAGTGATATTCCGCACGCTCTCGTCGAGTTCGGCCATCTCGGCGATGCCGCCGGCGTTGTCCGTGATCGGGCCGTAGGCGTCGAGCGCCACGATGATGCCTGTCATCGACAGCATGGAGGTCGCCGCGATCGCGATGCCGTAGAGGCCTGCGAGGGAGTAGGCGGTCCAGATCGAGAGACAGACGACGATGACCGGCAGCGCCGTCGATTTCATCGAGACGCCGAGACCGGCGATGACGTTGGTGCCGTCACCCGTCGTCGAGGCTTCCGCGATGTGACGCACGGGGTGGTACTCTGTCGCCGTGTAGTACTCGGTGATCACGACCATGGCTCCCGTCAGCAACAGGCCGATCAGCGCGGAACCGAAGAGCTCCATGGTGGTGTACTGGCCGTTGTCGCCCATCATCCACTCGGTGACGCCGTAAAAACCGGCCATCGACAGCACGCCCGCCACAATCAGGCCGCGGTAGAGAACCGCCATGATCTTCGGCGTGCTCTTTTTGGTGCGGACCATGAAGATGCCGATGATGGAGGCGATGATGGAGACGCCGCCGAGCGCCAGCGGGTAGAGAATCGCCGCATCACCCGCGACGGCGACGGTCAGGGAGCCGAGCAGCATGGTGGCAACGACCGTGACCGCGTAGGTCTCGAAGAGGTCGGCAGCCATGCCGGCGCAGTCACCGACGTTGTCGCCGACGTTGTCCGCGATGACTGCCGGGTTGCGGGGATCGTCCTCGGGAATGCCGGCCTCGACCTTGCCGACGATATCGGCGCCGACGTCGGCGCCCTTGGTGAAGATACCGCCACCGAGACGCGCGAAAATCGAGATCAGGGAACCGCCGAAGGCCAGGCCGACGAGCGGATGCAGCGCGTCCTCGACGCCCATTTCCGTCAGCACCAGGTAGTAGCCTGCAACGCCGAGCAGGCCGAGACCGACGACGAGCATGCCGGTGATGGCGCCGCCACGAAAGGCAATATCGAGCGCCGGCGACATGCCGCTCTTGGCGGCTTCGGCCGTGCGCCCGTTGGCGCGCACCGAGATGTTCATGCCGATGAAGCCCGCGGCGCCGGAGAGGATGGCGCCAATGGCGAAACCGACCGCCGTGTAACCTTCGATGAAGTAGAAAATCACGGCAAACAGGATCACGCCGACAATGGCGATGGTCGTGTATTGCCTGCGCAGGTAGGCGGATGCCCCCTCCTGGATTGCCTGGGAGATCGCGCGCATGGCTTCGTCTCCCTCGGGTTTGGCAAGTAGCCAGCGAATAGACCAGATACCGTAGACCAGAGCCCCTACGGCGCATATGATCGCCATCAGCAGCATTTCGTTCATGACTGACCCCTTGTAATTGGTTGTGACAAAAAAACTCCCGTGATGCTATTCCCATTCAGCCCGCAAGGGAACAACCACATATCTTTGCGGGCATAAGAAAAACCTATGGCCGTGCCCGGCAGGCTTTACCTGCATAGAACCCTAGCTTAGACTCCTGCAGCTTCAATCATCCAGGGCTCAATGCAGCAGAGGAGAATCCATGTCTTTCATACGCAACCTGCTTGCGCTCGTGGGCCTCATCGCCATCATCGGCGGAGGTTACATGTACACGAAACTCAAGCCGGAGTTCGACGCGCTGAATTCGCTTGATCCCGGCGCCAGGGATGTCTATCTGACGATGTGGCACAAGCTCAAGGAGACCGGAAGCTCTGCCGATGCGACCGTTGTCAGGTACCAGGTCGACGCAGACCTCTCCTGGGAAGAGGTCGAGGATTCCATGAAGAGTGTCGCCAACAGCCACAACATCAAGGCCGTCGGCGAATTGCCGCTGTCTGAACAGGTCGAGCTCATGACAGGCGAGGAGCAGCCTTTCCTGAAGATCTACCAGTTCTGCAATCCCCTGACGGCCATGAAGATGATCGGTCACAGCGAAGCCTTCTCCGCCTACCTCCCGTGCCGTATCTCGCTGCTCGAGGACAAGGAGGGCAAACTGTGGCTCTACTCGCTCGATATGGACATGATGATCAGGGGAGGCAGGACGTTGCCTGAAGAACTGCTCGTGGATGCGCTGAAAGTCCAGGAGATCATCACCGACATCATGGTCAAGGGCGCCGCCGGCGACTTCTGAACCGGGACGCGACGCTCCCGGCAGGAATCTGGAACAGCTCCCTTCCAGGAAAAGGGGTTGCGGCAATTTGCCGCATTGCTTCCTGGTCGCAAGCCTCTATCCTTTATGGGTCCATCGACGCACCATGGACGAACTTGCAGGGGCATGCTGAATGTTGTTCCTCCTGTCATGATCCTGCAGGTTGTTGAGCCCGCCACTCAAGGCGGGCTATTTATTTGCCGTTGCGCAGGCCTGCGACAATTTGCCACTTCCGGGAAGTCCTGCCAGCACCTATAGTTATTGCCAGTCCACGATTGTCATTGCGGACGCAACCGAATCATACCTCCCGTCCTTTGGTATGTTTTGTCTGGTTATCCATTGACCTGCCCGCCCGGGCAGGTTTTTTTATGTCTGCATGACAGCGGCATTCCGGCACAGCATCTCTCCCCGGCAAATCCCTGCCGACATGGTCGCGAATCCGCCCCCGGTGCCTGCATCCCGTGTTGACTGCTGCAGATCCTCATGAGAAGCCTCCAGCTGCGACATTTTGTCACTGTCTGGAACTATTCCGCTCTCCTAGAATCTGGCACACCCCGACCATAACCCAGAAGAACAGCAATGCAGAGTCTATTTCGAGTCACACCTCTCGTCCTTGGCATGCTCATGGCGACTTCCGCAACAGCGGAAACCCTTTCGCCGATCATCGTCCAGGACGACATCCTGATCAATCCGAACTACAGCGAGCCCGAGGAGTATACCCGCAACAAGGTCATTAACGCCGATGGCGGTGAATTCCTGCGCCAGATCAACGGCGTCAACATGAGCCGCTTCGGCGGACGCGGCCTCGAGCCGATCATTCGCGGCCAGTCGCAGACGCAGCTGAACGTCCTGCTCGACGGCGCCTACGTCCAGGGCGGCTGCCCGAACCGCATGGACCCCCCTTCGAGCTGGGCGGCACTCGAGACCTACGAGAAGGTCGTGGTGATCCGTGGCGTGCAGACCCTGCAATACGGTGGCGGCGGCAGCGGCGGCACCGTGCTGTTCGAGCGCGACACGCGCGCGCTCGCCGAGGAGAAAGGCATACACGGACGCGTATCCGCGGCCGCGGGCACCAACGGCATGCAATACGACCTGCTCGCCGATGTCGTCGCCTCGGGTGAGAAGGGCTACGTGCGCTTCTTCACCGAGTTCAAGGACAACGACAATTACGAGGATGGCGACGGCAATGAGGTCCGCTCTGCCTTCGAACACAAGCAGGGCGGGGTGGTGCTGGGCTACACCCCGACCGAGGATCGCCTCATCGAACTGACGATCGAGCGCAACGAGTTCAAAGACGCGCTCTATCCGGGCTCAGGCATGGACAGCCCCGAGGAGTCCGGCACCTTCTACAAGCTGCGCTACCTCGACAAGCCGGATATCGCCTGGGTCGACGCGATCAAGGCCGAGGTCTATTTCAGTGACATCGATCATGTCATGGACAACTTCAGCCTGCGGACGCCACCGGAAATGATGGGCGTGCCAATGCTGCGCGAGACGGACACCACATCCGAGACGAGCGGCGGTCGTTTCGTGCTGACCTCCACGACCTCGAACACCGTCTGGAACTACGGCATCGACCTGCAGCGCAATGTGCGCAACGCGACACTGTTCAACATGAACATGACCCCACCCGCGGAGCTCTTCTACCTCTGGCCGGACGCTGACATCCAGCAGCTCGGGATCTTCGCAGAGGCGACGACGGCGGTCGACGACAGGCGCCGCCTGGTCTATGGCCTGCGTGTCGACAGGGTCGACGCATCGGCAGGCCTCGCGGATTCGAATCCAAACCCCGCCATGCCCATGTATTCGGCGAACATGGCCTACAGCACCTACTACGGCACGACGGCAGAGGACCAGACCGAGACCAACGTCGGCGGCCTGCTGCGCTACGAGCAGGACCTGCGCGACGACATCACATTGTTCGCCGGCCTGTCGCGCACCGTGCGCACGGCCGACGCCACCGAGCGCTACATGAACAAGTGGAGCCCGGACCCGACACAGCGCTGGGTCGGCAACCCCTTCATCGAACCGGAAAAACACCACCAGGTCGATTTCGGCATGGCCTGGCGCGGACTTGACAGCAACGTCACGGCGACGCTCTTCTACGACGACGTCGACGACTACATCCTGCGTGACTACGCGCGCGGACAGACGGGCATCCTGCTGTCCGACGATGCACAGATCTACCGCAATGTCGACGCCGAGCTCTACGGACTCGAACTCGAGGGAACCCTGAGGCTGCGCTCCGATCTCGAGCTGACCGCGGCACTGGCTTATGTGCATGCGACCAACACCACGGACGACCGCCCGATCGCGCAGACTCCGCCTCTCGGCGGCAAGCTCCAGCTCGACTACTTCAGCGGACGCTGGACCCACGGCGCACGCGTGCGTTTCGCGGATGCGCAGGATCGCATCGATCCCGAGAGCCCCCTCGAAGTCGGTGAAACGCCCGGATGGGGCGTGTTTGACCTCTACGGCAGCTACCTCATCAATGACACCTTCAGCCTGCGCTGGGGTATCGACAACCTCTTCGACAAGACCTATGCCGAGCACGCCAGCCGCGCGAATCTCATGGATCTTGAAGCCATCAAGGTCAACGAACCGGGACGCGTCGCCTGGCTCAAGGTGACGGCGGAGTTCTGAGGCGATGATCGATTTCCTGCGGGCCTGGCTCGACTACCTGGTATTCGGGATTCTCGGACTCATGAGCTTCCTGATGCTATGGTTCGCCTTCGAGCGCCTGATCTATTTCTGGCGCGTCAGGCTCGCGGAATTCGATCATCCCGATACGCTCGGCATCGCGCTGACGCGCAACCTCACCTGGATCTCGACCATCGGCTCGAACGCGCCCTACGTCGGCCTGCTCGGCACTGTCTTCGGCATCCTCATCACCTTCTATGACATCGGCCAGAGCAGCAACATCGAGCCGGCCGCGATCATGACCGGACTGGCGCTGGCGCTCAAGGCGACGGCCGCGGGCCTGCTCGTCGCGATTCCCTCGATCATGATCTACAACGGCCTGCTGCGCCGGGTCGAGGTCATCACGGCGAACTGGAAACGCCTGCAAGGCCATGAAACGCTTTGACCAGATCAATGTCATCCCTTTCATCGACATCATGCTGGTGCTGCTGGCGATCGTGCTCACGACCGCCTCGTTCATCTCCACGGGTCAGCTGAAGATCCGCCTGCCTGAAACCGAGGCCGCAGCCACAGAGCGTCTCGAGAAGCCGCTCGAGATCGCCATCGACGCGGACGAGCAGCTCTATCTCGACGGCGAGTCCACGACCCTCGACGGATTGAAGGACGCCATCGAGCAGACCGATCCGCAGCGCAATGTCTCCCTGCGCGTCGACAAGGGCGTCGAATTCGGCACTTTCGTGCCGGTCATGAATATCCTCAAATCGCGCGGCATGGAGAAGCTTTCGATCATCACCCGCAACACGCGATGAAATGCTCCTGGTGCGCGCCGGCCGGGTTTGTCGCGTCGCTCGCGGTGCACGCAGCACTGATCGCCCCGTTCATGCTCGAGAGCGAGTCGACCGATACGCCTGTGCCCGAGGAGACACACCTCGTGCTCGAGATGCGCATGTTCCAGACGGAGCCACAAGAGGCATCGACGCCCGAGATTCCACCATCTGCGCAACCCGAGCCAGAGCCCGAACCCGAACCCGAGCCGGAGCCCGAACCCGAGCCGGAGCCCGAACCCGAGCCGGAGCCCGAACCCGAGCCGGAGCCCGAACCCGAGCCGGAGCCCGAACCCGAGCCGGAACCCGAGCTCGAGCCGGAACCTGAACCCGAGCCGGAACCCAGGCCAAAGCCCGAGCAGCGCAAGCCAGCTGTCAGCGACCCGCCCGAAGTCAAGAAGAGAGAGGTGCCGCCGAAAGTCGACAAGGCCGTCGAGAAACCGAAGCAGAAGCAGGCCAGGAAGCCCCAGCGCAAGAAAGCAGCCAGCCCGGCATCGGCCGCGTCGCAGAAAGAGATCGCCAGAGCCGAGGCGAGTTACCGCAGCAAGGTGCGCTCGCTGATCGAGAGCAAGAAGTACTACCCGGCGCGCGCGCGGCGCAAGCGCAGCACCGGCGAAGTGCATATCAGCTTCAGCTTGCTACGCGACGGCAGCGTGCGGAATCTGCGTGTCAGCCGTCCGTCCGGCGCTTCCGTGCTTGACCGCGCCGCAATGGAAGCGGTAAAAAAGGTCGGACGATTTCCGCCGTTCCCGCAAGCGAGCAAGCGCACCAGCTGGGAATTCACGGTACCCCTGCACTACAGGCTGCCCCGATGACGACAGTGGAGAAGACACAGGCATCCAGGGAGGTCATGAAACGCCTCTTCTGGCTGCGCTGGCTGGCGATCGCGATGCAGCTCGTCGCCATCGCGCTGGCGTTCACCCTCTTGCCAATGAACATCACGGCCACGCCGCTGCTCGCGGTCGTCGGCCTTCTGGCGCTCTTCAACCTCATCGTCGGCCTGCGCCTGCAGCGCAGTTTCGCGGTCAGCGATCCCGAGATCATGCTGCACCTCATCATCGACGCCATGGGTCTGGCGGCGCTGCTCTATTTCGCAGGCGGTTCGACCAACCCCTTCGTCTCGCTGTTCCTCGTGCCCGTGGTGCTTGCCGCCGCCTACCTGCGCGGCGTCTTCGTCTTCTGGGTGGTCATCGCATGCGCCCTGCTCTACACCTTTCTGATGACGAACTACCTGCCGCTGCCGCAGATCGGCAATCGTTTCGGCGGCGACTTCATGCTGCATGTCTACGGCATGTGGGCCACCTTCATCATCAGCGCACTGGTCAGCGCAATCCTCGTCTACAGCCTGTCGCGCACGGGGCGCAGGCGTGACCGCCAGCTCGCCGAGATGCAGCAACGGCTGTTGCGCAACGAGCATATCGTCTCCGTCGGAGCCATGGCCGCCGGCACGGCGCATGAACTCAACACACCGCTCTCGACCATCGCCATGCTGGCCGAGGAGATCGAGCTGCAGACCGAAGGCGACGGGCAGCTGAGAGAGGACGCGCGCGAGATCGCTACACAGGTCACGCACTGCAAGGAGCGGCTGCAGCGGCTGCAGCAAGCCGCCGAAATGGCGCGCGGCAGCGGCGGCAAGCACCTGGCGCTCGACGAGGCGCTCATGGCCATTATCACGGCCTGGGGGGCGCTGCGCTCGGAGATCGAACTGACCAAATCGTTTCGCCTCGAGGAGGCGCCGATGATCTTCGAAAAGCACGCCCTGTCGATGATCCTCATGAACCTCCTCAACAACGCCGCCGACGCCTCGCTCGAGAACGACTCGAGCCGCATCGCCGTGAGCGCCGAAACAGACGGCGACGACCTGCGTATCGTCATCGAGGATTTCGGCAAGGGGCTCAGCGACGAGCAGCGACGCATCGCCGGCAATGCCTCCTTCAGCACCAAGCAGGAGGGGCTGGGACTCGGTCTCATCATCTCCAGCGCGACGCTCGAACAGCTCGAGGGCGAACTGCGCATGGAGCAGCTGTCGCACGGCGGCACGGCGACCTGCGTGCGCATCCCGCTCGATTCGCTCACACGCCGGGAGACAGGAGGATAACGGCTTGGAAAAGATACTCGTCATCGACGACGACGACGCCTTCTGCCGCACCCTCTGCCGTTCGCTGGAACGCAACGCTTTCGACGGCTATGTCGCCCACAATGCCGAGGAGGCCCTGGCGGTTGTGCGAGAGCAGCGCCCGGCCAGGGCCGTGCTCGACCTGCGTCTCGGCGACGACTCCGGCATCCAGCTCATCCGGCCGCTGCTGCAAATCCAGCCCGACCTGCAGATCGTCGTCCTGACTGGCTACGCCAGCCTGTCGACGGCGGTACAGGCGATCAAGCTCGGCGCGATCAACTATCTCGCCAAGCCCGTCAACGTGCATTCCGTCCTGAAGGCGTTCGAGGACGAGCCGCCCGAAGAGATGGACGAGGAGAACGAGGATTTCTCACCGACTCCGCTCAAGCAGCTCGAGTGGGAACATATCCAGCGCGTGCTCGACGAGAACGACGGCAACATCTCCTCGACGGCCAGGCAGCTCGGCATGCATCGGCGCACGCTGCAGAGGAAGTTGCAGAAACGGCCGAAGCTCAGGTAAGACCTCAGAGCCCGCCCTGCTCTGTTCCCGCCTGTCGCACCGTACCGATTGCCGGCAGGCGTTTGCGCGCAATCTCCAGCAGAGGCTGGAGACGGAAGCTGTAGAACAAAGCGCGACCGAGGGTGTCGACGCCCACCACACTTGCGCCATCAGGGGCAATCGCCGCATTGACGAGGCCGAAATTGTTGTGAAACATCTGCAACTCGGTCCCGTCGGCGGTGCTGTAGGCATGGATGGCGTTATCGGTGACTGTAACCAGCGTCCTGCCATCACCGGAAAACCGAAGCAGCCGCACTCGCCCGTTCCGGGACCCGGGAAACACCCGTTTCTCTGCAGAAACCAGATCCCACAGCGTGATGACGCCGTCAGTGGATCCGGCAGCCAGCAGGGAGGAGTCGGGAGAAAATGCCAGCTCCTGAATGATGCCCCCGCCGATGCTCAGCTCCTGCAGCAGGCGGCCATCTTCCCTGCGATTCAGGTAGAGGAGATCGTCCCTGCGCGTAGCGACCAGCACGCCATCCGGCGAGAATCGAGGCCCCACGCCTTCCAGCCTCTCGATCATGCGTCCGCTGTCGAGGTCCCAGTAGCGAACGACACCACCGAGATTTGCAAAGAGCTGCCTGCCGTCGGGTGAAAACAGTATGTTGTAGGGGCGCCCCTCGCCTTCCCCGAAAGATCCTGTGACTTCTGCTGTGGAAACATCGTAGACGAGCACGGGTGCAGCCGGACCGGTGAGAGCCACGCTGGAGCCATCCGGCGAAATGGCCAGCGCAAGCCCATCGCCACGCTCGAGTGCCAGGACCAGGTCGCCATTCGAAGTATCGAAGACGCATGCCTGGCCTTTCCTGCAATGCCCGACAAGCCTCGAACCATCATGAGAAAAGACTCCTCCGGAACTCAATTGCGGGGGCACCTGCGTGGTCGCCATCCGCCTGGTAGCGCTGGCATTCCAGATCTGGATGCGTGAACCGGAGGTCATGATTTTCGAACCGTCCGGAGAGAAGAGCACATTGCCGATACGGTGGTCCAGCTCGCCGAAGGACCTGACATGCGGGCCGTCCGTGATGCTCCAGACACGCACGGCGCGTCCACCACTGGCGAAGGTCAGCAGCTGCTTCCCATCCTCCGAGATGTCGGCGAGCATTGGCTCCTGGTCAGGCGATCGCAGTGAAAAGATCTCGGCTTCTGCGCCTCCGCCCAGCTCAGGCATCTGCCAGACATGCGGCTTCGTATCCGCCGTCAGGACGAGCGAACCATCGGGCGATACCAGGACAGAACTGACCATCTCCTGGTGCGGCAGGGTTTTCACCAGCATGGCGTCTTCGGCTTCCCAGACCCTGACCTCACCATCGCCGCTGCCCGTGACAAGGCGTTGGCTGTCGCCAGAGAACGCCGCACCGAGAAAGCGTGTGCCCAGCTGGCCGATCAGCTCGCCGCTGGAAGGGTCCCACAGCCTGGCATCGTATTGGTAATTCGATATCAGCAGCCGCGAGCCGTCGGGCGACAGCAGGGCATCCTGCACAAACGGAAGAGAGTCGCCGAAGCGCCTGATCTCCTCGCCGCTGGATACCTTCCACACCACCGCCTTGCCCTGACGTCCGATCGAAACGACACGGCTGTTGTCGGGAAAGAAAAAGACCTTCTGAACAGGACTCTCGTGACCTTCGAAGAGAGTGAGCTGCCGCCCTGTGCGGGAATCCCATACTCGCGCTGTCTTGTCACGACCCGCAGTCACGACCATGGAACCATCGGGAGAGAAACCTGCGGAAACCACGTCACCCTCGTGCCCGGAGAGCATGACCCGCAGTTTTCCGGATTCGCCATCCCACAGTCGCGCGCCGGAGCCGGGGGCAACCGTGAGAATCAGGGAGCCATCTGCAGAGAAGAGACAGCTGACCGGCCCGTTGCCTTCGCTGCTGTTTTCCCGGCCGAGAGAGAACAGCACATTGCCATGCGTGCTGTCCCAGACATGCGCGCTGCCATCGAGCAGACAGCTCAGTACCCGTCGCGCATCGGGAGAGAAGACAGCCGAGGACACCTCCGAGGGATGATCCAGAATGGCGCGGGTCAACTGGAATGAGAGCGAGCTGGACAGCGCCCGCACCGCCTCGACAGTTTCGGCGCTGGCAGCGGCTTCTATCGCAAGCTGCAGAGCACTTGCAGGATCGATGGAGACGATTTCCTGCGATTCGAGAGCGAGCCGGCGCGATTCGGCAATATCGGACTGGCGCAGACTGTAGGTGGCGAACGCAGCGAGGATCACGAGAAACAGCAGGGTGGCGGCAGTCGCGAGCAGGATGCGCCGTCGTCTGCGCTGTTTCTCGCGCTGCTTGAGCCTGTCGAAGCTGACGCCGAGCATGCCGGCGATCAGCCGCAGCTTACAGTTCGACCGGCCGTCATGCTGCTGACGCATATCGCACCCCAGGGGCTCGGCATCACCCTGGCGGAGAGCGGGAGGGAAACACTCGCGCGCGGGATCGGCCGCGTGCGGCTCGCCATCGACGATAACGGCCAGGATGCGATCCTCTCCGCCGGCCGCCTTGAACTCGAGAATCTCCTGGTTGACCCACTTCGACTTTGCCGAGCGCGGTGAACAGATGACGATCAGGAAGCGCGAGGCCCGCAGCGACTCCCTGAGCTTTGCACCGAGGTCGGCCGAGACGGGGAGCTCATCGGTATCCCTGAAAATCGGGATCAGGCGGCGTGGTGTCTTGCCTGCCTTCGTTGCGGGCATCGGCAGATGCGCAGGGACGCGGTATTTCTCCAGTGCGCGATGCAGCCAGCCTGCCCACGCCTCGTCGGCATGGCTGTAGCTGATGAAAGCCCAGTAGTGGTAACGGCTTTGCGTCTTGCCCGCCTCCACGCTCACTCCTCCGCTCTTCGCTCTCTCTCAGTTAAGTCCTGAAGGAACAATCGCACTCGCTGCCACGCACCCGTCCGGGCAGGAGCGGAACGGATAGCAGGAAATTCCGCGCCGCCGCGGCCTTTGCCCGGCGCGGCTTTCTGATAGATTGCATTCCCGATCGTAGTACATGTGGAAGTATGAAGCGACGTCAGCCGTTTGTATCAGAATCATTGATACCCATACCGATGATTTTCAGGAGATGCAAATGACGGACACAAGCAATCACTACTCTCAACCAGTGCTCGTTGCGATTGATTGCCAAGCGATCGCACGATATCCTCATCGAGCGCGAGAACTTCCGGTTCTACTTTCTACTTTCCGCTCACAACGATGCTCATTCCCAGCGCGGTGATCTCGCTGATCGTCTGGCTGTTTCGCCAGTAGAGGTGTCGCATCAGAATAAGGGGTATAGAGGGCTTTACCCGAGACCGGGACAGCCCGGGCATCGGGCATTTCACACTGCAACGGGCACGCCGGCAGTGACTTTCGCAGCCGACAACTAGCGCCGTCTGCCACCACGCCCCTTGCGCGGACGATCCCGGGCCACCTGGATCATGCCGCCGTTGACGGCCTTGCCGTCGAGCGCCTCGATTGCGGCTCTGGCCTCGTGACCTTCCATGTCGATGTTGGCGAAACCCCTGCACTCGCCGGAAAAAAGATCTTTTGCCATCGTCAACGAGCGGACTGCACCGTATTCGGAAAAAAGAGCCGCCAGGCTCTCCTCGGTCATCGACTTCGGAAGACCGCGGATAAAGAGAGTAATCAATGGACCTCCGAAGAGGCGGCTTTTGCGGGCCGAATGGCTGGCCTCAGAGAGGCGTGACGTTCTGCGCCTGCGGCCCCTTCTCGCTCTGGGCCTCGGTGAATTCGACCCTCTGGCCGTCTTCGAGAGAGCGGTAGCCTTCACCTGCGATGGAGCGGGAATGGACGAACAGGTCCTTGCCCTCCTCGCGCTGGATAAAGCCGTAACCTTTGGTGCTGTCGAACCACTTGACGGTTCCTGTTTGTCTGTCAGACATGAGTGTTTACCTCAAAAAAATAAAAAATACGCACGCCTCGCAAGGCGGACGGGACCACAAATCTCGGTGAACGCGGATTAAGCTGGATTCGGGTGTAACTTTGAGGAAACAGCGAATGGACGGCGTTAAGGCGGGACTAAGATATATGCTGATGATTACTATACGCCTTTGCCGTGCAAATAGCAAACCGGATGCAGGCATGCGGGGCGCTGATCGGCTACCTGCTTGCAGCAGCGATGTTCCCGTCGAACAGCTTTCTGGTAAATTGCCTGTGCGGGCCAGTGCATTCCGGCTATCGATGAAGCGTATCGCCTGACCGGCTCTCCGGGAGCCTGCACGCCATGCCCCTTACGCGTTACTTCCTGCAGAGGTCTGACGAAATGAAATCCCTGTTCGCCCTGTCGCTCTTGTGCGCCGCCCTCACGACCCTGGCATCGCCGCTGTATGCGGGCGATAGCGGTGCACAAGCCAGGCCCGTCTATACAATGCATCCTGTCGGATGGGTCAGAAAAGAGGCGGACAGGACATGGATCGAAATCGAGAAGGAGTACCAGCCGGCACTGCTGGGCGTCGAAAATCTCGCCTGGATCCGCGTCCTCTACTGGTTCGACAGGAACGACACGCCGGAACAGCGCTCGGTCCTGCAAGTGCACCCGTTCGGCGATCCAGCCAACCCGCTGCGGGGCGTCTTCGCCACGCGCGCCCCGCTGCGTCCGAACCTCATCGCATTGAGCCGCTGCAGGGTTCTCTCCGTGAAAGAGAACATCATCGAGATCGACGGCATCGATGCCTTTGCCGATACGCCGGTCCTCGATATCAAGCCCTGAACCGGCTTGAGCGAGCAAGCAGCATGCAGAAGATCCTGATCATCCTTGGCGTCCTCCTGCTGCTGGCGGGAATCGCGTGGCCGTGGATCAGTCAAGTGCCGCTCGGCAGGCTGCCGGGCGACATCGTCATCGAGAGGGAGAATTTCCGCTTCTACCTGCCAATCACCACCATGCTGCTCGCCAGCGCGGTAGTGTCGCTGCTGCTCTGGTTGTTTCGCCAGTAGGGATCCCCCTGGCAGTCACTTCGCGCCGGTCGGTAGCCGGGAAACCCGCTCTCCCGCGATGCATTTGGCTGAGGCGACAGGGCTCGAAAGTAGATGCAGTCACTTACCAGGGGCACTCAGGCCGGCCTGCCCCGAACTGCTGCCAAACTTGACGCAGTTGCTCAGGCATTCCTGTTCCGGGCGGGATAACTCATGGCTGTCTTATTCCGGAACGGCTTCCTCGAATTCCAGCCTTTGCCCTGGCTCGGACAACTTGGGCAGGCGTTCGCAGAACCATTGCGTTTTCGGCTCGAAGCGCAGAATGCTGGTGATTGCGGTCACGGCAGCAGGCAGTACGGCGACTGGCTGTCAGTTTGTCCGCTATGCCTGCAGCGATCATGATCGCTGAGAAAACGTCTCTCAGCACGGCGATGATCGCGGTTGCGTAGGCGAGGTCGTGGTTTCCGGTCGCGTGCTTTTTTGACGACCTCCCCATTTCGGCAATTTCGGCCACAAGCCTCGTTGTTCTGGTGTTTTCCATATCGCAATTCCTCCGGCATACCGCTTTTCTTGCTCGCTCAGCTTTCGCCTTCTGCAACAGGCGAGAGAGATGGCCTCTCGCCCCGCCATGCACAACCGGCTAGAATAGCGGCATTGTTTTCAAGGCGTTCAGAAACCCATGGCAGATTCACCCTATATCGTTGAAGTGACAGCGGAAAATTTCCAGTCCGTAATTCTCGAGGGCTCGATGCAGCAGCCCGTGCTGATCGATTTCTGGGCGAGCTGGTGCCAGCCTTGCCAGGCGCTCATGCCGGTGCTGGCGAAGCTGGCCGACGAGTACGCGGGCAAGTTCATCCTCGCCAAGATCAATACCGAGGAGCAGCAGGCCATTGCGGCGCAGTTCCAGATTCGCTCGATCCCGGCCGTCAAGCTCGTGCACGAGGGCCGGCTCGTCGACGAGTTCGCGGGCGCGCTCCCGGAAGCCGAGATCCGCGCCTTCCTCGACAAACATATCCCGCAGGAAGCGAGCGAGGCCGACAACAGCATCGAGCAGGCCTATGCATTGCTGATGCAGGGCCAGAGCGACGCGGCAGCCACACTGATCCAGCAGGCGCTGGATGCCGATCCGCAGAACCCGCAGGCGATCATCGCCTTCGCCAAGCTCAAGGCGACGCTTGGCGAAATGGATGCCGCCAGGGCAGCACTCGACACGCTGCCGCAGGAGGAGCAGGACAAACCCGAAGTCGCCGCCATGCGCGCGCAGATGGTGTTCGACAAGGTCGCCTCCGGGGCGCCGGCGCTCGACGACCTCAACGCCATGCTGCTGGCCGACGAGAACAACAGCGAGGCGCGCTACCAGCTCGCGGCACAGCTCGTCATGCATAACCAGCTCGAACCGGCGCTGGAGCACCTGCTGACGCTGATGCGCAAGGACCGCGCCTGGGGTGACGACGCCGCGCGCAAGGCGATGATCCAGGTCTTCGACATCCTCGGCGACCACCCGATCACGAAGAAATACCGCACCAGGATGTTCAACTATCTTTACTGAGGCCACCATGGACCAACAGACCAGGACCGAAATCGAGGCGGCAGCGTTCCGCAAGCTTCTCGAGCATCTCGACAAGCGCAGGGACGTGCAGAACATCGACCTGATGATCCAGGCCGGTTTCTGCCGCAACTGCCTGTCGCGCTGGTACAAGAATGCCGCCATCGAGCGCGGGGTCGAAATGGACGACGACACGGCGCGCGAGGCCATCTACGGCATGACCTACGACGAGTGGAAAGCCAACCACCAGCAGCCGGCGACCGAGGAGCAGCTCGCGGCCTTCAAGGCGATTACGCCGGACATGACGACCGAGTGAAACAGGACGTCTCCGTCATCATTCCGACCTTCAACAGGGCCCGGGTGCTGCCCCGGGCGCTGGATTCCGTTCTGCAGCAGACCCATGCGGCCGAGGAGATCATCGTCATCGACGATGGCTCGACCGACGGCACGGCAGAACTCGTGCGCCGGCACTACCCGCAAGTCAGGCTGCTGCAACAGGACAATCTCGGCGTCAGCGCTGCGCGTAACCGCGGCATCGAGCAGGCCGGCTGCGACTGGATCGCCCTGCTCGACTCCGACGACCGCTGGCTGCCGACGAAACTCGAGGCGCAATGCGGCCTCCTCCAACAACACCCGGGCCATCGCCTGTGCCACACCGAGGAGATCTGGATCCGCAACGGCAGGCGCGTCAACCCGATGCGCAAGCACCGCAAGAGCGGCGGCCGCATCTACAGCCAGTGCCTGCCGTTGTGCGTCATTTCGCCGTCCGCCGCGCTGATCCGGCGCAGCCTGCTCGAGGAGAGCGGGCTCTTCGACGAATCCCTGCCGGCCTGCGAGGACTATGATCTCTGGCTGCGCATCTGCGCGCGGGACCCCGTGCTGTTCGTCGAGACGCCACAGATCGAGAAGTATGGCGGCCACGACGACCAGCTGTCCCGCAGGCACTGGGGCATGGATCGCTTTCGTATCCGTGCGCTCGAGAAGCTGCTGCAGAGCGACCTGCTGACGCCGGCGCAACGTCGGGAGACCGTCGCGACCTTGCTCGAGAAGGCCGCGATCCTCGAACAGGGTGCGCGCAAGCGTGGCAAGCTGGAGCGTGCCGACGGCTACGCCCGCCTCATCGCGCACTACGGCGGTCGCGTCGAGCCGGCACCGGCCTCATGTTGACGCACTGCCCAAGCGACACCGGGTCTCTCGCGTCCCCGAAAGCAGCATGATTCTGTTCCTGACGGCTTTCGATGCCGAGGCGCGTCCGCTCATCGACCGCTTCCGTCTCAAGCGACAGCCCGACCAGGGCTTCCACGTCTATGCCGGCGACGACGCCTGGCTCGTCGTCTCGGGACCCGGCAAGGCCAGTGCCGCCGCGGCGACGGCGCACCTGCACGGGCGCGCCGGTTTTCCGGAAAACGCCGCCTGGATCAACATCGGCATCGCCGGCCATCGCGACCTGGCGCAGGGCGAGGCGCGGCTCGTGCACAAGCTCACCGACGGCGCAACCGGCCGCAACTGGTACCCCGCCATCACCGTTCACGCGCCCTGGGACAGCCTGGCGCTCGTCACGCTCGACCGGCCGGACACGGAGTACGCCCATGATGCCCTCGTCGACATGGAGGCGTCGGGCTTCATGGAGACCGCGCTGCGCTTCTCGACGGGCGAGCTCGTGCACTGCGTCAAGGTCGTCTCCGACAACTGCGACAACCCGGCCGCGATCCCGAAGGCACCGCAGGTGCACGCCTGGATCGGCCCGCAGATGGACGCGGTGGAGCGTTTCGCCGGCATGCTCCTAGAACTCGCCGGGATACTGGCACCACCAGCTGCTCTTCTGGAGAATATCGAACGCCTGACCGCGGCGATGCATGTCACGACGAGCCAGCGCAACCGGCTGCGCCACCAGCTGCAGCAGTGGCATGCGCTACACGGCGACGCGCCGCTGCCGGACGAGGTCGGCGCGGCGCAAAACGCCAGGACGCTGCTGGAGTCGCTGCAGGCGGCGCTCGATGCGGCCCAGCTGGAGCTGGCGTGATCCCGCTCATTTATGTGGAGCGGCAAATCCGCGACCACCCGCGCGTTGCGGCGATCCTGGCGCGTCACAAGCGCGCGGCCGTCATCGAATGCGAGCGCTACGGCGAAGTCTTCAACCCGAAGTCGCAACATTTCCGCCTGCAGAAACAGCGCCCCGCGCTGATCCTTGCGAACAAGCACAGGCATTTCGTGCAGCCCGCGCCTTCTGCCTACGGCGTCGGCGGCGACGTCAACTACTACTTCTCGCACCTGCTGAATTGCCTCTACGACTGCCGTTACTGCTTTCTGCAGGGGATGTATCGCTCCGCCAGTTATGTGCTGTTCGTCAATTACGAGGATTTCCTCGACGAGATGGCGTCGCACCTGGCTCCAGGCAAGCAGACGTGGTTCTTCTCGGGCTACGACGGCGACAGCCTGGCGCTCGAGCCCGTGACGCGCTTCGCCGAAACCATGCTGCCCTGGTTCGAACGCCGGCCCGATGCCTGGCTCGAACTGCGCACCAAGAGCACGCAGGTCCGGCAGCTGCTGGAGCGCCAGGCGCTGCCGAATGTCGTCACGGCATTCAGCTTCACGCCCGAGGCTGTCTGGCGAGCGACCGAGCACCGCGTGCCAGCCATCGGCAAGCGCGTGCGGGCCATGACGCAACTGGCCGCTGCCGGCTGGCCCGTCGCGCTGCGCATCGATCCGCTGATCTGGCACCGGGATTACGAGCGGCACTACCGCGAGCTGTTCGAGCAGGTCGTCGCCCCCGTTCCTGAAGCCATGATGCACTCGGTCACGCTTGGCCCGTTCCGCATGCCGCAACCCTTCTTCCGCAACATGGAGAGGCTCTACCCCGACGAGCCGCTGTTCGCGGCCGGGCTGGCCGTGCGCGGCCACATGGTCTCCTACCCGCTCGAGCGCGAGCGCGAGATGGTCGATTTCTGCATGCGCGAGCTTGCGAACTACCTGCCGGATGCGAAGATATTCCCCAACCTCCCGGAGGACGAGGCATGACACCACGCACCCTGCTCGTGACCGGTTGCAGCCGCGGCATCGGACTTGCCGTGACGCAGCGGCTGCTCGACGAAGGCCACGAGGTCATCGGCATCAGCCGGCAGGCACCCGACATCGGGCATGCGCAATTCAGCCATGTCCGGCTCGATCTCTCGGCGCTGGCAGCGCTTCCGGAGCAGCTCGGAGGAATCGCGAAAACCCGCCCGGAGATCGACGGACTCGTCCTCAATGCCGGCATGGGCCGCTTCGGCGCGCTCGAGCAGTTCTCCGTCGCCCAAGTCCAGCAGCTCATCGACCTCAACCTGACGAGCCAGGTGCTGATCGCGCGCGAGTTTCTGCCGAAGCTCAAGCGACACGGCGCCGGCGACCTGCTCTTCATCGGCTCCGAGGCGGCGCTCAGGGGCGGCAGGAACGGCGCGATCTACTCGGCCACCAAGTTCGCGTTGCGCGGCCTCGCGCAGGCGTTGCAGCAGGAGTGTGCGTCGAGCGGGGTGCGCGTCGGCATCATCAACCCCGGCATGGTCAACACGAGCTTCTACGACGAACTCAATTTCCAGCCCGGCGAGGAACCCGACCAGCATCTCGAGGCCGGGGATGTCGCCGACGCCGTCATGCTGATGCTGAACGCGCGGCCCGGCGCCGTGATGCAGGAGATCAACCTGCAGCCGCAAAAGCGGGTGATACGCTTCGACTGATTGTATGTCACAAGGTGGCGCCCACTGTTCTGAATCCCTATGCGACGGAGTCATTTGGACGCGCACCGGCGCATAGCAAAAACATCGTCGTGAAGCGACCTTACCCGAGCGTTACAATGCCCGACTTGAATCAGCAGCAGGAACCCACGATCAACCTCGCCGGTACGCTATCAAGAACCCTGAGCCCCTGGGTCGTCGGCCCGCTCACGATCTGGCTGACGGCATGGGCCGGCACCCATGATGCCATCGGTGCGACGCGCTGGGCTGCGCTCGTCATCGGCGTCTGCGTGCTGCCACTGTTTCTTTTCGTCCTCCTGCAGGTGCAATCCGGCAAGATGACCGACATCCACGTCGGCATCCGGCAGCAGCGCGACCGGCTCTTTTTCATCGCCATCCTGTTGATGACGGCAATGCTGGCGATCCTCTCCGTTACAGCCTCGCCCGCCTCCCTGCTGCCGCTGCTGCTGAGCATGCTGCTCTCGATGGCGATCAACGCCTGCATCAACCTGCGCTCGAAAATCAGCCTGCATGCCGCCGCGTTCTCGGGCGCCACCGTGGTTTCCGCCTCTCTTTTCGGAACAATCACGCTTGCCCTGATGCTGCCGCTGCTGCTGCTCGTGATGTGGTCGCGCGTCCGGCTCGGACAGCACACGCGTGGACAGGTGATCGCCGGGGCGCTGGTTTCCGCGAGCGTCACAGCGACGGTTTTTGCTATCTTGCGGGCATGAAACCCGTTGCCATCATTCACACGCCGTTCAGGGAGAAGTTCGGCATTCCACGCCAGCCGGGATTGGTCGAGAGCGCCACCGGCAGGATCGAGCTGCTGCCGCCCTGTGACAGGCAGGGCGTCTTCAGAGGGCTCGAGGGCTTTTCCCACATCTGGCTGATCTGGCGCTTCCACGCCGTGCCGCAGGGCGACTGGAAGCCGCAGGTCAGGCCGCCGCGCCTCGGCGGCAACCGGAAGGTCGGCGTCTTCGCGAGCCGCTCGCCGTTCCGGCCGAATCCGATCGGGCTGTCGGCCGTGAAACTGGAGCATGTCGGCGAGACGAGCCTGGAGGTCTCCGGCGTCGACCTCCTCGACGGCACGCCGATTCTCGACATCAAGCCCTACATCCCCTACTCCGACGCGATCGCCGACGCCACCGACGGCTTTGCTGCCGGCCCGCCGAAACCGAAACTGCGGGTCGTCATCTCGCCCCATGCAGAAGGGCAGCTCGCATCGCGCGCCGATAGCGAGAAGGTGCGGGCGCTGGTCGTCGCCTGCATCGAAACCGACCCTCGTCCAGCCTACCGGCAGGACGAGGATGGCGAATATGGATTCCGCCTGTTCGACTTCGACCTGCGCTGGCGCGTGAGCGGGGCGGAAGCGACCGTTCTCGACCTGTGCGAGGTCTGATTTTCAGCGGCCGCGAGGCCGCTTTTTGGTAAAATGCCACCCGGCAAGACAATCATGGAAACAGCATCATGAAGAATAAGAAGAAATACGAGGGCATCGACAAGGCCCCATTCGGAGCAATGACACCGACAGGCAATATCATCCGCGACGCCTGGGTCTTCGGCCTGATTCCGGAAACCGAAACCTGCGAAGGCTGGCTGCCCCAGGGCATCGACGCCCTCTATGACAAGGTCTACGCGGAGTGGGAGAAGTACGGTCACCTCGCCTCCAACCTGCCGGACGAACTCAGGCAGAAGCACAAGCGTATCTACGACGAGGCTGTCGAGCGGGCCCGCGAGCAAGGGTGGGATCCCGAGCTCGGGGACAATGACTGAGTCGCCGGCAGTCTCACGCCAGGATTGTAGGCATGGCCTCATGGCAGCATCCGTGCTGCCAGAGGGGTATTATTGAGAATCACAATCATTCAAACAACTAATGGCACGCCGCGCCCTTTCAGGGTAAAATTTAAGGGTTTTTATGAATTCAATGTCGAATCGTCATGATGAAAACCCGAGGTCTTGCCAGAGCCATTGCCGTCATCAGCATCGCCCTTTTCCTGCAGGCCTGCGGGAGCCGGGAAGCCTATCTTGGAAACGATGAGCTTGGCAGGCTCATCAGCAACATCGAAAAGGAAAACGCAACCAGGAGCGAGGAAGGTTTCGATGACGTGCTCACGGGCACTGGCCAGCTGCGCACCCTCAGAGTCACGGCCTCTGCCTACAACTCCCTGCCGGGCCAGACAGACTCGCGTCCCGACGAGGCCGCCTGGGGCGACACCCTCAAGCCCGGCATGAAGGCCATCGCCGTCTCGAACGACCTGCTCGCGATGGGCATGACCCGCAACACCCGCGTCAAGATCAAGGGCCTGCCCGGAACCTATCGCGTCCTCGACAGGATGCACAGCCGCTGGAATCGCAAGATTGACATCTACATGGGCGTCGACCGCAACGAGGCCATCCAGTGGGGGCGCCGCAAGGTGGAAATCAGCTGGTACGACGGCAACTGATGCCTGCGGATCGGCTCCGCATTTCCAGCCGCCTCCTCTGATTCTGCCTGCCGGGCCGGCGCTCGCTGACAGCGGGAAAAGCGGAACCGGCGCCCATATTCGCAGCACGCACAGGGACAGCAGATCAGGCCGCGCCGGGAGAGTCTAGAACCACCGCCTGACACGCTGCTTGTAGGCCCTGTACTCCTCGCCGAACTTCTCCTCGAGAATCAACTCCTCATGCAGGATCTGCCGGTTGGTCAGGACCATCACGAACAGCGGCAGCATGACGATCGGCGTCAGGCTGCCCATGTAGACCGCAAGGCCCGTCAGCAACAGCAGCAGGCCGAGATACATGGGGTTGCGCGTGAACTGGTACATGCCGCCAGTGACGAGCTTCGAGGTCTTCTCGGGTTTCAGCGGGTGGGGCGTCGTCCGGTGGATGAAGAAAAGCAGCAGCGACCAGACGTCGATGACGATCGCAATCGCCATGAGAGCAAGGCCGGCCTTGTTCCAGGGCTCCTCCCACAGCCGGACCAGCGGAAAATAGCTGTCGAGCAGGTACATGAGACCGGCCGTGATGAGCGCGATGACTGGCGGAAAGATACGCGGGCGCATGGGTGACCTCGAACGTGCGAGCGATTTGGTGTTGCAGCCGGCACCCGTCCACAGGCCTGCGAGAAACAGCCGGGCCACGCGAGCGTCGTCGACTTGCAGGATGATTCTGCACGAAGCGCTCCGGCGCATGCAAGTCGTCGCCAGTTCACTGACCGGGAACGGCCGGGCCATGGCCCGCGTGCCGCAGACCGCTGTTGCAGAAGATCGCAGCGCGTCGGAAGGAGTGCCTCTGCCGGGCCGGTCCGCCGCAGGGTGCAGCGAGGGATTTGCACGCCGGCCACGTATCAAGTAGCAAGGGTCGCCATGCCCGGTTGCAGCGCCAGGAACGAAATCCGCTCTGCAGGGTCAAGGCAGCATGGCGTCATGGCAACCGGAGCCGCATCACAATCCCATTCACCAGACGGAGTCTCGATATGAACAAAACCACCCTGACACTGCTCCTGGCCGCACTCTTCACCGCCACCTCCGCGCATGCAGGCATGCATGGCGACAGGGACAAGGGCTGCGCCAAGGGCCATCACGGCAGCAAGCATGGACTCTTCAAGCGCGTCGATGCCAACAGCGACGGTTTCATCAGCGCTGCCGAGGCTGCCTCGTTCAAGAGCCGGATGTTCGAGCGTCTCGACAGGAACGGCGATGGTGCCATCACCGAGGATGAGCCGCGGCGCAAGAAGGGCCGTCACCTGTACCCGTCAGCCGACGCGGACAACGACGGCAAGATCACACGCGAGGAGTTCGACGCCTACCATGCCACGCGTTTCAAGCGCATGGACAGCGATAACGACGGCAAGGTGACGAAACAGGAAGCCATGACGGCTGCGCTGGAGCGTCGTTTCGCACGCATGGACGCCAACGGCGACGGCATGATCAGCAAGGAGGAGTTTTTCGCGGCCAAGACGCGCAAACACAAGGGCATGCGCAAGTAACAGGCTGAACATGGCGTCCGGCAGCGTGCCGAAGCAGGATCGACAGCAGGATGACGCCGCGCTCGCCCGCCGGATCATGGCGGGCGAGCACGCCGCATTCGAGACACTCGTCAGGCGTCACAGTGCGGCGGCATTCCGGCTTGCCTGGCGTCTGCTGGGATCGCGCGAGGAGGCCGAGGACCTCGTGCAGACACTCTTCGTGCGCTACTGGCACAAGCCGCAGGCATGGAACCCGGAGGATGGCAGCAGGTTCTCGACCTGGCTCTACAGGGTGGTGATGAACGCGGCCACCGACGTGCTCAGGAAGCGGCGGCCGAGCGAGCCGGTCGAGCGCCACGCAGCCAGTCTCCGGGACGCGCGCGTGGACCTCTTCCAGCATCTCGCCGGCATGCAGCAACGACAGCGGGTGCAGCGCGCCATCCTGGCATTGCCCGAGCGCCAGCGGCAGGCGATCGCCCTCGTCTACTACGAACAGCTGCCGATGAAGCAGGCGGCCGAGGTCATGCAGACGACGCCGAAAGCCGTCGAATCCCTGCTCGGCCGTGCACGGGCCGCGCTCAAGGCCGATCTCTCCCTGAACGAACTCATCGAGGAAGCCTCATGAACAGTGACGAACGACTCGACCGTTTGCTCGACGGCGTCCGGCCTCCCGTCCTGGACGACGAATTCCATGCGAGGCTGTTTGCCCGCACGCGGCCGCCGCAGTGCAACACCGCATGGCGGGAGCGCATTGCAAGGAGTTTCGGCTTTACCCGGCTCGCGGACGGCCTCGCCGTGGCCGGCGTGCTGGCGATGACGGTCGCGCTCGCAATCCTCATGGCCGGCCACGAACATCTTTATACCGAGCCGCACAGGGTTGTCGATGCTGCGGAAACGGAGCCTCTCTGGTTTGCCGATTTCGAAGAAGACGACAGCCAGACCAGCGAGGAAGCACTGCTGGATGCAGGCATCGCGGACCTCTACGCCATTGCTGACTAGAACATCACCTGCGCTCCCGACTCTGTTATAAAGAACCAGGGGGCCGGCCAGAGGGCACAGAACCCGGAAACAGGATGCGAAGGGTGGACAGCACCGCCCGCAGGCCGGCAGCGGCGGCAGCGATCCGCCGGCAACAATGATTCAGAGAGTCGAAGCCGCAAACCGAGACGGCAGCGACGATGACAAACACCGCCCGGAGGAGTTGGCGATGGAAAAGATCTGGCTCGAGCGCTATCCATCCTATGTGCCCGCAGACATCGACGTGAACGCCTACGCGTCGCTCGTCGATGTCTACCGGGAATCGGTCGAGAATTTCCGCGACAAGCCGGCCTATACCAATCTCGGCCGGACGCTGACCTATGGCGAGCTCGACGAACTGGTGACGCGCTTTGCAACCTACCTGACAGAGATCCTCCACCTCGGCAAGGGCGACCGGATCGCGATCATGATGCCGAACCTGCTGCAATACCCCATCGTGCTGTTCGCGGCAATCCGCGCCGGCCTCATCGTGGTCAACACCAACCCGCTTTACACGGCGCGTGAACTCAGGCACCAGCTCGAGGACTCGGGTGCGGTCGCCATCGTCGTGCTCGACAATTTCGCCCATACGCTCGAGAAGGTCATCGACCAGACCGATGTGAAGCATGTCATCACGACATCGATCGGCGACATGGCGGGGTTTCCGAAATCGCTCCTGATCAACTTCGTCGTCAAGCACATCAGGAAGATGGTGCCTGCCTACAGCATCCCCGGCTGCGTGCGTTTCAGGGAGACGCTGACGACACCTGGTATGCACAGCTTCGAGGACGCCGATCTCGGACACGACGACGTCGCCTTCCTGCAATACACGGGGGGCACGACCGGCGTCGCCAAGGGCGCCATGCTGACCCACAGGAACATGATCGCGAATCTGCTGCAGGCGCACGCCTGGGCTGCCAATGACCTGGTGCCCGGGGAAGAAGTGGTGATCACGGCACTGCCGATGTATCACATCTTCGCACTCCTGGCGAACGTGCTCTTTGCCATGAAGCTGGGCGCAAAGAATCGCCTGATCACGAACCCGCGAGACTTGCCGGCGTTCGTCAAGGAGCTCTCCCGTGAACCCTTCTCGTTCATCACGGGCGTAAATACCCTCTACAACGCGCTGCTGCATACGCCGGGCTTCGACAAGCTCGATTTCTCGAAACTCAAGATCGTGCTCGGCGGCGGCATGGCCGTGCAGCGCGCCGTGGCCGAGCCATGGCAGAAGATCACGGGCACGACGCTGCTCGAGGCCTACGGACTGACCGAGACATCCCCGGCGGCGGCGATCAACCCGCTCGATATCGATGGCTACAACGGCTTTATCGGCCTGCCGGTCCCGTCAACAGAGATCTGCATCCGCGACGAGAACAACCGCGAAGTGCCGCTCGGTGAACGTGGCGAGCTCTGCATTCGCGGTCCGCAGTTGATGAAAGGCTACTGGCAGCGCCCCGAGGAGACCACCGACGCGATCGACGCGGAAGGGTGGTTTCACTCCGGCGATATCGCGACCATGAACGAGGAGGGATTCATCACCATCGTCGACCGGCTCAAGGACATGATCCTGGTCTCCGGTTTCAACGTCTATCCGAACGAAGTCGAGGAAGTCCTGGCGGCCCACCCCAAGGTGCTCGAAGCCGGTGTCATCGGCGTGCCCGATGACCGGTCGACAGAGAGCGTCCGCGCCATTCTGGTCAGGCAAGACGAGGGCCTGACGGAGCAGGAACTCGACGCCTACGCCCGCGAGAGACTGGCGGCCTACAAGTGCCCGAAGTCCTACATCTTTGCCGACAGCCTGCCCAAGAGCAACGTCGGCAAGATATTGCGCAGGGAGCTGCGGGAGATGTACGGGAAGTGAATGGCGGCCCGCGGGCCGGTGACGCTTTTTCCTGTCGTTCTTGAGGTCTTTTGAAAGCCGTCCCGCCGGGACGATCAATCAAATCACCTTCACGGTATTGGGCAAGCACCCCTGAATGACATCGACCAGCGCCTCGAGCGCGGCCTTGCGCGGGAAGCTCTTGCGGTAGATCAGCCTGACGGTGCGCCTGGCGCTCGCGCAGTCGATCTGGCGCGCGATGACGCCCATGTCCGTCGTCCAGGAGCCGCGCACGGCCAGCGCAGGCACGAGCGTCGAGCCGTAGCCTGCGCCGACGAGATAGAGCAGGGTCTCGAGGCTCGCAGCACGCAGGTCCGCCATCTCCTCGCTGCGCCTGTCACTGCTGGGCGGCAGCAGCGCGATGATCTGGCGCGCCAGGCAGTGGTCCTCGGTCAGCAACAGCAGATCGAGATTGCCGATGTCCTTGCAACTGATGCTCTCGCTCGTGTAGATCGGGTGCTTGCTTGGATGCGCAAGCCAGAATGGCTCGTCGAACAGCGGGATGGTCTGGAATTCGTCGCCCTCCTCGTCGGTCGCGATGATGGCCGCATCGAGCTGGTGCTCGTGCAACATGCTCATGAGGTTATCGGTCACCTCCTCCGTCAGCACCGGACGCAGCTCCGGATGCGCGCGCTTCAGCGGCATCAGCACGAGCGGCATGAGGTAAGGGCTGATGGTGTGGATCACGCCGATGCGCAGCGCGCCCGCCAGCGGGTTGTTGTGCGCCTTGGCCAGCTGCACGATGGCGTCGGCCTGCTCCATGAGCTGCTTGCTGAGCGCGACAATCTCCTCGCCGACCGGCGTGATCGAGACGGAGCGCCGGGTGCGCTCGAACAGGGTCACGCCGAGTTCCTCCTCGAGTTTCTTGATTTGCCCACTGAGCGTCGGCTGGCTCACGAAGCAGCGCTCGGCGGCCTTGCCGAAATGGCGCGTCTCCGCAACGGCGATCAGGTATTTGAGGTCACGGATGTTCATCTGCGCAGCTCCGGCATCGATCTCTGTTCCCAATTATAAATAGCGGACTGAAAGAATTCACTGATTAGGAATGCTGACGGAGTCCGTTGCAGCGGGCCACGGACGGACTCGCCGATGCCAGAGATATCACTCGTTCCGGGCATTGCCGCCGGAGCGTAAAAACAGCGGCTTCAACTGTTCCCGTCACACCTCAGGCATGGAATACTAGGGTGGTTTCCCTCACCGCGGACAAGAGCTGACTCATGCGTATACCGACCAT
This sequence comes from Gammaproteobacteria bacterium, assembly GCA_037385505.1. GTDB lineage: Bacteria > Pseudomonadota > Gammaproteobacteria > Chromatiales > Chromatiaceae > Sva-25. Next base: position 14,377 of record JARRMY010000013.1, on the reverse strand, counting down.
CAAGCAGAGCCTCGAGGCACTCATCGCGGCCCCCTCCGTCAGCAGCGTCAACGCGCAGTGGGACCAGGGCAACCGCGGCGTCATCGAGCTGCTCGACCAGTGGTTTTCCGACCTCGGCTTCAAGAGCGAGATCCTGCCGATTCCCGGCCACCCGGAAAAATTCAACCTGGTCGCCAGCGCCGGCAGGGGTCCCAATGGCCTGGTGCTCTCGGGCCACACGGACACGGTGCCCTTCGACGAGTCCAACTGGCACCAGAGCCCGTTCAGGCTCACAGAGCGCGACAACCGCTTCTACGGGCTCGGCACCTGCGACATGAAAGGCTTTTTCGCCCTGGTTCTCGCAGCCGTGCGCGATCTCGACCTGACGGCGCTGAAGCAGCCCCTGACGATCGTCGCCACGGCCGACGAGGAGAGCACCATGTGCGGCGCACTGGCGATTCGCGACCTGTCACGCCATCTTGGCCGCCACGTCGTCATCGGCGAACCCACCAGCCTGCGGCCGATTCGCATGCACAAGGGCATGTACTCGCAGCGGCTGCGCATCGTCGGCCATTCCGGCCACTCCAGCAACCCGGCGCTCGGCAACAACGCCATGGAAGGCATGCACAAGGCGATAGCGGAGCTGCTCGAGTGGCGCGCGGAGCTTCAGCAGCGCTACCACAGCCCGCTGTTCGAGGTCGAGGTGCCGACAATCAATCTCGGTCATATCCATGGCGGCGACAACCCGAACCGAATCTGCGGCAGCTGCGAGTTGCAGTTCGACTTCCGCCCCCTGCCCGGCATGAGCTACGCAGATCTCTATGCCGAGATCGACGAACGCATCCTCAGGCGCCTCGAGGGCTCGGGACTCGAGGTCCGGCTCGAGCAGCTGTTCGATGGCATCCCGCCGATGGAGACCCCTTCCACGGCAGCCATCATCAAGGCCAGCGAGGAACTCACGGGCCACCACGCCGAATGCGTCGCCTTCGGCACCGAGGGGCCCTATTTCAATGCCATGGGCATGGAGACGGTGATTCTCGGGCCGGGCGATATCGCCCAGGCGCACCAGCCCGACGAGTACGTCTCCATCGAACGATTGCAGCCGACGGTCGATATTCTGCAGCAGCTCATCAAGCGCTTCTGTCTCTGACCGCCTGAATGCTTGACGCCGGTCAATCCGGCATCAAACAGGTTTGCGAACAGCACCGTCAATCGACGAGACTCAGAACAGTTTCAACGACGGAGCAATTCTCATGCTGACGAGATCAATCCTGATCTGCCTGATGGCACTCTTCACGGCAACCGCGTCACTGGCGGAAACCGCCACGGTGCCTCCGATCCACACGCCGGAAGCCGGCACGCTCGAGCGTAAGCAGATACTCGACGCCTTGCGCGCCGAGGTCAAACGACAGCACGGGCTGGATGTGATTTTCGTTGTCGTGACCATGAACGTAACCGATGACTGGGCCTGGCTGCACACGCGTCCGCAATCCGGGGATGGTTCCTCGAAATACGAGGACATCACGGCCCTGATGCACAAGACGGCCACTGGATGGGAAGTGGTCGAACTGCCGTGCGGCGAAGTCAGCGAGATCAGCTCTTGCGGTGACGCACCGCCGTTTCTCGAGAATTTGATGCAGGGAGCTCCGCAGGCCAGCCCGGCAGTCGCCGACTGACCGCGCCCTGCTTTCCCGGCCGCCCGGAAGGAGAATGTGAACAATGACAACTGAAGCCGACCCGATTATCGACGAGTGGTACCGTCATCTCGACAAGGGGCAGCGATTCGTTGTTGTCGCCATCGACGAGGATAACGAAACGATCGAGATCCAGGACTTTGACGGCACCCTCGAGGAGATCGATTTCGAGACCTGGTACGAAATGGACCTCGAGCCCTGCCAGGCGCCCGAAAGCTGGGCCGGCGCCGTCGACGTCGGCCACGCCGACGACTATGGCACCGAGGTCACGGACACGCGGGGACATGACTGGAATGCACCGGGTGACGAACTGCCCTCGTTGCTCGATGACGACGACGAGGACTAGCCCCTGTTGCATGCAGCCAGGCGTTGCATGCGGCGACACCCCCGCTCGTCAAACTGCCCGCTCCCTGACCCTCCCGGGGCCAGGGCAGAACACCCCACACCCTGCGCAACCCCGACCTGCCCGCGGCTGCGACGGGCCCTGAAAGCGGCCTTCCGCCTGAACGAACCGGGGCACGGGAGGCGGCGAAGCGACAAAAAGAAAAGGCAGCCGGGGCTGCCTTTTCGTCAGGGTGTGCAGAAAGAAGCCGTTACTTCTTGGCTTCCTTGCGCTCCTTGGTCTCCTTGATGACCTGCTCGGCGACATTGGCCGGGCAAGGCGCGTAGTGCGAGAACTCCATGGAGAACTGGCCACGGCCGGAAGTCATGGTGCGCAGGTCGCCGATGTAGCCGAACATCTCGCTGAGCGGCGCGTCGGCCTTGACACGGACGCCGGTCGGACCAGCTTCCTGCGCCTTGATCATGCCGCGGCGGCGGTTCAGGTCGCCGATGACATCACCGACGTGATCCTCGGGCGTGAAGACGTCGACTTTCATGATCGGCTCCATGAGCTGCGGGCCGGCTTTCGGCACGGACTGGCGGTAGGCTGCCTTGGCCGCGATCTCGTAGGCGATCGCCGAGGAGTCGACCGGGTGGAAGCCACCATCGACCAGCGTGACCTTCATGTCGACGCACGGGAAGCCGGCGAGGACGCCTTCCTGCATGCTGAACTGGAAGCCCTTGTCGACGGCCGGCCAGAATTCGCGCGGCACGTTACCGCCGGTCACAACAGATTCGAACTCGTAGCCGACGCCATCGGCAGGCTCGATGATGTAGTCGATCTTCGCGAACTGCCCCGAACCACCCGTCTGCTTCTTGTGGGTGTAGCTGTCCTCGACGCGCTGCGTGATGGTCTCACGATAGGCAACCTGCGGTTTGCCGACCTCGACCTCGACGCCGTGCGTACGCTTGAGGATGTCGATCTTGATATCGAGATGCAGCTCGCCCATACCTTTCATGATGGTCTCGCCGCTCTCCTCGTCGGTCTCGACGCGGAACGACGGGTCCTCGGCGATCATCTTGCTCAGCGCGACGCCGAGCTTCTCGGATGCGCCCTTGTCCTTCGGCGCGATCGCGATGGAGATGACGGGATCCGGGAAAACCATGGGCTCGAGGGTCGCCGGGTTGTTCGGATCGCAGAGCGTGTGGCCGGTCTGGGTGTGCTTCATGCCGATCAGCGCGACGATGTCGCCGGCCTGGGCGGCTGTCAGCTCCTGGCGCGAGTCGGCGTGCATCTCGACGATACGGCCGATGCGCTCGGTCTTGCCCGTCGCGGTGTTCAGGACCGTCATGCCCTTCTCGATCTTGCCGGAGTAGATGCGCGTGAAGCAGAGTGCTCCGAAGCGGTCGTCCATGATCTTGAACGCCAGCGCGCGTAGCGGCCTGGCGGGATCGACGATGGCGGATTCGCCGGTCTCGTTGCCCTCGAGGTCGACCTCGGGCTGCGGCGGAACCTCGGTCGGGCTCGGCAGATAGTCGACGACGGCATCCAGCACCAGCTGGATCCCCTTGTTCTTGAAGGCTGAACCGCAGTAGGTCGGGAAGAAGTCCAGCGCGATGGTGCCCTTGCGGATGCACTTCTTGATGTCCTCGATCGACGGCTCGTTGCCCTCCAGGTAGGCTTCCATGAGGTCATCGTCCTGCTCGACGGCCGCCTCGATGAGCTTCTCGCGCCACTCCTCGACGGCATCGGCCATGTCCGCCGGAACATCCGTGATTTCGTAGTTTTCGGGCAGACCGGAGTCGTCCCAGATCCACGCCTTGCGGGTCAGCAAGTCGATGACTCCCTTGAAATCGTCCTCTGTGCCGATCGGCAGAACCATGACGAGCGGGTGCGCAGCGAGCACGTCCTCGACCTGCTTGACGACGCGGTAGAAGTCGGCGCCCAGGCGATCGAGCTTGTTGACGAAGATGATGCGCGCAACCTCGGATTCATTCGCGTAGCGCCAGTTGGTCTCTGACTGGGGCTCGACGCCGCCGGAACCGCAGAAGACGCCGACACCGCCATCGAGAACCTTCAGCGAGCGGTAGACCTCGATCGTGAAGTCGACGTGGCCGGGGGTGTCGATGATGTTCAGGCGATGCTTGTTCCACTCGCAGGAGGTGGCAGCAGACTGGATGGTGATGCCGCGCTCGCGCTCCTGATCCATGAAGTCGGTGGTCGCCTCGCCCTCGTGAACCTCGCCGGTCTTGTGGATCTTGCCGGTGAGCTTCAGGATACGTTCGGTTGTGGTTGTCTTACCGGCATCAACGTGCGCGAAAATGCCGATATTGCGGTACTGTGATAGATCACTCATGGTTGCACTCTGTCAGAGATATTGAAAAATTCAGCCGTCGATCCCTGTTCCCGGAAACGCCCAGCCTGAAAAAACGCGCTATTGTACCGAAAAACTTCGACGAAATGGTGAAAAAAGCCGCCTTTGCGCCAGCCGCCACCCCTTTTTCCGGATCATCCCGCGCGATTCCATGGAAAAAACAGGAAAAGAGAATAAAACCAAGGGGTTAAATTGGTAACCATGGATATCTCGTGGCGGCGATTCCCTGCCGTTGCGACCGGGTTGTTTGAAGATGCCGGCGCGTAGTGCCATGATCCCCGAATGCTGCCCGCAACCAGCCGGATGAAACCGATGAAACGACGACTGCTCATGCTGCTGTTCACAACCGCTCTCGCCTCCGCGGCATTCGCCAGCGAGGAAGAGGCGGCGGACGGCAAGCCCGTCATGATCACGAAAGAGCTCTTCAGCCTCACGGTGACGCACAACGGCGAGCAACTCGAGATCAGGCGCAACCAGGACCGCAGCAATCAGCTCAAGGAGTACTACCGCGCGACCTGGCGCAGCCGCATCCAGCCGATGAATCCCTTCGAGCCGCACCTTGTCGAGACCATCGGGGAACTCGAAATGCTCGACTACATCCGGCGTCTCGACGAAGGCGACGACAACATCCTGATCATCGATTCGCGCCTGCCCCGGAGCACGGAGCGCGGCATGATCCCGCTGGCGGTCAATATTCCCTACAGGCAGCTCAAGGGGGAGTCGATGGCCGGGATCATGGAGCAGCGCTTCGGCGTGATTCCGGGCGACCCGGTGTGGAACTTCCGCGATGCGAAGACGCTCGTGATGTATTGCAACGGCCCCTGGTGCGGCCAGTCCCCGACGGCCATCAAGCGCCTGCTGCGCGCCGGCTACCCCGCCAGCAATATCAAGTACTATCGCGGCGGCATGCAGTCCTGGGAGAGCTTCGGCCTGACGGTCGTCGCCCCCTGAACAAGCGGCACGGGACGCACCAGTGGCAGTCAGCGTTTTCGACCTCTTCAAGATCGGCATCGGGCCCTCGAGTTCCCACACGGTCGGCCCGATGCGCGCGGCCGCGCTGTTTCTGCACAACCTCGATCGCAAAGGAATGCTCGACGGGGTGACGGGCATCGACATCGAGCTCTTCGGCTCGCTCGGCGCCACCGGCAAGGGCCATGGGACCGACAGGGCGATCTGCCTCGGTCTCGAGGGTGAGGAGCCGGAGAGCGTCGCCGTCGAGCGCATTCCGGCGCGCATCGAGGCGATACGCACGGGCAAGTCCATCGACCTGCTCGGCAAACGGAAGATCGTTTTCGACCCGGACGAGGACCTGCTGTTCCATCGCAAGAAAAGCCTGCCGGAACACCCCAACGGCATGCTCTTCATCGCCTGGCGCGGCGACAAGCGCCTGCTGCAGCAGACCTTCTTCTCTGTCGGCGGCGGCTTCGTCCTGAACCGCGACAGGATGGGCGACGTCGAGATCGTGCCGGACGCGACGCCTCTGCCCTACCCCTTCACGACGGCGGCCGAACTGCTCGACCGCTGCGCGGAAAGCGGCTTGTCCATCAGCCAGCTCATGCTGGAAAACGAAAAGACCTGGCGCAGCGAGCAGGAGATCCGCAAAGGGCTGCTGCAGATCTGGGAAACCATGCAAGCCTGCGTCGACAAGGGCTGCCGCACCGAGGGCGTGCTGCCCGGCGGCCTCAAGGTCAGGCGGCGCGCGGCCCGGTTACACCGCCAGCTCCTGAATGACAGCAGCCTGGATGCGACACCGCTCGGCAGCATGGACTGGGTCAACCTCTTCGCGCTGGCGGTCAACGAGGAGAACGCGGCCGGCGGGCGCGTCGTGACGGCGCCGACGAACGGCGCGGCGGGCATCATCCCGGCGGTGTTGCACTATTTCCGGAAATTCTCGCCGGGCTACAGCGAGGATGGAGCCGTGCGCTTCCTGCTGACGGCCGGCGCGATCGGCATTCTCTACAAGGAGAACGCCTCCATCTCGGGCGCCGAGGTCGGTTGCCAGGGCGAGGTCGGCGCCGCCTGCTCCATGGCCGCCGGCGCGCTGACCGAGGTGCTCGGCGGCACGCCCGCGCAGGTCGAGAACGCGGCCGAAATCGCCATGGAGCACAATCTCGGCCTGACCTGCGATCCGGTCGGCGGACTGGTGCAGGTGCCCTGCATCGAGCGCAACGCCATGGGGGCGGTCAAGGCCATCAACGCCTCGCGCATGGCGCTGCGCGGCGATGGCAGCCACTATGTCTCGCTCGACCGCGTCATCAAGACCATGAAGGAGACCGGCGCGGACATGAAGACCAAGTACAAGGAGACCGCACGCGGCGGTCTGGCCGTCAATGTCATCGAATGCTGATGGCGTGCAGATCCTGATGCCGGCAGCCTCTTTCGATGCCTGAGGCGCGCGACCGCTTCGGCGAGCTGATCCACAGCGAAGAGGACGACCTCGGCCAGGTCCGTGTCTACGAAGGCGACGGCCGGCGCATCCTCACCTTCGGCAACCATATCGAACAGAGCTGCATGCATCTCGCGCGCCCCTGGCAACTCGAGCACGCCTATACACAGGGCATGATGCTCGGACTGCTGCTGCACAAGGATATCCGCTCGGCCCTCGTGCTCGGACTCGGCGGCGGCAGCATCGTGCGCGCGCTGCGTCATGCGCGGCCGAAGCTTCGCATCGACGCCGTCGACTACCGCATGGCGGTGATCCGACTCGCGCAAGACTACTTCGAACTGGCTCCCGACAGCGCCTTGCGCCTGCATTGCGACGAGGCGGAGCGTTTCATCGAACACGACCGCTCGACCCATGACCTCATCTTCACCGACCTCTACCTGGCGCAAGGCGCACACGAGGCGCAGCAGAGCACCGCTTTCCTGGCCAGTTGCCGGGAGCGCCTGTCGGAAAAGGGTGTTCTCATGATCAACCGCTGGCGTGGCACGCAACAGGAGAGCGACATCGCCCGGCAGGCGATTTCCGATGCCTTCGGCGATCGCGTGCTGAACCTGCATATCGACGGCGGCAACCAGATCTCCTTCTGTTTCAATGGCGAGTTGCCCATGATCGACCACAGACGGTTTTTCGCGGATGCGCAGAAACTCGGGCTGCAGCTCGGCATCCCGCTGCAGAGACTGGCGCGAAGCTTCTGGCGGCAGAATGCAGCCGTCCTGCAGCTTCGCCGCTTCCCCGTGCGGGAGTGAAGCAGACGGCCGTTGCGGCATTCCCGTGACCGCACAGAGTGTCACGACAACGCTCACAAGAGCCGGACACTCTGCTAAGCTGGCACCATACAGAATCCATCCACAACAGCAGTATCCCCAAGGAGATTCTCATGCATCAACCGTCCCCGCAAAGTGCTTCAAGCAGGTCATCACGCGCCGGACGAACGGCCAGGAGACTCGCAGCACTTCTCGTCACCATCCAGGCCGCTTGCTGGGCGCCACAGGCGATGGCCGATGCGCGCCTGACCTACGGCCTGAGCGGTCCTGACGGTAACAAGAGCGTGAAGCATTTCTCGATCGCGCGCTTTTTTGTCAGGATCGACGATCCCGCCGACACTGGCAACTACCTGCTGTACCAGGCCGGGAAGTTCTTCCCGCTGTTCTCGGTCGACACCTCGAAAAAGACCTGGACGCGCCTGACGCCCCCGGTCAAGGCCCGTCTCGGACCGCTGCCACCCGCCCAAAAGACGCCTCCAAAGGATGGCGGCAAAAGCGTTGCCCATGATCACGCTTCCCAAAAATCCGCTAGCGAGATGCCAGCCGGGCAGATGCAGAGTGGCACACTGGTTGCCAGCGAAACAGCAGCAACTTCGACACGGACGCTCCCGCTCGAGCCTGGCCTCAAGGCAAGCAAAAAGACGGACAAGGTCGCGGGCATCGACTGCCGCATCGTCCACGAACTCGTCGACAACGAACCAGTCATCGAGCACTGCATGGCGAACAGCGCACGCCTTGGAATCACAGACAGGGAACTGATAACGCTGTCACGGCTTTTCAAAATGGCGCGCGAGAAAGACTACGACTGGATGGCCATTGGCACGCGCGACGAGGAGTTCGTCTCCATCCGGAGCCGCGATCTCGGAAACAACAGGGTGATGGAGTTGACGAGCGTTGACACCACCCCGCTGCCCGCCGGCTACCTGAGAGTCCCGAAGCACTACAAGGAAGTCGAGCTGAAAACACCGGCTGCCGAGTGACGCCCTCTTCTCGCTGACGTGGCCGCGCGCGCCACCTGCTGTTACAGGGTACGCCTTTTCCAAAGCAGGTAGATCGCGGGGACCACGAACAGCGAGAGCAGCGGGGCCGTGATCATCCCTCCGACCATCGGCGCGGCAATACGCTGCATGAGTTCTGACCCTGTGCCGCCGCTGAGCATGATCGGCAGCAGGCCGGCGATGATGACGGCGACGGTCATGGCCTTGGGTCGGACCCGCAAGACAGCGCCCTCCTCGATGGCCATGCGCAGCTGTCGCTCGCTGCCGAGGCGGCCTTCCTCGCGGAAGCGCCTGAGCGCGTTGTCGAGGTAGATCAGCATCACCACCCCGAACTCTGCGGAGACGCCGGCCAGCGCAATGAAGCCCACGGCGACGGCAACAGAGAGTTCATAGTCGAGCAGCCAGATGAACCAGAAGCCGCCCGCGAGCGCAAACGGCAGTGACAGCATGACCAGCAGCGCTTCTCCGACGCGGCGGAAACAGAGATAGAGCAATGCGAAGATGATCGTCAGCGTCAGCGGGATGACGCGCGCGAGGCGGTCATGGGCGCGGACCAGATACTCGTACTGGCCGGAGAAGGTGATGGAGTAACCGGCGGGCAGGTCGATCTGTTCGGCAATCGCCTGCTGCGCCTGGCGCACGTAGCCCGCGAGGTCGTTGCCGCGGATATCGACGAAGGTCCAGCCGTTGAGCCGCGCATTCTCGCTCTTGAGCATTGGCGGCCCTTCGGTCACGCGGATATCGGCAACCTGCGACAGGGCGATCTGCGCGCCCGAGGGCGTCACGATCGGCAGTTCGCGCAGCTTGGCCGGATCGTCGCGCTGCTCGCGCGGAAAGCGGACATTGACGGGGTAGCGTTCGAGCCCCTCGACGGTCTCGGTGATGTTGATGCCGCCGACGGCCGCACTGACGACTTCGTTGATATCCTCGACATTCAATCCGACCCGCGCAGCCTCCTGGCGCCGCGGATCGATCTCGATATAACGCCCCGAGCCGACGCGCTCCGAGTAGGCCGAGAGCGTCCCCGGAAGCCCCGCCAGCACGCGCTCGATCTCGCGCCCGATGGCCTCGATCTGCGCCAGCTCCGGACCGGCCACCTTGATACCCACCGGCGTCTTGATGCCGGTTGCCAGCATGTCGATGCGCGTCTTGATGGGCATGATCCAGGCGTTGGTCAGCCCCGGGAAACGCACCGTCGCGTCGAGTTCCTCGACGAGCTTCTCGGGCGTCATGCCGGGACGCCACTCCTCGCGGGGCTTGAGCATGATGAGCGTTTCGATCATGGTCAGCGGCGCCGGATCCGTGGCCGTGTCGGCGCGGCCGATCTTGCCGAAGACCCGCTGCACCTCTGGAAGCTGGCGGATACGGCGATCGGTCTGCTGCAGCAGCTCCTGCGCCTTGCCGATGGAGAGCCCCGGCAAGGTCGTCGGCATGTACATCAGATCGCCCTCGAAGAGTTCCGGCATGAACTCCACGCCGAGGCCCTGGCCGAGCCTCCCGAGCATCGGCGTGTCGCCGAAGAGCCGGCTCCAGCCGGCATTCATGTCGCTCTGCCACTGCTCGACCCGTCTCACGGCCTCCCCGCCGGCCCCGGGCGCCACGTCGCGCACCAGCAACAGCGGCCAGCGCAGGGGTTCGACGAGGCCGCCGACGCCGTAGGCCGGCAGCAGCGCGCTCAGGATCACGAGCAGGGCGATCAGCAGCGTGAATCGCGGCGCCGCGAGGACACCCTTCAGCAGCGGCCGGTAGATCGCGATCAGCAGGCGGCTCAGGGGGTTGGCCTGCTCGCGGGGAATGCGACCGCGGATGAAGTATCCCATGAGCACGGGCACGAGGGTCACGGAGAGACCCGCTGCCGCCGCCATGGCATAGGTCTTCGTCAGCGCGAGTGGCCCGAACATGCGCCCCTCCTGCGCCTCCAGCGTGAAGACGGGCAGGAAACTCAGCGTGATGATCAACAGGGAGTAGAACAGCGCCGGGCCCACCTCGAGCGAGGCCCGGCGGATGACCTCCCAGCGCTGGCGGTTGTCGATGCCTGGACCGGCGCGCTCGAGGTGCTTGAGGGCGTTCTCGATCATGACGATGGCGGCATCCACCATGGCGCCGATGGCGATGGCGATGCCCCCGAGCGACATGATATTGGCATTGACGCCCTGGTAATTCATGACCACGAAAGCCGCCAGGATGCCGAGCGGCAGGCTGATGATGGCGACGAAGGCGGAGCGGATGTGAAACAGGAACAGCAGGCAGACCAGCGCGACGACAATGAACTCCTCGACGAGACGATCCGAGAGGTTGTCCACGGCGCGCTGGATCAGTCCCGACCGGTCGTAGGTCTCGACGATCTCCACCCCCTGCGGCAACCCCTGCCGCAGCTCCTCGAGACGCTCCCTGACGGCGGCGATGGTCTTGAGCGCATTCTCGCCGTCGCGCATCACGATGATGCCGCCCGTCACCTCTCCCTCGCCGTCGAGGTCGGCCACCACGCGCCGCATTTCGGGACCGATCTGCACATGCGCGACATCGCGCAGCATGACGGGGATGTCGTCCCTCGTGACGCGCAGCGGCACCGACTCGATGTCCTCGATGGAGTCGAGGTAGCCGCGCGTGCGGATCATGTACTCCGCCTCGCCGAGCTCGATGACGGACCCTCCCACCTCGCGGTTGGCGCGGCGGATCGCCTGCGTGACGCGCGACAAGGGGATGCCGAATGCACGCAGCTTCTCCGGATCGACGACCACCTGGTACTGGCGCACCATGCCGCCGACGGTGGCCACCTCGGCCACGCCCGGCACTGACTGCAGCTCGAACTTCAGGAACCAGTCCTGGAGCGAGCGCAACTGCGACAGGTCATGCCGGCCGCTGCGATCGACAAGCGCGTAACTGTAGATCCAGCCGACGCCCGAGGCATCCGGCCCGAGCCGGGGCTGGACGCCGTCCGGCAGGTCCGCCGCGGCCTGGTTGAGATACTCGAGCACGCGCGTGCGCGCCCAGTAGAGGTCGGTGCCGTCCTCGAAGATGACGTAGACATAGGAGTCGCCGAAGAAGGAGTAGCCGCGTACGGCGCTCGCGCCCGGCACGGCCAGCATCGTCGTCGTGATCGGATAGGTCACCTGGTCCTCGACCACCTCCGGCGACTGGCCCGGAAAGTCGGTGCGGATGATCACCTGCACGTCGGAGAGATCGGGGATGGCGTCGAGCGCGATATCCTTCATGGCCAGCCAGCCCCATCCGGCCAGGATCAGGGTCGCGACAACGACGAGCAGGCGGTTCTCGATGGACCAGCGTATCAGGTAGCCGGGCATCCGGACTCACTCCGACATGCGGCGGAAGCTCGCCTGCAGGTTCGACTCCGAGTCGATCAGGAACTGGCCGGAGAGCACGATCTCGTCGCCTTCCTCCAGGCCGGAGATCACCTCGACCGAATCCCCGCGCCACATCCCGGTCTGCACCTCGACCGGCTGGAACCGGTTGTCGCCGAGCGCCTTCACGACGAGCTCCCGTTCGCCGGTCAGGATCAGGGCCTCGCGCGGCACGACCAGCACGTCGCGCTTGGGTCCGCCATAGATCACCGCCTCGACAAACATGTTCGGCAGCAGCAGCTCGTCGGGGTTGTCGAACTCCAGCCGCGCCCTGAGGGTGCGAGCCTGCGGGTGCACTTCCGGGTAGATGAAATCGACCTTGCCCTCCCAGGTCCGGCCGGGATAGGCCTGCGTCGTGATCTCGGCCGTGAGCCCCGGGCGCATCCAGGCGATCTGGTGCTCGTAGATATCCACCATGACCCACACCTCGCTGAGGTCGACGATGGTGAACATGGCGTCGGCCGGAGTGACGAACATTCCCTCCTGCACATTGTGACGCGTGATGACACCGCCCTGCGGCGCCCTGATCGGCACGATCGAGCGCGGTGTCATCGTCTGCTGGATGCCCATGATGTCCATGGTCGGCACCTTGAAATAGCGCAGCATGTCGACTCCTGCGCGTTCCCTGAATGCCTTGAAGGTGTCGGGCGCCTCGGTGGTGCGACCGAAGGAGTCGAGCTCGCCCTCCTCGAGGACGTCGATATACTCCTGCTGCGCCCACAGCACGTCGGGGGAGAAGTAGTCGGCCAGGTCGTCCTTGCGCTCGACGCGCACGCCGTCGGTACGCACATAGAGGTTCTCGATCCAGCCGGAGGTGCGTGGATGGACCTGGATCAGGCGGTCATCGTCATAGGCGACCTTGCCCTGGGTCTTGATGTATTTCCAGAGGGTGCCGCGCTCGATCCTCGCGGTGCGCACCCCCATGCTCTGCACCACTGCCGCATCCAGGCTGATGACTGGCCGCTCTTCGGCGGTCTCGTCGAGTTCCCGCTCGACGAGATCCATGCCGCAGATCGGGCAGGAGGCCGGCATGTGGCGGACCACGGAGGGATGCATGGGACAGACGTAGGTCGGATCCCTGTGCTTGCGCGCGTGCTCCAGCGGCGTTTCTCCATTACCGGTCCCGACCTCCTGCACGGCTTCGCCGACGTCGTCCGACGGCTGGCTGCACCCCTGAAGCAGGAAAAGGAGGGCGAGCAGCGCCAGCATGGGAGCATGATGCAGAATGCGGCGCCCACCCGTGCAGCTCTTCGAGCCGTCCACGAGCGGCAAGAGCCTGAGGTGTTGCATCGCCCTACTCCGTCGCAGCGGCCTCTTCCGGTTTCTGCACTTCGAGCAACTCGACATCGAAAATCAGGGTCCGGTGCTCCAGCGGGCCGCGGCTGCCGTATGCCAGCTTGTTCGGGATAAAGAGGCGATACTTCGCTCCCTCCTTCATGAGCTGCAAGCCTTCCGACCACCCCTTGATGACACCGTCGAGCCTGAATGTGGCGGGCTTGTTCTTCCTGTAGGAGCTGTCGAACTCCTTGCCGTCGATCAGGGTTCCGCGGTAATGCACCGTGACCGTATCCTGTGGCCCCGGGCTCGCGCCGCTGCCGGGCTCGACGATTTCGTACTGCAGGCCGCTTTCGGTCGTCACGACACCCTCTCTGCGACCGTTTTCCTCGAGGAATTTCCTGCCCTCCTCGAGGTACTCGAGTTCGTTCTGCTGGTTCCGCTCGCGCTGACTGGCGACCACCCTGCGTTTGAGTTCGACGAGGGTATCGCGCATGTCGGCGGCCGACATTTTCGGGGCCGCGCCCGACAAGGCGTCCTCGATGCCCTGGACGACGGCCGCGGCATCCATCTCGACTTCCTGGCGCTTGAAATCGCCGCCGATCTGGTAACCCAGGCTGTAGTTGATGCGCGTGGTCTCGTTCTGGAAATCGAGCGCCTCGTCTGCGCAGGGAATGGCCGGAAACAGGCAGGCCGCAATCACTGACAGGATAACCGGGTACTTCATGCAAGACTCCTGCTAATTCGTTTGTTGATACATCAATGCAGCGAATCCCGCTTCCGCGGGATTCGCTGCAACATTGTGGTTGTGAAAGGCGCGACCGGCCTGGCGGCTGGTCGCGCGGGTTCAGGGTCAGGACGTCGGGCTACTCGAACAGTTCAGCCGGACAATCTTGTCCAGGCTCTCCGACACAGTAAGGCACCATCATCTCGTTGTCCTCGTGGGAGAGGATATGGCAGTGCCAGACGTAGAGGCCCGGGATATCGAACTTGGCCCTGATGGTGGTTACCTCACCGGGATAGGCGATAACCGTGTCTTTCCAGCCGGCCTCCCAGGGCTCACGCTCACGCATGATATCCGAGCCGATGGCATAGCGTTCCTGAACCTGGAACTTCACCAGATGGAGGTGAATCGGGTGGGCATCCGCGGACCAGTTCCAGAGCTC
>JARRMY010000012.1:0-61585 GCA_037385505.1 Gammaproteobacteria bacterium | reverse complement strand
CCGTACCGTCGGCGCCGGTGTTGTATCCAAGATTATCGAGTAAAGACAATGGCAACAGGTCAGAGAATCCGTATCCGTCTGAAATCGTTCGATCATCGTCTGATTGATCAGTCGGCGCGCGAAATCGTCGAAACCGCAAAGCGCACCGGTTCCGTCGTCAGGGGGCCGATCCCGCTGCCGACGCGCAACGAGCGATTCACAGTGCTGATTTCCCCGCACGTCAACAAGGACGCGCGCGATCAGTATGAAATCCGTACACACAAGCGTCTGCTCGAGATCGTCGATCCGAGCGACAAGACTGTCGATTCTCTGATGAAGCTGGATCTGGCTGCCGGTGTGGACGTCCAGATCAAGCTGAATTGAGGTAAAGATCATGGCGATGGGTATCGTAGGTCGTAAGGCAGGCATGACGCGCATTTTCACCGAAGATGGCGTATCTGTTCCTGTGACCGTGATTGAAGCAACACCGAACCGCGTCTCCCAGGTGCGCACGCTGGAGAACGACGGCTACCAGGGGATTCAGGTCGCCGTCGGCGAGCGCAAGGCATCGCGCGTCACCAAACCCGAGGCCGGTCACCTGGCCAAGGCAGGTGTCGAGGCAGGTCGCGGCCTGTGGGAATTCCGTCTCGAGGGTAACGAGGAAGCGCTTCCGGAAGTTGGCGGCACGCTGACTGTCGAGCTGTTCCAGGAAGGACAGAAAGTCGATGTCCGCGGCACGACCAAGGGCGCCGGTTTCGCGGGCGTGGTCAAGCGCCACAACTTCCGCATGCAGCGCGCGACGCACGGCAACTCGCTGTCGCATCGTGCACCGGGTTCCATCGGTCAGTGCCAGACGCCGGGTCGTGTCTTCAAGGGCAAGAAAATGGCCGGTCACATGGGTAACGTGAAGCGCTCCGCACAGAACCTCGAGGTCGTACGGGTCGACGCAGAGCGTAACCTCATCCTGGTCAAGGGCTCGATTCCGGGCTCCAAGGGCGGCGATGTCATCGTTACTCCCGCGATCAAGATGAAGAACAGGGGTTGATAGCGATGGATCTGACTACACACAACGGTAGCGCACTCCAGGTATCCGAAGCCGTTTTCGGCGCGGATTACAACGAGGCGCTGATTCACCAGGTCGTCAAAGCCTATTTCAACACAGCGCGTTCCGGCACCAAGGCGCAGAAGAACCGTGCAGCCGTGCGTGGCGGCGGTATCAAACCGTGGCGGCAGAAGGGCACCGGTCGCGCACGTTCCGGTACCTTGAGCAGCCCGATCTGGCGCTCCGGCGGCGCGACCTTCGCGGCAGAGCCGCGCGACTATGCGCAGAAGGTCAACCGCAAGATGTACCGCGGCGCCATGCGCTCGATCCTGTCAGAACTGCTGCGCCAGGAACGTCTCGTCGTCGTGGACGATTTCAGCGTCAGCGCGCCGAAGACCCGCGAGCTTGTCGGCAAGCTCGGCGAGCTGGGTGTCACTGACGGCCTCGTCGTGGTCGAGGATCTCGACGAGAACCTGATCCTGGCCTCGCGGAATGTCTACAGCATCGATGTCCGCGACAACACCGACATCGATCCAGCCAGCCTGATCGCATACGACAAGATCGTCATGACGTCGGCTGCATTGAAGAAAATCGAGGAGCGTCTGGCATGAACAAAGAACGTCTGCTGAAAGTGCTGAAGGCACCGATCGTCTCCGAGAAGAGCGCCATCGCCGGCGAAATGAGCCAGGTGGTTTTCAGTGTCGCACCCGATGCGACCAAGCCCGAGATCCGCCGCGCTGTCGAGATGCTGTTCGAAGTCGATGTCGAGGATGTCCGCGTCGTCAACATCAAGGGCAAGAACAAGCGTTTCGGCCAGACGCTCGGCAAGCGCTCGGGTACCAGAAAAGCCTATGTCCGTCTGAAAGAGGGACAAGACATTGACCTCATGCCGGGCGCGTGAGCACAGATTAACAGGTTGCAATCATGGCAATTGTAAAGTCAAAACCAACATCAGCAGGTCGCCGTTTCGTCGTCAAGGTGACGTCTCCAGAGCTGCACAAGGGCGGACCCCACGAGCCGCTGGTCGACAAGAAATCGAAGACCGGCGGGCGTAACAACAAGGGCCGCATCACGACACGCCACCGCGGCGGTGGTCACAAGCAGCGTTATCGCGTGATCGATTTCAGGCGCTCGAAGGACGGCGTACCCGCCACCGTCGAACGCCTGGAGTACGACCCGAACAGGACTGCCTACATCGCGCTGCTGAAATATGCAGACGGCGAGCGTGCCTACATCATTGCCCCCAAGGGCTTGAAAGCCGGCGATGCCGTCATGTCGGGCCGCGAGGCGCCGATCTCCAGGGGCAATTGCCTGCCGCTGCGCAACATCCCGATCGGTTCGGTTTTGCACTGCGTCGAGATGAAGCCCGGCAAGGGTGCGCAGCTTGCACGCAGCGCCGGAACCTCGGTTCAGCTGGTTGCCCGTGAAGGCGAGCACGCCACATTGCGTCTTCGCTCTGGCGAGATGCGCAAGGTTCCTGCACGTTGCCGCGCCGTGATCGGTGAAGTCAGCAATGGTGAACACAACCTGCGTTCACTCGGCAAGGCAGGCGCCAAGCGCTGGCGCGGTGTTCGCCCGACAGTTCGCGGTGTCGCAATGAACCCTGTCGATCACCCGCATGGTGGTGGTGAGGGTCGTACCTCCGGAGGCCGTCATCCGGTCAGCCCGTGGGGCGTGCCAACGAAGGGTTACAAGACGCGCAAGAACAAGCGTACCGACAACATGATTGTCCGTCGCCGCGGCCGTAAATAATCGAGGTAGAGCAATATGCCACGTTCAGTTCATAAAGGACCATTTATCGATCACCACCTGATGAAAAAGGTGGAAGCAGCGGTTGCGAGCAACGATCGCCGACCGATCAAGACATGGTCGCGCCGTTCGATGATCAGCCCGGAGATGGTTGGTCTGACAATTGCAGTCCACAACGGTCGTCAGCATGTTCCTGTGCTGGTCAACGAAAACATGGTCGGCCACAAGCTGGGTGAATTCGCCCTGACGCGCACCTACCGCGGACACGCGGCCGACAAGAAGGCGAAAAGGTAACGGGAGAAGATCATGCAGGCTGTTGCTAAACATCGTTTCGCTCGTATTTCTGCCCAGAAGGGCCGCCTCGTGGCTGACCAGATTCGCGGACTTCCAGTCGAGCAGGCGCTCGACGTGCTGTCCTTCAGCAAGAAGAAGGGTGCGGCGCTGGTCAAGAAGGTTCTCGATTCCGCGATCGCCAATGCGGAAAACAACGAGGGCGCCGATATCGACGAATTGAAAGTCAAGGCGATCTGTGTCGACGAAGGTCCGACACTGAAACGCATTCGTGCACGCGCCAAGGGTCGTGCATCTCGAATCCTCAAGCGTACCAGCCACATTACTGTGACTGTGGCAGACGACTAAGGCAGGAAAGATTATGGGTCAGAAAGTACATCCGATTGGTTTTCGTCTCGGCGTCACCAAGGAGCACAACTCGCGCTGGTATGCCAACAGCAACAACTATGCCGATCTGCTCAACCAGGACATCGAGGTGCGTGACTACCTGAAGAAGAAACTCTCGCAGGCATCTGTCAGCCGCATCCAGATCGATCGTCCTGCGAACAACGCGCACATCACGATCCACACGGCTCGCCCGGGCGTGGTCATCGGCAAGAAGGGCGAGGATATCGACGCGCTGCGCGCCGACGTGGCCAGGAAAATGGGTTGCCCCGTGCAGATCAGCATCGAGGAGATCCGCAAGCCCGAGCTGGACGCGACCCTGGTCGCCGACAGCATCGCCCAGCAGCTCGAGCGCCGTGTCATGTTCCGTCGCGCCATGAAGCGCGCGGTGCAGACCGCCATGCGACTCGGCGCCGAAGGCGTCAAGATCAACATCGGCGGCCGACTCAACGGTGCGGAAATCGCACGCAGCGAATGGTACCGCGAGGGTCGCGTACCGCTGCACACGCTGCGTGCCGACATCGATTACGGGACGGCCGAAGCACTGACCACATACGGCATTCTCGGCATCAAGGTCTGGATCTTCAAAGGCGAGGTCTATCCGGGCATGCCGAAAGCCGAAGAAGAGCCAAAATCACCCAAAGGCCGCGGCAAGGGTCGTGGCAAGAAGGATTAAGCCATGCTGCAACCAAAACGCACAAAATTCCGCAAGGTCCAGACCGGACGCAACCGTGGCCTCGCCCAGCGCGGCAACAAGGTCAGCTTCGGTGAATACGGCCTGAAAGCAACCTCGCGCGGCCGCCTGACTTCGCGCCAGATCGAATCTGCGCGCCGTACCATCACGCGTACTGTCAAGCGTGGCGGCAAGCTCTATATCCGCGTCTTTCCCGACAAGCCGATCTCCAAGAAGCCTCTCGAGGTTCGCATGGGTAAAGGAAAGGGTAACGTTGAATACTGGGTTGCCCAGATTCAACCGGGACGCATGTTGTACGAAATTGAAGGCGTATCCGAGGAACTGGCGCGCGAAGCATTCCAGCTGGCCGCAGCCAAGCTGCCGGTCGATACCACCTTCATCAAGCGGACGATACTCTGATGAAAGCTAGTGAACTACGTAACAAATCCCAGGCGGAGCTGCAGAAAACACTGCACGAGCTGCTCCAGGAACAGTTCAACCTGCGCATGCAACAGGGCACTGGCCAGCTGGCACGCCCGCACCTCATGCAGGAGGTTCGCAGGAACATTGCACGAGTGAAATCAGTGATGAACGAACAGAAAGGTGACGCGTCATGACAGACAAGCAGCCAACCAACCGGACGCTTCAGGGCCGCGTCGTCAGTGACAAGATGGACAAGACCATCACCGTTCTTGTCGAGCGCCAGGTCAAGCATCCGCTGTACGGGAAATTTATCAAGCGTTCAACCAAGGTTCACGCGCACGATGAAGAAAATGCATGTCGCCAGGGCGACATTGTCGTCGTCGAGCTGTGTCGCCCGCTGTCGAAGCAGAAGTGCTGGCAGCTGGTTGAGATCGTGGAGCGCCCGGCCAGGGCATAATTGACAGTTTTACGTGGAGCAAGCTGATGATTCAGATGCAATCAATGATGAGTGTCGCTGACAACAGCGGAGCGCGGCGTGTTCAGTGCATCAAGGTTCTTGGCGGTTCGCACCGCCGTTATGCCGGTATTGGCGACATCGTCAAGGTGAGCGTCAAGGAAGCGATTCCGCGTGGCAAGGTCAAGAAAGGCGATGTCTACAACGCCGTTGTCGTACGTACGAGAAAGGGTGTCCGTCGTGGTGACGGTTCGGTCATCCGTTTCGACGGCAATGCCGCGGTTCTGCTGAACAACCAGCTTCAGCCGATCGGCACTCGTATCTTCGGCCCGGTAACCCGCGAGCTGCGTACCGGCAACTTTATGAAGATCATTTCTCTCGCACCAGAAGTGCTGTGAGGTCATAACATGGCAATCAACAAAATCAGAAAAGGTGACGACGTCATTGTCCTTGCCGGCAAGGACAAGGGCAAGCGTGGAACCGTACTGCGTGTCGCTGGCGAGCGCGTTGTCGTCGAGAACGTCAACATCGCCAGGAAGCACGTGAAAGCGAACCCCAACAAGGGCGAGCCTGGTGGTATCGTCGACAAGGAGATGCCGATACATGTCTCCAACCTGGGTCTCTACAATCCCCAGACGGACAAGGCCGACCGTGTTGGAATCAAGATTCTCGATGACGGCCGCAAGGTGCGTTATTACAAGTCCAACGGCGAAGTCGTCGACGTTTAAGCAGAGTGACAGACATGGCAAGGTTGAAAGAACATTACCGCGAAAAAGTCGTTCCGGGCCTGGTCGAGAAATTCGGCTACTCGAGTGTTATGGCGGTTCCGCGTATCGAAAAGATCACCCTCAACATGGGTGTCGGCGAGGCCGTCGGCGACAAGAAAATCCTTCAGAATGCCGTCGAGGACATGCAGAAGATCGCAGGTCAGAAGCCTGTCATCACCAAGGCGCGCAAGTCCGTGGCCGGGTTCAAGATCCGCGAGGGCTGGCCGATCGGCTGCAAGGTGACCCTGCGCCGCGAGCAGATGTATGAATTCCTGGATCGCCTGATCAGTATCTCGATCCCGCGTATCCGCGACTTCCGTGGACTCAACTCCAGGTCCTTCGATGGCCGTGGCAACTACAGCATGGGCGTCAGCGAGCAGATCATCTTTCCCGAGATCGAGTATGACAAGGTGGATGCGCTGCGCGGCATGGACATCACGATCACCACTTCGGCGAAGAGCGACGAGGAAGGTCGCGCATTGCTGGAAGCATTCAACTTTCCGTTCAAGTAATCGGTAAAAGGTTATGGCAAAAAAGAGCATGATTGCCCGCGAGACCAGGCGAGCGAAAACCGCCAGCAAGTACGCGGCGAAACGCGCACAGCTGAAAGCGATCATCAATGACCGCAGCAGCACGCCCGAGCAGGTCGACGAAGCAGTCCTGAAACTGCAGAAGCTGCCGCGCGATGCGAGCCCGTCGCGCCAGCAAAACCGTTGCCGCCAGACCGGACGTCCGCATGCGGTCTATCGCAAGTTCGGTCTTTGCCGCAACAAGCTGCGCGAAGCCGCCATGCGCGGTGACGTTCCGGGCCTGAAAAAGGCCAGCTGGTAATAGACGCGATTTTCCGTCGGCTGGCGGAAAATCAGTCGAATTTCATCCGGAATGACGGTTGGCAAGGCCAGCCGTTTTCCTATATAATGCGCGGCCTTCACTGAAGGTTGTTCAATTTTTTGGGTATCGCGTCGTGAAGACGGACTGACCCCGGGAGACTCTAGATGAGTATGTCTGATCCGATTGCGGATATGCTGACGCGTATCCGTAACGCCCAGGCCAGAAACAAGGTTTCTGTCACTATTCCGTCCTCGAAGCTGAAGAAGGCGATTGCCTCTGTCCTGCTCGAGGAAGGCTATATCTCAGGTTTTCAAGCCACAGAAGGGCCCAAGGCCGAGCTGAATATCGAGCTCAAGTATTTCCAGGGCGCTCCTGTCATCGATATCATCCAGCGCGTCAGCCGTCCCGGTCTTCGCATCTACAAGAGCAAGGACGAATTGCCTTCGGTTCGCAACGGGCTCGGTATCGCCATTATTTCAACTTCCAAAGGCCTGATGACTGACCGTGCTGCCCGCAAGGATGGGCATGGCGGCGAAGTCGTCGCCTACGTTGCCTGAGGAGATTCGCCATGTCACGTATCGCAAAAGCACCGATCAGCGTCGCATCCGGCATCGAGGTCAAGGTCGACGGACAGCATGTCACGGCGAAAGGCTCCAGGGGTACGCTCGAGATGGATGTCCATCCCGACGTTGCCGTCCAGTTCGAAGACGGCGTTCTCTCGGTCAAGCCGCTCGAGGAAACCAAGGAGTCCTGGGCGCATGCAGGCACAGCACGTGCCCTGCTCAATAATATGATTACCGGTTGTTCCGAGGGGTTCCAGAAGCGTCTGACCCTGATCGGCGTCGGCTACAGGGCCCAGGCGCAGGGCAAGAAACTCAATCTGAGCCTCGGTTTCTCCCACCCGGTCGATTATCCGGTTCCCGAAGGGATCACGATCGAAACGCCTTCGAACACAGAAATTGTCGTTTCCGGAGCAGACAAGCAGCAGGTTGGTCAGGTGGCCGCCGAGATTCGCGCCTACCGTCCGCCGGAGCCCTACAAGGGCAAGGGCGTGCGTTACAGCGACGAGTACGTTCTGCGTAAAGAAGCGAAGAAGAAATAAGAGGTTATGGCGATGGATAAAAAGCAAACTCGTCTGCGCCGCGCCCGCAAGGCCCGCGCCAGGATCCGTGAGGTTGGCCGGCATCGTCTGACCATCTTCCGCACGCCGCGTCACATCTACGCCCAGGTGATTGCGCCGGATGGCTCGGAAGTGATCGCCTCTGCGTCGACGGTCGATAAAGCCCTGCGTGAAGGCATCGACGGTTCCACCGGCAATGTCGCGGCTGCTGCTGTCGTCGGCAAGGCGATCGCCGAGCGTGCCAAAGACAAGGGCATCGAGCAGGTCGCATTCGACCGTGCAGGATTCAAGTATCACGGCCGTGTCAAGGCGCTGGCGGATGCCGCGCGTGAAAACGGTCTGGACTTCTAAGGGGAACGGCAATGTCGAAATTTGAAGCACAACAGGCCGAAGGCGAAGAGCTTATCGAGAAGCTCGTTTCCGTCAACCGGGTTGCCAAGACCGTCAAGGGTGGCCGCATCTTCGGTTTTGCCGCACTGGTTGTCGTCGGTGACGGCAACGGCAGCGTCGGGTTCGGCCAGGGCAAGGCGCGCGAGGTGCCCATCGCAATCCAGAAAGCGATGGAGAGCGCGCGCAAGAACATGAAGAGCATGAAGCTCAAGGGTGACACGCTGCAATACCCGCTGGTCGGTCGCCATGGCGCCGCCAAGGTCTACATGCAGCCGGCATCCGAAGGTACCGGTATCATCGCCGGCGGTGCCATGCGTGCCGTCTTCGAGGTGGTTGGCGTTCACAACGTCCTTGCCAAATGTATCGGTACGAACAACCCGATCAACGTCATCCGTGCGACCATGAACGGTCTGCAGGGAATGGTCGACGCAGAAACCGTGGCGATGAAGCGCGGCAAGAGCGTCGAAGAGATTCTGGGGTAAGCGTCATGAGCGACAGGAAAATGATGAAGGTCAAGCTGGTGCGCAGCATGCATGGCCGACTCAAGTCTCACAGGGCTTGTGTCAGCGGCCTGGGTCTGCGTCGCATGCACCAGGTTGTCGAGGTCGAGGATACGCCTTCCACCCGCGGAATGGTGAACAAGGTCTCCTACATGGTACAGGTAGTCGAGGAAGCATAAGATGCGTCTGAACACACTCAAGCCTGCCGAAGGCAGTCAGAAAGACCGCAAGCGCGTCGGGCGCGGCATCGGCAGCGGTCTCGGTAAAACCTGTGGCCGTGGCCACAAGGGCCAGAAATCGCGTTCCGGCGGCTTCCACAAGGTCGGCTTCGAGGGCGGCCAGATGCCGCTGCAGCGCCGCCTGCCGAAAGTTGGTTTCAACTCCAGGCTCGCGCGCGTCACCGCTGAGCTCACGCTGAACGAAATCGCCGCAGTCGAGGCAGATGTCGTCGACATGCAGGCACTCTACGCCGCCGATATCCTGCCGCGCAGCATGAAGCGCGCCAAGGTGATTCTCTCCGGGGAAATCACCGTAGCCAGGACGCTGAAAGGCATCAGGGCCAGCAAGGGCGCGCGTGAAGCAATCGAAAAAGCCGGCGGATCGGTCGAAGAATAAGGGACGCTGAAAGATGGCTAACCGTGCAACAGGGGGTCTTGCGGATCTCGGACATCTGAAGGAGCTGCGGCAGCGCATCTTCTTTCTGCTGGGGGCGCTGATCGTCTACCGCATCGGAACATTCGTCCCCGTTCCTGGTGTCGATCCGACAGCCTTTGCAGTGCTTTACAGCCAGCAGGAGGGAACCATCCTCGACATGTTCAACATGTTCTCGGGTGGCGCGCTGGAGCGTGCATCGCTCTTTGCACTCGGCATCATGCCCTACATCTCGGCCTCGATCATCATGCAGCTCATGTCGGCTGTCGTGCCCTCGCTCGAGCAGCTCAAGAAGGAGGGCGAGAGCGGTCGCCGCAAGATCACCCAGTACACGCGTTACGGCACCGTCATCCTGGGCGTGTTCCAGTCTGTCGGTATCTCCATCGCGCTGCAGGGCCAGACGGCTGGCGGCGAGAATGTGGTCGTCAACCAGGGTATCGGTTTCGTCGTCATCGCGACAGTCGCGCTCGTTACCGGCACCATGTTCCTGATGTGGCTCGGCGAGCAGATCACCGAGCGCGGTCTCGGCAACGGTATCTCGATCATCATTTTCGCCGGTATCGTTGCCGGCCTGCCATCGGCCATCGGCGCGACATTCGAGCGTGTCAGCAGCGGCGAAATGAATCCGCTGGTCCTGATCGTGCTGCTGATCGGTATCATCGCGATCACTGCGTTCGTCGTCTTCGTCGAGCGTGGCCAGCGCCGGATCAAGATCAACTATGCCAAGCGCCAGCAGGGCCGCAAGATGTACCAGGCGCAAAGCAGTTTCCTGCCGCTGAAGCTGAACATGTCGGGCGTCATTCCGCCGATCTTTGCTTCCAGCATCATCCTTTTTCCGGCGACGCTGGGGCAGATGTTTGGCAGCAATGAGAACATGCGCTGGCTGCAGGATATCAGCGCGACATTCTCGCGCGGCGAGCCGATCTACACCATCAGCTTCGCGGCAGCGATCATTTTCTTCTGCTTTTTCTACACCGCGATTGTGTTCAATTCGCGCGAAACGGCAGACAACCTGAAGCGCTCAGGTGCTTTTATTCCGGGAATCCGTCCCGGGCAGCAAACGGCACACTATATCGATAACGTGCTGACACGACTCACGCTGGTAGGCGCACTCTACATCACGGCTGTTGCCCTGCTTCCGGATTTGCTGCAGTTCCAATGGAACATTCCATTCTATTTCGGTGGAACGTCCCTGCTCATCATCGTTGTCGTGGTGATGGACTTCATGGCACAGCTGCAGGCGCATCTGATGTCGCATCAGTACGAGAGCCTGATGAAAAAGGCTAATTTTTCAGGTGTAGGCGGCGCGGGCCGCATTCGCTGAGCAATCTTGCTGGAGAGAAGAGTATGAAAGTGCGCGCATCGGTCAAGAAGATTTGCCGCAACTGCAAAGTCATCAAACGTAACGGTACTGTACGCGTGATCTGCAAGGATCCACGCCACAAGCAGCGCCAAGGTTGATTTAACGAGGTTTCCACGATATTATTGCGCGTTTCCCCGCGCCGTGGACGTATTGGATTCAGGAGCTCATCAATGGCCCGAATTGCTGGTGTAAACATACCGGACAGAAAGCACGCAGTCATCGCACTGACGTCGATTTATGGCATTGGCCGCACGCGCGCCAGGCAGATCTGTGAAGCTGCGGGCGTCGCCCCGGATCGCAAGATCATGGAGCTTGGCGACAACGAGGTCGATGCGTTGCGTGTCGAGGTTGAAAGATTCACTGTCGAGGGTGACCTCCGCCGTGAAGTATCGATGAACATCAAGCGTCTGATGGACCTCGGTTGCAACCGCGGCATCCGTCATCGTCGCGGACTGCCCGTTCGCGGTCAGCGTACCAAAACAAACGCGCGCACTCGCAAGGGTCCGCGCCGTGCGATCAAGAAGTGATCCTTTAACAGGTTAGTGCAAAATGGCGAAACCAACTCGTAGTACGAAAAAGAAGGTAAGAAAGACCGTCACCGACGGTGTTGCGCATGTTCACGCGTCCTTCAACAATACCATCATCACGATCAGCGACCGTCAGGGCAACGCGCTTTGCTGGACGACGGCCGGCGGATCCGGCTTTCGTGGCTCCCGCAAGAGCACCCCGTTCGCCGCACAGGTCGCTGCCGAGCGTTGCGGCGAGATGGCCAAGGAATTCGGCATGAAGAGCCTCGATGTCGAGATCAAGGGCCCTGGCCCGGGTCGTGAGTCGGCCGTGCGCGCTCTGAATGCGGTTGGTTTCAAAATCACCAGTATTTCCGATGTGACGCCCATTCCGCACAATGGTTGCCGTCCACCGAAGAAGCGTCGCGTCTAAACGGAGTCCATCATGGCAAGATACATTGGCCCGAAATGCAAACTGAGCCGTCGTGAAGGCACCGATCTCGGACTCAAGAGCCGTGTTCGCGCGCTGGATTCGAAGTGCAACATGGAAAAAGTGCCTGGTCAGCAGGGCGAGCGTCGTCGCCGCCACTCAGACTATGGCCTGCAGCTGCGCGAGAAGCAGAAGGTTCGCCGCATTTACGGCATCCTTGAAAAACAGTTCCGCAACTACTACAAGAAGGCCGCCCAGCAGAAGGGTGCAACAGGTGACAACCTGCTGAAACTGCTCGAGGGGCGTCTCGACAACGTCGTCTATCGCATGGGCTTCGGTTCCACCCGCGCCGAATGTCGCCAGCTGGTCAGCCACAAGGCGATCCTCGTCAATGGCCAGAGTGTCAACGTGCCTTCGTACCAGGTGTCTCCCGAGGATGTCGTGAGCGTGCGTGAAAAATCTCGCAACCAGGTGCGCATCCAGAATTCGCTGGCACTGGCCGAGCAGTATGATTTTCCGGAATGGGTTGAAGTCGACGTCAAGGGCATGAGCGGGACCTACAAACGCCTTCCCGATCGCTCTGAACTCCCGGCTGAAATCAACGAACAGCTGATCGTCGAACTTTACTCCAAGTAAGGAACCACCGAGGCGCATACATGACAGATGCAATCACAGATTTTCTCAAGCCGCGAATTGTCAAGGTAGACAATATCTCCGATACCCACTCGAAAGTGGTCCTCGAGCCCTTCGAGCGCGGTTTCGGTCATACGCTGGGAAATGCTCTGCGCCGTATTCTGCTCTCGTCGATGCAGGGCAGCTCCGTTGTCGGTGTGCAAATCGACGGCGTGCTGCATGAATACAGCGGTATCGACGGCGTGCAGGAAGACGTCCTGGAGATCCTCCTGAACCTCAAGGACATGGCGATCGCACTGCACAACCGCGATGAAGCGACACTGCGTCTCTCGAAGCAGGGTCCCGGCGTCGTGACGGCATCGGACATCACGCTGGATCACGATGTCGAGGTCGCCAATCCGGACCACGTCATTGCAACACTGACCAAGGACGTTGCCCTCAACATGACCATGAAGGTCCGCAAGGGCCGCGGTTACGAGCCTGCAGCCGCTCGCGAGGAAGAGGATGAAAGCCTCGTCGGCTGGCTCAAGATCGATGCGACTTACTCGCCGGTCAGGCGTATCTCCTACGCTGTCGAGGCCGCTCGTGTCGAGCAGCGCACCGACCTCGACAAGCTGATTCTCGATATCGAGACAGATGGCACCATCGATCCTGACGAGGCTGTGCGTCTTTCGGCGACCATCCTGCAGGACCAGCTCTCCGCATTCGTGCTTCTTGATGCGACTGTCTCTGCGGAAGCCGAACAGCCGGTCTCCAAGGAGCCGGAGATCGATCCCGTTCTGCTGAGCCCCGTCGACGACCTCGAGCTGACCGTGCGTTCCGCCAATTGCCTCAAGGCCGAAAACATCATGTTCATCGGCGACCTGGTGCAGCGCACCGAGGTCGAGCTGCTCAAGACGCCGAACCTCGGCAAGAAGTCGCTCAACGAAATCAAGGATGTCCTGGCAGAGCGCGGATTGTCGCTCGGCATGAAGCTCGAGAACTGGCCCCCGGAGCATCTTCAGGATGCAATGAACGGCTGACCAGGTATCACCAGAAAACTCAATCTATTACCAGGAATCAGAACCATGCGTCATCGTAAATCCGGTCGCAAACTCAACAGAAACAGCAGCCATCGCAAGGCGATGTTCCGCAACATGGCCTGTTCTCTGATCGAGCATGAACTCATCAAGACGACACTGCCCAAGGCCAAGGAGCTTCGCCGTGTTGTCGAGCCGCTGATCACCAGGGCAAGGACTGACTCTGTCGCGAATCGACGCGTTGCTTTCAGTCGTCTGCGTGACGATGCGGCCGTCGCCAAGCTCTTCACCGAGGTCGCGCCGCGCATGCAGGAGCGTTCCGGTGGCTACACGCGTATCCTCAAGGCGGGTTATCGCGATGGCGACAAGGCGCCGATGGCATGGGTCGAACTCGTCGATCGCCCGCTACCCACCGAGGACGAACTCGAAGCCACCGAGACGGCTGTCACGGAATAATCCCGCAGCATCTCCCCCGCATGCGCAAAACCGGAGCCTGATGCTCCGGTTTTTTCGTTTTGCGCTCAACTGCCCACGGACTCTGTCAGCACATGATGACGCCGGCCAGGGCAGTGTGCTGCGGTTTCAGGGGCGAGCGGGCCTCGCCTTGGGCGATTCCGCGCTGCGGCCCCGGCGAGCTGCGGCTGTCGCACGGCGTTATTCGCCATGGTGAAACCAGGCGCATTCGTGCAGGATTGTCGTTACGACACTCAACAGGTTGCGGACGGATGAGGCTGCCACTTTTCACATTCACAGATTTCGGCCTGGCCGGCCCCTACCTGGGCCAGGTCGAGGAGCGTGTCTATCGCATCGATCCGGCTTTGAGAGTCATGCACCTGGTCGCGGATGCCCCCGGTTACTCCCCGGTGGAGGCGGGTCACCTGCTTGCTGCCCTGGCCTCGCATACCGGGGAAGGGGTGTTCCTGGCCGTCGTGGATCCCGGCGTGGGCGGCCACCGCAAGGCGCTCGCCGTCGACTGCGGGTCGCAGTGGTTCGTCGGGCCGGATAACGGCCTGTTCGCTGCCTTGCTCGCCCACCGTGAAGATGCGCGCTGTTTCCGGATCATGCATGAACCGGAAGTCTTGTCCGAGACCTTTCACGGGCGTGACCTCTTTGCCCCGGTTGCGGCGCGGCTGGCAGCCGGGCATTTCGTTGCGCTGGAGCCTGTTGCGGCGCCTGATTACGCTGCTGACATCCTGTTGGCTCATTGCGTTGTCTACAGGGATCACTACGGGAATCTCATGACCAGCATCCGCGGCGGGGAACTCGATGAAGGGCGGGCGCTGCTACTGGGCGATGAAAGCATTTCCCATGCGCCGAGGTTCGAGGCCGTCGGCCACGGTGAGGCGTTCTGGTACGTCAACTCCATCGGTCTCGTGGAGATCGCGGTCAACCAGGGCACTGCCGCTGAGCGATTCCAGGCGGATGTCGGCAGTTCCATCAGGATTGCCGGGCAGTGCTGATTGCCGCTGCAGGCGAGTGCCGGGAACCTTGAATGCATCCGGTTGACTAAATCTGACACTCCGCAGAGATAGAGGAAAAAATGCGCAGACGTCGGATTTTTGGCAAGGAGCGGGGGAAGAGGAGGCGCCGGCCGATCGGCCGCTACATACTCGAAGCCTTGCTTGTCATTGCCATCATCATCGGTATCAATTCCTGGCGCACGCGCGATGCGGTTTCGGGAGAGGCGCCCGACCTGGCTGGCATGACGCTGCAGGGAGATCTCTTCACGCTGCCTGAAAACCCTGGAGAGCCCCTGCTGGTGCATTTCTGGGCGACCTGGTGCCCCGTCTGCAACCTGCAGGACAGCAACATTGCAGCGCTTGCCGAGGACTACCCGGTGATCACCGTGGCGATGTCGTCCGGCTCGGATGACGACATCCGGGAGCACCTGCAGAAGGAATCCCTGGAACTCGAGGTGATCAATGACGACAAAGGCCTGATCAGCAG
Source organism: Gammaproteobacteria bacterium (assembly GCA_037385505.1). Lineage (GTDB taxonomy): Bacteria > Pseudomonadota > Gammaproteobacteria > Chromatiales > Chromatiaceae > Sva-25. The sequence goes on along the minus strand of JARRMY010000012.1, from coordinate 46,433 downwards.
CAGCTGGGGAGTCAAGGGAGTGCCGACCACCTTCATCATCGACACGGCTGGTGAGATCCGTTTCGTCGAGACGGGTTACACCACGACACTCGGTCTGCGGATCAGGCGATGGCTGGCCGAGGTGCTCTGATCCGGCCGGTCAATCAATCCTCGCCGATCACGCGCTCCTCACGAGGCGTCTTCAGCAGCTTCTCCGCTTCCACGTCGTTGCGCGCGAAGATCATGCGGATGTTCTCGACCACCCCGCTCTCTGCACGCTTGGCGCGCACGAACTCCTTGGCCTCGCGGTACTTGGCAAAGGTTTCGAGGTGCTCGAGCTTTTTCGGACTCTCCTGGATGTTGTAGACGAAGTAGGGCATGGCATCTCTCCCGTTATGAACGCAGGCTATTCTACGCGCTGGAATTCCCGGAATAAACCGGCAATTGGCCGGTGTTCTGTTACCATAACCGGCTGATTACCACGATTCGGGAACAAGCGAGAATGACACGAGTTGCAGTCGTCGGCGCGGCCGGCCGCATGGGGAAAACGCTGATCGAGGCGGTCAATCTGCATGAATCACTCACGCTCGGCGCCGCCACGGAGCGCGCTGGCTCGAGCCTCGTGGGCGTCGATGCCGGAGAACTGGCGGGTGTCGGCCCGCTCGGGGTGGCCGTCAGCGACGACCTCGCCGGGGTCGTTGACAATTTCGACGTGGTCATCGACTTCACGGCGCCGGCGGCGACGCTGCATCATCTCGACGTCTGCGAGGGCCACGGCAAGAAGCTCGTCATCGGAACCACCGGTTTCGATGATGCCGGCAAGGCGCGCATCGCCGCCGTGGCCGCGCACAACGGCATCGTGTTCGCGCCCAACATGAGCGTCGGTGTCAACCTCTGTCTCAAGCTGCTCGCGCTGACCGCGGAAGTCATCGGTGACGACTATGATATCGAGATCGTCGAGGCGCATCACAGGCACAAGGTCGATGCTCCCTCCGGCACGGCGCTGCGCATGGGCGAGGTCGTGGCCGAGACGCTCGGGCGCGATCTCGGGGAGGTCGCCGTCTACGGACGCGAGGGCATCACCGGCGAGCGCGATCGCAAGACCATCGGCTTCGAAACCATCCGCGCCGGCGACGTCGTCGGTGAGCACAGCGTCTGGTTCGCCACCGAGGGCGAGCGCATCGAGATCGTCCACAAGGCATCGAGCCGCATGACCTTCGCCAGGGGCGCCGCGCGCGCGGCTCACTGGCTCATGAGTCAGCCCGCGGCGCTCTACGATATGCAGGACGTGCTCGGCCTGCGTTGATCGGGTTTTGACCGGTTTTTCATGGGGTTTTGCAAGAAACCGGCCTGTTCGCGTGTCTAAACTTGAGAGACAACACTGTTCCCGGGAAAAACCATGATCATCAAGACAGCGCCCCACATTCGTCCCTCGGAAATCACCAGCGAATCCGCCTACCTGAACCGGCGAGATTTCCTCAAGGCCGGTGCCTGGGCATTCGCGGGAGCCGGGCTCGTCCGTGCAGGTCTCTCCGAAGCCGCCATTCAGCAAGGACCAGGCAAGCTCGCGTCCATCCCGGACATCCGCGAAACCGCCTATCGCCCGGATGAGGCGATCACGGAATACGAGCACGTCACGACTTACAACAACTTTTACGAATTCGGTACGGGCAAGTCTGATCCCTCCCGCAATGCGCATACCCTGAAACCCCGTCCCTGGTCCGTGGTCGTCGACGGCGAGTGCGAGGCGCCGGGAGAGATCGGGATCGAGGAGATTCTCGGTGGCTTCACGCAGGAGGAGCGCATCTACCGTTTCCGTTGCGTCGAGGCCTGGTCCATGGTGATCCCCTGGGTCGGCGTTCCGCTGGCGAATTTTCTGAAGCGCTTCGAGCCGACCTCGAAGGCGAAGTATGTCGCCTTCGAGACCCTGGAAGATACGCAGCAGATGCCGGGGCAGCGCGTCCCCGTCCTCGACTGGCCCTACAGGGAGGGCTTGCGTATCGACGAAGCCATGCACCCCCTGACACTGCTCGCGACAGGCCTCTACGGCGAAGTGCTGCCGAACCAGAACGGTGCGCCGCTGCGGCTCGTGGTGCCCTGGAAATACGGCTTCAAGAGCATCAAGTCGATCGTGCGCATCAGCTTCAGTGAGCAGGAGCCCGCCTGCACCTGGAATATGCAGAACCCGCGTGAGTACGGCTTCTACTCGAACGTGAATCCCGAGGTGGATCACCCGCGCTGGAGCCAGAAATATCACCGCGTGATCGGCGCCGGCATCTTCGCCGGCAAGGAGAAAACGCTGCCCTTCAACGGCTATGCCGACGAGGTCGCGCACCTCTACAAGGGCATGGACCTGAAGAAATATTTCTGAATCGCGGGATGCCGTCACTGCAGCAAGGAATCCGCTGGTCGAAAGTCCCGCTTTTCCTGCTCTGCCTCGTACCTTTCGGCCTGCTCCTGCTGCGCGCTGCCAACAACGATCTCGGCGCGAACCCGGTCGAGGCACTGACGCACGAGACGGGAGACTGGGCGCTGCGCTTCCTGCTGGCCTCGCTCGCGGTCACGCCACTGCGCATGCTGACCGGCAAGGCGTGGCTGCTGCGCTACAGGCGCATGCTCGGACTCTTCGCTTTCTTCTATGCCGTGGCGCACTTCGTCATCTACCTCTGGATCGACCAGGCATTTCTCTGGACGGAGATTGCTGCCGACATCATCAAGCGGCCCTATATCACCGTGGGCTTCGCCGCCTTCCTGATCCTGCTGCCGCTCGCGGTGACATCGACGAAAGGCATGGTCAGACGTCTCGGCAGGCGCTGGGCCATGCTGCACCGCTCGGTCTATGCGGCGGCATTGCTTGCGGTGCTGCACTTCCTCTGGCTCGTCAAGGCCGACTATCGCGAACCCGGCATCTACCTGGCGATTTTCATCCTGCTGATGCTGTTCCGCACGCCACTCGCCAGGCGCCGTTTCCGGCGTGCTTGAGCTGTTGCCCCATCTCTGTATACTGTTGCCAACCGCATCTTCAGAGAGCCTCTGAAACGCGACAGTATCGACAACAGGCGCCTCTCTGAAAGCATCCATCCGGAATGAGGGGAATGGTGTGAAACCGCGTCTAGGTCAGCAGATTCTCAGAACAGATACGGCCGGCATGCCGCTCGAGTGGATCGACTACCGGGCCGCGGTGCGCTTCCATTTTCTCGAACAGATTGCCTATGTCGCGGGCAAACCGCTGTTCGACATCCACGGCGGCATCAACGCGCTGACGCGCCGGCAGAGTATCGTGCAGGTGCACTCCATTATCGCGACCCATGGCAACAGTCATGCGATTCAGAAGATGCGCAAGGATTACATTCCGCCGTTGAACAACCACACGCTCTTCCGTCGCGACAACAACCTCTGCCTCTACTGCGGCACTCGCTTCCCGCGGCGCGCGCTCTCGCGGGACCATGTCACGCCGCTGAGCCAGGGCGGAGCGGATCACTGGAACAATGTCGTGACGGCCTGCGTGCGCTGCAATAACCACAAGGCCGGACGCACGCCGGAACAGGCCGGCATGCAACTGCTCGCGATTCCGTTCACGCCGACACATGCCGAGTATATCTTCCTGCAGGGGCGCAACGTGCTGGCCGACCAGATGGAATTCCTGCGCGCGCACTTTCCGCGCACGAGTCCGCTGCATCAGCGGCTCTCGCATTGATGGCGGGGCAATGATGGAGTGGCAATCGGTCGAGGCGGCCATCGAGGCGGCCACGGGCGAGACGTTCCGGGTGCGCGAGAGCCGCTCCACGGGTGGCGGCTGTATCAACCAGAGTCTGCGCATCGATGATGGCGGGCGTTCCTTTTTCGTCAAGCTCAATGCGGCATCCCTGCTCCCGATGTTCGAGGCGGAGTCCGCCGGACTCGAGGAGATGCTCGCATCCGACTCCATCCGTGTGCCGCGCCCGGTCTGCTCGGGTTCCGGCGGCGGCACGGCCTGGCTCGTCATGGAATACATCCCGATGGGCGGCCGCAGCAACGGCGCACAGGCCGGCGAGCAGCTCGCGCGCATGCATCGCAGTCAGGCCCGGGCCTTTGGCTGGAAGATCGACAACACCATCGGTTCGACGCCGCAACCGAACGGCTGGATGAACGACTGGGTCGCGTTCTGGCGCGATCGGCGCCTCGCTTTCCAGCTCGAGCTGGCGGCACGCAACGGCTATGGCGGCGCCCTGCAGGCCAAGGGCGAGAAGCTGCTCGGCTGTTTCGCGCGCCTCATTGATCACGCCCCGGTGCCATCGCTTCTGCACGGCGATCTCTGGGGCGGCAACATCGGTTACGACGCAGAGGGCAACCCGGTCCTCTTCGATCCGGCAGTCTATTACGGCGACCGCGAGGCGGACCTCGCCATGACAGAACTCTTCGGCGGGTTCGGCAGGGCCTTCTACGACGCCTACAACGCGACCTGGCCGGTCGACAGCGGCTACGCCGTCAGGAAGAGCCTCTACAACCTCTACCACATTCTCAATCACCTGAATCTCTTCGGCGGGGGGTACGCCGGGCAGGCGCAGGCGATGATCGAGCGTCTACTGGCCGAGGCCGGCTGAGCGTTCGAGGGTCAGGAATTTCAGCGCGTAGCGGTTTTTCGCGTCGGCTGGCGTTTCAGATTCATCGACGACCCGCCAATCGTCGCTGGCGAATTCCGGGAAGTAGGCATCGCCCTCGATATCGGCATCGACGAGCGTCATGTAGAGCCTGTCGGCCACCGGCAGTGCCTCGGCATAGAGGGTCGCGCCACCGACAACCATGATTTCATCAACATTGCCGGCAAGCGCGATGGCGGACATCAGGTCGGGCGCAGTCTCGGCGCCCTCGGCAATATAATCCGCCTGCCGCGTCACCACGATATGCCGCCTGCCTGGCAGCACGCCCGGCAGGGATTCCCAGGTCTTGCGCCCCATGAGGATGGGCTTGCCGAGCGTCAGGCGCTTGAAGTGCTGCAGGTCGGCCGGGAGATGCCACGGCAGCTTGTTGTCGCGGCCGATGACGCGGTTGCGCGCCATGGCCCAGATCAGCGAGACAGCAGGCCGCTCCAGGCTCAAAAGAAATAGCCTTCGACCGGCGAGGAGGCGGAGGCGAAGCGCCTGGCCGGCATGCGGCCGGCGAGATAGGCCTCGCGGCCGGCCTCGATGCCCTTCTTCATGGCCGAGGCCATGAGCACGGGGTCGTCGGCAGCGGCGATGGCCGTGTTCATGAGCACGCCGTCGCAGCCGAGTTCCATCGCCCTGGCGGCGTCGGAGGCGGTGCCGACGCCTGCATCGACGAGAATCGGCACGCTGGCGTTCTCGACGATGGTGCGGATGTTCAGCGGGTTGCGGATGCCGAGCCCCGAGCCGATCGGCGCGGCCAGTGGCATGACGGCGGCGCAGCCGATCTCCTCGAGACGCCTCGCCATGATCGGGTCGTCGTTGGTGTAGACCATGACGTCGAAGCCGTCGCTGACGAGTTCCCCGGCGGCCTGCAGCGTCTGCATGACGTCGGGGAAGAGCGTCTTCTCGTCGCCGAGGACCTCGAGCTTGACGAGGTTGTGCCCATCGAGCAGCTCGCGTGCGAGCCGGCAGGTCCTGACGGCGGTTTTGGCGTCATAGCAACCGGCGGTGTTCGGGAGGATGGTGTACCTGTCGGGCGGCAGGACGTCGAGAATGTTCGGCTCGCCCTCGTGCTGGCCGATATTCGTGCGACGCACGGCGATGGTGATGATTTCTGCACCGCTCGCCTCGATGGCGTCGCGGGTCTCGTTCATGTCCTTGTACTTGCCGGTGCCGACCAGCAGGCGGGAAGTGAACGTCCGGCCGGCGACATTGAAGGTGTCTTGTGCGCTCATGATTGTGTCGGGAGTGGAAACTGCAAGGCAGGGATTGTAACGGAAACGGCGCGATGATGGGGGCGGCCTTTGTTGCGATTCGTCAGCCCCCGCCGATGGCAGTCACGATCTCGACGCTGTCGCCTTCCCTGAGCTGGTGCGTGGCAAAGGTCGAGCGCGGGACGAGTTCCTCGTTGATTTCGACGGCGAAACGCCGCTCGCCGAGGTCCAGACCGGCGATCAGCATCTCGACGGTTGCATCCGGCGGTAGATCGCGTGTCTCGCCGTTCAGGTGTATCTGCATGGGGTATCTTGCATGGCAACGAATAGTGGTACGATTCTACAGATAATAACGTCCCTGATCACGTAGTGTGACAAGCACGCCCGGAGGAGTCATCTTGAGCCAGTGGAGTGAAGATATCATCTCGGTAGAGCAGGCCGGTACGCTCGACGGCCTGTTCTCGGAGCGCACGCGCCGTTCGCCCGATGACGAGGCCTACCGGGCGTATGATCGCCACACCAAGGCCTGGGTGTCCTACACCTGGCGCGAGATGCGCGACCGGGTCGGCCAGTGGCAGGCCGCCCTGCGCAGCGAGAGCCTCAAGCCAGGCGATCGCGTCGGCATCCAGCTCAGGAACTGTCCGGAATGGGTGATGTTCGAACAGGCCGCCCTGTCGCTCGGGCTCGTCGTCGTGCCGCTGTACACGGACGATCGCCCGGACAATGTCGCCTATATCGTCAATGACGCGGATATTCACCTCATGCTGATCCAGGACACCGGGCGCTGGAAACGGCTCGCGCCCGTCATCGGTAACGAGGGACCCCTGCAACGCGTGCTGCTGCTCGAGGAGAGCCACGACACCGACAGGTTCCTGCGCAACGACAGCAGGGTCCGTTCCGTGCCGCGCTGGCTGCTTGAGGGCGTCTACGTGCACGCACATTCGAGGCACAGCGACGATCTCGCGACCATCGTCTACACCTCCGGAACCACGGGGCGCCCGAAAGGGGTGATGCTGAGCCATGCCAACATCCTGTTCGTGGCGCACTCGGGACTCACGATGATCAACGTCTACAAGCAGGACGCCTTCCTGTCGTTCCTGCCGCTCTCGCATACCCTCGAGCGCACGGTCGGTTACTACATCCCGATGATGACGGGTTCCACCGTGATCTATTCGCGTTCGACCATCCAGCTCGCCGACGATCTCGCCAGGCAGCGACCGACCATCATCATTTCCGTTCCGCGCGTTTTCGAGAAAGTCTACGGCAAATTGCGGGACCAGCTATCGCAGGGGCCCCGGATCAGGAAGCTGCTGTTCGACAAGGCCGTATCGACTGGCTGGAGGAAGTTCGAGCGCGAGCAGGGACGAGCCTCCTGGGGGCCGTCGCTGCTCGTTCAGCCGCTTCTCGACAGGCTTGTCGGCAGCAAGGTGCGCGCGAAGCTCGGCGGCCGGCTGCGTCTTGCTGTGCTCGGGGGCGCGGCGCTGCCGCCGGCGGTCGCGCGGGTGTTCATCGGGCTCGGCATTCCGATGCTGCAGGGCTATGGCCTCACCGAGACCAGCCCGGCGCTGACGTTCAACACTTTCCGCAGCAACCGTCCAGACAGCGTCGGCATCCCGTTGCGCGGCGTGCAACTGAAGCTCGGCCAGGACGACGAGCTCCATGCCATGAGTCCCGGCATCATGCTCGGCTACTGGAACAACCACAAGGCGACGGCCGAGATCATCGACCCGGACGGCTGGCTGCATACCGGCGACGTTGCCCGCATCGACGACGGGCACGTCTATATCACGGGCCGCATCAAGGACATCCTGGTGCTTTCCAACGGCGAGAAAGTTCCCCCCGGGGACATGGAAGCGGAGATCGCGATGGACGCCATGTTCGAACAGGTCCTCGTGATCGGCGAGGGGAGGCCTTACCTCACGGCGCTGGCCGTGGTCGACGAACTCTTCTGGAGCGTCTACCAGCCAGGCGTGCCCTGCACCTTCGAGGAGCTGCAAAAGCCCGAGATCCTCAAGGACGCGACCAGACGCATCAAGCGTGCACTCAAGGATTTTCCGGGTTACGCCAAGATTCGCAGGATCACGCTGCTGTCCGAGCCCTGGAGCATCGAGAACGGGCTCTTGACACCGACGCTGAAGGTCAAGCGCCAGAAGGTGCTGGAGCATCACGCAGACCTCATCAGCGCCATGTACGAAGAGTGACCAGCCGGCTGTCGAATGTCCCGGGCTGCATGGAGGCGAGCACCGATTGATGTCAATCAATTCATGTTTCGTTAGCGGTATTCAGCCATTGGTCATTTGGCTACATTGTGCCCATGCATACAACAATTCTCGGCATCGGCAACAATCTCCTGCGCGACGAGGGTATCGGTCTCCACGTGCTCGAGGCCCTCAGAGCATCCTTGCCGGAGAATGATTCGCTGTCATTCGTTGACGGCGGAACCCTGAGCTTCACGCTGGCCTCGGAAATCGAGGCTGCGGACCGGCTCGTGGTGCTCGATGCCGCCCGGCTTCGCGAGGCGCCCGGCACCGTGCGTTGTTTCATCGACGCGGAGATGGACGCTTTTCTCGGTTCCTGCAAGCGCACCGTCCACGAAGTCGGGCTGCTCGACCTCTTCGATATCGCGCGCCTGACCGGCACGCTGCCCCGCCAGCGGGCGCTTGTCGGCATCCAGCCGGCGTCGGTCGAGTGGGGCGACGAGCCGACCGACGCGGTTGCCGCCGCGATTCCCGTTGCGGTCGAGAAGACCCGCGAGCTCCTGCAGTCGTGGGAGCAGGGGGAGGCCGCATGACCTTTCCTGTCGAGGTCAGGGCCGAAGGTTACACCGGCAACGTGCAGCCGCTGTTGCACGAGATTTTCCATGCCCTGCAGCGTCTCTACGACAACGGAGAAGTCACGATCATCGACCTGCGAGCATTGCCGCTCGCGCCTGGCGAGGAAGAGCAGATCGAGCAGAAGCTCGGCCGCGGCGAGGTCCAGGCGCGTATCGATGCGCTGGGACCCTCGGAGATCATCGAAACGGCCATTGCCGGTGTCTGGCTGGTGACCCATTACAACGCCGAAGAGGAAGTGCTGGGTCGCATGATTGAAATCTGCCGTATTCCTGCGCTTCTCGAGTCGCAGGACCAGGACATCGAGTACGGCCTGGATGATATGGAAGCACTGCTGGAAACACGCTGAACAACAACACGAGGTTGCGTCATGGCGAATGACAAGTCACTCATCGAGATCCTCAGAAGCCGGGGCGTGAGTCGCAGAGGCTTTCTGAAATTCTGCGCCACGACCGCATCCATGATGGCGCTGCCGCCATCCATGGTGCCGGCGATCGCCAGTGCGCTCGAAAAGGCCAAGCGGCCATCCGTGATCTGGCTGTCGTTCCAGGAGTGCACGGGCTGCACCGAATCACTCACGCGTTCGCATACGCCGACGATCGAGGGTCTGATTTTCGACAGCATCTCGCTGGATTATCACCACACCTTGCAGGCCGCGTCGGGAAGCGCGGCCGAGCTTGCGCGCGAGCAGGCGATGCAGGAGCAACACGGCAAGTATGTGCTGGTCGTCGACGGCTCCATTCCGCTCGACAACCCCGGTTACTCGACGATTGCGGGCATCAGCAATGTCGACATGCTGAAGGAGGCAGCGGAAGGCGCGGCGGCCATCGTGGCCGTTGGCAGTTGCGCCGCTTTCGGGGGACTGCCCCACGCCAGCCCGAACCCGACGGGCGCCGTCTCCGTCAGCGACATCGTCACGGACAAGCCGATCATCAACGTCCCGGGCTGTCCGCCCATACCGGTCGTCATCAGCGGTGTCATGCTGCACTACCTCACCTTCGGTTCCATTCCGGAACTCGACGAGCTGGGGCGTCCGAAGGTCTTTTTCGGACAGAACATCCATGACCGCTGTTATCGCCGCCCCTTCTACGAGCGCGGCCAGTTTGCCGAGACCTTCGACGACGAGGGCGCGAAGGCCGGCTGGTGCCTCTTCAAGCTCGGGTGCAAGGGACCGGTGACCTACAATGCCTGTGCCACGACCAAGTGGAACCAGGCAACCAGTTTTCCGATCGAGTCGGGACACGGCTGCCTCGGCTGCTCCGAACCCGACTTCTGGGACATGGGCGGCTTCTACAATGCGCTGTCAGAGCCGACCATCAATGTCAGCCAGGCTGCGGGCATCGCTGCCGTGGCTGGCGCCGCGACTGGTCTCGCTGTCGGCGCGGTCAACCGCATGAAGAAGAAGCGTGCGGCCGAACGCCACGAAACAGTCACTGTCGACGATTTCAAAGAGGAGACCTGATCATGACTTCCGCCGAGTTTCTTCTCTGGGTGCGTGGCCCGGGCCTGCAGATAGCGGCCGTGATTTTCGCTTTTGGAATCATCCTGCGCTTTTTCGAAATCTTCATGATGGGCCGCAAGAAAAATCTCTCCGTGGTGCGGGCCAGTGGTACCGGCGCCGGATTAAGGACGGTGGCGGGGCGTTTTCTGCCGGCGGATTCCGAGACCCTGAGACGCTCGGTCTTTGTTGTCGTGGCGGGCTACATTTTTCATATCGGTCTGTTCGTCACGCTTTTCCTGTTCGTGCCGCATATCGAGCTGTTCGATTCGCTGACCGGAATCAGCTGGCCCGGCCTGCCGACGCCGGTCGTCGATTTCTTCACGGTGATCTCGATGATCGCGCTGCTGGCATTGCTCTGGAACCGCCTGACCAAGCCCGTGCTGCGGCTGTTGTCGACTGGACATGACTATCTCGTCTGGCTGTTGACTTTCCTGCCGCTGCTGACCGGTTACCTGGCCTATCACCATCTCTTTTTTCCCTACACCTGGACGCTGGCGTTTCATATCCTCTCGGTGGAACTCCTGATGATTCTGTTTCCGTTCACCAAGCTGATGCATGCGTTCACACTGTTCGTCTCGCGCTGGTACACGGGCTCCATGGCCGGCGAGAAGGGGGTCAAGGTATGAGCAAACCGACTTTCGAAAGGGGTATCAATGCCCTCAGGGAGCAGATCGATGCGCCGATCGCCTCGTTTTTCAGCAGCTGCGTGCACTGCGGCATGTGCGCCGACGCCTGCCTGTTCCACACCGAGACCGGCGATCCCCGCTTCGTGCCCATCCACAAACTCGAGCCGATGCGCCGCCTGTGGGAGCAGGAGTACACGCTCGTCGGCCGCTTGAAGAAACTTGCCGGCCTCTCGAGGAAGATCACCCCCGAGGAACTCGAGGAGTGGCAGGAGCTGGTCTACAACTCCTGTACCCTCTGCGGACGCTGCTCCATGGTCTGTCCTGTCGGCAACGACATCGTCTACATGATCCGCAAGATGCGCGAGGGCATGTCGGCGGCCGGCTACGCGCCGGAAGGTCTCATTGGCGCCTCGACGCGCGCTGTCGAGATCGGCAGCCCGATGGGCGTCACCATCAAGGCCGTCGAGGCGCAGAAAAAGCACGCCGAGAAGGACCTCGGCTTCGAGATCCCGATGGATGTCGAGGGCGCCGACTACCTGGTGCTGATGTCATCGATGGAGATCATGAACTATCCCGAGTACCTGCAGGCGGTCGCGAAAATCATGAATCAGGCCGGCAAGCGCTGGACCCTCGCGTCCGAGGCCTTCGAGGCGACCAATGCGGGTATCCAGATCGGTGCCAGCGATATTGCCCGTGTGCTCGTGCAGCGCATCGTCGATGCGGCCGAGAAGCTCAGGGTCAAGACCGTCATCAGCCCCGAGTGCGGCCACGCCTACACGGCGATCCGCTGGGAGGGCGCCAACCTTGTCGGCAAGTCCTTCGGTTTCAGGGTACAGCATATCCTCGAGGTGCTCGACGAGCTGCGCGAGCAGGGACTGCTGAAGATCGAGGGCAGCGAGGATGCGCGCATGACCTTCCACGATCCGTGCCAGCTCGTGCGCCGCGGCGGAGTCATCGAGCAGCCGCGCAACCTGCTGAAAATGGTGGCGAGCGACTTCGTCGAAATGAAGGATCATGGCATCATGAACTGGTGCTGCGGCGCCGGCGGCGGCGTCAGCGCCAACGAGGATGCCAATGAACTCAAGCTCACGGCCTTCAATCGCAAGAAGAAACAACTCGACGAACTCAAGGTCGATGCGCTTGTCACGGCTTGCGCCAACTGCCGCATTCAGCTCGAGGAAGGTCTCGAGGAGAACGAGATGGATCTCCCTGTCCTCGGCCTGACCGAGATGCTGGCGGAACACCTCGTCGTCGATCAACCGACCAAGGAGCCGTAATCATGGTTCAAATACAGAATGATGCCGATTTCAAGGAGGCACTGCTGGGCCTCGATCCTGTCGATGCACGCGTCATCGGTGCAAAGTTTGTCGAGAGTGTCACACCGCTGGCCGATGACCAGCGTTTGCGACGCATCGTCGATGTTGCCCTGACCCCTGACGCCATGCAGGACGAGCTCGCGGCCAGCCTCAGGACCGCCAGGTCGATCATGGTCGACACCTATACGCGGTGCGGCGCCGATGGCGACTGGAACGAGCAGGCGGGCTACTTTGTCGCCCGCGCGGCAGTGGCATGCCTGTCGCCCATCGAAAAAGGCAAGCCGGGAGGACCCGCCTGGCAGGCTGCCATGAGCAGCCGCATGGCGCGCACCAGCGCGTCGATCGTGTCAGCGGATGAGGTCGAGAGCGAGTCCGGGAGGCAGTACAGCATACTCTCTGAATTCCTGAACGCCCGTGAGAGAGAATTGTCATGACAGAGCGCGTCGTCGTTGATCCCATCACCCGTATCGAAGGCCACCTGCGTATCGAGGCGCAGATGGAGGGCGACCGCATCGCCCAGGCCTACTCCTCCGGCACCATGGTGCGCGGGATCGAGCTGATCCTCAAGGGGCGTGATCCACGCGATGCCTGGGCGTTCGCGCAACGCATCTGCGGCGTCTGCACCCTGGTTCACGGCATCGCATCCGTGCGCTCGGTCGAGGATGCGCTCGACTACAAGGTGCCGCCGAATGCACAGCTGATTCGCAACCTCATGATCGCTGCGCAGTACGTGCACGATCATGTCATGCATTTCTACCACCTGCACGCGCTGGACTGGGTCGACGTGGTCTCCGCACTCGACGCCGATCCCAAGGCAACCTCCGAGCTCGCGCAGATCGTTTCGCCCAGCTGGCCCAAGTCATCCGCGGGTTATTTCGCCGACACCAAGAAGAAGCTCAAGGAGTTCGTCGGGTCTGGACAGCTCGGCATCTTCGCCAACGGCTACTGGGGACACCCGGCTTACAAGTTGCCGCCCGAGGCGAATCTCATGGCCGTCGCGCACTATCTCGAGGCGCTCGCCTGGCAGCGCGACGTCGTCAAGCTGCACGCGATCTTCGGCGGCAAGAACCCGCATCCCAATTTTCTCGTCGGCGGTGTGCCCTGCCCGATCGACCTGGACTCCGATTCGGCCATCAACGCCAAGCGCCTGGCCCAGGTCCAGGATGTCATCGACAGGATGAGGCTGTTCGTCGACCAGGTCTATGTGCCGGACACGCTCGCGATTGCCGGTTTCTACAAGGAGTGGGGCGCGCAGGGCGAGGGCGTCGGCAACTTCATGTGTTTTGGCGACATGCCCGAGAAGGGCATGGATGACCCCTCGTCCTACCTGATACCGTCCGGCGTGATCCTGAACCGCGATCTCAGCACCATTCACCCCGTCGACCTCAACAGCGCCGACGAGATCGAGGAGTATGTGGCGCATTCCTGGTACGACTACAGCAGCGGCAAGCAGAGCGGGCTGCATCCCTACGATGGCGAGACCAGCCTGAACTACACGGGCCCGAAACCGCCCTATGAGCACCTCGATGTCGAGAAGTCCTACTCCTGGCTGAAGTCGCCGCGCTGGAAAGGCAAGCCGATGGAAGTCGGCCCGCTGGCGCGCGTGCTCATGCTCTACGCCAGCGGTCACGAGCAGACGAAGGAACTCGTCGACATGACATTGCGTACCCTCGACGTCCCGGTCGATGCGCTCTTCTCGACGCTCGGCCGCACGGCCGCGCGCACCCTCGAGACCAAGGTGATCGTCGACGCCATGCAGACCTGGAAGGACAACCTGATCGCGAACATCAAGGCGGGCGACACCAGGACATTCAACGAGACCCTCTGGGAGCCGTCCTCCTGGCCTTCGACCGCCAGGGGTGTCGGTTACATGGAGGCGCCGCGCGGGGGGCTGGCGCACTGGATCGTCATCAAGGACGAGAAGATCGACAACTACCAGGCCGTGGTGCCGAGTACCTGGAACGCGGGCCCGCGCGACGCCGAGGGCCAGGCTGGACCCTACGAGGCGGCACTGGCAGGCCATGCCTTGCACGACCCGAAGCAGCCGATCGAGATCCTGCGCACCATTCACAGCTTCGATCCCTGCATCGCCTGCGCCGTGCATATCACGGATCCCGACGGCGAGGAGGTCATGCAGGTGAAGGTGACCTGACGACGCTGCCACGTGCGACGAAGGCCCGCACCGGCGGGCCTTTTTCATGCCGCTCTCCCGGAGCGGATGCGCGGGATTCCGGCATGCCGGCCGGGTCTGCGGAACCAGCCAGTGCCGGCGGCCAAAAACGCCGTTGCGCAGTGATGGGTGCCCCTTCGCAGGCCCGAGGCTGTATAATTGCCTCCCTTGTTCAATTTGCCGCTGTAGATGATGTCCGACGAGTCACAAGACGAACACAAGCTGATCGCCCGGCGCCGCGAAGTTCTCGCCTCGCTGCGTGAATCGGGGCAGGCTTTCCCGAACGATTTTCGCCGCGACGTTGTCGCCGGCGAATTGCGTATCGAGTACGAATCCCGCACGAAGGAAGAGCTCGAGGAGCTGGGCCTGCGCGTCAAGGTGGCGGGTCGCATGATGAGCCGCCGCATCATGGGCAAGGCGAGCTTCGCGAACCTGCGCGATATGTCCGGCGGCATCCAGCTCTACATCGCGCGCGACGCCATCGGTGAGGAAGCCTACGCCGCTTTCAGGAAGGAGTGGGACATCGGCGATATCCTCGGCGCCGAGGGCGTGTTGACCAAGACCAACAAGGGCGAGCTCTCGGTGCGCTGCGATTCGGTGCAGCTGCTGACCAAGTCGCTCCGCCCGCTGCCCGAGAAGTTCCACGGGCTGACCGACCAGGAGCAGCGCTACCGCATGCGCTACCTCGACCTGATCATGAACGAGGCGGCGCGTGAAACCTTCCGCACGCGTACCCGCGTGGTCCAGTTCATCCGCAACTACCTCAACGAGCACGACTTCATGGAAGTCGAGACGCCGATGATGCAGGTGATTCCGGGCGGTGCGGCCGCGCGCCCGTTCTCGACCTACCACAACGCGCTCGACATGGACCTCTTCCTGCGCATCGCTCCCGAACTCTACCTCAAGCGGCTCGTCGTCGGCGGTCTCGAGCGCGTCTACGAGATCAACCGCAACTTCCGCAATGAGGGGCTGTCGACGCGCCACAATCCCGAGTTCACGATGCTGGAGTTCTACCAGGCCTATGCCGACTATGAGGATCTCATGGACCTGACCGAGGACATGCTGCGCCGCCTGGCGCTCGAGGTCCTCGGCAGCAGCACGGTGCACTACCAGGGCGAGAGCTACGATTTCGGCAGCCGCTTCGCCCGCATGACCGTCAGGGAGTCGATCCTGCATTTCAATCCGGAGATTGCGCCGGAGGAAATCGACGATCCGGTCAAGGCGCGCGCCATCGCGGAACGTCTGGATATTCCGCTCAAGGAGTCCTACGGCCTCGGCAAGGTGCAGATCGAGATTTTCGAGAAGAGCGTCGAGCACAGGCTCATGAATCCGACCTTCATTACGGCCTATCCGACGGAGGTCTCGCCGCTGGCGCGCCGCAACGATGAGAACCCCTTCGTCACGGACCGCTTCGAATTCTTCGTCGGCGGCCGCGAGATCGCCAACGGCTTCTCCGAGCTCAATGATGCCGAGGACCAGGCCGAGCGCTTCCGCAAGCAGGTCGAGGAGAAGGAGGCCGGCGACCACGAGGCCATGCATTACGACGCCGACTATATCCGCGCGCTGGAGTACGGCATGCCGCCGACGGCAGGCGAGGGCATCGGCATCGACCGCCTCGTCATGCTGCTGACCGATTCCCCGTCGATCCGCGACGTGTTGCTCTTTCCGCACATGCGGCCCGAGTAGGCGGACCGGACAGGCCGGCGGCATCCTGCCGGGTGACTGCTCCGGGCGATCATGATCAGAAAACTCTTCAAGTTCTCAATCAGGCTGCTCCTGCTGCTGCTCCTGCTGGTCGTGGCGAGTGTCGTGGCCCTGCGCTGGCTGCCTGTTCCGACGAGCTCCTTCATGCTGCAGAGCAAGAGCGAGGTCGACTACCAGTGGGTCGGCAGGGAGCGGATCGCACCGCAGATGGCGCTCGCGGTCGTGGCCGCCGAAGACCAGCGTTTTCCGTATCATGGCGGTTTCGACATGGTCGAGATCGAGAAGGCGCTCGCCGAGAACGCCATGCCGCGCGGCGCCAGCACCATCACCCAGCAGGTGGCGAAGAACCTCTTTCTCTGGAGCGGCCGCAGTTACCTGCGCAAGGGCATCGAGGCCGGCATCGCGCTGCTGATCGAGGCGACATGGAGCAAGCGGCGCATTCTCGAGGTCTATCTCAACATCGCCCAGTTCGGCGACGGCGTCTACGGCGTCGAGGCTGCGAGCTGGACATTCTTCGACCGCCCGGCCGCCTCGCTGACAGCTCGGCAGAGCGCCTTGCTGGCCGCGGTGCTGCCGAACCCGCTCATCCACCGCGTGGACCAGCCCCGCAGCGCGACCCAACGGCGCCAGAAATGGATCCTCAGGCAGATGCGCAACCTCGGCGGGATCGGGTACCTGGAGAATCTCGACGAGGCCGGGTGGAGCGAGCCGCGGCGGTAGGGACGCCGGGTCCTGGAGCTGATCCCGAAGGGCCGCGAGCAGTGATCCGGCGGCCGCGGTCCCGCAACAGCCGTTCATTCGGGAGGCAGGGCGGATACGCCCTCGTTTCCTGTTCACGCGCTTTTCATGACGAACGCGTTGACTCCGGGCGCAACTGATCCCACCATTCCCGCATGATTGTCGAAAGCAGCTTCAGACCCCACTGGCTCCTGCGCAGTCCGCACCTGCAGACGCTCTGGCCCGTCTGGACCAGGCGCAGGCCGCCCGCGGGACGCAAGGAGCGGCTCGAGCTGCCCGACGGCGATTTTCTCGACCTGCTCTGGTTCGATGGCGCAGGACCGCTCGTCATCGTCATGCACGGTCTCGAGGGCTCGATCGAATCCCACTACGCGTCCGCCATGATGCGTGCGCTCGAGGACAACGGCTTCACGGCCCTGTTCATGCACTTTCGCGGTTGCAGCGGCGTGCCGAACCGTCTCGACCGCGCCTACCACTCCGGGGAGACCGGCGACTTCAGGATGGTCCTCGATCACGCCGTGGCGGCGAGCGGCAAGCCGCTCTATGCAGCCATCGGCTATTCACTCGGCGGCAACGTGCTGCTCAAGTGGCTCGGCGAGCAGGGCAGCGATGCGCCAATCGAGCGGGCCGTCGCCGTCTCCGTGCCCTTCTGTCTGGCCGCGGCCGGCCAGCGACTCCAGAAGGGCGTCTCGCGTATCTACCAGGAGCATCTCATGAAGAAGATGCGCAAGGGCTACAAGGCGCGCTTCGGTGACCGGTCGTCTCCACTGGCTGTCGATGTCGACGCGCTCGGGACCTTCCGGGAATTCGACGACAGGGTGACGGCGCCGCTGCACGGCTTCGCGGGCGCAGATGACTACTACGACCGCTGCAGCTCCAGGCAATTCCTCGCGAGGATCGAAAAGCCGGCCCTGCTCATCCATGCCCGGGACGATCCCTTCATGTTTCCGGAGACCGTGCCCGGCGAGCGCGAGCTCTCGCCGCAGGTCACGCTGGAACTCGCGCGCCATGGCGGCCATGTCGGTTTCATCGGCGGCAGCCTGCTGCCGCAGCGCTGGCTCGAGCCGCGCATCATCGCCTATCTGAGGGATGCCTGAGATGTATGCGCAGGAAACGGCGGCCGTCGAGTGCCCCAGCTGCGGGGAGCGCATCGAGCTGCTGATCGATACCAGTCTGGAACAGCAGGAATACATCGAGGACTGCTCCGTCTGCTGCCGCCCGATCGTCGTCACGGTCAGGCTCGGTCACGGCCGCGACCTCGAGGTCCGGGTGCGCGACGAGAACAGCTGCTGACCGGCTCGCGCGGGTGCTGATTATTTTGCGCCATATGCAAAATCCTGCTTGACAAGGGCGGATGAAAACGTAGAATTTGCACCCTCCTTTGCGGGAATAGCTCAGTTGGTAGAGCACAACCTTGCCAAGGTTGGGGTCGCGAGTTCGAATCTCGTTTCCCGCTCCAGGTTTTGAACCCCGCGTCTCGGCGCGGGGTTTTTACTATCAGGAAACTCGTATCGGCTCCCTCACAGCCACTCCGGGGCTGGGGGGGATACGATCGGGAATCTGAAAGCGCTCGGTGGTTATTCACCCAGATATGGCTGAGTGGCAGAGTGGTTATGCAGCGGCCTGCAAAGCCGTGTACCTCGGTTCGATTCCGGGCTCAGCCTCCATATTTCCTACCGAATTCACACGCCCGGGTGGCGAAATTGGTAGACGCAACGGACTTAAAATCCGTCGGCCATTGCGGCCGTGCCGGTTCAAGTCCGGCCCCGGGCACCAATGAAATCACGACCGCGGAATGACGATTCCGGGTCAGCAAGAGAGTGGAGAACAACATGCGTCAGGTCCTGGTGGCAGGTAACTGGAAAATGAACGGCTCCAGGGAGAGCATTCGCAACCTTCTCGACGGCGTCAAGGCCGGCATGGGCGAAGTGAAGAGTGCCGAGGTCGCGGTCTGCGCGCCGGCTATCTACATCCCGCTCGTGGAAGAGCTGCTCTCAGGCTCTGCAGTCGCCTGGGGCGGCGAGGACCTCTCGGTCCACGACTCAGGCGCCTACACGGGCGAGATCGCGGCCTCGATGCTCAATGATTTCGGCTGCAAGTACGTCATCATCGGCCACTCGGAGCGTCGCACCTATCACGAAGAGAGCGACGAGCTCGTCGCCGCGAAGTACGAAGCGGCCATGAACGCGGGCCTGATCCCGATCTTCTGCATCGGCGAGACGCTCGAGGAGCGCGAGCAGGGCATCACCAACGACGTCGTCGCGCGCCAGGTGGACGCGGTCGTCGACAAGCTCGGCGTCGCGGCGCTGGCGAAAGGCGTGATCGCCTACGAGCCTGTCTGGGCCATCGGCACCGGCAAGACGGCAACGCCCGAGCAGGCCCAGGAGGTCCACGCATTCATTCGTTCGCGCATCGCCGCGAGCGACGCCGCTGTAGCGGAAGGCGTGCAGATTCTTTACGGCGGCAGCATGAACGCGGGCAACGCCTCCGAACTGCTGGCCCAGCCCGACATCGACGGCGGACTGATCGGTGGCGCTTCCCTGAAGGCCGACGACTTCCTCACGATCGCCAAAGCGGCGAACTGAACGAGACGAGAGAATGGAACAGATACTGGTTGTCGTTTTTATGCTGGCATCGGTCGGGATGGTCGCCCTGATCCTGATGCAGCATGGCAAAGGCGCCGATGCAGGCGCGGCATTCGGCAGCGGCGCGTCCGCCACCGTCTTCGGCGCCCAGGGCTCTGCCAACTTCATGAGCCGCACCACAGCATTGCTCGCGGCCGGCTGGTTCGTGCTGGCGCTGGCGCTGGCCTACTTCGCCATGAACAGGACCGAGGAGCCGGGCCTGATGGACCGGGCGCAGGAGACACCGGCCGCCGAGGCGCCCGCTCCGGTCACCGACCTGCCTGACATCGAGATGCCGAAAGCGGCTCCCGCGCCCGATTCGCAGGAGAGCCCGGTGCCGCCGCCGGCAACGGCGCCAGACGCATCCGCAGAAAGTGATGCGGCGGTCGAAACAGGTGTTGAAAAATCCGGGGCAGTTGTGGATACTGCCGCATCCGAAACGCAGGCGGTCGCGGAAGAGGCGCAGTCAGCGGTCGAGGAGACTGCTGAAACAGCCGCGGGGACGGCGGACGAGGCCGTCGAAACCGCAACCGACGCCGCCAAGCCGGCCGGTGGCGAGTAAGAGTTTTTGCCGAAGTGGTGGAATTGGTAGACACGCTATCTTGAGGGGGTAGTGGCGCAAGCCGTGCCGGTTCGAGTCCGGCCTTCGGCACCATCATCGAGAGCCCGGTTTCAGCCGGGCTCTTCTTTTTTACGGCCGGGTCATCCGGCTCTGCCGGGAAGCGCTTCCCGGCGATTATTGAATCCCTTGAAGTGCATTATAAATAACACTGATACTGTTTTTTTATACCGCCAAAAAAATCGGATAACTTCCTGAAAATCCGGTATAAATTATAAAAATCCCCAACTTGACACTGTTTAAGGCTTGCAGATAGACTTTCGGCTCGCCAGATAAACGCCGGAATGCGGCCAGACGCAGCTGCCCTCGCCGGCCAATAACAGAATACCGCCGTATCATGCTGGAAACCTATTTTCCGATACTCATCTTCATCGTCCTGGGACTCGTCATCGGTGGCGTCGTCATTGCGCTGGGTTTTCTGCTCGGTCCGCACCGTCCCGACGAGGACAAGCTGTCGCCCTACGAGTGCGGCTTCGAGGCGTTCGAGGACTCCCGCATGAAATTCGACGTGCGTTACTACCTTGTTGCGATTCTGTTCATCATTTTCGACCTCGAGATCGCGTTTCTCTTTCCCTGGGCGGTCGTGCTCGACAAAATCGGCATTGTCGGTTTCTGGGCCATGGTGCTGTTTCTCGGCATCCTGGTCGTCGGCTTCATCTACGAGTGGAAGAAAGGAGCACTGGAATGGGAATAGAGGGCGTTCTTAAGGAAGGCTTCGTCACCACCTCTGCTGACAAGCTGATCAACTGGGCGCGCACCGGTTCCATGTGGCCGATGAGCTTCGGCCTGGCCTGCTGCGCCGTCGAGATGATGCACGCGGCCGCGTCGCGTTACGACATCGACCGTTTCGGCATCATCTTCCGGCCGAGTCCGCGCCAGTCAGACGTCATGATCGTTGCCGGCACGCTCGTCAACAAGATGGCCCCGGCACTGCGCAAGGTCTACGACCAGATGGCGGAGCCGCGCTGGGTCATCTCCATGGGTTCCTGCGCGAATGGCGGCGGCTACTACCACTACTCCTATGCAGTCGTGCGAGGTTGTGACCGTATCGTGCCGGTGGATGTCTATGTGCCGGGCTGCCCACCGACAGCCGAGGCCCTGCTGTACGGGATCCTGCAGCTGCAGAACAAAATCCGGCGCACCAACACCATTGCGCGGTAACAGGGGAGCGGGTATCAAGCTATGTCGCTAGAAGAGCGCCTGGACGATCTTGTCGATGAACTGGAAGAGGTCCTCGAAGACAACGAAATCGAGGGCGTCGAGTTTCATCGCGCCCTGGACGAGCTGACGCTGACGGTTCCGCGCGAGATCTTCAAAGCCGTCATGACGCTGCTGCGCAACGCCAAGCCGCTGCAGTTCGACACCTGCATCGACGTCTGTGGCGTCGATCTCTCGGCCTATGGCCAGTCCGAGTGGTCGACCGACAACTCCGGCTTCAGCCGCGGCGCCCGGCGGGGACCCTTCACGCCCGAGCCGCACAACCGCTTCGCGTCGGTCTATCACCTGCTCTCCACGATCCACAACCACCGCGTTCGCGTCAAGACGCTGCTCGATTCCGACAAGCCGATCATCGACTCGGTTGTCGACCTCTGGGCCGGGGCCAACTGGTTCGAACGCGAGGCCTTCGATCTCTTCGGCATCCTCTACAAGGGACATCCTGACCTGCGCCGGCTCCTGACCGACTACGGCTTCATCGGCCATCCGTTCCGCAAGGACTTCCCGCTCGAGGGCACCGTCGAGATGCGCTACGACCCCGAGCAGAAGCGCGTTGTCTACGAGCCCGTCAGCATCGATCCGCGAACCCTCGTGGCCCGCGTTATCCGCGAGGACAACCGTTACGAATCAGGCTGGAAACCGGAAGAACCCGAAGAGCCCGAGGCAAACGAAGAGGCCGCAAGCTGATGTCCGAGATTCGCAACTACACCATCAATTTCGGCCCGCAGCATCCGGCCGCGCATGGCGTCCTGCGTCTGATCCTCGAGATGGACGGCGAGGTCGTCGAGCGTGCCGACCCGCACGTCGGCCTGCTGCACCGCGGCACCGAGAAGCTGGCCGAGAACAAGCCCTACAACCAGAGCATCGGTTACATGGACCGGCTCGACTATGTCTCGATGATGTGCAATGAGCACGGCTATGTGCTGGCCATCGAGAAGTTGCTCGGCATCCAGGCGCCGGAGCGCGCGCTCTACATCCGCACCATGTTCGACGAGATCACGCGCATCCTCAACCACCTGATGTGGATCGGTGCACACGGTCTTGATATCGGCGCCATGACTGTCTTCCTCTACGCCTTTCGCGAGCGCGAGGATCTCATGGACTGCTACGAGGCGGTCTCCGGTACGCGCATGCACGCGACCTATTACCGCCCCGGTGGCGTCTACCGCGACCTGCCCGCCCAGATGCCGAAATACACGCCGAATCGCTGGGTCGACGAGGCCGAGGTCAAGCGCCGCAACGCCAACCGCGAGGGCTCGCTGCTCGATTTCATCGAGGATTTCACCGATCGCTTTCCGAATCTGGTCGACGAATACGAGACGCTGCTGACCGATAACCGCATCTGGAAGCAGCGCACCGTCGGCATCGGCGTGGTGAGCCCGGAACGCGCCAAGAACCTGGGCTTCACGGGGCCGATGCTGCGCGGTTCGGGTGTCGCCTGGGACCTGCGCAAGAAGCAGCCCTATGCCGCCTACAACAAGGTCGATTTCGATATTCCGGTCGGCACCAACGGCGACTGCTACGACCGCTATCTGGTGCGCGTCGAGGAGATGCGCCAGTCCAACCGCATCGTTCGCCAGTGCATCGACTGGCTGAAGGCCAACCCGGGCCCGGTCATGATCGAGGATCACAAGATCGCGCCGCCGAAACGCGTCGACATGAAGGACGACATGGAAGCGCTGATCCACCACTTCAAGCTCTTTACCGAGGGCTACTGTCCGCCGGCCGGCGAAGCCTACGCCGCTGTCGAGGCGCCGAAGGGCGAGTTCGGCTGTTACATCGTTTCCGACGGCGCCAACAAGCCTTACCGACTGAAGGTGCGGGCACCGGGTTTTGCGCATCTTTCAGCAATGGACGAGATGGCAAAGGGCCACATGCTGGCCGACGTGGTAGCGCTGATCGGCACCATGGACATTGTATTCGGTGAAGTGGACAGATAATCATGGCAGTCGACAAGAACACACTATTCAACGAAGCCGTCCGCGCAGAGATCGATCGCTGGATTGCCAAGTACCCGGCTGACTGGAAGCAGTCCGCCTGCATGCCTGCGCTGACCATCGTCCAGGACCACAACGGCGGCTGGCTGACGCGCGAGCTCATGGATGACGTGGCGGCCTATCTCGACATGCCGCCGATCGCTGTCTACGAGGTCGCGACCTTCTACTCCATGTACGAGCACAAGCCGGTCGGACGCCACAAGATCTGCCTCTGCACCAACGTCTCCTGCATGATCAACGACTGCGACTCCATCCTCGACCACCTCAGGGAGAGACTCGGCATCGGGTTCGGCGAGGTGACGCAGGACGGCAGATTCAGCCTCAAGGAAGTCGAGTGTCTCGGCGCTTGCGGCGGCGCGCCCATGATGCAGATCGGCGACAACTACTACGAAAACCTGACACCCGAGATCGTTGACTCGATCCTGGAGGAGCTCGACTGATGGCCAACGAAGTCTGCTTCCGCATGCTCGACAAGTCCGATGCGCCCTGGAAAATCGACGAGTACCGCAAGTTCGGCGGCTACAAGATGCTCGAGCAGATCCTCAGGGAGAAAACGCCTCCCGAAGAGATCATCGAGCAGGTCAAGATCTCCAACCTGCGCGGCCGCGGCGGCGCGGGCTTCCCGACGGGCCTCAAGTGGAGCTTCATCAAGCGCACCACGCCAGGCGAGAAATACGTCGTCTGCAACTCGGACGAGGGCGAGCCCGGTACCTTCAAGGACCGCGATATCCTGCGCTACAACCCGCACCAGCTCATCGAGGGCATGATCATCTGCGGTTACGTCATCGGCGGCGTGGCGGGCTACAACTACATCCGCGGCGAATTCATCGAGCCCTGGCAGCGCTTCGAGTCGGCCCTCGAGGAGGCGCGCGAAGCCGGCTACCTCGGCAACAACATCCTCGGCTCTGGCTGGGACTTCGATCTGCATACGCACCTCGGTGCCGGCGCCTACATCTGCGGCGAGGAGACGGCGTTGCTCGAGTCGATCGAGGGCAAGAAGGGCCAGCCGCGCTTCAAGCCGCCATTCCCGGCCCAGTTCGGCCTGTTCGGCAAGCCGACCGTCATCAACAATACCGAGTCCTTCGCTTCCGTGCCGATGATCCTGTCCGAAGGCGGCGAGTGGTTCCGCGACATCGGCGTCGAGAACAGCGGCGGTCCCAAGCTCTTCTCGGTCTCCGGCAATGTCAACCGCCCCGGCAACTACGAGGTGCCGCTCGGCACGCCGTTCAGCGAGCTGCTCGAGATGGCCGGCGGCATGCGCGACGGCCGCAAGCTCAAGGCCGTGATCCCGGGCGGATCGTCGGCGCCGGTCATTCCCGGTGACGTCATGATGGACGTCAACATGGACTACGACAGCATCCAGCACGCCGGCTCGATGCTCGGCTCCGGCGCCGTCATCATCATGGATGACACCAACTGCATGGTCAGGGTGCTCGACCGGATCTCCTACTTCTACTATGAGGAGTCATGCGGCCAGTGCACGCCGTGCCGCGAGGGCACGGGCTGGATGCACCGCGTGATTCACCGCATCGAAACCGGCAAGGGCAGGCCCGAAGATCTCGATCTGCTCGACGATGTCGCGGCCAAGATCGCCGGGCGCACCATCTGCGCGCTCGGTGATGCCGCGGCGATGCCGGTTGCGAGCTTCATCAAGCACTTCCGCGACGAGTTCCAGTACCACATCGATCACAAGAAGTGCATGGTTTAGACAATGCCAGAACAACAGACCATCACAATCCACGTTGACGGCCGGGCGCTCGAGGCCCTGCCCGGGCAGATGCTGATCGAGGTGACGGATGCGGCCGGCATCACGGTGCCGCGATTCTGTTACCACAAGCACCTCTCGATCGCGGCCAACTGCCGCATGTGCCTCGTCGAGGTGGAAAACGCTCCCAAGCCGCTGCCGGCGTGCGCGACGCCTTGCACCGACGGCATGAAGGTCTTCACGAAGTCGCCGCTCGCCCGCGAGGCGCAGAAGGGCACCATGGAGTTCCTGCTGATCAACCATCCGCTCGACTGCCCGATCTGCGACCAGGGCGGTGAGTGCGAGCTGCAGGACGTGGCGCTCGGATACGGCGGCGACGTCTCGCGTTTCACGGAGCGCAAGCGCGTCGTGCCCGATCCGGACATCGGCCCGCTCGTCGCGACCGACATGACGCGCTGTATTCACTGCACGCGCTGCGTGCGCTTCGGCCAGGAGATCGCCGGCCTGCGCGAACTCGGTGCGACCGGGCGCGGCGAGCACACCACGATCGGCACCTATGTCGCCCATGCCATGAGCTCCGAGCTCTCCGGCAACGTCATCGATCTCTGCCCGGTCGGCGCGCTGACCTCGAAGCCGTTCCGCTTCAAGGCGCGCGCCTGGGAGATGAACCAGCACCCATCCATCGCGCCGCATGACTGCGTCGGCTCCAACATCTACATGCACACGCGGCGCGGAGAAGTCCTGCGCGTCGTTCCGCAGGAGAACGAGGCCATCAACGAGACCTGGATCTCGGACCGCGACCGCTACAGCTACAGCGGGTTGAACAGCGAGGACCGCCTGACGGTCCCGATGATCCGCGACAATGACAAGTGGGTCGAGGCGACCTGGGAAGAGGCGCTGAAGAAGGCCGCTGACACTATCGCCATCACGCGCGGCGGCGAGGATCACCTCGGCACGCTCGTGTCGCCGTCGGCGACGCTCGAGGAGATGGCGCTGGCCGCGAAGATCACGGCCGCCATGGGCAGCCATGCGATCGACCATCGCCTGATGCAGGCGGACTTCCGGCATACCCAGTCGACGCCGTGGCTCGGCATGACGCTGGCCGAGCTCGAGATGGCGGACGCCATCCTGCTCGTCGGCGCCAACGTGCGCAAGGAGCAGCCGCTCGTCAATCACCGCATCCGCAAGGCGGCGCTGCGCGGCGCCAGCATCATGGCCGTCAACCCGGTGGATTTCGAAGCCAATGTCGAGCTGGCCCATTCGGTCGTCGCGGCGCCTTCCGCACTGGCGGGCGCCCTCGACAATGCCGCCATCAGGTCGGTGCTCGCGGAGGCGCAGAACGCCGTCGTGCTCGTCGGCGAGACGGCCGCGGCCAACCCCGACTACGGCCTGATCTGCAAGGCGGCCGCCGATCTAGCCTCTGAGACAGGCGCGACGCTCGGTTTCCTGACGGGCGGCGCGAACGCCACGGGCGCCTGGCTGGCCGGAGCGGTCAACGCCGATGCGCGCGCGACCATCATCGATAGCAGCAAGCGCGGCTGGCTGCTCGTCGGCATCGAGCCCGAATTAGACTGCATCCAGGGCAAGGCGGCATCCGCTGCGATTGCCGGCAGCGGCAACGTCGTGGCGCTGACGGCCTGGCGCACGCCGGCGCTCGAGGAGACAGCGACCGTGCTGTTGCCGGTCGCTCTCTTCACGGAAACTTCCGGCACCTATGTCAACTGCCAGGGCGACCGCCAGAGCTTCCGCGGGATCGCGGAGCCGAAGGGCGATGCGCGCCCGGCCTGGAAGGTGCTGCGCGTACTCGGCAACCTGCTCGGGATCGAGGAGATGGATTACGCCAGCAGCGAGCAGGTTCGCGACGAGGTCTTCGCGCGCGCCACGGAGCTGACAGCCAACAGCATCACGCCGGGCGGCACGCAACAGCAGATGGCATCCGGCGGCCTCGAGCGCATCGCCACGCGCGCTCCCTACATGCTGGACGGCATCACGCGCCGCGCCGCGCCGCTGCACGCCACGGCCGACGGCGCCTGGGCGATGCGCATGCATCCGTCGACGGCGAAGACGCTCGGCCTTGCCGACGGTGACGACGCCGTGCTGAAGCAGGGCGACGCCAGCGCCGCCTCCACGCTCGTCCTCGACGAACGCGTGCCGCCCGACTGCGTCTGGTACCCGAGCGGCGTGCCTGGCAGTGAAGAGGTTGGCGGAAGCTGCGGAACAGTCACGGTGGAGAAGGCGTCATGAGCTGGGTGATCGATTTCTGGAACTGGCTGCCCGAGGTCATCCAGATCCTCGTCAAGATCGTCGCGATCATCCTGCCGCTGATGCTCATGGTGGCCTACTACACGCTCGCCGAGCGCAAGGTCATCAGCTACATGCAGGTGCGCATCGGCCCGAACCGCGTCGGCATCAAGGGATCGCTGCAGCCGATCGCCGACGCGCTGAAGCTCATGTTCAAGGAGATCGTGCTGCCGACGCGCGCCAACAAGTTCCTGTTCCTGCTCGCGCCGTTGCTCGGTCTCGGGCCGGCGCTCGCGGCCTGGGCCGTCTTCCCGTTCAGCGAGGGCGTGGTGCTGGCCGACATCAACGCGGGCCTGCTCTACGTCCTGGCGCTGACGTCGCTCGGTGTCTACGGCGTCATCATCGCGGGCTGGGCATCCAACTCCAAGTACGCCTTTCTCGGCTCCATGCGCTCCGCCGCGCAGATCGTCGCCTACGAGATCGCCATGGGCTTCGCGCTCGTCGGCGTGCTGGTCGCGGCCGGCAGCCTCAATCTCGGCGACATCGTCAATGCCCAGAAAGGCAGCATGCTGCACTGGTACTGGCTGCCGCTGTTCCCGCTGTTCATGATTTACCTGATCTCCGGCGTGGCCGAGACCAACCGCGCACCCTTCGACGTCGCGGAGGGCGAGTCGGAAATCGTCGCCGGGTTCCATGTCGAATATTCCGGCATGGCTTTCGCGGCCTTCTTCCTGGCCGAGTACGCCAACATGATCCTGATCTCGGCGCTCACGGCGCTGCTGTTCTTCGGCGGCTGGCTCTCGCCCTTGCCCGAATCCTGGATTCCGGGTATCCCGGTCGTCGGCGCGCTGCTCGGCGACGGTTTCCACTGGCTGCTGTTGAAGACATTCGTCTTCATGTTCTCGCTGCTCTGGTTCCGCGCGACATTTCCGCGCTACCGCTACGACCAGATCATGCGCCTTGGCTGGAAGGTCTTCATCCCGATCACCATCGTCTGGATCCTGGTCGTCGCACTCGCGGTCGTCTACAGGATCGGACCCTGGTGGAACTGAGGAGGCTGAACGATGAAAGCGATGACGAATTACATCAAGAGCCTGTTTCTCTTAGAGCTGCTGAAGGGCCTCGGCCTCACCGGCCGCTACCTCTTCGCGAAGAAGGTCACCATCCAGTACCCAGAAGAGCGCGCGCCCATGTCGCCGCGATTTCGCGGACTGCACGCGCAGCGGCGCTACCCGAACGGCGAGGAGCGCTGCATCGCCTGCAAGCTGTGCGAGGCCGTCTGCCCGGCGGTGGCGATCACCATCGAGGCCGAGCCGCGCGATGACGGTTCGCGGCGCACGACGCGTTACGACATCGACCTCTTCAAGTGCATCTTCTGCGGCTTCTGCGAGGAGTCCTGTCCCGTCGACGCCATCGTCGAGACGCGGCATTACGAATACCACTTTGAAAGCCGCGAGGGCAGCGTCATCACGAAGGAAGAGCTGCTCGCCAACGGCGACCGTTTCGAAGAACAGATTGCGGCCGACCGTGCTGCACAGGCGCAGTACCGATGAGTTTCGAGAAATTCGTTTTTTATGTCTTCGCGGCCATCCTGGTGTTTGCCGCCACCATGGTCATCACGCGCCGCAACCCGGTGCACTCGGTGCTGTTTCTGGTGCTGGCCTTCTTCAATGCCGCCGGGCTCTGGATGCTGCTGCAAGCCGAGTTCCTCGCCATCACGCTCGTGCTCGTCTACGTCGGCGCCGTCATGGTGCTGTTCCTGTTCGTCGTCATGATGCTCGACATCGAGGTCGCCGAGCTGCGTGCGAGTTTCATCCGCTACATGCCGCTCGGCATCCTGATCGGCGTGCTCATGATCGTCGAGCTGCTGATGGTCGTGGGGCCGCAGCATTTCGGTCTCGACAAGTTCGCCGCGCCCGTCAGGCACGGGGCCGACTACAGCAACACCAAGGAACTCGGCGAGATGCTCTACACGAACTATCTCTACCCGTTCGAGATCGCCGCCGTGATCCTGCTCGTCGCGATCGTCGCGGCCATCAGCCTGACATTGCGCCGCCGGCCCGACACCAAGTACCTGGACCCGGCGACCCAGGTCGTTGTCAAGAAGAAGGATCGCCTGAGGATCGTCAAGATGGAGGCCGAAGAGTGATTTCTCTGACCGAGTACCTGATCGTCGCCGCGATTCTCTTTTCGCTGAGCGTCATCGGCATTTTTCTGAACCGCAAGAACCTGATCCTGCTGCTGATGTGCATCGAGCTCATGCTGCTCGCCGTGAACATCAACTTCGTCGCCTTCTCGGCCTATCTCGGCGACATCACGGGGCAGGTCTTCGTCTTTTTCATACTGACGGTCGCAGCCGCCGAAGCCGCGATCGGTCTCGCCATCCTGGTCGTGCTGTTTCGCAACCGCCGCACCATCAATGTGCAGGACCTGGATACGCTCAAGGGGTAAGCGATGGAAGCGATACTACTCACAATCGTTCTTGCTCCGCTGGCCGGCTCCGTCATTGCCGGCCTGCTGCGCAACCAGATCGGCAGGACGGGCGCGCACAGTGTCACCATCCTCGGCGTGGGCATCTCCTGCCTGCTGTCGCTCTACGTGCTGAAGGTCTTCGCTTTCGACGGCGCGCCGGTCTACAACGAGTCGGTCTACACCTGGATGGTCAGCGACGGCCTGCGCTTCGAGATCGGCTTCCTGATCGACAACCTCACGGCCATGATGATGGCGGTCGTGACCTTCGTGTCGCTCATGGTGCACATCTACACCATCGGCTACATGGCCCACGAGGAGGGCTACCAGCGCTTCTTCAGCTATATCGCGCTGTTCACCTTCTCGATGCTGATGCTGGTCATGTCGAACAACTTCCTGCAGCTCTTCTTCGGCTGGGAGGCGGTCGGCCTGGTCTCCTACCTGCTGATCGGTTTCTATTTCAAGAAGGAAACGGCGATCTTCGCCAATCTCAAGGCCTTTCTCGTCAACCGCGTCGGCGATTTCGGCTTCGTGCTCGGCATCGCGGCCGTGGCCATGTATTTCAACAGCCTCGACTACGCCGAGGTCTTCTCGCAGGCCGGCAATTTCGCCGACACACAGATCCACATCATGGGCGACGAGAGCTGGTCGCTCATGACGGTCATCTGCATCCTGCTGTTCATCGGCGCCATGGGCAAGTCGGCACAGGTGCCGCTGCATATCTGGCTGCCCGACTCGATGGAGGGCCCGACGCCGATCTCCGCGCTGATCCACGCCGCGACCATGGTCACGGCCGGTATCTTCATGGTGGCGCGCATGTCGCCGCTCTACGAGTTCAGCGAGACGGCATTGAGCTTCGTGCTCGTCATCGGCGCCACCACGGCCTTCTTCACGGGCCTGATCGGCATCGTGCAGAACGACATCAAGCGCGTCGTCGCCTACTCGACGCTGTCGCAGCTCGGCTACATGATAACGGCGCTCGGCGCCTCCGCCTACGCGGCCGGCGTCTTCCACCTCATGACGCACGCCTTCTTCAAGGCGCTGCTGTTCCTGGCGGCGGGCTCGGTCATCATCGGCATGCACCACGACCAGGACATCCGCAACATGGGCGGCATCCGCAAGTACATGCCGATCACCTGGATCACCTCGCTGCTCGGTTCCCTGGCACTGATCGGCTTCCCGTTCTTCTCGGGCTTTTTCTCCAAGGACGCCATCATCGAGGCGGTTGGACATGCCGAACGCTTCGGCTCGACCTACGCGCACTGGCTGCTCGTCGCGGGCGTCTTCGTGACGGCTCTCTACAGCTTCCGCATGTTCTTCCTGGTCTTTCATGGCGAGGGGCCGCGTCACTTCGAGCCGCATCATGACGTGCTCGACGAGCATGGCGATGCGGAAGCGCAGGAGCACCACCTTGTGCATGACGAGCCGAGACCGCACGAATCGCCCTGGGTGGTCACCCTGCCGCTGATCCTGCTGGCGATCCCGTCGGTCGTCATCGGCTGGTTCACGATCGGCCCGATGCTGTTCGGCGACTTCTTCAAGGATGTCCTGTTCGTCGCGAGCGAGAACGACGTGCTGGCCGAGGTCGGTTCCCACTTCCACGGCCCCATGTCCTTCGTGACGCATGGCGTGACCGGCCTGCCGTTCATCCTCTCGATCCTGGGACTGGCGACCGCGTTCATTTTCTACATGGTCAAGAAGCAGTGGGCGCTGGAGATCAAGGTGCGTTTCGACTGGCTGCACACGCTGCTCGACAAGAAGTACTACATGGACGAGATCGTCCAGTTCGTCTTCGCCGGCGGCGCGCGCCTGCTCGGCAAGGTGTTCTGGAAGGGCGGCGACCAGTTCGCCATCGACGGCGTCGCCGTCAACGGATCGGCGCACGGCGTGGGCAAGCTTGCCGGCGTGATGCGCTATCTGCAGACAGGATTGATCAATCACTATGCAATCGCCATGATCATCGGCCTGATCGGCCTGATCTACTGGTTTGCATTGCGATAAAAACAACTGAGTTAAAGGGTAAGGCATGACTGCTGACTGGCCGATTCTGAGCATTGTGATCTGGCTGCCGATCATTGGCGGCCTGCTGGTGCTCGGCAGTGGAGACAGGGCGCCCAACGTTTCGCGTTGGCTGGCGCTGGTTGTTTCAATTGCGACTTTTCTCCTGAGCCTGCCGCTGTGGACGCAGTTCGACAGCACCACGGCCAGCATGCAGTTTGTCGAGCGGGCGGCCTGGATCCCGACCTACGACATCTACTACTACCTCGGCATCGACGGCATCTCCATGCCGCTGATCATCCTCACGACCTTCATCACGGTGCTCGTGGTGATCGCCGGCTGGGAAGTGATCCAGTACAAGCCGTCGCTCTACATGGCCGCGTTCCTCGTCATGGAAGGCGTCATGGTCGGCGTCTTCGCGGCGCTCGACTCCATGCTCTTCTATGTCTTCTGGGAAGCGATGCTGCTGCCGATGTTCCTGATCATCGGCATCTGGGGCGGCCCGCGGCGCGTCTACGCCACCATCAAGTTCTTTCTCTACACCTTCCTCGGCTCGGTCTTCATGCTGGTCGCGCTGATCTACATGTACTTCCAGTCCGGCAGCATGGAGATCCTGGCGTTCCACGACCTCAAGCTCGGCCTCACGGAGCAGATCTTCATCTTCGTCGCGTTCCTGCTGGCGTTCGCCGTCAAGGTGCCGATGTGGCCGGTGCATACCTGGCTGCCGGACGCGCACGTCGAGGCGCCGACAGGCGGTTCCGTGATCCTGGCCGCCATCATGCTGAAGATCGGCGGCTACGGCTTCCTGCGTTTCAGCCTGCCGATCACGCCTGACGCGAGCCGCGAACTCGACTGGTTCATCATCCTGCTGTCGCTCATCGCGGTGGTCTACATCGGCTTCGTCGCGCTCGTGCAGCAGGACATGAAGAAACTCATCGCCTATTCGTCGATCTCGCACATGGGTTTCGTGACGCTCGGTTTCTTCATCGTCTTCATGATCGCCGCCAACCCGGATGCCACCAGCGGCGCCGTGCTCGGCATCGAGGGCGGCATGGTGCAGATGGTGTCGCACGGCTTCATTTCGGCCGCCATGTTCCTCTGCGTCGGCGTGCTCTACGACCGCCTGCACTCGCGGGAGATCAGCGCCTACGGCGGCGTGGTCAATGTCATGCCCTGGTTCGCGGCCTTCACGGTGCTGTTCGCCATGGCCAACGCGGGCCTGCCGGGAACCTCCGGCTTCGTCGGCGAGTTCATGGTCATCATCGCGAGTTTCCGCGCCAATTTCTGGTTCGCGCTGCTGGCGGCGACGACGCTCATCGTCGGCGCGGCCTACACGCTCTGGATGGTCAAGCGCGTCATCTTCGGCGACGTCAACAAGAAGAGCGTCGCGGGGCTCCAGGACATCAATGCGCGCGAGGCCTTCGTGCTGACGACGCTCGCCGTCATGGTGCTGCTGCTGGGCCTCTGGCCGGCGCCGCTCATCGATGTCATGGATGTCACCGTGACCAACCTCGTAGAACAGATTACCGTCTCGAAACTGTAAGGGCGCGGCAATGACTTTCGATCACTCACAACTCATCCCGGTTCTCCCCGAGATCGTCCTGCTGGCAGGCGCCTCGCTGGTGCTGCTCGTCGATCTCTACTCGCCGCGCGACAAGGACCGCATCTGGTCCTACACGCTGACGATCGCGACCCTGATCGCCGGTATCGTCGCCGTCGGTTACTCCGGTGGTCCGGAGCGCCAGATCGTCTTCGAGGCCACCTACATCCGCGACGCCATGAGCGACACGCTCAAGATCGCGCTCCTGGTGATCGCCATCCCGGTCTTCATCTACGGCAGGGAAGGGCTCAGGAAGCAGGGCGAGTGGCGCGCCGAGTTCCTGATGCTCGGCCTGTTCGCGATCCTCGGCATGATGATCATGATCTCGGCCAACGGCTTCCTGACCATGTACCTCGGCCTCGAGCTGCTGACGCTCTGCCTCTACGCCCTGGTCGCCTTCTGCCGCAGCTCTTCGAGGGGCGCCGAGGCAGCCATGAAATACTTCGTGCTCGGCGCGCTCGCCTCGGGCCTGCTGCTTTACGGCATCTCCATGGTCTATGGCGCGACCGGCAAGCTCGACTTCCAGGGCGTCGCCGCTGCATTGACGGCCGGCACCATGGACGAGACCGTTCTCGTCTTCGGCCTCGTCTTCGTCGTCATCGGCATCGCCTTCAAGTTCGGCGCCGTGCCGTTCCATATGTGGGCGCCCGACGTCTACGACGGCGCGTCCACGCCGGTCACGCTGCTGCTCGGCTCGCTGCCGAAGATCGCGGCCTTCGGCCTCGCGATGCGCGTGCTCGTCGAGGGCATGGGGCCGCTGACGGAACACTGGTCGATGATGCTCGTGATCCTCGCCGTGCTGTCGATGGCGCTCGGCAACATCGTCGCCATCGCGCAGGACAACATCAAGCGCATGCTTGCCTACTCGACCATCTCCCACGTCGGCTTCATCTTCCTCGGGATCCTGGCCGGCACCGCGGAGGGCTACAAGGCCGCAATGTTCTACGCCATCGTCTACGCGGCCATGGCGGCCGGCGGCTTCGGCATCCTTGTCGCGCTCGATCGCAAGGGCAAGACCGTCGACCAGCTGCACGAGCTCAAGGGGCTCAACGACCGGCATCCCTGGCTCGCCGCGAGCATGCTGCTGATCATGTTCTCCATGGCCGGCGTGCCGCCGACCGTCGGTTTCTGGGCCAAGCTGTTCGTGCTCGACGCCGTGGTCTCGATCGACATGACCTGGCTCGCCATCGTCGCGGTCGCCTTCTCGATCATCGGCGCCTTCTACTACCTGCGCGTCGTCAAGTTCATGTACTTCGACAAGCCGTACGAGGATGCGCCGGTCGAGGTCGGCGGCGCGGCGCAGCTCACGCTCGGCATCAACGGCATCGCCATGCTCGTGCTGGGCTTCTTCCCGACGCTGATCATGGCCTACCTGCACATCTGATTTTCCACTCCGGGCCTGAGAAGAGGGACGCAGGGAACGCAAAGCTCCGCAAAGGACGCAGAGCGGTTCCGTGAACCGGAAATGCCAGCCTTTCGGCTGGCATGATTCTCCATGCAGGCGATTGCCCGGCTTCCCTTGCAGCCTGGTCGTCAATCACTGTTGATGATCCCTTGCGTCCCTTGCGCTTCAGCGACCTCTGCGTCCGAAAATGGTCGTTGATCAGGCTCGCGATTTCAGGATGCCGACAACCAGCGTTCCCCAGCCGATCAGGAAGAGGGTGCCGCCGATCGGCGTGACAGCGCCGAGCCAGCGTGGTCCGCCGAGCGCCATGAGAAACAGCGTGCCGCTGAAGACCAGGACTCCCGCGAAGAAGAGCCAGCCGGCAACGGCGATCGTCCTGGTGCGGAAGAGATGGTGCAGGATGCCGGCGAAGAGCATGGCCATGGCGTGGATGCCGAGGTAGAGGTTGCCGGTCCTGAACCAGGCCTGCTGTTCGGCCGACATCACTGTTTTCAGCCCGTGCGCGCCGAAAGCTCCGAGCGCCACGAACAGGAAGCCGAGCACGGCGCCGGCCGCGAGGAGATTGCGCACCTGGCCGCTCATGACGCCAGCGCCTCGAGGGATTCCCGCGCGATCTCGCTGACCTCGTCGCTCTGGTCCTCGAGCAGTCCGCGCAGCGTCTCGCGGCTCGTGTCGGTATCGACGAGGGAGAGGTAGTGCGCGGCGTCGGCGCGCACGGAGTGGTGCTGCGAGCCCGTCAGCGCCGTCAGGGCATCCTCGGCGGATGCGACTTGCGCGGCCGGCAGTTCCTCGAGCAGGGCGCCGATGCCGATGCGCACGGCCATCGGCGTGTCGAGGTCGTCGAGCAGGGAGACCAGCGCAGGTAGCGTCTGCGGCTCGGCCGTCACGGCTGCGATGCATTCCCCGAGCCTGCTGGTCTCGAGCAGGTGCACGAGGTGCTCGACGGGGTCGGCGCGCCCGGCCTTGTCGATGGTCTCGCGAATCTCCTGCGGCGTCAGCGCGCCGACGAGCTCGAAGCTGCCAATTCTTGTCCAGGGAACACTGCGCGTGCCGGCCTTTTCCGCGGCTTCGGGATGAATGGCAATGTTGATGACTTCCAGCGAGCCGATTTCGCCGCGCTTGATGAAGTCGGACAGGGTCTGGAGAACCTTTGGACAATGCGGACAACCCGGTGCGATCAACAGGGTCGCATCGGGGGCGCTCGGCGGATTATCTGGCATGGGGGACTTCCGGGAGTATGAATGACTATCGGAACACTATGTTAATTCAATAGCTCGAGAAAGTGGCATTTGTCCGCAGCCTTTACAGAATCGGGGCGCCTGACCGACGGGCTTCGAGGAGCGGGAGCGGGTCGCTTCGCCCCCCGTTTTCATGGCGCAAAACCCCGCATGCCATCTGCCCTGAGGACCCCATGGCGGCTGCGAATGGGCAGAGACCCTCGAAGAAGCCCGTTTTTCGAGGCGCGTTTTGCGCTAGAGTTGGCGACTGGTCAATCACGCAAATCGACATACACCCCAGGCATGCAACCCGTCATCTCCATTTCCAGCCTCGACAAGGTCTACAAGTCCGGCTACCAGGCATTGAAAGGGATCGATCTCGAGATCGAGAAGGGCGAGATCTTCGCCTTGCTCGGGCCGAACGGCGCCGGCAAGACGACACTCATCAGCATCATCTGCGGCATCGTGCAGTTCACCGACGGCAAGGTGTTGGCGGGCGGCCACGACATCGCCAGGGAGTATCGCAGGAGCCGGTCGCTGATCGGCCTGGTTCCGCAGGAGCTCACCACGGACGCCTTCGAAACCGTCTGGGACACGGTCAGCTTCAGCCGCGGGCTCTTCGGCTGCAAGCCCGACCCGCAGTACATCGAGAGCATCCTGCGCACGCTGTCGCTGTGGGACAAGCGCAAGTCCATGCTCAGAACGCTCTCCGGCGGCATGAAGCGCAGGGTCATGATCGCCAAGGCGCTGTCGCACGAGCCGAAGATTCTGTTCCTCGACGAACCCACGGCCGGTGTCGACGTGGAGCTGCGCCGCGACATGTGGGAAATGATCCGCGGGCTGCGCGAAGAGGGTGTGACCATCATCCTGACGACGCACTACATCGAGGAGGCCGAGGAGATGGCCGACCGCATCGGCATCATCAACCGGGGCGAGATCGTGCTCGTCGAGGAGAAGCAGGCGCTCATGGACAAGCTCGGCAAGCGCGAGCTGCGCATCCTGCTGGCCCGGCCGCTGGAGACCCTGCCCGCGGCGCTCGCGGGTTACGGCATCGAACTCGTCCACGACGGCCATGAGCTGCATTACAGCTTCGACGCGCGCGACGGACAGTCGGATATCCCCGGCTTGCTAAAAACGCTCCAGGAGCAGGAGATCGACTTCGTCGATATCCACTCGCGCCAGAGTTCGCTCGAGGAGATCTTCGTCGGCCTCGTGAGTGACAGGTCATGAATCTCTACGGCATCCGCGCCATCTACATCTTCGAGATGCGGCGCTTCTTCAAGACGCTGGGGCAGAGCATTCTCTCGCCGGTGCTCTCGACGACGCTCTACTTCGTGGTCTTCGGCTCGGCCATCGGCTCGGCCATGGTCGAGATCGACGGCATCAGCTACGGCGCCTTCATCATCCCGGGGCTCATCATGCTGACGCTCCTGAGCCAGAGCATCTCCAACGCCTCCTTCGGCATCTATTTCCCGCGCTTCACGGGCACCATCTACGAGATCCTCTCGGCGCCGCTGTCACCCATCGAGATCGTGACAGGCTATGTCGGCGCCGCGGCGACCAAGTCGGTCTTCATCGGCATCCTGATCCTCGTCACGGCGCGTTTCTTCGTCGATTACAGCGTCGAGCACCCGCTCTGGATGTTCGGCTTCCTGGTGTTGACGTCCGTCACCTTCAGCCTGCTGGGATTCCTGATCGGCATCTGGGCCGAGGGTTTCGAGAAGCTGCAGATCGTGCCGCTCATGGTCATCACGCCGCTGGCCTTTCTCGGCGGCACCTTCTACTCCATCGACATGCTGCCGCCGTTCTGGCAGGCGGTGACGCTCTTCAACCCTGTCGTCTACCTCATCAGCGGCTTCCGCTGGAGCTTCTACGGCGTCGCCGACGTCAACGTCGCGCTGAGCTTCGGCATGACACTGCTGTTCCTCGCGATCTGCATCGGCATCGTCATCTGGATCTTCAGGACGGGCTACAAGCTCAGGAACTGAAAGATGGACGGGTACGCCAGTGAATGCCTCGTAACAGTGCGAGCCATGACTTTTTCATAGCCATATTCTATTGTCTCTTGTACAGGGCGGGAATGACGGTTCCCGAATAGCCGGGAGACTAAGGCTCGCCTGATTGGAGTCAAGAATCTCCGGATTGTGCCTTTGAAAAGAGGCTGTTGCCCCGACACCCGGTGCGGGTTTGTCGGTCCACGAATGGACGATGGGTTATAATCCGGCTGTTGAATCCGGAGTTGATCCCTGGACGAAGCATTCGATATTCCCTGCAGGAGCGAGATCCTGTCGAACATCCCGGGGGGCGATATCAGGCTGATTCCGATTGACATCATCCGGACGAGAGGTACGAGAAAGACGTTGAGGGGAACCCGATGAGCGCTGCACAACAGCAACAAGAAGTCATAGTCGTCACGAAGGACGACCTGCCACTCTCCTGTCCGCGTCCCGGGGACGAGGTCTGGAACATGCATCCGCGGGTCTACCTGCCCATCGAGAAGGAGAAGCGTTGCGAGTGCCCCTACTGCGGCGCCGTCTACGAACTCAAAGACTGATGCGTAATTGTCTGCGTGGTTAACGTCATCTGCATGAAGTGGGGCGACAAGTACGGCCCCGCTTACGTTAACCGGCTCTATGGCATGGTGGAGCGCAACCTGTCGCGCCCCTTTCGTTTCGTCTGCTTCACCGACAACGGCGAGGGCGTGCGGCCCGAGGTCGAGATCCAGCCGTTGCCCTCGCTGAACCTCCCTTCCGGTCTTCCCGAGCGCGGCTGGATGAAGCTCGCGACCTTCCAGCCGGAACTCGGCGGACTCGAGGGGCAGACACTGTTTCTCGACCTCGACGTGGTCATCGTCGACAGCATCGACTGCTTCTTCGATTACGAGGCCGAATTCGCCATCGCCTTCGACCAGAAGAAGGAGAAGGAGCGCATCGGCAACTCCTCGGTCTACCGTTTCGAGATCGGCAAGTATCCGGACGTGCTGGACTATTTTCGCGAGCACTTCGAGCAGATCCGCGAGGAGTTCCGCAACGAGCAGGCCTACCTCTCCGACCGCATGAACAGGAAGGGCGTGCTCAGGTTCTGGCCAAAGGAGTGGTGCCCGAGCTTCAAGTACCACTGCCTGCCGCCGTTCCCGCTCAATTTCTGGAAGGAGCCGCAGCTCCCCGCTGGCGCCAGGATCATCCTGTTCCACGGACTGCCAGAGCCCGACGCTGCAGCCCGCGGCGAAAGCGGCAAGTGGTACCGCCACTTCCGTCCCGCGCGCTGGATCGAGCGCTACTGGGTCGAGTGAGCCGGATCGCCGCGGCCTGATCCATGCAGGTATTGATCATCAATCTCCCGGAAGCCACGACGCGCATGGATTTCCAGCAGGCGCAGATGCAGCGCCTCAGGCTCGATTTTCGCCGCCTGGAGGCAATCACGACCGCGCAGCTCGATCCGCCCGCCGATGCCCCTTACTGGAAGACGTGGCAGCGACCGCTGAGGGATACCGAGAAGGCGGCGTTTCTGAGTCACAAGCGCGCCTGGCAAACCGTCCTCGATGAAAACCGCCCCTTCCTGATTCTCGAGGACGACGCCGTGCTGTCATCCGCTGTGCCTGGCTTTCTCTCCAGCTGTGAATCGATCGACTGGGCCGATCACCTCTCTCTCGAGGTCAGGGGGCGAAAGAAAATCGTCGGCAAGAAAATGGCATCGAAGGAGATTCCAGTCAGGAGGCTCTACCAGGACAGGACGGGGGCTGCCGCCTACATCCTCTGGCCTGCGGGTGCGAAAAAGCTTCTGGAGCGCTGCCGCAACTATTCCGGGCTTGCCGATGCGGTCATCTCTTCGACATACGCCTTGAAAAGCTATCAATGCGATCCCGCGCTGGCTCTGCAGCTGGACATGTGCGAGACGTACGGCATCATGCCGCCACTGCAGACAAGATCGTTCATCGACAGTGGCAAACATGACCGGCAGCTTCGGTGTTGCTCGGATCCGCAGTGGTACGGCTTCAAGTCGAGAAGGCTGCTTTCCCAGTTGCGGATGGGTGTGCGTCATCTGGGCAGGCTCTTCGTTTCGCAACGTACTCACATCCCGCTGAGCGGCAACTTCTGATTCAGGTGGAGGTTCCAGATGCCGTTGCCAGTCGATCGGAGCCACCACGACAGACACGCAACCATGCAATGAAATTCACATCCAGATACCTGAAACTCCTCGGCAATGAAAAATCCGCACCCGGAAGCATTCCCTGTATCGCGCTATTGCACAACGAGAAGAACATCCTGCCGGATTTTCTGCAGCACTACCGCTCCCTGGGGAATGTCGCCTTTTTCATCGTCGATGACCGCTCCGATGACGGTTCGCGTGAACTGCTCGAGCGGCAGCCGGATGTGACGCTGTTCGAGCCCGAGGAGTGGTCCAGCTACAAGGAGCACAAGCGCGAATGGCGCAGTGATCTTCTCGATAGCTACGCCGACGGGCGCTGGGTGATGGTGCCGGACCTGGACGAGCACTTTGTCTACCATGACATGGAAAGGCTCGACCTGGCGGGGTTGACGGGCTTGCTGGAAGCCGAGGGCGCAGAGGCGCTGCTCACGATCATGGTCGATATGTATGCGGACAAGCCCTTGTCCGGGCACCATTACGCTGGCGGCGGGCTGCTCGAGGCCTTCCCCTATTTCGA
The DNA here is from genome assembly GCA_037385505.1 of Gammaproteobacteria bacterium. GTDB lineage: Bacteria > Pseudomonadota > Gammaproteobacteria > Chromatiales > Chromatiaceae > Sva-25. The sequence continues at coordinate 5,973 of JARRMY010000012.1, read as the reverse complement.
TGCCGATACAGACCCGGTCACGGGTTACAGGCTGTTGCCACCGGCGACGCGTTTTCTGAAAAAGTATCCGACACCGCGCATCCTCGCGTTCGGCGGCATGCGCGACCGCCTTTTTTTCAGCCGCTCCTCTTCCGCCGCAGGCTTTCAGGCCCTGATGCTGAGGAAGTACGCCCATATGAAACGGCCCCTGAATCCCGGCCCGTTCGATCGGTTCATGAACAGTCTGGCGCGAAGAACCACGCGTTCCCTCTTCTCCTCGGAGCCCTTTGTCTGCAGCAAGATCGGCCTGCTGAAGTGGAGCAGGGGAATGCGGTTTTCCGGCGGGGCACATGCGGTGACTGCAAGGCTCAGGACATCCGAGTCGATTGCGGCATTCCTGCATTTCAAGTTCACGAAAGGCGTTGCCGGTATCGAGTACATCGCCAACCGCGGCCAGCATGCCGGCGAGGGCCTCTATTACAAACAGATACTCCATAATGCGGAGTTGCTGGAGAGGTCTCCGGTATTCGAATCTTCAGTAAGATTCGTGAGTTCGGCATCCCTCGCTCCTCTCATACGCAAGGCAAGTCAGGATCATTCTGACGGGCCCCTGCAGGAAGCTTGAGAAGCGCTGTTTCGTGAGATGAGGATGAAAGAAAAAGCTGTTCACAACAGCCTTTCATCCAAAAGATCGCCAAGCATCCCGATCAGCTCCTGTTTGGACGTCCCGTATTTGTAAGTCAGTTTCTGCACGGGCGTGGTGCGAACGATTCTAGCTTCTTTGTCTGTCAGCGCGCCTTCCTGCATTTTTCTCTGGACAACGTGAAGCGGAACAGCACTCAGGTGCGGAACATGTCTCCATGCTTCCTGTTTTTCTTTCGAGGATCTCACCATGTGGTCGAAGAGGTAGTGATGCCAGAAATAGGCAGGCGATAGTGATTTTCTCTTCTTCCAGTAGGCATCGACGGCGTCATCCCAGCCGGAAATCAATTCGGAACCGGCGGTTGCCGCCAGGAACCAGTTTGAAATCAGGCGATCCCGTCCCGGATTCGAGAAAGCGAAAAAACCCGTCTGGTTGAACATCATCGTCAGCCAGTCATCCAGGGGCTCGCGGCACAAGAGGGTCGCATCGATCCAAACCCCACCAAACTTGTTCAGGAGTCGCGTTCGCAAAACATCCGCATAATGGGCTGTCTGGAACCCCTCTGGCAGGCCTGATCTGTCGACCACCTCGTTGGCAGAGTCCTTGTCCAGGGTGATGACCTGCCAGTCGGGATTCAGGATGCGCCAGCTGTCGACGCAATATCGACAGATCTCCGGTGCGTTCTCGATCCCGCTGTCCCAGAAAACATAGATGTTCCGGTTGAGTTCGCCCGGGTCAAACTGGTCAAAACCGCGCATGTAAAAGGCCCTTCTGATGGTCTTCGTGGCTTTTAGCCTGATGAACAGCCCGGGCGGAAGAAGTCTGGTCAAGGACCATGTCATGAGCCACCTCTCTCAAGGTCTCGTGAATGCCAGTTCAACCCGGCGCCATTCATACGAAAAACGGGATCGCATCGCTGTCTGAACAGGCACGCGAACCGGACACGCGAGCCATGCGGATACGCTCGCCCGGCAGCATGGCTCACAGCAGGGCCACGCCGGGCATGGCCCTGATTTTTTCAAGGTCTGTGCGGTAGCGATCAGACAGCTGCTCTGCGATCTCCTGAGTGTAGAGCGTGAATGTCTCTCCATGTGAGAAGCGGTCGATGACCTCATCAGCAGAATAACCATCGGCATGCTTGTGCGACAGGGCGTATTCGATCGCTTCCTGCGTTGGCGCTGTATTGACATGTTGATTTGCTGGAATCTGCAAGGAGGCAGAAGCTTCCTTGCCGAGCATGGCCTGCAGCATTTTATCGACCGGTCCATCTTCGAAGACGGTAACGACTAGCAGTGTTTGAGGCAGTGCTGCCTTGATATCCGAAACAAGCGCGTCCCACCCGCGAGAGAAGTGTGTCCATTCCTCTCTGGTCAGGCTGTCTTCGGTCGGGAAGAAGTTGGGATCGTAGAGTGCCCGCATGGCATATGCCGACTTGAAGAAGCTTGCGTAGTCTCGAACCGACAGGAACGCAATATCCGGAATGTGCCCGAGGCATCGCCGTGTTTCGACAAGGCAGCAGTAGCTTTTCGGATAAATTCCGTCAGCGAATCGCTCGTGGATCGGACCGAGCAGGTTCTCGTCCGAAAGCAGCAAGCGCTCATGTCGATTTTGGCCAACAAGCTCCTGCATGATGCTTGTTGCCCGGCGACGGTACTTGATCTTTCCGAGCAGACGTCGATTGCAGCAGCGAAATATCTGATTCGAGAAATTTCGGACAGAGAGGTCTTTTCTGCGCCCCTTGCCCGGAGGCGTCAGGATCTTCAGGCCGCTCGCAGCGAGTGCTTCTTCATTTTCATCCATGATCAATTGCAGCGTCGTCGATGCCGTGCGATGTGCCCCCAGGTGCAACCCCAGGCTGTAAGGCATGTCGTCGTTGATCACAGGCATTGCGTGTCGCCGGTCAAGGGTGTTGAGCGCATCTGTTTCACCGGATCGTCGCAAAACAGGGGGGAAACAGGAGCGGATAACAATCACGCATTGCCAGATTCTGTGTCTGCTTTGCGGGTCTGAATGTTCTTGAGGCAGTCATGGAGCCTTGTTTTATTCTTCACAGAAGGATCAAATACGATGTGATTGCTTTCGTGCTTGACAGAACGCAGTCTTTAATCAGACCAAGACAAGGTGCCTGGAATTTCCTGTTTCATCAGACATCGAGGTGCGCATAGATGGAATTGTACGCTGTCATATTGTGTGACCATAGTCATTTGATCATCTCTTTTCTGTATGAGCCCGGGTTGTCTGACTCTTGTGTTTCGTTCTACCGGAGAGTTCGCTAAAAACCGATAACTAGCGAGTGTCAAATGATATGTCAGCGCCACGTCTTCTGCTCATTGGCTATAGCGGCCAGAAAAAATACTCCGGCGTCTTCATGCGTAATGTCCAGAGAGCGCTCTCGTCGCTCGGGCTGGAGTTCGATGTCATGCCGCCCGAAGCCTGCGAGAGCGCCGATCTCGACGGCTATGTTCTTTTTCTCGGTGTTGGCGACGAGCTTTTCCGGCGCCGTCCCGAACTCGTCGACTTGTTGCATGAGGCAGGTGGCAAGGTCGTCGATTTCCGCACGAAGTACCTGCCGAGCAAGGTCAAGAGCCGGCTTGCCTATTATCTGCAGGGCTCCTCGAAGCGGGCCGATTACGTCCTGACGCATATGCAGGACCGCTGCTCGCGCTGTTTCTATGTCGGCCAGGGAGTGAACGACGATCTGCTCTATCCCGAGCACGACGACACCTTCACGCTCTTCGTGGATCACTGGATGCCGCGCAGACGGGAATGTGTGCAGCAGATCCTCGACCAGTGCAGGGAACTCTTCGAGAGCAGGGAGAATGTGCGCGTCTGGTACCAGTCAGCGCATGGTATCGTCGAGAACGACTTCACGGCGACGCCGGGCGATTACAAGACCTATCCCTTCGAGGAGCTGGCCGCCTTCTACCGCAAGACGCATCTCTTCCTGCCGACGCACCGCGAAACCCAGGGCGTCGTGGCTGCCGAGATCGGCATGTGTGGCGGCCTGACATTGCTGCAGCCCTGGATGTATCCGAAGGAGAGGCGCCTGGAGCTGCCGCACCATCTTTATCGCAAGAAGATCATCTGGCCCGAGGCCGTGGACATCGAGGCGAACCGGACGATGGCCAGGAAGCATTTCGGTCTCGATGCCTTTGCAGTCAGGCTGCAGTCCGCTTTCAATCGCATCGGCGCACTGGGATAATCCTGAGCCATGTCCATTCACACCGAATTTTCGAACACTCTTCTCCACGCATGAGTACCTGGCCGTCCTATGTCATCAATCTCGCGGCGAACAGGCGGCGCTTGCAGCGCGTCGAAAGCCAGTTCTCCCGCATGGCCATCGCATGGCAGCGTCTCGACGCCGTCAACGGCTGGGATCTCTCAGAGGCCGAAATCGCCTCGGTCTATGACGAGGAGCAGAACAGGCGCCGGGCGAAGCTTCCCCTCGTCAAGCCCGAGATCGGCTGTTACCTGAGCCACTACGATGCCTGGAAGGCCATCGCCGACGGCACGGCTGCGGGCGGCTTCATCTTCGAGGACGACCTGCTTGCCGACGACACATTGCCGGAGATCCTGGCGCTGCTTTCCAGCGATGACGGCGACTGGGACATGGTCAAGCTGTTTGCATTCGACGAGTCGCCGCGCTGCCTGTCCAGAAGGCCCCTCGGCGAGTCGTTCGAACTGGTTGAACCCTACAAGATTCCGACCTGCCTGATCGGCTACGGCATCAGGCAGTCGGCGGCGAAAAAACTCGTCGAGAGGACGCTGCCGTTTTTCAGGCCGGTTGACGAGGAGATGAAATTTTTCTGGGAAACCGGCCTGAAGGTCGCACTGGTCCTGCCGCCGCCGATCCGCGTCGGCGACCAGGAAACCGTGACCGGAACCATCGGGTCTGAGCGCAGGGAGTCCTCGAGAAGGGGGGGATGGTCCCGCTTCGTGCAGACGCTCAGGAACCTGGTTTACCAGATCAAGTATAATCTCCAGCTTCATTACCACCGCTGGAAAGGCTCCTGATCGATGTCACTCAAGGTACTGCATCTGCATTTTGGCAAGGATGGCGGAGCCGAGCGTTTCTTCGTGAACCTCGTCAATGCGCTCGGAGAGCGTGGCGTGGAGCAGCGGTTTGTCATGCGCCCCAAGCGTGTCTGGAAGCGCGAGATCGCTCACCTTGGCGAGATCATCGAGAACAACTACAGGCGCATCAGCCCGACGAGCCTGTGGCTCGAGTGGCGCGTCAGGAAGCTGGTGCGGGAATGGAAGCCGGACGCCATCCTGGCATGGATGCCGCGCGCCGCGAGGCTGATTCCGGCGACGGGAGATGCGGTGAAGTTCGTGCGGCTCGGCGACTTCCCGAGACATCTGAAGCACTTCAGGTACTGCGATTTCATTGTCGGCAACATTCCCGGCATCGGGGTCCATTGCCAGAATCTCGGCTGGGAAAAGCCGGTGGTGACGATATCGAATTTTCCAAGAGAGGTCTCTCCCGTGCCGGTCGACCGGCAACTGCTGGACACACCAGAAGACGCCTTCGTCGTCTCTTCCTCCGGAAGGTTCGTGCCGCGCAAGGGCATGGATCTCCTCGTCAGGGCCATCGCCCGCATTCCCGGCGCCTATCTCTGGCTGCTCGGCGACGGCAAGGAACTCGATGCCCTGCAACAACTGGCACAGCAGGAGGGCGTCCTCGACCGGGTGCGATTCCCGGGCTGGGTCGATGAACCCATCCACTATGTCGCTGCGTCGGATCTCTTCTGCATGCCGTCCAGGCACGAGCCGCTCGGCAATGTGGTGCTGGAAGCCTGGAGGGCGGGCGTGCCGACCGTCTCGACCAGGAGCGAGGGGCCCTCGTGGTACATGAGGGACGGCGACAACGGCCTGCTCGTCGATATCGATGACCTCGACGCTCTCGTGGATGCGATCAACCGGGTTCGAGTCGACCCCGAACTCGGGAACCGGCTGGTGGCGAATGCCAATGAAACGCTGGATGCGCTCTTTTCCAGGGAACATATCGTCGATTTCTATCTGCTGGCCTTCCAGGGACGCATCGATGAAATCCAGGCCGCGGATCACCACTGATCAGCACGTCGCGCATGCCGTGTGAGTCATGCGTTTTGAAGGGGATAACGAGGAAATTTGTCTGACATGAAGATCGCCATTGCCGGAACCGGCTACGTCGGGCTCTCCAACGCCATGCTGCTGGCGCCCTACCACGAGGTGGTGGCGCTCGACATCGTGCCGGAGAAGGTCGAGCTGCTGAACGCGGGGCGCTCGCCGATCGTCGACGAGGAGATCGCGGCCTTCCTGCAGCGCGACGATCTCCATTTCCGTGCCACGCTCGACAAGCACGAGGCCTA
>JARRMY010000011.1:0-172662 GCA_037385505.1 Gammaproteobacteria bacterium | reverse complement strand
TTTTGAGCAAAGAGTTTTTGACATGAGGTACCCCGGCCGGAATCTTGTGTGAAGATGCGGGTGCGTCTACCTGAAACATCGCCAGTGAGAGGAACATCGACCTCTGCACACCTGTGAATCTCACGCATTCCTCCAATGCCAGCCCCCTTTGCCCTACAGGCTACACGGCGAGTGATCCGAAAACCAGACGGCCCTTTGCGGGGGCTTTGCAGCAATCAGCCGGCAGAGACGTATGGGACTGCGAGGATCACGATAGCCAGTATCAACAGAGCGATCAAGAGAACGATCAGGAGCCCCTTCTTGGTGGCGAGAAATCTGTTCAGGCGCATGGTATCTTATCCAAGTTCGACGGTCTTGCCGCTGGCTGAGAAGATAATCTGTTCAGCGATATTGGTGATCCTGTCGGCGATGCGCTCCATCTTGTGCGCCACAGCGATTGCACTGACGCAGTTCTCGATGGTCGATGGTTCGTCCCGCATCTGCCGGATCAGGTTCTGGACCAGGTGCTTTTCCGCCTCGTCCACCTTGTCGTCTTCCGCTGCGAGTGTGCGTGCCGCCTCTTCGTCCGGCTTTTCCAGAAGGTCGCGTACCTGCCTGAGCATCAGCATGCAGAGATCGGTCAGGAGCTGGAAATCATCTCGACACTCTTTCCTCGGCACACTGCTCACCTCCAGAACCTTGCGCGCGATATCCGCCGCGTAGTCCCCGATGCGTTCATATTCCTGGGCAATGTGCATGCTGGCAAGCAGGTCGCGAAGGTCGCTTGCCACTGGCTGTCGCAGGGCGATCGTGACAAAACATTTCTCCTCGATACGAGCGCAGATCGCGTTGATCTCGGCGTCACCATCGATTACTTCGGCGGCAAGTCCGGCATTATACTCGAGAAAGGCATCGGTCGCGTGTTGAAATGCCCTGTAGACCGCACGACCGATTTCGTGGATCAGCAGGTGAATGTCTTTTTCGTCTTGACTGAGGGATTGGTGAGTAACGACCATGTACCGGAACCAGTTGGGTAAGCCTATTTTCCGATTCTCATCTTACCGGAAACCGGGCACGGGCCGAAAGCTGCGATGCTGATGGATATTCGGGCCGCAGAGGAAAATCAGTCCGCAGCGCCTATTTCTTGCACTTGATTTCCTTGCAGAGCGCGATGGCCTTCTTGCGCTGGATCTTCAGAATCCTCAGGTCCTGTTCCAGCTGCTCGCGAACTGCAGGATCCTTCTCTTTCTCGAGTTGCTTCCTGAACTCTTTACTGCGCTTGTGCATTTTCTTGAGCAGATCCTTCAGCTTGTCCTTTTTCTTTTGCTGTTTCTCGCGATCCTGATCGAGCATCTTGTTGAGCTTCTTGAGCAGATTTTCCATGATCAGGACCCTCCTCCGGACGCGGTCTTGCCGCTTGCCTGATTGTCGATTGTGAATATGGCGTCGATATCCCTGTCACTGAGGGCCAGATCGTAAGCACCCTCGCGCACGATCGACTCGGTCGGGAGGAACATGATTCGCGCCATTTCGACCAGGTTATCGGCAATATCGATGGCATAGCCGTTGTCGTTCATGAGCGATGTCGCCATCTCGGCGGTGATCAGGTTCTTGCGGATTTTCTCGTCGATCACACCTGTCATGAGCACATCGTTGCGGCGAATTCTCACCTTGAGATTGTCCAGTGACAGGAGCAGAAGATCCGGATCCTCGCTCGACTCGATGTGGCTGATTTCCCGCATCAACATACCGAGCTGCAGGCGAATATTCAGGTACTGGTCTCGGATCTCGGCATTCGGTGAGGCCAGATAACGCACCATGTTTTTCTGCAGGTGCTTCACGGCCTTGACCGACTCGACGATGTCCCTGCTCGCCTGGCGCAGCCTGTAGAGTTCATCGTTCTGTTGCGCTGAGGAAACGGTCTGCACACGGCTGATGAAGGCGTTGATCGCACTGTAGAGATACTTGATCTTGCGATCATACAGGCCGTCTATGTCAATTTGATGAACCTTGCCGGGCATCGCCCCAACCTCTGCCATCGGCTCGTCGGAACGCAGCGAGACGGGATTGAAGTTCAGCGCATAGGCCATGACATCGAAAGCGTTATCGAACAGGTGCCCGATCTCCCTGCGAACCGCCTCGATCGCCGTGTCCGGCATTTCGAGAACGGATTCGTTCAGGTAACGCGGCTCGCTGACCTTGCGCTTTTTGGGTTTGATGAAGGCTTCGAGGGCGCTGACAAGCAGATTGATCAGGGGCAGCATGAGGACGATGCCCGCCAGGTTGAACAGCGTATGGAACACTGCCAGTTTCAGCGTGTAGTCGTCATCGGCAATACCGAATTCCATGGAAAGGTAGTCGACCATGGCCATGAACTGCCCGATCAGCAGGATCGCAACGAGACCGGTGACGACATTGAACACCAGATGCGCACCGGCGAGCCGCCGGCCCTCGACATTGGAGCCCATGGCGCCGATGATCGCCGTGATGGTGGTACCGACATTGGAGCCAATCGCGAGCGCCAGGGCGTTCTCGTAGGTGATCTGGCCGGCGGCCAGCGCCGTGATGATCAGCACCAGCGTCGCGTGGCTCGACTGCATGATAACGGTGGCAAGGATGCCGAGCAGTGCATAGATCAGCAGTCCACGCAGGCCCGGGATGGCGTAGGCGGAGAGGTCGATCGACCCCTTGAATGCCTCGAAGCCCTCTTTCATGTAGTGGATGCCGAGAAACAGGAAGCCGAGCCCGGCCAGGATATAGCCTGCCCCCTTGAGTCCTTTCGAGGACTGGAAGACCAGGATAATGCCGAATACCAGCATGGGCATGGCGAAAGCGGAGATATTGACCTTGAGCCCGAGTCCCGCGATCAGCCAGGCGCCTGTCGTGGTGCCGAGATTGGCCCCGAAGATGATACCGATGCCTGCCGAGAGTCCGAGGAGCCCGGCACTCAGGAAGGAGATCGTGATCACAGAGACCAGTGAACTCGACTGCATCAGCGTCGTGCTGACGACGCCGAAACTCAGGCTTTTCCAGAGCTTGTCCGTGGTGCGCTTGAGCAGGCTTTCGAGAACGCCGCCCGTAAAGGCCTTGAACCCCTCTTCGAGAAACAGCATACCGAACAGGAAGATCGCGACACCAGCGGCGATATCCTTCAGATCGGGGCTGATCCAGAAGCCGTATGCCAGTACGGTGAAGATAACCGGGAGAAGGATTTTTCGCAGCATCAGTCTCTTGGATTCACAGGCGTGTTGCTCACGAAGACACGGCTCAGGGCAGCATCATGCCGCGAATCGTGAAAAAGAGTACGGCGGCCAGCAGGCCGGATACGGGCACCGTGATCACCCAGGCGGCGGCAATTTTCAGCAATGCCGAGCGCTTCACGAGTTCTGTCCGGTAGATTTTGTTGAGGCCCTTGCGTTCCTTCTTGGTCAGATCTGCCGATGCACGGTGCTCCTTGAGCTGTTGCAGCATCTGGCGCTTGCCTTCGATTGTTTCCTTGTGGAAACGTTCGAGAAATTCCTCGACTTCAGCGCCGTCCCTGCCCTGGTGATGGTTTTCGATCTCGTCGATGATGCGGGCATAGTTCGCCTTGAGATATTCGCGCAGGAAACCGACACCGAACACGGCCCCGACAGCGATATGTGTCGAACTGACCGGGAGACCGAGCTGGGTCGCGATAATCACGGTAATCGCCGCAGCCAGAGCGATGCAGAAGGCGCGTGTCTGGTCGAGTTCGGTGATTTCCGATCCGACCGTGCGTATCAGCTTGGGTCCATAGAGGGCCAGGCCGATAGCAATACCGATTGCACCGACCATCATGACCCAGAGGGGAATGCTTGCTTTCTTGATGATGCCGCCGTGGGCGATGGCGTCATTGATCGCGGCCAGCGGGCCGATGGCGTTGGCCACGTCGTTGGCGCCGTGCGCGAAACTCAGGAGCGCAGCCGCGAATATCAGCGGTATCGTAAACATCCTGTTGATGCCGCGCTTAGTGTTCTCGAGTTTGGCGGCATTGCGTACCAGGATCGACCTGCTGATGAGGTAAATGACCACGGCGAGGGCAAAACCGATGAGCAATGCGACGGGCATGTCGACTTTCCAGAGCTTTTTGAGGCCTTTCAATACCAGGTAGGTTCCGAATGCCCAGGCCATGATACCGATCAGCAGCGGCACCATGCGTTTTGACGCCTCGAGCATGTCGGACTGGTAGGTAATGGTGCGCTTGATCAGGTAGAGGAAGGCGGCTGCAATGATGCCGCCCAGTACGGGTGAAATCACCCAGCTCGCGGCAATCTGTCCCATCTTGCCCCAGTCCGCGATGCCGAAACCGCCCGCCGCGATGCCGGCGCCGAGAACACCTCCGACGATCGAATGCGTTGTCGAAACCGGAGCACCGAGCGCTGTCGCCAGGTTGAGCCAGAGGGCGCCAGCAAGCAATGCAGCCATCATGAGCCAGATGAAGATGTCGGCATTGGCGATGAGCTCGGGATTGATGATGCCCTTCTTGATCGTACTGACAACATCGCCACCGGCGATCAGGGCACCCGATGCCTCGAAGATGGCGGCGATGAAGATCGCTCCGGTCAGCGTCAATGCCCGCGAGCCGACAGCCGGGCCGACGTTGTTGGCGACATCGTTGGCCCCGATGTTCATTGCCATGTAGCCGCCGATCATCGCCGCGATGACGAGCATGAAACTCACTTCCCCTTCACTGGAAATCAGGGTCAGGACGATACCGACGATAAACAGCAGCGCCATGCCAAGACGGAAGAGTTCACTGCGGGCAGGTCTTGTTGCATCCTCGATCATGGCGATTTTCTCGAGCTCTTTTTTCACGGATTTCCTCGTCATCACAAAATGGCCGTCAATCGGTCCATGTCACCGCAGGCAGCCTCGTGGGTGGAGTGCCATCAACGACGCCGAAGTGACGGACTCGCTTCTGGTGCCCTCATGCTTGCGCTGAAGCTGGACTGGCGAGTGTGTTCCACGTCCTTTTTGTTATCAGTGCAGGGTGACGAGGAATATGACACTTTTATGACAGCATCGAAAGCACAAAAATCGAGTGAAATCAGGCCTGATTGATGTTTGTCACATTAGTGTCATAAATTTTTTGTGACAGCAATGAAAAACGGCGACCTCTCCGGGATTCCCGTTTTCAGTATGACTGCGCGAAGTTCGTAATTTCTCGATACCGATGTACGCATGCTCTCGCGAAGGGTGGCTGTCGTCGGCAGGATATTGTGCTGATTGCGGCTGCACTCTGGCAAACGCAGGCGGGCCTTTCGGCATAAAAAAAGGTTGCCGGTTTCTCGCCGGCAACCCCTGTTTCGGATCGGCTGTTTCGGCCAGCTGTTTCCGCTCAGAGTCCCTCGATACGGTAGTGTGCATCAAGCCAGCATTTCGGAAGATCCTCGCCTGACGGGAACTTGAGATCGGCTTTCTTGAATTTTTCCGCATCCTGCAACTCCTCACCCGCGTGAAAACGGCCGATGATGGAGTCGTTGAAGGGATCGAACAGATCCTTCAGGGAGAGGACTTCGACGAGATCGTCGTTGGCTTTGGCTTTCAGAAACATTTGGATTCTCCTCGTTAACACAGGGATAGCACAGACATCCCGTTCTCGTTATTTCTGACTACAGGGTATAACAGCAGATGTTGCCGGAGGCGGCAAGCTCCGGTTTTGTTGACACGGATCATCTGCTGCAATCCAGTGTCAGGCACAGCTCCAGCGGGCCTCTGCGAGCGCCTCGCGAGATAGCTATTCAAGCCGTCTCGAGAACCTCTACCCGCTGGCCGCAGGCCAGCTCCCCGCCCGCTTCGTGCACGAGATTCTGCCCGAACCAGACCTTGTTGTCGCGCCTGCGATAGGTTGTCAGGGTTTTCAGCGGTTCCGGCCCCTCCTTCTTGCCCGTCTCGGGATTGACGGTCGGAATCGGGCAGCGCGAACAGGGTTTAACGACGCGCAAGGCGTTGTCGCCGATACGGACCTGGCGCCAGTTGTCCTCGGCATGTGCTTCGCAGCCGTCGACGACGAGGTTGGGGCGAAAGCGGATCATCGGCACGGGCTTCTCGAGCCGCGCGTTGAGGCCGTCGAGCGACGCGTGCGAGATCAGCAGCAGCGGGAAACCGTCGGCAAAACCGGTCCGGTCGCCAGCCCTGGCATAGAGCGGATCGCACTGACGGACTTCGTCGTCTGCGATATAGACGAGATGGCAGGCCTCGCCGATCTCCTCGCTGAGCCAGGCGTCTGTCGCGCTGCCGAGGCGATGCGCATTGACGCTGTCGTTCCAGACACGCACCTGCATTCTGCCTTGTGCCGACGCGGGGTCAGGCACATGGTGCATTCCGCCCCTGCGGCCGGACAGCAGCAGCTGGCCATCGACGATGGCTGGCCGGATCAGGACCATCTGCGGATGCGTTCTCTGCGTCATGAATCGGCCTTCAGGGTCGACGACCATCCAGCGGCGGTCATGCCTGAGCCCCATGGGATCGAGTTCGCTGCGCTCGAGCGCGATGCCGGCCATCGATTTGACCGGGTAGATGAAGAGCCGGGTGAGCAGGATCGTCACGACGCGAGCTGTCTGCAGAAGGCGTCATCCCCGCCCTCCACCTCGAATTCGTTCAGCAGGCACCACTGCTTCCTGTGATGCTTGCGGCGGTGGTTCCACTCCTTTTCCAGCACGAAAACCTGCGTGCGCAACGGCAACGGGACGAGCGCCCCCGCGGGTTTCCCGGTCTCGTGGCAGCAGCATTCCACCTCGGGGCATTCGTTGTAAGGGGTCATGATCTGTTCGCGTGTCAGCGCCTGCGACGTCATCGGACCTCTGTTCAGGAGAGTTCCCGCAGGACGCGGAAACCGAGATTGACATCGAGTTCGTCCTTGAGACGGCGCATGCGCGATGCGCTGCGTGCGAAGACGGCGGCATCGAACCAGGAGCCGCCCTTGGTCACGATCGCCTTGTGATCGGCACGCTCGCCGAAGCGGTGCGAAGGCTTCCACAGTGTGGAAGTCATCTCCCAGACGTTGCCATGCATCTCGTGCAATCCCCAGATGTTGGAGGCCTTGCTGCCGACCGGCAGCGACCGGGCCATGGGCACACACCTCGGCAGGAAAAAGCGTTTCTTCCGCTTCTGTTCCTCGTATGGCAGCGTCGCGTTGAAATGGACTTCCCTGCAGGTCACGGACTCGCCAAAATGGAACGGCGTGGTGGAACCCGCACGGCAGGCGTATTCCCACTCCTCCTCTGTCGGCAGCCTGTAGCAAGCGCCAGTCTCCTCGCTGAGCCAGCGGCAGTAGGCCTCGGCCTCCGCATGGCGAATGTTCATGACCGGGTGTCGCCCCGTCGCAGTCAGCAGGTCGGAGCGGAAGCGCCAGCCTGTGGCCCGCTGAAACTGCGCCCAGTCGTCGGCCGTCACGGTGAAACGCCCCAGAGCGAACGGCCTGTCGACCAGAGCGAGCTGGCGCGGCTCCTCGCAGCGTCTGTGGCCGAACTCGCGCTTGCCGGAACCGATTTCGATGCGTCCGGCCGGAATCAGGAACAGCTCGGGACCCGGCTCGCCGTGGCGCAGCCGGTCGTGGAAATGCACCTGGCGCCCGAGGGAATCGGCAGTGCACCACTGCATTTTCAACAGCTTGTCGTCGGAAAATCCGCCGATACAGGGGCAGCTTTCCTGAGTGACGGCTTCGCTACAGGGCATGGATAAAGCTTTCATTAACAAGACGATGCGACCGATTTTACGGTGTCTGCAAGCCGAAATATACCTCTGGCTATCTTTTGATCCATATCAATACGTTTTTCAGGGTTATTTGCTGTAATGACACTGCAGAGTTATTCTGCGTTTCCCTTCTACATTAAGCCGTATTCGGGCGGGCTGGTATTCAGTCCGCCCGGTTTTTTTGCTGTCCCGGACTCACTCCACTGCCTCCAGAACGGCGAGTGTCGAGGCATGACCCTCCAGCCTCGCCCAGTCGGCAGCAGTCATGTTTCTGTCATCCCGGATGTCGCGCCTGGCGCCATGAGCCAACAGGCGACGCACCGGCTCGTCGTACCCCTGTTTGGCGGCCCAGATCAGCGCCGTCCAGCCATGGGTATCCTCGACCCTGTCGGAGTCCGCGCCGGCCTCGAGCAACACCTCGACGATATCCGGATGGTTGTTGCCGGCGGCCTGCATGAGCGCCGTGTAGCCACCCTTGTCGCTGAGGTTGACCATGGCGCCGGCTTTGAGCAACTGTTGCACGACAGCGAGGTTTCCATTCTGCGCAGACTTGATGAGGGGCGTGAAAAAACAGATATCCTGCGTATTGACATCGACGCCATGCTGCAGGACCTCGGTGACCCTCTGCCGGTCGCCGTGCCCGGCCGCATCGAGCAGCTGTGTCTCGAGCCGCTCTCTCTCCTCCCTGTCGCTGCAGCCCGCCAGCAGGAGCAACAGCACCCAGGCCAGGTGCCTCCGCGTTTTGATCATCGGTCGTTCCAGGATTCGTACAGGGGACGATTATCCGGGTTCAATAGCAGGCTGTAACTTGCGATAAATCAAGCCGCGAGCGGAAGCCGTGAGCCGCGCCTGCGGCATCGGCTATGCTGATGCGGACGAACCACTGGAGATCCTGATGCCGATCGGCCGCCGCGCCTTCCTGAAGTTCTGCTCTCTTGCCGGATCGCTGCTGGCCCTGCCGCAGGCGAGTCGCGCGCTGCTGCCCGACAGGCTCTCGACGGCAGAGAGGCTGCCGGTCATCTGGCTCTCCTTCCAGGAGTGCACCGGTTGCACCGAGGCATTCACGCGCGCCCATGCTCCGTCGCTCGAAAAACTCATCCTCGACTTCATTTCACTCGATTATCACCACACATTGCAGGCTGCGAGCGGGGCGGCCGCCGAACATGCACGCAGCGGCAGCGCCCGCAGGAACGCCGGCGATTATCTGCTTGTCGTCGACGGTTCCATCGCGCTTGGCATGGACGGCGCCTGCTCGACGATCGCCGGCGAAACCAATCTCTCGATGTTGCGTGAAATGACAGAGTCCGCGGCTGCGGTCATGGCGATCGGCAGCTGCGCGGCATTTGGCGGCCTGCCGGCCGCGTCGCCCAACCCGACCGGCGCGACGGGGGTCGCCGATCTCATGCTGACCGGCGCGATTGCGGCAAAACCGCTGATCAACCTGCCAGGCTGTCCCCCGCTGCCGCTCGCGATCAGCAGCACGCTGGCGCATCTCATCGCCTTCGGCGACTTTCCCGCACTCGACGACCACTTCCGGCCCCTTGCCATCTATGGCAAAACCGTCCATGAACGCTGCCCGCGCTATGCGAATTACATCCGGGAAGAGTTCGCCGAGGCCTTCGACGACGAGGGCGCCCGCAAGGGCTGGTGTCTCTACAAGCTCGGCTGCAAGGGACCGGTGACGCACAACGCTTGCGCGACACTGCTGTGGAACGATGGAACGAGCTTCCCGGTCGCCTCGGGACATCCATGCATCGGCTGCTCCGAACCCGGCTTCTGGGACAGGGGGCCGCTCTATACCGATCTCGACCGGCTGATTGCGGCAACCGGCAGCAGGTCGGACGATGGCCGTCTGCTCTACGAGGACAACTGCATCTATTGCCACGCTTCCGATGCCTCCGATCTTGCAACACCCGCCGGGGAGCTCCCGGCAGTATTCGACGAAAACCGCGTGCGCGCACACGGGCGCTTCGCGTTCTCCACCGAGGAGCTGCGGGCGCTGGCCGACTATGTCGAAAAATTGCGAGGAACGCCATGAAACTGCCTCTCCTGCTCGTCGGCATGCTGCTGGCGCCACCGACGGCTTTTGCCGGCGGCCCGGAAGCTGCGCCTCCGCCTTTCTCCGTCCACGATCACGACAGGAACGGCTATCTCGACCGGCGTGAATACGGTGGCATCCGCCAGCGTCGGCTGCAGCGCCTCGACACGGGTCACGGTCGCGGCTGGCTGCGTCATCGCGAATTGCTCGATTTCGATGCTATCGATCGGAATGGTGACGAACGTCTCTCCGTCGAGGAGCTCGGCGAAGCGCTGGGTAGCGGACGCCGCCTGCGCAAGCGCCTGCGTCAAGAGAGGGACTGCCTGCGCGAGCAGTGGTAGTCAGGGCTTCTTCTGCCGGCTGGCCCAGCGGACATGGCGCATGACGGCCTCGTCGTGCAGCAGCGCATCGAGTGTCGAGAGCTGCCTGGCGAGAGTCATTTCATCGTAGAGATCGTGCAGGCCGTTATGGCACTGACGGCAGATATCGATCCCCCTGTTGAGCTCTTCCCTGCTGTAGTCCTTCCGGAATCGTCTCCTGCGGTGCAGTTTTTTCGGGATCAGGTGATGGAATGTCAGCCGCGTCGTGCGCCGGCAGAGCTGGCAGGTGCCGAATTTTCGATCCTCCTTCCGATTGTGCAGCTTGGCCATTGCGAAACCCGGTAGCGTCTGTGGTTCGTGAGAGGCAATTTCAGGCGATCGATGCTGCCGGCGGACGCCAGATGTCACTGTTGTTGTATACCTGCAAAGCCTTCTGCATGGAAACACCGCCGCAGCCCGGATCTCTGTGCAACAGCATGCACACAAAGTGTGCCGGAATCCACCCCGCTCAGTGAAAGTGCATGCCGGCCCTGACAGGGCCCGTTTTTCGATGCCCGGGCGTCCTGCCGGACTGGCATGGAATCTGCTGCCTCTTTGCCAGAAAGAGAGAACCGCCACACAGGAGAACGCATTGACACCCACTCTCAAAAAACCCGGACTACCGCTGCAGTCTGACGGCATGCGCGTGCTGACGCCCCTGCTCTATCTGCTCTACAGCGCCGGAGTCATTACCTTTCTTGCTGGCGCCATCTATGCGCTTCAGCTGTTGATTGCCGGGATTGCGCTCTAGCGCCGCCTGTTTGCAACCGGTCAGGCGTTCGAAAACCCTGCTTCAGGCGAGGGACATGCAGCAGGAAGCGGTCACCCGGGGAACTGCCTGCGTCACAGCGTTCCCTTTCTGAAACCGCTCCTGGACGAACAGGAGAGTCGTGCCGCGATTCACGGATGCCGATCGCCCGCCATCTTGCGGTCGATCCATGCGAGCATTCTGTCGATGTCTTCCTGCTTTCCGGATGGCAGCTTGCGCGCCTCCTGCAAGGCGGCCCGGGAGAGATCGTAGCGTCCCATGTGCAGGTAGGAGATGCCGAGGCCGATGAAGGCGCCATGGTTGCCGGCGTCCCTGCTGATGGCCTCCTGGAAGTAACCGATACTATCGGAATAGCGCTGCCGGGCCAGCATGGCGCCGCCCAGGCGTGTCAATGCGACGGATGAGTCGGGCTTCTCACTGATTGCCTTTCGATAGGCCGCGATGGCCTCCTCCCACTCGCCTGCCGCAGAGAGCCTGTCGCCCTCCGCGATCGCATCCGCGGCACTGCCGGCGGGAACGAGCAACCAGGCGAGTATGAATGCAAGAATGTATCTGTTCATGTTCGACTTCCGGTGAACGAATGGAAGCCCGTCATGAACGGGCTTCCGTCTGCCGAGTACCCGATTATTTCAGCGCGCCCTTGCCGTAGCGCTCCTCGAAGCCCTTGCGGACCTTGTCGATCTGCTCCTTGCTCATGCCTTCGAAGTACCAGGCATGCCCCTCGATGGGCTTGAAGTATTTGTCGAGCATGGCATCGGCGAACTTCTCGTTGCCATCCTTCTTCATGGCGACTTCCTTGAGTTCGGGAATCCACTTGAAGTAGGTATGCTTCGCGACATCGTAGATACCATGCCACCAGGTGTAGTCCGGACCGTTCATCGAGGCGCCGTGACGCGCGCGGCGGCCCTCATGGTGCCAGATCTCCCACCAGGTCCACTCGATCTTGTCATCGAAGGGACTGCCGGTAATGTAGCCATTCTTCTTCAATTCGCCCATGATCGCGGCAATCGGCCTGGCGAACTTCTCGTTGTAGAGTTCCACGACATCGTCGAACTGCTTGTAATGCCCCTCGATGACGCCCTCGCTGTGGCATGCCGCGCAGACCTCCATCATCTTCTCCCGGCGGTCTTCCCAGGTCAGGACCTCGACGACCTTCGAACCCTTGGCCTCGTCGCCGACCTTCGGAATCTCCGCCCCCTCCTTGACGTCGAACTCGTCGCCGTTCTCGAGCTTGACGAGGTTGATCTTCTGCGAGATCGGCGGACGCAGCGTCCAGGAGATGCGCTCACCGACGTTGTGCGTCTTCGGCTGATCACCGCCTCGGCTCATGTGGCAGGTTGCGCAGGTAGGTGCTGCAGAGTAGTCGATGCCGGCGACCCACTTGTCGGATTCGAGATTCATCTCGTCAACCTTGGCGCGGTAGATGATGCCGTGCTTGGACTCGTTGTAGACCTCGATTTGCGGGTGGTCGGGACCGACATGGCACTTGCCGCAGGTATCGGGCGTACGCGCCTGCGCCTTCGAGAAACGGTGACGGCCATGGCATGCGGTACAGGAGCCTGCGGAACCATCCGGATTGATGCGTCCGATGCCGGTATTCGGCCAGGTTCCCGGCGTGGGCCTGCCGTCACGGCCGATCTCGACCTTGGAACCGTGGCACTGCTTGCAACCGGCATTCACCGCGGCCGGCCCGCCGACGACCTCGCCGAGCAGGTTGTCGAGGGACGCGAGAATCTGTCCGCCCTTGGAGTGGTGCGAACCGTCCATCTCCTCGAATTCCGTGCTGTGACACCTGGCGCAATCCTTCGGTGTGACGATGATGGAGATGCGCTGCTTCTTGTGCATGAAGCCATCCACATCGTCCTCTTCGGCCTTGTGGCAGTCGAGGCAGTTGACGCCTGCCTGCCCGTGCTGGCTGTTGTTCCACTCCTGCGTGAGTCCCGGATTTTCCGTCCAGTGACACTCGACGCACTCCTCGCCTGCCGGGTCGCCCCAGTCCTTGCCGATCTCGCCTCCCGGTCGCGCTGCCTGGCTGTTTCCTGCAAGCAGCAACAGCATGAGGAAGCAGCCCATAATCGCTGCCACCCGGACGATTGTAATCTGTTCTTTCTCCAGCATGGTTCCACCCTCGCTTGTGTTTGTTTTTTGGCGTGTTGCCGAGAACAGCTGACCGCGACTTGCCGGCGGCCTTGTGTACTCTTGCCAGCCATACTCCTTAATGCAAGCAGGGGAATTCCTTGACAGCCATCAAGGATGGAAATATCAGAAATTACTGACGTTTATAGAAGTTGATTTATATCAACCGGAATGCCGGCG
This sequence comes from Gammaproteobacteria bacterium, assembly GCA_037385505.1. Taxonomy (GTDB): domain Bacteria; phylum Pseudomonadota; class Gammaproteobacteria; order Chromatiales; family Chromatiaceae; genus Sva-25. The sequence goes on along the minus strand of JARRMY010000011.1, from coordinate 159,485 downwards.
AGACGGGTCAATGCATGCAGCGTTTGCGGATATCACGCAGATCGAAAATATGCACCGAGTGTCTGTCAACGCGCGCGACGCCCTCCTGTTCGAGCTTGTGCAACAGGCGTGAAAAGGTTTCCGGAGCAAGGTTCAGCGAGGAAGCGACAACGGACTTGTTGGCCGGCAGGGTGACGACGGCCTGCATCTCGTCCGCGCGCAAGGGTTCCGCGTTCGCGATGAGATAGTCGTTGATACGCTGCTCGGCATTGCGCAGGCAGCAGGCGTACATGCCCTGCAGCAGGGTCTGGATTCTCGCATGTGCGAGTTCCAGGAAGGAGAGTGACAGAGAAGGGAATTTGCCGAGGGCGTCGAAGACCGTCCGGCTGTCGAGCGCCAGCAGCCGCGACAGCATCATTGCCTGGGCATTGACCGGCACTTCGCGTTTCCAGAAAAACGCCGATTCACCGAAAATCTGTCCAGGCAGAACGATATCGACAGTGCGTTCATTCCCGCTCGAGGCCGTGATCCCAATCTTGATGCGCCCCGAGAGCAGGCAATACATCCTCTCGCTGTCGCCACCGTTCGTGAAGAGCGTCTCGCCGCGGCCGATATGCAGAAAAGAGGATTTGTGAAGCAGGAACTCGAGCTGCTCCCCGGGTATGTCCGAAAAGAAATCAACGCCGGCAAGATCCTGAATCTGCGGTTTCTGCTCTGTGTTCATGCCTTCATCTCCCGTTCTCTGATGTCTGCCGGCCCCGTGGAGACAGGATCGCGCGACATTGCGCTGCTGGACCTCGAAGATGAATCTAATGCAAAAACATGATCAGGGTCAATTTTCCGCCGCCCCGGAAAGCGCGGCCATAAAAAAACCGCGCCATGCGAGGCGCGGTTTTCCGGGATCGAAAGGACTTTCGGTCAGCTGACCTTTTGATCCAGTTCGCCATTGGCGTAGGCCATGAACATGGTCTCGAGGGACCTGGCCTTGATCTTCGAGGCGTGACCCGCACAGCCGAAGGCTTCGTAGCGCGCCTTGCAGATCTCCTTCATCGCCTCGGTGGAGACTTTCAGGAATTTGCGCGGATCGAAGTTTGACGGGTTTTCATGCAGATGACGACGGATGGCGCCGGTGGAGGCCATGCGCAGGTCGGTGTCGATGTTAACCTTGCGGACGCCGTGCTTGATGCCCTCGACGATCTCCTCGACCGGGACACCGTAGGTCTGGCCCATGTCGCCGCCGTGGGTATTGATGATCTCGAGCCAGTCCTGCGGAACCGAGGAGGAGCCGTGCATGACGAGATGCGTGTTCGGGATACGCTCGTGGATCTCCTTGATGCGGTCGATACGCAGGATGTCGCCGGTCGGCTCCTTCGTGAACTTGTAGGCGCCATGGGACGTGCCGATAGCGATGGCCAGTGCATCGCAGTTTGTCAGCTTGACGAACTCGGCCGCTTCCTCGACGTCGGTCAGCAGCATGTCCATGTCGAGCTTGCCCTCGGCGCCATGGCCGTCTTCCTCGCCCATCTCTCCGGTTTCGAGCGAGCCCAGGCAGCCCAGCTCGCCCTCGACGGTCACGCCGCCGGCGTGCGCCATCTCGACGACCTTGCGGGTGACCTCGACGTTGTAGTCGAAAGTGGCCGGGGTCTTCATGTCGGGCATCAGCGAACCGTCCATCATGACGGAGGTGAAACCGGACTGGATCGAACGCAGGCAGACAGCAGGCTCGGAGCCGTGGTCCTGGTGCATGACGATCGGAATGTGCGGATACATTTCGGTGGCCGCCGTGATCAGGTGACGCAGAAAGGGCTCGCCCGCGTAGGAACGCGCTCCGGCGGAACCCTGCATGATGACCGGGCTGTCGACTTCATCGGCAGCCTGCATGATGGCATGCACCTGCTCCATGTTGTTGACGTTGAAGGCAGGCATGCCGAAATCGTTTTCGGCCGCGTAATCCAGCAGTTGACGCATTGAAATCAGAGGCATTGTGTCTCTCCTTTCGAGTAAGAGTAACGGTAGTTAGTGTAATCGAATCAATCAGGCAGTATATGCTCGCCTACCCGTAAAATTTTCATGACATTGGTGCCGCCCGGGATGCCCTGGAAATCACCCTTGGTGATGATCACGAGATCGCCGTCACGCACGGCGCCGCGACGCAGCAGTTCCTCGACGACTTCCTGGTTGATGCGCTGCGAGTCGCTCTCCGTCGGCTGGAAGCTGATCGGATAGACCCCGCGGTAGATGGTCACGCGGCGGCGTGTCGCGACATGCTCGGTCATGGCGTAGATCGGAATGCCGGAGCTGATGCGCGACATCCAGAGTGCCGTCGAACCGGACTCCGTCAGCGAAGCGATGGCCGCAACACCAAGGTGATTGGCCGTATACATCGACGCCATGGCGATGGCCTCGTCGACGCGGCCGAAGCGGGTGTGCAAACGGTGCGAGGATTGCTTGGCTGTGGATTGCTTTTCCGCCTCGACACAGATGCGCGCCATGGCCTGCACGACCTTGGCAGGGTGCCTTCCGACAGCGGTTTCGCCGGAGAGCATGACAGCATCGGTGCCGTCCAGAACGGCATTGGCGACATCGAACACCTCGGCACGCGTCGGGATCGCATTCTCGATCATCGACTCCATCATCTGGGTCGCCGTGATCACCACCTTGTTCTGGTTGCGCGTGCTCCGGATCAGCATCTTCTGTACGGCCGGCAATTCGGCATCACCGATTTCGACGCCGAGATCCCCGCGCGCGACCATGACGACATCTGTCGCCTCGATGATGGCATCGATCGCCTCGACCGCCTCGGCACGCTCCACCTTGGCCACGATTCCGGCCTTGCCGCCCGCCTCGGTGAGCATCTCGCGTGCGCGGTTGACGTCATCGGCGGTGCGGACGAACGAAACGGCGAGATAGTCTGCCTCGATCTTGGCCGCAAACCGGATGTCTTCCAGGTCCTTGTCGGTGAGTGCGGGGGCGGAGAGGCCGCCGCCCTGCTTGTTGATGCCCTTGTTGTCAGACAGCTCGCCGCCGATCTTGACCTTGCAGATGACCTTGCTGCCTTCGACCTGGTCGACCCACAGCACGATCTTGCCGTCGTTGACCATGAGCGTGTCGCCACGGCTGAGGTCACCGGGGAGCTCCTTGTAGGTGCAGCCGACGACCTCCTGGTTGCCCTGGTCGATCGGATAATCGACATCGAGCGTGAAGGTATCGCCCTCTGCGAGCCCGATCGGGCCGGCTGCGAAAGCGCCGCAGCGGATCTTCGGGCCTTGCAGGTCGACGAGAACACCGACCTGGCGGCCGCATGCGCGCGCGCGATTGCGGACGTGTTCCGCCCGCCGGGCGTGTTCCTCGTGCGAGCCATGCGACAGATTGATGCGCACGACATCGACACCGGCATCGATCAGATGATCGATGACCACCGGATCATCCGTCGCGGGACCAAGTGTCGCCAGGATTTTCGTACGTCTTGGCATGATGGATTACTGCTTCGCCGCGCGTTCTTCCAGCATGGCAACGGCCGGCAGTTTTTTGCCCTCGAGGAATTCGAGAAAGGCGCCACCACCGGTCGAGATGTAGGAAACGCGGTCGGCAATGCCGTACTTGTCGACAGCCGCCAGGGTATCGCCGCCACCGGCGATCGAGAAGGCGTCGGACTCTGCGATGGCCAGGCCGAGCGCCTTGGTTCCCTCGCCGAACTGGTCGAATTCGAAGACACCGACCGGGCCGTTCCAGACAATGGTGCCGGCTGCTGTCATCATTTCGGCGAAGCGCGCAGAGGTCTCCGGGCCGATATCGAAGATCATGTCATCATCTGCGACATCCTCGACTTTCTTGATGGTCGCCTCGGCGGTTTCGGAGAACTCCTTGCCGACAACGACGTCGGTCGGAACCGGAATCTCGCCACCCTTCTCTTTCGCTGCTTCCATGAGGCGCTTTGCCTCTGGAATCAGGTCTTCCTCGTACAGCGACTTGCCGACGTTGTGGCCGGCTGCTGCGATGAAGGTGTTGGCGATGCCGCCGCCGGGAATGAGCTGATCGACGACCTTGCTCAGGGAATCGAGAACCGTCAGCTTGGTCGACACCTTGGAGCCGCCGACAATGGCAGCCATCGGGCGCGCCGGGTTGTCGAGAGCCTTGCCGAGCGCCTCGAGTTCACCGGCCAGCAGCGGGCCTGCACAGGCGACGGGAGCATGCACACCGGCGCCGTGCGTGGATGCCTGGGCGCGGTGCGCCGTGCCGAAGGCGTCCATGACGTAGATGTCGCACAGGGCGGCATACTTCTTGGAGAGTTCCTCGTCGTTCGACTTCTCGCCGGCGTTGAAGCGGACATTCTCGAGCAGCACGACGTCGCCGTCGTCGAGTTCGGGCGCGTTGTCGAGATAATCGGCTACCAGCCTGACTTCCTTGCCGAGCGCATCGGAGAGGTAGTCGGCGACCGGTTTCATGGAGAATTCGTCGGCCGGCTCGCCCTCGGTCGGACGGCCGAGGTGCGACATCAGCATGACGCGCGCACCCGCCTTGATGCAGTGCTCGATGGTCGGCATGGAGGCCCTGATACGCTTGTCGGAAGCGACCTTGCCATCCTTGATCGGGACATTGAGATCCTGGCGGATCAGGACGCGTTTACCGGCGAGATCCAGATCGGTCATCTTTATGACGGACATGAAGTTCTCCTTATAAATAATTAATATAAAAAAGCTATTTGCTCAAATTTCTGTTTCAGCAAATAGCTTTCAGAAACCGCCGGGAAGTAAACCTTCCCGGCAGTCCAAAAGCCGCTGGCTCTTAGTTGGCAGCCACGTGCTCTGCGAAACGCAGCATGTTGCAGGTGTAGCCATACTCGTTGTCGTACCAGGAGACGACCTTGACGAAGGTGCCGTCCAGCGCGATGCCTGCTTCGGCATCGAAGATGGAGGAGAAGCCGCAACCGCGGAAGTCGGTGGAGACGACTTTCTCGTCGGTGTAAGCAAGGGTCTTGCTGATGTCGCCGCTCTCGGACGCTTCCTTCATGGCCGCGCAGATGTCGGCATAGTCGGCTTCGCTGTTCAGCTCGACAGTCAGGTCGACGACGGAGACGTCAGAGGTCGGGACGCGGAAGGCCATGCCGGTCAGCTTGCCGTTGAGCTCGGGCAGAACGACGCCGACAGCTTTCGCAGCACCGGTAGAGGACGGGATGATGTTCTCGAGGATGCCGCGTCCGCCGCGCCAGTCTTTCATGGACGGACCGTCGACGGTCTTCTGGGTCGCAGTGGCGGCGTGAACGGTCGTCATGAGGCCGCGCTTGATGCCCCACTTGTCGTGCAGAACCTTGGCGACCGGCGCCAGGCAGTTGGTGGTGCAGGAAGCTGCTGAGATGATGGCCTGGCCGGCATAGTCAGTGTGGTTGACGCCGTAGACGAACATCGGGGTGCCGTCCTTGGACGGCGCAGACATGACAACCTTCTTGGCGCCAGCGTCGATGTGCTTCTGGCAGCCTTCCTCGGTCAGGAAGAAACCGGTGCACTCGAGAACCAGGTCGGCGCCGATTTCGTCCCACTTGAGGTTGGCCGGATCGCGCTCGGCGGTCAGGCGGATATCCTTGCCGTTGACGGTCATGGTGTCGCCGGAAACGGAGATCTCACCGTCGAAGTTGCCGTGTACCGAGTCGTACTTCAGCATGTAGGCCAGGTAGTCGTTGTCGAGCAGGTCGTTGATACCGACAACCTCGATTTCAGGAAAGTCCCTGGCAATTGCACGGAACGCCATACGACCGATACGGCCGAAACCATTGATACCGACTTTAATCGTCATTCTGTTTTCTCCTCAAACACATTTTGGAAAATGGATAGGGCCAGCAGTGCTGGCCCCGGAATCATGATCAGGCAGTGACTTCGTCGATTGCCTTCAGAACATTGTCCGTGGTGAAGCCGAACTCCTTGAAGAGCTGGCCTGCAGGCGCAGACTCACCGAAGCGGTTGATGCCGATGACGCGGCCGTTCAGACCGACATACTTGTACCAGCCCTCGGTGACGGCCGCCTCGACCGCGACGCGGGCGGTGACCTCGGACGGCAGAACGGATTCCCTGTAGGCCTCGTCCTGCTTGTCGAATTCGGTCGTGCTCGGCATGGAGACCACGCGGACTTTCTTGCCGCTCTTCTCGGCCGCCTCGACCGCGATCGCGACCTCCGAACCTGTCGCGATGACGATCGCGTCAGGCGTCCCCTCGGTGTCGCGCAGGATGTAGCCACCGCGCGTGATATTGGCGATCTGGTCGTCGCTGCGCGTCATGAACGGCAGGTTCTGGCGCGAGAAGATCAGGCAGGACGGACCGTCCTGGCGCTCGATGGCTTCTTTCCATGCTATGGCAGTTTCGACGCCGTCACAGGGGCGCCAAACGGACATGTTCGGAATCATGCGCAGCGTCGGAATCTGCTCGACCGCCTGGTGCGTCGGGCCATCCTCGCCGAGGCCGATGGAGTCGTGCGTGTAGACGAAGATCGAGCGGATCTTCATGAGCGCGGCCATGCGCAGCGCGTTACGGGCGTACTCCGAGAACATCAGGAAGGTGGCGCCGTAGGGGATGAAACCGCCGTGCAGGGCGACACCGTTCATGATGGCGCTCATGCCGAATTCGCGCACCCCGTAGGAGAGGTAGTTGCCCTCGAAATCCGGCTTCTTGCGGCCATGCTCGGGATCCGGGTTGATCGCTTTCGAACCGGACCAGAAGGTGTTGTTGGACGGCGTCAGGTCGGCGGAACCACCGAGGAATTCGGGCAGGAAGGGGCCAAACCCGTTGAGTGCATTCTTGGAGGCGACGCGGGTCGCAGGCGACTCGGCTTTCTCGTTGATGGCAGCGATCGCGGCAGCGGCGTCCGCTTCCCAGTTGGCTGGCAGTTCGCCCGCCATGCGGCGCTTGAATTCGGCAGCAAGCTCGGGATGGTCCTTCTCATAGGCAGCGAATTGCTCGTTCCATTCGGCTTCGGCCTCGGCGCCACTGGAACGGGCATCCCAGCCCTTGTAGATCTCGTCGGGAATCTCGAAGGGTTCGTATTCCCAGCCGAGCTCCTTGCGGGTCAGCGCGATTTCGTCGTCGCCGAGCGGTGCGCCGTGGCAATCGTGGCCACCGGCCTTGTTCGGCGAACCGTATCCGATGATGGTCCTGCAGCAGATCAGGGTCGGCTTGTCGTCTTCCTTCTTGGCTTCCTTGATGGCCTTCTTGATTGCGTCGGCGTCGTGGCCATCGACATCCTCGATGACGTGCCAGCCGTAGGCCTTGAAACGCTTCGGCGTATTGTCCGTGAACCAGCCCTCGGTGTGACCGTCGATGGAGATGCCGTTGTCATCCCAGAAGGCGATGAGCTTGCCGAGCCCCAGCGTGCCAGCGAAAGAGCAGGACTCGTGGGAGATGCCTTCCATCATGCAGCCGTCGCCGAGAAAGACGTAGGTGTGGTGATCGACGATCTTGTGACCCTTGCGGTTGAACTGCTTGGCAAGCACGGCCTCTGCGAGCGCCATGCCGACACCGTTGGTGATGCCCTGGCCAAGCGGTCCGGTCGTGGTCTCGATGCCCGGCGCGTAGCCGTACTCCGGGTGTCCCGGCGTCTTCGAATGCAGCTGGCGGAAATTCTTGAGGTCGTCCATGGTCAGCTCGTAGCCCGTCAGGTGCAGCAGCGAGTAGATCAGCATGGATCCATGGCCGTTCGACAGCACGAAGCGGTCGCGGTCCGCCCAGTGGGGGTTGGCAGGGTTGTGCTTCATGTGGTCGTTCCACAGCACTTCGGCGATATCCGCCATGCCCATCGGTGCGCCCGGGTGACCTGAGTTTGCCTTCTGAACTGCGTCCATGCTGAGTGCACGGATCGCATTGGCCAGATCTCTGCGTGAGGCCATAGGTGTCTCCTCTCTATAAACGTTGAAACTTGTTGTGGACCGCCCCTGAAACCCTTGCTGGCCAGGCACAGTCATGCAATTCTGTATCAATTGCCCCGGGTGCCCGAGGCATAAAGGCGGCTATTCTGACCCAAAGGTTGGCGTTGGGCAATAAGGAATGACCCGACATGAAGGGAATGTGGCCATAAAATAAATTTGTTCATGCACGCTTCCGACCGGCCTTTCAACTGCTTGAATCAAATAATTACTATAAATTCCCGGAAAGACTGGCAATGCACTGATCCCTCTGACGGACTGGCATCAGCAACCGTTGGATACCCTCATGCCTCCTTCCATTTGATGGAGCAGCCCATGCTCGGGATCTGCTCCTGCGGTCCCCTGCCCGTCTCGGCCACCTGTTTCATGGCTTCGAAGAGATCACGGCGCACCCCGGCCGGCGCGGCCTCCTTGCGGCTCTCGTCGAGACGGCCGCGGTACTGCAAGCCGAGATCGGCGTTGTAGCCGAAGAAATCCGGCGTGCAGACGGCGCCATAGGCCTTTGCGACCTGCTGGGTCTCGTCGAGCAGGTAGGGGAACGGGAAGTCGAAGGCTTCGGCGACGCGCTTCATGTTGTCGAAGGAGTCCTCGGGATAGTCGGAGGGATCGTTCGACATGATCGCCACCGCGTTGACGCCGAGTTCCCGAAGCTCGCGGGTGTCGCGCACGATGCGGTCGCGAATGGCCTTGACGTAGGGGCAGTGGTTGCAGATGAACATCACCAGCAGCCCCCTCTCCCCCTTGCAGGCTTCCAGTGTCCAGGTTTTACCGTCGACACCGGGAAGCGAGAAGTCGATGGCAGGCTGGTCGAAATCACAGACAGGCGTTTGCAGCGAAACCATGGTGCATTCCTCTTGTTGCTCAATGGTCCGAAACTCGGATGGTTGCGGATGTTACCAGTTGCGCCGCGAGGAAATAACCCCGCGCGGCAAAAGGCGCGAAGCATCTGCGTTGACATGCGGGCGCAGATGCGCATAATGCGGCCCAAGCGCCGATTTGATTCAGATTGCGGGCGCTCAACAAATGCGGCTAAAGCGAGGAAAGGCACGAATTTTTCAAACCCGCCCGAGCAGACGCCAGGCGGGTTTTTTTATTTACGGACACGAAACATGAGCGATTACATCTTCACTTCAGAGTCTGTCTCCGAGGGCCATCCCGACAAGATGGCGGACCAGGTATCCGACGCGATCCTCGACGCCATCCTGGCCGAGGACACGCACGCGCGCGTTGCATGCGAAACACTCTTCAAGACAGGCATGGCCGTCATCGCCGGGGAGATCACCACGAGCGCCAAGCCGGACTACGAGCAGATCATCCGCCAGACCATCCGTGACATCGGCTACACCTCCTCGGACATGGGCTTCGATGCCGACACCTGTGCCGTGCTCTCGGCGATCGGCGTCCAGTCGCCCGATATCGGCCAGGGCGTCGATCGCGAGCGCCCCGAGGACCAGGGCGCCGGCGATCAGGGGCTGATGTTCGGCTTCGCGACCAACGAGACGGACGTGCTCATGCCGGCCCCGATCCAGTTCGCCCACCGGCTGATGGAGCGCCAGGCCGAGGTGCGCAAGAGCGGCGAGCTGGACTGGCTGCGCCCCGACGCCAAGAGCCAGGTGACCCTGCGCTACAAGGACGGCAAGCCGGCGGGCATCGATACGGTCGTGGTCTCGACCCAGCATGCCGACAGCCTCAGCGAAGCCGCCGTTCGCGATGCCGTGATCGACGTCATCATCAACCCGGTGCTTGAACCTACTGGGCTTCTCACCGGCGCGACCAGGATCCATGTCAACCCCACCGGCAAGTTCGTCATCGGCGGGCCGAAGGGCGACGCCGGTCTCACGGGCCGCAAGATCATCGTCGACACCTATGGCGGCGCGGCGCGTCACGGCGGCGGCGCCTTCTCCGGCAAGGACCCCTCAAAGGTCGACCGCTCGGCCGCATACGCCGGCCGTTACGTGGCCAAGAACATCGTTGCCGCGGGCCTGGCCGACAAGTGTGAAATCCAGGTCTCCTACGCCATCGGCGTCGCCGAGCCGACCTCGATCATGGTCGAGACCTTCGGCACCGGGCGCATCAGCGACGAAGAGATCACGCGTCTCGTCAGGGAGCACTTCGACCTGCGCCCGTACGGACTCCTGCGCATGCTCGACCTGCTGAACAGTGAGAAGATCAAGTACCGCAAGACGGCCGCCTACGGACACTTCGGCCGCGAGAATGAGGGATTCACCTGGGAAGCCACCGACAAGGCCGCCCTGCTGCGCGAGGACGCCGGTATCTGACCAGGACCTGCCATGTGCGGGGCTTCATGGAAGCCCCGCATTTGCTACAATTCCGCCTCTCCCAAGGAGCGTTGCAACAGGCACAGGCCTGCCAGGCTTGGGATGGGTTTCGACAAAATTCGACAACGGCGCTCAGTGTTTAATTAAGAGTATGACGACAGGAGACTCAAGATGAACGCTGTTGCTGAAAACACGCCCGATTACATTGTTGCCGACATCTCCCAGGCCGACTTCGGCCGCCGGGAGATCGCCATCGCCGAAACCGAGATGCCCGGTCTCATGGCGCTGCGCGAGAAATTCGCCGCCGACCAGCCGCTCAAGGGCGCGCGTGTCGCCGGCAGCCTGCACATGACCATCCAGACCGCCGTGCTGATCGAGACGCTGACCGCGCTCGGCGCCGAGGTACGCTGGGCCTCGTGCAATATCTTCTCGACCCAGGACCATGCCGCCGCGGCCATCGCCGCTTCCGGCGTGCCGGTCTTCGCCTTCAAGGGCGAGACGCTCGAGGATTACTGGAACTACACGCACCGCATCATGGATTGGCATGACGGCGGCACGCCGAACATGATCCTCGACGACGGTGGCGACGCCACGCTGCTGCTGGCGCTCGGCAGCAAGGCCGAGCAGGATCTCTCCGTGCTCGACAACCCGGGCAGCGAGGAGGAGGTGGCGCTCTTCAACGCCATCAAGGCGAAGCTCGCCGAGAGCCCGAACTGGTATTCCACCATCAAGGCCAACATCCAGGGCATCACCGAGGAGACCACCACAGGCGTGCACCGCCTCTACCAGATGGCGAAGGACGGCACCCTCTACTGCCCCGCCATCAACGTCAACGACGCGGTCACCAAGTCGAAGTTCGACAATCTCTACGGCTGCCGCGAATCACTCGTCGATGGCATCAAGCGCGCCACGGATGTCATGATCGCCGGCAAGATCGCCGTCGTCTGCGGTTACGGCGATGTCGGCAAGGGGTCGGCGCAGTCGCTGCGCGGCCTCGGCGCGACTGTCTGGATCACGGAGATCGATCCGATCTGCGCACTGCAGGCGGCGATGGAAGGCTACCGTGTCGTGACCATGGACGAGGCGTGCGACAAGGCCGACATCTTCGTCACGGCGACCGGCAACTACCATGTCATCACGCATGATCACATGGCGAACATGAAGGATCAGGCGATCGTCTGCAACATCGGCCACTTCGACAACGAGATTGATGTCGCGAGCCTCGAGCAGTACGAGTGGGAGGAGATCAAGCCACAGGTCGACCACATCATCTTCCCGGACGGCAAGCGCATCATCCTGCTGGCGCAGGGGCGCCTCGTGAATCTCGGCTGCGCCACGGGCCACCCGAGCTTCGTCATGTCCAACTCCTTCACCAACCAGACGCTGGCGCAGATCGAGCTCTGGACGAAGGGCGACCAGTACGAGAGGGCCGTCTACACACTGCCGAAACATCTCGACGAGGAAGTCGCGCGCCTGCATCTCGAGAAGATCGGGGCCAGCCTCACCACGCTGTCAGACTTCCAGGCGACTTACATCGGCGTCCCCGTCGATGGGCCCTACAAGCCTGAGCACTACCGTTACTGACCGGCGGCAGGACCCCGGACAATCCCGCGCGGCCGGCATGCAGATTGCCGGCCGGCGTGTTTCTGTGACAAGGAGCCGATGAGATGCACAGCCAACAGCAATACGACAGGATTTTCAGCGTCGAACTCTTCCCGCCGCGCACGCAGGCCGGCTTCGAGAAACTGCAGCAGAACGTCGGCGAGCTGCAGTCGGTCTCGCCGGCCTTCTTCTCCGTGACCTACGGCGCGGGCGGCTCGACGCGCGAACGCACTTTCCAGACCGTCGACTGGCTCAAGAACGCGGGCATCGCGACGGCGCCGCACATCTCCTGCATCGGCTCGAGCCGCGACGAGATCAGCGCCATGCTCGAGCGCTACGTGACGCAAGGGATCAACCGCCTGGTTGCACTGCGCGGCGACCTGCCCTCGGGGTCAGGGCTCGGCGAACTCGAAGAGCTGCGCTACGCCAACGAACTCGTCGAGTTCATCCGCGAGACGACCGGCGACCACTTCCATATCGAGGTGGCGGCCTATCCCGAGTATCACCCGCAGGCGCCCTCGCCCGCTGCCGACCTCGCGAATTTCAAACGCAAGGTCGAGGCCGGGGCCGACAGCGCCATCACCCAGTACTTCTACAATGCCGACGCCTACTGCAATTTCGTCGACAGCTGCGAGAAGGCAGGCATCTCGATCCCGGTCGTGCCCGGCATCATGCCGATCACGAATTACGTGCAGCTGGCACGTTTCTCCGATGCGACCGGCGCCGAGATACCGCGCTGGATCCGCAAGAAGCTCGAGGCCTTCGGAGACGATCTCGAAAGCCTGCGCATTTTCGGCGAGGAGGTTGTCACCAACCTCTGCCGCAAATTGCTCGATGCCGGCGCGCCGGGATTGCACTTCTACACCATGAACCAGTCCGGCCCGACACTCAAAATCTGGAAAAACCTCGGGCTCGAGGGTCTCTGAGACAGCACTCCCGCCGATGGGCACGCCAAGAATCTTCCAGCAATCGGAACTGCTGACCGGCATGGTGCACGGCATCGAGGGACAGGCGGCGCAGCACCTGCTCAGGGTCTTGCGCTGCCGCCCCGGCGACCCCGTCATCCTCTTCAACGGCGACGGCCATGACTACGCCGGAAGCATCGAGTCGACACAGCGCAATCGCCTGACGGTCCGCATCGATGCAGTCATCGAGATGGCCACCGAAAGCCCGCTGCCGATCCATCTCGGGATCCCGCTCGCCAAGGGCCAGCGCATGGACTATGCCATCCAGAAAGCCGTCGAACTCGGCGTCACGGAGATCACCCCGCTGACAACGGCGCGCAGCGTCGTCAGGCTCGACAGCAAGCGGCTCGAGGGGAAAGAGGCGCACTGGCGCCAGGTCGCGATCGCGGCATGCGAACAGTGCGGCCGCGCGCGCGTTCCACCCTTGCATGCTGTCGAGCCGCTCGACGCCTGGAGCCGCCGCGCGGCGTTCGGCATCGTGCTGGATCCGCGCCATGCGACGCCGGTCACGGCACTGCAGCGGCCGGCAACCAGTGTCCATCTCGTGGCTGGACCGGAAGGCGGCTTCACGGCTCCGGAGATCACAGCACTGCGCGAACAGGGCTTCCATGCAGTCACGCTCGGGCCGCGCATCCTGCGAACCGAGACCGCGCCGCTCGCAGCCATCACGGCGCTGCAGCTGCTGTGGGGAGACTTCGGCCAGTCCTGATCAGGACAGCATCTCGACCCGGATGCGCCGCTGCGGGCCGTCGCCGATGGCCCTGACGGAGCCGATGTGGGTCCTGAATTCGCCGTTGCGACGGTCCTCGAAGTAGTGACGCAGCGTCTGGTGAATGACGGGAAAGGCGATCTGCTGCCAGGGGATCTCGGATTCGTCGAACAGGCGAACATCGAGACTCTCCTCGCCGGCAGAATAGCCGCCTTCGTGCAGGCGCGCGCGAAACAGCATGTAGACCTGGTTGATGTGCGTCAGCGAAAACATGCTGTAGAGCTGCAGAATCTCGACCTCGGCCGTTGCCTCTTCGCGCGTTTCGCGTCTCGCGCCCTCCTCGACGGATTCGCCATTTTCCAGAAAACCCGCGGGCAGCGTCCAGAGGCCGTATCTCGGCTCGATCGCGCGCCGGCACAACAGCAGCCTCTCTCCATGCTCGACGAGACAGCCTGCCACGATGTTGGGGTTCTCATAATGCACCCTGCCGCAGTCGCCTGCAGTACAAACGTGGCGCGGCCTGTTGTCGCCGTCAGGAACAGCGATCCGGACCGGTGATCCACAGTGATTGCAGAAGTTCATGAAGCGGTTCCTGTTACCTTCGAAAAGGAAAATGTGACATCGATGGAGTGAAAAGATCGGGACAACTCTCTTTTGACTACAGCAGTCTCAGGCATGTCCGACGCCATGCAGCATGATCGCCTGATAGTTAAAAATTATCAGCTTGATATGGTCTATCTTAGCCGTCAGGGATTGCAGGAAGCATCCAGGTCACACCGATCGTACCATTTCACATGTCGGATTGAGCGTAATTTGAGCGACGGCTACAGGGACGTCAAGGAAGACACTCTCGCCCGGCCCGGAGGCAGCCGTCTCCGGGTCTTTCTTGCCTGGACAAAAGCTGGTTCAGCGCTTGCCTGGCTTGATCAGCATCTCCAGGCCGGCCTCCTCGAGCACGGCACGCATGTAGTTCGTGACGTCGGCTGCATTATCCATCTGCAGGGCGTTCCGGAGCCACGCCTCCGCCTGCGCCTTCCTGAGTGTCCTGATCGTGCGCTTGACGCGCAGCAGGCTGCCCGCGCTCATGCTCAGACTGTCGATGCCGAGACCCAGCAGCAATGGCGTGGCGAGCGGATTGCCCGCCATTTCGCCACACACGCCGACAGGACAGTTGTACTGCCTCGCTCCCTGCACGATCATCTGCAGCGCCTGCAGAAGCGCCGGATGCAGGTCGTTGTAGATTGCGGCGACGCGCGGGTTGTTGCGGTCCACAGCAAGCAGATACTGTGTCAGGTCATTGGTGCCGACCGAGATGAAATCGACGCGCTTGGCGATGGCCGCGCTCTTGTAAACGGCGGCCGGCACCTCGATCATCACGCCGGTTTTCGGCATCGTAATGGCGTAACCTTCGCTGACGAGCTCCCGGTGTGCGCGCCTGATCAGGTCCGTGAGTTCCTCGACTTCTGCCACGGTGCTGACCATCGGCAACATCACATGGAGGTTTCCGAGCCCTGAATTCGCCCGCAGCATGGCGCGCATCTGGGTCAGGAAAATCTCCGGGTGATCGAGCGAAATCCGCACGCCCCTCCAGCCGAGGAACGGGTTGGATTCGATGACGGGAAAGTACGGCAGGGGCTTGTCGCCACCGATATCGAGCGTCCGCAGCACGACCGGCCGTGGCGCGAAGATCTCGAGCACTTTCCGGTAGTTCATGTACTGGGAGTCCTCGCCCGGGAAGCGGTCGCGGATCATGAAAGGAAATTCCGTCCGGTAGAGACCGATACCCTCGGCCTCCTGCACGCCGAAATGACTCATGTCCGCCAGCAATCCCGTGTTGAGGTAGAGCGGTACATGATGTCCGTCGAGCGTTTCTGCCGGCAAACCGCTGAGTCCCAGCAGCTCGCGGGACAAGGCCTTCTCTTCGTTGAGCAGCCGCTGGTACTCGGCGACGACAGCCGGCTGCGGCGAGATATAGATGCGCCCCTGGTAGCCGTCGATGATGAGATCCCTGCCCTCGAGTTGTGTCACAGGCAGATCGGTCACCCCCATCACGGCCGGCACGCCGAGCGCGCGCGCGAGGATCGCCACGTGCGAGGAGCTCGAGCCTTTTGCGGAAATGACACCGACGAGGCGTTCCGGAGGCACTTCGGCGAGTTCCATGGCGCTCACTTCGTCGCCGACGAGCACCGTCTGCCGGGGATAGTCGAGCGGCGCCGGGGACTTGTGTTGCAGATGCAGCAGGACACGCCGTCCAAGGTCGCGGATATCCGCCGCGCGCTCGCGCAGGTAGGGGTCGTCCATGGCGTCGAAGACCCGGGCATGCTCCTCGATCGTCTGGCGCAAGGCGCCCGGCGCCCAGTTTTTCTCTTCCTCGATCAGCGAGAGCGCACGATCGAGCAGCGCTTTCTCGGAGAGCATCATGAGCCAGGCGTCGAACAGGGCCTGGTCTTCCGCAGGCAATTGCCCCTCCATCTGGCACTTGAATGTGCGCAGCTCCTCCTTCACGCAATCGATGGCGGCCTTGAGACGCTGCTTCTCGGCGGTGACATCCGTCGCGGTGCGATCCGGGATGTTGTTGAGCGCGGCCGGCTGGTAGATGACAACGCCGCATCCGATGGCAACACCGGAGGAGCTGGCATTGCCCTTGAGGAACAGTTGCGTCACGACGCCCTGGCTGTGGAGACGCGCCAGCTCGCCACTGGCTCGCGCATGATTGATAGCGCTCGCGAGCTGGGCGGCAAGCGTCAGGACGAAGGTGACCTCCTCGTCGTCGAATTTCCGGGCAACGGCCTGGCGTATGACCAGTACGCCGAGCACCTCGCGGTTGTGCACGATCGGCGCGCCGAGAAAGGCGTGATAACGCGTCTCGCCGGTCTCCGAGATGGCCATGTAACTGGGGTGGTCCGAGGCGTCGTCGAGGTTGATGTACTCGGCGCGCTCGGCAACCAGGCCGACCAGGCCGCGATGCAGCGGCAGGGCCACCTTGCCGACCGCCTCGGTGCGCAGGCCGTCGGTCGCCATGAGCACATGTTCGCGCTTGTCGCCGTCGGTCAGGTAGATGGAACAGACATCGGCGCCGATGTGCGTCTTGAGTCGCGTGACGATGATGTTGAGTGCATCGACGAGATCGCTGGCGTTATTGACTTCCTGAATGATCCTGTGGAGGGTCTCCAGCATGGCGGATCAAGCCTGTGCCATCAGCGATAGAGCCGGATACGCCTGGACCTGGGCTGAACCGGGAAATGATGACCCTGCCGCGGCGCACCGTCCGGGTAGAGAATCGGCGCCAGTTCGTTCAGTGCCTGGGCATAAACATCGCGCTTGAAGTAGACGACCTGGTTGACCGGGTACCAGTACTTGACCCATTTCCAGTGGTCGAACTCCGGCTTTTCGGAGTTGTCGAGACAGAAGTCGGATTCCTCGCACAGCACCTTGAGGAGGAACCAGCGCTGCTTCTGGCCGATGCAGACCGGATTGCAGTTCTTGCGGACATAACGGCGCGGCAGACGATACTTGAGCCAGCCTTCGGTGACGCCGAGCACATTGACCTGGTCAGGCTTGAGTCCGACCTCCTCGTCGAGTTCGCGGTACATCGCCTCTTCGGGAGATTCGTCTTCGTTGATGCCACCCTGGGGAAACTGCCAGGCATCCTGGCCGATGCGCTTGGCCCAGAAGAGCTTGCGCTGATCGTTGCAGAGAATTATACCGACATTCGGCCGGAAACCATCTGGATCAATCACAGTGACGAGATTATGAAATTCTAACTGGAATCCATTCTTCCAAAATTACTCGACAATGGCAAGAGAAATAACGCATAAGTCACTGCTAATACAGAAGAATTCCCATTTTTTCATGATGCGCGCAGAGGCTCGCCGCCGCCTGAAAAACAACAACCATTTCAGCCAGATGACAAATATTCTGTATAGTGCACCTTTTGTCAGAACAGCCGTCACCGGCCATGCCGCTCGCCATCTTCGACCTTGACAATACCCTGCTCTCAGGTGACTCGGATTACCTCTGGGGAGAATTCCTCTGCGACAAGCAGATCGTCGACCGTGACTATTACGAACGCGAGAACCAGCGCTTCTACGAGGAGTACAAGCAGGGCGAGCTGGACATCTTCGAATTCCTGGAATTTTCACTCCAGCCGCTCTCGCAAAACGACATGGAGCAGTTGCAAGCCTGGCATCGCGAGTTCATGCACGACAAGATCGAGCCACTCATCACCCCGAAGGCCGAGGAACTCGTCGCGATGCATCGCGAACGCGGTGACACCCTGCTGATCGTGACGGCCACCAACGCCTTCGTCACGGCCCCGATCGCCGCGCGTTTCGGCATCGACAACCTCATCGCCACCAACCCCGAGATCGTCGCCGGGCGCTACACCGGCCATGTCAGCGGCGAGCCGAGCTACCGCGAGGGCAAGGTCGTCAGGTTAAAGCAGTGGCTGGCCAGGCATGGCGAGATGCTCGACGGCAGCTGGTTCTACAGCGACTCGCACAACGACCTGCCGCTGCTCGAGATCGTCGACAACCCGGTTGTCGTCGACCCGGACGAGATTCTCGCGCGCGAGGCGGAAGCGCGCGGCTGGCCGGTGATTTCACTGCGCTGATGCCTGCTCGCACGGTCATCCCTGCGCTGCTGATCCTGCTGGTCGCGATGGCGCTGCTGTCGCTCGGCTTCGGCAGCGTCGGCCTGCCGTTTTCCGATCTCGCCGCGGGCCTGCTGGCGCCCGGCGAAAACCTCGCTGCAGAGATCCTGTGGGAATACAGGCTACCGCGCATGCTGTTCGCTTTCCTGATCGGCGCCATGCTGGCCATGGCCGGAGCCCTCATGCAAACCCTGTTGCGCAATCCGCTGGCCGAACCCTATATTCTCGGTACTTCCGGCGGAGCCGCAGCCGGCGTGCTCGGCGCCTTCCTGCTCTCGTTGCCGGCCTGGCTGCACCTGCCCGTCGCCTTCGCCGGCGCCGTCGTCAGCACGATCCTGCTGTTTCTCTTCAGTGGTTTCCTGAAATCGCGCGATCCGAACCGCTTGCTGCTCACCGGCATCGTGCTGACGACAGGCTGGGGTGCGCTGATCACCTTCCTGCTGACTCTTTCGCCGACGAGCCGGATACCCGGCATGCTTTTCTGGCTTGTCGGCGATCTCAACGAGCAGGCGTCGCTGCTCGTTCCCGGGCTGACACTGCTGCTGGCCGCCGCGCTCCTGCTGGTGCTCGCGAGGCCGCTCGATCTCATGCTGCTCGGTGAACGGCAGGCGGCGAGCGTCGGTGTGGATGTGGCCAACCTGCGCTTGCTGCTGCTCGCCGTTGCCGTGATCCTGACGGCCGTCGCCGTCACTTACGCCGGCCCGATCGGTTTCGTCGGTCTCGTCACGCCGCACATCGTCCGGCTCATGGCGGGTTCGGGACATCGCCTGCTGTTGCCGGCCTCGGCACTGCTCGGCGGATCACTGCTGATCGGCGCCGACCTGCTCTCGCGCACCCTGATCGCGCCACGCATGATGCCGGTCGGCGTCTTCACGGCACTGCTGGGCGTGCCGCTCTTTCTCTACCTGATCCGCCGGCAGTCATGACATCCTTGCTGGAGTGCAACAGGGTATCGCTTGCGGCCGGACCGAAGCAGCTGGTGAGATCACTGGAGTGGTCGGTCGCAACAGGTGAACAGTGGGGAATACTCGGCCCCAACGGCTGCGGAAAGACCACGCTGCTGCATGCTCTCACCGGCCTGCATGAGGTGCGCGAGGGGGAGATCCTGCTGGGCGGGCGGCCGCTTGGCGGATTGTCACGCCGCGAAATCGCGCGCCTGACGGGCCTGCTGTTCCAGGAGAACCACTATCCCTTTCCGCTCAGCGTCGAGGAACTCGTGCTGGCCGGGCGTTTCCCGTGGCAATCGGCGCTCGCGTCGGTCTCCGCAGAGGAGC
The DNA here is from genome assembly GCA_037385505.1 of Gammaproteobacteria bacterium. Lineage (GTDB taxonomy): Bacteria > Pseudomonadota > Gammaproteobacteria > Chromatiales > Chromatiaceae > Sva-25. Next base: position 140,120 of record JARRMY010000011.1, on the reverse strand, counting down.
GGCGCCTGGCACGCGAGTCACTGGCAACCATGCAGCTCGAGGGTTTTGAGCAGCGCCGCATCGACAGTCTCTCCGGCGGCGAGAGGCGTCGCGTCGCACTCGCCGCCCTGCTCTGCCAGCAGGCCGCCATCAACCTGCTGGACGAACCTGAGAACCATCTCGACCCGGGCATCCGCCTGACGCTGCTGAAACGCTTTCTGCAGCAACAACCCGGTGCCCGGGCGACGGTGATGGTGATGCACGACCCGGCATTGGCCGTGCGCCTCTGCTCACACCTGTTGCTGCTGTTCAGCGACGGCTCCTGGCTGGCCGGACTGACAGAGGAAATCGCGACCGGCGGCAACCTGAGCCGTCTCTACGGCGCGCCGTTCAGGTCGACGCGTGCCGGAGAGGTTTTGCTGGTCTACCCCGGCTGACGCTTGCACAGCGGCCTCTCGTCGGGGTTCTCCACTGCATCGACGATGGCATTGACGAGATCTCCGAGTTCCTGCGGTGTCAGCGCCTGCATGATCTTTTGCAGCAGGTCGCCGGGCACGTCGGCATAGACGGTCTTGCCGTCCCCGAGGTTCACGACGACGCCGGCCGAGGCGTAGTTCTCCGCGTCCTCCTGCATGCCGGCCGCGAAGAGTTCCTGGTCGAGATCGAACATGTCGTCGTAGAAGCCGTCGATGCGGTCGGCCGTGTCGTCGTCGACGCTCTCCTCGTCGAGTGTGACGAGCAGGGATTCGTCCGTCCTCGCCTGTTGCGGGGCAAGACCGAGTTCCACGAGGAAGCTGGTGAAGCGGCGCAGCGGCTGTTCGTGAAAAAAGATGTATTCGAGCATAGTGCCTCCGGCATAACACAGATCATTGTGATGCGACTCAATCCATCTGACAATCGGCAATCCTTATGCTGAAATAACACAGGTTTCATTCACACAAGGCGTACGCATGAAGACGGTCAAAACAACCCCATTCGACGATCAGCGGCCCGGTACATCCGGCCTCAGGAAAAAGGTTTCCATCTTTCAATCACCCGGCTACCTCGAGAATTTCGTGCAATCGATCTTCGAGGTCTACCCGAAGCTGCGCGGTGGCACATTGGTGCTCGGCGGTGACGGCCGCTACCACAACAGGGAAGCGATACAGGTCATCATGAAGATGGCGAGCGCCAACGGCGTCAGCCGCGTCATCGTCGGCCAGGGCGGTATCCTGTCGACACCGGCCGTTTCGCACCTGATCCGCAAGTACGGCACCCAGGGCGGCATCGTGCTGTCAGCCAGCCACAACCCCGGCGGTCCCGACGGGGATTTCGGCATCAAGCTCAACATCGACAACGGCGGTCCGGCGCCGGAGCAGATCACGGAGGCCATTTTCGACTTCAGCAAGCAGATCGACGAGTACCATATCGCCGAGACGGATGACATCGATCTCGACGATACGGGCGATTACGAAATCAACGAGACGCAGATCTCCGTGATCGATCCCGTCGGGGATTATGCCGAACTCATGGCGACGCTGTTCGATTTCGACGCCATCCGTGCGCTGATTGCGAAACCCGGCTTTCGCATGGCTTTCGACGCCATGCACGCCGTGACGGGTCCCTATGCCAGGCGGATTTTCGAGCAGATGCTCGGTGCGCCGGCAGGCACTGTGATGAACGGCGAGCCACTCGAGGATTTCGGCGGCGGTCATCCCGATCCCAACCTCGTCTATGCCGCCGAGCTTGTCGCGCGCACACGAGGCGACGACGGGCTCGATTTCGCGGCTGCCTCGGATGGCGACGGCGACCGCAACATGATTCTCGGCAAGAACGCTTTCGTCACGCCCAGCGACAGCCTCGCGATACTCGCCGCCAACGCGGCCCTCGCGCCCGGCTATGCGTCCGGCATCACCGGTGTCGCGCGCTCCATGCCGACGAGCCAGGCCAGCGACAAGGTCGCCGCGGCACTCGGCATCAATGCCTTCGAAACACCGACGGGCTGGAAATTCTTCGGCAACCTGCTGGATGCGGATCTCGTCACTTTCTGCGGCGAGGAAAGCTTCGGCACCAGTTCGAACCATGTGCGCGAGAAGGACGGTCTCTGGGCCGTGCTCTTCTGGCTCAACCTGCTTGCCGCGACCGGCCTCTCGGTACAGGAGATCCTCGACAGGCACTGGAAACGATTCGGCCGCCACTACTACACGCGTTACGACTACGAGGAGATCGACAAGCCGGCCGCGGAATCCCTCATGCGCGGGCTCGAGGCCAGGCTGCCCGAACTCGTCGGCAGTGACCAGGGCGGCATGCGCGTCGTCACTGCCGACAACTTCAGTTACGAGGACCCGGTCGACCATAGCGTCTCGTCGGGACAGGGGATCCGCATCCTGTTCGAGAACGGCTCGCGTATCGTTTTCCGCCTCTCCGGCACCGGCACCCGCGGAGCGACACTGCGCGTCTACATGGAAACCTACGAGAGCGAAGAGGACCGCCTGCGCCTCGAGACGGCCGAGGTCATGCGGCCTTTTGTCGAGCTGGCGGACGAACTGGCCGGCATCGAGGCGCTGACGGGGCGCAGCGAACCCAGCGTCATCACCTGAGATTTCGGGCCGGCGCACCCTGGTCCGAATCGCAAAAACGACAATCCCCGCTCATGGCGGGGATTGTCGTCGATGCGATGCGGGGCATCAGAAGTTCAGGAGTTTTTCGATATAACTCTTCGATTCGGTCACGGAGGTATTCTGCGCCGCACGGATGACCGGATTCGATTTCTGCCTGATGATGTCGGCAAGAATGCGCGCCGCTTCACGGGATTCGATCTCGTCGACCTTCTCCTCCTCCTTGTGCTGTTCCGTCAGCTCCTCGTTCTCCTCATCGGCTTTGCTCAGAGGCGAGAGTCCGAGCGAGCGGCGGTATTCATTGCGCAGCTTGCGGCGTTCGGCATCCTGCCTGTTCCAGTCGTTCTGGCGCGTATTGAAATTGAGCGAGACGCTCTCTTCGTTCTTGAGCTTTTCGAAGAGCCTGGCCTCTCCCTGCAGATAGGCAAAACCGCTGTCCCCGCGCACGCGTTTCCTGTGCGCAGCAATAATGGGCTCGAGATTGCCGAGTCCCCAGCCCTGGAAACTGGCGGCCGGGATCTTTGCCCATGGAAGAGCATTGTCGTAGGCACGCTCGCCATAATCCTCGTCCTCGATGGTCGGAAACAGGATGTCGGGCACCACGCCCTTGTGCTGGGTGCTGCCGCCCTTGACGCGGAAGAACTGCGCGATTGTCAGGCGCAGACGCCCCATGTCGGAGCCGCTCGAGATGTAGTTGTCGAGATCGATGAGCTGCTGAACCGTGCCCTTGCCGAAGGTCGGTTCCCCGATCAGCACCCCGCGGCCGTAATCCTGGATGGCGCCGGCGAAAATTTCCGATGCCGAGGCGCTGTTGCGGTTGATCATGACTGCGAGCGGTCCCGTGTAGACCATCTGCGGATCGGGATCGACCTCGGATTCGATGCTGCCGTTGTAGTCCTTGATCTGCACCACGGGTCCCTCTTCGATGAAGAGGCCCGTCAGCTCGGTCGCCTCGGTCAGCGATCCACCACCGTTGTTGCGCAGGTCGATGACCACGCCGTCGATATTCTCATCCTGGAGCTTCAGCAGGATATCGCGGACATCGCGCGTGGTGCTGCGGAAATCGTTCTTGCCGAGACTGGCGCTGCGGAAATCGCGGTAGAATGCGGGAATCTCGATAACCGCAATCCTCATGCCATGCAATGCGGGATCCTCCTCGAGAATCTTGTGCTTGGCCGCCTGCTCCTCGAGCTTGATCTTGTCCCGCACGATCAGTATTTCTTTCGCTGCGCCGCTGTTGCCCGCCTTTTTCGGGATGACGTTGAGGCGCACGATGCTGCCCTTGCGGCCACGGATTTTCTCGACGACCTTCTGCAGGCGCCAGCCGACGACATCGACCATCTCGCCATTGCGTCCCTGGGCCACGCCGATCACCTTGTCGCCCGCCTTGAGCTTGCCGGACTTGTCGGCCGGTCCGCCTGGAACGATCTTCTGGATGACCGTGTGCTCGTTGTCCGTGCTCAGAACGGCGCCGATGCCCTGTAGCGAGAGACGCATGCTGATGTCGAAGTTCTCGGCATTGTGGGGCAGCATGTAGCCCGTGTGCGGTTCGAGCGCGAGCGAATAGGCATTCATGAAGGTCTGGAAGACATCATTCGATGTCATCTGCTGCGTGCGATTCAGCAGACTTTGGTAGCGCCTCGTGAGCTGCTCCCGGATCTCCTCGTCGTCCTTGTCGGTCAGCTTGAGGCCGATGTAGTCGTTGACGATGCGCTTGCGCCAGAGGTCGTCGAGCGCGGAAGATGACGTGCTCCATTCAGCGTCTTCGCGATCGACGCGGTAGCTCTCGCCGGAAGTGATGTCGACTGGCTGCTCGAGCAGCCCCAGTGCATGGGTGGCACGCTGCTCAACGCGCACGCGGTAGAGCTTGAAGATGTCGAAAGCACTCTCCAGGCGCGCGTTGCGGATGTCGTCGTCCAGGGTTTTGCGGTGATCCTGCCTGAGCTGCCTGATATCGTCCGCAATGAAAAAACTCTTGTTGGGATCCAGCAGTTTCAGGTACTGCCTGAGTATCTCCGCGGAGAGAGTGTCGTTGAGCCTGTGCTTCTTGTAGTGATACTTCTCCATCACCCTCCTTGTGATGATCACGGTTTTCTGCTGCTGCTGGGTCGGCCTGAGATCATCGATCGCAACCGGCTGGGGCTTCGCCTGGAGCTGCGAGAACGTGAGGCCGAGGGCCAGCGGTAATGCAAGAAGGAGACGGATTTTCATGGAAATTCGGGTCATCTCAAAAAGTGAATCGATCTGTTGGCCTGCACGACCGCAGCGCTATCGCAAGCTGTCTGTTCGCGCCGTTGCACACCGAGCAATGAACGAAGTCTAGCATAGTCACGTACCGCACCGGAGTTCGCACCGGAGCGGAATCCGCCAGCATGGCCTTGTGACTTCTGTCGATATCTCAATAACATAGATAAAGAAACCTGCTTTGTGTGACAAGCAAAAAACGGCTTTGTTCAGGGTGTCACACAGGTTGTACAGGAGATGGCGGCGGCAGACCGCTTTTCAACCCCGGGGACGATCGACACTCCGCAAGCCTGCTACAGGCCCTGCGCCACGGCTCCACGACCTGTCGCCTGTACCCTCTGAGGGCCCCGGCTGCGCCGGCACGGAGAGTCTCGCGACGGGAGTCAGTCGAGTGAGAAGGCGATATTGTCGATGAGGCGCGGAGTGCCGAGTTTCGCGGCTGCGAGGATGACGAAATCCCTTGTCTCGCCATCAGGCAACGAGAGGTCGCGCGCCTCGCGAATCGAGAAGTAGTCGACATGGAATCCGGCGCTTGCGAGCGCCCCGGCGGCGCGCGTCTCGAGCGCGGCATAGTCCCTCTCTCCCTGCTGCATGGCGGTCTTCGTCTCCTCGAGCATGGCATGGAGTTGCGGAGCCTTGCTGCGCTCGTTCGCGGTCAGGTAGCCGTTGCGCGAACTCATCGCCAGGCCATCGCTCTCGCGCACGGTCGGACAGCCGACGATCTCGACCGGTAACGCGAGATCGCTCACCATGAGCCGGATCACCATGAGCTGCTGGTAATCCTTCTCGCCGAAAAGCGCGACATCCGGCTGCACCATGTTGAACAGCTTGCAGACGACGGTCGCGACGCCGACGAAATGTCCCGGACGCGATGCGCCACACAGGATATCCGAGATGCCGGGCACCTCGACGCGGGTCTGGACAGAGTGTGGCCGCGGATACATCTCCTCGACCGAAGGGGCGAACAGCAGGCTGGCGTCGTGCGCCTCGAGCGCCCTGCCGTCATCCTCGAGCGTGCGTGGATAGCTGTCGAAATCCTCGCCCTCCCCGAACTGCAGCGGGTTGACGAAGATGCTGACGACCACGCGATCGGCATGCCCGAGCGCCGCATCGACGAGTGCCAGGTGGCCATCGTGCAGGTTGCCCATGGTCGGCACGAAAGCGACTCTGAGGCCATCCCTGTGCCACTTGGCAACCTGCTCGCGCAGCCCGGCGACTCTCTCGACCCGCTTCATGTGAAACACTGCTCCGCGGCCGGAAAACTCCCCTCCCTGACGGCGGCGACATAGGCGCTGATGGCGTCCTGGATGCTGTTCGCCCCCTGCATGAAACTGCGCACGAACTTCGGCGTTTGACCCGGCGTGATGCCGAGGACATCCTGCAGCACCAGCACCTGGGCATCGGTCTCCTTGCCGGCGCCGATCCCGATGACCGGAATCTCCAGTGCGCGCGTGATCTCGGCGGCCAGCATCTGTGGCACGCATTCGAGCACGAGCAGTTGCGCGCCGGCCTGCTGCAGGTTGATGGCGTCGCGCAGCATCTCGTCGGCCTCGTGGTGATCGCGCCCCTGCACGCGGTAGCCGCCGAGTTTGTGCACGGACTGCGGCTGCAGACCCAGGTGGGCGCAGACAGCGACGCCGTTCTCGGTCAGCGCACGGACGGCCGCGAGTTGCTGGCCGCCGCCCTCGAGCTTGACGACCTGCGCCCCGCCCTGCTGGATCAGCGCGGAGGCGGTCTCGATCGCCCGGTCGACGCTGGCGTAACTCAGGAATGGCATATCCGCCATCAGCAGGCAACGCTCGCGTGCGCGCGCCACGCAGGCGGTGTGGTAGACCATTTCGTCGACAGTCACGGGAAGGGTGCTCTCCTTGCCCTGCATGACCATGCCGAGCGAGTCACCGACGAGAATCACATCGACGCCGGCGGCCTCGACGACATGGGCAAAGGTGGCGTCATAGCACGTGAGCACGGCAATCTTCTCGCCACGCGCCTTCATTTCGGTCAGGGTCCTGACAGTCACCTGGTTCATGATTTTCACCTCTTTTCAAACAGCGCCATCGATTCGACATGCGCGGTATGGGGAAACATATCCATGACGCCTGCCTTGAGCAGACGGTAGCCATGGCGATTCACGAGTTCCGCGGCGTCGCGCGCCAGGGTAGCGGGATAGCAGCTCACGTAGAGAACGCGTTTCGCACCCGTCGCGGCGATCAACGGCATCATCTCGAGCGCGCCGCTGCGCGGCGGATCCAGCAGTACGGCATCGTACTGGCGGCGTGTCCAGACCGCATGCTCGAGCGATTCGTAGAGATTGGCGACATGATAGCCGACATTCTCGATGCCGTTCTTGCGGGCATTCTGGCGCGCTCTCTCGACCAGGGTCCTGTCACCCTCGATGCCCGTCACCTCCCTGGCATGCCGCGCCAGCGGCAACGTGAAATTGCCGAGGCCGCAAAAGAGATCGAGCAGCGACTCGCTCCCGTCCGGCTGCAGCCAGGCGATCGCCTGCGCGATCATCCCGCGGTTGATACCGGCATTGACCTGCGTGAAGTCGTTGGGCAGGAAATCGAATGCCAGGCGCTCTTCGGGCAGTGCATAGAAGAGCTGCAGCGGTTGCGCCAGCGGGCGAACGCTGTCGGGCCCCGCCTCCTGGATGTAGGCTGTCCAGTGGTAACGCTCGCAGAGCTCGATGAGCCTGTCGGCCTCTTCGTTCGGCAGCGGATCGAGCAGGCGGAAGATCAGGATCACGCCGTCGTCGCCGACCGCCATCTCGATCTGCGGAATCCTGTCGCGAATCGAGAGGGTTTCGATGAGATCGGCCAGCGGCCTGAGGTTCTCGCCGACGGCCGGATGCAGCACGGGGCACTGCTCGATGTCCGTGATGAACGACGAGCCGCGCTCGCGAAAGCCGATCAGTACCTTCTGCTTGGCCGCGACATACTTCACGCCGAGCCGCGCCTTGCGCCGGTAGCCCGCCGTCTGCGATGTCAGGGGCGGCTCGACGGACTGCGGGGTCACCTTGCCGATACGCTCCAGCGCGTCGATGAGCGCCTGCTGCTTGAAGGCGATCTGTTTCTCGCTGCGCAGGTGCTGCAGGCTGCAGCCGCCGCAGACGCCGAAACGTTCGCAAACGGGTTCGACACGATCCGGCGACGGTTCGAGTACCTCGCTGACGACACCTTCGTCGTGTTTCTTGCTGACACGGCTGTAGCTGAACAGCACGCGCTCGCCCGGCAGCGCGCCATGGATGAAGACGGTCTTGCCGTCGAGACGGGTCACACCGCGGCCATCATGGCTCATCGCCTCGATCACGGCGCTGTAGTCACCCTCGGGGAGGCGTTTCCTGCTGCGACGCCTTGCCATCACAGACGTTCGCAGCTGCTCTGCAGGGAGTCGTGAAGGTCGGCGTCAATCTCGCCGGTCGTGTAGAGATGTTTGAGCCCGAGCTGTGCGGAGGCGACGAGATTGGCCTTGCAACGGCCGGCCAGCGAGGCCTCGCCCCCGGCCAGGACCTGTTGCCAGGTCGGTTCGTCTCCCGGCATCGCCTCGGCCCTGATGCCGAAGCGCCTCGCAATGGTCGCGAGCGACACGGAGCCGGGCTGGATGCGCATGCGTCGCTCGACGGTACGCACGTGCCTGTCGGGAAGCCGGACGCCGAGAATCATGCTGCGCACGTGCAGCAGCGGATTGATGCCGCGCCCCTCGTCCCAGCAGAAGGTCATGTCGTGTTCGGCAAGATAGCGCGAGACGGTCTCGAGCAACAGTCTCTCGTCCTCCGTCTCCATCTGGTAGGAAGTCAGCTTGACCTCCTCGTCATGCATCGACAGCATCGAGACCATGGCCAGGCGCGATTGCCAGGGGCTCAGGAAACGCGCATCGCGTCCCTGCTCCTGGACATGGTGATGGAAAAGCACCTTGCCGGTGTCCTTGTCGGAGAGCGTCGCCGGGAGTCCGTAGAGCGACCTGGCGCCCTCGATATCAGGCAGCGCCTCGAAATTCAGAAATAGCCGTTTCATGGATGCATCTTGCTGATGTTGGTGTTGTGCCGGTTACCCGGCCGGGAAGACGCCCGACGAGAGATAGCGGTCGCCGCGATCGCAGACGATGGCGACGACCAGGCTGTCGGGGTTCGCGCTCGCGACCTTGAGGGCCGTCGCCACGGAGCCGCCCGACGAAATGCCGGCGAAGATCCCCTCCTGCCTGGCGAGCCGGCGCGTGGTCTCTTCCGCCTCGGCCTGGCTGACGTCCATTTCGACATCGACGAGCGAGGCGTCGAAGATGGACGGCAGGTACTCCCGGGGCCAGCGCCGGATGCCCGGGATCTGCGAGCCCTCGCCGGGCTGGACGCCGACGATGGTGATCGCGGGATTCTTCTCCCTGAGGTAGCGCGAGGTTCCAACGATGGTGCCCGTCGTGCCCATGGCACTGACGAAGTGCGTGAGCCTGCCATCGGTGTCACGCCAGATTTCGGGGCCGGTCGTCTCGTAGTGCGCCAGCGGGTTGTCGGCATTCGCAAACTGGTTCAGGAGCCTGCCCTCGCCGTTGCGGTCCATCTTTTCGGCCAGGTCGCGCGCGCCCTCCATGCCCTCTTCGGAGCTGACGAGGATCAGCTCGGCGCCATAGGCGCGCATGCTGGCGCGCCGCTCGACGGTCATGTTGTCGGGCATGATGAGCGTCATGCGGTAGCCCTTCATGGCGCAGACCATGGCCAGCGCGATGCCGGTGTTGCCGCTCGTCGCCTCGATGAGGCGATCTCCTGGCTTGATGTCGCCACGCTCCTCGGCTTTCCTGATCATGTAGTAGGCCGGCCTGTCCTTGACGGAACCCGCCGGGTTGTTGCCCTCGAGCTTGACGAGAACCGTGCCGGCGTTTTCGGGAACCATGCGCTGCAACCTGACGAGCGGCGTATTGCCGATCGTCTGCTCAATCGTTTTCATAGCAAGAAATGTTCAAGTTCCGGGGATCGTGTTAATGTTGCCGCCACATCATATCTCAGACGAGGGACGACTGGCAGAGTGGACATGGAAAAGATACTCAGAGAACTGCAAAAGGATTTCATCGAGGATTTGCCAAACGCACTCGATGCCATTATTACGAGCCATATCAGTCAGGACATGGATGCCCTGTTCCAGGCCGTGCACCGACTCAAGGGCGCGGCCGCCGTCTGCCAGTACGACGAAATCGCCGCGCTCAGCGAGAACTACTGCGAGGCTCTGAGGGAGCAGCGCTACGACGACCTCGACCACTGCCATGCAGAGCTGATTCTCGCCTGTAGCGAGATCCAGGCCTGATCTCAGGCGCGACCCCAGATGCAACGCTCGCCGAGACGCTCCAGGCAGGCCTCGTGCGCGGCCAGCTCGTCGTCTGCGGCTGCGACCACCGGCAGTGCGAGACCGGCGTCGACTGCCGTGCGCGCCACACCCCTGGTGTCGCGGGTCGTGTCGCTGCCGAGCGACAGGCTCGTCTGCCCGCCGGTCATGGCGAGATAGACTTCGGCAAGAATCTCCGCATCGAGCAGGGCGCCGTGCTTGTCGCGCCTGCTGTTGTCGACGGTATAGCGGTCGCACAGTGCATCGAGGCTGTTGCGCTTGCCCGGATGTTTCCTGCGCGCGAGCACGAGCGTATCCAGCACACCACAGAGATCCGCGATGACCGGCCTGCCGGTCTGCATGCGCGTGAGCTCGTGGTCGAGAAAGCCGACGTCGAAGGGCGCATTGTGAATGACAAGCTCTGCGCCCGTGATGTAATCGAGAAAATCGTCGACGATGTCTGGAAAGCGCGGCTTGTCCTCGAGGAACTCATTGGTGATGCCATGCACCTCGATGGCGCCTGCGTCGATGACCCTGTCGGGTTGCAGGTAGACGTGGAAGTTGTTGCCGGTCAGCCGGCGGTCCACCATCTCGACGCAGCCGATCTCGATGATGCGATGGTCCTGCTCGGGCTCGAGACCCGTGGTTTCCGTGTCGAGGACGATCTGTCTCATCGCATGATTTTCCCGGCCATGCCGATCAGGTCGTCCAGCATCGAGCCGTCCCTGTCCATAGCCAGCACGGACGAGAGGATGTCCCTTGGTCCTGCGCCGCCCTGCCCGCGCGGGGCAGCGTCAACCGACTTGCCCTGTTTCGACAACGAGCCCATGGCGATCGCGGCGACGACCGGCAGGGTCTTCCTGATCAGTTCCGGGTCGATGCCGGTCCTGCTGCCGGCATGCTTCGCGACATTGCGGCTGCCCCCTCTGCTGCCGAAGACACGGCCGAGAATATCGTCGCCATCCCTCGTCGTCGCGGGATTGCTGAGGTTCGAGAGGTCGTCGAGAGAGCGGTCATGCGTGCCGCGCCCCAAAGCGCCTGCGAGCTCCTCCATGCCGCCCTTCTGGCGTGTATTGCGCTGCATCCCGCGCGCGATCGGCGGCACGATCTCGGAGAAGAGATCACGCGCCTGGCGCTCCTCGAGACCAAAATTGCGCGCAACCTCGCTGACGGCTGCGCCGTCACGGGCATCCAGTACGAGGTCAAGGATATTCATGGGTTTTCTCCATCTCTGTTCTTCAGCAGGCAGACCGCGTGACACGAGATACCTTCGCTGCGGCCCGTGTAGCCCATTTTTTCTGTCGTGGTGGCCTTGATGCTGACGGCGTCGACGGCAACCTGCAGATCGGCTGCCATGTTGTGGCGCATCGCCTGGATATGCGGCGCCATCTTCGGCGCCTGCGCGACGAGCGTGATGTCGGTATTGCCGACACTGTAACCCGCGGCGTGCAGACGTGAAACCACCGAGCGCAGCAGGACGCGGCTGTCGATGCCGGCATACTCCTCGCTGCTGTCGGGAAAGTGCGCACCGAGGTCGCCGAGCGCCGCGGCGCCGAGCAATGCATCGCAGAGCGCATGCGTCAGCACATCGCCGTCCGAGTGCGCGGCCAGCCCGTAGTCGTGTTCGATGGTCACGCCGCCGATGACGAGCGGCCTGCCGGCCTCGAACCTGTGGGCGTCGAATCCATGTCCAATGCGCATCAGCGTCTCCCGAGGTGGAACTCGGCCAGTGCGAGATCGTCCGGCCGCGTGATCTTGATATTCGCCGAACTGCACTCGACGAGCAACGGCTGCAGCCCCGCACGCTCCATGGCGCTGGCCTCGTCGGTCACGGCGAAACCGGCCTCGAGTGCACTCCCGATCGCTTCCTCCAGCTCGCCGAGCCGAAACATCTGCGGCGTGTAGGCATGCCAGAGGTCGTCGCGCGGGACCGTCTCGAGAATCCGCCTGTGCGCATCGGCACGTTTCATGGTGTCGTGCACGGGTGCGGCGAGGATGCCGCCCTGCCCGGCCGCGATACAGGTGTCGATCAGGCGCTCGATCTCGTCGAGGCGGACACACGGCCTGGCGGCGTCGTGCACGAGCACCCAGGCGTCGCTCGAGGCCTGTTGCGCGAGGCTGTGCAGGCCGTTCAGCACGGAAGCGGCGCGTTCCGCGCCGCCGGGCGCGCGGACAATGCGCGCATGCCGGCTGATGCCGAGTTCTGGCCAGTAGGGGTCGCCCTCGCTGATGGCGACGACAATCGTCTCGATCGCCGGCAGGCGCAACAGCAGATCCAGGGTCTGTTCGATGACGGTTTTGCCTGCGAGCGGAAGGTATTGCTTCGGCATCCCGGCCCGCATGCGCGAGCCAACGCCTGCGGCAGGAACCACGGCATGCAGTCTCACTGCTGCGGCTCCATGATCTGGTAGAAAACCTCGCCTTCCCTGATCATGCCGAGATCGGAGCGCGCGCGCTCCTCGACCGCGTCGAGATCTTTCTTGAGGCTCATGACCTCCGCCTGCAAGGCCGCGTTGCGCTGCCTGAGGCGTTCGATCTCCGCTTTCTGCTGGTTGATTTCGTGTTTCAGCGTGGTCACTTCCGCAAGGCTGCCCTCACCCACCCAGAGACGCAACTGCAGGTAGACGAAGAGGATCGCCAGGGCAACAAGCAACCATCTGACACCCCTCATTGCAGCCAGCGAAAGGCACCCTTGCCGGCATAGACGGCCTCGTCACCGAGCTGGTCCTCGATGCGCATCAGCTGGTTGTACTTGGCGATGCGGTCGGAACGCGACAGCGATCCGGTCTTGATCTGGCCGCTGTTGGCAGCGACAGCCAGATCTGCGATCGTGGTGTCCTCCGTCTCGCCGGAACGGTGCGAGACGACGGAGGTGTAGCCGGCCTCGTGCGCCATGTCGATGGCCTCGAGGGTCTCGGTGAGGGTGCCGATCTGGTTGAACTTGATCAGAATGGAGTTGGCGATCCCCTTGTCGATGCCCTCCCGGAGAATCGACGGGTTGGTCACGAAGAGGTCGTCGCCGACGAGCTGCACGCGGCTGCCGAGCCGCCCGGTCAGGATCGACCAGCCGTCCCAGTCGCCCTCGTCGAGACCATCCTCGATGGAGAGGATCGGGTACTGATCGACCCAGCTTTCGAGGAAGTCGACGAACCCGGCCGAATCGAAGCTTTTCCCCTCTGACGCCAGTGTGTAGGTGGTGTTCTCGCAGAACTCGGAGCTCGCGACGTCGAGACCCAGCCAGATATCCTCGCCTGGGTTGAAGCCAGCCTTGACGATGGCTTCGAGGATCACGTCAATGGCCGCGACGTTCGACGGCAGGTCGGGCGCGAAACCGCCCTCGTCGCCGACGGCCGTGTTCATGCCCTTGCCATGCAGCACGCTCTTGAGCGCATGAAAGACCTCGGCGCCGTAGCGCACGGCCTCGCGAATCGACGAGGCGCCGACCGGAAGGATCATGAACTCCTGGAAGTCGACGCTGTTGTCGGCGTGTTCGCCGCCGTTGATGATATTCATCATCGGCACCGGCATGCGGTAGGGACCGGTCGACAGCGACTGGTAGAGCGGCATCGCCTTCTCCTGGGCGGAGGCGTGTGCTGCCGCCAGCGAGACGGCGAGAATCGCGTTCGCGCCGAGCTTCGACTTGTTGTCGGTGCCGTCGAGCTCGATCATGGTCCTGTCGAGCGCGGCCTGGTCGTTGACTTCCTGGCCCCTGAGCGCGTCGTTCAGGCTCGTGTTGACGTTGTTGACGGCGGTCAGGACACCCTTGCCGAGAAAGCGGCTCTTGTCGCCGTCGCGCAGCTCCAGCGCCTCGCGCGAGCCCGTCGACGCACCGGACGGCGCCACGGCCCGGCCGATTGCACCGTCGGCCGTGATGACATCGGCCTCGACAGTCGGATTGCCGCGTGAATCCAGGACCTCTCTTCCGCGTATTTCGATAATCTCAGACATGGTTGTTGTTTCTCTCTAGAAATTTATAAATCCGATTCGATGAAGCCGTGCGACTTGACGGTCGCGTCGAGTTCCCGGAGGGTCGTCAGCAGGGCCCTGATCCTGTCGAGCGGCCAGGAGTTGGGACCGTCGCTGAGTGCATGCTCGGGATCGGGATGCGTCTCCATGAAGAGTCCGGAGATGCCGGCGGCGATGGCCGCGCGCGCCAGCACGGGCACATGCTGCCGTTCACCCCCGGAGCTGGTGCCCTGTCCGCCAGGCTGCTGGACGGAGTGCGTGGCATCGAAGACCACGGGACAGCCGGTCTCGCGCATCACGGCGAGTCCGCGCATGTCCGAGATCAGCGTGTTGTAACCGAAGGAGACGCCGCGTTCGCACACCATGATTCTGTCGTTGCCGGTCGAACGCGCCTTGTCGACGACGTTCTTCATGTCCCAGGGGGCCAGGAACTGCCCCTTCTTGATGTTGACCGGCTTGCCCTGCCTGGCGACGTTGAGAATGAAATTGGTCTGGCGGCACAGAAAGGCCGGCGTCTGCAGCACGTCGACCACCTCGGCGACCTCGTCGAGCGGGGTGTCCTCGTGAACGTCGGTCAGCACCGGCAGGCCGAGATCGTCCCTGACGCGTTGCAGGATGCGCAAACCCTCCTCCATGCCGGGGCCACGATGACTCTCGTGCGACGAGCGGTTGGCCTTGTCGAACGAGGACTTGTAGATGAACGGAATGCCGAGTTCACCGGTGATCTCCTTCAGGGCCGAAGCCGTCTCGAGCGCCATCTGTTCGCTCTCGATGACACAGGTGCCCGCGATGAGAAAGAAGGGCTGATCGAGGCCGGCCTCGAAACCGCAGATATTCATGACGATGTCTCCTTGTGTTCGAGCGCGGCAGTGATGAAACCCGTGAAGAGCGGATGACCACGGCGCGGTGTGGAAGTGAATTCAGGGTGGAACTGGCAGGCCACGAACCATGGATGATCCGGAATCTCGACCACCTCGACGAGTTGCTCGTCGACGGAGACGCCCGAGATGCGCAGGCCGCTCTTCTCGAGCTGCTCGCGGTAGGTGTTGTTGAATTCGAAGCGGTGGCGGTGACGCTCCCGGATCATGGGCGCGTCATAGACGCGGCGCGCGAGGCTGCCATCGAGCAGCTTGCACTGTTGCGCGCCGAGACGCATGGTGCCGCCGAGGTCCGTGTTCTCGTCGCGCGTCTCGGTCGTCCCCTCGGCCGTCTGCCACTCGGTGATCAGCGCGATGACGGGGTGCGGCGTTCGCTTGCTGAACTCGGAGCTGTGGGCATCGGCCAGGCCCGCGACATTGCGCGCATACTCGATGACGGCGACCTGCATGCCGAGGCAGATGCCGAGATAGGGCACACCGTTTTCACGCGCATAGCGCACGGCCTCGATCTTGCCCTCGACGCCGCGTTCGCCGAAACCACCCGGCACGAGGATCGCATCCATCTTTTCGAGCATGCCGGTGCCGCGCTTTTCGATCTCCCCGGAGTCGACGTACTCGATATTGACCTTCGAACGCGTCTTGATGCCCGCATGCACGAGCGCCTCGGAAAGTGACTTGTAGGCCTCGGTCAGGTGGACGTACTTGCCGACCATGGCGATGGTCACCTCCCTGTCGGTGTGGTCGAGGCCGTCGATGACGGCTTCCCACTCCTTCAGGTTGGCCGACGGCAATGTCATGCCGAATTGCTCGACGACGATCTGGTCGAGATCCTGGGCATGCAGCAGCAGCGGTATCCGGTAGATGGTGTCGGCATCCACGGCGGAGATGACGGCACGTTCCGGGACGTTCGTGAAGAGCGCGATCTTCTTGCGTTCCCCCTCCGGCAACGGCCGGTCGGAGCGGCACAGCAGCACGTCCGGCTGGATGCCGATGGAACGCAGCTCCTTGACCGAGTGCTGGGTCGGCTTGGTTTTGATCTCGCCCGAGGTCGGGATGTAGGGCACCAGCGTCAGGTGCATGAAGAGCGCGTGCTTGTGGCCGAGTTCGACGCCCATCTGGCGGATCGCCTCCATGAATGGCAGCGACTCGATGTCGCCCACGGTGCCGCCGATCTCGACCATCGCGATGTCCGCGCCCTCTGCGCCGCGCTGGATCGACTCCTTGATCTCGTCGGTGATGTGCGGGATGACCTGGACGGTACCACCGAGATAATCGCCACGGCGCTCCTTGCGAATGACGCTCTCGTAGATCTGACCGGTGGTGAAATTGTTGTTCTTGCCCGTCGTCCGGTTGACGAACCGCTCGTAGTGGCCGAGGTCGAGATCGGTTTCGGCGCCGTCATCGGTCACGAAGACCTCGCCGTGCTGGAACGGGCTCATGGTGCCGGGATCGACGTTGATGTAGGGATCCAGCTTCATCATGGTGACCTTCAGGCCCCGTGCTTCCAGAAGCGCACCAAGAGATGCCGATGCGATGCCTTTCCCGAGTGAGGAAACCACACCACCGGTGATAAAAATATATTTCGTCATTGACTGTGGAGCCGACTTTGAGAGGTAACTTCAGACGGGAAAACAGGTTAACAGAATGGTGGGGGTCGGCTCAATCGCAATCAGTCACATTCGCCCGTGCAGACCGTGAATTCACCGGCCTCGTCACCGAGCTTGCAGTTCGGGTTGTCCTTGCAGTAGCTCGTGGCAGCCGTGCGCAACATGAGCTCGCTCATGCCGGCCATGGAACCGACGTAGGGAGCGATGCGGATGTGCGCCTGCGGGCGCAGCTCGACGGCCTTCGCGACCTCGGCCGGGATGTCTTTGGCGACATGGCGGCCGGCCGACAGGAAATAGGGCAGGACCACGACCTCGCCGGCGCCGGCATCGACGGCGTGGACCACGCCATCCGGGATCAGTGGTTCGGCCAGTTCGAGGAACGCCGCGCTGACGCTGTCATACTCGTTACCCGGCATCCCGGCCAGCCGCGCCGCGAGCGCCCTGACCTCGTCATTCGAAGCTTCACGGCGGCTACCGTGAGCCACCACAACCAGTGCTTTTTTCATTACTTTACTCCTCGAGACTTTTCGAGACGATTTCGAGAACATCCTTCGACAGCCCGTCGGCATCGCGGATGCGTTCCAGTTGTTCCTGCATGCGTTCGCGACGGCCCTCGTCGTAGCGGCGCCATCGGCTCAGGGTGCGGACCAGCCGCGAGGCGATCTGCGGATTCAGCATATTGAGCTCGAGCACGACATCGGCCAGCAGGCGGTAGCCGGAACCGTCGGCGGCGTGGAAACGCGCAGGATTGGCGCCCACGAAGGCCCCGATCAGCGCCCTCACGCGGTTCGGATTTCTGAGCGTGAAGCCCGGGTGTTCCATGAGCTCGCGAATGCGCGGCACCAGGCCCGGCTGTCGTGAGGTCGCCTGGATCGAGAACCACTTGTCCATGACCAGCGGCTGGTCTTTCCAGCGCTGCTCGAAATCCGCGAGCAACGCGGCGGCGAATTGCATCTCTGCATGCACCCCCAGCAACAGCGCGCTGCTGACGTCCGTCATGTTCTGCTGCGCCTCGTACTGGGCGCGGACCAGCGACTCGACCTCATCGTCGCCCTCGAGCCTGGAGAGATAGCCGAGCGCGAGATTCTTCAGCGCCCTGCGCGCGATGGCCGCGTGTTCGTAACTGAAGGGGCCGGTATCGCTGTTGGCCCTGTAGACACCAAGCAGGTCTGTGCGCAGCTCCTCTGCGATGCGGCGCATGAGACCGTTGCGGGCCGTGTGGATGGCATCGACATCGACGACCTCCATCTGGTCGCCGATGTAACTTTCGGAAGGCAGTGTCAGCACCTCGGCGAGCAGCTCCCGGTCGTCTTCGGAGCTTGTCAGTGCCTTGCGCACGGCCTCGATATAACCCTCGGGAAGGACAGCGTCCGGAGCCGCCACGAGGCTCCGGAGCACCTGCAGATGCAGCGACTGGGCGGCGTCCCAGCGCGCGAAGCCGTCGCTGTCGAACGCCATCAGGAACATGAGCTCGCCGGGCGTGTAGTCATGATGCAACTTGACCGGCGCCGAGAAGTTGCGCAGCAGCGAAAGCACCGGTTGCGAGGCCAGGCCCGTCAGCACGAAGCGCTGCTCGGCTTCGCGGATTTCGAGCACGCGCGTCCTGGCCCCTGGCGAGGATTCACCCTCGAGGGTGACCGGCAGGTCGTTGCCGTCACTGTCCAGCAGGCCGATCGCGAGCGGGATGTGGAACGGCAGTTTTTCGAGCTGCCCCGGCGTCGGCGGACAGCTCTGCGAGACCGTCAGGACGAGTTGTCCGGCCGTCTGGTCGTAGCTGCTGCGGATCGCCACTTCCGGCGTGCCGGACTGGGAGTACCAGCGCTTGAACTGACCGAGATCCCTGCCGCTCGCGTCCTGCATGCAGGCGACGAAGTCGTCGGTCGTCACGGCCTGGCCGTCGTGGCGCTGGAAGTAGAGGTCCGTCGCCTTGCGGAACAGCCCGGGGCCGAGCAGATTCGCCTGCATGCGCACGACCTCGGCGCCCTTCTCGTAGACGGTGAGGGTGTAGAAGTTGTTGATCTCCATGTAGGAGTCGGGGCGTACCGGGTGCGCCATCGGACTGGCATCCTCGGCGAACTGGTGCGCGCGCAGCATGCGCACGTCCTGGATGCGCTTGACGCCGCGCGAGCCCATGTCGGCCGAGAACTCCTGGTCGCGGAAGACCGTGAAGCCCTCCTTGAGGCTGAGCTGGAACCAGTCGCGGCAGGTGATGCGATTGCCGGTCCAGTTGTGGAAATATTCATGCGCCACGACGCCCTCGATCGCCTGGTAATCGGCATCCGTGGCGGTCTCCGGCAGCGCCAGCAGCAGCTTGGCGTTGAAGATGTTGAGCCCCTTGTTCTCCATGGCGCCCATGTTGAAGTCGTTGACGGCCACGATCATGAAGATGTCGAGGTCGTACTCGCGGCCGTAGGTCTGCTCGTCCCAGCGCATCGCCTCCTTGAGCGAGCGCATGGCGTAGCCGCACTTGTCGATGTTCTCGGGCTCCGTGTAGATGCGCAGGTCGACGCTGCGGCCCGAGGATGTCACGAATCGGTCTTCGAGCAGTGCGAGGTCGCCGGCCACGAGTGCGAAGAGATAACTCGGCTTGGGGAAGGGATCGTCCCAGGTGATGCGGTGACGGCCGTTGCCGAGATCCTCGTGCGCCGAGGGATTGCCGTTCGACAGCAGGCGCGGGTAGCGTGCCTTGTCGGCCTCGATGGTCGTGGTGAAGCGCGCCATGACGTCCGGCCGGTCCGGGTACCAGGTGATGCGGCGGAAGCCCTCGGCCTCGCATTGGGTGCAGAACATGCCGCCGGAGCGGTAGAGTCCCTCGAGCGCCGTGTTGTTCTCGGGCGCGATCTCGACCTCGGTCTCGAGGACGAATTGCACCGGCGGCGCCTGGATGACGACGCCGCTCTCCTCGATGCTGACAGCGGACGCCGGAAGCGGCCTGCCATCGAGGCTGAAGGAGAGCGGCTTGAGCTGTTCGCCGTCCAGCCAGAGATCGGGATGTCCCGCGACGGCGGGATTCCTGCGCATGGCCAGGCGCGAACGGACGCGCGTGCCCTCTTCCCGCAGGTCGAAGTGGAGATCGACCCGGTCGACCAGGAATGCCGGCGGGAGGTAATCTTTCAGGAAGATGGTACGGGGTGACGCGTCTCTCATAGCAACCAGTCTCTTGGGTTCAGTAATCGACCTTGTTTTTCCAGAATTTGTAGAGTGGCGCGATGAAGGCGCCCGCCTGGATGAACCAGATGAAATCCTCGCGTGGCGACATCCAGACAAATTCGCCCGAGAGATTCTCCACCTGCCAGGTCGCCCTCACCCACCCCGGGGTGACGAGTTCCGGAACACCCATGAAGAGGAACACCACCGGGATGCCGAACAACCCGCCGACGATGCCCGTCCTGATCAGGTCCGGACGCTGCGCGAAGAGCAGGATAGTCGGGATCAGGAAGGCGAAGAAGTTCAGGTAGTAGGAGTGGATGTCCGTGATCAGGAACAGGCCGAAGAAGATGAAGCAGAGAATACCGCCCAGATAGCGGAAGCTGAGCCTCGGTTTGGGCAATTCCCGGTCACGCAGCCGCTTGTTGAAGAAGACCTCGTAGCAGACCCCGACGACGCCGCCGAAGAAGAAGCCGAAGAAGTAGTCCTCGAAACCGACATAGGTGTGCGTCAGGTTGTCCGGGCTCCACCAGTCCACCGCATAGACCAGCTGCGAGGTCGCGCCGCCGATGCCGAACAGCAGGGACATCGGAATCATTGCGCTGCGCAGATCCTTCCTCAGGAAGAAGAATACCAGCCAGATAAGAGTCAGTGGCAGGACGCCATAGAGGTAACTGAACTGGTACATTTCCCGGTGACGATGCAGGGTTCTCTAGAGGATTTCGAGGAGCTCGATTTCAAAAATGAGGTCTTCGCCCGACAGGGGGTGATTGGCGTCAAGTGTAACCACTTCCTCGTTGAATGATTCCACCCGGAAATGCATGGTTTTGCCGTCCGGCGAGGTGCTGGTCAGCGTCATGCCCTCCTCGAGTTCGATGGTGTCAGGAATCTCGGCGCGCGGGAAATCCGCGACCATCTCGTCGCGCCGCTTGCCATAGGCCTGCTCGACGGGAATCTCGACACTCCTGGTGTCGCCGACGCTCATGCCGACCACGGCGTTCTCGAAGCCCTCGATGACCTGCCTGAGGCCGATCGTGAACTCGAGGGGTTCGCCGCGCGGGCGGGAAGCATCGAACTGCTCGCCGTCGGTGAGCTTGCCGGTATAGTGGACGCGGACCGTCTGGCCCATTTCTGCCTGTGACATCGTGAATTTCTCCAGATCGTGTGGATAGAGGCCTTCCTGAACAGCAAATCGTCAAAGGGGGGGAAGAGTCATCACCGGCCGGAGGAACAGGGCATCACCCTAAACAAGTTACCGCACGAATGCAACGCATCCACCAGGCAGGCGCTGACATCCGGCGCAGTTCGCGTAGAATCGGCGCCATGACTCGCGAGCAGAACACCCCCTACCGCTGGAACCAGTTCATGGCAATGGTACTCTCCCATCGCCGGGAACTGATCATTGCCAACGTCATCGCCGTCCTCGGCGCCCTCACGGCGGTGCCTGTACCGCTGCTGATCCCGATGCTCGTCGACGAGGTCTTGCTGCAGCAGCCCGGCAACGCTGTCGACTTCATGAACAGGCTGTTTCCTGAAAGCTGGCACGGCCCGTTCCTCTACATCGCCGCGATCACCCTGCTGACGCTCGTGCTGCGGCTGTTCGCGCTGATCTTTGGTGTGCTGCAGACACGGCAGTTTACCCGTATCTCCAAGGATGTGATCTATCGCATCCGCCGCTCGCTGTTGCAGCGGCTCGGCCGTATTTCCATGTCGGAATACGAAACCATGGGATCAGGCACCGTCGCCTCGCACCTGGTCACAGACCTGCAGTCGATCGACGACTTCGTCAGCGTCAGCATCAGCAAGTTCGTGATCGCCGTTCTGAGCATCGTCGGCACCGCGGCCGTGCTGCTCTGGATGCACTGGCAGCTGGCGCTGTTCATCCTGCTGCTGAACCCGCTCGTGATCTATGTCACGACACGCTTCGGGCGCCGCGTGAAACAGCTCAAGAAGCGCGAGAACGCGGCCTTTCAGCTGTTCCAGGAGTCGCTCTCGGAAACCCTCGACGCCATCCAGCAGATCCGCGCTGCCAACCGCGAGAAGCACTATATCGCCCGGCTGACGGAGTCCGCGGCCGACGTACGCAACCACTCGACGCGCTTCGCCTGGCAGAGCGACGCGGCCACGCGGCTGTCGTTCGTGGTCTTCCTGTTCGGATTCGACATCTTCCGCGCGCTGAGCATGCTCATGGTGCTCTTCTCGGACCTGACCATCGGCGAGATGCTCGCCGTCTTCGCCTACCTCTGGTTCATGATGGGCCCCGTCCAGGAGGTGCTCGGCATCCAGTATGCCTGGCATGCCGCCAAGGCTGCGCTGAACCGCATCAACAGGCTCGTGGATGTGCCGCTGGAACCTGTCTACCCTACCCTGCGCAATCCCTTCGAAGGCAAGCACACGGTCGCGATCGAGATGCGGGACGTGAGTTTCTCCTACGGCGACGGGCCGCTTGTGCTCGATCATCTGTCGATTCGCATTCCCGCTGGACAGCGCGTGGCGCTCGTCGGCGCGAGCGGCGGCGGCAAGACCACCTTCGTGCAGGTGCTGCTTGGGCTCTACACGCCCGATGCCGGCAAGGTCCTGTTCGACGGCGTACCGGTCGAGGAGATCGGCCTGAGTCTCGTGCGGGACAATATCGCGACCGTCTTGCAGCATCCGGCGCTGCTCAACGACAGCATCCGCCTGAACCTGACGCTCGGCCGCCAGGCCGACGACGCGGAACTCTGGAACGCGCTCGAGATCGCGCAGCTGCGGCACACGATCGAGGCAATGCCCGGAGGACTCGACACGCTTGTCGGCAATCGCGGTATACGGCTGTCAGGCGGACAGCGCCAGCGCCTCGCGGTGGCGCGCATGGTGTTGACAGATCCGAAAATCGTCATTCTCGACGAGGCAACCTCGGCGCTCGACACGGTCACCGAAAGCAACCTGCATGACTCCATGCGCAGCTTCCTCGAGGGACGCACGACCATCATCGTCGCACACAGGCTCAGCGCCGTGCGCCAGGCCGAACGCGTGCTCGTATTCGAGGACGGGAAAATCGTTGAAGAGGGAGGCCACGAGGAGTTGCTCGGGAAAGAGGGCCTCTATGCCTCCCTCTATGGCTGAGTCTTGCGGAGCCGGACTCAGGCGAAGACGGATTCGATGCTGACACCGTTCCGGGTCGGCACCTCGCTCAATAACAGCCTCGACGCCCCGAGCCTGCGATGCCTGACGGTCGCGTTATCGAGCGACGGGGCATCGATCTCGCCGAGTGCGCGAAAGCGCGCATTGAACGGTTGCCTGCGCGGCAGCCAGGCAGGCCTGGATGTGGCCGGGAGCCTGTCGACCTGTACGAGCTCGAGCCTGACGGGCGCCTGGCCCTCGCGCTCGATATCGAAGGTCTGGCCGATCATGGCCTGCATCTGCTCATAGGTGAGACCGGCCCAGCTTGCCGCCTCGCCGGAGCGAGACAGCAGTGATGAGACCATGGAGGCCTTCGCCGTCAGTGGCGCCAGGCCCGCGGCAACCGTCATGCCGATAAATGCTCTCCTGCCGATTCCTGTGGTCGTTTTCATTCTCGTTCCTCGTCTGGTGTGTGATTGCGGGACAGGCGGCTGCCCTTTGATCGAGTTTAGTAGAGGATCGGTTTTACGTCCACGTCCGCCACACCGGGGAACAGCCGGGCGGCAATTCCTGCAGCCGCCCCATGCGCGTCCAGGCATGATCAGGCGAATGGAAATCGGAGCCGCAGGAGGCGAGCAGGCCGAAATCCGCCGCGTGACGCGCCATCGTGAAGACATCGTCGCGACTGTGGCTGCCGGAAACCACCTCGATGCCCTCACCACCGCACTCCACGAACTCACCGATGAGCTTGCGCAGTTTCGTGCGCGTCATGCGATAACGCGCCGGATGCGCAATCACGGCCTGGCCGCCTGCGGAGCGAATCCAGTTCACGGCCTGTTCCAGCGAGGCCCAGTCGCCGGCCACGTGACCCGGCTTGCCGGCGACGAGGAAATGCCTGAAGACGTCACGCATGTCCTTCGCCTTGCCGATCTCCACGAGGTAACGGGCAAAGTGCGTCCTGCTGATGAGCGTGCCATTGGAATAGCCCTGCGCATGGCGGCAAGCGTCCTCGATACCCGCCTTCGCAAGCCGCCGGCCGATCTCCCCAGCACGCCACTGGCGGAATGCGATGAGCCTCTCGAGGCCCTGCTGCAGGACGCCGTCGTGCAGATCGATGCCGAGACCGACGATGTGCACCGTCCGGCCGTTCCAGGTCACCGAGATCTCGATGCCTGCGACCAGCCGGAAGCCCGCGATCGACGCGGCGGCAGCTGCAGCCTCCCCGATGCCCGAAGTGGTGTCGTGATCGGTCAGCGCAAGCACGTCGACACCGGCGGCAGCGGCGTGGCGCACGAGTTCCGCGGGTGTCAAGGTGCCGTCCGAGGCGGTAGAATGCGAATGGAGATCGTAAACAAGGCTCATAGGCCCCCATTCTATCGAATTGCACAGATGTCAGCTCACTCGCTAGCGCCGGAACTCGGCCTGATCATGGAAAAATTCTTCTCGCTGTCCGAGACGGTCGTCGACAACTGGGAAGACGAGACCGCCGAGACCACCCCGGAAATCATCGTCAAGGCCGCGCAGCAGCTCTACGACATGATGGCATCCATCTCCGAGGACGATCTGCATCAGCAACGTGAGATCGATATCGAGCAGTGCTGTGATTACGGCCTGCACCTGCTCGACGAGCAATCCGAGCTTGCGGCGCGCTGCGGCATGCAGCAGGTTGCTGAGGAAATCGAGGATCTCTGTTTTCCGTTCTCGCTGTGGGCGGCCAGGAACAACGCCGAGATCCACCACCTGCGGCCCGTGGTCAACGCGATCGCGCGCAAGGCCAACACACAGCGCGATCCCGGCATCCTCTCGTCGCTGTTCACGCAGATCAACGAGATCATGGAGGCGATCGACGAAGCTGTGCGCCAGGATTTCGAATCGAACGACCCGGCACACCCCTGGCGCATCCTGCTGTTGAACCGCGCCATCATCGCGACACGCAGCTTCCAGCCGGTGCTTATCGAGACCGCATACATGGACATCGTCAACTTTCTGCCGCAAGATGCATCGGGGTTTTTCTCCAACGAAATGGAACAAATGGATATCGTCGGTTATCCAAATCATGTCAAGGAAATCGTTGAAACCTGGTTTCAGCGTTACTCGTCGAAACCAACGCTGCACTGACAGACGCCATGAAACTTCTCTTCGATCTTTTCCCGGTTGCCCTCTTCGTCATTACCTACTTCCTGTCCGACATCTATGTGGCAACCGGCGTCATGATCGTTGCAACCCTGGTTCAGGTCGCATGGCTCAAGTTCAGGGACGGTGCCGTCCCGAAAATCCACCTGATCACGCTCGCCCTGCTGCTCTTCTTCGGCGGCCTGACCATCGCCCTGCAGGACCCGCTTTTCGTTAAATGGAAACCGACGGTCGTCAACTGGCTCTTCGCCATCGGGTTTCTCGTCGTCCCCCTGTTCGGTGGCAAGACCCTGCCGGAGAGAATGATGGGCGCGAATATCGATCTGAAACCCGAGCAATGGCGAAAACTCAACATCTCCTGGATTCTCTTTTTTCTGTTACTCGGCGCCCTGAACCTGGCCGTGGCCTTCAACTTCAGCGAGGCCATCTGGGTCAATTTCAAGCTTTTCGGACTCATGGGCCTGACCCTGCTGTTCGCGATCGGACAGGGTTACTACATCGTCAAGTACTCGGAAGACTCCCTCGAATAACAACCTCACCGGAAAAACAACCTGATGTACTACGCAATCATCGCGGAAGACGTTCCGCAGTCTCTCGAAAAGAGGCTCACCGCACGCCCCGCACACCTGCAGCGTCTCGAGGCGCTGCGCGACGAAGGCCGCCTGCTGACCGCCGGACCACATCCGGTAATCGACAGCGATGAACCGGGCGGCGCCGGTTTCACTGGCAGCCTCATCATCGCCGAATTCAATTCACTCGAGGACGCACAGGCATGGGCGGAGGACGACCCGTACCGCCATGCCGGCGTCTATGCCAATGTCACCATCAAACCCTACAAAAAGGTATTCTGATGAAAAAACTTCTGATTGGATCACTGCTTCTGCTCTCCCTCGGCGCCCGGGCTGAAGAGCCCGTGGACGGGATGAACAAGGTCATCCTGACCATCAATGGCGAGAACATCACCATTGCCGACATGATCACCTACCGCCAGGTGAGGACAGGACCGGCGCTCCCGAGCGATCCGGCCATGGCGCAAAACCAGGTCCTCAACGAGATGCTGTCGACCATCATGCTGAGCCAGGAAGCGAAAAAGGCGGGGCTCGACAAGAGCGACGAATCGCAGCGCGCCTTCCGCCTGGCACAGATGTCGCGACGCCGAACTTAACGTGATGATGGACAAGCATGAGATCTCCGAGGATGACCTCCGGAAAGCCTACGCTGAGGCCTTTCCGACCGAGACCAAAAACGAGTACATGGTCCGTCATATTCTGGTCCCCGAGGAAGAACTGGCCAGGGAACTCGTCAAGCAGCTCGACGAGGGCGCGAGTTTCGAGGAACTCGCCAAGGAACACTCGACCGGCCCTTCGGGACCGAAAGGCGGAACACTCGGCTGGATCAATGAAGACATCGTCGTCCCGGAATTCGCAGCGAGCGTTACTTCCCTCGAGAAAGGCAAGTACACCGACAGCCCGGTCAAGACCAAGTTCGGCTGGCACGTGATTCTTCTCGAGGACACCAGGGAGTCCAAGCCTGCCGATCCGCCCCCTTTCGACGATGTCAAGCTCGCGCTGACCGAGAAACTCAAGGCCGAACGCGTCCAGCAGGAGCTCTCTGAATTGCGCGAAAACCTCAGGATCGAATCACCGGAAGGGATGGTGACGATCAACCAGCCGGAAAAGCCGGCCGAAGAGAAAGCCGAGTAAAGAGATGTGCGCCGGGGCGACCCGGCGCGCGATTGACAGCCAGATCAGGACCAGCCTCGCCAGTGAAGGTTCCCGGCGCGTGACTGGCTGGAGTGCCACATGCGGTCCACAATTCTTCCCGGCTCCGCCTGGTCATGGACTGACCGCTGTCCGCCTTCTCCCGCTGATCTTCAGGGCGAAGACCATGCCTCCAGGTAGACGATGGAGAGATAACGCAACGCCTTCCCGCTACCGACGAGTAAGAGAAATATCCACAGACGCACTTTCATGATGCCGGCAATCAGGGTCAATGCATCCCCGCCGACCGGTGCCCATGCCATCAACAGCGACCAGAAGCCGTAACGCTGGAACCAGCGCTGGGCCTTGTCGATTTGCTCCTGGCGGAAATAAAACCAGCGCCGGTCCTGGAAATGCAGCAGGTAACGACCGAGGAGCCAGTTGACTACCGCGCCCAGCGTGTTACCCAGTGTCGCAACAAGCACCAGCAGGGTTGGATCGCCTCCCTCGCGCAGGAGCGCAAACAATACGACCTCAGAATAAAACGGCAGAATGGTGGCCGCGAGGAATGCAGAAGCAAACAGCAGTAGCCAGCTTGTGATCATGCGGCATGCCGTAGCAGCCAGCGGAACAACGCAAACTGTGATGGCAGATAGAAAAGATACTCGGGATGCCACTGCACGCCGATGATACCCCGGCCTGTCGAGCACTCGACGGCCTGAGTGATCTCGTCGAGATCCCGGCCAACGACCTTGAGGCCGCTGCCGGGATCCCTGATCGCCTGGTGATGCAGGCTGTTGACCCGCAGCCTTGTCTTACCGCAGATACCCGCCAGGACAGAATCCGGATCCAGGTGCACCTGCTTGGTCGGTAACAGTCCGGGGCGATTGTGCGTGCGTTTGCGCATCGGGCGAATATCCTGGTGAAGCCTGCCACCGAGAACGACATTGATCAGTTGGGCGCCGCGGCAGATACCCAGCAGTGGAATTCCCTGTTCGAGCGCGCGCCGAATCCAGTCGATTTCCAGCTGGTCGCGTTCGGGATCGAGTTTGACTTTTGCATCAAGGTCACCACCGTAGTGCTCCGGGCTGATGTCGTTCCCTCCGCCAATGACGAGCGCGGCCAGCGGAAGACCACTCGGTGAGTGAGCACTACTGATCCGCTCCGGGATGGCACCGGCCAGCCGCAGCGCCAGCGAGCTGCACCACCAACCCGGTGCCCAGCGCCTGGCGTTGCCGGTCACACCAACGCGTGGTCTTTCAGCCATCGATCGACATATCCGACCCAGTCGCTGCGTCCAACCCCCAGAAGCGGTCGATCGGCAGCCAGGAAATCGCCGGCCAGTGCAGCCAGATCATTCTCTCGATCGGCCAGCCGCTCCACGACACACCAGGCGTTCCAGGCACGGGCCAATGACCAGTCCGGGCGTTCGATCCGGCAATCCGGCATGCGATAATGAAATGCCGGTCGCGCCTTGATCTTCGGATCATCCACGACTTCCCGTACACGCTCATTGTCGATTTCGGCCAGCATCGGAAGCAGGTCGAGCGCCCGGTTGCGACTGGCGTTGTGCTTGAGGTAAGTGGTAAAGATCTCATTCATGGTCATTTCGGATCTTGACAACACCTCTCTGAGGTAGGCCTGCGGATAGAGACCAATGTAGGGGCTGACCTTGCGCGTTGCGTCGACTTCATGGACATCGACCAGCCACCACTGCAGGATGGCAAAAGCCCGCAGATAACTGAAGAGTGTCTCGGCGTCGAGTCGGGGGATCTCCGTGTTGATGTGCACGCCGTAGGCGGCGATGAGCGACTCCTCCGTACCCATCGCACCCGCCTCGCGCAGTTCCCGGACCATGGGCGTCAGCCCGGAGAGCCCGGTCACGGGAATCGGTGGACAGACAACCTCTACGGGCACGACCAGGGCCGCTGCCTTGCTGAGTTGCTCGATCCACCCCTTCTCATCGTTCCCATGGTCGGTCTCGCTTGCCTTGCGCTTGAGATAGTCCCAGTCGAGTTCGATGATGAATTCTCCGAGCGGGCTGTTTTGAATAACCCGTTCTGCCGCGGATGTGGACTCTATCTCGCCTCCCACTGCGGATCGTACTGCTGAGGCTGCCTCGTCGAGCGAGAGCCCCGAGAACTCCAGTTCGAATCCCACCATGCGAGGCGCGCCATCGTCCCTGTGTGCCATGGGAGGCAAATCGAAGTCATTGCTGTGATTTGACATCAATCCCCGTAAGATGATCATGTTGTTCCTGATGATAACCCCGTTGAATGCGTGAAAGAAATCTGTCATCGCCCAACAAAACGACAGGAGGAAGAAATGAACGAACGCCAAGCCTATATCGAAAAAATGAAGGCAAAGCTGGACGAATGGAACGCCGACATCGATAAACTTGAAGCCCGGTCGAGGGAAGCCGAGGCTGATACCCGAATCAGATTGCAACAGCATCTCGATGAACTCAGAGCGACCCGGGAAGACGCTGCCAGACGCCTGCGGGAGTTGCAGGATGCCGGCAGCGATGCCTGGGAGAGCATGCGCGAAGGTGCAGAGTCGGCCTGGGAAGAGATGGCCAAAGCATTCAGGGAAGCAAGCAGTCGTTTCAAGTAGCTTGCTGGCTTACCGCGCGTTTGGCAAGGACGATCGCAGCCCTGTTGCAGCGGGTGCTCGCCACTGGCCTCTCGGGCAGCCTGATGCATGAGGCAGACAGCGACAGGCACAAAGCGCGACTCCAGCTGCCGGGCCGGGAGAGCCGCAGTGAACAAAGTGGCCAGGGGTTATGCGCGCCTGGAGCCAGGCCGGGCTTGCCAGCTCTCTCGCCTTTTGGCAGTGATGCGCGCGACAGCACTGACGTTGAACAACTTGAACCCGGTCCAATGCGGATACATCCATGAAGCTTTTTTCCTGTAGCTCTTGCGGACATACCCTCTACTTTCACAACGTGGTGTGCACACAGTGTGGCCATCGGCTTGGCTTCGTGCCGGATAGCCTGGATCTGCTTGCCTTCAACATAGACCAGAACGGTGATTGGCAGCCCGCCCTGCCTTCAGACGAGCAGCAGGCATTTCGTCCCTGTGCCAACTACAGGGAGCATCATGCCTGCAACTGGATGGTGCCCGCCGCTGATACCACTCCGCTGTGCGTGGCCTGTCGCCTGAATCGAACCATTCCTGATCTCTCGGTGACGGGTAATGCGAAGCTTTGGCAACGACTGCAAACCGAAAAGAACCGCCTGGTTTACACCCTGCTGCGCTTGCGCCTTCCTCTGGTCGGAAAACAGGAATCCGCCGAGTATGGACTCGCATTCGACTTTCTCGGCGACCACAACCCGCGCTTCAGGGAGGACAGCAGCGTGATCACGGGGCACGCTGAGGGCGTTATCACGCTGGATATCGCGGAGGCCGACGATGCCGTGCGCGAAAAGGTCAGGAAGGAGATGGCGGAGCCTTATCGCACTGTTCTGGGACATCTTCGCCACGAGTCGGGACATTACTACTGGGATCGGCTGGTACGCGGCTCGCGCTGGCTCACCATATTCAGGCAGTGCTTTGGTGATGAGCGCAGCGATTATGACGCCGCACTGCAACGGCACTATTCCAACGGGCCATCATCGGACTGGCCGAGTCACTATGTCAGCGCGTATGCCACCAGTCATCCATGGGAAGACTGGGCCGAAACATGGGCTCACTACCTGCACATGGTCGATACCCTCGAGACAGCCTGGCAGTTCGGCCTGCGGCTCGCGCCTCGAGTCGGCAAGGGGGAAGACCTCGAGGCAACGGCCATGTTCGATCCCTACGCATGTGATGACTTTGAGGCCCTGACCGATAGCTGGTTTCCGCTGACTGTTGCGCTCAACAGTCTCAACCGCAGCATGGGACAGGCAGATGCCTATCCCTTCGTGCTCACACCCGCGATCATGGAGAAGCTGCGACTGGTTCATGCGATCATCCACGA
Source organism: Gammaproteobacteria bacterium (assembly GCA_037385505.1). Classification (GTDB taxonomy): domain Bacteria; phylum Pseudomonadota; class Gammaproteobacteria; order Chromatiales; family Chromatiaceae; genus Sva-25. Next base: position 109,498 of record JARRMY010000011.1, on the reverse strand, counting down.
CCACCCCTCGTTATCCAGCGAATCATCTGCGTGAATCGCACCATTCAAGCAGAGCATCCAGGGCCCGGGCGCAGGCTGGGTGAAAACATGCAACGCAGAATCTGCAAGCGATTCCGAACATTTACAGCCACTACCCACGACCGCAAAACAACACAGGCTAACCATGCCAGGACTCTGACAGACGACCGAAACTGGAAACAGGATATTGCGCAGATTCCGGTTGAATCAGGATTCGAGAGCAGAGGGACACTGCCGGGTCGTGGCTGTGCCAGGGGAGTGAACGCTCATGAAGTGTGCACGCAAAGCTGATGATCGTCGACGACCGCTTTCTGCGCATCGGCGTTTCCAATAGAAGCAGCCGCTCCATGGGCCTGGATACGGAATGCAATCTGGCCATGGAAGCCGGAGCAAGCGACACCGGCATCCGCGAATTCATCCGCCAGACGAGACCTCGGCTGTTTCCGAGCACCTCGACTGCACACCCGCAGAGGTCGCCAAAGCCGGGTCGCAAAAGGAACGCCTGATTGGCGTGGCCGAGGGCCTTCTTGGTGAAGGTCGCAGCCTGCGCCCGCTGGATTGCACGGTGGCTGAGGAGATAAATAGTCTGGTACCGGATTCCGGTCTGACCGATCCCCCGGAACCCTTCAGCCCCGATCACTTCGTTGGTGAATAGGTCCCCGAAGAAGGCCGACCTGCCGGCCGCAAGCGGCTGCTCGCTTTTCCCGGCGTGATCCCCGGCCTGCTCATGCTTGCTGCTGCCTGGCGCTGGACGCCCCTGAACAACTGGTTGTCGCCGCAACGACCAGGTGAGCTTATCCCCTCATTCGACTCTTCAGAAATGCGCGCTCTGGTTGCGATCGGTCTCTGCATGCTCGCCAGTCTCCTCATGGTTCCCCTGACCCTGCTGGCGTCGATGGTGAAACGCTGGCTGCGTGCTGCCTGACGAGCATTATCGCAGCCAGTCGGACTCTTTCGCCGCGCCGGGAGTGATTCAGACAAGGCTGTCCACCAGCGACGTCTGGTGACAAGGCTGCAACAATGATGCCTGATGCAGGTTCAGGACGAGAGACTCTCCACAACAGTCTGTCTGAACAATATTCATGATTGCATCCGGCATGTGCGTCAGCACGGGGCCCGCCAGGATCACCACGGCGTCGCAGCCGGTCATGCATGACGATTGCAAAAACGATTGTCAGAACACCGCCTCGATCGCATCGGCCAGCCGCTTGACCGGCACGATCTCGACATCCGCGATCCTCTCCTTCGGTTTGTTGGCCCAGGGCACGACAATGCGCGTGAAACCGTGTTTCGCAGCTTCGCGGATGCGCTCCAGGCCGTTCGTGACGGGGCGGATCTCACCCGAAAGACCGACTTCGCCGAATGCCGCCGTCTGCCGCGGGAGCGGCCGGTCGCGCAGGCTCGATATCACAGAGAGCAGCACCGGCAGGTCGGCGGCCGTCTCGGTGATGCGCACGCCGCCGACGACGTTGACGTAGACATCCTGATCGTACATGGCGATGCCGGCATGGCGATGCAGAACGGCCAGCAGCATCGACAGGCGATTCTGTTCGAGGCCGAGGGTGACACGGCGCGGGTTGGCCAGCGGGCTCGAATCGACGAGCGCCTGCGCCTCGACGAGCAACGGACGACTGCCCTCGCGGGTCACGAGGATGGCGCTGCCGCTGACAGCCTCCTGGTGACGCGACAGGAAAATGGCCGATGGATTGGAAACCGCCTTGAGGCCCCTGTCGGTCATGGCGAAGAGGCCGAGTTCGTTGACCGCGCCAAAGCGGTTCTTCATGGTGCGGATCAGGCGGAACTGGCTGCCTGCCTCGCCCTCGAAGTAGAGCACGGTGTCGACCATGTGCTCGAGCACACGCGGTCCGGCCAGGCTGCCCTCCTTTGTGACATGGCCGACGAGGATGACGGCAATGCCGGTCTGCTTGGCGAAGCGCACGAGCTGCGCCGTGCTCTCGCGCACCTGCGCGACGGCGCCGGGCGCCGATTGCAGCATCTCGGTGAACATGGTCTGGATGGAATCCACGACCATGATGCGTGGCTTCTCGACAGCCGCCAGCACGAGAATACGCTCGACCGAGGTCTCGGTGAGCAGCCGCAGCCCGTCCGAGTCGAGTCCGAGCCGCGTCGCGCGCAGGCTGATCTGGTCGGCGGATTCCTCCCCGGTGACATAGAGCGTCGGCACCTGCCCGGCGAGGATCGACAGCGTCTGGATCAGCAGCGTGGACTTGCCGATGCCCGGGTCGCCGCCGATGAGCACGACCGAGCCCTCGACGAAGCCGCCACCGAGCACGCGGTCGAGTTCGCCGATGTGTGTCAGCAGTCTCGGTTCCTTGCGCGCCGGGATCTTTCCGAGATCGCGGATAACGTTCGTTGCAGATTCGCCGGCATAACCGACCTGGCGTTTCTGCGGCGTGCCGACGACACTCTCCTCGAGCGAATTCCAGGCCTGGCACTCGGAACACTGGCCCGACCACTTCGGAAAGACCGCGCCGCATTCGCGGCAGTGGTATTGTGTCCTGAGCGCTTTCGCCATCCCTGCTGTCACTCCTCGTAGCGGAACTTGACGCGGCTCGTGAGCCGGCAGAAGAGTTCGTAGGTGATCGTGCCGGCCGCCTGCGCGATCTCCTCGGCTGGCAGCCCCTCTCCCCACAGCACGACCTTGTCGCCGACGCGCGGGTTGTGGATGGTGCGCAAATCGATCGTGATCATGTCCATGGAAACACGCCCGGCGATGGCCGCGCGTTCGCCGTTGACGAGCACGGGCGTGCCGTTCGGCACGTGACGAGGGTAGCCGTCGCCGTAACCGATGGCCGCGACACCCACGGGCATCTCCACGGGGCAGGTAAAGGTGCTGCCGTAGCCGATCATGTCGCCCTTCTGCAGCCTCCTGACAGCGATGAGTTTCGTCCGCAGCGTCATGACGGGCTGCAGTCCCTCCTCCGCCGCCGTACTGTCGCCGAACGGCGAGCTGCCGTAAAGCATGATGCCGGGGCGCACCCAGCCTCTGTGAGAACCCTTCCAGGCGAGAATGCCGGCAGAATTGGCAATACTGACCTCGATTGCCGGGTCCATGAAGGGCGCGAAGGTCTCGAGCTGGCGGTTCGTGTAGTCGCTGTTGCGGTCGTCGGCGTTGGCGAAGTGCGTCATGACGCCCACCAGCTCGACATCGTGCAGCTGCCGGAGCTGTTCGATGATGGCTGGCGCCTCGACTGGCTGGATGCCGACACGATGCATGCCGGTGTCGACCTTGACCCAGAGCCGCAGCGGTTGCTTGCCGTCCGGCCGCTTGCCGAGCAGCTGCAGCTGGGAATGGTCGTGGATCACGAGATCGAGATCGCTGTCGCGGCACAGCATGAGTTCGGGAAGACTGGCAAAACCCTCGAGTACCATGATGCGTTTGCCGAAACCCGCCTTGCGCAGGGTCAGCGCCTCCTCGACACGCGCCACGGCCCAGCCATCGGCACCCTCGAGCGCCCGCGCGGTCTGCAGCATGCCGTGACCGTAGCCGTCGGCCTTGATCGCCGTGATGACCTTGCAGCCGGGTGCGGCTTCGCGCACGCGCGCAAGATTGTGGCGCAATGCCGCGAGATTGATGCGTGCAACGGGACCGCTCATCGGGCGCTCCTGGCCGCCAGCGGGTCAAGCTGAATTCGTCTCCGCACAGGATCAGTACCCGTCGTCGTCGTAACCGCCATAGCCCACGGGCGCGTAGTTCTCGAACTTGGTGTACTGACCGAGGAAGGTCATGGTGACGGTGCCGATCGGACCATTCCGCTGCTTGCCGATGATGATCTCTGCCCTGCCCTTCTCCTCCTCGGGAACATTCTCGTTGTAGACCTCGTCACGGTAGATGAACACCACGAGATCGGCGTCCTGCTCGATGGAACCCGACTCGCGCAGGTCCGACATGACCGGGCGCTTGTTGGGGCGCTGCTCGAGGTTGCGGTTGAGCTGCGACAGCGCGATGACCGGCACGTTGAGCTCCTTGGCCAGCGACTTCAGGCCGCGCGAGATGGCCGAGATCTCGGTGGCCCGATTCTCGCCGGCGCCCGGAGCCTGCATGAGCTGCAGGTAATCGATGACGATGAGTCCGAGTTCGCCGTTGCACTCGCGCTTGAGACGCCGCGCGCGTGCGCGCAGGTCCGTCGGCGACAGCGCCGGCGTGTCGTCGATGTAGATCGGCGCCTCGGCCAGCAGGCTCACGGCGGATGTCAGGCGCGGCCACTCGTCGTCGAGCAGCTTGCCGGTTCGTACGCGGTGCTGGTCGACGCGTCCGAGCGAGGAGAGCATACGCATGGCGAGCGAATCGCCGGGCATCTCCATGCTGAAAACGGCAACCGGCTGGCGTGTCTTGATGGCCGCGTTCTCGGCGATGTTCATCGCGAAAGTGGTCTTGCCCATCGACGGACGGCCCGCGATGATGATGAGATCAGACTGCTGCAGGCCGGAGGTCATCTGGTCGAAGTCGCTGAAGCCTGTCGACAGGCCCGTGATGGGTTCGTCGGACGCGTAAAGGGCCTCGATGCGTTCGAGCGCCAGCGTGACGAGTTGCCTGGTCGGCTGGAAGCCGCTGCCGCCGCGGGTTTTCTGCTCGGCGATCTCGAAGACCTTGCGCTCGGCCTCGTCCAGAAGTTCGACACTGGTGCGTCCCTCCGGGCGGTAACCGCTGTCGGCGATCCCGGTGCCGACGCTGATGAGCTGGCGAACCACCGAGTGCTCGCGCACGATGTCGGCATAGGTGCGGATGTTGGCCGCGCTCGGAGTCTCGTTGGCGAGCGTACCGAGATAGACCAGCCCGCCGGCCTCCTCGAGCAGCTCTGAACGCTCGAGCGACTCTGCCAGCGTGACGACATCGAACGGCTTGTTCTCCTCGGCAAGGGCGGCGATGGCGTCGAAGATCAGCTGGTGTTCGCGCCTGTAGAAGTCCTTTTTCGTCACCCTGTCGGCGACCTGGTCCCAGGTCGCGTTGTCGAGCATCAGGCCGCCCAGCACCGACTGCTCGGCCTGCATCGAGTGTGGCGGAACCCGCAGCGACTGGGTATTCGTTTCGGCAGTGACGGGGGTGCGGAAGGCTTCGGCCATGAGTTTGCTTGCTCGTTATCGGAGTGTCATGATAGCAAGAAGCGGGGGCAAATGAACTGCGGGGAAACCCGGCAAAATAGCTCTACTTTGCTTTAACTAAACAATATATTGTATTGTTTATTATAGGTATTTAGACAAGTCACCAAGTTCTCCCTGCCACTCGAAACGGTAACCGCCCTGCTCGCTGGCAGAGACGCTCTTGTAGATGCTCGAGAAGGTTTTGCCGAACGCGTCCGGGTTCGTGACGAACAGATCGAGTGCAATGCGAGCATCCGGCGTCATCGTCAGCAATCCCTGGACGCCTGGCCCTGCGTCACCCACAGATCGGAAAGTGAATCGCATGGTGCCCTCATCGTCAGTCACGAGTTCGCCTGTGAAATCGCCAAGATTCTGGTCGCGGGGTATGACGAGCCCCTGGAGTGTCAGCACCCCGTCGACTCGCTGCAGCTTGCCGTGCGTCATGACCAGCTCGTCGAGCGTCGCGGAGAGCTCTCCGCCGAGATTGATCCCCATGGCGGCAAGGCCCGGCTTGATCTGCTCGAGGTCGGCGAGGTCAAAGCTGAAAACAGCATCGCTGAGGGAGACGCGGGGGCCGAATGAGAGACCGATATTCGCCTGCCCGGGGATGGTTCCGTCAACAGAAACCCTGTTGCTCCACTCGCCGAGCAGCAGATTGAGGGGGCGGGCGTCCCACAGCAAACGCCCGAGATCGATATCCGCGTAGCGTACCTGGCTGGAGGAGCCTTTCCAGAAGGTGCCTTCGGGCTGTGCAATCTCGACATCGCCGAGATAATCCTTCGTCAGGGAGAAGACGAGGCCGGCGGGCAGTTGTGTGACAAGAAACAAGAGGTAGGCCCCGAGCATGGTCAGGATGATGGAGAGCTTCATACCGGGCCGTTAGCGCGTCAGTGTCAAGCGCACGTTGACAAGCCCGGGACCACCGCCGGGTTCGAGCGAAGCCTTGGCAACGCGGATATCGTAGGCTGTATGGAGGTATTCGAGACGCTCCATGAGATCGACGAAGACCACCTCCTCAAACGTCAGGTTGAGGCGGCTCTCTCCCTCCGGTCTCACCTGCTTGGGATTGATGTCCTTCGTCCGTAATTCGGACGTCACCCTGGCGATGAGTGTGCGGTCGTCCTCGCGCTGGCCCGAGGGGCCGGCAAGCAGCAGCGATTTGGCCTCGACCGCCCTGGAGGTCATCCAGGCGTAATCCCTGTGGCCCGTTTCGACGGCTTCATGCAGTTCCCTGTTGGCACTGAGCAGCGGCTGGACCACGATGAGATAAAAGAGAAAAATCACCAGGGCGGCGGCAACTGCGATGACCAACCATCGCTCGCGCTCGCTGAGGCTGTCGAACCAGGACTTCACGACTGCCCTCCCGGCTGTGCCTTGAGAACGAGTCGCCCGCGCACCTTGCCGTTATCGGTGGTGACGGCCTTGAGTTCGACATCGACGGCGACTTTGGCGATGCGCTGTTGCAGTTTTTCGAGCTGTCTTTTCCGAGGGAAACCAGTTTCTTGCGCATGGCATCGACCGGACGCTCAGTCGGCTCTTCATTGAATATCTGCTGATAGAGCTCCTGCATCGAGGCCTGGAGGCGGTCGCGCTCGGATGCCAGACGGTAATTCTCGAGCCCGACAGTGGCGAGATAGAAAAAAAGCGCCACGCCGGCGAGTCCAGCCACCCTGCTCCACTGCCTGATGACATCGGCCATGGGCTTGACGAGCTGGAAATCGCCTTGTAGAAGGTTGATACCGGCATCGGGATGGTCGAGGCAATAACGCGCCATCACAGCCAGCGCCGCGGAATCTCCTCCCCCTGGGTGCTCCTGCTCCGTGCCGGCAGAATAATCGTAGCGCGTGATCTCGGGATCCGAGTCGTTCTGCTGCCTGTAAAGCTCCGCCTCGGTCGCGATGAGTTCGTCCATGGCGATCGCATCCATGGCATAACCCTCCGACAGGCCCTTGCGCAGGATTGTATAGTCGCGCTGCGAAAAGAGGCTCCATGCGCCCTCTTCAAATGGCACGACGAGCATCTGCGGAAGAATTTTGACAGAGGCGAACTTGCGTTGCATGAGAAGCCCGAACAGTGCCTCCATGAACGCGCGGTCGATGACCGCCACGAGCTGCTCGCCGCTATGCCTGTCGAGGGTGCGGTAAGCGAAATGCATGGTGTCGACGTCCGACGCCAGCTGTTCCTCGAGTGCGAAAGGCAGCGCCGCCTGGATCTGGGAACGGCTTTTCGCCAGCAGGTTGACCTTGTGCAGTACGACAGAAGCAGCCGGCAGGATCAGCACGAGATGCTGCCCTCTCGCCTCGTCGAGAATGAACTCGAAGCCTCCCGCCTGTGCGGCACCGACAGGCGTACGCTCGTTGAAACGCAGCCATTGGCACTGTTCCAGCTGGTCGTCGAAGAGCTGTATGAAGTAGGTGATATTCATGCCTGCCATTCTGTTTACTACCACTGCTCGCCGAATATGCGCATAATCACGCGGGCGCCTTCCTCGTCACGCTCCACGACATGCCGCATCAGCAAGACCAGGTCCCCGAACTCGGCCCGGGTCGACTGCAGAAAATAGTTCGATTTTACATCAAGCGGCCATTGCGACGCGTTGAAATTTTCCTCGATGTTCAGAAAGCTCCGGATGAAGGAGTGGACTTCCTCCTGTGACGTGAACGGGCCCGACGCCTGGATTTCATCCAGCAGTGCCGAGCCGACCGGGTCGGTGCCGCCGCCGACGCAGTTCAGGAGCTCTTCGCTGGCGGTATTGACATTGATCGTCGACTCGTCGACCGCACCGTCTGCCGACCGCTTCACGTCCACGGGCAAGGCCGTGATATAGGGCTGCAGGGCCTCGTAGATATCGATCGTCATGCCGTCGATGAGCAGCAGTTCCGAGGGGCTCGTCAGAATGCGGGAGGCAGTGCGGTATGGCGGGTCCTTCGAGAGATAATCGAGATCCTCGGCGCCTGTGTTGTTGTAGACATTCTGATCATTGTCGATCCAGTCGACGAGGCTGCTGGCGATGTCTCGCGCACCCTGCGCCTCGCCATACCTGTCGAGCAGGCAGGTGAAGGTATCGATGGCATAGGTGTTGACCGACCCGCCGGAGAGCACGCTGTTGAGATTGAATTTGCCCTGCAGGTCCTCGATCCTGCCGGAGACGATGCCGCCATCAGCGGAGACGGGTGGCAGCTCTCTCGCCCAGTCTTCCAGCAGGCTGTCTTCGGTGCGATCCTGCTCCAGGTCGTCGATCAACACCTCCAGTCCCCAGCTTTCGAGCGCCAGCAGGTGCATCGTCGCCTGGTTGCCGTGCAGGAGATTGGCAGTGCGGCGCAGCACGTACTGCTGATCGACGACGGCAGCCGCGCCGATGCCTGCAACGATGGCGACCACCACCAGCACGGAAATGATCGCGACGCCCTGTTGCCTGAGACCGCCCATCAGCCGCCGGCGCCCGGAACGGAGATCGAGAAGCGGCCATAATCCTCGATTTCCATGGTTACCCTGACGGCGCGCGGTAACGCCTCGGGAGGAAGCTCGCTTGTCGATCCCGCCATTTGCGGCGGCCAGTCCTCCGACCACTCTTCGACATAGACGTTGACCTCGAACTCCATCACGTCCTCGAGCAGGGGCTCCTCGAATTCCGGCTCCGTCTGGGTTGCGCGGTCGAGGACCTGCCAGGTTTTTCTGTAGAGCTTGTTGTCCCTGAGTTCGTAGGCGACGCGTTTGAGCATCGACCGTTGCAGTCGCGCGGGATTCTGGTAGCCGCCGCGAGTAAACTCCATGCTGCGTTCCGGCACCTCCGTGATCACGAACGCCCGCTGCAGATTGCCGAGTTCGTCGACAATCGGACGCGGTGCCATCTGGATCAGGTCGCGCTCCATCAGCATCATGATGCGCTGGATATCGCCGAGACGCTCCGAAACAACCGATGTCCTGTTGCTGACGTTCATCGCCGACGTGAGCGTGCCGTAGGTGATCATCGACAGCACGGCGAACACCGCCATCGCGATGATGATCTCGATGAGCGTGAAACCCCGCTGGTGCCCGGACAGAATCCTCACCAGCTGGTCTCCCGGCCCGTGTAGGTCGTGAGCGTCGTCAGCGGTTTCTTGTCGAATTTGTCGTGGTAGATTTCGAGCTCTATCTTGCGCACGCGGTCGTAGGGTGTGTCGACCACCTCGCGCTTCCAGAAGACCGGGAAGAGGGACGACTTCTCATTTCCCGTTTTCGACCCCTCGGCGGGCCATTTCTCCTCGAGCTGGAACTCGACGATATGGTTCATCGCCGCCCAGTGCGCCCAGGTCCGCTCCTGCAGCATTTGCAGGTTGCGGGCAGAATCGCTGACGACTGTCGCGACCGCGATCAGGGCGGTGCCGGCGATGAACAGCGCCACGAGCACCTCGATGAGCGTGAAACCGGCGCTTTTGCCAGGGCGTCGGGAAGCTCGTCCGACCGGGTGCAGCATCACTCGCCCTTCTCCACGATCCTGCCGGACGGGTAGCGCACGATACTGCGTCTCTCCTCGTCCCTGAAGGCGAAGAGGAGCTCGAACGGGAGTGCGTCGGTATCGGGCAGAAACAGTACCTGCGGCTTGATCCTGGCCGGCGGTTTCTCCTCGAGAATGATCGGCTTGGCCTCGAGATAGAGCGTGATGTCCATGCCCGGTGGAAAGCGGCGTTCCTTCAGCAACTTGTCATCGAGCTTGCGCCACACCGCTTCCTTCTTCGTTTCGCCGGGCAGTGTCGTATCCGCTTTTTCGACCACAACGCCCCTGTACCAGTCATAGCCACCCGTCGTGAAATAGATGCCGAGGGGATCGTTGCGAAACAGCATCTCTTCCTGGGCGAACCTGGTGGTCTTGAGGAAGTAGTCGATCTCGCGCTCCAGCAGCGCCTCCTCGTCGCGGTCCCTGACCTGCAACACGATCACCGAGGACGTCGTCGCGATCAGCACCATGACGATGAGGATTTCGATCAGCGTGAAACCACCATGCCTCCTCATGGCCGATCAGTTTGTGATGGTGTCGACGTTCCAGTTGCCGATATCCGTGTCGATATCTTCACCGCCCTGGGTGCCGTCCCGGCCGAGCGTGTAGATATCGAAATCCAGGCCATGCTGGCCGGGGCTGGCATAGAGGTAGGAGCGATTCCAGGGATCCTTCGTGAGCTTGCTGATGTACTCAGGAACCAGCACGTCCAGCCCCTCATCCGTCGTCGGATAACGGAAATTGTCGAGCCGGTAGAGATTCAGGCCCTGTTCGATATTGCGCAGATCCGCCTTGACCTTGGTCCTGGCGCCCTCGTCGATACGGCCCATGTAATTGACGGCAACCGCTGCCGTCAGAAAGCCGATGATAATCAGCACAACCAGGATTTCGATAAGCGTAAAACCTGATTGTGCTCTTCGCATGCGTCTCATTGTTACTTCCTCGTTAATCAAATCGCTGTATTCATCTGGAAAATCGGCATCAGGATAGCCAGTACGATCAGCAGCACCAGCACGCCCATGATGACGATCATCAATGGCTCCATGATGCCGACAATCATGGAGATGGAAGCCTGCAGGGTGCGTTCCTGCCCGTCACCTGCACGTTCGAGCATCTCCGGGAGGTTGCCCGAGGCCTCCCCGCTGGCGACAAGGTTCAGCGTCATGGGGCTGAAATAACCGGTTCGCGTCAGCGAATTGGCGATGCTGGCCCCTTCTCTCACCCGGTCGGCCGCATCCCGCAGGGACTCCCGGATCGGCAGGTTGCCCAGAACGCGCGCCGAGATGTTCATGCCGCTGGTTGCCGACACGCTGCTGCTGAGCAGAATCCCGTAGGTGCGCAGGAAGCGCGCCGTGTTGACCTCCCTGATTACCCGCGAAACCAGCGGCAGTTTCAGATAGAGGGCGTGCATCCTGCGCCTGAAAGCTTTCCTCCTGTAGGCGATGGAGAAGAGGAAACCCAGTAATCCAACGCCTGCTGCAAAATAGAGTCCGTAATGCTGTAAAAATTCACTGATGCCGATCATCAGGCGCGTCAGGAACGGCAGCTCCTGCTCCATGTGCTCGAAGGTCTCGACCATTTTCGGCACCACACCGACGAGCAGGATGGTGACGACGATGACCGCAACGATGGCGACCACGACCGGGTACATCAGCGACAGCATGACTTTCTGGCGCGTCGTATTCGCCTCCTCGGCATAATCGGCCAGGCGCTCGAGCACGATCTCGAGCTTGCCGGCCTGTTCGCCGGCCTCCGCGGTCGAGGCGAAATACTCGGGAAAGGCTCTCGGAAACTGGCGAAAACCGTCCGCCAGCGACATGCCCTCGGAGACGCGTGCTCGCAGCGCAGTGATGAGACTGCTTTGCCAGCTCTTGTTGGTCTGCCTCGCGAGCACGCGCAGGCACTCCTCGAGTGGCATTCTCGAGCGCAGCAGGGTAGCCAGCTGCCGCGTGAACATCGCCAGGTCCGCCGGACTGAGGCTCCTGTCGACGCCCGAGCCGGCTTTTTTATCGCGGCTCCTGGAACGCGCCTTGCGCCCGCTGACCTCCTCCATCGAGAGCGGATTCAGTCCTTCCTTGCGCAGCATCTGGCGCAGGTGCTTGGGCGAGTCCGCCTCCCTGACGCCCTTCTTGAGAGTGCCGGCCTTGTCCAGTGCCTGCCAGGAGAACGCTGACATGGATTACTCCTCGCCGAGACCTGCCACGCGGATGATTTCGTCGAGGGTCGTCCTGCCCTGCAGCACGAGGCGCACGCCTGCCGCCTGGATGCTCTCTGTCCTGGTTCGCGCGTGCGACAGCATCTCCTGTTCGCCGGCCCCCGAATGGATCATGCTCTGCAGCGTCGAGTCGATGCCGATGTATTCATAGATGCCCATGCGTCCCTGGAAGCCGGTGTAGCCGCAGCGCCGGCAGCCGCTGGCGCGGTAGATCATGGTTTCATCCGCCTCGGGAATCCCCATCAGGCGACACTCCGTCTCGTCGGCGACGACCTCCTCCTTGCATTCGTTGCACAGCAGGCGCACGAGGCGCTGGGCCATGACGCCGTTGAGGCTCGTCGAAAGCAGGAAAGGCTCGACACCCATGTCGCGCATCCGGGTGATGGCGCCAATGGCCGTATTCGTATGCAGGGTCGAGAACACCATGTGGCCGGTCAAACTCGCCTGCACGGCAATCTGCGCCGTCTCCAGGTCGCGGATCTCGCCGACCATGATGACATCGGGGTCCTGGCGCAGGATCGAGCGCAAGCCGGCAGCGAAGGTCATGCCGATGCTGCTGTTGACCTGGGTCTGGTTGACACCGTCGATGTAGTACTCGATCGGATCCTCGACGGTCATGATGTTGCGCTTGAAATCGTTGAGCTGCCCGAGCATCGCGTAGAGGGTCGTGGTCTTGCCTGAACCTGTCGGGCCCGTCACGAGCAGGATTCCGTGCGGCTGCTGGATAATGGTCTTGATGTGTCGCTCGATGTTGTCGGGCATGCCGAGCTGAACGAGATCGAGGCGGCCCGCCTGCTTGTCGAGCAGTCGCATGACGACCTTCTCGGCATTGCCGGACGGAATCGTCGAGACCCGCACGTCGACGGAGCGGCCGCCGAGCTTGAGCGAGATACGGCCGTCCTGCGGCAGGCGCTTCTCGGCGATGTCGAGTTTCGCCATGACCTTGATACGCGAGATGATCGGCGGTGCGAGCTTGCGGTCGGGCTGTAGCACCTCCTTGAGGGTGCCGTCGACGCGAAAGCGGATGCGCAAGCGGTTTTCGTAGGGTTCGATGTGGATATCCGAGGCGTTGTCACGGATAGCCTCGGTCAGCAGCGCGTTGATGAGACGGATGATGGGAGCATCATCTGCGCTTTCGAGAAGATCCTCGGGCTCGACGATCTCGTCGACGAGCTGATGCAGATCGAGATCGCTGTCCAGGCCGTCGACACTGGTCGACATGGCGCTGGCGGCCCCGCGCTCCTGCTGTGATTGCAGGATCTGGTTGAACGACTGCTCATCGACGACCTGCATCTTCGCGGGACGCCCGAGCACGCGCCGCACCTCGGCGTAATGCATGGGCGAGTAATCAGGCCGCGCAATGATGAGGATCTCGTCCTGCTGCTCGTCGACGAGCATGCCGAAGCGCCTCGAGAAACCGTAGCTGAGGTACTTGCCCTCCTCGCTTTCGGTCTCGATGTCGTCCGTCGAGAGCTCGTCCTGCGTGAGTAAGTCGGCTTCCTGTTCGACTGCGTAATCCTGTTCTGCCTGCTGAGACATGGTCAGTGGAACCAGAGCACGTTGTTGTCGAGAGGCGGCTCGTCGACTTCGACGGGGGCCGGCGCTGGAGGGATCTCCCGGCCGCTGGAGTCGATCGGTTTCAGCAGTGGCTGATCTTCTTCCCACATCAGATTGACGCCATCCTCGTATTTCACGAGCTGGTCTTTACGCAGTTCGTTGTAGCGTTGTGTCGAGGTGGCGATGTTCATGAGATTGTTACGCATGATCGTCGGACGGATGAAGAGCATCAGGTTGCGCTTGGCCTTGCTGGTAGTCTTCGCCTTGAAGGCTTCGCCCAGCACGGGGATATCCCCGAGGAAAGGCACACGCTGTTCGGTCTCGGTGACGGCATCGTCGATCAGGCCGCCCAGCACGAGGATGCTTCCGTCATCGACGATGACATTGGTCTTGATGGTGCGCACGTTGGTGACGACATCGACGGCGCCGATGTTGGTCGCAGCCTGGGGATCGACCGTCGAGATCTCCTGCTCGATGTTCATCTTGACCGCGTCCCCCTCGCTGATCTGGGGTGTGATCCTGAGCGTGAGACCGACATTCTTGCGCTCGATCGTGGTGAACGGATTGGTCGGCGTCGTTCCACCGCCGGTGCTGCTGTAGGAACCCGTCTCGAAAGGCACTTCCTGGCCAACGGTAATCTCCGCCTCCTGGTTATCGAGCGTCAGCAGGCTCGGCGTCGAGATGATGTTGGCGTCCGTATCATTGTCGAGCGCCTTGCCGAGAGCGAGAAACGAGTAGTTGCTGTCCTGGATCAGCCCCACAGCCGTTCCCGGGCCGATACTGGCGAAGTTCGATGCGATTTGCCCCAGGGCCTCGTCACGGTCCGTGTCGGCATCCGTGGGTATCAGGGCATTGTTGATCGCCAGCCACTGGATACCGAGATCGGCATCCTTCAGCATGCGCAGCTCGACGATGATGGCTTCGACCAGGACCTGTGCGCGGCGCACATCGAGTCGACTGATGACGCTTCTCAATTCAGCGAAGCGGTCGGGTTTGGCCATGATGATGAGCGAATTGGTCTGTTCGTCGGCCTGCACCAGAGTCAGGCTCGTTTCGGCGGCAGCCCCCTCGGCCGGCGCCGCCGAGACTGTGCTGCTGCCAGCCTGCTGTGTCGCAAGGCTCTCGATGATGGGGGCGATCTCGACGGCGTTGGCGAACTTCAGCCCGACCACATGGACATTGCGGCGGTCCCTGACCTTGCTGTCAAGGCTACGCGCGATACGCGCGATACGCTCGCGAAACCCCTTGTTTCCCGACACCAGAACGGAATTGGTACGGGTGTCCGCGACGAGTTTGCTGCTTGCGGCCTCGGCCGCCCCCTTGGCCGCCTCGGTCTGCTGCACGAGTGTCTGCAGGGTGCGCACGACCTCGGTGGCATCGGCATGATAGAGCTTGACTTTCTCGATCTCGGTCTCGGTCGCACGGTCGAGTGTCTCGAGCATGTTGTGGATCTTGTTGATGGTGCGACGCGTCGCGGCGACGATCAGGCTGTTGGAGTTGGCATGCGCGGCAAGATGGCCCTCTTTCTCCACAAGCGGACGCAGGATCGGCACCATCTGCACGGCGGGCACGTGTTCGATCGGAATGACCTGCACCTCGACTTCGTCATTGATGAGCTGGCCATCCTGCGTGTCGCTGTAGACCGCATTCTCACGGCTGACGCTCGAGGGCAGGATGTTGACCAGCGTGCCGTCGTCGATGGCGATGAAACCATGGGTCTTCAGGATCGACAGGAAGGTCGAATAGAGTGCGTCGCCATCGATCGGCTCGGCGGAAATCACCGTGACCTTGCCCTTGATGCGCGGGTCGATGAGGAAATTCTTGCCCGTGACCTTGGATACCATCTCGGCAACTTCGCGGATATCGGTATCCTTGAAATTGATCGTGACCTTTTCGGCCGCCGCAACCGTGGTTGTCGACAGCAGCAGTGCCAGGAGCGCAGCGAGCAGTGTGCGCGTGTTCATATGATCAGTTCTCCAATACCACGTTGATGTCACGAACCTTTCCGCCGCGCTCGATCGTCAACTGGATTGTGTTTGTTTGGGACAGTGAAGCAATGATGGTGTCAAGCTGGCCGATATCGGTGATCGGGTTGCTGTTGACACTCAGAAGGATGTCTCCGGGGCGTAATCCTACACCGGTGAGCAGGGTGCGGTCACGGCCGGGATAAAGACGGAATCCGTAGGTCGAGCCATCGCGTTCTACCGGTTGTGTGCGGATCTTGCCGAGCAGCTCCATCGGGTTGTCGACCAGCGACTGGCGGTAGGTCTCGAGATTTTCGAGCACCGCGGGATTGGTCACGCGGAAATTCACCGGCGGCAGTTCCGCACGAGACCCCGGTGCGGGCGTGCTCTCATCCGGCTGCGTCTCCTCCACTGCGTCGAGCAGGTCCTTGGCCAGCATCTCGAGTTCGAAACGCTTTTCTCCATTGCCGTCCGTTGCGATGAACGCCTTGGGCTCGATGGTCTTGATGGTGATGCCGTCACGGATTTGCTCGCCATTGCGCATGACGCGTGTTTCGTTCTTGTCCTTGATGACCACGAAGGAATTCTTCGGCTCGCTGGAGGCCACGATACCGAGAACTTTCAGCTCCAGGTTTTTCAGTGCGCCGACCGGAGCCTTGAGTTTCTCGGGCTCCTTCTTCTCGGCCCTGGTCTCCTTGGGATCCGCCTTGCCGAAGACCGGTATGCTCTGCCAGTTGAATTGGGGTGACGACGACTGCTGCACCTCTCCCTCGATGGGACCGGTGACTTCAATCTGCGCCGGGCCCTGGAAGAGCTCGAGTGCCTGCCAGGTGAGCCTCGCAAGCAGCCAGGCAACGAGCAGCGCCAGCAAAATCATTGCGACTTTCGGCAACCAGGCCTGGAGCTGTGCCGTCTGAATTTGCGGTCTTGACAGGGTTATCGCCATCTGATGTAAGCCAAGGTCGTCCGTTTTTTACTGAATTACAGTTATTTAGGGAAGTTATTATAAGGATATTGCCCGCTGAAAAAAAGTCGGCGGACGCCGTTATGACAACCGGGTGTTGTCGGTGTTCAATGCTTCTGCCGGGCTCTCCAGGGATTCCGGGGCGGGCGCGCCTTCTGTTCCGGCTTCCACTCTGCGAACTGCTCCCGCTTCAGCCCCGTCATGTCCGCCAGTTCCCGGATCTCGTCACTCGTGAGCGAGCGCAACCGGCCGGCCTTGACGGCGCTGTTGAGGAACACCGGTCCGAATCTGACGCGCTTGAGTCTGTTGACCTGCGCACCGATCGACTCCCACAGTCGACGCACCTCGCGCTTGCGCCCCTCCATGATGACCACATGATACCAGTGATTGCTCCCGTCACCGCCAGAATCGACGATCTCCTCGAAGCGCGCGAAGCCATCGTCGAGCTCGACGCCATTGACGAGTCGCTCGAGCAGTTCGTCTGTCACCTCGCCATGCACACGAACCGCATATTCTCGCTCGATCTGCTGCGACGGATGCATGAGGCGGTTGGCAAGTTCACCATGGGTTGTGAAGAGCAGCAGGCCGGAGCTGTTGATATCGAGCCGTCCCACAGCGACCCAGCGTCCATTGTCGAGGGCCGGCAGGTGATCGAAGACGGTTTTCCTGCCCTGCTCGTCATGGCGGCTGACGATCTCGCCCTCCGGCTTGTTATAGAGGATGATGTAGTGCTTGTGCAGCTGTTTCAGCCGTTTGTCGCTGACCGGCTTGCCATCGATCTTGAGCTGATCGTTCTCCGTCACCTGGTCACCGAGCTGCGCGAGTCTGCCGTTGATCCTGATGCGGCCTTCCCTGATCCACTGCTCGACCTGGCGGCGCGAGCCCAGCCCGGCATTCGCCAATACTTTCTGAATACGTTCCGGTTTCGACATCACTGCTTCTGCTCTCGCGTCGCGTCCACAGCAGTCTCTGTCATCGATGAGGACACACCGGGATCAGGCTCCCTCTCCGCTGCATCCTCCTCTCCCGTCGAGACCACGCCTGCATCAACCTGCACGGATCCGGCGCCTGCACCGGTGACGGCGGCTTCACCGGTCGCGACATTCCCGGAAGTCTGCTCCTCTGCGGGCTCGTCGAGATCCAGAGAGGGATTCAGATCGTCGAGCTCCCGAATCTCGGCCAGTGTCGGCAGTTCATCGAGCCCCTTGAGGCCGAAATAGTCAAGAAACTCGCGCGTGGTCGCATAGAGCGACGGTCGTCCGGGCACGTCGCGGTGGCCGACGACGCGCACCCATTCACGCTCGAGCAAAGTCTTGATGATGTTGGTGCTGACGGCAACACCGCGCACATCCTCGATTTCGCCGCGCGTGACGGGTTGACGATAGGCGATCAGCGCCAGTGTCTCCAGCAGCGCGCGCGAATAACGGCCCGGTTTTTCCTCCCACAGGCGCGAAATCCAGGGTGCGCAGTTTTGCGTGACCTGGATGCGCCAGCCGGTGCTGACTTCACGCACCTCGATACCGCGCCCGCTGTATTCCTGCTGCAGAGTCTCGAGCGCATGCCTGATCTGCTGGCGGTCTGGCTGCTCCTCGTCGAGGAAGAGTGTCAGCAGCCGGTCGATACTCAGTGGCTTGCCGGCCGCGAGCAGAGCCGCCTCGACGATATGCTTGAGCTTCTCGCCGGCCGCCGGGTCGTCGCCGTCGAGAGCCGCGTCGACGGAATCCTCCACCGGAGTCGCTTCGTGCTGCTGTTGCAGTTCGGCAGCGGCTTCATCGGCTTCGGCAGGCGTCTCCCCGGACAGATCGGCATCAGCCGGAATCTCGTTGGCCACCGCTGCGGGCTGTTCCTGTTCGGCCTGCTCCTGGACGGAGGCGTCATCGGGGGACTCCGTCCCGGCAGCGGGCTCTTCCCGCGCGGGTGGACTGTCGGGGGCGCGCCCCGGCTGCTTGCTGCCGTTGTCCGGCTCGTCCGCAGACGAACCGGCATCCGTCACGGGTCTGCTGTGAATCCCGCCGGAGTCCCTGACAGTCATGGCATGCACGGCCAGGATGGGCCCCGGTGCCGGCGCAGCAATCTCCACCAGGCCGGCATCCTCGGCGCCACGAGCAACCGCGGGATCCGCCTCATTCACGGGCTTCTGCAGCAGAGGGGAGACGTAACGCGCCTCAAGCTTGCTCGACACGAGATTCCCGAACCTTGACATGTATTGGCCCGTAGGGATCTGCCTGAACCAGTTCAAGCAGCGCCTCCTTGATGAGTTCAAGGATCGCCATAAAAGTGACAACCACTCCCATACGCCCCTCTTGAAGCGTAAAAAACTCTGTGAAATCAATAAACTTGTCCGATCTTGCACGATCCAGCACCGAGGACATCCGCTCCCTGACAGAGAGCACCTCGCGCTGGATCTGGTGACTGGTAAACATGTCCGCCCGACGCAGCACGTCGTGAAATGCGATCATCAGCTCCTTCATATCGACAGACGGCAGCGGGCGGTCGATATGCTTGTCCGGCACCGCGATCCCGGTCTGGTAGAAATCGCGATCCATGCGCGGCATCTCGTCGATGTCCTGCGCCGCTTTCTTGAAACGTTCGTACTCCTGCAGACGGCGGATCAGTTCCGCGCGCGGATCCTCCTCACTCTCCTCTTCCTCTTTCAGCCTCGGCAGCAGCATGCGCGACTTGATCTCGGCAAGCATGGCGGCCATGACAAGATACTCGGCGGCGAGTTCGAGCCGCAGATCCTGCATCAGATCGATGTACTCCATGTACTGCTGTGTAATGGCCGCGATCGGGATGTCGAGGATGTCGAGATTCTGGCGCTTGATGAGATAGAGCAGCAGATCGAGCGGTCCCTCGAAGGCTTCGAGAAAGACCTCGAGAGCATCTGGAGGAATATAGAGATCCTTTGGC
The DNA here is from genome assembly GCA_037385505.1 of Gammaproteobacteria bacterium. Taxonomy (GTDB): domain Bacteria; phylum Pseudomonadota; class Gammaproteobacteria; order Chromatiales; family Chromatiaceae; genus Sva-25. The sequence continues at coordinate 90,290 of JARRMY010000011.1, read as the reverse complement.
GGCTCGAGCACCGCCTCGCCCTGGACGATGGCGAAGGGCATCTCCTGCTGTTGTGGAGGCGCGGGCAGGTCGTGCTGCTCCATCAGCCCAGATCCAGCGACATGACACGGTTCACTTCATCGAGCGTTTCGCGCGCCTCGTCGCGCGCATGCTCGCAGCCCTCGTTGAGGATGTTCCGAACGACATCCGGCTGCTCCTCGAACTCACGGGCACGCTCCTGTATCGGGCGCAGCTCCTCGAGAACGGACTCGATGACCGGTTGCTTGCATTCGATGCAACCGATGCCGGCCGAGGAACAACCATCCCTGACCCACTGCTGCGTCTTCTCGTCGGAGTAGATCTCGTGAAATTGCCAGACGGGACATTTGGCCGGATCGCCCGGGTCTGTGCGGCGCACACGCGCCGGATCTGTCGGCATCTTGCGCAACTGCTGGCTGAGGGTGTCGGGATCGGCACGCAGGCTGATGATGTTTCCGTAGGATTTGGACATCTTCTGCCCGTCGAGGCCCGGCATCTTCGAGGCCCGGGTCAGCAACGGCTGGGGCTCCGGCAGGATCACCTTGCCACCGCCCTCGATGTAGCCAAACAGCCTGTCCTTGTCTGCCACGGTGATGTTCTGCTGCCCCTCGATGAGCGCACGCGCTGCTTTCATTGCCTCTTCATCGCCGGTCTCCTGCCATGCCTTGCGGTAACGCTGGTAGAGCCTGGCGTTCTTCTTGCCCATCTTCTTGACGGCCAGCTCCGCCTTCTCCTCGAAGCCGGGTTCGCGGCCGTAGAGGTGGTTGAAACGGCGCGCCACCTCGCGTGTCAGTTCCACATGCGCGACCTGGTCCTCGCCGACGGGCACGAGGCCCGCGCGATAAAGCAGGATATCCGCACTCTGCAACAGCGGATAGCCGAGAAAACCGTAGGTCGAGAGATCCATCTCCTTGAGCCTGTCCTGCTGGTCCTTGTAGCTCGGTACGCGTTCGAGCCAGCCGAGCGGCGTGATCATCGAGAGCAACAGGTGGAGTTCGGCATGCTCCGGGACGCGCGACTGCACGAACAGGGTTGCCTCGTTGGGATTGACGCCGGCCGCCAGCCAGTCGATCACCATGTCGTGGACGCTTTGCGGAATGCCCGTCGGATCTTCGTAGTGCGTGGTCAGGGCATGCCAGTCAGCGACGAAGAAGTAACAACTGTACTCATGCTGCAGTTCGACCCAGTTCTTGAGGACGCCGTGGTAGTGGCCGAGGTGAAGCTGCCCCGTGGGGCGCATGCCTGACAGGACGCGCGCATGCTGCATGGCGACCTTGTTGATCGAATTATCTTGGGGTTCCATGGAGTCTCGTATCCAAACCTGATGTCATTGTTCTGTGCGAAGGCATCCTGAACGCTCAGTTGGCCTGCGGTGAGTGCCCGCTGACCAGTTCCGGCGACGGGATGCACAAGGCTGCCGCGGGTGCTTGTGTTCAGATATAGGACGCATTATACCTGCAGGCGAGGCCAGAAGCACAGGAAAGGTCCAGGGATCGAATCTCCCTAGAACCTATGGAATAAAAGTTATCTATGTTATTGTTATATATGACATATATTATTCGAATCACGCTCTCTTGAGAATGCTGACCCGGCCACACGAAGGCACCCGTGCACTATTCACGCCCGGCAGCCTCTCTCTGCGGGCGACAACCCGCTATGGTGAAACCCGGCATGCTCATGTCCCCTGCGGACAGCCTCACTGCGGTCATGGCACCGGGCCGTTTGCCGCCACCGGATGGTTGAAGTATTCCTGGGCATGACGCCGGCGGCGCTCTTCCATCCCCCGGAATGCAGCAGCCCGGCGTTCCTCGAGTTCTCTGAACATCGCCTCCGGGTCGCTGGTTTCCCCCATGCTTGATGCCAGCGCGGTGTTTGAATCATCGAAGTGCGGTACAGAATTCTGGCCGGGTGGCGATGTCTGCTCGACCATCCTGCGTTGAGCCTCGATCGCGACCCGGTAGCGATCCGTGGTAGCGGCCTGCGAGGGACGCTCACCGCGCATTAATGCCTGGCCGGAATCCGGCGGCACGGCCGCTGGCTGGTCGTAATAGGGAGAGTAGCGTGGCAAGCCTTGGCTCTCGTGACCGTCACGGGAACCGGCATAGCGACTGTAACCGTCCGCGACATAATTCATGTCGTAGCGCATCTGCATCTGCGTGTCGACATCGAAGTCGAGATGCGTGCGCTCGCCACCGAAGAAATCACCGAAAAATCCGTCGAAGCCGTTGCCGGTTTCTCGAGGAGCGTCGTTTTCCCAGGGCCAGTTCCATTCGGCTTGCGCTGTGCCGACAGCCAGAAGCATTGGGATGGCCACAACAAGGAACTTCTTCATATGACCGCCGTGTTTCCCCTCTTAAAAGAAGAAGATGCCGCAATTGCGGCATCTTCAGGCGTTCGGGACGGCGTGAATCCACCGACCCGATTGGATGGCGAATTGCGATTACTTGTCGCAGTTGCCAGCAGGCGCTGCCTGGGAAGCCGCTGCAGCCGGAGCCTGAGGTGCAGGCATCGGAGCCATCGGTGCCGGAGCGCCGTAGCCGTAGGGACCATAACCGTAAGGGCCATAGCCGTAAGGCGTGTTGTAGTTGTAGAAGCGGCCGTCGCCGGAACCGTACATGCCGGAATCACCACGCCAGTCGGTGTCTGCGTCCGCCTTGCCACTGAAGTTCAGGTCGAATTCACCGGAACCGCGGCCGCGACCGCTGCCATCGCCATAGCCATAGCCATAGCCGTCGTTGTACCAGTTGCTGTTGCTGTCGTCGCCCCAGAATTCGGCAGAAGCAGTTGACGTTGCAAAGACGGCAGCGATTGCTGCAACTTTAAGGACAGATTTCATCTTGTTCTCCTCAGTGTGTATTGTTTCAATGTTGTGAAAGCGACGACATGGAGATGGGCCGGTTTCATCGCTCATAAGTTTATTAGTATTTGCTTAAATTGCAATACTTTTTTTCACTATCGGGCTGCCGCACTCAGAAGTTTTTGACGATTGTCAATGAATGGGCCGTCCGGGCTGTCGATGATAACCGAAAAAATCCTCCCCTGCTCACGCCGGCCGATCAGAATTCCTCATCGTCCTCGCCATCGCGAACTTCATACTCACGCTTCTGCAGGTAGGCATCTCGCTGGAAGGCATAGGGATCAAGGGCCGCAATCTCGAGAACATCCGTCGCACCCATCCAGGAGGCGCGCTCCTCGAGCATGTCGGCAAGGATGAGAACACTGCGCACTTCGTCGTCGACGATGTAGAGGACGGGGTCCACGGCGTTATCGATGGTGTAACCGATACGGTCACGAACCGTCGAGGGGCCAAGTATCGGAAGCACCAGGTAGGGGCCGGGACGGAATCCCCAGACTCCGAGCGTCTGGCCGAAATCCTCCTGATGCTTTTCGAGTTTCATCCTCGATGCGACGTCGAAGAGTCCGGCGAGTCCCAGGGTAGTGTTGACGAGGACGCGCCCGCTGTCCGACAGTGCGTGCAACAGCTTGCCCTGCAGCAGGTTGTTGATGCCTGTCCCGACATCCTCGAGGTTGCCGAAGAAATTCCGGACGCCCTGGTTGACGGGTTCGGGCATCGTGGTCGTGATGGTCTCGACCGCCGGCTTCAGCAGATCCCTGTCGACGGCATTGTTGAACGCGTAAACCTTGCGATTGAAGGTCTCCCAGGGATCCGGATCTGGCTCTTGCTGTTCAAGCTCTTCTGCCGCCTCGTCCGGCACGGACCCGGGGCGGAGCTCGGGGTGCTCCTTCTGCAGAAACTCGTTGAAAACCACCCTCTCGGCCACCAGTGGCTGGCTTGCGAGCAATGGCAACAGGAAGAGAAGGATCCGGTGTTTCATCGGCATGGGTTCATTCGGTTGTGAGGCTCGATGCTATGTGTTTCGTTAGGTCGTTTCAAGCGCATCTGCTATGCTGCTGCGCCATGTCCGATTACAACCCACGCATGGCAGAGCGCTTCCGCGCTTACCTCCCGGTGATCGTCGATATCGAAACCAGCGGGTTTGACTGCAAGACCAATGCCTTGCTGGAGATCGCGATGGTGACGATCGCCATCGATGACAACGGCTGGCTCAAGCCGGCAGAAACCATCGCCTGCCACGTGGAGCCTTTCGAGCACGCTGTCATCGAACCCAGGGCGATCGAATTCAACGGCATCGATCCGTTCAGCCCTTTGCGCGGCGCGCTGCCCGAGAAGAAGGCACTGCAGCACTGTTTCCAGCCCGTGCGCCAGGCCATGAAAAAGAGCGGTTGCAAGCGCGCCATTCTCGTCGGCCACAATGCCGCCTTCGACCTCGGCTTCCTGAACGAGGCCGTCGCCCGCACGGCCTACAAGCGCAATCCCTTCCATCCCTTCTCGACCATGGATACCGTCACGCTCGCGGCGCTCGCCTACGGTGAAACCGTCCTGGCGCGTGCGGCCAGGGCAGCGGGACTCGAGTGGGACCATCGGGAAGCACACTCGGCGATCTACGACGCGGAGGGGACGGCGGAAATTTTCTGCCGCATCATGAACCGCTGGAAGGAAGCAACGGGTTTCTGGACGCCCGCGCAGGTGGAGCCCGTCTCCTAGCGTCGCGCGGGATCGACCTGATCGTCCCTGAGTTTCGCCGTGAAGACCTCATCGGCATGATCGGGATCGACCGCCTTGCCCTCGCTGTCGACCAGTGGCAGGTCGAAGTCGTTCCAGCCACGCAGGCCGGTCTTCAGGGAGGCGACATTGTTGAATCCGAGAATCTCAAGCGACTTGCAGGCGACGAGACTGCGGTGACCGGAACGGCAGACGACGACCACCTCGCGGTCACGGGCCTGCACCAGCTCCGGTATCGTCTCCTCGAAATCCCAATCGGCGCAGGATTCGAGAATACCGCGCGGCGCGCAGATCGAGTTGTCGATATGCATGGCGTCATACTCCTCCTGCTCGCGCACGTCGACGATGAGGATGTCCGGGTTCTCCTCGAGGCGTTCCTCGAGATCCCACGGCATGTGTTCCCTGATGTCGCCGAGCCAGTCACGGATCTTTTCGATGAAACGCTGCATGTCGCTCTTTCAGTGATTTTCCCAAAGCTGGCTAGTACAGCAGATCAGTCACCGCCATGCAATTCCTGGCGCTGGCAGATCCGGTTCTCGACGGCCATGACGGCGGCCTCGACGCGCGAGTGCACATCGAGTTTGCGCAGGATCGCCTTCACATGCAACTTGACGGTGCCGTCGGAGATACCGAGATTGCGCGCGATCACCTTGTTGCTCTGACCCTCGGCGAGATGACAGAGGATCTCGCGCTCGCGCGGGGTCAGTTCAGCGAACAAATCCTGTTCCTGCTCTTCCTCGATATCGCCCTCCTCCTGGCGAATGGCGGCACGCGCGAGCACGCCCGTGAGTTCACGCGACACCACGGTCTTGCCGGAGACGATCTCGCGCAGCGAGGCGATCAGTTCGTCGGGCTCCATGTCCTTGAGCAGGTAGCCGTTGGCGCCGAACTGCAGTGAATCGATGACGTCCTGATCGTCGGTGCTGGTCGTCAGCATGGCGATCGGCATCCCGGCATGATCGGCGCGCAGCTTCTTGAGCACGGCGATGCCGCTCATCTGCGGCATGCGCATGTCGAGCAAGACGACATCGGGATTGAGCTCCCGCACCTTGCGAATACCTTCCTCGCAGTCACCGACCGCGTCGATGACCTCGATGTCGCGGCGTTCGAGCAGTTCCTGCAAACCGATGCGAAACAGCGCATGATCGTCAATAAGCAGTACGCGCATCTCTTTCACCTTCATGTCTGGACTTGGGGGAATATACCATTTCGACGCGCGTCCCCTCCCCGGGCTCGCTCTCGATGCGCAACTCTCCGCCCATGCGGACTGCACGCTCCTGCATGATCGACAGACCGATGTGCTCGCCTGGATTGCCGGATGGCACCTGCTCGAAACCGACGCCGTCGTCCTCGATCAGCAGCGCGAGTTCGTCGTTGCTGTAATTCACGAGGATGCGCACGGCATGCGCACTCGCGTGCTTGCGGATGTTCGCCAGCGCCTCCTGCACGATGCGCAACAGTTGCATCTCCTCGCTGGCATGCAGCCTGAGGCCGCGCACATGCAGTTGCAGGAAAGGACGGATGCCGGTCTCCTCGCGGAAGCGTTCGGTAAGCTTCTCGAGCGCCGGACGCAGGCCACGCTCATCCACGGGCGCGCGGAAGTTGCCGATCAGCGCGCGCAGCTCGGTATGCGCCTCGTCGAGGCCGTTGCGGATCCTGTCGAGGTCGCTCAGGGCCGCTTCGGCATCGGGTGTATCCTGGTGCAGCGTGTCCGACAGCATGCGCACCTGGAAGCGCAGGCTCGCGAGCGTCTGGGCGAGCGAATCATGCAACTCATGGGCCAGCGAGGTGCGCTCCTCGATGATCGAGAGGCGGTAGGCTTCCTCGTCAGAGCGCTGCTTGGCGATGGTCATGCCGAGATGGCTGCCGATGGTCTGCAGCAGCTCCATGATGTCCTCGCGCCCGGCGATGCCGGGTTTCTCGACATAGATGCTGTACTCGCCGAGAACGTCGCCGTGATACTCGAGCGGCACCGTGACGACGTCGATCTGGTCGCGTCCGTACATGGTGCGGCCATTGATGCGGCTGCATGAGCGCGCGTCGTTCTCGCAGAGGATTTCGCCTGGCAGCAGCGCATGGCCGCAGACGCAGAGCTGCACGGGCAGCAGGTCCTGCCCCTTGCGCAAGCGGTTGTCGAGGCCGATGCTGCCGACGAGCTTCATGCTGCCGGAAGGCATTTTCAGGCGAATGGTGGCGGCCTTGCCACTGACCATCTCCTTGAGCACGCGCAGGAAGCGCATGAGCAGGTCATCGAGCGATTCGGTCTGGTTGATGGTGGCCGCCACGTCGTAAAGGATCTTGAGGGAAGCCGTCTTCTGCGCCAGGCGACGCGTCTGGCGCTCGACGCGGCTGTCCATGTCCTCGTAGAGATCGAACAGCTCCTCGTTGATACTGCCGATGTCCTGCACGAGCGGGTCGAGCGCCCCCTTCTCCTCGATCGAGACCATCGCGCCCGGCGTGCCCTGCGAGACGCGCGCCACGGAATTCTGCAGCATGACGAGCGGTTTCAGCAGTTTGCTTCGCAACAGGTAGCCGCCGAAGCCGAGGCCGCCGAGCGCCAGCGGCACCGAGAGCAGCATGATGACGGCCCAGAGGCGCGGCTGATGCGCTAGCAACAGACCGAGTGCCGCCGCGACCATGCCCGCCAGGCCGAACAGCAGCAGCGCGATCGGCAGCGTCAGGCGCGCAGCCCGCAAGGTGTCGAGAATCTGGCGGCTGACGCTCGGGTTGCTCATGCGCGAATCTCCCGCAGGGTCTGCTTCACGGCATTGACACGGCGCTGATGCAACTCCTCGCCGATCGCCTTGCCCTCGAAACCGGCCTCGAGGATGTGAGCGACAGAAATCGCGTTGGCGGCCTCGAAAAGCGTCCGGAAATGCTCGCCATGTGGCACTGGATCCCTCTCCATGCCGGCCCGCCCGCGGATGTCGGCCTCGCACGCCAGCAGGAACTGCTCGAAGCGCTCGGGCCGGCGGAAGGCGTCGAGCCCCTCGAGCGTCCTGACGATGGTCGAGGCCTTGAGCTCACTTGTGACGCGCCGGAAGTGACCGTGAAATCTCGCGACCTGAACCGCCAGATCACGGTAGCTGTTCGGAATCTTGAGGCGTTCGCACATCCCCCTGACGAGTTCGACACCAACCTCCTCGTGACCATGATGGCGCGGCCACATCTCCGGGGGCGTCTCGCCCTTGCCGAGATCGTGCACGAGCGCGGCGAAGCGCACCTCGGGCTCCGGCGAGAGTTTCGCCGCCTGTTCCAGCACCATGAGCGTGTGGACGCCGGTATCGACTTCCGGGTGGAAGCGGTGCGGCTGGGGTACGCCGAACAGCCGCGCGATCTCCGGAAAGAGCCTGTCGAGTGCGCCGCAGCCGCGCAGCACTTCGAAAAAACGCTGCGGTGATGGCTCGGCGAGTGCGCGCGAGGTCTCTTTCCAGACGCGTTCCGGCACCAGGTAGTCGACTTCACCGTTCTCCACCATCTGGCGCATGAGGGCATTGGTGCCATGGCTGACGCGGAAACCCAAACGGGCGAAACGCGCGGCGAAACGCGCCACGCGCAGGATGCGCACGGGATCCTCGCGAAAGGCAGGCGAGACATGCCGCAACAGGCCCTGGTCGAGATCCTCGCGTCCGTTGAAGGGGTCGATGAGGTTGCCCTTCCCGTCCATGGCCATGGCGTTGATGGTCAGGTCGCGGCGGACAAGGTCATCCTCGAGCGTCACCTGCGCATCGGTGTGGAAGGTGAAACCGCGGTAGCCGTGACCGCTCTTGCGCTCGGTACGCGCCAGCGCATACTCCTCGCCGGTCTCGGGATGCAGAAACACCGGGAAGTCCTTGCCGACAGGCTTGTAGCCCAACTCGAGCATCTCTTCCGGCGTCGCGCCGACGACGACCCAGTCGCGTTCCGTCACTGGCAGATCGAGCAGGGTATCGCGCACGGCGCCGCCGACAAGATAGATCCTCATGCTGCAGAGTCCTGCTCGTCGACAAGCTGCTGCGCCTCTTTTTCCTGCTGCTGCAGCTTCCACATGCCGGCGTAGTGGCCACCCGCCTCCAGCAGCGCGCGATGCGTGCCCTGCTCGATGATGCCACCGTTCTCCATGACGAGGATGCTGTCGGCATCGACGATGGTCGACAGCCGGTGCGCGATGACGAGCGTCGTGTGGCTGCGCGAGACCTCGGAGAGTGTCACCTGGATCGCCTGTTCGGTGCGGCTGTCGAGCGAGGATGTCGCCTCGTCGAACACCATGATACGCGGCCGCTTGAGAATCGCCCGCGCAATGGCCACGCGCTGCTTCTCACCCCCGGAAAGTTTCAGGCCGCGCTCGCCGACGAGGGTGTCCCAGCCGTCCGGGAGCTGTTCGATAAAATCGAGAATCTGCGCCATGCGCGCGGATTCGATGACTTCCTCGCGCGTGGCCTCGGGCCGCCCGTAGGCGATGTTGTAGTAGATGCTCTCGTTGAACAACACGGTGTCCTGCGGCACGATGCCAATGGCGGCGCGCAGGCTCTGCTGCGTGACGTCACGGATATCCTGGCCGTCGATGAGGATGGAGCCGCCCGTGACATCGTAGAAACGGAACAGCAGCCGCGCGAGTGTCGACTTGCCGGCACCGGAATGACCGACAACCGCGACCTTGTGGCCGGCCGGCACCCTGAAACTCACACCGCGCAGGATCCGGCGTTCAGGCTGGTAGTGGAAATCGACATCGCGGAACTCGATCACACCCTTGTCGACGACGAGTGCGGCGGCGCCCTCCCTCTCCTCGACGTCCGGCGTCAGCTGCATGAGGTCGAACAGCCGCTGCATGTCGGCCAGGGTGTACTTGATCTGACGGTAGACGATGCCAAGGAAGCCGAGCGGCATGAAGACCTGCACCATGAGTGAGGTGACGAGCACGAGGTCGCTGATGCCCATTTCTCCATTGATGACGCCGCTGGCGGCATACCAGAGCAGGAGTGTCACGCCGATGGCGATGATCGCACCCTGGCCGAAATTCAACACCGACATCGAGGTCTGGTTCCTGACACCCCACTGTTCCCACTCCCTGAGGGTGTCGTCGTAGCGCCGCAGTTCCAGTGATTCGTTGCCGAAATATTTGACGGTCTCGTAGTTGATGAGGCTGTCGAAAGCGTGGTTGTTGGCCTCGGAATCGAGCCGGTTCATGCGATGGCGGAAATCCATGCGCCACTCGGTAATCGAGAAGGTAAAAGCGAAATAGGCCAGGATGGCGCCGAAGGTGATCAGGGCGAACTCGGCGTCGTAGAGTGTCAGCAGGACGGCGCCGACGAGCAGGAACTCGACCGCTGTCGGGATGATGTTGAACACCATGTAGTTGAGAATGGTGCTGGCCGAGCGCGCCCCCCGGTCGAGGTCGCGGCTGATGGCACCGGTCTGGCGCTCCATGTGGTAGCGCAGCGAAAGCCCGTGCAGGTGCGTCAGCACCCTGGTCGAGAGTCGCCGCATGGCGTGGTAGCGCACACGCGCGAAGACCGCGTCGCGCAACTCGTTGAAGAGTGACGCCGTCAGCCTTAGCGCGCCGTAGCCCGCGATCAGCCCGATCGGCAGTGCCAGCAGGGCTGCATCACCGGTCTCGAAGAGCTCGATGATCTCTTTCAGGATCAACGGCACACCGATCAGGGAGACCTTCGCGAGCACGAGGAACGCGAGCGCCAGCAGCGCTCTACCGCGGTACTCCCAGAGAAACGGCAGGATGGCTCCGAGACTGCGCCAGGTGAAGTGTTCGCGGACGTTCTGGCGCTCCGTGACGCGGTAACCGCGCATTAGCGGGGGTTGCTGGATTCGACTAACATGTCGAGAATTATACCGTTACGGTGTTGCGATCAACTGGAGAATTTACGCGGTGACAGTAAGCAAGTTTCCCGAAATCAAGGTCGAGATGCCCGAACAGGGCGACGACAGCCTCAGCAGTTGCTCGAGTTCAGAGCCGTTCGCCCTGCAGGTGCTCGGCGACAGCATGGAACCGGAATTCCCCGACAAGTGCGTCATCATCATCGAGCCCAACGACAACTGCTCCAGCGGCGCCTACGTCTTCGCCGAGGTCGAAGGCTCGCGCTGGTTCCGCAAGTACCTCAAAGACGAACAGGGCGAGCGCCTGGTCGCAGAGAACAGCGACTATCCGGATATTCCGCTCGATGGCATGAACTGGCAGATCCACGGCATCATCGTCCAGCGCAACATCCGCCGCCAGGTCAAACACTACGACATCTACTGAACAGGCGCACCGGCTGCAGTTTTTTCCGTCACGGCGTCAGGGTAGGAAACCTGCAGATCGAACACCAGTCCGCGATCGTCTGGATAGATCGTGTGCGTCGTGGAGGGCTGGATCCTGGCCATCGCCTCGATGAGTTCGATCCCGAGCGCTGCATCGGGATCGCCGGATGACTGCGGCGACATCTTCGCCAGCTCCCCGACCAGCCGGTAATAGCGCGGCCCGTCGATACTGCTGCGAAAGAGTGCAGCCGGCTCCTCGGGCAATCTTCCGGTGGGACCGTCGTTGCCGGCAGTGCGGATATCGAGACGCTTGCCCTCGAGCCCGATGTCGAGTGGCGGCGTTCCGGGTGGCAGCACATCCGGGCCGAGGGTGATGGTTTCGCCGTCCTGCGGCATCCTGATCTGCGCCAGCGGCGGGGCCATGATGCTGGCCAGGCGCACCAGTCCGGCCGGGTCGTCCGCGACAATGGAGGCGCGCGCATCCAGCCTGACCGGCTGCCTCGAAGCCTCGTCGAAGGCCATGTCGTCGAGTGCGAGATAGACTGCCTGGACCTGTGTCAGGCCCATCACCGTGGCCATGGCGATGCCCACGGACGCCTCGCCGAGTTTCCGGGCATCGATGGCGGCACACCCTCTGCGCTCGCCCTGCTCGCCCAGCCATGTCAGGAGACCCAGCAGGTTGTCCCTCACCGCCGGGATGTTCATACCGATCCCGACATCGAGCAACGGCTTTTGCGACACCGGCATCTTCCCGAGGCTGGCTGGCAGGGTTTTCATGATGCCGGCCAGTTCCGGGCTCGTCCTCAGGAGCAGTTCACTGTGGAATGACTTTTCGTCGACCGACCTGGTGCCGATGATGATCTCCGGAACCTGGTCGAGAACATCTCTCGCGACAGCCATGCAGTTCTTCACCTGCGCGATCTCGGCCTCCCGCTCCTGCCGGGTCAACATGGCGGCAACGACAGGCTCGACGACGTCCACGGCTGCACGCAGCCTCACAAAGCCTTCACCGTGGCCCGTATAGCCATTGTCGGCGATGAATTTCTGCAGGCTCGCATGGCTGTAGGGGGCGGCGACGCGCTTCTCCCCGGTCAGGTGCGCAGCCATCCAAGCGGGTTCGCCAATGTAGATGCCGAGCGCGAGGTGGTCCGGATGCAACACCAGCAATACGCCGTTGCCCGGCTCCGCGGGATCGCGGAGATTCAAACAGTCGAGCGTTCCGCATTTTTCCCAGCGGAGGCTGTAGCCGGAACGCTTCTCGACGCGCGCGATCATCCCGCGGAATTTCTCCTCGTCGCCGAGCTCGACGCGGAAGACGGGCAACAGGCCGTAAGCGTAGAAGACGCCGCGGGATTCCATGGACAAGCCGAGATCGGCGAGAGTCTCCGGCTGAAGCGATTTCGTGATCTCCTTCATGAGTTCGAATGTGAAGGCATCGACCGTTCCACGCGGCGGCTGCTTCTTTGCGGTCCTCTCCCTCTGCGCCAGGCTCATGAACTGACCGAAGAAATCGGCAGCCATTTGCAGCTGGCCATTGATAAAGGCTTCAGGCAGGGGCCTGCTCGCCGTGAAGAGATAGAGCGTGTTCTTCGGGACATACTCCAGCAGCGGGAATGCCGAGTTGTCGACTGGCTCCGCGGGCAAGTCCGCTGGAGTCAGCATCAGCGCCAGAGCATCCGCCTGCGCGGCCTCAGGCGCAGCCGTCCCTGGAGATGCGGCAGGAGGAGGCGCACTCTCGATGGGCGCGGCAGGCCTGGCACCCGGCGGTGATGCCGGCGAAGGCGCCGGTACTGGCTCGATCGCGGGGTGGTTCGCATCTGCTTGCCCGGCAGCCTGTGCCAGCTCTCCTGCCTGGCCAGTGACAGCGAGCATGGCGGTGATCATTGCCACGCAGAGAATAGCGCCTGTGCGAAATCGCATGGTCATACTCCATCTGGTTGTCTGTCCGATCCGCGGCATCTAAACACGACGACACGGCAGCGACAAGGCGGGATATTCCCGAACCAGGCTCCGCCCGCAGCGGTTGTGGCCAAGAATGGCAGAGCGATGCAGCAGAACTTGCCGGCATGATATATATCGAATTGATATACCCGTCTCGGGCGGATAGACTGGACATCCGACCTTCCGGGATGCTGACCGATGAACCTGAAAACGCTCTGCCTCGGCCTGCTCGAGATGTCCGATGCGACCGGTTACGACATCAAGCAGATGTTCGAGAATTCACTCAACCATTTCCATGCCGCCAGCTATGGCTCCATCTACCCGGCGCTGAAACAGCTCGAACAGGAGGGACATGTCACGAGCCGGCTCGTCTCCGGGGAGCGCCATCCCGACAGGCGGCTGTTCAGCGTGACGGAAGAGGGACACCGCCATTTCATCGCGGCCCTGGCCGGGGAAGAACCCGGTGAAACCATCCGCTCGGAATTTCTCGTGCTGATGTTCTTCTCGCATCTGCTCGAAACGCCGGATCTCGAGAAGAAGCTCGACCGCATGGAGAGCATCTACAGCGACAAGCTCGAGATGCTCGAGACCCTCGCCGCGCAGCCGTTCAGCCCGGGTATCCGCTTCACGATCGAATTCGGCATCAGCGCGATCAGTGCCAAGAGGGATTTCATCCGCGCACATCGAGAGAGCCTGCTCGCCACGCACCGCCAGGAGCCGGCTTCCCGCGAGGTCGACACCGCGATGGGGAGACGATCATGATCAGAGCATTGCTGTGGCTGATGCTGCTGTTGCCGGCAACATCAGGGGCCGCGACCCCGGTAACGCTGAAGGCGCTCGGCGATCTCTGGTTCGACCAGGAGCAGAGCGCGCCGGCCAGCGTCATCGCGCTGAATGCGCCGGTTATCTCGTCCGAACTCAACGCCCGTGTTGTCCGCGTGCATGTCGAAAGCGGCGACCAGGTCAAGGCGGGCGACCCGCTGGTGCAGCTCGATTGCCGTCTTTCCCGGGCGAATCTGCTTGCGGCAGAGGCAGGCCTGCGACAATTCGAGGCACAGTACAGCTTCGCCCGGCGCCAGGTGAGGCGCGCCGACGACCTGATCAAGAAACGCAACATCAGCGAGCAGGAGGTCGAGCAGCGCGAGAGCGAGGAGCAGCGCCTGGCAGCACAGATCGATGCGCAGAAGGCCGCAATCCGGCAAGCCGAAATCGCGGTCGGCAACTGCCAGGTGAACGCGCCTTTCGACGGCGTGGTGACGCAGCGCATGGCCGAAACCGGCATGCTCGCCGCTGTCGGCACACCGCTGCTCAGGCTCGTGCAATCGGCGCCACTGGAAGTCTCCGCCAGCCTCAACCCGGCCGAGGCGACCGTGGTCGTGCAGAGCGACAGCCTCCACTTCGAATCAGACGGCAAACGCTACCCCGTCGCCCTGCGAACCATCGTTCCCTATATCGACGAGACGACGAGAACGCGGGAAGCGCGCCTGCGTTTCCGGAATGCCGCACCGATTCCCGGCGCCGCCGGCAGGCTCGTCTGGCTCGTCAGCAGCAAGAGCATACCGGCGGAATACCTGTTGCGCAGGAACGGCCGGCTCGGCATCTTCAGCTACGACGAAGGCAAGGCGCGTTTCATGCCGGCAGAGAATGCGCTCGAGGGTCAGCCAGCCATTGTCGATCTGCCGCCCGGGACCCTCGTCATCGACCAGGGGCGCGAGAGCATCAATGATGGCGATCTCGTGAAGGATGCCCGCCAGGCGTCCGAAGCCGCGGCAGGCCTGCAGCCGGTACCCGCGTCGGACAGCGATCGATGATCAGGCGCCTGCTGAGCAACGACGTACTCGTCAACCTGGCGTTCGTGCTGGTGCTGCTCGTGGGCGCATGGTCCTACCAGCAGCTGCCGCGCCAGCAGGATCCGACACTGAACTTCAACTGGATCGTCATCACGACAATCCTGCCTGGCGCCTCGGCGCTCGATGTCGAGAAGAAAGTCACGGATCCGATCGAGGAGGCGCTGCGTAATATCAAGGACATCAAGTTCGTCTCCTCCAACAGCCGTGGCTCCATCTCCTCGATCCTCGTGCGCTTCGAGGATATCAGCGAGCGCCTCTTCGACAAGCGCGTGAACGACCTGCGCCGCGAGATCCAGAACAAGGAGCGCGAACTGCCGGATGCCGCCGAGGACCCGGTGATTCTCGAAATCACGAGCGCCAACGCCTACCCCTCCGCTTCGATCGCGCTTGTCGGGCAGGCCAACGACGAGAATCTCAGGCTCCAGTCCTACAACCTCGAAAAGGCGCTGGAACGCATCCAGGGCGTCGATCGCGTCGATACGATCGGCTTGCTCGATCCCGAGATCCAGGTCGCCATCGACCCGGTCAGGCTGCAGGCGCTGAATCTCACACCGGGACAGGTGGCCGATACGGTCTCGCTCTACTTCCAGGATATCGCGGCCGGCGAGTCGCGCATCGGGGAGCGCAACTGGCTCGTGCGCATCGTCGGCAGCGCTGCCGATCCGGCGGCGCTTGCGAACCGGCCCGTCGTCGGCAGCGAGGGCGAAGTCGTCATCGGCGAAGTGGCGGAGGTAAGCCGCGCGCGCGAGAAGGCCGACATGATGACGCGTTACAACGGCAAACCGGCTGTGCTCTTTGCGGTCTTCAAGCAGGCGGATACCAATACCATCGAAGTCGTCGACCGTCTCAAGGCGTTCATCGAGAAACGTAATCTTCTCTCGCAGCAGACGGGCGTCGAGCTCGTGCTGACCGATGACCAGACCACCGTCACCACGAATGCCATCAATCTCATGCAGCGCAACGCGCTCATCGGACTCGTTCTGGTGCTGGTCGTCGCCTGGTTTTTTCTCGGCACGCGCATCGCCCTGTTGACAGCGATCGGAATCCCTTTCGTGCTGGCAGGCACCTTCTGGATTCTGTATGCCATCGGCGAGACACTCAATGTCATGGTCCTGCTCGGCATCGTCATCGTGCTCGGCATGCTCGTCGACGATGCCGTGGTCGTGGTCGAATCCATCTACTACCGTATCCAGCGCGGCATGCATGCGCTCGAGGCCGCCATCGGCGCACTTGGGGAAGTGGCCTTGCCGGTGTTGACAGCAGTGCTCACGACCATGGCCGCGTTCGGCCCGCTGACACTGGTGCCGGGCATTCTCGGCGATTTCATGAAAGTCATCCCGATCGTCGTGGTCCTGGCGCTTGCGATGTCGCTGGTCGAGGCTTTCTGGATGCTGCCCGCGCATGTCATCGTCGCCGGCATCAACTTCCGCAAGCAGTCGCGCATGCAACGATTTCGCCAGCATTTCACCCATGCGATCCAGATCTTCTATGTGCGCCGGCTCTCCTTTTTCATGCGCTACCGCTGGTGGACGCTCGCCGGCGTGCTGCTGATGTTCCTCGCGGCCGTGGCGCTACTGATGACAGGCAAGATCCGTTACGACTTTTTCGCGGCGGACACCATCCGCCTCTACTACGTCAATGTCGAGATGCCCCCGGGAACGCCTCTCGAATCGACCATGGAGAAAGTCCTGGAGATCGAGCGCAAGGTGAAGCGACACATCCGTCCCGGCGAGGCCCGCGCCGTCATCAGCTACAGCGGGCAGATGTTCACCGAGATGGAGCCGCGCATCGGCAAACGGTTCGGTCAGGTCCTGGTCGGCCTCAATCCGCAGACGGAGGGGCTGCGCAGCGTCGAGGAGATGATCGAGGCGATGCGCGTCGATGTCATGGACACCCCGGGTCCGACACAGATCTCGTTTCTACAGCTGTCCGGTGGGCCACCGAAAGCCAAGGCGATCAGCATCAAGGTTCGCGGCGACGACTACGACGAAATCCGCCGTGCAGCCAACGACCTGCGCGACATCATGCAAGCTACAGAGGGTGTCAAGGACATCAGCGACGACGCCAGCCGCGGGCGCTCGGAGCTGGTGCTGAGCCTCGACAATGACGCTCTCAACCGCACAGGTATCAGCCCGGCCGAGGTCAACAGGACCCTGCAGCTGCTCATCGACGGTCTCATCGTGGCAGAGATGCGCCACGATGGCCAAAAGCTCGAAGTCCGCGTCCAGTCCTCGCAACGCGATTTCGCCGATATCGACGAGATTCTGCAATTCCGCCTGCCACTGCCCGACGGCCGGCAGATCGCGCTCTCCTCGCTCGTCGACGAGCAGCGCCAGCCGGGTCTCGGCAACATCCGCCACTACAACTTCAGGCGCGCCATCACGGTGGAGGCCGATATCGACAAGAGGGTCACGGACGAACAGATGGCCAACGACGCCATCATGCAGGGGTGGGAAATAATTGCCTCGAACTATCCCGATATCGATCTCGATATCGAGGGTATCCTCGACGATGTCTACGAAGCCCTCGGAGCGCTGGTGCTGCTGCTGTTCGTCGGGATCGGCCTGATGTACATGATCCTCGGCACACAGTTCGGCAGTTACTGGCAACCGTTCATGATCATCACGACGGTCTTCATGGCCTTCACGGGCGTCGTCTTCGGTCTCTATACAACCTCGACGCCGCTGAGTCTCTACACGCTCTACGGCGTCGTGGCGCTTGCTGGCATCGCGGTCAACTCCTCCATCGTGCTGATATCCGCCGCCAATGCCAGGCTCAGGTCCGGCATGTCCGTCATGCACGCGACACTCTATGCCGCACGGAGGCGCGTGATCCCGATCCTCATCACATCGCTGACCACCGTGGCCGGCCTGATCTCGCTGGCGACCGGCCTCGGCGGAAAATCCCTCATCTGGGGGCCCGTCGCGACCGCCATCGTCTGGGGTCTGGGTTTCTCGACCCTCCTGACACTGGTCGTGATCCCCCTCCTCTATCAATTCTTCATGAAAGGCAAAACAACGACCAGGGAAGCGGAATCCTTGACAAGCAGCTGATCTTGACTGGAAATAAGAAACCTCTGGCTGTCAGAAAATGCTAATCTTTTCATATATGGAAATCCACAATGACCACAAGGGACGGGATTTGGGCAACCCACTCGGTCTTCCTATGATCAAGATAATCATTCTCCTGGCATTGTCTCTATCGCTCTGGCCGCTGACAGCATCCGCCAAAAGCTGCCTCTTTCTCGCCTCTTACCACAAGGGCTACGAATGGCAGGACGGCATCGAGGCAGGGATGCGAGAGGTTCTCGACAATAAATGCACCATCGAGGCCTTCTACCTCGACACCAAGCGCAACATGGGCGAGGAGTATGCGGTGCGCACCGCACAGCAGGCCCGGAAACTGATAGACACGATGCAGCCGGATGTCGTCATTGCCTCGGACGACAGCGCTGCGCGTTACGTCATCGCCCCCTACTACAAGGGGTCGTCCATCCCCTTTGTCTTCTGTGGCATCAACTGGTCGGCGGAGAAGTACGGTTTTCCCGCCAGCAATGTCACCGGGATGCTCGAGATCATCTCAATCGATCAGCTCCTGAAGGTGATTCGCACTGTCAATCCGGATGCCAGCAGAGGCATTTTCATTGCCGGCGATGTCCCCTCGACGCGCAGCAACTACGAGCGTTACAGGAAAATCTTCACCGCCAGCGATATCGCGATCGAGGATGGCATGGTCATGAGCTTCGCGGAGTGGGGGAACAAACTGGCCAAATCGCAGCAGGAGATGGACTTCATCATTCTCGCCAACAAGGCCGGCATTCCCGACTGGGACGATGCAAAGGCCAGAGAGTCGGTCCTCGAACACGCCAGTGTGTTCACGCTCGGTCATCATGAATTCATGGTCAATCTCAACATGTTCTCGATGACGAAGATCCCGCGCGAGCAAGGCGAGTGGGCCGCGAAGGTCGCCATCGAGATCCTCGACGGCGCCAAAGCTTCCGATATTCCGATCATCGCCAATCGTCGCTGGAACATCTACGCCAACGAAGTCCTGCTCGATAAAGCCGGCATCAGGCTCCCTGCCACAATCATGCGCAAGGCCGTAAAGGTAAGACCATGAGATGAAAGCGCTGTTGAGGCTAACGAAAAAGCACCCCTCGATGCTCCTGATCCTGCTGATCGGGACTACCGTGACCTTCCTCGCCTGCCTGTGGGTCTACCAGATCATCGTCGAACAGAAGAGGACTGAATTCTCGGTATCGGCGGGAGTCATCGAGGACGCCATCCTGCAGCGACTCAATACCAGCGAGGAAACACTCAACAACGTCTCGGCCCTGTTCGCGTCATCGCTGACGGTCGACGCGGACCAGTATCGCATCTTCACCCAGGAACTCCTGGAGCGTCAGCCGTTCATCGAGAGCATTGCCTACATGCCGAGAATCTTCGATAGCGAACGCGAGAATTTCATTCAGTCGATGAAGGAGAAGGGCTTTGCCAGCTTCACGATCCACTCACACCGCAAGGACAGTCACGCCATCTCGCCGACCGCGCCCGAATATTTTCCAATCGTCTTCCTGGAGCCCTTCGAGCCAGGCCTTGTCCACCTGATCGGCTACAACCCGCTGTCCGATAGCGACTTCATTGCACCGATCCAGGCGGCGATCGAGACTGGAAACGCGATTTCGGCCTTCTCAACGGTGAAAAACAACCGGTTGACCATCTTCAAGGCCATCTATGCAGGCAAGGAGATCCCTCAAACCATCCCCGAGAGAAAGCAAGCGACCAACGGCCTCACGGCCCTCTCGATCAACATGGAAAAGTTTCTCACCAAGCAGCAACTCGATTCTGTGGAGAGCATCATGCTCAGCGGTTACGGTCTTGGGCCGGCTTTCGAGAAATACCTGCTCTATTCCCATTCGAAGAATGACAACGCGCAGAAGCCAGGACACTTCCCTCTCTCCCTCGATTTTTACAACAGCTTCTCATTCAGAACCACCGTCCAGGTCTACGAGGTGGCGATCAGCGAAAAGGTCGGCTGGTCGGAAATCCCCTATGGCTGGATGATCCTTGCATTTTCCATCGGCACGGGCGTGACGCTGCTGATCTTCTTTCTTGTCAGGGAGAACCTCGATCGTTCCCGGGAGATCGAGCAGAAGGTGCGGCAGCAGACCAGAGACCTGCGCAGGAGCGAGCAGTCCCTGCGCCTTGCCAAGGAGGAAGCCGAGGCTGCGAGCCGGGCCAAGACTCAGTTCCTCGCCAATATGAGTCACGAGATCAGGACGCCTCTGAACGCCATCCTGGGCTTCAGCCAGATCTTGCTGAAGCATCCCGAGGCCTCCGGCAAGTACCTGAAATACATCAAGATGAGCGGTGAGCGCCTGAACGAGCTCATCAACAACATCCTGGACCTGTCGAAAATCGAAACCGGCAAGATGGAGATCGACGAGTCCGTCATCGACCTGCGCCAGGTGCTGCGCAGTATCTACCATATCCACAAGGGTGAGGCCCAGCGCAAGCATCTTGAACTCGAATGCCTGATCGACAACGACCTGCCGGAAAACATCATCATCGACAGGACCAAGCTCAACCAGATTCTCATGAATCTCGTCGCCAACGCCATCAAGTTCACCTCCACCGGCAAGGTCTGCATGTCCGCAAAAAAAGACGACGGCATGCTGCGTATCGAGGTGAGTGACGAGGGCATCGGCATCCCCGAGGAGCGTCGCGAGGCAATCTTCGACGCTTTTGTCCAGGCGGACAACTCGACGACACGCAAATTCGGCGGCAGCGGACTCGGCCTGTCGATCACGAAGAAAATGGTCGATCTGCTCGATGGCACCATCGAGTTGCACAGCGAGGTCGGCAAGGGAAGTGACTTCATCCTGAGACTGCCGCTCAAGGTCGAACCGGAGAGCACGACCAGTGCGGCAGCCGTGAACCCGGAAATCGAGTTCGCAACGGACAATATCGTCCTCTGCGTCGAGGATCACTTCATCAACCGGAAGGTCATTGCCGCCATGTTCAAGGACATGGGCATCGATATTCATATGGCGCACAACGGCAAGGAAGGTTACGAGAAAGCACGTGAATTACACCCCGACCTGATCCTCATGGACCTGCACATGCCGGTCATGGACGGTTACGAGGCCGTCGATAAGATCCGCAACGATCCGGAAATCGCGAAAACAGCAGTCGTCGCGCTCTCGGCCGATGCCTTCCTGCAGCAGCAGAAAGGCGCACTCGATGCCGGTTTCGACGGCTACATCACCAAGCCGATCGATCTCGACCGTGACATCCCGATTCTGGCGAAATATCTCAAGCAGAAAGCGCCCGAGGCATCCGTCACCTGAGGAACGTCAGGCCCGTTCGTCCTGCTGCAGGAATTCCACGTCCACCTCGTCGATACGCTGGAAGCGAGTGCTGATCTTGCTGGCCGAACGGTGCACGTCGGCGACGTCCTGGTGCGCCAGCGAGATATGCTTCGAGAGCTTGTCCATACGCTCGCGGAAACGGTCGAAATCCTTCGACAGGGCTTGCAGATGGCGGCGTATCAGATGCACCTGCTGCTGCGTGGCCGCATCACGCAGCACCGATCGCGTTGTCGTCAGGATCGCCATCATGGTCGTCGGCGAGACCAGCCACACACCGCGCCTCTGCGCCTCCTCGATGAGCTCCGGGTGATGCGCGTGGATCTCGGCAAAGACCGCCTCGGCCGGGATGAACATCATGGCCCCGCTGGCCGTTTCGCCGTCGATGATGTACTTGGCGGCAATATCGCCGATATGCTTCCTGACGTCCTGCCGGAACTGGCGCGCGAATCGCTCGCGCATGTTCTGCGGCTGTGCGGAATCGGTCATCTTGCGGTATGACTCGAGTGGAAACTTGGCGTCCACGGCCAGTCGCCCGGTCGGTTCGGGCAAGATCAGCAGGCAATCGACACGCGTGCCATTCGGCAGCGTCTGCTGCAGTGAGAAAGCGCTCTCGGGCAGCAGGTTACGCACCAGCGCCGCAAGCTGGATCTCACCATAGGCGCCGCGTGAGCGCTTGTCGGAGAGAATCTCCTGCAACGAGACGACATTCGCCGAGAGCTCGGCGAGCTTCTTCTGCGCCTCGTCGATGCGGGAGAGATGCTCCAGTACCCGCGTGAATGTTTCGGTGGTCTTCTCGAATCCCTTGTCGAGACGCGCATCGACCTGGCCGCTGATCTCCCGCAGGCGCTGGTCCGTCGACTCGAGAATACGCCCGACCTGTCGGCCGAGCACCTCGCCATGCGAGAGCAACGCCTGGTTGACCTGGGCGGAAATCTGGTCGAGCCCCCTGGTCAGCACCTGCTGCTGGTCCAGTTTCTCGCCGGAGAGCTTCTCCGACAGCGACGCGCGCAGCTCGCCCTGCTCGCGCATCAGGAGCGTGTTGAGTTCGCCGAAGCGTTTCTCGACGTTCTGCTGCAGCAGGTTCGCCTGTGACAGGCTCGACTCACGCGACTCGGTCAGCAACTGTTGCAGACCCGCTCCCTGCTCGGCCTGCTGCAGCCTTGCATCGAGCAGCCAGTCGCGCAGCTCGCGCCGGCTGCGCATGACAGAGACGAGCGCGAACAGCAGCAGCAGAAACAGCAGGCTGACCGCCAGCAGCAGCGGCCAGTAGGTCACGGTGAAGTCTGCAAAAGCCGCATAGTGGTTGGGGAATAACTCTTTCATCAGGTTTTTCCGTTACTTATGGCGTAAAATGTAGCTCCTTTGCAGGCTCAATGCGTGAGCCTTGTCTATCGGAGACCTGACAGTGCAAGTGCACCTCAAAACTCTGGGTTGCCGCCTCAACGAGGCAGAACTCGAAACCTGGGCCAGACAATTCAGACAACTCGGGCATGGCATCACGGCCGATCCCGGCTGCGCGGATTTGCTCGTCATCAACACCTGCGCCGTCACCGGGGAGGCCGTGCGCAAATCGCGCCAGCTGATCAGGCGCGCCCAGAAGAATAACCCGCAGGCGAAGCTCGTCGTCAGCGGCTGCTATGCCTCGCTGAACCCCGACGCCGTCGACGCCATCCCCGGCGTCGACCTGCTCGTCGACAACCGGCAAAAAGACCGCCTTCCTGCCCTCGTCAACGAACAGCTCTGCGATGCCATCATGCCGGTCATCGCCACGGAACCCGGAGAGAACCCGCTTTTCAGCCGCGGCCGCCAACGCGCCTTCATCAAGGTTCAGGACGGCTGCCGCTACCGCTGCACCTTCTGTATCGTCACACGCGCGCGTGGCGAGGAGCGCAGCCGGCCGGTCGATGACATCGTCGACGAGATCAACGCGCTGCACGCCCAGGGGATCAGTGAAGCCGTCATCACAGGCGTGCACCTCGGTGGCTACGGCAGCGATCTCGATGTCGATCTGCATGATCTTGTCACGGCAATCCTCGAGCGCACCGGGATTCCGCGCCTGCGCCTCGGCTCGCTCGAGCCGTGGGACATCCCCGACAACTTCTGGGAACTGTTCGACAACACGCGCCTGATGCCGCACCTGCACCTGCCGCTGCAGAGCGGCAGCGACACTGTGCTCAGGCGTATGGCTCGCCGCTGCAAGACCGCCGACTTCTCGGCACTCGTCGCCAGCGCGCGCGAGCAGGTCCCACAGCTCAACATCACCACCGATATCATCGTCGGTTTCCCGGGTGAAACCGCCGGGGAGTGGCAGCAAACGCTCGACTATCTGCGTGACTTCGACTTCGGCCACATCCACATCTTCGCCTATTCACCGCGCCCCGACACCAAGGCTGCCGGGTTGCCGAACCCTGTTCCCGAAGAGATCAAGAAAGCACGCTCGCGCGAACTGCACGCCCTGCTCGACATCATGCGCCAGCGCCAGCTCGACAGGCAGGTCGGGCAGACAGTGCCCGTGCTGGTCGAGCACTTCAGCGACGGCAGGTACTGGGGCTATACCCCGAACTATATCCGGGTCGGCTTCGAGGCAGGGGCTCAAAGCGAACCGCTCGAAAGCCGTATTCTCGTCATCGGAATCACAGCGGTCGCGGACGACCAGGGCGTGCTGGTCGGCAAAGCGACATCAGCGCCCGGCAGCCGGACTCCTCATCATCCCTCCGAGCACGCCTGGAGAGTCTCCCGAAACCAATCCACCCAAGCAACAAGCCCCGGCAGTGCCGGGGCTTTCATCTCCATCAGGACGGAGCCATGATCAGGAAGCCTGTTCCCCCTGCGGCTCGACGAGGTCTGCGTAACGCAGCCTGTCGTACCTGCGCTTCACTTCCTGCGCGAGCTGATGCACGGCCATGGCGTACTTGCTGCTGTGGTTGTAGCGCGTGATGACGTAGAAGTTGTTCATGCCGAGCCACAGCTCGTCGCCGTCATAGGTGCTGTATTTCAGCAGGCTGACGCGGCTGGAGTCGACACTGCCCTGCGGACGGATGCCGGCATTGCGCAGGCTGCCGAGCGAATGCTTGCTGCGAAACCCCGTTTGCATCGTGCGGTACTTCGTCGAAGTGAAGGACGCCGGCACCGCGACTTCCCCGCCCCGCTGCCAGCCGTGTGCCGTGAAGTAGTTGGCGACGCTGCCGATGGCGTCGACCGGGTTCCAGAGGTCGCGCCTGCCATTGCCGTCGAAGTCGATCGCGTAGCGGCGGAAGCTGCTCGGCATGAACTGCCCGAGGCCCATGGCTCCGGCGTAGGAACCGACAGGGCTCTTGGGGTCGAAGCCCTCCTCGCGTGTCATGAGAAGGAACTGCTCGAGCTCGCTCGTGAAGTATTTCGAGCGGCGCGGATAGTCGAAGGCGATGGTCGCGAGCGCATCGACGACGGTCGTCTTGCCGATGTTGCCGCCGTAATAGGTCTCTACGCCGATGATGGCAGTGATGTACTCGGGCGGCACACCGTATTGCTGGTAGGCGCGATTGAGTTCCTTGCGATACCTTGTCATGAACTCGGCGCCCTCGCGCATGCGCTGCTCGGTCATGAAGATATTGCGGTAGCGCGTCCAGCTTCCGGGGCGCGCCGGTCCCTTGCCGCGCGGACGGTTCATGATCTCGAGTACGCCATTCTGGCGTTCGATCTTCGTGAACAGGCCGTTCAGGTAGGTGCGCTCGAAACCATGCTGCCGGACCATTTTGTCGACGAATTTCTGCGCGGCCGCATAGTTCGCGTAATCGCCGCCGAGGCTGCGCGCATAGTAATTTCCCTTGCCGGTTGCGGGCCGGTACTCAACGACGCCGAGCTCCGGATTGTCCAGCGCGGAGACCTGGACCCCGGATTGATTGCCGCCCGTCGTTTGCGGATTGGATCCGCAGGCCGTGAGCGCGATGGCCGAAACAATGAGTAATGCAGTGGTACTGCGTGACATTCCCTTTTCCCCCTTGTGATGGTGACAGAATAAGGCCGATTGGCCGGGATTCTGCGATCCCGCTTTCCATCGGACCTTTCGACTATGACGTCGAGTCCGTTGAAATGTTCATTTTCAGACGTTGTCGAAGATAACGCGCGTGACGTCTTCCAAGCAACCGGGTAAACAGAAAAATCAGCACGATGCCACCGAGCATGGCCGCAACAGTGACACTCTCGCGCATCTGCTGCTGCTCGCGCGTGAGCGGGGAGAGGAGTCGCGCATAGTCGCCGCGCCCGCGCAGGGCCAGCAGGCCGGGCTCCTCGAAGAGCCGGTCGACCAGGTTCTGGACGAACTGCAGGCTGTTGAGATAGCGCGTTCCGGCTGCCTGGGATTGCAGATCGATGACCGAGTCGGCCAGGAAGATGCCGGAACCGATGACGACGAGCCGCGCGTCGGCGGGTGACCGGTCAAGCTGCGCGAACGGCGTGCCGTCCCCGGCTGCGCGGTTTTCCCCGACGGCCTGCGGAGGCTTCTTGTCGGCGAACCAGGAGCGGAAGCTGCCGCGCGTCATGACGCCGAGCGTGTAGGACCTGCGCTCCTGCCCCTCACCCGGGTCGAAGCCACTGCCGGGCCATGTTTCGAAATCGGGCTGGATGCCGCCCCCGCCATCGAGCCAGCTTTTACCCGAACTCGCAAACAGCGGCGTCACCGAGAGCGCGTCGTTGTCGACGCTGACCGGTGAAACCCAGTTCAATGTCAGCTGCTCGATGCCGGCGAAGATGCCTGTCGTGCCGTCGAGGTTATCCTCGCGCAGATCGATGAAATAGGGGTAGGCGAGCTGGCGAATCTCCTCGACTGTCTTTGCGCCGACCTGGCGCTGGACCGGGATGGGGAAATAGCCGAGCTGGCTGTCCATGACCAGCGCATCCCCGATGCGGATGCCCTGGTGCGCGAGCCACTCCGTGATGCCGGATTCCCGCCGCTGCGCCTCGATGGCATCGCTGCTGAGCTTGACATGCCATGGCGAGGTCGCGACGACGACCGCCCCGCCCTGCATCAGGAACTGGTCGATCGCGAACAGCTGCTCACCCGACAGCGCCTCGGGCTCGACGACAAGCAGCAGATCGGTATTCGCGGGCACCTTGCCGGAAGCCAGGTCGCTCTTCTCCACCATGACGCTGTCGCGCAGTCTGCTCTCGAGCTTGTACCAGGTCGCGAAACCCTTCTGCCTGAAACCCGCGAAAGAAACCGGCTCCGGCGGCAGCAGCAGCGCGACCTTGCGCAGCACACCCGGCGCGAAGTTGCGCAGGCCCGCGCTCAGGGCTCGCTGCAGGCCGATCATGTCGAGGCTCTCTGGCAGAGGTACAGGAACGACACGCTGGTCGTTCTCCAGCAGCATGTAGAAGAAGAACTGCTCCGGCTTGTCGAGGGCGAGCACCATCGGCCGGAATCCGTACTCCTCGCGGATTTCCGCGACCAGGGCGCCATCGCCCGCCTGCGGATCCTCGATGGAGACTTCGAGCCTGCCCCCGGCATTCCCGACGAGCGTCTCCAGCAGCGTCTCGAGATTCCGTTTCAGGGCAACGAGCTTCTCAGGTAGCACTGCGTCGCCTGAGATGAAGCCGCGAAAACGGATCTTGCCAGGAATCGAATCGAACAGGTTCTCCTGTGTGCGCTGCGCGAACAGCACCTTGCGGATGGCCGCGGTCAGGTCGTATTCCGGGTTGCGCAGGCGGACCTCGAGATCGGTCTCCGCGCGTGTCTTGATCTCGATGAGGTCGGCATAATTCAGCGTCCGGAACTGGTCGCCGTATTGCACCAGGATGTCGAACCAGGAACTCACGAGCGAGGCCTGGTAACGGTCGGCCGTCTGGAAGGCCGTCGGCTCGATGGCGTACTTCTCGACGGCTTCCTGCTCGAGTTCGGGCGACTGCTGCGGATCGACGATCTCGACGCGCACGCCGCCGTTGCCGGCAATGCGGTACTCCTCGAGCAGGTCCTGCATCTGCGGCACGAGCACGCTCAGCAGCGGGTGCGTGCGCTCGCTGAAGTAGCCCCGCAACAGCAGCGGTTGCTCGAGATCACGCAGGGTCGCGCGTGTCGTTTCGGAGAGGGTATAGCGGCTGTTGGCGGTCAGGTCGATACGCGGGAGCGTGACACGGCTGCCGGCGACATTCACGGCCAGCAGCAAGAGCACGACCGCAACGGTCAGCAGCTGCCGCCGGCCATGCGGTGCCGGGCGCCCTCCCCCCCGCCGGATGGACGCGAGCGACATCCTGTTGAGTAGCAGGAAAATCAGTGTCACGACAACGAAATAGAGCAGGTCGCCCGCGTCCAGAACACCGCGGACCATGGAGTCGAGGTGTGCGCTGCTGCTGAAGTCGCCGAGCCATTCGGCAGTCCTGTAACCGAAGAAGCCCGTCAACGCCTGGTTGCCGACGAGGTGCAGCAAGCCGCAGATGGTGACGGCGCCGACGAGGCTCACGATCTGGTTGTCGGTTCTGGACGAGACGAACAATCCCGCCGCGCTATAGGCCGCCGCCAGCATCAGGATGCCGATATAGCCACCTGCCGTTGCACCCGGGTCGAGATTGCCGGAAAAGGCCGCCATGACCGGAATCGGCAGGGTCAGCAGCAATGTGACGAGGATGATCGCCATGACGGCGACGAACTTGCCGAGCACGAGCTGCCAGCTCGACACCGGCGAGGTCAGTAGCAGCTCGATGGCCCCGCTGCGGCGCTCCTCGGACCAGTTGCGCATCGTAAGACTGGCGGCCACGAAAATCTGCAGCAGCGCCAGCCATTCGAACAGCGGGCGCACGTCGGCGATGTTGCGCGCGAAGAAGGCCTCGATCCAGAAAAAGAGAAAGAGGATGGCCGCGACGAAAATCGCCAGGAAGAGGTAGGCGCCGGGCGAGCCGAAGAAGGCGGCGAGTTCGCGCCGCGCGATTGCGAGAATTTCACGCATGCGACTGCACTCCTGGTTCCTGCACCTCGCGAAACAGTTGTTCGAGCGAGTGCCGCACGGGGCGCAGCTCGACCAGGCCGATGCCCCGATCCGCCAGCAGCTTGCTGACCTCGAGCGCCGTGGAGCGCATCCGATCCGGCGCGCACGCAAGCAGGTAACCGCCATCATCCTGCTCGACCGGCGCGAAGCCCGCGAGCAGATCGCGCACATCGCCACCGGGCGAATCGACGATGACATACAGGCTGTTCGACTCCTGGAAGGCGGACAGCGGCTGGTCGACCACCAGCCTGCCATTGCGCAGAATCAGGACGCGGTCACAGACGGCCTCGACCTCCTGCAGGATATGTGTCGATACCACGACCGTCGCGGACGCCGCAGCCTCGCGAATCAGCCAGCGCATCTGTTCGATCTGGGACGGATCCAGGCCATTGGTCGGCTCGTCGAGAATCAGCAGTTGCGGCCCGGCGAGCAATGCCTGAGCCACGCCGACACGCTGGCGCAGGCCGCGCGACAGGGTCGCGATGCGGCTCGTCGCACGCGCCTCGAGCTGCGTCCGGCGCAGCACCGACACAACAGCTCCATCCTGTGCGGCGGCTGCGATGCCCTTGAGGTCTGCCTGCAGATAGAGGTAGTCCATGACGCGCATGTCCGCGTAGAGCGGGCAATTCTCGGGCAGGTAGCCGATGAGGCCGCGAATCGCCGCCGATTCGCGCAGCATGCTGCGTCCGGCGACCCGGATCTCGCCGGACGAGGGCTCGAGGCAGCCGGCCAGCATTTTCATGACGGTGCTCTTGCCGGCGCCATTGTGTCCGAGCAGGCCGACGATCTCGCCACGCCCGATGGCGAAAGAGATCTCGTCGACGGCCTTCTGGCCAGCGTAATCGCGTGAAACCCGTTTAACTTCGATCATGAGTGCAACAAGAGTGTATCGCCCTGTTCCCGACCAATTCCAGGCGCCAATTGTACTCACTGTCCGAACGGATTTCCGGCCATTTACGGGGCCGGCATACCCGGCTCGGTCGCGTCCGGTCTCTGTACTTTGCGAATCGCCGAGGCTATGATGACGGCCCGCGAGAGAGAATGAAAAGCATGGGATTCAGGCGACACGCCTACAACCTGCCGGGAAAACTGATCGTTATTCCCTTCATGGTGGCGGCGTTACTGCCCGCAGCGGTCATCTATTTCCTGATCGAAACAGGATGGGGCAAGCCGCTGACGATCATCGAAACCATCCAGCGCGACGGCGTCCTGCTCGTCGCGACCCGTAACACGGCGACGACCTACTACGAGGGACCGAACGGCCCCGTGGGCCTCGAACACGACCTCGTGAGACAATTCGCCAGGTCGCTCGGCGTCAGGGCGAAATTCATCCTCTATCACCGCGACTCCGAACTGATGGACGCCGTCGAGAACGGCGATGTGCATCTCGCTGCGCCGGGCCTGACCTTCGACGGCGTTGACCGCCGTCTCCAGCTGGGCCCTGTCTACCAGTACATCAGCCGCCAGCTGGTATACAGGCAGGGGGCCTTCAAGCCCGCCAGCCTCGGGGACATCGACCACGACGAGATCGAGATTCCCGAGGGCAGCCATCACGAAGAGCTGCTGCACCAGCTTGCCGGGCAGGGTGAGCTCGATGCGCGCTGGGAAATCTCTCCGGAGCTGGACGTCGAGCAGCTGCTCTACATGGTGCAGGAGAAGGCCATCAAGTACACCATCGCGAACTCCAATGTCGTGGACTTCAACAGGCGTTTCTACCCGGGACTGCGCGTCGCCTTCGACATCGGGAAGCCGCAGCCGCTGCAGTGGGCCATGCCGAAGCGCAAGGACAACTCGCTGCAGCAGAAGGTCGAGCGCTTCTTCAAGCGCATCACTTGCAACGGCGAGCTCCGGACGGTGCTGCAGCGCTATTACGGGCATGTCGACCTGCTGGGCGTCGCTGATACGCATACCTTCTGGCAGCATGTCGACAGTCGCCTCCCGGAATACAAGGCGCTCTTCAGGCGCGTCGCCCGCTCCAGCGACTACGACTGGCGACTGCTCGCGGCCATCGGTTACCAGGAGTCGCACTGGAATCCCGATGCAGTCTCACCCACGGGCGTCGAGGGCCTCATGATGCTGACCAATGCGACTGCGGAGCTGGTCAGCATCGAGGACCGTACCGACCCCGAACAGAGTGTCATCGGCTCGGCGCGCTACCTGAAGATTATCGACAGGATGATTCCGGAAAGCATCGAGATGCCTGACCGCCAGTGGTTTATCCTCGCCAGCTACAACGTCGGCTACGGCCACGTCCAGGATGCGCGCATCCTCACCGAGCGCCAGGGCGGCGATCCCGACAACTGGTTCGATGTACGCAAGCGCCTGCCGCTGCTGGCGCGCTGCAAGTATTACAAAACGCTAAAGCACGGCTATGCCCGCGGGCGCGAGCCTGTCACCTATGTCGAGAACATCCGCAACTTCTACGAACTGCTGGTGTGGCAGACGAGTTTCAAGACGGCGGCGCTGGAGAGGCACCGGGAAGCGGTAGCAGGAGACCCGGAGGCAGACCCGCTATAGCAGGCCGCGAACCCTAATCCAGCGTCTCGTTGGTCATGGAGAGATAGACCGCATAGGCATTGATGCGATTGGCCTCCTCGAAGGCCGGCAAGTTTTCGAAGCGGCTCCAGTCAGCCTCGGCATAGGCCACGTCGAAATCAACCCACTCTTCCACGGCTGCACCCATCACCTCGCGCAGGTAGGCGAGATAATCGCGCGTCATGACGATGGCAGCATCGGGATCGCCGGCCGACGGGCCATGGCCCGGCACGAGGGCCTCGAGCCCTGAGGTCTGCATCGACTCGAGCGCCTCGAGCCAGCCCGCGGTATCGGCGCTGCCGACGAACGGGACCCGGCCCTCGAACAGGATGTCGCCCGTGAAGAGCACCTTGTCGGGCTCGACGAGCATGGCCATGTCGCCATCGGAGTGCGCCTTGCCAAGGTGCAAGATCGACAGTGTCTTGCCGCCGATCTCGAGTGTCATGCTGCGGTCGAGCCAGACATCGGGCGGCACCAGACGCGTCTTCTCGGTCACCCAGGGATCGAGCGACAGTGAACGTTCCTCGAGACGCTCCTTGCCGACGCCGCTGTCGAGATAGATCGAGGCCTCGGCCGGGGCGATGACCTCGGCACCCTCGTCCTTGAACACCTCGAGACCGAGAATATGGTCGGCGTGGTAATGGCTGACGACGACCTTGATGACCGGCTTGTCGGTGATCTTCGCGATCTCCTGGCGCAACTGCCACGCCAGCGCCGGCGTACCGAGGGCGTCGAACAGGACAACGCCTTCGTCGGTGATGACGAACCCGGCGTTGGAGATGAATCCCTCGTGATCTGTGGCGGCGCCGGCCAGTCCCTCGACGTAGTAGACGTCGTCGGTGAGCTTGACCGGCTGCATCGGCACCGACACCGGCGCATAGGCAGCCTGGTCGCCGGCAGGCAGGTAGACGGGAAAGAGGGCGAGACTCGCCGCGATCAGCAGGGTCAGCAGTTTTTTCATGTCGATTTCTTCTCCATCCGGCGGCGTTGAAAGAAGCCGCTCAGCAGTTGTCCGCACTCCCCGGCCATCACGCCGCCTGTCACCTCGACAGCCGTGTTGAATCGCGCATCGGCCGGCAGCAGGTCGAAGACGCTACCGCACGCTCCGCCCTTGGGATCGGGTGCGCCGTAGACCACACGATCGATGCGCGCATGGACAATCGCGCCGGCGCACATGACACAGGGTTCGAGCGTAACATAGAGTGTTGCGTCGATCAGGCGATAGTTGCCGCTCTTGCGACCGGCATCGCGAATCGCCTGGATTTCGGCATGGGCGGTCGGATCGTGACTGGCGATCGGCCTGTTGAAGCCCTCGCCGATGATCTCGCCGCCAGAGACGACGACGGCCCCGACGGGCACTTCGCCCAGCGCTTCTGCTTGATGCGCCAGGCCCAGTGCATATTCCATCCAGCGCCGGTCGCCGCTCTCCGTCATGAAGCCTCGCGCGACGCCCTCTTGCGCTCGTGCTCGAGCAGCAGTTTCTTGCGCAGCCGGATCGACCGGGGCGTAATCTCGACCAGCTCGTCATCCTCGATGAACTCCAGCGCCATCTCGAGGGTGAGCGGAATCGGCGGCGTCAGGGCGATCGCGTCGTCCTTGCCGGCCGCACGGATATTGGTCAGCTGCTTGCCCTTGAGAGGGTTGACCACGAGGTCGTTGGAACGCGAGTGAATGCCGATGATCTGCCCCTCGTAGACCTCATCGCCGTGCGAGGCGAACAGGCGGCCGCGCTCCTGCAGGTTGAACAATGCATAGCCGAGCGCCTTGCCCTTGCCGTTGGAGATCAGCACGCCGTTCTTGCGCGGCGCGATGCCACCGGATTTCGCCGGCCCGTAGTGATCGAAGACGTGGTAGATGAGGCCCGTGCCCGAGGTCATGGTCATGAAATCCGTCTGGAAACCGATGAGACCGCGCGACGGCATGATGTAGTCGAGACGCACGCGTCCCTTCGCGTCCGGCACCATGTCCTTCATGTCGCCGCGGCGTTCGCCGAGCGCTTCCATGACGGCGCCCTGGTGCTGCTCCTCGATGTCGATCGTGACCTGCTCGTAGGGCTCGCACACCTCGCCGTCGATCTCCCTGAAGATGACCTCAGGGCGTGATACCGCCAGTTCGAAACCCTCGCGGCGCATGTTCTCGATCAGAACCGAGAGGTGCAGTTCACCGCGCCCCGAGACCTTGAATTTCTCGGCGTCAGTGCCCTCCTCTACGCGCAGCGCGACGTTGTGGATGAGCTCGCGCTCGAGACGGTCCTTAATCTGGCGCGAGGTGAGGTACTTCCCCTCCTTGCCGGCGAATGGCGAGGAGTTGACCTGGAAGGTCATGGAAACCGTCGGCTCGTCGACCGAGAGCGCCGGCAATGCCTCGACATGCTCCGGATCGCAGAGCGTGTCGGAGACCATCGGCGCCTCGATGCCCGTGATCGCGATGATGTCACCGGCACTGGCTTCCGGGACTTCGTGGCGCTCCAGGCCGAGATAGCCGTAGACGATCCCCACTTTGGCCCTGAACTTGTGATCGCCGCGTGCAACCACGACCGACTGGTTCGGCCGGATGGTGCCGCGCGTGACGCGACCGACCGCGATGGCGCCGACATAGCTGTTGTAGTCGAGATTCGAGATCTGCATCTGCAACGGGCCGTCCGGATCGACATCCGGCACCGGGCAGTGCTCGACGATGGCCTCGAACAGCGGTGTCATGTCTCCCGCGGTCACGTGCTCGTCGAGCGAGGCATAGCCGTTCAGCGAGGAAGCGTAGATGATCGGGAAGTCGAGCTGTTCATCGGTCGCGCCGAGATTGTCGAACAGGTCGAAGACCTGGTCGATGACCCAGTCGGGCCGCGCGCCCGGCTTGTCGATCTTGTTGACGACGACGATCGGGCGCAGGCCGTGGTTGAAGGCCTTCTGGGTCACGAAGCGCGTCTGCGGCATGGGTCCCTCCTGCGCATCGACGAGCAGCAGAACCGAGTCGACCATCGACAGGACGCGTTCGACCTCACCGCCGAAATCGGCGTGGCCCGGCGTATCGACGATGTTGATGCGGTAGTCGTTCCAGCTGATGGCCGTGTTCTTCGACAGGATGGTGATACCGCGCTCCTTCTCCTGGTCGTTGGAGTCCATGACGCGCTCGACGACGCCAAAGCGATCGCCGAGCGTTCCGGACTGCTTCAGGAGCTCGTCGACGAGCGTGGTCTTGCCATGGTCGACGTGCGCGATGATGGCGATATTACGGAGATTCTCAATCACAAAATGGTCCCGGGGTAACGGATAAGGCGCGGATTATACAGATTAATGTATCAGAACAGTCTAATAATCATCTGCTGAAAGAATCAGGCAGTTAGCGAACAGACTTCGATATTGTCTGACATCTGTCAGACAGGTGGCTGAGTCGTCGTCAGCACAGAGGAGTTTTCCACACAAGCTGTGGATAACTCTGTGGAGAATCCCTCTGCGCTGCCCGGGATCGTCGGTTTTTATTACAGCGGGGTTAAATTGCCTATTTTTTGCACAAAGTTTTATACACTTTATTTTCAATTAGTTAGAGCTCTTATGTCAGCTCAAACATGAGGCGACTCGAACTCCGCCATATAAAAAACGTGTATACAACCGGGCTTGTGTAAAACAGGGGGCCTGAGCGTCTCGCGCGCAGGCGGTTACTTTGCGCAGCTCGAACCCGTCAGGTCCCAGGAAAAGGTGCAGTCGAGCTCCGAGAGGACGGCGATCATGCCGCTCTCGGATTCGTCGGCGAGGATCATCGACAGCGGCGTGCGGCGGCCAAAACGCCTGTGTGGCATGCGGATCCAGCGGCTCGCCATGCGCGGGTTGCAGGGGTAGGCGGTGCGCAGCGCATCCGCGATGCGCAGCAGATAGGTGGCGCGGCGCATCACGCTGACATCCGTCGGCAGCACGTCGCGTCCCTCGCGCAGCTTGTGGAATGCCCTGGCGCGGTAGTTGGTCGGCAGGCTCAGCATTTTCTGCATCTCCTCCGTCTCGAGGCTCCACATGTCCATGAGGCTCATGACCGACTGGGTGATTTGCTGCATGGCCTGGCGCTGGTCGTCTGTTTGTTGCTCTGACATCGTTATTTCCGGGTGTGTTGGCGGCGAAAAACCTATCAAATCGGTAGGTATTTTACCACACTCGGGAGAAAACGCCCGCAGTGATTGCAGGGTATTCGGACGGCCACGCTAGTGGAAGATTTTCTGCCACCAGCGGCGGCGGACATTCGGCGGCTGTATCGCCCGGGGAAGGTCGACAGGCGGCAGGCGGCTCAGCACCCAGCCCGGCAACGGCGGGTTGTCACTGAAACCGCAGGAGACGCCGAGATTGTTCGGGTCGTAGATCTTGATGATCGTCGGTTCCGTCAGGCTGTCGGCATAGACGATGCCGCAGTAGTCGTGGTCGTGTTCGCGGTGCAGCAGCGCATCGACCTCGTCGATGAAAGTCGCGAGCTGCTCCCTGCCGACGGGCTCGGTTGGCGGCTCCTCGCCCACGGCATAGATGAACCAGTGGCCGTCGTTGAGACCGCGCAGCAGGTCCCACAAGGCATCGAGCTGCGGCCAGCGCATCGCGGATGTGAATCTGCCCCGGAAGGCTGTCATGTAGTCCTGGTTCATCGTTCCCGTTCCGTCTTGACCATTCGGTCAATCTAGCAAATCCGCCTGCCGCCGCCAATCCCTGCAGACGCAGATCAAAGCGGCTAGAATGCGCGCGAACGACAGCACCCGGAAACGCCCATGGAACAAGAGATCGAGAAACTGCAGCTTCTGGTCATGGACCACGAGACGACGATCGAGACCCTCAGTGAGGGTTTCCATCAGCAGCAGGAGATGATCGAGGCGCTGCAGCGACAGCTGCGTGAACTGGCCAGCCGGCTCGAGTCCATGGCCGAGCAGCTGCCGGCCGCGGCAACACCCGGGCACGAGGTTCCGCCGCACTACTGAGCGGGATGCCCGGAACGGACTCTCCGTCCTGCGGGCCGACTGTCAGCGGTTGCCATGCAGGATCTCGCGGAACGTATGTTCCGTGAACATGGATTCGGAGATGCGCAGCGTCGGGAGCCTGATGAGGTTGTTGAGCACTTTCGGGCCATGTACGAACAGGATCTCAGGCTTGACATTGACATGCGGCATGCCGCGCCGGGCCGCCCGCAGGTTTTCCCACTCGACCATGACGACATACTCGGCCGGCAGGGAGTAGCCCTCCCACACCTCGGCCGTACGCTTGAGCTTGCTGCCGGAACTATCCTTCAGCTCCTCCATCATGGACTCGACAGTCGCATGACCGCTGCCGAGCGTGGAGACGCCGATGCGCTTGAGGATCTGGTGACCGACGAGGCCGGCCGACGCCTTGAGCATCTCCAGCGTCTGCTGCTCGGCCTCCTCGAATTCCGACTCCTTGCCGGGACGCACATGATGGGTCGCGAGCACGGTGACGGTTTCCCCCGAATCGACGGCATAGCCGCTGCCCTGCCCTTCCCGGTCGAGTTGCATCATCTGGTTCATGGAGACAAGCTTGGGCAGGTCGCTGCTGACGATGCGGTAGACCGGCTCCTCGGGCCCGTCGAGCAGCACATCGCCGCACTTCGCGCAGGCGTCGACGACCACGTCCTCAAAGGTCTCGTGAAAATCCTCGTGCGCCTCGACACTCTCCCAGTAGGTGAACTGGTCGATCCAGATGTGCGACAGGGTCGCGCTCATGTCGGAAGCAGCGCTCCAGCGCATGCCCATGGGACAGCTGCCGATCTGGCGCATGAGATCGAAACCGCGGAATCCCGGCGTCAGTGCTGTCGCGAGGCACATCTTCGAGCTGGCCTGCTTCATCATGCGCATGAGATTCGGGTCGTTCTCGACAAGCACGCGATTGATGGCCACGTAGAGCGGCGATCCGGGCTCGGCGTCGTAGAGTTCCTTCAGTGGATGTGTCATCGGCGACTCTCTGCGTTGGTTGGTTTTATCCGATGATACAACCGCGCCATGTCACATATCCACGAGACGCACCGGGTTGGCCGCCGGGTTCGCGGAACAGTCGGACGCATCAGAAGAGGTTCAGACGGGATGAAACAAGCGCCGCGCTGTTGCAAGCGCGGCGCTGCTTGTTCGAAGAGAGACTGCCGGCACCCTTCAGTAGACTTCGGGAATGAAGTTCTGGTCAGAGATGGGTGGACGCACGTAGCCGCCCGTGTCCTCGCGTGGCGGCAGCTCGATCGGTGGTGGCGTCAGGTCCTCGTAGGGAATCAGGCTCAACAGGTGCGAGATGACATTGAGGCGGGCGCGCTTCTTGTTGTCGCCATCGACGACGTACCAGGGCGCCTGCTTGATGTCGGTGTGCGCGAACATCACGTCCTTGGCCCTGGAATATTCGACCCAGCGCTTGCGCGACTCGAGGTCCATCGGGCTCAGTTTCCAGCGTTTCTCGGGACGGTCGACACGCTTCTGGAAGCGGCGCTCCTGCTCCTCGTCACTGACCGAGAACCAGTACTTGATCAGGATGATGCCGGAACGCACGAGCATGCGTTCGAACTCCGGGCAGGAGCGCATGAATTCCCAGTACTCCTCCTCGGTGCAGAAGCCCATGACACGCTCGACGCCGGCGCGGTTGTACCAGCTGCGATCCAGCAAAACGATTTCGCCGGCCGCCGGGAGGTGCTCGATGTAGCGCTGGAAATACCACTGGGTCTTTTCGCGCTCGGTCGGCGCGGGTAACGCGACGACGCGGCAGATACGCGGATTGAGCGGCTCGGTGATGCGCTTGATGCTGCCACCCTTGCCGGCCGCGTCGCGGCCCTCGAACAGGACGACCACCTTGAGACCCCTGGCCTTGACCCACTCCTGCAGTTTCACGAGCTCGATCTGCAGTTTGCCGAGCGCCTTGAAATAGGCGCTTTTGCTGATTTTCTTCGTCTCGGGCGCCTCGTCCTCCTCGTCGAACTGGATTGCGGGTTCGTCTGCCTTGTCGATCTTCTTCGCCTTCCTAGTGGATGCCTTCTTGTTCGATGTCTTTGTCTTTGCCATATGGTCCACCTGTCTGTGGCTGAGCCGTCCCGGGAAAGGATGTGAATCGGGACATTCAAGCTCTCAACTATATCGCTGGATGCAGAAACGGGTTTTGATCTGACTCATGTTTCCGGAGGTCTGCCGGTCCGGCAATAAGCTGCAAGGCGGGAGGTCAGCGATCGAAACCGCAATAGCCGGAGAGGAAAAGCCGCATACCCTCTTTCTCGAACGCCGCGTCATCCCACTCTTCGGCAGAGAGGATTTGGCGATACTCCTCCTTCAGGACATAGGCGAATGCATCGACAGTTGATCCCGCTGCGCTCAGGACACCGACCGCCGTGCGCGCATAACAGTCGCCCTCGAACCGGTCGAGCCGCGCCAGGTCGTCCGGCGAGATGCCGTGGTAAAGGACGCCATCCAGGCATGACCCTACGGCACCCGGAACGATCGCCGGGTAGGTTTCGCCGCGCACCTGCCTGCGCACGAAACCCTGCAGCATCGCGTCCTGGGAGCGGTAGCGCCCGTCGACCACGCGGCCCCAGACTTCGGGAAACATCAGTGATCCGTACGTGAAGAGGTTGTTCATGCAAGCAAGTGTCCAACATCGATGCATTCGATGTCGAGAGCGCGGCCTCCGCATGACAGGCGCGAGGAGCGCCAGAGGCGCCGGAACCGCTGCAGAAGGCACATGAAACAGAGAGCCAATCGAGGATAGAATCGGCCCGGAGAGAGATCAGACCGGAGACCGCTCACCATGACATCGAACACACCCGACGAGAACCGCGTCACCATCCACTACTGCACCCAGTGCCGCTGGATGCTGCGCGCCGCCTGGATGCAGCAGGAGCTGCTGACGACCTTCCAGGACGAGCTGACAGAAGTGGCGCTGCGCCCCGGCACGGGTGGCGTCTTCGACATCCACCTCAACGGCGCACTGGTCTGGTCACGCAAGCAGGAAGGACGTTTTCCGGATATCAAGGAGCTCAAGCAAAAGGTGCGCGACCTGGTCTCGCCGGAGCGGGACCTGGGACATACTGACCGCTGATCGCCACCCTGCGGGGCACTCGCACCGCGCGATACTCTCGTTATAGCCCCAGCTCCTCCCACCGTTTCTGCAGCCGCTTGACCGACACCGGGGAGGCCGTCTTCACCTCCTGCGCAAACAGCGAGATGCGCAGCTCCTCGAGCGACCAGCGCAGCTCCTCGAGCCGTTCGTCGTGCTGCTGCTCCTGCAGCATCTTCTCGTAACGCGGCTTCCATTTATCCTGGATCTGCGCGAGCTCGCGCAGCAATTGCTGATCGCGTGCGGCGGCGTGCCGGAGCTTGTCGATGCGCAGCTCCAGTGCTTTCAGATAAGCCGAGTAGCGCTGCAGCTGCTCCCACGGTGTCTCCTGCAGGAAGCCCTGGTAGACGAGACCGTCGAGCTGCTGCTGCATGTCCTGCACCGATGCAAGCCAGTTGATGGCCGTGATGCCCGAGAGCTGCTTGCGCAGACTCTGGTAGGCATCGAGGATCCCGGTGACGAGTTTCGCCGTCTCGCCGGCAATCTCCATGAGCCGGGTCCTGTGCGCCTCGATGACGGCCTCAAACTCCGCCTGTGAACGGATATCGGCATGCTCGCGCAGGAAGGTGCGGTCGATGACGAGACTGACCAGCTCCTGCTCGATGTCGTGCCTGCCGCCCTTCTCGCGCGCCGGCGCCTTCGCGATCTGCAGGCGCATGCGGTCGAGGCCCGTCAGCTCCTTGCGCAGAAACTTCACCTGCTGCGCCAGCGTCAGCATGATCAGGCGGCGCAGCCCCCTGCGGTGTTCACGGGCGGCATTGGCGCGGCTGTCCATGATGCGGATGGCGACGCTCGTGCGCTCGTCGACGAGCGACGGGAAGCCCGTCAGCCGGATGCCGGCCCGCTCGATGCTGACCTGCCCGGGCAGGTCGCCGAAAGTCCAGCGCGTGATGCCCTCCTGCTCGATGTCGTGGGACGGCATGCGCTGCGGCCTGCCGCCCTCCCCCTTGCCGGCATGCCTGCTCTTGAGCTGACCGAGGTTGCGTCCCGCGGCGAGCGTCTTGCCGGAAGCATCGACGATGCGCAGGTTCATGCGCAGATGCGGCGGCAGCTCCTCGCGCGGCCAGTCGGTTTCGGAGACGTGCACGCCTGTCATCTCCTTGAGCGCCGCGGCAATGGCGAGCAGCAGGGAGTCGGCGGAGGGCCTGAGGCGTTCGAGGACGGCTTTCGCCGTGTCGGGGATGGGCACGAAGTTGCGCCTGAGGCTCTTCGGCAGGCCGCGCAGCAGCGTCGTAATGCGCTCCTCGAGCAGGCCCGGGACGAGCCACTGCAGACGCTCCTCGCTCACCTGGTTCAGCACCTCTGCGGGAACGACGAGCGTGACGCCGTCGTCCTTCGCCCCCGGCTCGAAATGGTACTGCAGCGGCAGCCGCATGCCGTTGATGTCGAGCGTATCCGGGAACTGCTCCTCGCTGACCTTGCGCGCGCCGGGCTGCAGCAGCTCCTGCTCGGTCAGGTAGAGCAGCTTCGGCTGCTCCTTCGAAATGTTGCGCAGCCACTTTTCGAACTGCGGCGTGCTGTAGATGCCCTCGGGAATGCGCTCGTCGTAGAAGTGGTAGAGCGCCTCCTCGTCGACGAGGATGTCACGGCTGCGCGACTTCGCCTCCTGCTGATGCAGCGCCTCGATGAGTTCGACGTTGTGCCGCCAGAAGGGCGCGCGCGTCTCGAAGTCGCCGTCGACGAGCGCCGAGCGGATGAAGATCTCGCGCGACTGCACCGGGTCGATGGGGCCGAAATTGATGCGCCGGCGCGGCACGAGCGTCAGGCCGTAGAGCGTGATCTTCTCGTAGCCGCCGACCTGGCCGCGCTTCGGCTGCCAGTGCGGCTCCGAGTAGCTGCGCTTGACGAGGTGGCCGGCCATGGACTCGACCCACTGTGGCTGCACCATGGCCAGGGTGCGGCCGTAGAGCCGCGTGGTCTCGACGAGTTCCGCCGCGACGACCCACTTCGGCTGGTGCGCGAACAGCGACGAGCCGGGAAAGGCGAAGAAGCGGCTGCCGCGCGCGCCCTTGTAATCACGGTCGGAGCCACTCTCGCGAAAGCCGATGTGGGAGAGCAGCCCCGAGAGGATCGCCATGTGGATCTCCTCGAAGCCGGCGTCGGGCTCGTTCTCCCTGTAGCCGAGCTCGTGCATCTGCAGCCTGAGTTGCTGGTGGATGTCGTGCCACTCCTGCACGCGTGTCGGCGACAGGAAGCGCTCGCGGCAGTGACGCGTGAACTTCCGCCGCGTCAGGTGATGACGCTGCTCCTCGAGATGTTTCCAGAGATTCACGAAGCCGAGGAAATCGGACTGCTCGTGGTGAAACAGCTTGTGTGCCTCGTCGGCGGCCTGCTGCTTGTCGAGCGGCCGGTCGCGCGGGTCCTGGACAGAGAGGGCCGCGGCGATGACGAGCAATTCCTTCAGGCAGGAGCCATGCGCCGCCTCGAGCAGCATGCGGCCGATGCGCGGATCGACCGGCAGCCGCGCGAGCTGCCTGCCGATGCGCGTCACCTGGCGCTCGCCATCGACCGCACCGATCTCCTCGAGCAAGCGGTAGCCGTCGCGCACCAGGCGCGCATCCGGCGGATCGATGAACGGGAAGCTGGCGATGTCGCCGAAGCGCAGCAGCTTCATCTGCAGGATGACGGACGCCAGGTTGGTGCGCTGGATCTCGGGCTCCGTGAACTCGCGCCGGCTCTCGAACTGCTCCTCGCTGTAGAGCCGGATGCAGATGCCCTCGGCGACGCGCCCGCAACGCCCCTTGCGCTGGTTGGCCGAGGCCTGCGAGATGAACTCCACCGGCAACCGCTGCACCTTGCTGCGGTGGCTGTAGCGGCTGATGCGCGCGAAGCCGGGATCGATGACATGGCGAATGCCGGGCACCGTCAGCGAGGTCTCGGCGACATTCGTCGCCAGCACGATGCGGCGCCTGCCCGAGGGCTTGAAGATCTTCGCCTGGTCGGACGGCGCGAGGCGCGCGTAGAGCGGCAGCACCTCGGTTACCTGCAGCCTGTGCTTGCGCAGCGTCTCGGCGGTTTCACGGATCTCGCGCTCGCCCGAGAGGAAGATCAGGATATCGCCGCGGTCCTCGCGCGACAGCTCGTCGACAGCATCGACAATCGCCTGCTGCATCGCCTCGTCGCGTTCGGAGACGCCCTCCTCCTCGAGCGGCCGGTATCGCAGGTCGACGGCATAGGTTCTTCCCGACACCTCGATAATCGGCGCCTTGTCGAAGTGCTTCGAAAAACGCTCGGGATCGATCGTGGCCGAGGTGATGATGATCTTGAGATCAGGGCGGCGCCCGGTGAGCTGCCTCAGGTAGCCGAGCAGGAAATCGATGTTGAGACTGCGCTCGTGCGCCTCGTCGATGATCAGGGTGTCGTATTCGTTGAGCCAGGGGTCCTGCTGGATCTCGGCCAGCAGGATGCCGTCGGTCATGAGCTTGACGCGTGTCTGCGGGCGCACATGGTCCCTGAACCGCACCTTGTAGCCGACGAGCGTGCCGGGTTCGCTGCCGAGTTCCGTGCTGATGCGCGCCATCAGGCTGCGCGCCGCGATCCGGCGCGGCTGCGTGTGGCCGATGCGGCCATGGATACCGAGGCCGAGCGAGAGGCAGATCTTCGGCAGCTGGGTCGACTTGCCCGAGCCGGTCTCGCCGCACAGGATCACGACCTGGTTGCCGGCGATGGTCTCGCGGATCTCGTCGATGCGCTGGCTGACGGGCAGCTCCGGCGGAAAAGCGATTTGCCGCGCGAGTTCGCGGCGCTGGCCGACGGTGAAGAGGGATTCGCCGATCGCCTTTTCGAGTCTGGCGAGACCGATATCCCAGGGCTGGTTCTTTTTGCGGCGGCGCTCGAGACCCGCGAGGCGTTTCCTGAAAGCGTGGCGGTCGGAGAGCAGGCAGTCGTCGATCAGGGACGGGTCGGGAAGTCGGCGTTCGTCATGCATGGTGGGCCGAATTGTAACCATTTTCCAACCCACTTCGGATAGAATCTCGGAGTATCCGAGAGTATCGAAGCAGCAACTGACATGTCGATGAACAGCATCAAGGTTTCCGCGGACGCCATTCGCAAGCGCATCAGGGTGCCGAAGCACCCGGTGTGGCCAACACTCACGGACGAGGAGAAGGCTGCGCTCAAGGAGCGCATCAGGAAACTCCTGAAAGAACACAACGCCGTCCTCGTGGCGCACTACTACACCGACGGCGACCTGCAGGCACTCGCCGAGGAGACAGGCGGCTGCGTCGCCGACTCGCTCGAGATGGCACGCTTTGGAACCACACATGAAGCCGACACCCTGGTCGTTTGCGGTGTGCGTTTCATGGGCGAGACCTCGAAGATCCTGAACCCGGAAAAGCGCGTCCTGATGCCGGACCTCAACGCGACCTGTTCGCTCGACGAGGGCTGCCCCGCCGACCTCTTCTCGCAGTTCTGCGACGAGCATCCGGATCACACCGTCGTGGTCTATGCCAACACCTCGGCCGCCGTGAAGGCGCGCGCCGACTGGATGGTCACGTCCGGCATCGCATTGCCGATCGTCACTTACCTGAAGGAACAGGGCGAGAAGGTGCTGTGGGCGCCTGACCAGCACCTCGGCAAGTACATCGAGAAAGTCACGGGCGTCGACATGCTGCTGTGGCCCGGCTCGTGCGTCGTCCATGAGGAGTTCAAGTCGGTCGCGCTCGAGCGCATCCGCCGCCTGCATCCCGACGCCGCGGTGCTGGTTCATCCCGAATCGCCGGAACATGTCATCGACCAGGCCGACGTGGTCGGCTCGACGACGCAACTCATCAAGGCCGTGGCCGACATGGAGCAGGAAAAGTTCATCGTCGCCACCGATGACGGCATCTTCTGGAAAATGCAGCAGGTGGCGCCGCACAAGACCTTGATCTCGGCGCCGACCGCCGGCGAGGGCGCGACCTGCGAATCCTGCGCGCACTGCCCCTGGATGGCGATGAACTCGCTGCAGAACCTCGAGGAGGTCCTCATCAGGGGGCACAACGAGATTCACATCGACGAAGCGATTCGCAGGAAAGCGCTGGTCCCGATCGAGCGCATGCTGAAATTCGCCGAAGAGCACGGCATCAGCGGCAAGTACACCGGCGATTGATGGCCCTCGCGGCATGACTTGGCCGGTTTTACTGCCTGCCCCGGGTTCGCACGAGGACTCGCCGGCGTTGCCCCGCAAAAGTCCGGGACCTGCATAACCAGGACGCCTGCTTTGCGCCACTCCCATTTTCCGACTTTGGGCGCACGGCCGTTCGGCGAGCTGCAAAAGGCCAGCGAACGATTTAAAGCTATTTCTTCGATATAATTATTACTTATTGTTTTATAATGAATTAATTGAGATAGCACATCCGGCTCTTGCATGCCGGCATTTCCCGTCACTCCGACCCGGCGTCTGCGCACAATCCGGCGCCGCCTGGAGGGGGCGTGCTTGACGCTCACCCCGGCGGCAGGTACAACGCCTGATTCCGATCAATTCACGGACCCGAAGCAATGGGACTCTCTGTCGGGGTCGTCATGGACCCCATCGAAAGCATCAAGATCGCCAAGGACAGCACCTTCGCCATGCTGCTGGAGGCACAGGGGCGCGGACACGCCGTCTGGTACATGCAGCAGAGCGATCTGCGCATGGTTTCCGGCCAGGCGCACGGCCGCCAGCGCAGGCTGACCCTCCGTGACGACCCGGCCGGCTGGTTCGAATTCGGCGAGGAGCGCGATACGCCGCTGGTTGATCTCGACGTCATCCTGATGCGCAAGGATCCGCCATTCGACATGACCTACATCATGACGACCTACCTGCTCGACGAACCGGCGCGAAACGGCACATTGGTCGTGAACCCGCCGGAAACGCTGCGCAACTTCAATGAGAAGATGGCGACAATGCTCTTTCCGCAGTGCTGCGTTCCCATGCTGGTCTCGCGCGACATGGAGATACTCAGGCAGTTCGTGCTGGAGGCCGGACATGCCGTGGTCAAGCCTGTCGACAGCATGGGAGGAGAATCGATTTTCAGCGTGCATGCGCACGACAAGAACCTCAGCGTCATCCTCGAGACCGTGACGCGACGCGGCAGCCTGTTCGTGATGGCGCAACACTTCATTCCGGAGATCAGCAGCGGCGACAAGCGCATCCTGATGGTGAACGGATCCGCGGTGCCCTACTCCCTGGCGCGCATTCCACGTGAAGGGGAATTCCGTGGTAACCTTGCGGCAGGTGGAACCGGTGTCGGCCAGCCGCTGTCTGAGCGGGACTTCTGGATCGCCGGACAGGTTGCACCATGGCTGCGTGAAAACGGAATCCTGTTTGCCGGGCTGGACGTCATCGGTGACTATCTGACGGAAATCAACATCACCAGCCCGACCTGTATCCGGG
Source organism: Gammaproteobacteria bacterium (assembly GCA_037385505.1). Taxonomy (GTDB): domain Bacteria; phylum Pseudomonadota; class Gammaproteobacteria; order Chromatiales; family Chromatiaceae; genus Sva-25. The sequence goes on along the minus strand of JARRMY010000011.1, from coordinate 45,389 downwards.
AACTCGACGCGCAGTTCGACTTGAATATCAGCGCCGGCCTCTTTGACGAGATTGAGAAACGATGTATCGCATAGCCACAATCTTGATTCTGGCCTTCCTGCTGGCAGCACTGCCTGGCGCCTGTTCCCGCAACACGCCGGTCTCTGCAGTGAGCTTCCCCGGTTTCAACGACACCGTGGTCATCTCCCTGCCGGGCACGTCCAGGAGCAAGGCCGAGACCATCTTCTCCCAGATCCGCAAGGACATCGATTACATGCAGAACTCCTGGGATCCGTCCATTCCCGGACCGCTGGCGAGAACCAACCTGCTGCTCTCGTCCATGCAGGAATTCTCCGCTCCGCCGTCGCTGATCCCGCTGGTCCGTCTCGGCCAGCAGTATTCCGAGATGACCGGCGGGCTCTACGACCCGGCCATCGCGAAGCTGACCGAGTACTACACGGCGGCACAACCGACGGTCGAATCGGACGACAACCTGAAGGTCAGCTTTCTCGAGAAGGCCGCAGTTCTCTCCGACCTGCCGTCCGTCTCGGACATTCAGATCAACGGCTACAGGATGGTAGGCACGAATCCGAACATCAAGCTCGATTTCGGCATCCTCAAGAAAGGCTATGCGCTCGAAATCTGCGCCCAGCTCCTGCGTGACGCCAACATCTCGAACGCCTCGATCAAGATCGGTCCCGACGTGCGCACGCTCGGCTCCCGCTCCGGCGAGCCCTGGCGGGCCGTGATACCGCGGGGCGATGCAGTCGGCATCCTGGCAACCCTCGATATCACCAATGAAGCCGTCATGACACTCAACCAGTTTCATCCACAATCCACCGAGAACATGTCGTCCGGCTACCCGGTGATCGACCCCGCGACGGGCAAGCTCATCGACCACACCAAATCGGTGACGGTCATCCATCCGGATGCCGTGCATGCCAGCGCCGCGGCCCATGCGCTCTTCGCCTCCGGCCCCGGGAAGTGGGCGGAGACGGCCAGACTGCTCGGCATCGAGGATGCCGTGATCACGGATGCCAGCGGCACCGTGCATATCACGCAGAACCTGGCGCCTCGCCTGCGTTTCGTCAACCACGACACGGACTTCACGACAATCGAACTCTGACGATGCCTGGCCGAGACGAACAACTCCCCTCTGCCCGTGACACTGCACCGAGCCACGGCGGCGTGCTCACGGACAGTATGACAATCGAGGTCGACTGAGTTTCCATGGCGTTTACCAACCTCACGAACCATTTCCTGATTGCCATGCCGGGGCTTCAGGACCCGAATTTCGAGAAAAGCGTCACCTACATCTGCGAACACACGGAAGAAGGCGCCATGGGCATCGTCATCAACCAGCCGCTGGACATCCCTGTCAGCGAGATCCTGAAGCAGCTGGAAATCGGCGACATCCCGCAAGGCGCCAACGACCCGCCGATCTATCTCGGCGGTCCGGTCAGTGGTGAGCGAGGCTTCGTGCTGCATGAGCATGGCAGGCGATGGGACTCCACGCTGGATATCGAAAACGGCATCAGCGTGACTACCTCGCGGGACATCCTCGAGGCCATCGCCACAGGCAAGGGTCCGGACAAGACACTCATCGCACTCGGTTACGCCGGCTGGGCGGGAGGTCAGCTGGAGCAGGAACTCGCGGAGAACGCCTGGCTCGCGGTAGCGGCAGACAAGTCCATCATTTTCGACCTGCCGCCGGAACAGCGCTGGGATGCCGCAGCCGCCGAACTCGGCGTCGACCTCTCGCTGCTGACGACCGACACAGGCCATGCCTGAGACCCTGCTGGGGTTCGATTTCGGCACCAAACGCATCGGTGTCGCTGTCGGGCAATCACTGACCGGGACAGCCGCGCCGCTGACAACTCTTGTCACCATCAATGGAAAGCCCGACTGGGAAGCCATCGGCGCACTCATTGCCGAGTGGAAACCCGCCGCTTTCGTGCTCGGTTTTCCGGTCGATCTGGACGGCTCCGAAAATGACATCGCCGACCGCGTGAAAAAATTCGCACGCCAGCTGCATGGCCGGTATCATCTTCCCGTCCACCTGATCGACGAGACTCTCTCCTCCATCGAGGCCGAGCGTCATTCGGGTCCGAAAGCCCGCTCGGAGGGACGCAATGACGCCATCGCGGCGGCAATCATTCTGGAGACCTGGCTGAACCAATGACGACAGAAACCAATCACTTCATGAGCCACGAGGCGATACTCAGCGTCATCGATGGCATGGCGGTCAAGCTCGGGCAATACCTCGATAACCGCAAGCGCACCAATGTCGCCATGATCGGCATCCGGACAGGCGGTATCTGGGTTGCCGAGGTGCTGCACGAGGCACTGGACATCGGCGACCCGCTCGGCGTGATCGACATCTCCTTCTACCGCGACGATTTTACCCAGATTGGCCTGAATCCCGAGGTTCGTCCTTCCCAGATCGATTTCGAGGTCGACAACCGCCATATCGTTCTCGTCGACGATGTGCTGCACACCGGGCGTACGATCCGCGCGGCCCTGAACGAAATCTTCGATTACGGCCGGCCGAAATCGGTCACGCTGGCCGCCCTCGTCGAGCGCACCGGCCGCGAGCTGCCGATCGAACCGAACGTCATCGGTGTCGAAATCACGCTGCAGCCTCAGGAACAAATCAAGCTGACCGGGCCCGAGTCGCTTGAACTGGTCATCGGCAACCAGCGGTGACATAATCGCCCCTCATGAGCGCGGCCAACCTTCAACTCGACAAGAACAACAACCTGCGGCACTTTCTTTCCATCGAGGGCCTGAGCCGCCAGCATCTGATCCGCATCCTGGACACCGCCGAATCCTTTATCAACATCAGTGACAGATCGGTCAAGAAGGTGCCTGCCCTGCGCGGCAAGGCCGTTGCCAATCTCTTCTTCGAGAACAGCACGCGCACGCGCACGACCTTCGAACTCGCGGCAAAACGCCTCTCGGCCGACGTGCTCAACCTGAATATCAGCACCTCGGCGACCGCCAAGGGCGAGTCTCTGCTCGACACATTGCGCAACCTCGAGGCGATGCACGTCGACATGTTCGTCATCCGTCACGCCGCCAGCGGCACGGCGCATTTCTTCGCGCAACATGCCAGCAAGGGGGTCAGCATCATCAACGCCGGCGACGGCCAGCACGAGCACCCCACCCAGGCCATGCTCGACATGTTCACGATCCGCCATCACAAGGGCGACTTCACGCCCCTGAAAGTCACGATCATCGGCGACATCCTGCATTCGCGCGTGGCGCGCTCCCAGATTCTCGCGCTCAACACGCTCGGCGTCTCCGAGGTGCGCGTCGTCGCCCCGAAGACCCTGCTGCCATCGGATGCCCGCGAAAGCCTCGGCGTGCATGTCTTTCATGACATGGAAGAAGGCATCTCCGGCACCGATGTGATCATCATGCTGCGACTCCAGAAAGAGCGCATGAGCGGCGCCCTGCTGCCTTCCGAGCATGAATTTTTCCAGCGCTACGGCCTCACGGCATCCAGGCTCAGCCTGGCCGCTCCCAATGCCATCGTCATGCATCCCGGCCCGATCAATCGCGGCGTGGAGATGGAAACCATCGTTGCGGACGGCAGCCAGTCGGTCATCCTGCAGCAGGTCTCCTACGGTGTCGCTGTGCGCATGGCTATCCTCTCCATGGCGATGCAGCCCAAACCCGGCGGTGATGCGGAATGAAGAGAATCGCGATCACGAACGGCCACCTGCTGGACCCGGCCAGCGAGCTCGACCGTCCCGGCAGTCTCTTCATCGCCGGCGAAAAGATCGTCGCCATTGACGAAGCGCCGGACGGTTTCAGCGCCGACCTGACCATCGATGCCGGCGGCAAACTCGTCATCCCTGGCCTGGTCGATCTCGATGCCAGGCTCCGCGAACCGGGACTGGAACAGAAAGGCACCATCGTCACCGAGACCATGGCGGCCGCCCGTGGCGGTATCACGACGGTCATTTGCCCGCCGGACACGAATCCGGTCATTGACACGCCGGCGGATGCAGAACTCATCAGGCGCCGTGCCAAGCAGAGTGCGCAGGCGCGCGTGCTCTCGGTCGGCGCCCTGACGATTGGCCTCGAGGGTGAACAACTCACCGAAATGTCATCGCTGCAGGTCAGCGGCTGTGTCGCCGTCAGCAACGCCCGCATGCCGTTGCGCGACAATCTCGTCTACCGGCGCGCCATGGAATACGCCGCGACCTGGGATCTGCCGATCTTCGTCCAGGCCAGCGACCACAGACTCGCCAACAGGGGCTGCGCTCACGAGGGCCGGGTCGCCAGCCGCCTCGGGCTGCCCGGCATTCCGGCCTCGGCCGAAACGGTCGCGGTCGCAACGACGCTCGAGTTGGCGCAGCAGACCGGTGCGCGCATTCACTTCCAGACACTCTCGTGCGCCCGCTCCGTCGACATGATCCGCGACGCCCGCCGCAACGGGCTCAACGTCACTGCGGATATCGCGGCCCATCAGCTGCACCTCACCGACATGGACGTCGACGGCTTCAATCCGAATTGCCATGTCCTGCCGCCGCTGCGTACATTGCAGGACCGCGAGGGCCTGCGCCGCGCCGTGGCGGACGGCACCATCAACGCCGTCTGTTCGTCACATGAGCCCCACGAGCCCGACGCCAAGCTCGCGCCCTTTCCCGAAACCGAGCCCGGCATCTCGGCCGTCGAGACCCTGCTGGCGCTGACACTGCGCCTGGTCGAGGAGAAGCTCATCACCCTGCCGCGCGCCATCGAGCTGCTGACCTCGGGCCCGGCCGCGATCGCCGGCCTGCCCTATAGCCGGCTCGTTGCCGGAGCGGAGGCCGACATCTGCATCCTCGACCCGGAACTCGACTGGGAGTTCTCTGCCGGGAAGATGCTGAGCAGCGGCCACAACACCCCTTTCGACGGCTGGACTTTCAGAGGCAAGGTCACCCATACACTCTTTGCCGGCCGCCTGACCTACTCCGAATGAACCCTCATGAGCAACAACAGCCGTAATACGATCTTTGTCGAAGATGCCCTGATCCTCTCGCACGAGTCCTTCGAGGGCGACCAGTTCATCCTGCGCGTCATGGCACCGAAATGCGCCGCGCACGCCATCGCCGGACAATTCGCGCATATCCAGTGCGACCCGCAGCGGCCGATGCGTCGGCCGATTTCGATCATGCGCGTGTCGAAGCAGGATGGCTGGGTCGACTTCCTCTACAAGCGCCTCGGCGAGGGCACGGCGCTGCTGGCCGAACGCAAGCCCGGGGAATCCGTCAGCATGTTCGGCCCGATCGGCAAGCCTTTCAGTGTTGCACGCAAGCGCCCGGTGCTGATCGGCGGCGGCGTCGGCATGCCGCCGATGATCTTCCTTGCCGAGGAACTCCGCAACCGCGGCATCACGCCATTCGTCATCCTGGGCTCGGAAGTGCCCTTCCCCTTTACCCCGCGGCCGTCGCAAATCATGCTCGAGGGCATCCCCGAGGGCGTGATCGCCGGGATGCCTCTGCTCGACGACTGGGGCATTCCCTCGCGCCTCGCATCGATGCAGGATTTCGCCGGCTGCCACAAGGGTTACGTGACGGATCTGGCGCGCGCCTGGCTCGCGACGCTCGACAGCGACCAGCTGGCGGATGTCTCGCTGCATGCGTGCGGGCCGCATCCGATGCTCGAGGCTGTGGTCAAACTGGCGGGAGAGGTCGGCCTGCCCGTCGAGGTGTCGCTCGAGGAGTTCATGGCCTGTGCTGTCGGCGGCTGCGCGGGCTGCGTCGTCGAGGTGCAGGAAGAGAGCGGCCCGGAAATGCGCCGCGTCTGTGTCGACGGCCCGGTTTTCGACGGCTATCGCGTGTTCGGCTGACAGGCGGCGCTCGTCTAGCCTGAGAAGGTGCTGAAATCCTCGTCACCGGAGATCTGGAATCTCTGCGTCTGCGCATCGCCGGCCTCGGCGTTGCCCGACAGCTTGATCATCAGGCGCACCTCGTTGGCCGAGTCCGCATAGCGCAAGGCCTCCTCGTAGCCGATCTTGCCGTCGAGATGCAGGCGCGCAAGCGCCTGGTCGAATGTCACCATACCCTGCTCGCCCGAGCGCTTCATGATGTCCTTGATGCCGTGTATCTCGCCGCGACGGATGAGGTCGGCCATCGAGGGTGTATTCAGCAGCAACTCGATAGCGGCCGCCATGCGTTCCTCTCCATCGCACCTCGGGATCAGCTGCTGGCCGATGACGGCCTTCAGATTCAGCGAAAGATCGAGCAGCAGCTGCTTGCGCCTGTCATCCGGAAAGAAGTTGATAATGCGGTCGAGCGCCTGGTTGGCGTTGTTGGCGTGCAGCGTCGCGATGCAGAGGTGCCCGGTCTCGGCGAAGGTGATGGCATGCTGCATGGTTTCGCGTGTGCGCACCTCGCCGATGAGGATGACATCGGGCGCCTGGCGCAGGCTGTTTTCGAGTGCAACCTCGAAGGATTCCGTATCAATGCCGACCTCGCGCTGGTTGACGATGCTCTTGTCGTGAACATGGATATATTCGATCGGGTCCTCCACACAGAGGATGTGACCGGCGCTGTGACGGTTGCGATGACCGATCATGGCGGCCAGCGTGGTGGATTTGCCCGTGCCGGTTGCACCGACACAGAGCACCAGACCGCGGCGCAGCATGACGATGTCGGCCAGGGCCCGGGGCAGGTCCAGCTCTTCGAGGGTCGGGATCTTCGACTCGATGTAGCGCAGCACCAGACCCGGGCTGTCTTTCTGGTAGAAAGCGCTGACGCGGAAACGCGCCAGACCGTCCTCGAAGTGTGCGAAATTGGCCTCGCGCGTCTCGAAGAACTGGTCGAGCCGGTCCGCCGGCAACAACTTTCTGACGATCTCGAGCGTCTGCTCATCCGTCAGGCTCGACGAGCCGACCGGGTGCAGGGCCTTATTGAGCTTGATGCATGGCGGACTGCCGACGCTGAAGAAGAGATCCGAGGCGCCGCGGGTTACCATGAGTTCGAGCAGGGGACGAATCTCCATCAGAAATCCCCCTTCTGATCGGCCCGGCCGCGGGCGGCTTCGCTGGTGATGAGACCCTGGTCGACGAGCTGCCTGAGGTGCTGATCCATGGTCTGCATGCCGACAGACTGGCCGGTCTGCAGCGCCGAGTACATCTGCGCGAGCTTGTGCTCGCGAATAAGATTGCGGATCGCCGGCGTGGCTACCATGATCTCCCAGGCCGCGATTCGTCCGCCACCGATCTTCTTGAGCAGGGACTGGGAGATGACCGAGCGGATGGAGTTCGACAGCATCGAGCGCACCATGTCCTTCTCATCGCCCGGGAATACGTCGATGATCCGGTCGATGGTCTTGACGGCGGAGCTGGTGTGGAGCGTGCCGAAAACGAGGTGTCCTGTCTCGGCAGCCGTCAGGGCGAGGCGAATGGTCTCGAGGTCGCGCATCTCGCCGACCAGAATCACATCCGGATCCTCACGCAGCGCTGCACTCAACGCATCGGAGAAGCTCTGCGTGTGTTCGCCGAGCTCGCGCTGGTTGATCAGGCAGTTGTTGCTGACATGCAGGAACTCGATCGGATCCTCGATGGTGAGGATATGTTGCTGCCGGTGCTTGTTGATGTAGTCGATACAGGCGGCCAGTGTCGTTGACTTGCCGGATCCCGTCACGCCCGTTACGAGCACCAGGCCGTTCTTGACATCGATGATGTCCCGGAAGACCGGGGGCGCTCCGATATCATCCAGTGTCAGCAGTTCCGACGGAATGACCCGGAAGACGGCACCACTTCCGCGGTGATGTTTGAAGGCGTTGACCCTGAAGCGCGCGATATCCGGCAAGGCGAAGGAGAAGTCGACCTGCAGCTTCTGTTCATAGACACGCCGCTGCCTGTCGTTCATGATGTCATAGATCATGGCATGCACCCTCTCCTGCTCGAGATCCGGCAGTTTGAGGCGCTTCATGTCGCCATCGATCCGCAACATCGGCGGCATGCCGGCGGAGAGATGCAGGTCGGAGGCTTTCTGACTGACAGTAAATGCCAGCAATTCTGCAATATCCAATGTCCCTATCGTTGTAAAATGTTCTCCAGGATTCAGACGTTATATCAAACCCGGCCCTGATGACAACTGCAAGCGGAATAATCAGCGAGAATCTGCAAAAAGTTCACGAGCGTATTCGAACCGCTGCTTCCGCATGCGGCAGGGATGCCCTGGATATCCGCCTGCTCGCCGTCAGCAAGACCAAGCCCTCCTCGGCTATCCGCGAAGCCTATGCGGCCGGGCAGCGCTGCTTCGGAGAAAATTATGTGCAGGAAGCCGTCGCCAAGATGGCAGAGCTTGCCGATCTCGACATCGAGTGGCATTACATCGGCGGAATCCAGAGCAACAAGACCAGGAGCATCGCCGAGCATTTCGACTGGGCCCACGGCGTGGCCTCGCTGAAGCATGCGCGGCGCCTCTCCGAACAGCGCCCGGTGAACATGCCTCCGCTCGACATTTGTCTGCAGGTCAACGTCAGCGGCGAATCGAGCAAGCATGGCATCGAACCGCAGGAAGCGGCCGGACTGGCCGCGGCAGTCGCCGAACTGCCGCATCTGCGATTGCGCGGGCTCATGGCCTTGCCTGAACCGACAGAGGATCCGCATGCCCAGCGCCGGGCATTCGGCGAGGTGCGCAAGTTGCTGGAGTCGCTGAACACGACGGGGCTGCAACTCGATACCCTCTCGATGGGCATGACAAATGACCTCGAAGCAGCTATCGAGGAGGGATCGACCATGGTTAGAATAGGCACCGCAATCTTTGGTGCACGCAACTGACAGACGCAAGCTATGAAAGAGAAAACCATCGCCTTCATCGGCGCAGGCAACATGGCCGGCGCCCTGATTCGGGGACTGCTGCAGGACGGTCACCCCGCAGACAGGCTCATCGCCGCCGACCCTGACAGTGACAAGCTCGACGCTTTCAGCGGCAACAGCGGTATCAACTGCACGACCGACAACAACGCGGCCATCGCCAGCGCCGACGTGGTCGTGCTCGCGGTCAAGCCGCAGATCATGGCGGACGTGGCAGAAGGGATCGCGGCAAGTGTGCAGCAGCACCGTCCGCTGATCCTGTCGATCGCAGCCGGTATTCCTCTGCGTCATTTGCAACACTGGCTCGGCAACGATATCGCCATTGTGAGAACGATGCCGAATACGCCCGCCATGTTGCAGACCGGCGCGACCGCCCTCTTCGCAGGCGAACTCGTGACCGAAGCGCAGCGCAACCTCGCGGAATCCATCATGCGTGCCGTCGGCATTACCATCTGGGTGGAGCGGGAAGAACTCATCGACGCCGTCACGGCGGTCTCCGGCAGTGGCCCGGCCTATTTCTTTCTCTTCATGGAGGAGATGATCCGGGCTGCCCAGGCACTCGGGCTTGATGAACAGGATGCCTCCCTGCTGACCCTGCAGACGGCACTCGGCGCTGCGCGCATGGCCCTCGAGAGCGACGATTCGCCGGCAACGCTGCGCGCCAGGGTCACGTCGCCCGGAGGCACCACGGAACAGGCGATCAAGCTGTTGCAGCAGGAGGGACTGGAGCAGCTCGTGAAGCGCGCCATGACGGCTGCGCGCGACCGCTCCATCGAACTCTCCTCCAGGTTGCCCGAGGCCTGATCCGATGGATTCCACCTACCTGACCAATCCGCTGATCTTTCTCGTCCAGGTTGTGTTCGGCGCTTATGCGCTGATCGTGATGCTGCGTTTCCTGTTCCAGCAGATGCGCGTCGATTTTCACAACCCCGTCTCGCAATTCGTGGTGAAAATGACCTCGCCGGCCCTGCGTCCCCTGAGAAAATTCATCCCGGGCCTTGCGGGCATGGACATCGCCTCGCTGGTGCTCGCCTGGCTCGTCAAGTCGGCCGAATTCATCCTCGTCATCCTGCTCTCGGGCAACACCATCGTCCTCGCCGCTTTCCTCTGGGCCATCCCGGCACTGGTGTCGCTGCTGTTCACGATTTTCATCGCGGCGCTGATCATCCTCGCCATCATCAGCTGGGTCCCTTCACTGCAGACACACCCCCTTGCATGGGTCTTGCGTGCCCTCACGGAACCCTTGCTGGCACCGATCCGCAAACATCTGCCAGCGGTTTCCGGACTCGATTTCTCGGTCATGATCGCCATCGTCGCACTGATATTCGTGAAAATGCTGATTATCCCTCCGCTCGCCGCACTCTTCGGCGCACCGGCAGGACTGCTTTGAGTGCCTGGTATCGGTGGGAGGGCGATTCCCTGATCCTGCATCTGCGGGTCCAGCCAAAAGCGAGGGCTGACGAATTCGCCGGTGTCTTCGGCGAGTCGCAATATCGCATCAGGATCACGGCTCCACCGGTCGACGGCAAGGCCAACAGACACCTCGCGGCTTTTCTCGCGAAACAGTTCGGTGTCTCGAAACGCGCAGTCGTTCTTGTCAGCGGCGAGGGTTCCAGGGACAAGGTTGTTCGCATCACATCGCCCTCGAGGCTGCCGCTGCCTGAAATCACAAGATAACTCAACGGGTTCGGCCTCTTTCAGGTATCCTACGGGCCCATGAGTGACAAACATCTGACTGAAACCCGATTCGACAGTTTCGGCTTCGCCGAACCCATCATGCAGGGCATCCAGGATGCCGGCTTCACCTACTGCACGCCGATCCAGGAGATGACGATTCCGATCCTGCTGGAAGGGCGTGATGTTGCCGGACAGGCGCAGACCGGTACCGGCAAGACCGCCGCCTTCATGCTCGGCGCCCTGCAACATCTCCATGATCATCCGGCGGACGCCAGGCGCAGGCCCAACCAGCCGCGCGCGATCATGATCGCGCCGACGCGCGAACTTGCCATCCAGATCCACAAGGATGGCGAACTTCTCGCGCGACACACGGGGCTAAAGCTGCGCGTCGTCTATGGCGGCTCCGGCTATGAGCAACAACGCCAGTCGCTTGAAGACGTCGACATCCTGATCGGCACGCCGGGCCGCCTGATCGACTATCTCAAGCAGCATGTCTACGACCTCAGGGCGATCCAGGTCGTCGTGCTCGACGAGGCGGACCGCATGTTCGATCTGGGATTCATCAAGGATATCCGCTACCTGCTGCGGCGCATGCCGCATCCGCAGGAGCGCCTTGGGATGCTGTTCTCGGCGACCCTGAGCTATCGCGTCACCGAGCTTGCCTACGAGCACATGAACGATCCCGAAATCGCCAAGGTCGAATCCGATTCCGTGACCGCGGACCGTGTGCGCCAGATCGGCTACATGGTCGCCAACGACGAGAAGATTCCGCTGCTCGTCGGGCTGCTGCAGTCGCACGAATCCGCGCGCACGATCATTTTCGTGAATACCAAGCGCGCCGCCGACGAGGTCTGGGGCTATCTCGAGGGCAACGGTATCAGCTGCGCCATTCTCTCCGGCGACGTGCCGCAGAAGAAACGCCTCTCTCTGCTGCGAAAGTTCCAGGAAGGCGAAGTCCGGGTGCTGGTCGCGACCGATGTCGCTGCGCGGGGATTGCATATCGAAAACGTCAGCCACGTCATCAACTTCGACCTGCCGACGGATCCCGAGGACTATGTGCACCGTATCGGCCGCACCGCGCGTGCCGGCAGTGACGGTGACGCCATCAGCCTCGTCTGTGAAACCTACGCCATGTCGCTGCCTGACATCGAGGACTACATCCAGGCGCGCGTACCCGTCGAGATGCCGCCGCTCGACCTGCTGGCCGACATCGATCCGAAAAGCAGGATACGGCGCGAAAGACGCAAGCCGCACAAGTCGGGACCGAGACGCGGAACGTCCGGCAGAGACGCCGCGCAAAGGCAGGCTTCCGGTGACAAGGACCAACCCTCGAAATCCGGAAGGCGCAGGCGCAGGCGCAAACCTGCAGCGAGCAATGCCGATCGATCGGAGTAACAAGTGCTCCCGCTGCCTGCAGTCGATCTGCTGCACCTACATGACCGAAGCACTCGGGACGCCTCGCTCCAAAGCCGATTTTGATCACCTGCTCTGGCAGGTATCCCACGACGGCGTCGAAGTCTACAAGGACGACAGCGGCTGGTACATGCTCGTGCATGGCCGCTGCGAACACCTTGTCGAGGACGGCCTTTGCGCCATCTATGACAGTCGTCCCCGCGTGTGCCGCGATTACGACAATGATTGCTGTGAATTCGACGAGCCCGCATCGAAGCATTTCGCGTTGCACTTCAGGAGTTACGCTGAACTGCTTGCCTACTGTAAACGCCGCTTCAGGCGCTGGAATCAATCCTTCCCGCGGACCGGTTCGTACAGGGCGTAAGGTCTGTGCAGGGCCATTTGCCGAGCCGGCCATGATGCGTTCCAGCCGCGTACAGCCCATCCGGGGCAGGCGCTGTTTCAAAACAACCGGTTTGCCGAGGCACTGGCAAACGCCTGCGACATGACGCCGGGTGACAGCCCGGAAGAGTGCTTCCGCTACTGATCCTGTTATCCGGGCGGTGCTATAATCCGCCTTTTGTCGCCAGGGTTTTCTCTATGCAGCTCTCCACTCTCACTGCCGTCTCACCCGTCGATGGACGCTATGGCAACAAGACCACTCCCCTGCGCCACATCTTCAGTGAGTACGGGCTGATCCGTTACCGCGTCATCGTCGAGATCCGCTGGTTGCAGGCGCTCGCAGCCAACCCCGATATCCCGGAGGTGCCTCCATTCGGCGAGGATGCCGGCGCGCTGCTCGAAGCCATCATCAGTGACTTCAGCGAGGAGGATGCCGGACGCGTCAAGGAGATCGAGCGAACGACGAACCACGACGTCAAGGCCGTGGAATATTTCCTGAAAGAGAAGATCTCGGGCAACGCAGAACTGCAAGCCGTTAACGAGTTCATCCATTTCGCCTGCACCTCGGAAGATATCAACAACCTCTGTCATGCGCTGATGCTGCGCGACGGACGTGTCAATGTCCTGATGCCCGAGCTGCAGCAGGTCATCGACGCCATCCGCGCCATGGCCCACGAGCATGCCGGCCTGCCGCTGCTGTCACGCACCCACGGGCAACCGGCCTCCCCCTCGACGATCGGCAAGGAGATGGCCAACGTGGTCGCGCGCCTCGAGAGGCAGAAAGAGCAGATTTCGGCAGCTCCGCTCCTCGGCAAGATCAACGGCGCTGTGGGCAACTACAATGCCCATTTCTCCGCCTATCCCCACATCGACTGGCCATCATTCGCCGGGGAGTTCGTCTCCTCTCTGGGCCTGCAGTGGAACCCCTACACCACGCAGATCGAACCGCATGACTATATAGCCGAACTCTTCGACGCCCTGTCGCGCGCGAATACCATCATGATCGACTACTGCCGCGATATCTGGAGCTATATCTCGCTGGGCTATTTCAAGCAGAAGACCAGGGCCGGCGAGGTCGGTTCTTCGACGATGCCGCACAAGGTCAACCCGATCGATTTCGAGAATGCCGAGGGAAACTTCGGCATTGCGAACGCGATCTTCGGACATCTCTCGGCGAAACTGCCCATCTCCCGCTGGCAACGCGACCTCACAGACTCCACGGTCCTGCGCAATCTCGGGGTCGGTATCGGACACACCTCGATCGCCCTGCAGTCACTGCTGCGAGGCATCGGCAAGCTCGAGGCCGATGCAGAGCGCATGGCCGCCGATCTCGACGCCAACTGGGAAGTCCTGGCCGAACCCGTCCAGACGGTCATGCGCCGCTATGGTATCGAGAAGCCCTACGAAAAGCTCAAGGAGCTGACGCGTGGACAGAGGATCACGCCGGAGCAGCTCGCAGCATTCATCGATGGACTGGATATCCCGGAGACTGCGAAACAGTCGCTGTTGCAGATGACACCGGCAACCTACACCGGCAATGCCGAGGAACAGGCGCTGAAAATCTGAGGTTTCAAGCCCGCAAGGCAACAAAAAAGGCCGCAGTGACGCGGCCTTTTTTGATGTGGCCGGCAGGCCGAAGCCTGCCGGAACCATCGTCGTCATGATCAGTCGATAGTGATTTCAACACGACGGTTCAGCTGACGACCCTCGGCAGTTTCGTTGGTCGCGACCGGCTGGCTCTCGCCCATCCCGGATGTCGTGATGACATCACGCGGGATACCACGGCTGACGAGGTAGTCGGCAGTCGATGCTGCACGACGCTCGGAGAGGCCCTGGTTGTAGGCATCGGAGCCGACGCTATCGGTGTGGCCGACAATAACGATGCTGCTGTAACCTTTGGACTTCAGCTCAGCGCTGTTCGCAATGATGTCGTCGAGTTTGGCAGCAAGGTCAGGACGGATGGTGGCCTTGTTGAAGTCGAAGAGGCCGTCACCGCTCAGGGTGTAGCGTTCTTCACCGCAGTTCGGCAGACCGTAAGACACTTCCCAGCACTCTTCGTAACTGTTGACGACGTTCTCGCCCTGGGAATCGGCCAGGTACTCCTCTGCGAAAGCAGAAGTTGCGATTGCAAGACCGGCAGCCAGACTCAGAGGCGCGATCAGTGCAGTCAGTTTTGTATTTACCTTTGACATAGGTACTCCCCTTAGTTTTTTGCGCAAAAACAAAATTGGTTATTAAGGCAACAGAATGATACAACATCATGCATTCCGGCACCAAACAAATATTATTCTAATNNTGTTTTCCTCCCCGGCGAGGGAAACATCGAGACACGCCTCGTTCTGGAGCACGGCGAGCGCCCCTGGGAGGTGCATTTCGGCCCCTTCAGCAGCGCTGATCTCGAGAGTCTGCCCGATTCCGGCTGGACACTGCTTTTTCAGGACATGGACAAGCATCTGCCGGAAGTCGCCGCACTCTTCAGGGAATTCGAAGGCATGCCGCGCTGGCGCATCGACGACATCATGATCAGTTTTGCCGTCGACAAGGGGTCGGTTGGCCCCCATACCGATGAGTACGACGTTTTCCTGATACAGGCCGAGGGCAAGCGCCGTTGGCAAATCAATGCCGACCCGCATGCCGACAACTCGCTCGTGGCGGGACTCGACATGAAGATCCTGCAGTACTTCGAGCCGACAGAGGAGTGGCTGCTGGAACCCGGGGACGTCCTCTACCTGCCACCCGGCGTCGCCCACTGGGGGGTCGCGGAGGGTGAATGCATCACCTGGTCCGTGGGGTTCCGGGCTCCCTCCGCGACCGAACTCTTCACTCACTGGGCGGACGAAAAACTGCATTCGATCGACAGTGTCCGTTACAGCGATCCGGATTTGCAGCTGCAGTCACACGCGGGTGAAATCCAGCCGCAAGCGGTCGAAAAGCTCCGCACCATGCTGCTTTCGGCACTGGAACAGGAGACCGACGACTTCGCCGAGTGGTTCGGTCGCTACATCACCGAACCCAAGGAAAACCTGCAACCGCTTCCGCATGAGCCGTTCGCGGGCATGCGCGAAGGATTCGCGGGCGGCAGCAGGCTCAACAGGCATCCTGCGAGCGACATTCTGTTTACGCAGGAGCAGGGCCGTCTCTACCTCTTCTGCGGTGGCCACTCATACAGACTGCCCGAACGCTGCCTCCCCTTCGCCATCCTGCTCAGCGGCCGGGACAGCTGGACGGCCGACGAGCTCCATGAGTGGCTGGATGACGAAGCTGCCGGCGCGGTGCTGCGCGATCTTCATGAGCAGGGCTATGTCTGCTTGGCGTAGCGGGTGCAGTGTCTCGATCGTCGAATGGGCGGATAGAGGGCAGCTCCTCGGCGAGATACGCGAGCAGGTCTTCATCATCGAGCAGGGCGTGCCCCCGGAGCTGGAGTGGGACGGTCGCGACGAGGAGTCGATCCACGCTCTCGCGCTGACGACATCCGGCCAGCCTGTCGGCACGGCCAGGCTGCTGCCCGAGGGCCAGATCGGCCGCATGGCGGTGCTTCGTGCGTGGCGCAGGCAAGGCGTCGGCACATTGCTGCTGCATTGCCTGATCGACTGCGCCGAGGATCCGGCGCGGCTCTTCCTGAATGCGCAGACCAGCGCCGAGCCCTTCTACCGCAGAAACGGCTTCGTGCCGGAGGGAGAGGTTTTCATGGAAGCCGGCATTCCACACATCAGGATGGTCTACCGCATCAGGTAGACATTCTCTGTCAGTTCATCGAGCCCCTTCTTCCGGAATCCGGGTTCGTTGATCAGAATATCGATCGATGCGAGCCTCGATATGGCGTAGTGTTCGCCATAGAGCGACTCCACCTCCTGTTGCGGGACGGAGAACGGCGGTCCCTGCATCTGCTCCTGCGGGTAGACGAGCGTGATCAGCAAAACGGGAACCGGCGCCGGCAGCAGCTGGCGCATTTTTTCGGCGTAGGAGAGACGCAACCCGGGGGGCAAGGCGATCAGGGAAGCCCGGTCGTAGACCGCATCGATCCTGCCCAGATCGCTCTGCTCGATGTCGAAGAAGTCGGCATGGATGAGGGTCAGGTTGCCGGCTTGCCAGCAGTCGTGGTCGTGACGGTTCTCGATGACGGGATCGAGCCCGTTCTCCTCGAAAAAACCGCGTACAGCCAGTTCGTTGATCTCGACACCGACAACCTCCATGCCCTGCCCGGCCAGCCAGAGCATATCGAGGCTCTTGCCGCAGAGGGGCACAAAAATCCTGCTACCGGGCTCCAGAGCGAGACTCTCGAACCATTCGGTCAGATTCGGGTTGGTCTCGTTGAGATGGAATCCGATTTTCCCTTCCTGCCAACGCTGATGCCAGAATTCTTCCTGCAAGCTTTTTCTCCGGATACGGGATCGAAAACAGCATGCTACCAGCCCATGACCATTGAGACCAAAGCAGCGGCGTCTGTCCTGACGCTGTTTTGTTGGAGGAGGAATCAGGATACACTTTTCTCTTACACGCCAGGCCATCGCCTTGCCAGCCCCGAGCCTGGTCGATCGCACGCCTCGCATGTCAGAAACGATAAGGAACACATGATGGAAAATCCCTACGAGACACCCACCAGCGATCCGACGCTCCCGGGCCGGGGCGGCATCGATACCTCGAGTCCGCTCTCCCCCGCGGGCCGCTTCGGACGCCTCAGCTATATCGCATGGAACATGGTGCTGAATGTCATCGGCTACCTGATGCTCTTTCTGCTCGGCGGAAATACCATCATGACGGGAGCAGACCCGGAGGCAACGATGCAATTCCTCGCAACCGGCGGAGGCATGGTCGCCGGCGTGGTCTCAATGCTGTGGTTCGCGGTCCACATCATCTTCGGCATCCGGCGGCTGCATGACGTCGACAAGACCGGCTGGCTCATGCTGCTGATCGTCATACCGCTGGCCAACCTCATCCTCTGGATCTACCTGCTCGTCGCCAGAGGCACAGAGGGAGCCAACAGGTTCGCACCTCATCGCCCGACGCCCGGCTGGGAGAAGATCCTGGGATATATCGGCGTGGGCGTCATGATCCTCACGCTCATCATCATGGCGATTGGCATGATCGGCATGGCCACCAGCCAGATGTGACCGGCGATCAAAAGGCGCACGTGTCCATCGTCAAACTCGATACAGCCTACAGCATCGAAACGCCCGAAGGCGTCACCCTGGAGCTGCATCCGGCCGGGCCGGTCTCCAGGGGCGGCGCCTGGATCATCGACGCCCTGATCCGTGGCCTTCTCTACACCCTGCTGTTCTTCGTGCTCGCGCTGACGGGAGCAACCGGCATCGGTATCATGCTGGTTCTCTTCTTTCTGCTCGAGTGGTTCTATCCGGTTTACTTCGAGATCACCAAAGGCGCCACGCCCGGTAAAACTGCATTCGGCATGCAGGTCGTCCACAGCAACGGGACCCCCGTGGCCTGGCAAGCATCGATGATCCGCAATCTGCTTCGCGCAGTGGATTTCCTGCCGTTCATGTACGGCTTCGGACTCGCTTCCATGCTCCTGAGCAGCCGTTTCCAGCGTCTCGGCGACCTCGCAGCGGGGACACTCGTGATCTACGCGCCCAAACGCCAGCGTTCCGTGGCGCTTGCCGACAGCGACCCCGAACCGCCCCCCGCGGGACTGACGCGCAAGCAGCAGCAGGCCATCATCAGCTTTTCCGAACGCCAGGGCAGGCTTTCCGACTCCCGCCAGCAGGAAATCGCATCCCACCTCTCCCCGATCACCGGGGCAACCGGCGAGCGAGGGGTCCGCAAGCTGCTCGGTTATGCCCGCTGGTACGCGCGGGGCGGAAACTGATGTCAACCTCCACACCCTTCCTGTCCTGAGGCCAGAGCGCGAACATGCGTCAATTCCAGTTTCAGGAACAGCACGAAACGCAATGGCAACAGCTGGAGGAACTGCTCGACGGCCTCGAGTCGGGTCGCCGCGCCAGCAAGCCGGATGCCCAGGGGCTGCAAGCGCTACCCACGCTCTACCGTGACATCTGCCAGCATCTGGCACTGGCGCAAAGCCGTTGCTACAGCCCCGGACTGATCGACAGGCTTCATGCCCTGACGCTGCGAGCGCATCACCAGATCTACAAGCGGGAATTCAGGATCGGCAGACGCATCCTCGATTTCCTGGTGTCGGATTTCCCCTCCACGCTGCATCGCCACGCCCGTTTTTTCTGGCTCTCTTTCCTGCTCTTTTTCGGGCCCGGGATTCTTTTCGGACTCACCTGTTACCTCTATCCGGACATGATCTACACGCTGATGGACGATGTCGCCGTCGCAAAAATGGAGTCGATGTACGATCCCGCGCCGGGAAATCTTCCGGGACGCGAGGAGGCGATGCAGGATGCAAGCCGCATGATGATGTTCGGTTTCTACGTCAACAACAATACGGGTATCGGCTTTCGCACCTTCGCCGGCGGCATCCTTGCGGGACTCGGCACCCTCTTCTTCCTGGTCTTCAACGGTGTCGTCATCGGCGGGGTCGCCGGTTACCTGACCCGGCTCGACTACATCGAGACTTTCTGGGGCTTCGTCATCGGGCATGGCTCCTTCGAACTCATCGCGATCGTCATCTCGGGCACTGCCGGACTGCTGCTCGGCAAGGCCATTGTCGCCCCCGGTAACTACTCCAGACTCGAAGCGCTCAGACGCAATGCCAAAGAGGCCATTGTTCTCGTCAGCGGGGCCGCCTGCATGTTCGTCATCGCGGCCCTGATCGAGGCTTTCTGGTCACCGCTCCCCGTCGATGCCTCCCTCAAATACGGCGTCGGGGCCCTGCTGTGGCTGCTCGTCGGTTGCTATCTCTACTTCACCGGCAGGAACACGAATGCAGCTTGAACGTGCCAATGTCGTCCTGCGCCCGCGCACGAGCTGGGAAGCGATCGATCTCGGCCTGCGCATGGCACGCCGCTGGTATCGTCCGTTGTGGCTGCTGTGGATCGCGACGGCACTGCCGCTGTTCCTCATCGTCCACCTGCTGTTGCATGACAGCCTGATTCTGGCGCTTGTCGTGTTCTGGTGGATGAAGCCGCTGTTCGAGCCCCTGCTGACCGTCTGGCTCGGCCATGCGCTGTTCAGCGAGGAAGTCCCTCTGCGCAAACAGCTCGGGCGCACGCTTCAGGTGTTGCGCAAGGGGCTGCCCGGCAACCTGCTCTGGCGCCGGCTCTCCCCATCGCGTTCCTTCCTACTGTGCGTGCAGCAGTTGGAAGGACTGCGTGGCGACAAATGCCGGTCACGGATGCGCGTGCTCGAGAGGACCAATCCCAACAGTGGCTGGCTGACCATTCTGATGCTGCAGTTGGAGATGGTGCTCGCCCTCTCGATCGCCGGTCTCGTCCTGATGCTGCTGCCGGAGACGGTCGAGGTCGACCTGGCCATGCTGGCGCACCTCGACGGCAGCGATGCATACGCCTGGTTCAACAACCTCTCCTACTTTGCTGTGGCATCGCTGATCGCGCCTTTCTACGTCGCCGCCGGCTTTTCTCTCTACATCAACTCGCGCACGGAACTCGAGGCGTGGGATATCGAAATCGCCTTTCGCCAGATGATCGCAGAACAGCAGAAACACCGCCGGGAAGGCCGTCTCGCTCAAGCTGCCGTTGCCGTGCTGTTCTCGAGCATGCTCGTCCTCTGCCTCGTGCCGCCGCGCGAAGTCCTCGCACTGGATCGCGAGCAGGCCAGGGAGAGTATCGCCGAAGTCCTGGCGCACAGGGATTTCGGTGAAAGGAAAACCGTCACCCGCTGGGAGGCCATCCCGGACGACACCGATGACACCGACCGGCAAGCGTTCGATTTCTCATCCGGCGGGCTCGAATGGCTCGCGGGATTGCTCAGGATCGCCGCTTATGCCGTTCTCGGGTTGTTTGCCGGCTGGCTGATCGTGAGGATCCTCGGGAGTATCAGGAGCGGCGGGCTCTACCGCAAGCGGGCAGGCAAGCCGCCGGCCCCAGAGTATCGCCTGTTGCAGCATGAAGAAGGCAATGTCCCCATCCCCGCGAATCCCGTCGACACCGCGATCGCACTCTGCGAGCAGAATGAACTGCGCAAGGCGACGAGCCTGCTCTATAGAGCAACCCTGGAGCGCTACATCAGGACGCAGCAGATCGATATCCCGCAGAGTGCGACCGAGAAGGAATGCCTGGAACTGGTGCACCGCCATCGCCCCGCCGAAGAGAGCAGCTATTTCGGCCAGTTGACGCACAGCTGGCAATGGCTCGCCTACGCGGGAGAAGCGCCGCCCGTGCAGCAGGTCCTCGAGCTCTGCCACCAGTGGCGGGAGATCTATCCCGAGGTGCCGGATGCAAAATAAGACGATGCTCGTGCTGCTGTCGCTTCTGCTCGTCGCAGCCGCCGCGACCTGGTTTTTCCGCAACTTCGAGCGAGTCACCGGTGAAATCACCACCGAAGCCTCGCCGGAGGTACGCCGCAACCCCTTCCTCGCGGCCGAGCGCTTCCTTGCTGCCAGCGGCAGGGAAGTCGAGAGCAGCAGGGGGCGCGATCTCCTGCAGCAGCTGCCGTCGCCGGCAGACACGCTGATCATCAATCATCTCTTCGAGTCGCTCTCCAGCGAAAAGGCGCAGGCACTGTTCGACTGGATCAGGGCCGGCGGTCATCTGATGCTGACGCCGCGGACCAGCTGGAGTGAGCAAGGGCGAAGCGGATATCGCCTGCTGGATGAACTCGGCATCCACCGTCATGGCGTCGAAGTAAAGCGTTTCGGCCTGGCGGCAGTGAACGACGCGAGGGATGACACCATCGTCTTCCGGATTCCTGGCATCGGGGAACCGCTCGAGGCGGCTTTCATCGACACGCTCTGGTTAGAGATGGACGAGGGCCTTCCGGATTTCGGCATTCCCTATCGCGGCAAGCCTCAAGAGCAATCGGCGACAGCGGCCCCGAAACTGCGCGGCGATGCGGACGACGCACGGGAGCAACGCTATCACCTGATCCAGAGACGTCTCGGCAAGGGGCTCGTGACCGTCACCAGCGACAACCTCTTCATGTCGAACACCTCTATCGGCGATCTCGATCATGCCTGGCTCCTGTGGCTGCTGACCGACCGCAACGGCAAGGTCTGGCTGCTGTACGACAAGGCCATGCCGTCGCTCTGGAGCCTGCTCGTGCAGCATGCCTCGCCGGTAGTGATATCGTTCGCAATCCTGATCCTGCTGCTGCTGTGGTACGGCACGCGCAGGATCGGCCCGCTCATCACCGCGGAAGAGTCGGGACGCCGTGACCTGATCGAACACCTCGACGCCACGAGCCGTTATCACTGGCGCAACGGCAACCGTGATTACATCGCGGCAGACACCAGGCGGCAGGTCATCGGATTCTGGCAAAGCCAGCACAGCCAGTTGTCGCACATGAGCCCGGACGAACAGGCCGAGTGGATCGGCAGACGCAGCGGGCTGGACGCCGCGGAGATCCGCGCCGCGCTCTTCTGCGAGGCGCAAAACCGGGAAGAATTTGTCAGGCAGGCGCAGACACTCCAGTTGCTGCGCCTGCGAATCCATCGAGGGTAGGAACCTTGCAACATCAACAGATCGAACAGGCAACACAGCAACTGCAGGCGCTCGAGGAACAGGTCGAGCGCGCCGTCATCGGGCAGAAAAAGATCATCCGCGAAGTCATCACGGCATTGATCGCGAGCGGGCACGTTCTCGTCGAGGGCGTGCCCGGCCTCGGCAAGACCCTGCTGGTGCGCGCCCTGACGCGGGCGATCGGCGGCAGCTTCAGCCGCATCCAGTTCACACCGGACCTGATGCCGACCGACATCAGCGGCCATGCGCTGTTCGACTTCAAGAGCAACGAGTTCCATATCCGCAAGGGGCCCGTCTTCTGCAACTTCCTGCTGGCCGACGAGATCAACCGGGCGCCGGCGAAAACCCAGTCGGCGCTGCTCGAGGCGATGCAGGAGCAGCAGGTGACGATCGAGGGCGAGGCCTACATGCTCGCACCCCCCTTCATGGTCATGGCGACGCAGAACCCGATCGAGCAGGAGGGCACCTATCCCCTGCCGCAGGCGCAGCTCGACCGCTTCCTCGTCAAGATCATGATCGACTATCCAGGTGAACATGACGAACAGAGACTCGTCTCCCATGTCACCACCGGCATGGTCGGCGACACTCTCGACATCTCGCGCGTCGGGCAGGTGCTCGACCCGGCAACAATTCTGGAGCTGCAGACCATTGCCGCCCGGCAGCACATCGACGAGGCCGTCGTCAACTACGCCGTCGAACTCAACCGTATCACGCGCGCCTGGCAGGGTATCGAAACCGGCAGCGGCCCGCGCGGAGCCATCGCGCTGCTGCGGACGGCGCGCGCCATGGCGCTGCTCAACGGCAACCCCTTCGTCACGCCGGACGACATCAAGAGCGTCGTGCCGATGACGCTGCGCCATCGCATCAGGCTCAGCGCCGATCTCGAGATCGAGGGACGCCAGCCGGATGATGTGCTGCGGGACATTCTCGACTCCGTGGAGAGTCCGCGCGCGTGAACTGGCATCCCTGCAAGCCGCTCGTCGGGCTTGCGCTCCTCTGGCTGCTCATCGGCCTGGCCGCCTCGCTTGAACCCGCGTTGACGGCGGCCTGGCTGATTGCCGGCGCCGTGCTGCCCGTGATCGCGCTCGGCGACCTGCTGCGCACGCGGCGGCTGCAAAGCCCTGCAATCCGGCGCATCATGCCACGCAACCTGCCGCTCTCGGTTGCAACGCATGTCCGCCTGCAATTCCGCAACCGCCAGGACGCCCCGCTCAGACTGCTCGTGCATGACCTGCATCCGTCCAGCTTCGGCGTGATGCAGATGCCCCGGACGATCGAACTCGACGCCCTCGGCGGCATCGAGATCGAGTACAGGGTCATGCCGCCATCGCGTGGCGACACCGGGTTTGGCGGGACCGAAATCCACCTCTTCTCGCCCTGGGGACTCTGGTGCCACAGGCGCATCATCGGCGAACCCCGCCGGGTGCGCGTCTATCCCAACTTCGCCGAAATCAGCACCTACACGCTGCTCGCCACCGACAACAGGCTCAGCCAGATCGGTGTCAGGCGCCGTCAGCGGCGCGGCCAGGGCAACGAGTTCTTCCAGCTCAGGGAGTTCCGCCAGGGCGACAGCCAGCGCCAGATCCACTGGCAGGCCAGCGCCCGCCAGCGCAAGCTGATCTCGAAGGAGTACCAGGACGAAAAGGACCAGCAGGTCATCTTCCTGCTCGATGTCGGCCGGCGCATGCGCCACCGGGACGACGGCCGCGCGCATCTCGACCAGGCGCTCAACGCCCTGCTGCTGCTGAGTTACGTCGCCGTGCGTCAGGGCGATGCCGTCGGCGTCATGACGCTCGGCGGCGACAACCGCTGGATACCGCCACGCAAGGGCCTGGATACCGTCAACCGCCTGCTGGAGTCCCTCTACAACCTCGAGTCGACCCTCGAGCCGGCCGACTACCTGCATGCCGTCGGCCGTTTCACGTCGCTGCAGCGCAGGCGCGCACTCGTCATCCTCGTGACCAATTCGCGCAACGAGGATGACCGGGATCTTTTTGCGGCGGCGCGCCAGTTGCGCAGGCATCACCTCGTGGTCCTGGCCGACCTGCGCGAGGAGATTCTTGACGAGACGGTGACCGGATCCATCGAGTCAACGGCACAGGCACTGCGCTATCATGCTGTAGAGAAGTACCTGGATGACCGGCGCAGGAAGCACCGTCTGCTGTCGCATCAGGGCGTGCTGACGCTCGACACCACGGCCCGCAGACTGCCTGTCGCGCTCGTCAACCAGTACCTCGATATCAAGGGACGCGCATCCCTCTAACCATGCCAAGGTGTAACCATGATTCGA
The DNA here is from genome assembly GCA_037385505.1 of Gammaproteobacteria bacterium. Taxonomy (GTDB): domain Bacteria; phylum Pseudomonadota; class Gammaproteobacteria; order Chromatiales; family Chromatiaceae; genus Sva-25. The sequence goes on along the minus strand of JARRMY010000011.1, from coordinate 21,268 downwards.
TTTGCCGTCATCTCTCTGGTCGGCGTGCTGCTTCTCTGGGGCGGGCTGAATGCCATCCGGCAATTGACAGCCGGTGAGCGCCTCCTCGATGCCAAGTCGCTCAAAGTCGCCTTGCGGCTGGGCAGCGGACAGGCCTGGTTCGCGATTTTCGTGACCCTGATCGGCGCTCTCATCGTCGCGATTTCAGTGTTCGTCTTCACGGGCACGCTCATCATCCTGATTTTCGATCCCGTGTGAGTTCGGAAATGCGCCAGCAGGCGCAGGGTTTCGGCTATTCCGGTGCGCCAGCGTCTGGGGTACTATCGGCCTGACCACCAGACAGAACCAGGAACCATGACCACAGCGCTGACCCGGGAACTCGGACGACTCCTGCCGCCCGATGCTCTCATCGACGACGAAGAGTCTCTCCGCGCGTACGAGTGCGACGGCCTGACCGCCTACCGCACCATACCGATGGCGGTGGTCCTGCCGCAGACCGTGGAGCAGGTGCAGGCCATCCTCGAACTCTGCACACAGCACGGCGTGCCGGTCGTTGCGCGTGGCGCCGGCACGGGGCTGTCCGGCGGCGCACAACCGCTTGAGAACGGCATCATCCTGAGCCTTGCCAGGTTCAACCGCATCCTCGAGATCGATCCCGACAGCAGGACAGCCGTCGTGCAGCCGGGTGTGCGCAACCTCGCGATCAGCGAGGCGGCCAGACCCCACGGTCTCTACTATGCGCCCGATCCCTCTTCGCAGATCGCCTGCACCATCGGCGGCAATGTCGCAGAGAACTCGGGCGGCCTGCATTGCCTCAAATACGGCCTGACAGTGCACAACATCCAGAAGTTGCGCGTCATGACCATCGACGGCGACATCCTCACCATCGGCAGTGACGCGCTCGACGCGCCCGGTTACGACCTGCTCGCGCTCATGACCGGTTCCGAGGGACTGCTCGGCATCATCCTCGAGATTACCGTCAAGCTGCTGCCGATCCCGCCCGTGGCGCGCGTGATCATGGCAGCGTTCGACACCATCGAGACAGCAGGAGAGGCCGTCGGCCGCATCATCGCCAACGGCATCATTCCGGGCGGACTCGAAATGATGGACAACCTCTCGCTGCGCGCGGCCGAGGATTTCGCCCACGCAGGTTACCCGACCGACGCCGCGGCGATCCTGCTGTGCGAACTCGACGGCACCGCGGAAGAGGTCGAACAGGACATCGTCCGCGTGACCCGGATCCTGGATGGCTGCGGCGTCACGAGCATCAAGCTGTCGACCAGCGAAGAGGAACGCCTGACGCTCTGGGCCGGGCGCAAGTCGGCCTTCCCGGCCGTCGGGCGCATCTCCCCGGACTACTACTGCATGGACGGCACCATCCCGCGACACAGGCTGCCGGAGGTGCTGCGCCGCATGAGCGAGATGTCCGAAGCGTACGGCCTGCGCGTTGCCAATGTCTTCCACGCCGGCGACGGCAACCTCCACCCGCTGATTCTCTACGATGCGAACAGGGGCAACGAACTCGAGAAGGCCGAGGAACTCGGCGGCAAGATCCTCGAGCTCTGCGTCGAGGTCGGCGGCACCATCACGGGGGAACACGGCGTCGGCACCGAGAAGATCAACCAGATGTGCGTGCAGTTCCAGGCACTCGAACTCGCCCAGTTCCACGCCGTCAAGGAAGCATTCGATCCCCACGGTCTGCTGAACCCGGGCAAGGCGGTCCCGAGCCTGCACCGCTGCGCGGAACTCGGCGCCATGCACGTGCACAACGGCGAACTGCCGTTCCCCGAACTGGAGCGCTTCTGATGGAACTTCAGGAGCGTATCCGCGCCGCCTTCGAAAGCGGCGAACCGCTGCGGATCCGCGGCGGCGGGACGCGGGAGTTTCTCGGCCCGCGCCCGGGCGGCGATACCATCAGCACGCCCGGTTTGACGGGCCTCGTCAGCTACCAGCCCGAGGAGCTCTTCGTCACGGCCAGGGCCGGAACGCCCCTGCGGGAAATCGAGGCGACACTGGCCGGGAAAGGCCAGCAGTTTCCGTTCGAACCGCCGTCTTTCGGAGCGGCGGCCACGCTCGGCGGCGCCATCGCCTCCGGCCTGTCCGGCCCGGGCCGCCCGTGGAAAGGCGCGGCGCGCGACTTCGTGCTGGGTTGCCGCCTCGTCAACGGCAAGGGAGAGCTGCTGCATTTCGGCGGCGAGGTCATCAAGAATGTCGCCGGCTACGACGTCTCGCGGCTCATGTGCGGCGCCTTCGGGACGCTGGGCCTGATGACCGAACTCAGCATCAAGGTCGTCCCGCTACCGCAGAAGAGCGTCACCCTCTCCTGGGAACTCGGCCGCGGGGAAGCGCTGGCGCGCGTGACCGAACTCTCGCGCCAGCCCTACCCGGTCACGGCCGCTGCATGGTACCAGGGCGTCCTCTCAATGCGTTTCTGCGGTGCGCATGCGGCGATCGAATCGGCGAGCGAGAGGCTCGGCGGAGAGAGTACCGACAGCACCGAACTGTGGGACGGCATCCGCGACCAGACCCACGCCTTCTTTGACACTGACACCCCGCTGTGGCGGCTGGCGCTGCCGCAAGCGACGCCGGCGATCGATCTTCCGGGCGACGAGCTCATCGACTGGGGCGGCGCGCAGCGCTGGCTGCTGAGCACCGCACCGGCGGAAGAGATCCGCGCCATCGCAAGCCGTGCCGGCGGACATGCGACGGCCTTTCGCAACCCGGCGAATCCCGACGACGCCTTCACGCCGCTCTCCCCTGCGTTGCTGGCGCTGCACCGGCGCATCAAGCAGGCGTTCGACCCGAAAGGCATCCTCAACCCCGGGCGCCTCTACCGGGAGCTCTGATGCAGACGAACCTTCCCCCCTCACTGCTGACGACCGACTGGGGCAAGGAGGCCGACAGGATCCTGCGGACCTGCGTGCATTGCGGTTTCTGCACGGCCACCTGCCCGACCTACCAGCTCATCGGCGATGAACTCGACGGCCCGCGCGGGCGCATCTATCTCATCAAGCAGGCGCTCGAAAAGAACAGCGCCACGGAAAAGACGCTCAAGCACCTCGACCGCTGCCTCAGCTGTCGTTCCTGCGAAACCACCTGTCCGTCGGGCGTGCGCTATCACAACCTGCTGCAGAGCGGCAAGGCGGTCGTCGAGGCGCATGTGCCGCGACCATTCATGCAACGCCTGCTGCGCCGGGGCATGCTCACGCTGCTGCCCTACCCGGCGCGCCTCGCGCCGCTCTTCAGGCTCGGCATGCTCTTCAAACCGTTCTTGCCAGGCGCCCTCCGGCAGAAGATGCCGGTCGTCCACGCGGCGGGAGAACGGGCGTCGGCAACGCACGTGAGACGGGTGATCCTGTTCGAGGGTTGCGTCCAGTCCGTCGTGGCGCAGAGCATCAACGCTGCCACGAGCCGCGTGCTCGACAGGCTCGGCATCGCCTGCACCCGGGCGCAAGGCGAAGGCTGCTGCGGTGCCGTGCACAACCACACGGGCGCGGCGGCGACAGGTGCCGCGATCGCGAGACGCAATATCGACAGCTGGCTGCCGCATCTCGACGCGGGCGCCGAGGCGATCGTCGCCACCGCCAGCGCCTGCGGCCTGGAAATCCGCGAATACCCGGAACTGCTGAAGAGTGATCCCGCCTACGCGCAGAAGGCCGTGCGTGTCGCGAGCGCCGTGATGGATATCGGCGAGTTCCTCTCGGGCGCCGATACCAGCGGCCTGAGACTCGCGGCTGAGCCGCCGGAAATCAGCTTCCACGCCCCCTGCACACTGCAGCACGGCCTGAAACGGGCCGGCAGTGTCGAAGCGCTGTTGCAGAAACTGGGGTTCGGCGTCAGGACACCACTCGATGCGCATCTCTGCTGCGGTTCTGCGGGCACCTACTCTGTGCTGCAACCGCAGATCGCGACGCAATTACGGGATGACAAGCTCGGGAAACTCGGCGCCGGCGAGGCCGATGTCATCGCCACGGCGAACATCGGTTGCATGATGCACCTGCAGTCGGGCACCGACACCGAGGTGCGCCACTGGATCGAGATCCTCGACGCCTCGCTCGAACCCCGCTGACCGGGGCGAGGCGGATTACCGCCCCCTTTCAAGCTGCCTTGCGCAGGCGACCCTGCCTGCATCGAACCCGGGCGGCACCGTGCCGGATCAGACTGTTTCGCGGGATGCTGCCGCCTTTGGCGCAACCCGGCTAGTGAACATGGCCGTGGGCGATCTCTTCCTCGTCGGCTTCACGGACCGCCACGACCGTGACATCGAAATTGAGCGTCACCCCGGCGAGCGGATGGTTCGCGTTGATGCGCACCTGGTCTCCCTCGACGGCCTCGACGACCACCTTTTCGACCTCGCCTCCCGGCCCCTTGGCTTCGAAGGCCATGCCTGGCTCGATCTTCTCCACGCCCTGGAACGCAGCGGCAGGAACCTTCTGGATGAGGTCGGGATTGACCGTGCCGAATCCCTCTTCCGGGGCAATGGTCACCGTCAGGCTGTCTCCGACTTCCTTGCCCGCCAGGGCCTGCTCCAGGCCCGGCAGCAGGTTCTCGGCGCCATGCAGATAGTCCAGCGGCTTGCCGGGTTGTGTCGCGTCGAGCGTTTTACCGTCGCCGTCGGTCAGTGTGAATGCGATGGAGACGACACGGTTGTTATCGACGATCATGTTATACCTCGTTGGATGTCATTGAATGCTAACCATAGCATTCATGTGCCGGCTTGTACGCATCGGGCAGGTTTTCCCGCGCGCTTTCTGCCCGGCCGTTGCAGGCATGCCCCTGCCGCGCTTGGTGAACAGCGGGCCGATGGCGGCGCCTGGTCCGGCTCAGACGCCGTCGATAAAGGCGTCGCGGTGCTTCTTGGCGTTCGTGAACATCTTCGTCAGGGTGTCGATGTCGTCGTTGCGGATGGCTGTCGCGAGCTGCGACATCTCGTCGGCGTAGGCATCGACGAGCGTGGCCACGGCGTCCTTGTTGGCGACGCAGATGTCGCGCCACATGATCGGGTTGCTCGAGGCGATGCGCGTGAAGTCGCGAAAGCCGCCGGCGGCGTATTTGAAAATGTCTTCCTCATAGTCGACGCGCGAAAGCATGTCGACGAGCGCGAAGGCCAGCATGTGCGGCAGGTGGCTGGTCGCGGCGAGCACGCGGTCGTGATCGGTCGGAGACATGCGGTTGATCTCGGCCCCGCAGTAGCGCCACATGGCTTGCACACGGTCGATCGCCGTCGCATCGGTCTCAGAGACGGGCGTCAGGATCACGCGGCGGTTCCGGTAGAGCTCGGCAAAGGATGCCTCGACGCCGTTCTTCTCGGTGCCGGCGATCGGGTGTCCGGGCACGAATCCCGGCAGGACCTTGCCGAAGACGGCCTCGCAGTCGGCGATGACGCTGCCCTTGACGCTGCCGCCGTCGGTGATGACGGCATGATCCGCGAGATGTCCACGCATGGCTGCGAAGGCGTCGCGCATGGCGCCGAGCGGCACGGCCAGGAAGATCATGTCGGCGCCCTCGACGGCTTCGCCGATATCATGCGTGTAGCTGTCGATGACACCGAGCTCGACGGCTTTCTCGAGATTCCCCCGGCCGCGCCCGCAACCGACGATCTCCCCGACCTGGCCCGCCGCGCGCAATGCACGCGCCAGGGAGCCGCCGATCAGGCCGACTCCGATGACGGCGAGCTTCCTGACGGTCATGCGTCCATCGCCTTGCGGAAGGCCGCGAGGAAGATGTCGTTCTCGGATTCGGAACCGATGGTGATGCGCAGATGATTCGGCAGTCTGTAGTTGGCGACCGGGCGCACGATGACACCCTGCTGCAGCAGGCTCTGGTTGACCGGCGCCGCTTCCCTGCCGAGATCGACGGTGATGAAGTTCGCCACCGACGGAATGGTGCCGAGTCGCATGGCATCGAACGCCGACTGCAGCTGGCGCATGCCGGCGCTGTTGACCTTGCGGCTCTGCTCGAGGAACTGGGTGTCGTCGAGCGCGGCTTCGGCCGCGGCCAGGGCGATCAGGTTGGCGTTGAACGGATGGCGCACACGCTGGATCACCGACGCCAGCCCGGGACTCGAGACACCGTAGCCGATACGCAGCCCCGCCAGGCCGTAGATCTTGGAGAAGGTCCGCGTCACGATCATGTTCGGATAGCGTGACAGCAGCTTCATGCCGTCGGGAAACCCTTCGAGTTCGACATACTCGGTGTAGGCCTCGTCGAGCACGATGACAACATCGGACGGCACCTTGTCGAGGAATGCCACCAGAGCATCGGCCTCGATCCAGGTCCCGGTGGGGTTGTTCGGATTGGCGATGAAGACGACGCGCGTGCCGGCGTCGATCTGTGCTGCCATGGCATCGAGATCGTGGCCGTAGGGCATCTCGGGATGATCAGGCGGGTACGGCGCCGCGACATGCGCATCCGCACCGCTCGCCTGGGTATAGATCGGGTACATCGCGAAGCTGTGCTCGGAGAAGACCGCATTGGTGCCCGGCGCGAGAAAGGTGCGCGCCACCATATCGATGACGTCACTCGAGCCAGCGCCGAGCGTGATGCCCTGCGGCGCGACCGCGAACTGTTCGGCCAGCTTGTGACGCAACCTGTAGCCGGTGTCGTCGGGGTAGAGGTTGATCTCGCCGGCGACTTTCTGCGCGGCGGACCAGCCGAGTGGACTCGGACCGAGCGGATTCTCGTTCGACGCCAGCTTGATCGTATCCGTCAGGCCGAGCTCGCGCTCGAGCTCGTCGAGCGGCTTGCCCGGGATATAGGGATGCAGTCCGGCAATGCCGGGAGCGGTTCGTTTCAACCAGTCAGTCATAGGACGGCACTCGGGTAGGAGCCGAGTATCTTCAGCATACCGGCTTCGGATTCCAGGTTATTGAGGGCGGCGGCGACGCGCGGGTCATCCTTGTGGCCGACGATGTCCACGAAGAAGACATAATCCCACATGCCGCGGCGCGAGGGACGCGACTCGATGCGCGTCATGCTGATGCCATGCTCGGCGAGCGGCGCGAGCAGGCGGTGCAGCCCGCCGGCCTCGTTTTTCGTCGACAGCAGCAGGCTCGTCTTGTCGTCGCCGCTGATGCCCGGCTGCTGCCGGCCGATGATCAGAAACCGCGTCGTATTCCCGGGCTCGTCCTCGATGTTGGGCTGATGGACCCGCAGCTTGTAGAGATTCGCCGCCTCGGAGCTGGCGATGGCGAGGCTCTCCGCGTCAGCTGATGCAATGCGCGCGGCCTCGGCGTTGCTGCCGACGGCGACGCGCCTGGCATGCAGCAGGTGCTGGTCGAGCCAGCGGCGGCATTGCGCCAGCGACTGCTGATGACTGTAGACGGTCTTTGCCTGCTGCCAGTCGTCCTGCTTGCCAAGCAGGTTGTGGTGGATGCGCATGATCACCTCTCCGCTGATCGACAGCGGCGAGCTCATGAAAAGATCCAGCGTGTGGCTGACGACGCCTTCGGTCGAGTTCTCGACCGGCACGACGCCGTAGTCGCAGCTGCCGGCCTCGACCTCGCGGAAGACATCGGCGATCGACCCCAGCGACGTGGTCGTGACCGAGTGGCCGAAATGCTTCAGGGCGGCAGCCTGGGTGAAGGTGCCCTCGGGACCGAGAAAGGCGATGTTCAGCGGTTTCTCGAGCGCCAGGCAGGCGGACATGATCTCGCGGAAGAGACGCGCCATCTCCTCGCCGCCGAGCGGCCCCTCGTTGCGTTCCTTGACGGCGCGCAACACCATCGCCTCGCGCTCGGGCCGGTAGAAGGTCGTGTCGTCGGGATCGGCCTCGAGCTTGATGTGCGCGACTTCCTGGGCGCAGGCGGCGCGTTCGTTGATCAGCGTCTGGATCTGCCTGTCCAGCGCGTCGATCCTGTCGCGTATTTCACTGAGCTTGTCGTTGTCGGACATCTGGTTCAGTTTTCAGAGCAGCCCAGGCAGCGCACGGAGAGCACACCCTCGATGCGATCGATGGCCTCCAGCGTCGAGCGGGCGGGTTCATCGTCAACATCGAGGAGTGTGACCGCAATCTCGCCGCGCGACTTGTTGAGCATGTCGATAATGTTGAGATTCTCGCTGGCGATCGCTGTCGAGATCTGACCGACCATGTTCGGCGTGTTGGCATTGATGATCGCGAGACGGAAACCGGTGGTGCGCGGCAGGTGGATCTCCGGCATGTTGACCGAATTCACGATATTGCCGTCCTCGAGATAGCTCTTGATCTGCTCGGCGACCATGATGGCACAGTTGTCCTCGGCCTCTTTCGTCGAGGCGCCGAGGTGCGGCAATGTGATGCAGCGCGGGTGATTCTTCAGCAGGTTGCTCGGGAAGTCGCAGACATAGGCGTAAAGATGCCCGCTATCGAGCGCGGCCACGGCAGCCTCGTCGTCGATGATGCCGTCGCGTGCAAAATTCAGCAACACGCTGTTCTTCGGCATCGAGGCGATGCGCTGGGCATTGATCATGTTGCGCGTCATGTCCGTCAGCGGCACGTGGAAGGTGACGAAATCGGACTGCGTCAGGAGGTCATCGATGTTCATCGCCTGCTTGACGCCGGACTCGAGCTGCCAGGCGCTCTTGACGGTGATAGTCGGGTCGAAACCGATGACGTTCATGCCGAGACTCAGCGCCGCATTGGCGATACGCACGCCGATCGCGCCGAGACCGACCACACCGAGCGTGCGGTTCGGCAATTCGAACCCGGCGAAATTTTTCTTGCCGGCCTCGACATCCTTGTGGATCTGCGCATCCTCGCCCTCGAGGCCGCGTGCGAAATCCCAGGCCTGGCCGATGTTGCGCGCGGCAATCAGCATGCCGGCGAGCACGAGCTCCTTGACGGCGTTGGCATTCGCCCCCGGTGCGTTGAAGACGGGCACGCCGATCTTCGTCATTTTCTCGACCGGAATGTTGTTGACGCCGGCGCCGGCGCGGCCGATCGCGCGCACGGTTTCTGGCAACGCCATGTCATGCATCTTCGCGGAGCGCACGAGGATGGCGTCCGGGTTGGAGCATTCGGATGAGACTTCGTAGTCGGCGCGCGGCAGCCTGTCGAGGCCCGCGACGGAGATATTGTTGAGGGTCAGGATCTTGTACATGTGGTCTTCGTGATTCGTGCTGCTACCCGTGCGCGCCAGGGATCCCGGGCGCGCACACTGGCGGATTCAGTGATGCCTGCTGGCGAATTCGGCCATGAAGGCGACCAGCGCCTCGACACCCTCCTCCGGCATGGCGTTGTAGATGCTGGCGCGCATGCCGCCGACCGAGCGGTGGCCCTTGAGCGTCGACAGCCCGGCTTTTTCCGCCTCGGCCAGGAACCCGGCATCGAGCTCCGGATTGACGAGCGTGAAGGGAACGTTCATCCAGGAACGGTTGCGCACCTCGACCGGGTTCTCGTAGAAGGTCGAGTTATCGATGGCGTCATAGAGGAGTTTCGCCTTGCGCGCGTTGATCTCGCCCATGGCCTCGAGGCCGCCGAGGTCCTTGAGCCACTGGAAGACGAGGCCCGCAAGGTACCAGCCGAACGTCGGCGGCGTGTTGTACATGGAGCCATTCTCGGCATGCGTGGCATAGCGAAACATGCTCGGAACCCTTTCCGGCAGCTTCTGGCTCACGAGGTCGTCGCGTACGATGACGAGCGTCAGACCGGCCGGGCCGATGTTCTTCTGTGCACCGGCGTAGATCAGGCCGAATTTCGTGACATCGATCGGGCGCGACAGGATCGTCGAGGACATATCGGCCACGAGCGGGATGTCTCCGGTATCCGGAATATAATCGAACTCGACACCGCCGATGGTCTCGTTCGGCGTGTAGTGGACATAGGCCGCGTCGGGCGAGAATTTCAGTTCATCCGCCGTCGGCGCCGAGGTGAAGTTGTTGTCCTCGGTCGTGGCAATCACATTGACATCGCAGAAGCGGTTCGCCTCGGCAATCGCCTTCTTCGACCAGGAACCGGTGTTGATGTAGTCGGCCGACGCCTTGTCGCCGAGGAGGTTCATCGGCACCATGGCGAACTGAGAGGAGGCGCCTCCCTGCAGGAAGAGCACCTTGTAATTGGCCGGAATCTGCATGAGCTCGCGCAAGTCCGCCTCCGCCCTGGCAGCGATGCCCATGAAGGCCTTGCCGCGGTGACTCATCTCCATGACGGACATGCCGGAGCCATTCCACTCCAGCAGCTCTTTCTGCGCCTTTTCCAGGACGGCTTCGGGCAGCGCGGCAGGTCCCGCACTGAAGTTGAAAACGCGTGCCATTGATATTGTTACTCCTCGGAAGGTTCGTTCTGTTCAGTCTCGTCGGCCACCGTGGCGATCTCGTCGCACTCCTCCTCGTCGCCCTCGAGCATCTCGATGCGCGCGACGCCGATCAGGCGTTCATCCCCGGAGAGCCTGATGAGCTTGACGCCCATGGCGCTGCGGCCGGAGACAGAGATGCCCGACACGCTCGTGCGCACCAGGGTGCCGCGGTCGGTGATGAGCATGATCTGGTCGTCCTCGTCGACGATGACAGCGCCGATCTGCTCGCCGTTGCGCTCGCTGGTGCTGATGGAGATGACGCCCATGCCGCCACGCCCCTTGACCGGATAGTCCTCGATCGGCGTGCACTTGCCGTAACCCTTCTCGGTCGCAGTCAGGACGCGGGCATCGTCGCGCGCGATGATCAATGATATGACATGCTGCCCTGCACCGAGCTTGATGCCCCGGACACCGGCAGCGGTGCGGCCCATGGCGCGCACCTGCGATTCGTTGAAGCGGATCGCCTTGCCGGCGGAAGTGAAGAGCATGACGTCCTGCCGGCCATCGGTGATATCGACGCCGATGAGGTGATCGTCCTCCTTCAGGCCAAGCGCGATGATGCCGCTCTTGAGCGGCCGCGAAAAGGCCTGCAGCGGTGTCTTCTTGACCGTGCCCGAGCTCGTCGCCATGAAGACGAATTTCTCCTCGGGATAGTCGCGCACCGGCAGCACCGCGTTGATGCGCTCGCCCTCTTGCAGCGGCAGCAGGTTGTTCATCGGCCGGCCACGCGCATTGCGGCCGGCCTGCGGCAGCTGGTAGACCTTCAGCCAGTAGACGCGACCGCGGCTCGAAAAACAGAGGATGGTGTCGTGGGTATTGGCGACGAACAGCTTGTCGACGAAATCCTCGTCCTTGGTCTTCGTCGCCGACTTGCCCTTGCCGCCGCGGCGTTGCGCCTGGTAGGCGTCGAGCGGCTGGGACTTGGCATAGCCCTGGTGTGAAATGGTGACGACCATGTCCTCTTCGGGGATCAGGTCCTCGTTCGTGAGGTCGAGCTGGTTGGCGATGATCTCGGTGCGGCGTTCATCGCCGAACTGCTCGCGGATCTGCTCCAGCTCGTCCCGGATTTCCTGCATCAGCCGCCCGGCGCTCGAGAGGATGTCCAGCAGGTTGGCGATGGTGTCGAGGATCTCCTCGAACTCCTTGAGAATCTTGTCCTGCTCGAGACCGGTCAGCTTCTGCAGCCGCAGGTCGAGAATCGCCTGGGCCTGCTTCTCGGTCAGGTGGTAGCCGTCGTCGAGCAGGCCGAAACCTTCCGGCAGATCCTCGGGCTTGGTCGACTCGGCGCCAGCGCGCTGCAACATGGACTCGACCGTACCCGATTCCCAGGCGCGCGCGACAAGCTGCGCCCTGGCCTCGGCCGGCGTCGGCGCCTGCTTGATGAGTTCGATGATCTCGTCGATGTTCGCGAGCGCGACAGCGAGACCCTCGAGGATATGCGCACGATCGCGCGCCTTGCGCAGGTCGAAGAGAGTTCTGCGCGTCACCACCTCGCGGCGATGGCGCAGGAACAGCTCGAGCATCTGGCGCAGGTTCAGCGTGCGCGGCTGGCCGTCGACGAGCGCGACCATGTTGATGCCGAAGACGTTCTGCATCTGGGTGTGCTGGTAGAGATTGTTCAGCACCACTTCCGAGACCTCGCCACGGCGCAGCTCGATGACCATGCGCATGCCGTCCTTGTCGGACTCGTCGCGCAGCCCCGTAATGCCTTCGAGCTTCTTCTCCTTGACGAGCTCGGCGATCTTCTCGAGCAGGCGCGCCTTGTTGACCTGGTACGGCAGCTCGGTGACAACGATGCGCTCGCGGCCGTTTTCCCAGGTCTCCACGCTCGTGCGTGCGCGCACGTAGATGCGCCCGCGCCCCGTGGTGTAGGCCTCGTGGATGCCGCGCGCGCCGTTGATAATGCCGGCCGTCGGAAAGTCGGGTCCCGGCAGGTACTCGATGAGCCCCTTGAGGTCGATGTCGGGATTGTCGATCATCGCGATGCAGGCGTTGATCGTCTCGCTGAGGTTGTGCGGTGGAATATTGGTCGCCATGCCGACGGCGATGCCGGCCGAGCCGTTGACCAGCAGGTTCGGGATACGCGTCGGCAGGACCGACGGCTCATGCTCGGAGTCGTCGTAGTTCGGAATGAAATCGACGGTCTCCTTGTCGATATCCTCGAGCATGGCGTGCGCGATCTTCGCCATGCGGATCTCGGTATAGCGCATGGCCGCCGGCGAATCGCCGTCGACGGAGCCGAAGTTGCCCTGGCCGTCGACGAGCATGTAGCGCATCGAGAAGGGCTGGGCCATCCTGACGATGGTGTCGTAGACCGCCGTGTCGCCGTGCGGGTGGTATTTACCGATGACGTCACCGACGATGCGCGCCGATTTCTTGTAGGGCTTGTTCCAGTCATTGCCGAGTTCGTTCATCGCGAAGAGCACGCGGCGATGGACCGGTTTCAGGCCATCCCGAACATCCGGCAGCGCGCGTCCGACGATAACGCTCATGGCGTAGTCCAGGTAGGACTGCTGCATCTCGTCTTCGAGATTGATCGGGAGGATTTCCTTGGCGAATTCTGTCATGTTCGGGGCTTCTCGAAGCGCGCTTCAGACGCACTCCGCTGAGGGTTATATTTATCGCTTTTCAAGCGCGAAATTATACCATATTTCCCCCTTGCGAGACATGGAAACAGGCACAAAAAACCCCGGCAGGAGCGGCCGGGGTTCGCAGCGGGAAAGGCCGGGGAAATCAGCCCCCGCGGGCAGCTCACCAGGTGCGGAATTTCCCGGTATCCAGGTGGACGAAACCGGCGCGTCCATAGTAGCCGATGCCGCCCTCCTTGAGGGAGACCGCAGCACGATAGACGTCACGGTTGCTGACGCCGGGCACACGGATATCGACGGCCTGGCCGACCATGTGAAAACTGTTCTTGGCAACCCCGCGCTTGTAGCGGCGCATGTTGCTGTTCGTGGTCGGTGAGCGATAGGCGGAGAGAATCTCGACATGCTTGCCAGTCGAACCCGCGGTGGACTGCTGGATGCTGTGCAGGATGTCGATGAGCTTCGGGTCCATGGAACAGACCTCGTTCTGCCGGTGGTCGCGCAGCACCAGGTCGATTGCGGCCAGCGCCTCGGGCTCGTACTTGCCATCGATCCAGTAATCGACCTTGATTTTCTCTTCGGTGTGCAAGTTGTGCAGTGAAATGCTCTTGGCTCCCCGAAGCTTCTGGGACTTCGCGATAGCGGCCGGTGAGCCGAGCAGTGTCGCGACGGCGCCGGCCGTTTTGAGGAAATCCCGCCTGGCCTTCGATGTCGATGGAATTTTTATAGAATTCATAGAATTACAACTACCTGCAGATAAACTTGCTTAACAGATTTCTAAAAATAGGAAACAGACTAACAAAAGCTGGACAGGGTTTCAATCATGCCAGTGAATTGATGGGATGAGGCATGAAAAACCCGGCCTTTGAGGCCGGGCTGGATGCATATCGGCTGTGTGCGGGACTCAGACTCGGCGCTTGCCCGATTCCAGCGCGATGAGTTCGCGATCGCGGTTATAGAGGTCCTCGTAGAAATGGGCCGTCCCCTCGTCCGACCAGGCCGTCATATAGACGAGGTAGACCGGGATCTCCTGCGTCAGGTCGATGTGGCGATTGCGGCTGGAGTTGTTGATCATCTCCTGGAATTGTTCGGGTGTCATGTCGCCGAGGATCATGGAGGCCAGCTCCATCGGTTTTTCGATGCGGACGCAGCCGTGGCTGAAGGCACGGAAGTCTTTCTTGAAGAGATGCCGTGTCTGGGTGTCGTGCAGGTAGATACCGTGGCGGTTTGGAAACATGAACTTCACTGTTCCGAGGACGCCGTCCGCGCCGCGCGACTGGACGATGCGATACGGTAAAGGATTGTGCCTGCCGTAGAGAGACCAGTCGACCGTCGAAGGATCGATGCGGTTGCCGGACTGGTCGAAGACGCTGTATCCGCCACGCTCGAGATAGTCGGGGTTGCGGCTGACTTTGGGTGAGATTTCCTTCGAAGCAATGCTGTTCGGCACATTCCAGTTCGGATTGACCACCAGGTACTTCATGTGATTGCTGAAACTCGGCGTCTGGTGATCCTTGCGCGTCTCGCCGACGATGGTGCGCATCGTGAGGGGCTGCGCGCCCGCGGCGGTGTACCAGAGTCTGAAAGCCGGTACGTTGACGACGATATTGGTTGAACCGAGTTCACGCGGAATCCAGCGGAAACGCTCCAGCGATGCGATGATCTGGCGCACGCGATTGTGAACCGGCACCGAGAGCGCCTCGCGTGTCTTCGGGCCGATGATGCCGTCGTCGTTCAGCCCGTGACGCACCTGGAACTGCCTGACGGAGTCTTCCAGGGCCGCGTCGAAGAAGGCAGGGTCGGACACATAGGCATCGGCACCGTCTGTCACCGCCAGGCGCGCACGCAGCTGCGCGACCTGGCGATCCCTGTCCCCGGGCCTCAATGCGCTGCCGCTGGCAGGAAAAGAGGGCCAGCCTCCTCTGTTGGCGAGTTCGGCATGGATGCGCAACTGCTTGCGCAGCCCTCTGTAGACCTCGTGCGGAGGCGGCAGGGATCGCAGAAAGGATTCGACCTGGCGTTTCGAAATCGCCTGATTCAGCTGGCTCAGGATGTCGTCCCGCGCATCGCGCTTGATCAGCCACAGCTTGTCAACCGAGCCGGGGGAATACTGGCCGTCGCGCACGTGGGAAGCGTAGCGCAGCACATTGTCGGTCAGCAGCAGCTCGAGCAGGACGAAATCGCGGTCCATGTAGGCCCGCCTGATTTCGTCGATGTGGTACTCGGCCGGGTTCAGGCCTTCGAGCGCAGCCTCCTCGAGCACATCGATGGCATCGAGCGCATCACTATTGAGTCGGCTGCCACTGCCCCACGCCTTCCTGAAGGAGCGTTGCTCGTAGAAGTTCCTGATCGTGGACTTCCTCGAAGCCGAGTTGTATTTCTCGAGACCACTCTTGAGTGTCTCGCTATGCATCGAGACGTTGTAGAGCGGTTCGACCGGGGCAAACAACGGCTGATCGGTCGAGGGAAACCTGTAGGACGGGAGATTGCCGGGGGAGACGTCGCCGTAGCCTGTGCGGTTGTCATCGGGCGTGGTCGTCTGCACCATCGGCTGTTCGACGCTCGCCGTCCTGATCGGCTCGCGCTCCGGTGTGGATGCATCGTTATAGTTGACGATGATATCGCTGTAATCCTCGGCAGGCGCCTGGCCGGGCAACATCGAAGCCGCGATGAAGAGTGCAGACAGCCCGATGGCCAGGTGGCTGATGCTTTCATTGGCTGACTTGGGTCGAAAGACCATGAGTACTCCGAAATTCTTGTTGCTTAGAGACAGTTACTCTAATTATAACTTCAAGATTGCAGGAAAAACAGTGAGATATTCAGCGTTATTATGAAGACTTGGTTACTGCAAGGCTTTGCCCGTCGCTGGCAATTCCATGGAGCGGTTCGCCGTCAGGAGCAGAAACCAGGCAAGCATCGCGATGCAGGCTGAGGAAAGAAACGTCAAGAGAGACCCGGCGTATTCCCAGAGATAGCCGCTGCTGAGGCTGCCGAGGGTGCCGCCGATTCCGAAGCTGAAACTGCTGTAGAGCGCCTGCCCCCTGCCGAGAAGCTTCACAGGAAAGCGGTGATGCACGAAATGGATCGCTGCAGCGTGGAAGATGCCGAAGGTGGCAGCATGCAGCAACTGCGCGAACAGCAGGACAGGCAGTTGCTCACTGAACGAGCCGATCAGGACCCAGCGCAGGGCCGCGAGCAACAGGCTGGCCATGAGCAGTCGCGCGGCGCCGAAACGCACGAGCATGCCGTGCATGAAGAAGATGTAGACGATGACCTCGGCGACGACCCCGAGGGCCCAGAGTTCACCGATCAAACCCTTGCTGTAGCCCCGGGATTCCAGGTAAATGGAATAGAAGGTGTAATAACTGCCATGGCTCATCTGCATGAGCAGGCACGCGGTGAAGAAGGCCAGAATGCCCGGCTGGAGCAGAAAGCGCGCAATCGGCAGGTGGACCTCTTCATCCTGTTGTCTCTCGCCGTCCTCTTCCTGGATCAGCATGCTCGAAACCCAGATACCGAGGTAGAGCAACGCCAGAACCGGCAGGATACTCGCTGGCCCCGAACGGTCGACGAGAAAGCCGAGGCCGGTGACCGCGACGACGAAACCGATCGAGCCCCAGACGCGGATCCGGCTGTATCTGGGTGTATCGTCCCTGAGATAGTTGAAGGTGACGACCTCGACCTGCGGCAGCACGGCATTCCAGAAAAAGCTGAACAGCGACATCGCCAGCGCCAGTCCGGCATAATCCGTCAACAGGAACACCAGCAGGAAGGTCAGGAACGCGAGGAATGATCCGGTGCGCACGATCGCCATGCGCCTGCCGATGCGGTCACCGAGCCAGCCCCAGAGGTAAGGCGCCACGATCTTGGTCGCCGTGAGGATTGCCATGAGCTGACCGATCTCGACCGAATCGAATCCCAGCGTACTGAGGTAGAGCGTCCAGAACGGTATCAGGGCGCCGAGCGCGGCGAAATAGAAGAGATAGAACGACGACAGCCGCCAGTAGGGCATGCCGCCGCCCTACTCCGGGGTCGAGGCCGGAATGACAGGTGTCGGCGGCGTGACATCCCCGTTCTGGCCGCGCTGGCGCAGCAGATGATCGAGCAGGACGATGGCGAGCATGGCCTCGGCGATCGGCGTCGCGCGGATGCCGACACAGGGATCGTGCCGCCCCTTCGTCACCACGTCGACAGGCTCCCCGGAAACATTCACGGTATCGCCGCCGAGACGAATGCTCGACGTCGGCTTGAACGCGACGCGCGCGACAATGTCCTGACCGGACGAGATACCGCCGAGGATGCCCCCTGCGTTGTTGCTGCGAAAACCCTGCGGCGTCATTTCGTCACGGTGTTCGGTGCCTTTCTGGCTGACGCAGGCAAAGCCGGCGCCAATCTCCACGCCTTTCGCCGCATTGATGCTCATGAGCGCGTGCGCGATATCGGCATCGAGGCGGTCGAAAACGGGTTCGC
Source organism: Gammaproteobacteria bacterium (assembly GCA_037385505.1). Lineage (GTDB taxonomy): Bacteria > Pseudomonadota > Gammaproteobacteria > Chromatiales > Chromatiaceae > Sva-25. Next base: position 3,963 of record JARRMY010000011.1, on the reverse strand, counting down.
CGAGTCCCGGAGGAACGCCCGTGGCTACCACCGTGATCTCGGCGCCGACAGAGTTACCCTCCTTGCGCAGGTCGTCCATGTACTGCTCGAGTTCGGGAATCTTGCCGGCGTCAGGAAAGAAAAAGGGATTCTGCTCGACCTGACTCCAGTCATGCCTGTCTGGCCGGACAGGCCCAAGCGCCGACAGGTACCCATGCACCTCGATCCCCATACGGTCCTTCAGGTACTTTTTCGCAACGGCCCCGGCCGCGACGCGCATGGCGGTTTCCCGCGCCGATGAGCGACCGCCGCCACGGTAGTCCCGAACACCGTATTTCTGGAGGTAGGTGTAATCGGCATGGCCGGGCCGGAAGCGATCGGCGATGTCGGAATAGTCCTTCGAGCGCTGATCCTGGTTGAAGATGACGAGTCCGATCGGTGTACCCGTCGTCTTGCCCTCGAACACCCCCGAGAGGATCTGCACCTCGTCGGGCTCGCGCCGCTGGGTCGTATGACGCGTCTTGCCGGGACGGCGTCGCTCGAGGTCCTGCTGGATGTCGGCCTCCGTCAATTCGATACCGGGAGGACAGCCGTCGATGACGCAGCCTATGGCGACACCGTGACTTTCGCCGAACGAAGTGACCGTGAAGAGTTTACCGATGGTGTTACCGGACATAGTGTTTCCTGGTTGTTGCAGCCGCTGTTACATCCAGCGTGGAAGTTGTTACAATGCGCACCCTGCCCTCGTAGCTCAGCAGGATAGAGCAATCGCCTCCTAAGCGATAGGTCACAGGTTCGACTCCTGTCGAGGGCACCATTTCATTGTCACGATCCCTTTTTCTCTGTCTTGGTTGCAGCGCGACGATGCCTCTTTGATACGCCCCGGCGCACCCGCCTCTATCCTGTCATGTTTGCGCGAAGAGAGAACCCGGGTCGGACCCAATGTGATTGCGTCCCCTCAAGAAGACCGGGTGGGCGCCGGCGCGTAAAATACACCATCAGGAAGCGATACGTCACCCTGGCAGAGGCAGCAAACGTTCGTTGCGCCAGACGCGAACAACCCTCACACGTTGAGGATCGGCATGGTACAGGATTCGGAATGGCGGATGGATCAGTTCCCGCAAAAAAGAGCGATCGAATTCGGGCATAATCCGCCCCATGGCGGAATGCCCGGCCAGGGTCTGGACGCACTCGAACACTTCCGCCACCAGTCTCGTACCAGCCTCGGGCGCCCCTTGCTCCGAGTACCAGGCCTGCACGCCCTCGAGATCGTTGAGCGCTGCTTCCGCGAAGCTGATGACAATCCGTGTCATGGCGCTATTCCAGGCCGAGCCGCTCTCTTGCCTCGTCGAGGGACACCTCGCGCCCCGCCGCCAGATCCGCCAGGCCGGCGACCACTGCGCGCATGAATTCCCGCTCATCCTGAGCCTTCTCAAAATCGGCGAGTGACTGAATCACCGCGACACCGCGGCCACGGCTGGTCAGCAGCACGGGCCGGTGCACCTCGGCCACATGCTTCACCACGCGGCCCGGATTCAGCTTGAGATCGGTCAGGGGAACCAGATCCTCGGAAAATTTGATCGCCATGATTGGATTCCAAAAGACCACTTAACAGCTCTCAAAATAGCAGCGGTTTAATGCCCCATCAAGGACCAGCTGGATTCGGGCAGAGATCCCGCTCTTCGCTGAACCGAGGAAGAGAAAATCTCTCCGGGCGTGGGCCGGAAAGCTTGCGTTTTTAGCCAGTTCCGCTGTTTTTGTGGAAAGCTGTCCAGAAACTGTTTTGACCTTCCATGGCTCCAAGAGCCAGGTTGGTGTAATTTCAAGTTCAGATATCAGCAACTTGCTGAGATAGATTTTCACTAACTGGTTCCGCAGAACGATGGTCAGAAACCTGTTCAATTCCGCAATACAAATTGTCTATGCATGGGTAAATAACGTGATTGGCAGTCAAGGGCAGTCCCATTTATACTTCCCCGCCGGTAAACCCTATCTTACTGACTTCAAGCCCGTTAAGGAGCCGCACACATGTTGAACACCAACCCTTTCTCCACCCTCTCGGAGTTGATGATTACTCCCGAGATCATGCAGGGATACATCATCGTCATGGTACTGCTGGTAATCGCTGGCACCATTCTCGATATGAGGCACAAGAAAAGCGCCGAATACTTTTTCCAGAACGCCAAAAAGGCCCAGAAAGACGCCAAGCGCACCCTTGGCGGCGGCGAAAAAGCATCCCTCGCCATCCAGACTGTCGCTGGTGAAGTCCTGACCTCTTCGGAATTCAAGAGCACCAAGCGCCGCATCTCGCATCTCTTCACGATGTACGGATTCATCCTCTTCGTTGTCAGCACCGCGGTCCTGATCTTCGGTTACGCCACGTCAGCCGAGGCTGGCATCTGGCCCCTTCTCTGGCACCTGGGCGCGCTGGCTCTCTGCTTCGGCGGCTACTGGTTCTGGTTCGACATCCGTGTCGACGTCGCCTCCGAAGGCGTGAAGTGGTACAACTTCAATGGTCGTGGTGACCTCTTCATCCTGGGCCTGCTGTTCACCGCAACCTTTGCCCTGCTCTGGTCGTTCACCATGGGCGCCGGTGTAGTCAACACGATTCTCTTCGTGCTCTTCATCCTCTCCAGTATCGTGCTCTTCGGCTCTGTTTACTGGTCCAAGTTCGCGCACATGTTCTTCAAGCCTGCAGCGGCCTACCAGAAGAAAACCATCAAGGCAGACGGCTCCAGGGAGAAACTGCCCGATGAATACGATCTGACAGATCCTGCTGTTCAGAAGCGCTTTCCGGATATCCCCGAGTACATGGGAACCAATCCGCCAAACATGGGCCTCGGTATCAGCCGCGAAGCCCCACGTCACTACTAATTAACTTTCAAAAGTAAGGAGTATTCACTATGCCAACTTTTGTATATATGACCCGTTGTGACGGTTGTGGTCATTGCGTCGATATCTGCCCGTCAGACATCATGCACATCGACACAGTCACCCGTCGCGCCTACAACATCGAACCGAACATGTGCTGGGAGTGCTACTCCTGCGTCAAGGCCTGCCCTCACCAGGCAATCGACGTTCGCGGCTATGCAGACTTCGCACCGCTCGGCCACTCTGTCCGCGTAAAGCGCGACGAAGAGAAAGGTGTCATCGCCTGGCGCATCAAGTTCCGCAATGGCGAAAAAGACATGGAACTGCTGGCGCCGATCACGACCAAGCCCTGGGGTAAACATATTCCCCAGCTGGCAGACGTGCCGGCACCGACGCAGGAGCAGCGCGACAGCCAGCTCCTGTTCAATGAGCCCAAATACATCCGTATGGACGATGGTGACATCCACACCCTCAAGTCCAATGGTCTCAAGATGATAGAAGGCGTGGAGGGTTACTAATCATGGCATACAAAACTATCGTAGAAGACAATATCGACATCCTCGTCGCAGGTGCCGGTCTCGGTGGCACAGGTGCCGCCTGGGAAGCCCGCTACTGGGGTCAGGACAAGAAGATCGTCATCGCCGAGAAAGCGAACATCGACCGTTCCGGTGCTGTTGCACAGGGTCTGTACGCAATCAACTGCTACATGGGTACCCGCTTCGGCGAGAACAACCCGGAAGACCACGTTCGTTACGCTCGCATCGACCTGATGGGTATGGTCCGTGAAGACCTCCTGTTCGACATGGCTCGCCACGTTGACTCGGCTGTTCACCAGTTCGAGGAGTGGGGTCTGCCGCTGATGCGCAACCCGAAGACTGGCACCTACCAGCGTGAAGGTCGCTGGCAGATCATGATCCACGGTGAGTCCTACAAGCCGATCGTCGCGGAAGCCGCGAAGAAATCAGCTGACAAGGTCTACAACCGTATCTGTGTCACTCACCTCCTGATGGACGAGTCCAAGGAGAACCGCGTTGCCGGTGCAGTCGGCTTCAACGTGCGTACCGGTAACTATCACGTCTTCAAGTCGAAGACCGTGATCGTCGGTGCCGGCGG
>JARRMY010000010.1:0-111593 GCA_037385505.1 Gammaproteobacteria bacterium | reverse complement strand
TATGATGCAGGCGTAAAAGAATACCGCGACATGTACTGGACCCCGGACTATGTTCCGCTGGATACCGACTTGCTCGCATGTTTTAAATGCACCGGTCAGCCCGGCGTCCCGAAAGAAGAAGTCGCGGCCGCTGTTGCAGCTGAATCCTCCACCGGCACATGGTCGACTGTATGGTCCGAGCTGCTGACAGACATGGAGTACTACAAGGGTCGTTGTTACCGCATCGAAGACGTGCCTGGTGACAGCGAGTCCTTCTATGCCTTCATCGCATACCCGATCGATCTCTTCGAAGAGGGTTCCGTCGTCAACGTCCTGACCTCGCTGGTCGGTAACGTCTTCGGCTTCAAGGCCCTGCGCCACCTGCGTCTGGAAGACATCCGCTTCCCGATCGCCTACATCAAGACCTGTGGCGGACCGCCTGCCGGTATTGCACTCGAGCGTGACCGCCTGTCCAAGTACGGTCGTCCGATGCTCGGCGCTACCATCAAGCCGAAGCTTGGCCTCTCCGCCAAGAACTACGGCCGTGCCGTTTATGAATGTCTGCGCGGCGGCCTCGACATGACCAAGGACGACGAGAACGTCAACTCCCAGCCCTTCATGCGCTGGCGCGATCGTTTCGAGTTCGTCGGCGAGGCCATCCAGAAGGCTGAGCAGGAGACCGGTGAGAAGAAGGGTCACTACCTTAACGTCACCGCCTCCACCCCTGAAGAGATGTACAAGCGCGCCGAGTTCGCCAAGGAAGTCGGCTCCCCGATCATGATGCACGACTTCCTGACCGGTGGTTTCACCGCAAACACCGGCCTGGCCAACTGGTGCCGCGAGAACGGCATGCTGCTGCACATCCACCGCGCCATGCACGCTGTAATCGACCGTCATCCCAAGCACGGTATCCACTTCCGTGTCCTGGCCAAGTGTCTGCGTCTTTCCGGTGGCGACCACCTGCACACAGGTACGGTCGTCGGCAAGCTCGAAGGTGACCGTCAGTCCACGCTGGGCTTCGTTGACCAGCTGCGTGAATCCTTCGTGCCGGAAGATCGCTCCCGCGGTGTCTTCTTCGACCAGGATTGGGGTTCGATGCCGGGCGTCTTCGCCGTCGCATCCGGTGGTATCCACATCTGGCACATGCCGGCGCTGGTCACCATCTTCGGTGATGACTCCATGCTGCAGTTCGGTGGCGGTACCCAGGGCCACCCCTGGGGTAACGCTGCCGGTGCAGCTGCCAACCGTGTCGCTCTGGAAGCATCCGTCAAGGCGCGTAACGAAGGCCGCGAGATCGAGAAAGAGGCTCGTGACATCCTCACCGAGGCTGCCAAGCACAGCCCCGAACTGGCGATGGCCATGGAGACATGGAAAGAGATCAAGTTCGAGTTCGACACCGTGGACAAGCTGGACGTCGGCTGATCGGCCGCCCTGCATCCACTCAGTAACAGTTACAGAAAGAGGATTAAGCTATGTCATACAGCCACGAAGTCGGCGATTACCAGACCGCGAACACCCTTGAGACTTTCGGCTTCCTGCCGAAGCTGACCCAGGACGAAGTCTACGACCAGATCGCGTACCTGATTGCCCAGGGCCTGACGCCTGCCATCGAACACGAGCTGCCAGCCAATGCCGGCCACCACTACTGGACCATGTGGAAGCTGCCGTTCTTCGGCGAGACCGACCTGAACGCAGTTGTCTCTGAAATCGATGCATGCCGTCGTGCATATCCCGATCACCACGTCCGCCTGATCGGTTACGACAACTACACCCAGAGCCAGGGCGTCTGCTTCGTCGTCCACGAGGGACGTTCCTGATCGGATCAGGTCCCGAAGGTGGGCCGCCCTCGGGCGGCCCCGAACAGAAACGTTGACAAGACGGAATTACAATGGCAGTGAACAGTAACGCAAACAGTGCAAGGGCTGTGGCGCTCGAAAGACGCAAGGCCATGTCACAGGGTGGCAAGGCAGCGCTCGGCGGCAAGTCCAATGCAGCACCATCGCGTCCTGCTGCAACGTCACCCGCATCGACGGGCTCGGCGGCAACGCGCAGACCGACTCGACCGGCAACTTCCTCGGGTAGCAGTGCTCGCGAAGCATCGCTCGAGCGCCGCAAGGCGATGTCGACCCGTGGCAAGTCTGCCGTTCACAGTGGTGATCGCACCCGTACGGCGAATGACGTCCCCGGTGGTTCCATGGACACCAAAGTCGATCAAGCGGCCGATCGCAAGAAAGGCGATTGCGGTTGTGGTTGCGGCGGAAATGGCGACCGCAACGACAACAAACCGGTTGAGTCATCCACTGCAGCCACCAGCCGTCCACGCAATCATCGCGCGCCGCGCAAGGCGATTATCCAGAACCCAAGCAAGGCTGCTGCACTGGCCCGCCGTCGCGCGCAATCGGTACGCGGCAAGGCAGGCATCAGCAGCAATGGCATGTCCGAGGCGCAAACCGCCAGGGCAGCCAATCCGCAACTTTCCGGACGTGAATTGTCTAAAGCCCTGCGCGAGCAACGCAGCAAGCGCGGCTCCTCCGGACAGAAAAAATCGGCACCGACCGGCCGTCGTCGCAAGGCCAAAGAGAACGCTCCGGGGGCTGCAAGCGATCAGCCCTGGAAAGTCGGCGCCAGCGAAACCGTCAGCGGGCAGACCGTCACCGGCACCATGGTCGGTCGCGATGTCTCCGTCACCGGCGACGAGGCGAGCACCTGCCGTTCCATCACGGGTACGGAGTACATGGGTGCCGATATCTTTCGCGAGTTCTGCCAGACAGATCCGGTCGCCTCAACGTCGAAAAAAGTCGCAGTGACGTCCACCTCGCACGGTAACCCCGTGACAGGCAACAAGCTCGGCCGCGCCAGCAAGGTGACCGGTAACGAACCTGGTACCTGCAAGAACGTGACAGGGAACGAGTACATCAGCGCCGAACAGCAGCAGAGCTACTGCGGCGCGTCGGCGCAGAAATCGCCGCGCAAGCCTTCGATGGCCGAGACCATGAAAGGCAAGGGCGTCACGGGCGATCAGGTTGGCCGTTCCGAAAGGGTCACGGGTGACGAGCAGGGCATGAACCGCATGCTGACCGGTACCCAGTACACGGCGCCCCAGGATATCGGCGGAGCACCCGCGAAGGTCGGCAAGAGCCAGACCCTGCGTGGCGGCTCGGTGACAGGAACCATGGTCGGCCGCCGCGAGCGCATGACGGGCGATGAGGCAGGCAGTTGCCGCAACATCACCGGCGATGACTACATCGGCGAAGAGCAGTTCACGAGTTTTTGCTCCACGAAGCCCGAGCCGCAGGACAGGAAAGTCGGTGTTTCCAAAACATCTGGTGGAGAGTCTGTGACCGGCAGCATGACCGGGCGCTCATCCAAGGTGACGGGAGATGAGCCCGGCACCTGCAAGGCTGTCACCGGTACGCCCTATGCAGGCAGCGAACAACTCGATACCTATTGCGAAGCGCCTGCGGCAAATGCTGCAAAAAAGCGCACGGCTCCGAGCCGCCGGAACTTCGGCGCGCAAATGACAGGACAACAGCCCTCGGTCGGCGGTCGTATGACCGGTGATGAGAAAGGCGCCTGCGAAACCGTCAGCGGTACCCCGTATGTCGGTGCTGACCAGGTCGCCGAAGCTTGTCCTGCAACGGCTTCGGAGCCTGGCAGCGCAGACTTTCCACGTCCGATCGATGGCGAGCCCTGGTCTGATTTCAGCACCGGCGGCCCGTCGCATGCATCCATGCAGCCGGCACACCGCAGCCATGTCACTGGCTCGCAATATGAAAACAGCAGCCAGATCACAGGACCCTTCGGCATGGCCGGTGGCAAGGTGACAGGTACTGAAGAAGCGCGTTTTGGCCAGGGCGAGCGTGCCCCCGAGCCCATTCAGGAAACCGTCGGAGAGATCGAAGGCCGCGTCAAGTCCCGTATCACGGGCGAGGGCATGGATGCGGGCCCCAAGATCACGGGCGACGACTGGGAACGCGGCGATCACGTGACCGGCACCGAGGGTGCCTCCGCGACGCGTCGAAACATGACAATGCGCGGTAGCGCCCCGATAGGTGCCATGGGAGCACGTGCAGTACAGCCGCAGGAAGCGCCGCAACCCGTCAGCCGCGTAACGGGATCCAGTGGCAACACCGAGAGTGGTTCCCTGATCACTTACTCCGGCGGGGCGCGTGGCTGAAGGCCGAGTAGCGTAAAGAGATGATGCTTCGTTCGACACGACAATCAGCCAGGAATGCCGGCAACCGCTATGGACCGGCGCCTCTGCGCCGTCCGGGTGCGGTCGGCCTGGCTGACGGCGGCCTGGTTCGCGGCGGTGGCTCCGGCCATCCTCTGTGCCGCGTCGGCGAGAACGAAACGCTCTTTAGCTACGAGCGGAACGTCAAGGAGGCCTTTGATTCCATCGTCCCGACACTGAAGCAGATTTCCGCAGTGCAACACGAGAAGGATTTCGAGCAGCAGGCCCAGCGCATTGCGCGGGATGCACTCGGTTTCGAATTGCCTGACGACATACTGCAGGATGCCTGGGTTGAACAGCTCGATATGCGCCGACTCTTTGCATGGTGTGTCTTTTCGACCTACAAGCGATTCTGCGACGACTATTACATGAATAACCCGCTGGCGAGCGGTGATGCAGCAGGTTTTGATGAATTCCTGCAGGCATGCGGATTCCACACCCTGGATATCTCGCCCTGTGCCGATGGTCGACTCGCGCACGTCGTACGCTACGTGCTGAGACTTCCGCAGGAGGCCGTACGCCGCAAGTCCTATGCAGGGGCGCTTTTCGATATCGAGGACAGCATCCAGAAGTGGGTCGAGGTTGAACTCGGACGATACCGTGAAGGGCAGCCGAACACTGCTGATGAGCCGACCCGCTACCTGAAAGCGGTCGTCTATCACTACAGTTCCGTCGACCCGGCTCACCAGGGGTGTGCAGCACACGGATCCGACACGGCTGCAGCTGCGCGTGCCGGGCTCGAGAAGCTCAATGCCTTTCGCGAGGCAATTGAGAACAGCTTCTGCTGCGGCGCATCGATCGACCTGCTGCTGATCGGGCTCGACACCGACACCGATGCCATTCGCGTCCACGTGCCGGATGCAATGGGCAAGATCGATCTGGATGTGGCTGTCGATGCGCTGGCACTCTTTGATGCCACTGCCCGCATGGGCGCATCGGATGCAACAGCTGCGATTGCGACAGCTGTGCGTGAGACCTCTCCAGAGGTGACGCCCGGGATGGCGCAGCTCATCGAGCGACTGATCGAGAACAACTTTTCGCAGATTGCCTACGTACGCAGCAATCACGGAAGTCACTATGCTGATATCGGTCATGCCGAGCGTTTCATTGGAGCGGGTGTCGGTTTCGAGGAAATCCAGCTGCGTAACCTGATGTATTTCGCTTACCTCGATACGGTCGAGGAGGCAACGGCTGACCTGGATGTTGGCATCAAGATATTCACCGGCCTTAACGTGTCTCACAGCCTTCCGGTACCGGTCATCGTGCGTTTCGATTATCACGGCCGTGTGCCCGGCTCCAGAGGGCGTGCAGAAGAGCATTGCGCGCGAGTCGCAGATGCGCTGATGACACGTTATGACGATCTTGCCGGTCGCGGCTTGCTGCATGTCCTGCGGGTCACGCGCGATTGCGATGCAAGTGATTCGATCGAGATCCTGGCCTGTTCGGTAAACGCGCAGGCAAGGGCGGGGGCTCACTGATGAAGATTTGCCAGGTAGAACGTCCGCTGGTTTCGACCAACCGTATCGCCGAGATGGAGCACAAGCATCTGCAAGTCGTGCGAGACGGCAGTTCGCTGCAAGTCGCCGTCGATGCAGTCGGCGCCAAGCCGGGCGACTGGGTGATTTGCGTCGGCAGCTCCGCTGCGCGTGAGGCCGCCGGCAGCAAGGGCTATCCGAGTGACCTGACCATTGTCGGCATCATCGACAAGTGGCCGCCGGAAGAGAAGGGAGAGGCTGAAAATGCAAATCCTGCAGGTTGAGGGCTCCCTTGTCTGCACCTCGCGCGTCGAGGGCATCAAGCACTCCGTCTTCCGGATCGTTCGCGACGAGGCGGGCAAGCGTCAGGCGGCAACCGACCCTGTCGGCGCCAAGCCGGGAGACTGGGTCTTCCTGGCGAGTGGATCTGCGGCGCGTTTTGCCGCCGGTGATTTCGAGATCCTGACCGATCTCACTATCTGCGGTGTCATTGATGAATGGCCGCCACAGGACGAAGAGAGCGGTCACTGAGACGACAACCGAATGACTATGAGTTTCAACATTCCTTGTAAAGGGGCAAAAGGAGACAACGATGGCAACTGAAAACTACGGCATCGCACTGGGCATGATCGAGACGCGTGGCTTGGTGCCCGCCATCGAAGCAGCTGACGCCATGACCAAGGCGGCAGAAGTGCGACTGATCAGTCGTGAATTCGTCGGCGGTGGCTATGTCACCGTCATGGTCCGGGGCGAGACAGGCGCGGTTAACGCGGCGGTTCGTGCCGGAGCCGACGCCTGTGAGCGGGTCGGTGACGGTCTGGTAGCGGCGCACATCATCGCGCGTCCGCACCGCGAGGTTGAGCCGATTCTCGGCAAACAGTAATTCAACACTACAAGCTTTCAACACTACAAGCTTTCTATTTAGGTAAACGGAGAGAAAACGATGGCAAATGAAAACTACGGTATTGCTCTTGGCATGATCGAGACCCGCGGTCTGGTTCCGGCAATCGAAGCAGCAGACGCCATGACCAAGGCGGCAGAAGTTCGTCTCATCGGTCGTGAATTCGTTGGCGGCGGTTATGTCACGGTACTGGTCCGTGGTGAAACCGGTGCAGTCAACGCAGCAGTGCGCGCTGGCGCAGACGCATGCGAGCGTGTCGGTGACGGCCTCGTTGCAGCACACATCATCGCACGCCCGCACCGCGAGGTTGAGCCTGTACTGCCGACTGGCGGTTCCGCAGAGTAAGCCTGAACCCCCTTACGGAGATTCAGGTCGATGCTGGCCGCACAGACCGATCAGAGAGTTCTGGGATACCTGGGCAGGGCCCTGAGCCTGGAACTCTCTGCGGTACAGCTCTACAGTACCCAGGGACGACTTGTGTCCACCTGGGGGCTGGCCGAGCCCGCAGCACGCCTGCGCGGCGAGGCACTCGAAGAGCTGGAGCATGCCAACCGCATCATCGAGCGCATGCTTGCGATCGGTGTGGCACCCGGCGCATCACAACTCAGGCCAGTCAAGCTCGCCCGCAGCCTGGTTGAACTCCTCGAGTCCAACCTTGCCTTTGAGCTGGAGTTGATCGGCCTCTACCGTGACGCTGCGCGGCATTGCGCCCGTGCGGGGCTGCACGATGACAGGCTGTTCTTCGAAGGCCTGCTGGCCGATGAAGAGTCCCACCACAAGGAACTCGGACAATGGCTCCAGGAACTCAGGGGACACGCCGGAAGTGACGTGACGATACCCGTGGGCAATCCCAGGTCCCGAGCAATCGGGAGAAGGAGCTCATCCTGATGGGCCGCCGATGGGAAGAGAGAAGCCGTCCTCCAAGACTGGAAAGGCGTTATCAGTTCCCTGGTTACGAGGCATTGAGAGACTTCCTCGACAGGGCAGCCGAACTCTCCGAAAAGGAGGGTTACTATCCGGACATGGGCTTCGGCAAGGATTACCTCAATGTCACGATCCATGCGGACGATGACAGTGAAGCGATCTCGGATGCGAAACGCAGGTTTGCGCAACAGCTTGACGACATCGGTGGATATAACGAGGATACTTGAAACGCATGCAAGTCATTGCGCTTGTCGGTAACAAGGGCGGCGCGGGCAAAACGACCCTCGCCATCAACCTTGCCAGCGCTTTCAACGAACTGGCGCCAACGGTGCTGCTCGATGCCGACCCGCAAGGCTCCTCCCTGCAGTGGTTCAACATCGCTGGCGACGACTGCGTGCTGAACGTGGCCGATGCCAGCATCGGTGTCGAGGATCAGGTCAGGAGTGCCGAGGATGTCTCCTACTGCGTCGTCGATTGTCCCCCCTCGGTGCACTCGGATCAGACGCGAGATGCCTTGCGCGTCAGCGATCTGGTCATCATACCGGTACAACCCTCACCGCTCGATCTGTGGGCCAGTGTCCATATCGAGACAGAGGTCAACAAGGCAAGAAAGGTCAATCCGGGCTTGCGCGCATTGCTCGTCATCAACCAGAGTGAACCGCGAACACGCCTCTCCCGGCTGGCAGCCGATGCTCTCCAGGAGTTGAGCCTGCCTGCGGCCAGCACAGCAATTCGTCGTCGTGTCGCGCACCGCAATGCCATCCTGCAAGGGCGAAGCGTGCTGCAAATGGGCAGCCGTGGCGCAGCGGCCGCGGACGAGATCAGGCAACTGATCGACGAACTCAAGATCTATATGGAAACCTGAACATGACTTCCAAAGACAAGACCGGCGATCAACTGGTCGCTTCGATTCGCAAGACCAAGCAGGCCGCCACCAAGAGCAAGAAGACCAGCGCGCGTCGCAGCCCGGCCAAGAAGAAAGCGGCCACCCCGGCGCCAAAACCCGAAACTGCCACTAAACCTGCTGCCAAGACAACGGCTCCGGACTCCTCCGCACGCCGCAAGCCAGCGGGTGGAAATTACCAGAGCGGCAGGCGAGTCTGGCCAGACTGATTTATCTACTCAACCCGTCTCCGGACATGGCCTGTCCCATTCCGGATCACCTGGCCCGTTGGCAGCCCAGGCTTGACAATCCCGGCGACGCTGGTCGATAAAGTACGGCATGTCAGAAAGCAACGGGCAAACCTACACACCGCCGGCCGCGATGCCGGAATATCTGATCCGGCACACCACGCTGCGCCAGTTACAGATCTTCGAGGCCATCGTCCGCCTCGGAAGCTTCACGCGAGCGGCAGAGGAACTCTTCCTGACCCAGCCGACGGTCTCCATGCAGACCAAGAAACTGGCTGACTCCCTGGGCCTGCCCCTGTTCGAGCAGATCGGCCGGAACGTGCGCCCGACGGAGGCAGGCGAGGAGCTCTACCAGTCGGTCAGGACCATGTTCCAGACCCTCGCCAACCTCGAAATGAAGATGTCGGATCTCAAGGGCATCCGTCGCGGCCGCCTGCGGCTCGGGGTGATCACGACGGCTCAGTATTTCACTCCCGAAGTGCTCGGCGAGTTCTGCCAGCAGTACCCGGGTATCGAAGTAGCGCTCAAGGTCTCCAACAGGGAGCGGGTGATCGAGCGCATCTACGCCAACGAGGACGATCTCTACATCATGGGCCAGACCCCCATGGACCAGTCCGATATCGTTGCCTATCCCTTTGCCCCCAATCCGCTCGTCGTCATGGCGCGGCATGATCATCCGCTGGCCAGGGAGAAGGACATTCCTCTGTCGAGAATTGCCGAAGAGCCCCTGATCCTGCGCGAACCCGGCTCAGGCATCCGCGATGCAACGCAGCGGCTGTTCGAACAACATGGCTTGCGCCCGCATGTCCGCATGGAACTCGGCAGCAACGAGGCGATCAAGCATGCGATTGTCGGCGGCCTTGGCATCTCTGTTCTCTCGCTTCACACACTGGCACTCGAAGGTGCCAACGGGCCTGTTTGCCTGCTTGATGTCGAGGGCTTTCCCATCATGCGCCAGTGGTACATGGTCCATCTGAAAGGCAAGGAGCTGTCACTCGTCGCCAGGGCATTTCTCGAATTCGCACTCGAATTCGAGCCCCAGATGCGGGCGCGCATGCTCGACCAGTGGCCGGAGCTGGCCGATGACTTCAACAGGACCGAACCCGCGGCAAAGGCGCCAGGACCCAAGAAGAAGCGCAAGCGAGCTTCCTGATCGATCGCGACGCCTGCCGCGCATGTCAGCGGCGGTGGTCCCTCATCTGGCGCGTCTTTTCCACCATGCGGTAGGTCGAGAGGTTGTTGTTGTAGCGCGAGACATGGTAGAGCGGCACCCAGATCACGTCGTGGGATTCATCGTTACCGGGAACAGGGAGACGGTCGTCGATTTCGACCAGGAAGCGGATGTCGAAATGCACGTGCCTGGGATCGCCATGCATGGGTGGGATCGTGTGGATATCCACGTCAAAAACACTGCCGTCCACAAGCCGGATTTCCTCGGCAGGAATGCCGGTCTCTTCGTGCGTCTCGCGCAGTGCAACGCGCAGGATATCGGCGTCGCCATCCGCATGGCCCCCGGGCTGGAACCACTGGTCATGCTTGCGGTGGTGCATCAGCAGCGCCTTGTCGCGCGCCGGATTGACGACCCATGCCGAGCCGGTCACATGTCCTTCCTCCAGCTCCCTGTTGAAACAGTCGGGATTGCGTTCGACGAAAGCGCGCGTGCGGCGGATGTAGCCGGCCTCCACGTTGAAGCGTGTGCTGTGCTGGTCGAGAAGGGCAAGGAGTTCGCTACGGTGCATGGCGGTAACTGCTTCAGGTTCCGGAGGGCGTGCGGATTGCGGCCAGCGCCGCGGCTGCGGCCTCGTCGACATCGGCCTCGCTGCCCGCCAGCGTGAGCCTGCCGAAGGCGCCGACAGCGCGCACGTCGATGAGCGTGATGTTGGCAGCCTTTTCCGCCTGGTTCGCTGCATAGACGATATAGCCTGCCGGGTCGGTCTCGAGGATAAACATGCTTTGTCCGGGAAGGATCATCGACCCCCGGCGGTCCTGGCGGTTGATCAGCACCGTGTGGTCCGGCGTCATGCCACGAATGATCTCCTGCCAGGCCACGCGCGGAGGCTCCCGGTCGCTCACCTGGGCATTCATGCTGTCGAGGAGAATGCGGCCCGCCTCGACGACATCGCTCTGGTCGCGCTGGTGGATGACCATCGAGCCATAAGCGCGCTCCACCACCTGCTGGGCGAGGTGGACTCGCGTCGCCTTCAGTGCCCTGTCAGTCAGCCGGTGTACCGCCATGCCCGGAGAGACCTCGATCCAGAGACACGCATCGCCCGGCACAGGGAGAAAACCCTGCGACACGGTCGCCATATAGGCCGCGAGTTGCGGCTGTAGCGAGTCGATGTAGACGTAGGTGCGAAGTGAAATCATGGCGTGGTTGTTCCAGGCACAAGCGCGTATTTTAACCCGGAGTGGTGTAGCGTTGCCTGTTTTTGTTCAGGCCCCGCAAAACGCTGCCTGCGGCCGGTGCCGGCTTTCCTCGCCAATGCAATCTTGCCGGTGACAGTTGATGTCATCATGCCCATGCTCATGCCAGTCAGTCCGAAGCCGGGGTTTGTGTCGCGGGCGAGGCGTTTCCGCTACGGGACTCCTCGCCATCCTCGAGCAGTGCGGAAGCCTTCGCGAGCGCCTCGCGGCGCGTCTCGAGGATGTGGTCGGGTGGAATTCGCTCGAGCAGGCCGAGCTTGCCTAGACGACTGCGCACGGCGTCCGAGAGGCCGGCGAGAAAGACCGGGCGATTCGCTTCCATATCCTCCAGCACCATCTTCTCCAGCGCCAGCGAGGATGAGACTCCGAGAGAGGGAACATCCGTCAGGTCGACGATCAGCACCTCGTGGCCGGACAGGACAGCGTACTGGCGGGCGATCGTCTTGGCCATACCGAAGAAGAGCGGGCCGCCGAGCGAAAACACCAGAATCTTTCCGTGTGCGCGTTCCAGCAGGGTCTGCTCGACATGGCTGAGTTCATGCTTTTCGGAGTCCCGGTCGGTAATCGCCTTGACGGACTCGCTCTGCAACTTGGCCATGCGCTCGATGGTCAGCAGGTTGGCGATGAAGACACCGATCGCGACAGCCGCGATCAAATCGACAAAGACGGTCAGCGCGATCACGCCGTACATGATCAATGTCGCCCGCATGGAGACGATGTGGGCGCGTTTCAGAAAGGACCAGTCGATAATGTCGACGCCCACTTTCAGCGCGATGCCGGCGAGCACTGCCAGCGGGATCTCCGCGGTCAGGTCGGCTGCCCAGAGCACGACGACCAGCAGAAGCAGGGCACGGGTCAGGCCCGAAAGCGCCGAGCGTCCACCCGTCTGGATATTGACGACCGTGCCCATGGTTGCACCGGCGCCGGGCATGCCACCGAAGAGTCCCGAGGCGAGGTTGCCGATGCCCTGGCCGACGAGCTCCTTGTTGGCGTTGCCCTCCTTGCGGGTCAGGTTCTCGGCGATGACGGATGTCAGCAGGGCGTCGATACTGCCGAGCACTGCCAGGACGGCGGCATCGAGGATCATCGTCTGCCATTGATCCGCCGTGAAGAGGGGCAGTTGCAGCTCCGGAAGCCCCGTGGGAATCTCTCCGATGCGGCGGATCTCCGCGTCGCCGAGGAAGAAGATCGCAATCAGCGTGCCGATGACCAGCGCGAGAAGCTGCGGCGGCATGTAGCGTCGCAGTCTTTTCGGGAAGAACACCAGCAGCGCGAAAGTCATGAGTGCAAGGGCGGTTTCCACCGGCTCGATGTTGCCCAGAAGCTCCGGCAGCGACGTCATGGTGCCGATGACGCCACCGGGAGGTGTCGCCTGGCCCAGGAAGGGACCGAGTTGCAGGACGATGAGTATGACCCCGATCCCGGTCATGAAGCCCGACACCACCGTGTAGGGCATCAGGGTGACGTAATGGCCGAGCTTGAGGATGCCGAAGAGAATCTGGAACAGGCCGGCCATCATCACGACCGTGAAGGCCATCGCCATACCTTCCTGCGGGTTTGCCGCGATGAGTTGCGCGATGACGGCCGTCATGATGACGGTCATGGGACCTGTCGGTTCTGAAATCAGTGTCGGCGTGGATCCGAACAGGGCAGCGAACAGGCCGACCAGCACGGCGCCATAAAGACCGGCCGCGGGTCCGGCGCCAGAGGCGACACCGAATGCGAGCGCCATCGGCAGGGCAATGATGGCAGCAGTCACGCCGCCGAAAAGATCGCCGCGCAGATTGTCGAATCGAATCTCGTTGAAGACACGCATGGGCGTAGCTCAGGGTTTCCTGACAGTCCGCTCTTTATAATGAGAAGCCTTACTGGATAAAAGCAGATAGTTTCGATCCGACCTATCGAATATCATCTATGTATGCGGCATGGTGAATCACAGGGCGATGCGGCAAGCAGCGTCGGGTTCCTGCCGGGCTGTTACCTGTTGCAGTTACCGGCAGCCACAAGCCTGCGTCCTGCGCCAGGATGGCGTGCGGCGACAGTCCGGATCAGGGGTGCCAGGCGGCCTGCATCGCTTGTGGTCGTTGAGTTGACGGGCACGAGTCTTTAGAATAGCCCTCTTTTCAAGTGACCTCTCGTATGGGCCACCACTGGAGTTCAGGACAATGCCCCAGATTACACTTCCCGACGGTTCCACCCGCAGCTTCGATCACCCGGTGTCAATCTCCGACATCGCAGCGGATATCGGCCCGGGCCTCGCCAGGGCGACGCTCGCCGGCAAGGTCGACGGCACGCTCGTCGATGCCTCGCATGTCATCGAGGGTGACGCCGAGGTCGCGATCGTCACGAGCCGCGACGAGGAGGCGCTCGAGCTGCTGCGCCACGATGCGGCCCATGTCATGGCGCAGGCCGTGCAGGAACTCTACCCCGGAACACAGGTGACCATCGGGCCGGCCATCGAGAATGGCTTCTACTACGACTTCGCGCGTGAGGAACCCTTCACGCCGGATGACCTCAAGAAGATCGAGCAGCGCATGCACGAAATCGTCAAGCGCGACCTGCCGATTGTCCGCGAGGTGTGGGACCGCGACGAGGCCAGGAAGACCTTCCGCGCCATCGGCGAGACCTACAAGGTCGAAATCATCGAGGACATCATTCCGGAAGGCGAGGAGGTCTCGGTCTACCGCCAGGGCGAATGGTTCGATGTCTGCCGCGGTCCGCACCTGCCCTCGACAGGCAAGCTCGGAAAGGGCTTCAAGCTCATGAAGGTCGCCGGTGCCTACTGGCGCGGCGATTCCGGCAACGAGATGCTGCAGCGTGTCTATGGAACGGCGTGGCGCGACAAGAAGGAGCTCAACGCCTACCTGCACCGTCTCGAGGAGGCCGAGAAGCGCGACCACCGCAAGATCGGCAAGGCGCTCGACCTCTTCCACTCCCAGGAAGAGGCCCCGGGCATGGTCTTCTGGCACGACAAGGGCTGGAGCATCTATCTGGCCGTTCAGGAGTACATTCGCGACAAGCTGCGAGATCACGGCTATCAGGAAGTCCATACCCCGCAGGTGATCGATCGCAGCCTGTGGGAGAAGTCCGGTCACTGGGACAAGTTCGGCGACATGATTTTCACGACACACTCGGAGAATCGAGATTACGCCATCAAGCCGATGAACTGTCCGGCGCACATCCAGATCTACAACCATGGCCTGAAGAGCTACCGCGACCTGCCGCTGCGCCTGGCCGAGTTCGGCTCCTGCCACCGCAACGAGCCATCGGGGACACTGCACGGCCTCATGCGCGTGCGTAATTTCGTGCAGGATGACGCGCATATCTTCTGCACCGAGGAGCAGATTCTGACCGAAGTGATCGCATTCAACGACCTGCTGTTCGAGGTCTACACGGACTTCGGCTTCGAGGACGTGCTGATCAAGCTGTCGACGCGCCCCGAAAAACGCGTGGGATCGGACGAGACATGGGACAAGGCCGAGAAGGCGCTCGAGGAGGCGCTCGATTCCCAGGGACTCGAGTGGGAGCTCCAGCCGGGCGAGGGTGCCTTCTACGGTCCGAAAATCGAGTATTCACTGCGCGACTGCCTCGACCGTGTCTGGCAGCTCGGCACCATCCAGCTCGATTTCTCCATGCCGGGACGCCTCGATGCGACCTATGTCGCCGAGGACAACACCAAGAAGGTCCCGGTCATGCTGCACCGCGCGATCCTCGGTTCACTCGAACGCTTCATCGGGATTCTCATCGAGCACTACGCCGGGGCCATGCCAGTCTGGCTGGCGCCCGTACAGGCGATGGTGATGAATATCACGGACAAACAGGCCGATTATGTCAAAAAAGTGGCAAAATCCCTGAATGATCAGGGATTTCGCGTCGAAACAGACTTGAGAAATGAGAAGATCGGCTTTAAAATCCGCGAGCACACACTGCAGCGCGTTCCTTTCCTGCTCGTCGTCGGCGACAGGGAGATGGAAAACGGCTCCGTTGCCGTACGCACGCGGGGCGGGGAAGATCTCGGGTCCATGCCCGTCGATGCCTTCGCCGGCAAGCTCGCAGAAGCCGTTGCGGCGCGCACATGAGTATTGACTGAAAGCACCGGACGCCCGGTGCTTTCTTGTTGTTTTTTCTTGCGGAGAATTTGCTATCGCTAAACAAGACAAGCGTAACCGTCTCAATGATGACATCTCGGCAGTCGAAGTCAGACTGATCGCAGCGGACGGTGAACAGGTAGGCATTGTTTCTATCGAAGAGGCGCTCAGGGCAGCGCGGGAAGCCGGAGAGGATCTCGTCGAGATCGTTCCCAACGCGGAACCACCGGTCTGCCGGATCATGGACTACGGCAAACATGTCTTCGAGCAGAAGAAGCAGAAGCAGGCCGCCAAGAAAAAGCAGAAGCAGGTCCAGATCAAGGAGATCAAGTTCCGTCCCGCGACGGACATCGGCGATTACAAGATCAAGCTGCGCAACCTGATCAAGTTTCTCGAGCAGGGGAACAAGGTCAAGGTCACCATGCGTTTTCGCGGCCGCGAACACGCGCATCGCGAGCTCGGTTTCGATTTCCTGCAGCGCGTCGAGAAAGATCTCGAGGAATACGGGCAGGTCGAGCAGAAACCTGCGATGGAAGGGCGCCAGATGGTGATGGTGCTCGGCCCGCTGAAAAAGTAGGGCACAGAATCCGGCCGATGTCGGCCAAGCAACAGCCGGGCGCAATGGCATTGCCTGGGCTGTTGTATCAGTAACCCGCCAGCCACGGCTGGACAACATGTGGAGAACGAAAATGCCAAAGATCAAAACCAACCGCGGTGCCGCCAAGCGCTTTCGCAAGAACGGCTCCGGCAATTTCAAGCGGGCCCAGTCCCATCGTCGTCACATCCTGACGAAGAAGAGCACCAAGCGTAAACGTCATCTGCGCTCACCCGCGCAGCTGCACAAGGCGGATGTGGCCGTTGCACGCCGCATGCTTCCCTACGTCTGATCCGGAGGACTGAGCAATGCCCAGAGTAAAACGCGGTGTAACCGCACACGCACGACACAAGAAAGTTCTGAAACAGGCGAAGGGCTACTACGGCGCGCGCCGCAAGGTCTATCGCGTTGCCAAGCAGGCCGTCATCAAGGCCGGCCAGTACGCCTACCGTGACCGCCGCCAGAAGAAGCGCCAGTTCCGCTCGCTCTGGATCACGCGTATCAACGCCGAGGCGCGCAACAATGGCATCTCCTACAGCCGCATGATGGATGGCCTCAACAAGGCCGGCATCGGGGTCGATCGCAAGATGCTTGCCGATCTCGCCGTGCACGACAAGGCAGCGTTTGGCGCCCTGGCGGAAAAAGCCAAGGCAGCACTCGCTTAATCAATCTCGCCGATTGAGTCTGAAAGGGAGTGGACCTTGGTGGTCTCACTCCCTTTTTTGTTTACCGGAAACTGTGACATGGCATCTGAACTGGAACACATTCTCGAAACCTCCACGGCGGCGGTTGCGGCGGCGACAGACCTGCAGGCGCTCGACGCGATCCGCGTCGACTATCTCGGCAAGAGCGGGCTCTTCACCGAGCAGCTGAAACAGCTCGGCAAGCTGCCAAAGGAGGAGCGCCCTGCGGCGGGGCAGCAGATCAACAAGGCCAAGCAGGCGTTGCAGGAGGCGATCCAGGCGCGTAAGCAGACGCTGGAATCCGAAGCGCTCAACGCCCGGCTCGAGCAGGAGCGCGTCGACGTGACACTGCCCGGACGCGGACTCGGCGTCGGCGGTGCGCATCCCGTCACGCGCACGCTCGAGCGTATCGAAACCCTGTTCCGCAGCGCCGGTTTCGAAGTCGAGGAGGGGCCCGAGATCGAGGACGATTTCCACAACTTCGAGGCGCTGAATATCCCGGAGCACCACCCCGCGCGCGCCATGCACGACACTTTCTACTTCGACGAGCACCTGCTACTGCGCACGCACACCTCGCCCGTGCAGATCCGCACCATGGAGAACAGGAGGCCGCCGCTGCGCGTCATCGCGCCGGGGCGCGTCTACCGATGCGACTCGGACCTGACGCATACGCCGATGTTTCACCAGGTCGAGGGCTTCATGGTCGACGAGGAGGTGACCTTCGGCGACCTCAAGGGCATCCTGCACGACTTTCTCGTCGCCTTCTTCGAGAAGGAGCTCAGGGTGCGCTTCCGTCCCTCCTACTTCCCTTTCACGGAGCCGTCGGCGGAGGCCGATATCGAGTGCGTCATATGCGGCGGAGAGGGGTGCCGGGTCTGCAGCCACACCGGCTGGCTCGAGGTCCTCGGCTGCGGCATGATCCACCCGGAAGTGTTCCGCCATGTCGATATCGACAACGAGGCATTCACGGGCTACGCCTTCGGCATGGGCGTCGAGCGCCTCGCGATGTTGCGCTACGGCGTCAACGACCTGCGGCTCTTCTTCGAGAACGACCAGCGTTTTCTGAAGCAGTTCGCCTGAGCTATATGCACTCCAGCATCACCATTTGGGAACAGAAGCATGCGATTCAGTGAATCCTGGTTACGAGAACTGGTCAATCCGGACATCGATACAGATGCGCTTTCGCATCAGCTCAGCATGGCCGGCCTCGAGGTCGACAGCGTCGAGAAAGCCGCGCCCGGGTTTCACGGCGTCGTCGTCGGCGAGGTGCTGACGAAAGAGCAGCACCCGGATGCCGACAAGCTCAGCGTTACGAGCGTCGATGTCGGTGCCGGCGCCCCCCTGCAGATCGTCTGCGGCGCAAGCAATGTCGCGGCCGGCATGCGCGTCCCGGTCGCAACCGTCGGCGCGGTGCTGCCCGGCGGCTTCGCCATCAAGAAGGCGAAACTGCGCGGTGTAGAGTCTCTCGGCATGATCTGCTCGGCCGCCGAGCTGGGCCTGGCCGAGTCCTCCGACGGCATCATGCCGCTGCCTGCCGACGCGCCGCCTGGCGCCGACTTCCGGGACTGGCTGAATCTCGATGATGCGCTGATCGAGGTCGACCTGACGCCGGATCGCGGCGACTGCCTGAGCATGATCGGTGTCGCGCGCGACATCTCGGCGCTCAACAGCTGCGACCTGACACTGCCGCACTTCGCCGACGTCGAGCCCGTTGTCGACGACGCCATGCGTGTCGATCTCGATGCTTCCGAGGCCTGTCCGCGCTACCTCTGCCGCGTCATCAGGGGCATCGACCCGACTGCCGAAACACCGCTCTGGATGCAGGAAAAACTGCGTCGCGGCGGCATCCGCAGCCTCGGCCCGGTCGTCGACGTCACGAATTACATCCTGCTCGAACTCGGCCAGCCCATGCATGGCTTCGATCTCGCGAAGATCGATGGCCGCATCAGGGTGCGCATGGCAGCACCCGGCGAGACACTGGCATTGCTCGACGGCGAGGAGGTCGAGATGAATGCGCAGACGCTCGTCATCGCCGATAATGCAAAAGCGCTGGCCATGGCCGGCATCATGGGCGGCGCCGACAGCGGCGTGACCGTTGAAACTAGCGACATCCTGCTCGAAAGCGCCTTTTTCTCGCCGCTGGCGATCACCGGCAAGGCGCGCCACTACGGCATGCACACGGATTCCTCGCACCGCTTCGAGCGCGGCGTCGATCCTGCACTGCAGGGCAGGGCCATCGAGCGCGCGACCCGGCTGCTGCTCGACATCGTCGGCGGTCAGCCCGGTCCCGTGACCGAGGCACTCGCCGAGGGGTTCTCGCTCGCGCGAGACGCCATCATGCTCCGGAAGAGCCGCATCAGGCGCCTCTTGGGTATCGACCTGGATGATGGCAGGGTGATTTCGATCCTGACGCGCCTCGGCATGGCGGTGGAACCAGCGGATGGCGGCTGGCTCGTCACGCCGCCGACCTGGCGATTCGATGTCGCTATCGAGGCCGATCTCATCGAGGAGCTGGCGCGCATACACGGCTACGACAATATTCCGTCGACGCATGGCCACCAGCCGCTGACGATGCACCTGCCTCCCGAGAGTGGTTTTTCACTGGCGCGGGCGCGATCCTTGCTCGACAGCCGCGACTACCAGGAAGTCATCTCCTACAGCTTCATCAGCCCCGAGACCGCGGATGCGCTCGACCCGCAAGGCGAGCGCATCGAGCTGGCCAATCCGATTTCATCGGACATGGCGGTCATGCGACCGACCATCTGGGCTGGGCTGCTCGAGACGGCGAAACACAATATCGCACGTCAACAGTCACGCCTGCGAATATATGAGTCTGGATTGAAATTTACATCTCAAGATAATGAAATACAACAGAAAAAATGTCTTTCTGGCCTCCTGTTCGGGGACCTCGTGCAGGAGCAGTGGGCGCAGCAGACCCGTCCGGTCGACTTCTTCGACCTGAAGGGCGATGTCGAGGCGATTCTCGCGCTGACGGGTGCCGTCGATGAATTCAGCTTCAGCGTCGAGGCGCATCCCGCGCTGCACCCGGGGCAGAGTGCGCGCATCCGGCGTGGCGACGCGCATGTCGGCTGGCTCGGGCTGATCCACCCGGCACTCGAGAAATCGATCGGTTTCAAGGGCAAGGCCTATCTCTTTGAAATCGAACTCGAATCCCTCGACGAGGGGCGCGTTCCCGCGTTCGAGCCCATTTCGAAATTTCCGAGCATCCGGCGCGACCTGGCGATCCTTGTCGATCGCGACGTGGCTTTCGCGGATGTGAAACGCGTCATCCGCGAGGCGTCACCGGAGATCGTGCGGGATATCCGGCTGTTTGATGTCTACGAGGGTGAAAATATCGAATCACATAGAAAAAGCCTTGCTTTGAGCTTGATTTTACAGGAAAAATCGAGGACACTTGAAGACCATGAAGTCCAAAGGGCTTCTGAGACAGTTCTGGACGCACTGAACGACAAACTCGGTGCAAGGCTGAGGGAATCATAAATGACGCTGACAAAAGCGAATCTTGCAGAGAGCCTCTTCGACGAAGTCGGGCTCAACAAGCGTGAGGCCAAGGAGCTGGTCGAGCTCTACTTCGAGGAGATCAAGCGATCTCTGGAAGCTGGCAACCAGGTCAAGCTCTCCGGTTTCGGCAACTTCGATCTTCGCGAGAAAAAGCAGCGGCCCGGTCGCAATCCCAAGACCGGTGAAGAGATTCCCATCACGCCACGCCGTGTCGTGACGTTTCGTCCCGGTCAGAAACTGAAAGCAAAGGTGGAAGGTTATGCTGGACGCGAGTGAATCCCATGTCGAACTCCCGGCGATTCCGGGAAAACGCTATTTTACCATCGGCGAGGTCAGCGAGCTGTGTGCGGTCAAGCCGCATGTACTGCGCTACTGGGAGCAGGAGTTTCCGCAGCTGAAGCCCGTCAAGCGCCGCGGCAACCGCCGCTACTACCAGCGCCACGATGTCATGATGATCCGTCAGATCCGCAGTCTGCTCTACGAGCAGGGCTTCACCATCGGGGGTGCGCGCCAGCAACTCTCGGGCGACGCGGCAAAGCAGGATCACCAGGAAAGTCAGCAGTTAATCAAACAGTTAAGAATGGAACTTGAAGAAATTCATAAGATCCTGAAGCGCTAGCAGGCGTCTCTCAGGCGTTTCTTCATTGACATGGCGGCATCCCCGGATTAGGATGCCGCTTCATTTTTTCGGGGTGTAGCGCAGCCTGGTAGCGCACCGCAATGGGGTTGCGGTGGTCGGAGGTTCAAATCCTCTCACCCCGACCAATATACACAAGGGTCCGGCATCTGCTGACGGGCCCTTTTTTATTGTCCGGATGGAATGGTGGGAAGCTGCCAGGTGCCGGTTCGGCCCTGGCCACTGCTCCGCGCTGCGTTATTCCCGATTTCAAAAAAATTGCCCCGGTCAGGAACCGGGGCGAAAATGCTACTTGCCAGTATTGCTGAGTGATAAAACAGACTCAGCAGCTGTATGATCTCCCGTTCAGCAGCTTTCCGCTTGTCCGGCGGCGCCAATCGTTTGACTTCCTGCGCCAGCGGCAGGACTGCATGAATGAGTAGCATGTTGATTATTGAAGTGATAGCATAAGTCACGGAATTGTATAGAATAAGACTCTCCTAACAGGCAAATGACATGGATGTCATGGTTAAACATCACAATGGATTTACGCTTGTTGAACTCCTCATCACGCTTGCCGTCACCATTGTCCTTCTGACTCTGGGCCTTCCCTCAATGCAGAGCTTCCTGGATTCTGCGCGTCTCGTCGATGCGGCCGAGCAACTCCAGAGTCATCTGCAGCAGGCGCGCATCGAGTCGATCGCGCGCTCGACGGACATCCATGTCAACATCTCCGCCAACGGGAGTCCCTGGGTCTACGGCATCAGTCACCGGAACCTCTGCGACGCGACCCAGACAACACCCGCCGGGCCAAGCGCCTGTGTGCTGGTCGTTGACGATGGCGACAAGAGTTTCGATCCAGAAGCTGATCTCGTACTGATGCGCTTCGATAGCACCGATCATGCGGGTGTCAGCGCTTCCGGTGGCAATATCCAGATCACCTTCAGTTCCCTGCGGGGAACATCCTCAGGCGGGACGATCGATCTCACCTCCGACGGCGGAAGGAAGCTGTCAATTTCTGTGGGACTCCTGGGGCGGATCAACGTCTGCTATGCCCAGGACTCTGCGCACCCGGTAACCGGCTACAAGGAGTGTTCATGATGCGTCATCCCGGGTTGCAGGCGGGCGCCTCGATCATCGAGCTGCTGGTCTCCGTCGCCATCGGTCTCGTGATCGCCGCCTCCCTGTTCGGCGTCTATGTCGCCTCCAGTGTCAACAGCACCAGGATCCTGAAAACCAGCAAGCTGAACCAGGAGCTCACCACCCTGATGACGGTCATGGTCAATGACATCAGGCGAGCCGGTTACTGGTTCAACACAAACGGTGACAGACCCCAGTCGAATCCATTCGCGGTCCCCGACGCGACTCTTTTGACAGTGATCGCAGACAGCACCTCCACAACCTCCGAGGGCGGCCAGGGTGCTGGTGAGTGCATTCTCTTCTCCTACGATGCGAATATCGACGATCAGCTCGAGGCGGGGGACATCGATGGAGACGGCGATCAGGATTATGAAATATTCGGCTTCCGGCTCAACAACGGCGCCGTCGAGATGATGCAGATGGGAGAAAACGCTGCGCATGGCAATGACTGCACAGATGCCACCGGGAACTGGCTGGCGTTGACGGACAGGGACACAGTGGCTGTCGATGCGCTGGAGTTCAGCCTTGCCGATTCCGAATGTCTCAATACAAGCGAACCTGATGGCGAGGATGATGACGGTGATAGCGTTCCCGATAACAGCGGGGAGTTCGACTGTTTCAACACGCCGCCGGACCCGGGTGACATCAACGTCCATACCAGGATGGTGAGAATCCGCCTGGACGGTTCCCTGGTTTCCGATCCCGCTTCGACAATCTCGCTGGATCAGAGTGTCAGGGTCCGCAACGAATTCGTCACGGTGATCCCATGAATACCCGCTTGACACGGACAAGGCTCTCAACAGCAGCAGGCGAGCAGCAGGGCGCCATAACGCTCGCGATGTCACTCATCCTGCTGTTCCTGATCACGCTGGTTAGCCTGAGTGTCAGCCGGACGGTTTCGATCGAACAGAAAGTCGCGAACAATGATGTGCGAGCGCGACAGGCGTTCGAAGCCGCAGAGGCCGGAATTGCCGCGGCATTCGACTATCTCGACAACAATCCGCCGAGGAACAATGCCAGCAATGTCCTGTTGGCAGTCGACCCTCCGGAAGCAGGCTACTTTTACGATGCAGTAGAAGTAACAGAACCACCGAGCAAGCGCATCGTTACTGAAACAGGCAGTGCAACTGTCAGATTTTACGATCCCGGTGCCGATCCTTCTGTCGATGACCCTGTCGAAGCACTCTCTGCTGCCACCGGCATGATTGTTTCGACAGGCACGAGCGATGACGAGACTGCAACGCGCACCATCACCGTGACCGCAAGCCAGGCCGAATCCCTGGGGTTCGTGCCTGCCAATCCACTGACAGCCAGGGGCCAGGTCATCATCGACGGTTCCGCAACCATCAGGAATCCCGAGGGAGACAGCACTCTCTGGAGCGGCGAGGAGATCGATCTCGGATCCAATAATACGACGGCAACCGAAATTGCCGATCCTTACTACGAAGGTGATCCTACAGCTGATCCACCTCGTCTCCCTTATCCAAGCTGCATGGATTTTTCACTCGCGTGTGGCACCATCAGGTCATCGAACAAGCTGACTGTCGGTCCCGATATCGTCGACAACGACACGACGCTCGGCAACATGGACATCAACGAGCTGTTCGAGAAGTTCTTCGGCATGACGATGGCCCAGTACCGTTCATCTGTCGTGACGCTCGAGACGACAGCGGAGACTGCCAATGTCGATGTTCAGCATGCCCTGAATGAGGTCATCTGGATCGAGGGAGACACGACCTTCGTCTTCAATACCACGATTGGCTGCAAGGAGACGCCGCCGTCAAACCGGCCATGTGATGTGGATGCAGGGGATTTGCAACCGTCCATCGTCATCATCAATGGTGATTTGACCACGACTGGCAATCCCCACTTCTCGGGCCTCGTTATCGTCACGGGTTCCATCGTGGTTTCCGGCAATACCGACCTCTACGGAGCGTTGATTGCCGGTGGTACTGTGACCAACAACACGGGCGGAAGCCTCGATATTACCTACCATTCGGATGCGTTGAACAGAACACGACAAATCGGCCCCTTCAGCGCTGCCGCTGGCAGTTGGAGAGATTTCTAATGACGTGCAGAACAGGGAAAGTTATCAACAACGGCCTGAAAGAGCGGGGCGCCAGTCTCATCGAAGTCGTCGTGACGCTGGCAGTCATCAGCTTCGGAGTCCTGGCAGTCCTCTCCCTCCAGGGAGAGTTTTCCACCCAGAGTGGACACAACAAGGCAAGAGCAGAGGCAATCGCGCTGGCGCAGGCGCGCATCGAGGAGATGCGTAACCTGACCAACCGGATATCCGACGCCAGCGAGTTCAATACGCCCTACCTGGCAGGCTATGCCGGCACGGAAACTGCCCTGAAGGGCGTCAATGCGACTTTCGACAGGTCGACGAGTGTCACGCCGACAACGTCAGCGACCGAGGTCGCCGTGACAGTTTCCTGGACCGACCGCTCCAACACCTCCCGCAGCGTGCAACTTTCATCCCAGTTTGCATGGGCTTCCCCGCGAGCTCCGGGCGATATCGCCAGGGAGCCCAAGCCGAGCCTCTATACGCCTCCGACCGGTAAGGCAAACCCGGGCGAGGGTAGCCTGCCTGAAGATGTCGATCCCGACCTTCTCTCCGAGCAGGATGATAACCTGAGGTTCTACATGGACGGAGCGGATCTCAAGCTTGTGGACGAAGACGGCAATATCGTCCTGACCCTGGAAGAGGGATGCAAGGACGCTGACTCGGTAGAGGCGTGTTACGGGTTCGTGACGATCAACGGAAGAGTCTATATCGACACGGAGACTCAAAAAAACCTGGAACCGGGTCAGGTTGCTGTCAAATCGTCGGACACCACCTACTGCACCCGTTTCTACGAGGTGGACGACTCCGTGAAGACCATTGGTAACACGGATACCGACGCCCTTTCCACGACACCTGATGGCGACTACGACTATTTCGACTACCGCTGCTATGCCTCATACGGCTGGCATGGCAACATCGGGATCATTCTCGAAGGGGGCAATCAACTGACGGACAAGATCTGCCAGGGGGATCCTCTCGCCATCGCCAACAATGGCTGGGAAGAGCCTGTCATTGCCGCACGCCGAATCTATCGCGGTATGTATTACAAGCCAGACAGCAGTACTGACAGTGGCAAGGTCGAATCCGACGGCATCCCGCTCTACTGGTCTGTCGGCGTCGCTGCGGGTGAAGAGCTGGGATACGAGGTCACATACGAAGACGATGATGAAATCAAAACACCCATGCATAATTTCATTGTTTCATCCATGGACGCCGGCGCAACGACAGGTGATCACTGCATCAGCCTGGGCGTCATGGTGAGGCCGGATTCCGATGTCGATCGAGACGGCATCCCGGGCGACTTGTTCATACGAGTCCCTGATGACTTCTACTGCCTGAACCCCCATGTCGACGCAACGAGTCTGGATCTGTCTCAATACGCCATCGATGACAACTGTCCGTTCGATCCATCGGGGCCGCCGATTGCGCACTACATCATCGCGGGAGAGCTTTCAGGTTCTGCCACTATCGATACATCCGATGGCCCAGGCAATTGCAGACTGACTGACGGGGAGTACAGGTGCGATCTCTACGACTGGGGGGATGGCTGGAATGGCTTTCTCCAGGTCAATACAGACCTGGCCACCACCGTCTGCAACTATGACCGCTACTTCGAGGGTGGCGTCATGGGCAATACGGAAGGCCCGGATTTTTCTTGCGCGCAGGGCGCATCATCAGTCGTCAGAGGGAAGATCACGCTGCTGAACAATGCTGAAGTCTCGGAGATGGCCATAAGACAGCAGAGGGAGTTTGTCGTGACCAATGATCAGGGAGAATCCATAACCGAAATCAGGCAATTCTCGAGGCCCTGCCAGGTCGATCCTCTCTCCGGGAGCTTCTCCTGTGTCACAGCGAATCTCGGCGAATGCGGGGAAGGTGAGTCCGGAGGCGATTCCTGTATCGTCCATCAGGACTGGAGTGCACGCATCGAAGTGGCCGGCCCGGATTATGTTTGCCAAACGGCGGATGGCCAGGGTTTATTCAATATCGATGATTTCACTCCAGGCATGCTCTACGTACAGGATGTCATCGTCGCAGAGAGGGAGCAGGGGTGCCCGAGATGATGATGAGAAAAATCTGTGGCTTCACGCTCGTGGAACTCCTCATCACGATTGCGATCGTGACGATCCTCGCGACGATCGCCTATCCCTCGTTTCTCGAGTTCATGCAGAAAGCACGCCGTGCCGATGCCCATTCCGCCATCACCACACTCCAGCTTGCACAGGAAAGACTGCGGGGTAGTTGCGAGTTTTACGCATTGAATATCGACGGCAACAGCGATGGCTGTCCAGACACAGCGACTGATTCATCGACAGTTGATGTCAAGGGCAGTAGTACCAGCAGGGAGGGCCACTACAGGCTTTCCATTACGGCAGCAAATGGGAACAGCTACAGCATCAGGGCCGTCCCGGTCGACGGTGGCGCTCAAGCATCGGATTCCGACTGCGATGAAATCACCTTGACCGTAGACCCGAATCATCCCAATGGCGATAGAGGAGGAACCAGCGGTATCGCTTGCTGGGAATGAATCCATCCGGGATCAAAACAGCGCTTGCTGCCGGGGGTATTGCGACGTCATCCGTTCCTTCGAAGCACGGTGCAGGCCTCTCCAGGATACCAACCGGTTCACAAGGCTGTACGAAGAGCTTTACAACCAACGATCAGCCGAACCCGCTTCACCTGACCCGGTGAACGGATCAGCCTCTTTTTACCGGGTTTAATCCCGTGGCTCTGAAAAATAGACTATTCTCCCTCATTAGTCTTTTCACGAAGACCATACATCAACAAAAAGCCACCTGGAGGAACCATGAAAATCAATCGCTTTTTGCTGCCGTGCGCCATCGGCGCCGTTTTCCTGGTCACGGAGGTTCAGGCTGCGACCGAGTGGAATGTCTCGCTCTGGGGCAAGCGCCGGGCCTTCACTGAAAACGTCGAGAAGCTCGCCGAGCTCGTCGATCAGAAAACCAACGGCGACTTCAAACTCAACATCTCCTATGGTGGCCTCTCGAAATCCAGGGAGAACCTCGACGGTATCTCTTTCGGTGCATTCGAGATGGCACAGTTCTGCTCCTTCTATCACAAGGACAAGAACCCGACGATCACCGTGACCGAGCTCCCGTACTCGAAGGATATTTCACTGGCGCGCATGGCCGAGATCTACAAGCAGGTCCACGCCCATCCCATCGTCGTGAAGGACCTCGCGCGCTGGAACGCGACGATCCTCATGCCGACGCCGATGCCGCAGTACAACATCGTCAGCAAGACCGAACCCATCAGCGAACTGGCTGGCTTCAAGGGGCTGCGCGTGCGTGGTCCGGGTGGCATCATGGGTGTGCTCGGCAAGCTCGGCGCCGTCAAGACAGGCGTGCCCTTTGCGGAAGTGCGCCAGGCGATGGACTCGGGCGTGATCGATGCCGCTTCTTTTGCGCCCCATGCGCATCTCGCGACCAAGACCTATGCCGTCGGCAAGTGGGCAACGACCAACCTCAACCTCGGCACGGCGGATTGCCCTGTCGTGGTCAATACCGATGCGCTCAATGCGCTCAGCGAGGAACAGAGGGAAGCTCTGCTGGGTTCTGTCGACGAGGCGATCGCCTTCTATGTCGACAACTACGAGAACAACACCGTCGTCAATTACGAGAAGGCCATCACGGAAGCTGGTCTGACGCACGTGACCTTCACTCCCGAGCAGACTGCCGAGTTGAACAAGCTTGCGGAATCCGTCCGTGCGCAGTGGATCGAGGAGAATGCCGGCCAGTTCGATTCACAGGCGCTGTTCGATTTCACGTCTGGTCTCTTCAACGAGTGATCAGGGATCCCTCCGGGGTTGACCCTGAGGCTGGTTTGGCAAGCTGATGGCTGGTTCCAGTACTGTATTGACAGACGATTCGCGGCTGAGCCGCGCCGATCGTCTCTATTACCGACTCGAGAGAGTGCTGGCGCTGCTTGGCGGCGTCGTCATCATGCTGCTGGTGCTGCTTGCGACCGTCAACGTGCTCGGGCGCTGGATCTTCTCCCTGCCGATCAGCGGTTATATCGACTGGGTCGAACAGGCCATGGCCTTCATGGCTTTCCTCGGCATTGCCTACACTCAGCGACTCGGAGGGCATATCCGCATGGATATCCTGGTCTCGCACCTGCATGGCCGGAAGCTCTGGTTCACGGAGCTGATTTCGACGCTGCTCATGCTGCTGATCACGCTTGTCCTCATCTATGGTTCATGGCTGCATTTCCTGCGCGCCTGGGAGATCGGTGACTCCTCCCTCGACATCAACCTGCCGACATGGCCCGCCAAGCTCGTCGTGCCCGTTGCGCTGACGGTCCTTGCGCTGCGTCTGCTGCTGCAGTGCTGGGGCTATCTGCGTGCGATGCGGGAGGGCGGTGATCGTCCCGTCGCGGTCCCGCTCATCGAGGATGTTGCCGCCGTTGCTGCGGCCGAGGCCGAGTCGGTCATGGGGCACGATGACCCAACCCACAGGGAGCAGGCCTGATGGGACTGTTCGAGGCCATGGGCGCCATGGACAGCACGACCATCGGCCTCTGGGTGACCGGCTTCATGCTGCTGCTGGTCCTGATCGGTGTGCGCGTCGCCTTTGCCGCTGCGATCGCGGGCTTTGTTGGCCTGGTCTGGATCTTCACAGCGCGCATGGGATTCGAGAAAGGCGTTCTCGTGGCCATGAAGATGGCCGGGACCATCCCGCACTCCAAGGTCTCGACGCTGGCGTTGTCGCTGATTCCGACCTTCATCCTGATCGGCTTTCTTGCCTACCATGCCGGCCTGACGAAGGCGCTGTTCGAGGCGGCCAAGCGCTGGGTCGGCTGGTTGCCGGGCGGCATGGGCATCGCAACGGTCTTCTCGGCGGCCGGTTTCGCTGCCGTCTCCGGCGCCTCCGTCGCGACCTCGGCGGTCTTTGCGCGCATTGCCATCCCCGAGATGCTCAGGCTCGGCTATGACAAGCGCTTTGCCGCCGGTGTCGTTGCTGCCAGCGGCACACTCGCGTCACTGATTCCGCCCTCGGCGATCCTCGTCATCTACGCCATCATCGTCGAGCAGGATGTCGGCGCCCTGCTCATGGCGGGCTTCCTGCCTGGGGTCGTATCGGCATTGATCTACGCGGCACTGGTCATTTTCCTGGCGAAGTTCCGCAAGGGCTTCGGCCCGCCGGTGACAGGCTACAGCTGGAAAGAGCGGTTCGAGTCCTTGCCGGGCTCCCTGCCGATCTTCATCGTCGTCGGCATCATCATCGTCTGTATCTACGGCGGCGTGGGGACGCCGACCGAGGCGGGATCGCTCGGCGCCTTCGTGATCCTCTGCATGGCGCTCTGGAAGGGCATGACGCGAGGCGAGTTCAAGGGCGCACTGCTCGAAACCGCGAAGCTGACCGTCATGATCTTCACGATCATCTGGGGCGTGCTGCTCTACGTGCGCTTTCTGGGTTTTGCCGACCTGCCGTCGGCTTTCTCGGACTGGATCACGAGCCTCGACCAGAGTCCCATGCTGACCCTGCTGATGATCCTGCTTGCCTATGCGATCCTCGGCATGTTCATGGATGCCATCGGCATGCTGCTGCTGACGCTGCCGGTCGTCTTTCCGGCCGTGATCGCGCTCAATGGCGGGGAAGGAGTGACGGCTGCCGATTCGGCGTTCGGTGTCTCGGAGGTGGGCTGCGCGATCTGGTTCGGCATCATCGTGGTCAAGATGGCCGAGCTCTGCCTGATTACGCCGCCGATCGGGCTCAACTGCTTTGTCGTGGCCGGCGTGCGGGAGGAGTGCTCGGTGCAGGATGTGTTTCGCGGCGTGGCACCCTTCTTCGTTGCGGACGTGATCACCATCGGCACGCTGATCGCCGCACCGCAGATCGTCCTCTGGTTGCCGGGCCTGATGGGATTCGCCTGAGGGTGCGGTTCTTTTGAACCGCGCGAAAAGGGCCGGTGTCAGCGACTCCGGCCCTTGCGACCGCTCAGGCGGCCCGGCATTCCGCTCCGGTGCATCCCAGCAGCTTGCGCGCCAGTCTGAAGAGCGTCACGACGGTCAGTAGCTGGATGACCACAAGCGGGCTCCAGCTCAGGAAGTAGGAGAGCGACAGGTGCTCGAGCAACCCATTCCTTACGAGTCCGAAGGTGATGAAGAAAACCCCGAAGACGAAGAAGGCGACACCGGGACAGATGAGCGCGAAACTTCCTGCGTCTCTCTTCTTCCCGGCGATGTAGTCACGGAAATAACCGAGCTTCTTCATGACCGCATAGCCGAGCAGGCCGAAGAAGAGCTGCAGGGAGATGATCACGGCCGTCAGCACGAACAGCATCGGGTCGGAAACCTCGGTGTCGAAGCCATGATGCAGACCCATGATCAGGCGAATCATGGTGATGCCCGACAGGGTCAGGATCGGGATCAGGATCCAGAGGCTCGGGCTGGCAGCCTCGGAGATCCCGTGCTCGAAGATCGCGCGAATCCCGAGCACCAGC
The DNA here is from genome assembly GCA_037385505.1 of Gammaproteobacteria bacterium. GTDB lineage: Bacteria > Pseudomonadota > Gammaproteobacteria > Chromatiales > Chromatiaceae > Sva-25. The sequence goes on along the minus strand of JARRMY010000010.1, from coordinate 81,348 downwards.
TTGACGATGCCGAGCAGCACGGCCAGTGACAGGAACAGCAGCGAGAGCCCGATACCGGCCGCGTTGATGGCGAGGGTGTGGCTCATGGCGCCGGGAGCGGCAAAACCCACAGCGATCATCGCCAGTGAAAAGACCGCCAGCATCTGTCCGAGGTTGTTGTTGCCGGCGCAGCTGAAGTTGCCGGTGGTGATGATGCGCGTGAAGTATTCACCGAGGATCCGGAGCGCGTAGAGACCGATCATGCCGAACGCCAGCATGGCGAACGGAAAGAGGTACTCGACGATGTACCAGAGCCCCGGCACGAACAGTGCGCCCAGGATGAAGCTGACATTGACGGTCATCGCCAGTGTCAGTGGTATGGCCATGAGCTGAACTTCCGCGTTGGAATTTCTGAGCGTTTCGAACGCCTCGGTCCTGCGGAATCTGCGGTACTCGAGGATGTTCCAAGCCAGCAGCCGGAAGTGCAGCAGCGAGAAGATCAGGACCAGGCCGAGAACCAGTGTGAGCATCACGCTTGCCACCGTGCCATTGGCGCCGCCGAGTACCGGGAGCAGTGCCTCATAGGTCACCATGGGCGTCTCCGGATGCTTGATCATGAACATCGGGTACATGAAGAACGAGGGCACGAGCCCTCCGGCGCCGAGCGCCGCGAGAAAGTAAAGCGGGCTGTAAGCCTCGCCGAGATGACGTTTCAACATATTGATACACAGATAAGAATAATTAATGCGCGGCATGATAACGACCCGCCGAATCGAATGCATCCTTTCAGGGCTTGATATTTGACAATCCCTGCGTCTCGCGCGGCGACGCTGCGAGTTCCGAAGGGGAGCGGAGGCAGCAGGGGGCTGCTGCAGGAGGGGATTGCGTGTCAGTCATGTTCCCGGCAGCATCCGCTCTCCCGTCACCCCTGTGCGGACCAACATCCGGACAAGTTGATCCTCGTCAAAGGGCGGATCATGCGCAGCGCATATACTGCGAAACGCAAATACACACACATTATTTGGGGAAATGATGGACGTCTTCAGTACGCTCTTCTCGGATGCGGGCGGTTACCTCATCCTGGCGGTTATCGCCATCACGCTTCTCGTTCCACTCGTGCTTCTTGGCTATGCGACGAAGAAGTCACGTCAGAAATAAGTGCAACCGGGGAGCCGGAAGTTTCGCTCCCCCTCGATTGCAGCAACGGGTGCCTTCCGGGTTTGCGCAAGTATCCCGCCAGATACTCAAATGATGAAATAGTAGCAACTCCATTCCAGCTACGGTATAAATGACAACCAGTGGACCTGCCATGCACGGGTCCCGGCCAGGGAATCTGTGCAACCAGTTGTACTCCCTGGTGCAGATAACCATAAAACACTGGAGGGAGATGCATGAGCGTATTGCTCGAATTGTCCGGGCAACCGGGCTTTATCGCTGCTGGCGAATATTCCTACCGCGGAGACCGTTTCAGTTTCAAGGGACAACTCACAGACGACATGGCCAGGATGGCATCCATCATGTGTCGTGCAACCACCATGAGCGAGCACATGCAGTGCGGAATGCTCGAATCCTTCTGCCCTGAATGCGGTGTATTGCCGCCCAAGGGATGGATCGTCAGGGGACCGGCATTCACTGTCTGCAACATGGCGAATGTCTTCTGCTTTCTGGATAACAACAAGAGTTCCATCAACGATGTCATGGCCGTGATGAAGAGGTATCTCGGCAATGCCAGCGACGAATTGATCTGACAGGGGGAGAACAAGAATGACTGATTTGAACACGTTGATGTCACTGGATGGAGCGCTGGCCGCTTTCACGTTCAACGATCATGGGGAAGTGCTCGAACACCGGGTTGCGGAAACGGCGAAGCTCAACGCGACAGCACTCGATCTTCTCGCGCACATGTGTGTCGCCAATCTCTCGATCGCCACCATGCAGGCGCGTGGCTGGGAGCAGGTCTCCGGCCAGCAGGGTTTCTACCCGATCAACGGCTTTTCGCTGATCGGGCTCGAGTGGACCGCCTTCGCTCTCGGCAACGTCGGTGTCGTCGTCAGCAACGACAAGTCCGATTACCAGGCTATCTTCTCAATGCTGGAGCAGGGAGAGGCCGCGTGATCAAGAAACTGCTCGCACTGGATGGCGTCATGGCGATCTGCCAGTTTCGCGACGATGGCGAATTCATCGAGGGCTATGGCCTTATGCCGGATGACCAGCTGGTGGCGCTTTCCGCATTCGCCCACGACTACAAGCGCATCGTGCAGGGCAACGCGGACCAGCTTTCGATGTTCACCCAGCTCAAGGGCTGGACACCACCGACGGGCTGGATCGTGCGCGGCAGCGACATGAGCGTCGCCAGCGCCGGCAACCTCGTCTGCGTCGTCCGGAACGACGAAGCCAATCTCACCGAAGTCGTGCAAGAGCTCATCGATACGTCCCATCGCTGAAGCATCGCAACCGCATGGAAAACAGGGCCCGGGAGCTTGCGCCTTTTTGGTTCGATCCCGTGACGGCTGGCGCGGAGTGCCTACGGCCCGCTGGCTGACCGGTCCCTCACCGGCATGCAGGTCACCGCATCATCAGGGCTCGAATGCCTGCTCCAGCGTTCACACTGCCTGACCACTCCGGGTCAATGCTCCCTGGCTGTCACGGCGTCTCGCTTTGCGTCCTTTCCCGAAGCCTCGAGACTGCCCAGGCGATGTGTTCCCTGACGAGTACGGAGGCGTCGTGCCATTTTCGATCCAGTGCGGCGATCGCCTCCTGCGTCGGTGGCGAATTGCCGATGGCGACAGCCAGGTTCCTGCTCCAGCGCTCGTAACCGATCCTGCGGATGGCCGAGCCCTCCGTCCTGGCCAGGAATGCCTCTTCATTCCATGCGAAGAGCTGCAACAATGTCGCGGTGTCGAGCCTGTTGCGCGGCTGGAAATCGGTTTCCGGTGTCGCACATGCGAAGCGGTTCCAGGGGCAGACCGCCTGGCAGTCGTCGCAGCCGTAAATGCGGTTGCCCATGAGCGGACGCAGCTCCACGGGAATGCTGCCCTTGAGTTCGATGGTCAGGTAGGAGATGCAACGACGCGCGTCGAGCTGGAATGGGGCGACGATGGCCCCGGTCGGGCAGATGGCGATACAGGCGCTGCAATCGCCACAATGGCCGCTTGCCGGTTCGTCGATGGGCAACGGCAGATCCGTGTAGATCTCGCCAAGAAAGAACCAGGAGCCGGCATCCCGGTTGATCAGATTGGTGTGCTTGCCGATCCAGCCGAGCCCGGCCTTCTCGGCCAGCGGCTTCTCAAGCACCGGCGCGGAATCGACGAATACCCGGTAACCGAATGGCCCCGTCTGCTGCTCGATGCGCTTCGCCAGCCGCGCGAGGCGCTTGCGCAGCACCTTGTGGTAATCGCGCCCGACGGCATAGCGTGACACATAGGCCTGGGCAGGGTCCTCGGCCAGCGCCAGCAGGTCTTCCGACGCATCGGGCAGGTAGTCCATGCGGACCGAAATGATGCGCAGGCTGTTCTCGACGAGCAGCGCGGGACGGCTGCGCTTGAGGCCATGGCGCTGCATGTATTCCATCTCGCCGTGATAGCCGCGCGCCAGCCATTGCAGCAATCGCGCCTCGGCCGTTCCGAGGTCGGTATCGGTGATGCCGACCTGCTGGAAGCCGAGCTCTCTTCCCCACGCCTTGATGTCGCGGGCGAGGGTGGCAAGCGTGCAAGAAGAGGAAGGCATCAGGATCTTTTTCATGTGACAATATGGACGATCTTAGCAGCCTGCATCGAATCAATGAATCAACCTCTGCGCACTCTTCCGGACATTGAAGGCTTGCCGCATGCACTCTATACGGCAGAGCAGGTCAGGCGCATGGACAGGCTCGCCATGCAGGAGTTTGGTCTGCCTTCAGAGATTCTCATGGAGCGTGCCGGCAGTTTCGCATTCGACAGGATCAGGGAGCAGTGGCCCGCGGCCAGCGACCTCACGGTGCTTTGCGGCACAGGGAACAATGGCGGGGATGGTTATGTTGTCGCGCGCCTGGCGCGCGCGGCCGGAATGAACGTGCGCATTCTGCAGCTTGGCAATCCGAACGCGATGCAGGGAGCCGCCGCCGCGAATGCCGGGCGCTGTGCCGCGGAAGGGCTCCATGCCGAGATGTTCCACGGGCTTCCCGCGTCGACCGACCTGATCGTCGACGCGATGCTGGGCACGGGGCTGGATCGTTCCGTCGGCGGGCTCTGGGCCGAAGCCATCGAATCCGTGAATCGTCACCGCGCGCCCGTCCTCTCCCTCGACATTCCATCCGGCCTCAATTCGGACAGCGGCGCCATCATGGGCCATGCCATCGAGGCTGACGTGACGACGACCTTTATCGCGCTCAAACGGGGCATGTTCACGGGCGACGGGCCGGACTGCTGCGGCAGGGTGGAGTTCAGCAGCCTCGATGTGCCGGCGAGACTCTATGCCGCCGAGATCCTCTCGGCCAGGCGGCTCGACTGGCGTCGCCAGCAGACATACCTCCAGCCCAGAAAGGCCACGATGCACAAGGGCGAGGCCGGACACGTGCTCGTCATCGGCGGTTCTCCGGGGTTCTCCGGCGCCGCCCGGCTGGCGGGTGAGGCGGCCCTGCGCAGCGGCGCAGGCCTCGTCAGCATTGCCACCCACCCCGATCATGCCTCCTTCATGAACGTCGGGCTGCCCGAGATCATGTGCCACGCGATCGCAACGCCGGATCAACTCGATGCATTGGTCGAACGCTGCGACGTCATCGCCATCGGTCCCGGTCTCGGGCGCGGCGCGTGGGGGCGGGAAATCTTCAATGCCCTCGCGGAGTCCGACAGGCCGGTCGTGATGGACGCGGACGCGCTCGGCCTGCTGTGCGGGAACCATGCGGGCTTCCGGCAACGCATCATGACCCCGCATCCGGGAGAGGCCGCCAGGCTGCTCGGTGTCGATGCCGGGCAGATCCAGCAGGAGAGATTCGCGGCAGCCGCGAAACTGCAGTCGCTCTATGGCGGAACTGTCGTCCTGAAGGGAGCCGGCACGCTGGTCACGTCCGGCGACAACCGTCCGCCCGCGGTCTGCAGCGAAGGCAACCCCGGGATGGCGACGGCCGGCATGGGCGACGTCCTGACCGGTGTCATCGCTGCCCTGCTGGCCCAGGGGCTCGATTCCGCGGTGGCAGCGGAAACAGGCGTCGCCCTGCATGCCGCTGCCGCAGACGAGGCCGCAAAGCAGGGCATGCGCGGCATGATCGCCAGTGATCTCTTTGCGCCGATCCGGCGACTGCTGGGATGAGGCTCCATCTCCCCGACGAGGAAGCCCAGGTCCGGTTCGGCGTAACACTCGCCAGCCTGTTGCCGCCGTGCGCCATCGTCTTTCTCGAGGGCGATCTCGGCGCGGGCAAAACGACACTGGTGCGCGGCATACTGCGCGGGCTCGGCTGGCGGGGCAATGTGAAAAGTCCGACCTATACCATCGTCGAACCTTACGAGTTCGACGGGATCACTCTCTACCACTTCGATCTCTATCGCCTGGCCGATCCGGAAGAGCTCGACTATCTCGGCCTGCGCGAGATGCTCGGGCAGGGTATGCTGCTGTTCGAGTGGCCCGAGCGCGGCGCGGGCTGCCTGCCGGATCCGGATTGCGTGATCCGCATCTCGCACAGCCGGGAAGGGCGGGAACTGACGATAGAGGCCATCAACAAGGAGTTGCGCGGGCGGCTGGAAACGGCGCTGCAGGAATTTTGACATGGGTTATCTCCGACATCTGATCGCATCGAACAACTTCGATCCCGAGGCATTCACGCCCTTCATCCTGGATGGCAAGCAGGTGGGCTGGATCTCGCTCGAGTTCAGGAAGCGCCTGCTGGCCGAGCCGGCCTTCGTCGAGCAAGCGGGCTCGATCTCGCTGCGCGGCGACATCTCCGGTTTCGATCACCGCACCGAGGTTCTCACGGAGGTGGTGCACAAGCTGCATGCCGAGGAGATCATTCCGCTGATCATGAACGAGCCCTACCCGGTCAGCGACTGCTGCCGCGACAACCCGCTGTGTCTGATCGACCGTCCGGCAGCAGCGCGTTTCGGCATTCGTTCCTTTGGCCAGCATGTCAACGGCTATGTGCGAACGCCAGACGGCATCATGATGTGGATCGGCAAGCGCGCCATGGACAGGGGAGTCTGTCCCGGCCAGCTCGACCAGCTCGTCGCCGGTGGCCTGCCGTATGGCGTCACGCTCGGCGAGAACCTCAGGAAGGAATGCTACGAGGAGGCCGGCATCGGGCAGGAGCTCGCAGACAATGCCGTGCCGGCGGGCCTGGTGCGCTATCGCAAGATGACGGAGAAGGGCGGCAAGGAGGACGTGCTCTATATCTACGACCTGGAGCTGCCTGCGGATTTCATCCCGCAAAACACGGATGGCGAAGTCGAGGAGTTCCGCCTGCTGCCGATCGAGGAGGTCGCGCGTATCGTGCGCGAGACCGACGATTTCAAGCTCAACTGCAACCTCGTGATTATCGACTTCCTGATTCGCCACGGCCTGCTGCCGCCGGATCACGAGGATTACCTGTCGCTGGTCTCGGGCTTGCGCTGCCCCGAATATTTCTCCTCGAACAGCTGAACCACCTTGCCGCTGGCGGCGTCTCGCGCGCCGATGCGCTTCAACGACTCCTTCAGCGGCTTCCTGAGTCCCGGGATGAAAAGCAGATCCTCGAGGCAGTGATCGAAGGCCTCCTGGCCGCTGTCGTTCGACGCCAGCGCCGCCAGGTAGATGTCGCAGAAATCGGCGTCGTGCAGCATCTCCCAGGCGCGCCCTGCAATGGCTGCGAGCACCTCGATGTTGGCGGCCAGGTCCGGCGTCTCCAGCACATTGTGAAATGCACGTTCGCGGATCGATTGCGACTGTGTGAACGACAGGCCGCGGACCAGCGCCGTGGCGATTGCGCTGTCATCCAGCGAACGCTCGAGCCGCCGCGCCAGCGCCGCGGCGATGGTGTGATCGATCCGCTCGTTCTCGAGGCAGTGGCACAGCGCCACGAGCGGCTCTGGCGGCAGCTCGGGTATGGACGCGACCAGGGATTCGCGATTGTCCGCGAAACGCGCAGAGATATCGGCGATGCCCTGGTAACCGACAAAGCTCCACTGCTCCCAGCCGTGATCACCCTGAAAATAGGTCCGGGCGTGCTCGTAGAAGCGCGAGGGTGGCTGCTTCATGAGCACCGACGCTTTGGCATGAAACACGGCCATGCGATCCTCGCGCGGCTTGAAGACATAGGGGTTATCCTTCAGCGCGTCCGTGATTTTGCCGCCGGCCTTGTCACGGTTCAGCTGCCACGCCTCGACCAGCCGGTGAATGAAGTAGTCGCGCGCTGCCAGCACGAGTTTGCCCTGTTCGTCGAGCGGCATGCGCAGAAACCAGATCAGCGGCTCGCGCAGGTCGGCGTTCTGCATGAGCATGCCGAACCAGGCCTGCCTGACGAGTGGCGCGGGCCAGGGGATCGCGGTCTGCTCGAAGTGCAGGAAACTGTTGCGCCCCACGCTGACGACGCGGCGGCCCATGTCGAGGATGCGCAGCTTCGCGCCCGCGTTCTCGAGCAGTTCGGTGAGAGTGGTCTCGCTCATTTCATCCAGGTGATGATGTGCTGCGACAGCTCGTCGGCGTCGTCCTCGCAGACACAGCGTCCGAGAATGGTGTTGCCGGAGCGGATCACGCTGTCCGGATCGCCCGTGATCAGCGGGTGCCACTCCGGCAGCTCCTTGCCCTCGGCCAGCAGCCGGTAGGCGCAGGTGGCGGGCAGCCAGTAGGGGTCCTCGAGCTCGGCCGGCGTCAGGGTCACGCAATCCGGCACCAGCGTCGAGCGCCTCGCATAGTTCGTGCATTGGCCGGTCTCGATATCGAGCAGGCGGCAATGCACGTTCGTGAAGTAGATCTCGCGCGTATCCTCGTCCTCGAGGCGGTGCAGGCAGCACTTGGCACAGCCGTCGCAGAGTGCTTCCCACTCCTCGCGGCTGAGTTCATCGAGAGCTTTGGTACGCCAGAATCCCGGCTGCAGATCGGACATGCGCATGTTCCGCTCAAAAGGCCTATTCTACAGGCTGTCGAGGAGGTCGAGAAAGGGCATGGCTGCGGCGAGCCGTTGACGCAGTCGCTCGAGCAACGCCATGCGGCATCGGGGAGCGGCAGGAGGTGCCATTCATCCAGGGCGGGCTCATGCATTGCAGGAACCCGGCCAGGCGGAAGCCTGGCAAGCGAACGGGAAATCCTCTCTAGGCGCTGCTGCGTCGCAGGATCGCCCTGCCGAGAATCACGATGAGGCCGAAGGCGCCGATCATGATGCCACTGATGATGGCGTCATCCTCGTAACGGACGTTCAAGACCTCGATCAACCAGAGAATACCCATGCCGAAGCCGAGCGCCGCGAAGAAGGCGAGGCCGAGCAGCAGGCCGGTCCACCACTGCCTGCGTCCTATCCAGCCAGCGAGGAAGGTGATGAGATAGCCGGCTGCCGTGGTGATCGATGCCGCTACAAGCGCATCGTCACGATAGACTGTTTGATAGCTGTCGGACGATCCGCTGTGTATCCTGAGGTCGTCAAGATAGAGGGTGTAGAAAAAGCCGGCGGCAATGAAGAGCAGCAGGAGTGCGACCTGCGCCAGCCACCGGCGCCTGCTGTTTTGACTCGCGGGGCTTGCCTGATGCGGCGCAGCCGGCGCCTCGGCCGCCGGCGGTTCGTGAGGCTTCGCTGCCTGCTTGTGCGATGGCGCATGTACCACTCTTGCGAGCACATCGATCAGGCTGGCGACATCTGAGTCGAAATGGGTATGCCGGATTTCGATCGCATTGCGGCGAATCAGTGTCTTCAGATCATCGGGAAGTGCTTCACCCGAAGGCATGGTTGCACCGCCGACAAGGACCGGGATGACACGGACGTTGCGTTCGAGGGCCGTCCTGATCTCACTGCGGACATAATCGATCTCCTCGAAGAGCCTCGGCATGGACTCCGCTTCCTCTGACAACCATCTGGGACCGATGATGGCCAGCAGGACCTCGCACTTGCCGACAGCATTCTCGATCGATTCGATGAAGTCCAGACCTGGCTCGATCGTATCCACGTCCATGAAGACGCTTGCCTTGCCGAGCCTTTCGCGCAGCGCGTTGTAGATTGCGCGCGCATAGCCCGCGGAATCCTCTCTGCGGTAACTGATGAAGACGCTTCCAGTCATGCGTGAACTCCGTGGGGCTTCTGCCGGTATCAGGAACTTTTTCATGCATTCTATCTTAAACGCCGTGTGGTTCGTATACGGAGCAGGGCTTGCACGCACGTGATGCATCACGCCCGAGAAAGCCAGGCCCGATGAATCCGTGGATCGAGCGCTTTCCCAGAAAACAACTGCCAAATTGCGAATATGCGTCTAATCTACTCTTTCACTCTTTTTTCATCTGTCAGGACAGAATCTGAGGAGTTAGGCAGTTCGCCTTCACCAGGGAAGTTTGCAGCGTGAGAAATCAAGTTATTGACTCGAGGTTAATCATGTCGACAAGAAAGGTTCTTTTGATCTGTCTGGCAGCGCTGTTTGCCGCTGCGCTGGATGCCCGGGAGACAGCTGCTCCTGCCACTCTCTGTACAACCACAGTGGCGGGACTCAACCAGCGCTTCATCACGACCAAGGGCCTCGACAGCAACGGCAATATCCCCGGGGATTCCGGCCTGATCGTTCACACGATCCACGGCCCAGGCACGGGCGCTGCCGAGTTGAACATGAAGCAATTGAATGCGTTGCCAGTCGATGCTTCCAAAACCTGTGGAGCCTTCATGAACATGTCGCCGCCCGTTTACCTCCCCTGGTGCGGCTCGAACAGGAATCCTCTGACCCACCAGTGGGACGACTCATCGTCCTGGACCTACATCAGGCACGATACCCTGTTGCATGGCGCCGCTCTCCAGCGTCCCGACGAGGTCGTTTGCGACGACACCAACAACAAGAAATATGGCCTGATTTTCAGCAACGCCTTCATGAACGAGGGCAACAACCTGGGGTGCATGTATCCACTGGATGGCGATACCGGCAAGAGGGTGAAAATGGGTTGCGGTATTTCACAGAACGACGACATCGACAGAAGCGATGCCCAGGGGCGCTGTGCATCAACAGAAACCCTGAGTGAATACCTGGCCGATTTTCAAAATTTGCTGACGGATGATGGCGGTCGATTCGCTTCCTATGCAGGCTCGCTGATCTGTTCACTGTCGAAACCCCAGTTCGATCTCTGGGTCGACGCAAGGAAACGCATCGATTTGTCGAAAACCGCCTGGCCTGTGAACGAGTTTGTGTTGTTCGACTGGGATACCTATTCAACCAGCGAGCTTGCGAGCAAGCAATTTCTGACTGGAATCTACTACCTGAGTGGATGCTCGGAGGCGACGGATGGCAAGCGCCAGGATGCACAAGCGATCGCCGATTTGTACAGGAAGTGGAGTGGTGTCGAAGTCCCCGTTGTCAATCTCAGCAACTCGGCCATGCGGGCGAAAAGCACCACCCCCTTCTCCTGTCAATAAGCGGGCGTGACGCGATGGAGCCAGTCAGAATGGATCGCGATGCCATCGGTCACAGCCCTCATTACCCTGATTGATGACGAACTACTTTCGCAATAATCTCGGCAAGAGCTTGCAGATATCGCCGTTGCGAGCCCCGCTCAAAGCCTGGGCCGTGTTGCCGCTGTTCATGGCCGCAGCGGCAGCGCTCGGCTTCGGGAGCGGGATCCTGACACTGCGGCCTCTGGATGCGAAGATTACGCCCCTGCTTCCCCTGACCCTGTTCATTTTTCCGTCGCTGCTCGAGGAAGCCTTCTTCAGAGGCGTCCTCATTCCCCGCGACATCATCGAATCCGGCGCTGCCAGGGCTGCGCGAGCGGTGATTTTCAGCACCATCCTCTTTGTTGCGTGGCATCCGTTCAACGCGCTGGTGTTCAATCACTCTGCAAGACCGCTTTTTCTCGACCCCTGGTTCCTGCTGATCGTGAGCGCACTCGGGCTCACCTGTGGATACAGTTATGTCGTCTCCAGGTCGATCTGGCTTCCCGTCATCATTCACTGGACCACGGTGACGCTCTGGGTCCTGTTCCTCGGTGGCAGAAACCTCGTTCTCGAGCTGTAAGCGAATCAGGCACTCCTGCCATATGAGAATCGGGCCGATGGCATCCGGCGGCATGCTGCGCGCGGAGTTTCCCTGGCTTCGCCGACTGGTGCGCCCCCGATGGCTGGGTTATGCTGTTGCTCAACCAGAATTTTTGAATGCAAGCCTCCATATGCCCCAGCCCCTGAGTCTCGCCCGTGCCGCAAAGCTCGCCGGCGTCAAGCGCAGTGAACTCCAGGAAAAACTCCGCGAGAGCGACCTGGATATCTTCGAGGGCAAGATCGCCGTCGGTGATCTGCTGACGCTCTATCCCGATCTCGACCTCGACAAGGATCCGGTGTTCGAACGCATCCAGCGATTCCGCCAGGAGGCGCGGCCGAAACGCGAATACAGCGACGGCTGGATTCCTGAGCCCGAGGTGTTGCTCGCCAGGCTCAAGGAGATGCAGCAGGTGCTGGTGCGCACCAAGGCGCTGCTCAACCGCAACGAGGAGGCCTTCGAGGAGCTCACGAATCGGCTCCAGGCCCTGCGCGATACAACAGGGGATCCCGAAGCGAAGCGTCACTCGGAAGAGACGCTCGCCTGGCTCGAGGGCTTCATGCATGACAAGCAGCAGCCGCACGATGTTCGTGCCGAGATTTTCGCGCGCGATCTTTTTCTCAAGGTGCTTGCCGCGAAGGTCAGCGTGACACCGAGTGGTCATGAATACATGGTCCAGGGACGGGAGAGCCTGCTCGAGGCCGGGTTGCGCTCCGGCCTGCATCTCGACTACGGCTGCTCGAGCGGCAACTGCGGCATGTGCAAGTGCAAGGTGCTCTCGGGCAAGGTCGCCGGCCTGCGCGAGCATGACTACTTCCTGAGCGAGCGCGAGAAGAGCGAGGGTTACGTGCTGGCTTGCTCCACGACGGCCGTCACGGATGTCGTGATCGAGGCCCACGAGGCCGCGACCCCGAAGGACTTGCCGCTGCAGGAGATTCGCGCGTTCGTCTCCGGGATCGAGTTGCTCGGCGAGGGCGGCGCCATGCTACACATCAAGACGCCGCGCTCGAACACGCTGCGTTTCATGTCGGGACAGAGTGTGGAACTCACGAGCGAGGATGGCGACCAGGCCGAATACCAGCTGGCTAACTGCGCCTGTGACGGCCGCAAGCTGCGCTTCTTCATCAGGGACAGCGGGGATACCTTCAGCAAGGCGGTCCTTGCGCAGCGGCTCACCGGCCAGGCCGTGACGATCAAGGGACCGTTCGGTGATTTCATCCTCGAGGAGGAGTCCGAGGCGCCCTCCGTCTTCATCGCAGCCGCCGACGGTTACGCTCCTGTTCTGAGCATGGTCGAGCAGGCGATCTCGATCGACAATGCCGATCGCATTCATGTCTATCTTGTCGACGAGCCCGCCTGGGGGGACAGTTTCGAGAACCGGTTGCGCGCCTGGAGGGATGCGCTCGACAACTTCGAGGTCACGCACCTGCCCGCGGACATCGAGCTCACCGGCTTGCGCGAAAGGGTGGAGCAGGATAACCCCGACCTGGCGCAATGCGACATCTATCTGGCCGGGCCGGACTCCCTGGTGACGTCACTTGCCCGAATCATCGACATGGATCTGAACGCACAGCGCTGCCGTGTCTGCGCGATCCACTAGCCACTCACCCATCGCAACGAAAGAGTCAGACGCATGACCAAGCACATCGGAATCCTTACAGCGGGCGGCGACAGCCCGGGTCTCAATGCCGCGATCCGCGGCGCCGGCAAGGCCGGTCAACTCAACCACGACATGCGCATCATCGGTTTCAAGGACGGCTTCCGTGGCCTGGTCGAGAATCGTACCATGAGCCTCGAAGGCGGCGTGCTGTCGGGTGTCCTCACCATCGGCGGAACCATTCTCGGTACCAGCCGCGACAAGCCGCACAAGATGAAGGTCGGCGGCAGGGTTCAGGACATGACCGACGTCATCGTCGAGAATTACGAGGCGAACCACCTGGACGCCTTGATCTGCATCGGTGGAGGCGGCACCCAGAAAAACGCTCTGGAACTCAAGAAGAAGGGGCTCAACATCATTACCATGCCCAAGACCATCGACAACGATGTCGGTATGACGGACGTCACCTTCGGTTTCGACACGGCGCTCGGCATCGCGACCGAGGCGATCGACCGGCTGCACAGCACGGCGCACAGCCACCACCGCATCATCGTCGTCGAGATCATGGGTCACAATTCCGGATGGCTGGCGCTTGGTTCGGGTATCGCCGGGGGCGCCGATGTCATCCTGATTCCCGAGATCCCGTACAGCCTCGAGAGAGCGGCCGAGTCGATCAGCCAGCGCGTCAAGAACGGCAAGAAATTCAGCATCGTGGCCGTTGCCGAGGGCGCCATGCAGAGCGACGAGGCGAAGCGCATTCACAATCTCCAGCGACGCATCCGCAAGCTGGAAGAGAAAGACTCGCCGAAGGAACGCAAAAAGGCGAAGAGGGAGCTCAAGCGCATTCACTCGGGACTCGGCGACCATACGCTGAGACTCGCACGCCAGCTGGAAAAGCTCACGGGCCTCGAGGCGCGTCCGACGATCCTCGGTCACCTGCAGCGTGGCGGCACCCCGTCAGCGGCCGACCGGGTGCTCGCAACGCGGCTCGGTACGGCTTGTGCGCAATATATCAACGACGGCGTCACCGGTGTCATGGTGGCGGCGCGCGGCGAGGGCACCGAGCCGGTTCCGCTCGAAGAGGTCGCCGGCAACAAGAAGATCGTTCCGCCTGACCACTCCTGGATCCAGAGCGCGCGCGACGTGGGTGTTTCTTTCGGCGACTGAACTGCGCCAGTAAGGCTGGTGCAAAGAACCTCGGGACATTTCACAACGCAGGGCTGCGGCTGTAGCCTGCCTGCCCGTGCGCTGAAATCCTCATTGCGTCGCCAGACTCTTCGCTGGCGCGGGATCCGCAGGCGCTGGCGAGCTGCTTCCTGTTCAAAAATTCCTTCCTTTGCTGGATAATCCCTCTATTCGACATTGGAAACAGAGACAGCAGATGCCAGCTTACCGCTCCAGAACGACGACACACGGCCGCAACATGGCGGGCGCCCGCGCGCTGTGGCGCGCCACGGGCATGAAAGACGGCGATTTCGACAAGCCGATCATCGCCATCGCCAACTCCTTCACTCAGTTCGTGCCGGGGCACGTGCACCTCAAGGATCTCGGCCAGCTCGTCGCGCGCGAAATCGAGAAGGCTGGTGGCGTGGCCAAGGAGTTCAATACCATTGCGGTCGATGACGGTATCGCCATGGGTCACGGCGGCATGCTCTATTCGCTACCGTCGCGCGACCTCATCGCCGACTCGGTCGAGTACATGGTCAACGCGCACTGTGCCGACGCACTCGTCTGCATCTCCAACTGCGACAAGATCACTCCCGGCATGCTGAACGCCGCCATGCGCCTCAACATCCCGACGGTCTTCGTCTCCGGGGGACCGATGGAAGCCGGCAAGGTCAGTCTCGCAAACAAGGGCGAGATGAAGCTCGACCTCGTGGATGCCATGGTCTCGGCGGCCGATCCGAACGAGAGTGACGAAGACGTCGCGACCATCGAGCGATCGGCCTGTCCGACCTGCGGCTCCTGCTCCGGCATGTTCACGGCCAACTCCATGAACTGCCTGACCGAGGCACTCGGGATGTCGCTGCCGGGCAACGGCTCGCTGCTCGCGACCCATGCCCAGCGCAAGGAGCTGTTCCTCGAGGCAGGCCGTCTCGTCGTCGAGATTGCAAAGCGCTACTACGAGCAGGATGACGCGAGTGTGCTGCCACGCAGCATCGCGACCTTCGATGCCTTCGAGAACGCTATCGCGCTCGATATTGCCATGGGGGGGTCGACGAACACGGTGCTGCACCTGCTCGCCGCAGCCCACGAAGCCGGTGTGGATTTCCGCATGGCCGACATCGACCGCATGAGCCGCAAGGTGCCGAACCTCTGCAAGGTGGCGCCGGCCACGCAGCAGTATCACATGGAGGATGTGCATCGCGCCGGGGGAGTCATCGGCATCCTTGCCGAGCTCGATCGCGGCGGCCTGATCCACCGTGACTGCCAAACTGTACACACCGCGACCATGGGCGAGGCGATCGCTCGCTGGGATGTCATCCGGACGGAGGAGGCGGCGGCGCGTACGCGTTACCTGGCTGGACCTGGTGGCATACCGACGCAGGTTGCGTTCAGCCAGGACAGTCGCTGGCCGGAGCTCGATCTCGACCGCAGCAACGGCTGTATTCGCGACATCGACCATGCCTATTCGAAAGATGGTGGCCTGGCCGTTCTCTACGGCAACATCGCCGAGGACGGATGCATCGTCAAGACGGCCGGCGTCGACATGAGCATGTTCGATGCCGAGCAGCTGCGCTATACGACCAGCGTGCCGACCTCGACATTGCGCGGTTTCGTCGGCCCGGCACGCATCTTCGAGAGCCAGGACGCGGCCGTCGAGGCCATCCTCGGTGACCGTATCAACGCGGGCGACGTCGTCATCATCCGCTATGAAGGCCCCAAAGGCGGGCCCGGCATGCAGGAGATGCTATACCCGACCAGCTACCTCAAGTCGAAGGGGCTCGGCAAGGCCTGTGCCCTCGTCACGGACGGACGCTTCTCAGGCGGCACTTCGGGGCTCTCGATCGGTCACTGCTCGCCGGAGGCCGCCGAGGGCGGCAACATCGGCCTGGTCGAGGAGGGTGACATCATCGAGATCGATATCCCGAACCGTTCCATCCGCGTCGTGCTCGACGACGAGGTGCTGGCCGGGCGACGTGCGGCGATGGAGGCGCGCGGCGCCGGCGCCTGGCAACCTGTCGACCGCCAGCGTTTCGTTTCGCAGGCCCTGCAGGCCTACGCGGCCATGACGACATCTGCGGCGCGCGGTGCCGTCAGGGATCTCTCCCAGCTCAGGAAATAAAACTCCGAGTGCCCGGCAGGCAGCCGCGGGCGGCAGGCTTGCCGCGATAGAGCCTCGGGAATCATCAGGGCCAGCCCTGGCCACTACGGCCAGGCTGGCACTATCGCAAACCAGTGATGGGATATAGCCTAATGCGCATCATGCTGTTCTTCGTCATTCTTACATTCACCTCCGGCGCCGTGGCCGAATGGCGTCCGTTGCCGTCGACGCAACAGGGCTACGAGCTCCGCTACGATCCGGACAGCAGCCGCGTCGAAACCAGGATCAACGGCGAGATCCGTCCACTGTGGGACGGCGTGCATCGTCTCGAGAACGGCCGGGTGCTGCGTATCCAGAACGGCATCGCTGTCCGTGACCGGAGCGTGATGCAGTCCCGGCCGGAACCCCGGGTGGTCCGCGAAGAAGTTTCGGCGTGCGAGATGCTGGCGCGCAAGAGCTGTGGACTCGGTGGCTCGTGCGCCACGAGCGAAAGCTGCCGGCATGCGCAGCAGCTGCTCGGTTTCTACAAGGAGGCCGGCTACGGCGAGCGCGGCAGGATCGAAAAACAGTGCCGCGAGGCGCTCGATGATACGCAGTTCTTCAAGCCTTGCCCGGTTCCTCCGCAGAGCGCCTACGCCACCGCCTGTTCCGATCTTGTCGCCAAGAGCTGCGGCAGCTACGGGCAGTGCAAGGCGACCGAGAGTTGCGATCTCGCGCAGCAGCTTCAGAACATGGAATACGATGAAAAGCTCATGCTGCTGAACCTCAAACAGAAGACCCCGACCACGCGCCAGTGCGAAGAGGTCTTCGGCGATGACGAACTCTTCTCGCCCTGCCTCAGGTAGCCTGCTGGCCGGCATGTTCCGCGTGGGCATGCAGCGTCGCGAGCATGGCGCTCGCCGCGTTCGACAGTGTCCGCTGGCGGTGGATCACGCTGCCGAGCTCGCGCTGCAGCTGGAGGTCCGTGTCGAGCACGGCGACATCCACGTCGACCATGGTATGCGGTATCAGCGACCAGCCGAAGCCAGTCTTGACGAGCATCTTCAGGGTTTCGAGGTAGTTGGTCGTCATGTTGACCCTGAGTTCCAGGCCGAGTTCGTCAATTGCGTTTTTCAGAATGCTGTGGGTATAGGTGCTGCTGCCAGGCAGCACGCAGGGGCAGTCGACGAGTTCCTGCAGCGTGATCTTTCCGCCCCTGTTCAGTGGATGGCCGGGTTCGATGACGACATGCAGACGGTCGATCCAGATGGGCTCGATCTGCAGGTTGCCGGGGACGGATGAGGGCAGGGTGACGATCGCCAGTTCCAGATCGCCCTGTTCCACGGCATGGCATGCCTGCTCCGAGTCCATGAAGCGGATGTCGAGATTCACGCTCGCATGCGAGGCGCGGAACGCTTTCAGGACCGGCGGCAGGCGGTGCAGGCCGATATGGTGGCTCGTACCCATCACCAGCGATCCGCTGACGCGCTCTGACAGCGAGGAGGCGAAACGCCGCATGTCCTCGGCCTCGATGAGCAGCCGCCTGGCGCGTGGCAGCAGCGCGCGGCCCGCTTCTGTCAAGCTGATCCTGCGGCCGATGCGATCGAACAGCCGTGCGCCGAGTTCCTGCTCGAGCGCGCTGACGCGCTTGCTGACGGCCGGCTGGGTCACGAACAGCGCCTCGGCGGCCATGGAGAAGGAGCCGCGGCGCGCGACTTCCACGAAAGCCTGGAGTGCATGCATATCCATAATCAAGATTCTATTATGGAATAGACTTTATGAAAAATATGAATTTGTGTTATGCATACCTTGCGATTAGCATTTTGATGGAAACGCCTTGATTTTCAGGAAATCCGGATGCAAGCGAAAACACTCTATGACAAGCTTTGGGACGACCACGTGGTCCGCTACGACGAAGATGGCACGGCGCTGCTCTATATCGATCGCCAGCTCGTGCACGAGGTGACCTCGCCCCAGGCTTTCGAGGGGCTGCGCATCGCGCACCGCCAGCCATGGCGTGTCGAGGCCAATCTCGCGACGCCCGACCACAACGTCCCGACCACCGACCGCGACAAACAGATCGAGGATCCTGTCTCGCGCCTGCAGGTCGAGACGCTCGACCAGAATTGCGACCGTTTCGGCATCACCGAATTCAAGATGAACGACATCCGCCAGGGCATCGTGCATGTCGTCGGACCCGAGCAGGGGGCGACGCTGCCCGGCATGACTGTCGTCTGCGGCGACTCGCATACTTCCACGCATGGCGCTTTCGGGGCGCTGGCCCACGGCATCGGCACCTCCGAGGTGGAGCATGTGCTGGCGACCCAGTGCCTGATCCAGAAGAAGTCGAAGTCGATGATGATCCGCGTCGACGGCAAGGCCGGACCCGGTGTCACGGCCAAGGACATCATCCTCGCGATCATCGGCCGGATCGGCACGGCCGGCGGCACCGGGTACGCTGTCGAGTTCGCCGGCGAGGCGATCCGCGATCTCTCCATGGAGGGCCGCATGACCCTCTGCAATATGGCCATCGAAGCCGGCGCGCGCGCGGGTTTCGTCGCCGTCGATCAGAAGACTATCGATTACGTCAGGGGCCGTCCCTATGCGCCAAAGGGCGAGCAGTGGGACATGGCCGTGAACTACTGGAATACGCTGCACACCGACGAGGGCGCCAGGTTCGACAAGCTGGTGACGCTCGATGCCGCCGCGATCGAACCGCAGGTCACCTGGGGCACCTCGCCCGAAATGGTCGTCGGCATCTCCGGCAGGGTTCCTGACCCGGAGGGTGAGAGTGACGAGGTCAGGGCG
Organism: Gammaproteobacteria bacterium; assembly: GCA_037385505.1. Taxonomy (GTDB): domain Bacteria; phylum Pseudomonadota; class Gammaproteobacteria; order Chromatiales; family Chromatiaceae; genus Sva-25. The sequence continues at coordinate 62,564 of JARRMY010000010.1, read as the reverse complement.
AATGGCATGCGTCGCGCCCTCGCGTACATGGGGCTCGAACCGAACACGCCGATCACGGAGATTCGTCCCGACAAGGTCTTCATCGGCTCCTGTACCAACTCTCGCATCGAGGACCTGCGCGCGGCTGCCGCCGTTATCGACGGCAGCAAGGTTGCCGATAATATCAGGCTCGCGATGGTGGTGCCGGGCTCCGGGCTCGTCAAGCGGCAGGCCGAGGAGGAGGGGCTCGACAGGATCTTCATCGAGGCAGGCTTCGAATGGCGCGAGCCGGGGTGTTCCATGTGCCTGGCCATGAATGCCGACAGGCTCGAGCCCGGCGAGCGGTGTGCCTCCACCTCCAACCGCAATTTCGAGGGACGGCAGGGGCAGGGCGGACGCACGCATCTCGTCAGCCCGGCCATGGCAGCCGCGGCGGCGATTGCCGGCCATTTTGTCGATGTGCGCGATTTTCAGGTACTCCAGAGAGGAACAGAGAGATGAAACACCTTATCTATGCAGCAATGCTGATTGCTTCGCTTGTCGTCTGCTCCGGTTGTGAAACTTTCAAGGGGATGGGCAAGGACATACAGAAAGCGGGCGATGCCATCGAGGAGGCCGCCAATTGAGCTAGCACCGGCCCTCGTCAATCCTGCCGGGATGCAGGCAATCGCTGGTGACTTTGTTGACAGATGCTCTCCGGGAGCACTTTCGAGGAATAGAGAAATGAAAAAAGTGGCATACACACTGATCCTGATCGCTTCGGCCGTCGTGCTTTCCGGTTGTGAAACCGTCGAGGGCATGGGCAGGGATGTGCAGAAAGCGGGGGATGCGATCGAGAAAGCGGCGAACTAGTCATGCGCAAGTTCGAAACTTTCACGGGTATCGTCTGTCCGCTGGATCGCTCCAACGTGGACACGGACGCCATCATTCCGAAGCAGTTCCTGAAATCGATCAAGCGCACGGGCTTTGGTCCGAACCTCTTCGACGAGTGGCGCTACCTCGATCATGGCGAGCCCGGCATGGACAACAGCAAGCGGCCGCTGAACCCGGACTTCGTGTTGAACGATCCGCGTTACGCAGATGCTTCCATCCTGCTGGCGCGCGAGAACTTCGGCTGTGGCTCGTCACGCGAGCATGCGCCCTGGGCGCTCGAGGATTACGGCTTTCGTGTGATTATCGCGCCTTCGTTCGCTGACATCTTCTTCAACAACTCCTTCAAGAACGGCTTGCTCCCGATCGTGCTCGACAGCGCGATCGTCGACCGGCTGTTCGACATGGCGCAGGGCGATGAGGCACTGCAGATCACCGTGGATCTCGAGTCGCAGAGACTCACTGCCGGCGGCGAGGAGATTCCGTTCGATGTCGATCCCTTCCGCAAGCACTGCCTGCTCGAGGGGCTCGACGATATCGGGCTGACGCTGCAGCACGTCGACGAGATTCGCGCCTACGAGCAGAAACGCCGCCAGCAGGCGCCGTGGTTGTTCAGCCGCTAGGCCCCGGGCCTGCGGCTTTTCGAACCAGCCCGCTGTCGCGAAGGCAGTGGACGAAACACACAGGAAATCCGAAACAATGAGCAAGAAAATTCTGATCCTGCCGGGTGACGGCATCGGTCCGGAGATCGTCACCGAGGCGGTCAAGGTTCTGGCGACCCTGCGTGACGAGCACGGGCTCGATATCACCATGGACGAGGCGCTGGTCGGTGGCGCGGCCATCGATGCGACCGGCCATCCGCTGCCCGATGCGACCCTTGATCTCGCGAAAGAGTCCGATGCCATCCTGCTTGGCGCGGTCGGCGGGCAGAAGTGGGAATCGCTCGATATCTCCGTGCGCCCCGAGAAAGGGCTGCTCGGCCTGCGTTCCGAGCTCAACCTCTTCGCGAACCTGCGACCGGCCATCCTCTATCCGCAGCTCGCGGATGCCTCGACGCTGAAACCCGAGGTAGTGTCCGGCCTGGATATCATGATCGTGCGCGAGCTGACCGGCGGTATCTACTTCGGCCAGCCGCGCGGGATTCGCACGCTCGACAACGGCGAGCGCGAGGGCTTCAATACCCTCGTCTACAGGGAGTCCGAGGTCGACCGTATCTGCCGCGTCGCCTTCGATATCGCCATGAAACGCGGCAGGAAACTCTGCTCGGTCGACAAGGCCAACGTACTCGAGTGCACCGAGATGTGGCGCGAGGTCGCGACCAGTGTCGGCGCGGACTATGCGGACGTGGAACTCAGCCACATGTATGTGGACAACGCGGCCATGCAGCTCGTGCGCTGGCCCAAGCAGTTCGATGTCATGGTGACCACCAACATGTTCGGCGACATCCTCTCCGATGCCGCCGCCATGCTCACGGGCTCCATCGGCATGCTGCCATCGGCTTCCCTGGACGAGAACAGCAAGGGCATGTACGAGCCGATTCATGGCTCCGCGCCGGACATCGCGGGCGAGAACAAGGCCAATCCGCTCGCGACGATTCTCTCCGTCGCCATGATGCTGCGTTACACCCTCGACGAGCCCGTGATGGCGGATCGTATCGAGGCCGCGGTCAACAGCGTACTCGACAGAGGGTTGCGCACGGCGGACATCATGTCCGAAGGCATGACGGAAGTCACGACAGAGGGCATGGGCGATGCAGTCGTCGCCGCTCTCTGATTTAATGGGCATTCAGGTTGTCAATTCATTGTGTTCTGGTACAGGTAGATGAAAAGAGTCGGTTTTGTCGGTTGGCGCGGAATGGTCGGTTCGGTTCTCATGGACCGTATGCGCGAGGAGAATGATTTTGCAGCGATCGAGGAGCCCGTGTTCTTCACGACCTCGCAGGTTGGCCAGCAGGGACCGGAGATCGGCAAGGAGATACCGCCACTCAAGGATGCGAACGCCATCGACGAGCTCAGGCAGATGGATGCCATTGTCACCTGCCAGGGTGGCGGCTACACCAACAGCGTCTTCGCCGAATTGCGCAAGTCGGGGTGGGACGGCTACTGGATCGACGCAGCCTCGTCGCTGCGCATGGTCGATGACAGCGTCATCGTGCTCGACCCGGTCAATCGTGACGTCATCGACAGGGCGCTGGCCGCGGGCAAGAGAGATTTCATCGGCGGCAACTGCACCGTGAGTCTCATGCTCATGGCACTTGGCGGTCTGTTCCGGGAGAACCTGGTCGAGTGGACGACGGCCATGACGTACCAGGCGGCCTCGGGCGCAGGCGCGCGCAACATGCGCGAACTCATCGCGCAGATGGGAGCGATCCACGCCGGCGTTTCGTCAGAGCTTGCCGACCCACATTCCGCAATTCTCGAGATCGACCGCAAGGTCGCCGAGACCATGCGCAGCGGCAGCTTTCCGACCGACAACTTCGGAACGGCTCTCGCCGGCAGCCTCATCCCCTGGATCGATGTCGCGCTGGAAAACGGACAGAGCAAGGAGGAGTGGAAGGGCAGCGTGGAGACCAACAAGATTCTCGGGCGCAGCGACAACCCGGTCCCGATTGACGGCACCTGTGTCCGTATCGGCGCCATGCGTTGCCACAGCCAGGCGCTGACGATCAAGCTCGCGAAGGATGTGCCCATGGACGAGCTCGAAGCTATCATTGCGTCGGCCAACGACTGGGTCGAGGTGATTCCGAACGATCGCGATCTCACCATCGACGGGCTGAGTCCCCTGAAAGTCACCGGCACGCTCTCAGTTCCTGTCGGGCGACTGCGCAAAATGAACCTCGGGCCCGACTATCTCAATGCCTTCACGGTTGGTGACCAGCTGCTGTGGGGTGCGGCGGAGCCCCTTCGCCGCATGCTCGGAATACTGATTCAAGAGAAAACGTAATATCATCAGAAACATGTGGTATAAATAACAACAAATGTCTGCAAAGCTGGATTGCGGACTCAGGGAGATTTCACTGGTAGAGCGGAGGCTCTTGTATGATCAAGCCACTGAAAACCATGCCACTGGTACTTCTCATCACGGCAGGAAGCATCGATGCGTTGACTCTCGGACAGATCCATGTCGAGTCGTATCTCAATGAACCACTCAGGGCAAATATCGATGTCAAGACGACATCAGCCGATGAATGGGCTGCCCTCGAGGTCAAACTTGCCGACAGGCAGGCCTTCGCCAAGGCAGGAATGGAGTTTACAAGCGAGGCCGGGCAGCTCCGCTTCAGGCTTCTCGAGACCGCGAGCGGGGGCGTCATCGAGGTGACGACGCCGGGACCTGTTTCGGAACCCTTTGTCAGCTTCGTCATCGATGCCGACTGGAACAGCGGCAGGACGAGCAAGGACTACACGCTCCTGCTTGATCCACCTCTGTATGCCAATCGTCTGTCCGCACCGGTCACTCCTGCCAACGACGCCATGTTCCCGCGCCAGAGCAAGGGGGCAGTCACGCCTCAAGCGACAGCGTCCGGCAAGACCCTCTGGCGGGTCGCCGTTCGGAACAAACCTTCCACCGCCAGCGTCAAGCAGACCATGGTTGCGATTCTGGAAGCGAACCCCGACGCTTTCATCGACGGCAACATGAACCTCATGAAAAAAGCGCACTTGCTGCGCATTCCTCCCGACGAGGTGATCGCGGGGATTCCGCGAAGCGCGGCCGAGGAGCGGTTCAGGCAGCATGCGCAGGCCTGGAAGTCCGGCGAGCCGCTTGTCGGGCTCGAGCCTCTTTCACCCGTGCATGGCGCACTCGCAGCGTCGCCCCAGGCCGGGTCCGCAAATGCCGCCACGGTCAGCCGGAATCCCGTGCCCACCGAAGCCGATCACATGCGATCGACCCCTGCCAGTGACGCGGGCGAACAAGCCGCCATGATCGCGAAGCTCAGGAACGAACTCGCCAGCGCGCGCGAGGACGCCAGACTCGCGAGAGAAGAGAGCAGGGAGCTGGCCGAGCGCAACAGGGTTCTGGAGGAGCAGCTCGCTTCCGGAGAGGAGCTAATCCGGCGCCAGAAAGAGGAACTCGCCAGGCTGCGCGAGTCGCAGCAACAGCCCGCCGAGCAGATCGGGGACGCCAGTCGTCCCGAGGAGCCCGCGATTGCCGCCGTCGAGCCGGCGCCCGCTGCCGCGGCGTCCGGCACCTCCGGGACACCCGTCGACACGGCCGGCGCTACAGTGCCGCAGTCCGGGCAGGAGATGACCACAGAAGCGGCAGACACTCCTTCATTCATGGCCTCTTTCCTGCAAAGGGAGATGCTGCTCTTCGGCGGCGCGGCGACTGCTTTCACCATGCTGGGATTGCTGGGGCTGCGCAGGTTGCGCAAAACAGCCGAAGATGAGAGCGTCGGCAGTGTTGCCGCCGCTCACCCGGTCGGCGTCGGGGAGTCTCCGCGCGAAGCGCACGGGAATAGCGCGGCTCCTGCAGCGCCTGTCAAAGGCGCGCCGGAAGAGGCCTGGCATGTGCAAGACGCCGCCGCGCCGGCTGACATCGAGGACGTCGCCGTCGCCAGTCCGGATCACGAACGCCTCTCCGGGCACTATCCCCGGCTTGTCACAGACGCCTTGCCGGAGCTCGATTCCGGGATGGCGAACGGCGCGAGCGACAGCCCGCAACTCCCCGAAGAGGAGTTCCGGGACAGGATCGATCTGGCCGGGGTGTTTGTCGAGACGGGCGACCTCGACGGAGCCCGCGAGGTTCTTGACGAGGTGATGCGCGAAGGCAATCATGAGCAACGCAATGCAGCCGAAGGGATCCTGCAGAAGGATGCCTCGTGACTAGACACCTTACCCTGTCCACCCGATGCGCATCGCAGTAGGCGTCGAGTATGACGGCTCCGCTTTTCGCGGCTGGCAGACACAGCAGGAAGGTGTCAGGACCGTCCAGCTCGAAGTGGAAAGGGCGCTCTCGTTCGTGGCCGATCATCCCGTACGTGTTCACTGTGCCGGCCGCACCGACGCCGGGGTACACGCCCGCGAGCAGATCGTTCACTTCGAAACCCCTGTCGAGCGCCTGCCCAAGGCCTGGGTCATGGGTGGCAACGTGCAATTGCCCGACGACGTCAACCTGCTGTGGGCGCAACCGATGCCCGATCACTTCCATGCGCGCTTTTCGGCCCGTTACCGCAGCTACCGCTACCTCATCCTGAACCGGCCGGCGCGCTCCGCACTGCTGCACGGCAGGGCGACCTGGATTTACCGCCCGCTCGATGCGGCGCGCATGCACGAGGCCGGCCAGGCGCTGATCGGGACACACGATTTCACCTCCTACCGCGCCGTCGGTTGCCAGGCGAAACAGCCGGTGCGCACCGTCACGCATCTGGACGTCAGCCGCCGGGAGGCTATCGTCGAACTGCGCATCCGCGCCAACGCTTTTTTGCACCACATGGTGCGCAATATCGCAGGTGTGCTCATCGCCATCGGTGCAGGCGAGGCGGAAATCGGCTGGGCGCGTGAGGTCCTGGAGCAGAAAGACCGGACGCTCGGCGGCGTCACGGCACCGCCGGACGGGCTCTATTTCGAGCGCGTCGAATACGAGGATGAATTTCAGCTGCCGAGGCCGCATAATGGACAGGTTTTTTACACCTGATACTGTCATCGCATGCGCACGCGCGTTAAAATCTGCGGCATTACCCGGATAGAGGATGGAGTGGCAGCCGCCAGGGCCGGAGCAGACGCCATCGGCCTGGTTTTCTATCCGAACAGCAGCCGTCATGTCGAACCGGAGCAGGCGGCGCTCATCGCGCGTGCGATGCCGCCATTCGTCAGCAAGGTCGCGTTGTTCGTCAATGCGCCCGCCGAAGAGATCGCCGAGGTGCTGCAGCAGGTGCCGATCGACCTGATCCAGTTTCACGGAAACGAGTGTCCCGACTACTGTGCGGGGCATGGCAGGCCCTATCTCAAGGCGATCCGCATGAAGGAGGGCACCGACCTGCTCGCGGAACGCGAAAGGTATCATGACGCGACCGGCTTGCTCGTCGACAGCTACAGACCCGGTGTCCCGGGCGGCACCGGCGAGACATTCAACTGGTCCCTGATACCGCGGGAAATCGCTGGCGAGATCGTCCTGGCCGGTGGCCTCGGTCCGCACAATGTACGCGAGGCGGTGACGAGCGTGCGGCCTTGGGCGGTCGATGTCAGTGGCGGTGTGGAGCTATCCGGGGGCATCAAGGATGCATCAGCAATCCAACAGTTTGTACGAGGAGTCCAACTTGGCGACCGAGACAGCGACTAACTGGCAGAACATGCCGGACGACAATGGCCACTTCGGCCCCTACGGCGGCATCTTCGTCTCCGAAACCCTCATGGAGGCGCTCACGGAGCTGCGCGACGCCTACCACACATTCATACATGACCCCGACTTCCTGGCTGAACTGGATGCTGATCTGCAGCATTATGTCGGCCGCCCGTCGCCGGTCTATCATGCCGAGCGCTGGAGCCGTGAACTCGGCGGTGCACAGATCTTCCTCAAGCGCGAGGATCTCAATCACACGGGCGCGCACAAGGTCAACAACACCATCGGCCAGGCATTGCTCGCCATGCGCATGGGCAAGAGCCGCATCATCGCCGAGACGGGCGCCGGCCAGCACGGGGTCGCGACGGCCACGGTTGCCGCGCGTCTCGGACTCGAGTGCATCGTCTACATGGGTGAAGTCGATGTCGCGCGCCAGGAAGCCAACGTCTATCGCATGAAGCTGCTAGGCGCCGAGGTCGTGCCCGTGACCTCGGGCTCCCGGACCCTCAAGGATGCGCTCAACGAAGCGATGCGCGACTGGGTCACGAATGTCGATAACACCTTCTACATCATCGGCACGGTCGCGGGGCCGCATCCTTACCCGGCGATGGTGCGTGACTTCCAGGCAGTCATCGGCCGCGAGGCGCGTCAGCAGATGCTCGACATGACGGGCAAACTGCCGGACGCGCTGCTCGCCTGCGTGGGTGGCGGCTCGAACGCCATCGGCCTGTTCTATCCGTTCCTGAACGACGAGTCTGTCGCCATCTACGGTATCGAGGCGGCGGGCGACGGGCTCGAGACCGGCCATCATGCCGCCCCCCTCTGCGCCGGCAAGCCCGGCGTGCTGCACGGCAACCGCACCTACCTGATGGAAGACCTCAACGGCCAGATCATCGAGACCCACTCGGTCTCGGCCGGTCTCGACTATCCCGGCGTGGGCCCAGAGCATGCCTGGCTGAAGGACATGGGGCGGGCGAAATACGATGCAGTCACGGACAAGGAAGCGCTGCAAGCCTTTCATGACCTGACGCGCATCGAGGGCATTATCCCGGCGCTGGAAACGAGCCATGCACTTGCCTACGCGAAGAAGCTCGCGCCGACGATGCGGCCCGATCAGAGCATCCTGATCAATCTCTCGGGCCGCGGGGACAAGGACATGCATACCGTTGCCGCGATGGAAGGAATCGACATATGAGCCGCATCAGGAGCTGTTTCGAGCGCCTCCGGGCCAAGGGCAGGAAGGCACTGATTCCCTATGTCACAGCCGGTGACTCCGATCCGGCGGTCACGGTCCCGCTGATGCACCGCATGGTCGAGGCCGGTGCCGACATCATCGAACTCGGCGTTCCCTTTTCCGATCCCATGGCCGACGGGCCCGTGATCCAGCGTGCGTCCGAGCGCTCCCTCGAGAATGGCACGAGCCTGCACGACGTGCTCGACATGGTGAAGCGATTCCGCGAGGATGACAGCGAGACACCGGTCGTGCTCATGGGCTACCTCAACCCGATCGAGGTGATGGGCTACGCCGAATTCGCCAGGGCAGCCGCCGAGGCCGGTGTCGACGGCGCGCTGACGGTCGATCTGCCGCCGGAAGAGGGGACAGAAATGCACGACGTCCTGCTCGCAAGCGGCCTGGATCCCATTTTCCTGCTGGCTCCCACGAGCAACGCGGAGCGCATCAGGAAGATCTGCAACGCCTCCAGCGGTTACGTCTACTATGTCTCGCTCAAGGGCATCACCGGTGCCGGTCACCTCGACCTGGACTCGGTCGCTGACAAGCTGCACGAGATCCGCCAGTACACCGATTTGCCGGTCGGGGTCGGATTTGGTATCAAGGACGCTGAAACAGCCTCGCGCATGGGCAGGATCGCCGATGCCGTGATCGTCGGCAGCGCGATCGTCACGAGGATCGAGGAGCACGCGGATCAACCCGATGCCGCGATCGAAAGCGTCGCCAGCTTTGTCGCTGAACTGCGCCAGGGACTCGACGCCTGATAACAACGACAGAGACAGGCACGACACTATGAACTGGTTCGAGAAACTCATCCCCAGCCGCATCCGCACCGAGGGCACCTCCAAGAAGGGCGTGCCGGAAGGGCTGTGGGAGAAGTGCAAGGGCTGCGGCGCAGTCCTCTACCGCTCCGAAGCGGAACGCAACATGGATGTCTGCCCCAAATGCAGTTATCACAACCGCATCAACGCGCGTCGCCGTCTCGATCTCTTTCTCGACAGCGACGGGCGCGAGGAGATCGCCGCCACCCTCAGCGCCCAGGACCCGCTCAAATTCAAGGACAGCAAGAAGTACAAGGATCGCCTCTCGGCCGCGCAGAAGGCGACCGACGAGAAAGACGCGCTGGTCGTCATGCAGGGCAGGCTCAAGGGCATGGACATCGTCGCGTCGGCCTTCGAATTCTCCTTCATGGGTGGCTCCATGGGCGCGGTCGTCGGCGAGCGTTTCGTGCGCGGCGCCAATGTCGCGCTCGAGAAACGCCTGCCTTACATCTGCTTCACCGCCAGCGGCGGCGCACGCATGCAGGAGTCGCTGTTCTCGCTCATGCAAATGGCCAAGACCAGTGCCGCGCTTGCGCGCATGCGCGAGCAGGGCATTCCCTTCATCTCCGTCATGACTGATCCGACCATGGGCGGCGTCTCGGCCAGTCTGGCGATGCTCGGCGACATCAACGCGGCCGAGCCCAACGCGCTGATCGGATTCGCCGGACCGCGCGTCATCGAGCAGACCGTGCGCGAGAAACTGCCGGAAGGTTTCCAGCGCAGCGAATTCCTGCTCGAGCACGGCGCCATCGACATGATCATCGACCGCCGTGACATGCGCGACCGCCTGCACCGTATTCTCGCGATGCTGACAGGCCTGCCCGCCATTGCAGAAGCGGCTGTCGGGGAAGAGAAGCCCGGCCTGCAGCCACCGCCAGCCGAAGTGACCGAGCCGCCGCACGTCGATGACCAGACGCACTCTGAGTGAGTGGCTCGCCTGGCAGGAACAGCTGCATCCATCAACGATCGAACTCGGGCTGGCACGCGTCGTCCAGGTCTGGAACAGGCTCCATCCAGAAGGCTTCGCGCCGTTCGTCATCACCGTCGCAGGCACCAATGGCAAGGGTTCCTGCGTCGCCTATCTCGAGGCCATCCTGCGCTATGCCGGTTACCGTACCGGTAGCTACACCTCGCCGCATCTCGTGCGTTACAACGAGCGCATCCGCGTCGACGGCGAACAGGCGACCGACGAGGCCATCTGCGACGCTTTCGAGCGCATCGAGCAGGCGCGTCGCACCACCTCGCTGACCTATTTCGAATTCGGCACGCTCGCGGCGCTCGATATATTCGTGCGCGAAAGGGTCGACGTGGCGCTGCTCGAGGTCGGTCTCGGCGGCCGTCTCGACGCCGTGAACCTGCTCGATGCCGATGCCGTGCTCGTCACCTCCATCGGGCTCGATCACACCGACTGGCTCGGTGATACACTCGACGCCATCGCGCGCGAGAAAGCCGGCGTGCTGCGTCGCGGCCGCCCGGCCGTTTTCGCCGAGAGCCTGGTTCCGGCAGGCTTCCTGCAGGCTGCCGCAGAGAGCGGCGCCGATGTCAGCTATCTCGGAAAGGACTACAGCTTCAGCTACACCTCTGATCGCTGGCGCTGGCAGATGGGCGACGCCGAACTCGAGTTGCCCCTGCCGGCCATGCGTGGCGACTATCAGGTGCAGAATGCCGCGGCCGTCGTGACGCTGCTGCATCGTGTCGAGGAGCGGCTGCCGGCCGCACCTGCTGCGATCGCAGGAGGGCTGCGCGCGGCGGCTGTGGACGGGCGATTCCAGAAGGTGCGTTCGTCGCCCGCGGTCTACGTGGATGTGGCGCATAATCGTGAGGCCGCGATCGCGCTGGCCGGCAACATCGCCTCGCTGGCTGCCGGCGGGCGGGTGCATGCCATTTTCTCCATCTATGCCGGCAAGCCGGTCGATGAAATCGCCAGGGTGCTCGCTCCGCACGTGGATAGCTGGCACATCTACCAGATGAAGAGCAGCCGGGCGCTCGATATCGAGGCGTTGCAGTTGGCACTGAGCGACGCCAGGCATGACGCAAGTATTGCGATTCATGACAGCTTGCGCGAGGCGCTGCGCGTCCTCGAGGAGTGTGATCCGCTCGATGTGGTAGTGATTTTCGGTTCCTTCGAGGTCGCCGGCGAGGCGCTGGAGATATTGAACGCATGAGTGTTTATAATTGCCTGAAACCATTTCCGGAGGAGTCTGTCCGTGGATGACACCATGAAAAAACGCCTGGTTGGCGCCGTTGTGCTGGTGGCCCTGGCCGTGATCTTTGTCCCCATGCTGCTGGAGGAGGGTGAGCCGCCGGTCGAGTCGGTCGATCTCGAGCGGGAGATTCCGCAGGAGCCTTCGACCGATTACCGCATGGACCTGATCCCGACCGAGGAGGAAGCACGGGAAGCCGACACGGACACCACCATGGAGATCCCGCTCGAAACCATCACGGAGCCGGACAGGCCGGAATCCGTCACGCCCGACGAAACCGCGACGGCTCCGGGGGAAACCGGCACCGCCGAGGCCGATAAAGAGCAACGCAAGCAGTGGGTCATCGTCGAGGATGCAGCCAAAAGCGCGGACAAGACCACGAGCACGGCCAGGGTCGAGAGCGCCGGCACGGGTGGTAGCGCAGGCGACACGCGCACGGGCTGGGCCGTCCAGGCCGGCAGTTTCGGTCAGAAGACCAACGCCGAGTCTCTCATGGCCGATCTGAAACTGAACGGGATGAACGCCTATATCTCGGAGGTCCAGGTGGCCGACAAGACACTCTACCGCGTGCGCATCGGACCGCTGGAGAACAAGCAGAGCGCCGAGCAGCAACTCCAGCTCGTCGAGAAAAATTTCAAGCTCAAGGGCACGATTCTTGCGCCATAGCCCTGACTGATCAGGGGGAATCCCTGACGGAAATTTCCCCGGACATTCTGTTAGAATGCGCGCATTCCACCACTAAATACACTCGGGGCTGCCGTGAACTGGGTCGACATCGTGATCATCGGCATCATCGCTATTTCGGTGATTGTCAGTTTTTTCCGCGGGTTTCTGCGCGAGGCTCTCTCGCTGCTGATCTGGGTAGTCGCTATCTGGATGGCGATCATGTTCTACCCGGATGTCATGCCCATGATCCCGGAGAGCTGGGGCTTGCCGCCGACGGTGCGCGCGGCACTCGCCGGGGCTGGCATCCTTCTCGGCGTACTCATCATCGGCGGCATTGTCACCTGGGCACTCGGCTCGTTTCTCGACAAGACCGGCATGAGCGGCACGGACCGCGTCGTCGGCATCCTTTTCGGCGGCCTGCGCGGGGTTGTGCTCGTCGCGCTTGCGATCATCATCATTGGCCTCGTGCCGACGATCACCGAGAACGACTACTGGAAACAGTCGCAACTGGTTCCCCATTTTCAGCCGATGGCCGACTGGGGCAAGGAGCAGTGGAGGAAGTCGGGCCTGCAGTCGAAGCTCAACGGCTACATCGAAGGCATAGCGGACGAATCGGATGGCGCAAGGGCGGGGATCGAAATCCCGCTGCCGCCTGCCGAAGCACCCGGCGAGACCGGCGGCATCGAGATACCGCTGATGCCTGAAGAGCCGGCAGCGCCCTCCGCAACCGCACCGGACGACACCTCCGTGACGACTCCGGTGGAAACAGTCCCGGCTGATGGTGACTGATCATGTGTGGCATTGCAGGCATCGTCTCCTACGAACACGTCAACCAGAAGCTCTACGACGCGCTGCTGGTGTTGCAGCACCGTGGTCAGGATGCGGCCGGCATCGTCACCTGCGAGGGCAGCCGCCTGCATCTGCGCAAGGATAACGGCCTGGCGCGTGACGTCTTCGGCGCCGAGGACATGATGAACCTGCGCGGCCGCATGGGCATCGCCCACGTCCGTTACCCGACGGCGGGTTGTTCGTCTTCGGCCGAGTCCCAGCCGTTCTACGTCAACTCGCCCTACGGCATCACCCTGGCGCACAACGGCAACCTGACCAACGCCGCCGAACTCAAGAAAGAGCTCTACGTCACGGACCTGCGCCACATCAACACCGAGTCCGATTCCGAGATCCTGCTGAATGTGTTCGCGCACGAGCTGCACGTCCAGCACAAGCTGCGCATCGACAGCAACGACATCTTCAAGGCTGTCGAGGGTGTCCACCGGCGCTGCCGCGGCGGCTACGCAGCCGTGGCCATGATCCCCGGCTACTGCATCATCGGCTTCCGCGATCCCAATGGCATCCGTCCGCTCTGCTACGGCAAGCGCGTGACGGAGGAGGGGACGGAATACATGATCGCCTCCGAGAGCGTCGCACTCGACACCCTGGGCTTCGAGCGTATCGGTGATGTCGCGCCGGGCGAGTGTGTCGTGATCACCAAGAAGGGCGAGGTGTTCAGCCAGCAGTGCGCCGAGAATTCTCAGCTTTCTCCGTGCATCTTCGAATACGTCTACTTTGCGCGTCCCGATTCCGTCATCGACGACATCTTCGTCTACAAGGCGCGCCACCGCATGGGCAAGAAGCTCGGCAAGAAGATCAGGCAGATCTGGCCCGACCATGACATCGATGTCGTGATCCCGATTCCGGACACCAGCCGCACCGCGGCGCTGTCGCTGGCCAACGCGCTCAAGCTCCCGTATGCCGAGGGTTTCATCAAGAATCGCTACATCGGCCGCACCTTCATCATGCCGGGCCAGCAGGCACGCAAGAAGTCGGTGCGCCAGAAGCTCAACGCCATCGACCTGGAATTCAAGGGCAAGAACGTCCTGCTCGTCGACGACTCCATCGTGCGCGGCACCACCTCGCGCCAGATCGTGCAGATGGCGCGCGAAATGGGTGCGAAGAAGGTCTATTTCGCCTCCGCCGCGCCGCCCGTGCGCTATCCGAATGTCTACGGCATCGACATGCCGGCCGCCAGCGAACTCGTCGCCCACGGCCGCACCGAGGAGGAGGTGGCACAGTACATCGGCTGCGACAGGCTGATCTACCAGGAACTCGACGACCTCATCAAGGCCGTGATGAAGAAGACCCGCAGCCAGGTCAAGGATTTCGACACCTCGGTCTTCAGCGGCACCTATGTCACGGGCGACGTCAACGAGGACTACCTGACACAACTGGAAACCTGCCGCAACGACGCCGCGAAGCAGCAGCGCGAGTCGCAGGGCGGCAACGTCATCGACCTGCACAACCACGGCCGCTGACGGCTGAGGAACGCATCTGCGGTATTGACAGAAAACGGCGCTTTGCTTATAGTTTCGCGTCTTTGGCAAAGTAGCTCAGGTGGGTGAGTTGTGGCAGCCAAAAGCTGCAAAAAGCCATTTAACATGGCTTTTTGAGCAACGAATGCGAGGTCGTGGATGACCGAGCTGGTCCTGGCATTCATGGACGAATTGATACGCGACCAGTGTCGAACAAACAATTTCTGGCAAGGTAGCTCAGTTGGTTAGAGCACAGCACTCATAATGCTGGGGTCGGCAGTTCGAATCTGCCCCTTGCTACCATCTCCATAAAGCGCCCGGCAACGGGCGCTTTTTTTGTGCGGGCCCTAATCTAGCAGCCCATCCGGAGCCTCAGGTATTCCGGTCCCCGCCGCATGCAGCGGTTGCCGCCGCTGTAGAATCCTTACTGGATGTCACCGATGATCAACTTCGACGGGTCGATGAAACGCTGAATCATCGTCCTGGAAAACAACTCGTCTGGAAGACGCCTTATGAAGTATTCTTCAAAACCAAGACACAACTCATCGTTGCACTTGGGAGTTGAATTCACAAAGATTTAAATGATCATTATGAGGTCTTTCCATGCCCCTGAACCTAACCGCCAACGAATGCAGAGTGATTGGTTGCTTGATGGAGAAATCCATTACGACGCCGGATCAGTATCCACTGACATTGAATGCATTGACCAAGGCATGTAATCAGAAGTCCGGGCGCAACCCTGTGATGTCGCTGGACCAGGGCGAGGTGCAGCATACCGCCCGTGATCTACGCGACAAACATCTCGTGCATATCGATGAGAATTTCAAGAGTGGCGTTGAGAAATATACCCAGATGTTCTGCAATGCCAGATACGGTGATTACCAGTTCGATCCGGCGCAGTTCGCCATCGTCTGCTTGCTGTTGCTGCGTGGTCCCCAGACACCCGGCGAGATAAGAGCCCGCAGTGGACGCCTGCATGTCTTTGCCGACAACAATGCGGTTGTCGATGCACTCAATAGCCTGATCGAAGTGAGTGTTCCGCTTGTTGTCAAACTGCCGCGTACACCAGGGCGCAAAGACTCGGAGTATATGCACTTATTCTCCGGTCCTGTCGATGTCGAGGCGTATGCCATGGAAGCAACGGCTGTCAAAGCGGCAGGGCGTCCCGGCATGTCCGACCTGGAGCAGAGAGTCGCCGCACTGGAAGCGAAAGTTGAAGAACTCAGTGCATTGCTGGATACCTGATGCCTTTCGTGGCCTGGCTTTCCACCCGCGCTGTCAGGATGTTCGAGGCCAGGCATCCATAGAGCGTTTTCGCAACTCTCTAGAACGGCCGATCCATGAGTGAGTGCGGAGCGAAAAAACGCTCCCCGAGGCCTTGCCCGCTCCGCGTCACTCCACCGGGCCGCCGACGATCGTGTAGGGTTCATCGGGGAAATAGGTGCCATCTTCCGCCATGACGCCGTTCACATAGGGTTCCCGGGGGCTCACAGATTCCTGCATGGCGTGGAATTGCTGATCCGACAGCTCGAGCCAGCCGCGCGTCGTTCCGTTCACGGGTGCTTCGCCGATTGCCGTGCCTTGCACGCCCGACGTCGGCGTGAACCGGTCATTCTCGTCGATGCGACCTTGCACGAACAACCCCGCAGGCGCGACCGCCTCCATGTCACGATGCAGATTCAGATTGTGCAGATCGAGCCAGCCCGGCGTTCCTTCGAGAACCGGCTCGGGCGTATCGGGAATTGCGGAGGTGGCAGGTTCGTTTTGTTCGCTGCTGCAACCGGCAATGAGTAGCGCAGCAAGCAAACCGGTGATGAGTTTCATCATGGTGGTTCTCCAATGTGACTTGAAACCCGTTCAATAACGGGCCTGGAAACAGGGGGCGCGGCAAATGCCGACCGGGCGAGATGGAGGCCTGTTCACTGGCATGCTCAGGGTCGCGCGATTCCATAGAGGTGATGATAATTGCCCGGGATGTCGGTTCCAATGGTCCAGTCCCTTCCATCCAGTGTGTAGAGTGTAATGTTCTCGCCGACCGCGACAAATTTCCCCATGGCATACAAGACAGCATACAAGTGCCTCTGGGTCGGTGAGGCGCCGAGCCGGCTGACCCAGTTCAACCCGTTATCCTCGGAAAAACGCACGGTCCCGTATCGGCCCACGGCGACCCATACCGGATCCCCGTTCTGGTTATAGCCAAAGGCCGCAGCATGAAGATGCTCGGTTGTCTTCGAATCGATCGCCTGCCATGAATCGCCATCCGTGGAGCGCAGCAAGGTTCCATTATCACCCGTGACGATGAAAACGCCGTTTCCGTACGCGATCCCCCTGAGACGATTCGCCGACCCGGAACTGACCGCAATCCAGATCTGACCGGCATCGAAAGAACGCATCATCGAACCGGCATCGCCAACAGCAACGAGCCTGTCGTTGCCAAAGGCAATTGCGTTCAGGTTTTCCGACACAGCCGAATTGCCCGACACCCAGTATTGTCCGTTATTGATGGATCTGAGCGCAGTGCCATTCTGACCCACGGCAACAAAGGAATCCCCCAGCAATGGATGGTCGAGATAAGCCACTCCGTAGAGTTCGGTGTCGAACTGTCCAGTCCCCGTATTGCCCGCAAGCCAGGAAACACCCATATCGCTCGAATACCAGGCATTCGCGATGGTCCCGACTGTCGAACGGCCCACTGCGACGATGTGCCCGGTATTGCTGTTCGCCGCCACGGCCCGGAAAGTCCCCCCAGGGTAATTCCCGTTCGAGAGCTTGTAGAGGTCGTCATCGTCCCATTTGATCGCGTAAATCGATGTCCGGATGATTTTCCCTCCATCAACGCCACCCTGCCATCCAACAGCAACGTGCCGCAAGGGCGTTCCGCTGCATCCCGTCAGCAGCATTGCGACTGCACCCAGCGCAGCTGCCAGCATGATTCCGGATTTGAACACTCAACGACTCCTCATCTGCATATCACTCTACAAGTATAGTGAGTATGAGTGGGCTTTTTCATCGGATGGAGATCCCTCCTTGCATTGATCCCGAAGTGATCACCTTTCACCGGTGATGTGTGTCATGCGCAGGATTGCGTCTTCGCGACAATCCATAGACCAGGCAAGCGCTGCATGAGGCGAGGCACTGCGGCCGATTCCGGTATTGCGCATCATGCAAAATGCACAATGAAAAGCACGCGTCAAAGCGGGCTTTTTGCAGACCTGGCTTGTCGTTGGCGCGGGAGGCGGGAGAGTGCCGTCGTTGCAGACACTGGTCCGGGCGCGCGTGATCATCTTATGCTGCAACGCGCACAGGGTCCGGAAGGCCTGGCCCCGGAGCCCTGCAGCATGGCCCGTGCCCTGTCGATGCTCAGGTCCATGTTGCAGGATCTCACGCCGTGTTCCCCGGCATTGTCTCGCAGCATGGTGATGCTGGTTCAGACAAGAGAGTGTCAGAAGAGAGTGGACTGGTGATGATCCTGCTCCTGGCGCTGAATGACGACAAGAGACGTCAATCACGCACGATCCTGTGACAGGATCAGAACAGCGTAGGGGCCAATCTCGAGGTCGGCAAAAAAACCGAGCCCGTCCTTGCCTCCGGAAGTGGCGTTGACAGCCGTACCGCCGAGATTGCTGAAATCGTCGCCGTATCCCCGCCAGTCACTGTTGAAACGGATCTGCCACTGCCCGCCGCGCGGAAATCCGATGCGGTAGCGGCTGAAGGGCCTGTTGGAGAAATTGGCCAGCACGACGACATCGTCTCCCGGGCCGCCATGTTCCCAGCGGTGAAAGCCGATCAGCTTGTCGGAGTCGTTCAGATGGAAGACATTGACATGCTGCCCGCGCAAGCCCGAGGTGCTGTCGTACCAGTTGCGGCGCAGGCGGATCAGGTCCCTGTAGAGGGCGTGAATGCCGCTATGGGTCTCGAGCCTGGACCAGTCGATCGGGTCCTTGTCGTGAAACCACTGGTCTTCCAGAATCTCCTGGCCCTGGAACAGCATCGCGATGCCCGGCGCGGTCATGACGAGGGCGGCGCCGAGGGTGGAGCGTTTGCGGGAATGCCAGCTGCCGGCATTTCCAGGCCAGATCTCCTCCGGGACGCGGGAACGGCCATTGGCGACTTCATCGTGAGACTCGGTGTAGATCACGCGCATGAAGCTGTTGCCGTTGTCTCGTGCGAGGATCGCGTCGCGTACCGCATGCATGTCGCGGTACGCGTCGTTCTGTTCGATGATGGCCTGCCTGAGCGGATGCACGAAA
This sequence comes from Gammaproteobacteria bacterium, assembly GCA_037385505.1. Classification (GTDB taxonomy): domain Bacteria; phylum Pseudomonadota; class Gammaproteobacteria; order Chromatiales; family Chromatiaceae; genus Sva-25. The sequence goes on along the minus strand of JARRMY010000010.1, from coordinate 43,961 downwards.
TTCGACGCCCATTGTGAATCGAAACCGGCGCCGCCCTGGCTGGTCTGCCGCGTCAGCCAGTCGTTGTCCTGGAGGTCCTCGGCGATGCTGATTTTCCACGATGATGTCGCGTCGATCTCGTCATTGATGCGCTGCATCAGGCGCCATCCGTCCGGGATGTCGCCGCCTGTTCCGTTGTACCGGGTGCGAATGTTGATCGTGGAATCCCAGCGGAGGCCGTCCATGCGGAACTCGTGCAGCCACATCATGGCGTTGTCACGCAGAAATTGACACACTTCGGGGCGTCCGTAATCGGGCCTGGTGTCACCCCATGGCGTGGGTGCCCGCCAGTCGTTGTAAAAGTAAATGCCGCCCTTGCCGTGCAGGTTCCAGCCGTCGAACTGCCAGAGGTCGAGGTCATCGGGGCCGAGGTGATTGAAAACGATATCCAGGATGACCGCCATGCCTCGCGCATGGGCGGCCTCGATGAATGTCTTCAGTGCCCGTGGACCGCCATAGGCGCTTTCCACCGCAAAGAGGTGCGAGGGGTTGTATCCCCAGGAAAAATCGCGGGAGAACTCGGCGAGTGGCATGAGCTGGATCGCGCCGACGCCAAGGTCCTGAAGATAATCGAGGCGCTGAATAGCGCGGTCCAGGTTGCCCGGACCGCCGCCGGGCGCATCGTTGAAAGTGCCGAGATGCATCTCGTAGATCACGAGTTCATGCCAGGGCGGTGTCCTGTAGCCGATCGCGTCACTCCAGTCGAAATCCGGCGAACAGATCACGCCGTCGCCGACGGAATTCGTCACCTCGCGTGCATAGGGGTCGATGCGCCAGTACTCTCTCGCGTCGTCACGGTTGACGATCACGAACTTGTACCTGTCGCCAACGGCCGCTTCGGCGACATCGACAGACCAGTAGCCACTGGACTCCGCCGCCAGTGGATGCGCCGTTTCCGACCAGTTATTGAAGGTTCCGGCCACGGCGACGTTCGATGCAAAGGGCGCCCACACCCGGAACGTGGTGGCGTCGGCTGAAGGGATCGCTCCCATACCGGGACGCCTCGAGGGGGCAGGGGCAGTATTCATGGCAGACTTCCTTTCATGGTTTCGGCGATTGAAGTCAAAAGATAGACGGGAATCGAGCGCTTCGCACGCGTCTGACGGCAGGAAGCCGGGAGAACCGGTCTTGCGAGCGATTCAGGGCCTGTCGAACGGACTCGTGGCGCCCTGGCCGCCGCGTCCCGCGACATGGGTTTAGATCATGATCGTGGAGACATCTGCGTGATCGGGCAGCTCCTGCACGGTGCGGATGTCGGCGCCTGATTCGAGCAGGTGTGTCGCGAAGGAGTGCTGCAAGGTTCAGTTCTATGGCAGTCGACGAATCCGCGACTGGCTGGCGGACGAGGGTCACCGGGTTAACCGCAAGAAGGTCCGGCGCTTGATGCGCACGATGGATCTGGCAGTGATCTATCCCTACCGACTGCGTGATCCGGTGATCGGTCATCCGAACCAGGTCTGGGCAACGGATATCACCTCTATCCCGATGGCCCGGGGTTTTGTGTATCTGGTCGCGATCTTGGACTGGTACTCGCGAAAGGTGCTGTCGTGGCGCCTCTCCAACACGCTCGATGCCAGCTTTTGCGTCGATGCACTGGAAGAGGCGATCGAGACGCATGGTATCCCGGAAATCTTCAATAGCGATCAGGGCAGTCAATTGACCAGTGAGGACTGCACTGTTGTTCTCAAGCGGCAAGGTATCCGCATCAGCATGGATGGTAGGTTGATAACGTCTTTGTCGAGCGTCTGTGGCGGAGTGTGAAGTACGAGGAGGTGTATCTGAAGGCCTATGACAGTATGGCTGCTGCACGGGCATCACTGGGCCGGTACTTCGCTTTCTACAACACAGAAAGACGTCATCAATTGCTTGACCGGCAGACGCCGGACAGCGTGTACTATGAATCCGCCGCCAGGCTGGCGGCTTGAACCGAGGACGTATTTATCACGCTGTCCAATTTATAGGGTCCACTTCTGGGTGAATGCTTGACGCCTGACGCAGTATATGACGATTAACCGGTGAGTGGGATCATGCCCCGATATACCCTGATATGCTGTAATCCGTCGGTGTAGCTGATTTCAGCTGTACCCGGGAGACCGTGATTTCCAGACAACAGGCAAACCTCAGTGGTCGAGATCATTGCAAAACCCTATGTCCCCGGAGTGGCGCAGGGAACCATCAGCCGGGATCCTGACGAGGCCGGGAGTATCCTCGTGGTTTCCGGTGCGGCGCTTCCGCCAGAGATTCGCTCCGCCGGCGTCATCGTCATCGAGGGTGCCATGTTCTCGCACCCGATGCTGGGGTTGCTGGCGCAGGGCATTCCATCCGTCATCGTGACGGCCGGGCAGGCTGCTGCTCTGCAAGACGGCGAGTTGGTGCGGTTGGATGGGCATGCTGGTACGGTGACAAGCGTCTCTACTCAACAAGTCCCTATAGCACAACCGCCTGCCGTTCCCGAGCCTGGAGCGCCGGTCATGTCGGCGGATGGCGTGGCCGTGGCGTTGCGGGCAAGCGTGCGCAGCGCGCATGGAGCCGCGCGTGCAAGAAAGCTCGGTGCGCAAGCCATCGGGCTTGTGCGCAGCGAGTTTCTCGAACCGCTGAGTGGCGGCGCACCCGACAGGGCGTTTTACCGGCAGGCATTCGAGGAGCTTCTGATGGCGGCCGATCCATTGAGCGTCACCCTGCGCCTGATCGATATCGCCGCAGACAAGCTCCCGGCCTGGATGTCGGCTTCGGGTCATCGCGTCAGCTCTCTGGGGCGCCAGGGCGTCCGGCTCTATGGCGATGAACCGCTGCGTTCGGTGATGTCGGCACAACTCGATGCCCTTGCCGACACAGGCGCGATGGAGCGCGTGAAGCTGCTGGTCCCCTACATCACGACTCTCGCGGAGATGCGGCAGAGCAGGGAGGCGATACGCGAGCGTATCGAGCTGCCCGTCGGCGCCATGATCGAAACGCCGGCCGCGGCGATGGAGATCGCGGGGCAGCTCGAAATCGCCGATTTCGTCGCGCTGGGCACCAATGACCTGATGCAGTCGCTGTTCGCGGCCGACAGGGACGACCCTGGCCTGCAGCATTACCTTGATCCCTATGCCCCCGTGCTTTACCGTTTCCTGGCGCAGGTTGCGAAGGCGGCCGGCGGGCAATTGCAGCAGGTGCAGGTGTGCGGACTGCTGTCGCAGCTGCCGGGCGTGATGCCCGTGATGCTGGGTCTCGGGTTCCGCGCCTTTTCGGTCGATGCGGCCTATATCCCGTACCTGGCGTCGACCGTGAGCGAGACGCATGTGGCAGAGGCAGCCGCGCTTGCCGCGGAGGTGTGCCGCATGAAGACGAGCGCGGCGGTCAGCCAATTGCTAGGGGTTGCAGAGCTTCCAGGCTCCTGACGCAGCGGGGAGATGGAGATGGCAGCAACGACAAACCGGAGATCGAGATGACATCAATGACAAGGAAACAACAACTCCTGGGGCTGATCGGCTGGCTGCTCGTCTGCTTCGCCGTTTCCGCGCTCGGCGCCATCGCGTCGATCGAGGCCAGAGAGTTCTATGCAAAGCTCGTGCAGCCCTCCTGGGCGCCGCCAGGCTGGCTTTTCGGCCCGGTCTGGACACTGCTCTTTGCGCTCATGGCCATCGCGGCCTGGCTGGTCTGGCGCTCGGGCGGATTCCGCGTCAACCGCATCGCGCTGAGCCTGTTCCTGCTACAACTCGCGTTCAATGCGCTCTGGAGCTGGCTCTTCTTCGCCTGGCACCAGGGCGGGCTGGCGTTCGCCGATATCCTGCTGCTCTGGGCCCTGATTCTCGCCACCCTCGTCGCCTTCTGGCGCCAGCGACCGCTTGCCGGGGCGCTGCTGTTGCCCTACCTGCTGTGGGTCAGTTTCGCGGCTGTCCTGAACTACTCCATCTGGCAGCTCAACCCGCAGCTTCTCGGCTAGCAGGCGAACCCGCAAAAGCGACAGCGCTCCTGTGTCATCCATGCCCGCACACGGCCGCTCCGGGATGCGGCCTGGCCCGGGGAGATGGCAGCAGGGTGATCGTGCCTGGTGAGAGAGGATGAATCACTGCTTTGTATCGGCTATGATCACCCAATCTTTCCTGCGACCCTGGCTTGCCAACGGCATTGATATCCCTCAAATGAAAACGATCCTGTTAGCCCTGTTGTTTGTCTGCGTCACCCCGGTTCTCGCGAGTGCCCCTGCCCACTATACCGGTCGCGAGAGTTGCGCCGAGTGTCACGAGGAAGAGGTCGCGCAGTGGTCAGGCTCGCACCACGATCTGGCCATGCAGGAGGTCACGCCTGAAACCGTGCTCGGGAATTTCGATGACGCCAGCCTTGGCCATTACGGTATCAGCTCGCGTTTTTTCCGCAGCGGCGATCGTTTCATGGTGCGCACCGAGGGTCCCGACGGCAAGCTCCAGGATTACGAGATCGCCTACACCTGACAGCCGGAGCAGGGAGGAGGGCGGCCAGCGCTGGTTCCATCTCTACCCGGACGAGAAGCTTGCGCCCGGCGATGTCCTGCACTGGACGGGACCGGACCAGAACTGGAACTACATGTGCGCCGAGTGCCACTCGACGAACCTGCTGAAAAATTACGACGAGGCCAGTGACACCTTCGACACGACCTGGTCGGAAATCGATGTCTCCTGCGAGGCGTGCCACGGGCCGGGATCGCAGCATGTCGCCTGGGCGCGCAAGGAGCCGGGCAGCGAGCAATACGCCGGAAACATGGGGCTCGTTGCACTGTTCGACGAGCGCAAGGGTGTTGCCTGGACGATGGACCCGAAGAGTGGGAATGCAACACGCAACAAGCCACGCACGACCGACAGGGAGATCGAGGTCTGTGCGCAGTGTCATTCACGGCGCAGCTCCATCAGCCAGGACTATGTGCCGGGCAAGCCGTTCATGGATCATTATGTGCCGAGCCTGCTGACCGACGGCCTCTATCATGCCGACGGCCAGATCGACGACGAGGTCTATGTCTACGGCTCTTTCCTGCAGAGCAAGATGTACGCAGCCGGCGTCACCTGCAGCGACTGCCACGAGCCCCACAACCTCGAACTGCGGGCGCCGGGCAACGGCGTCTGCGCGCAGTGCCACCTGCCCGCGAAGTACGACCGGAAAAGCCACCACTTCCACGAACCCGGCTCGCAGGGTGCGAGCTGTGCCGAGTGCCACATGCCGCCGAAGAACTACATGGTCGTCGATCCGAGGCACGATCACAGCATGCGCATTCCGCGTCCCGATCTCTCTGTGGAACTGGGGACGCCGAATGCCTGCAACAACTGTCATGACGACCATGATGCCGCCTGGGCCGCGCAGCTGGTCAGGGAGTGGTATGGCGAGGGATTGCCCGGTTACCAGGCGTATGCGGAAACCCTGCATGCAGCACGCCGGGATGCCTCCAGCGCAGGCCAGGCGCTGGCAGCGCTGGTCGGCGGGGCGGAGACGCCGGACATCGCCAGGGCGACGGCGGTGGCCGCCCTCGGTCCCAACCTGACCCGAGCGACCCTCGAGGTGTTCATCCAGGCCCTGGGAGATGACAGCCCTCTGGTCAGGCTGGCGGGCACCAGGGCGCTGGAATCACTGCCAGATCAGCTGCGTATCCCTCTCGCTACGCGCAGGCTGGATGATCCTGTGCGTACCGTCCGGATGGAGGCGGCACGCGTTCTTGCAGCGACTCCCGAAGATGCACTGACCGAAAGCCAGCGCGAGAGTCTCGACAAGGCCCTGCAGGAGTACAGGCAGTCGCTCGCGGCCAATGCCGAACGCGCCGAGTCACAGACGAGTCGCGGGGACCTGCTGGCGCGAACCGGCGATTCATCCGGCGCCATCGAAGCCTATCTGAGGGCTGTCGACATCGATCCCACCTTCCTGCCCGCCTATGCCAATCATGCCGACCTGCTCAGACTGCAGGGAAAGGAGCATGAAGCGGAAGGGCGGTTGCGCGCTGCTCTCGACGTCGACCCGCAGAGTGCCGCCATCCACCATGCCCTTGGACTGGCGCTCGTGCGCAGGCAAAGCATGGACGAGGCGCTGCAGCACCTGCGTCGCGCCGCCGAACTCTCCGAAGAGGATGCGCGCTATGCCTACGTCTACGCCATCGCCCTCGAATCCCGCGGGCAGCGGGCGGAGGCCATCGATCTCCTTGCGACGGCGCACGAGCGTCACCCCGGAGATCCCGATATCCTCAATGCGCTGGCCTCTTATCACATGAAGCAGGGCGATCAGGAGAAGGCCAGGGAGTATCTCGGCAAGCTCAAGGCGCTCAACCAGTAGACTGGCCCCGCGCCTGTTGTCTGCGCCTGCCCTGGAGATGAGACTGCCGGGCTGAGCAGCGAGAGCGCCCGGGGCATCTCATCCCTCGCTGTTGCGCTCCGGGTTCAGTAACGGCAGCGTGCCCGAAGCCTGCGCTCTCTGGCGTCTCTCTTTTTTTCTGCGCTTCCTGGCGGATCCCAGGGCGCGCAGAAGCGGCTTCCTTTCGGGAAAAGGATGGTCGCCAAGCATGGCAGCCTTCTGCAGTTGCACGATGAGTTGCCGCTCGCGGGGCTCGCAGTACCGCGTCACAAAGGGCTCCAGCCGGGCGGGTCTTCCGGACTGCTCGATGCTGTCGAGCCAGCGCATCAGGTTGCGCAAGATGGTTTTGGAGTCGCCACCGCGCACTGATTTCTGAAGTATCCGGAAATGGTGCTTCTCTGGCATGAGCTTTTGGGTCTTGCCGGCAACAGTCGCCTGGCGTTCTTCCATCGCCTCCAGAAGGGCGGCCTGGACTTTTGCCGGCGCGCGGTTGACCTCGTCTGCCAGCAGGATGTTGGCGAAGATCGGGCCGGGCTGGAAGATGAAACGCTGTTCGGCATCCTCGCCGAGATACATCTCGGAACCCGTGATGTCGGAGGGCAGCAGATCGGGCGTGAACTGGATGCGGCTGAATTCCGACTCGAGGTTGCGGGCGAGACTCTTCACCGCGCGCGTCTTGGCAAGTCCCGGCAATCCCTCGACGAGCACGTTGCCGTCACAGAGCAGGGTCAGCAGGAGGCGTTCCACCACCTCTTCCTGTCCGATGATCGAGCGGCCCATGCGCTCCCTGAGATCGTTGATCGCTTGTCGTGAATCCGTCATCCAATCGAGGCTCATCTGGCAATTCCAGGCAGTGGTATTACAGCAATACCGTCAAATGGCATGCTCCTTTGGCGGGCCCTGGAATGGTGTCATGCCGGATTCGCTGTGCCAGACAGGTTACCGCTACTGGACTTTTCATGAACCCCGGTCCTGGAGAAGCCGTGCGACCTGGCGTGACAGCCTGGCGGTATGCCAGCCCGGGAAAGCCGGGGAACATCCATGCCCCGGCGCTGGTGATCGGGCGCGGGTTTATCGTACTCTATCACCCTGTTCATCGAATGAGAGCCACACCAGCATGATTGATCGGGGTAATCTGAGCATCGCAAGCCGGACGCTTGTCACGCTCGCGGCTTTCGTCGTCGTCGTGGCCGGGATGCGTGCCGCCGAACCGATACTGACACCTTTCCTCCTGTCCCTCTTCGTGGCGGTCGTCGCCGCTCCGCCGATGTTCTGGTTGCAGCAGAGAGGCATGCCGACCACTCTGGCCATGCTCATCGTCCTCTTTCTGCTCGTCGCGGTCGGCTCGATCCTCGTCTTGCTGGTGGGAAACTCCGCCAACGATCTCATCAGCCAGCTGCCTCTCTACCAGGAGAAACTCAAGGGCTATCTGGATGGTGTCCTTGCATTTCTCGAGCGCCTGGGACTCAGCGTCTCGCGGGAGCTGATCCTGCAGTACATGAATCCCGGCAAGGTCCTGGGCATTTTCGCCAGTACGCTCTCGGGTCTCGGTGGCGCGCTGACCAATGCCGTGCTGATTCTGTTCACGGTGGTCTTCCTGCTGATCGAGGCCAATGGCTTTGGTGCGAAGCTTCATGGTGCGCTGAAAGAGCCGGATAAATCCTATCCGCGGTTCCAGCGCTTCGCCGATGATCTGCGGCGTTACCTCGTCATCAAGGCGTGGGTGAGTGCGGTAACCGCTGTCATGATCCTGATCCCGCTACTCCTCATCGGTCTTGCCTACCCCTGGCTTTGGGCCGCTCTGATGTTTCTCCTGAACTACATTCCCAACATCGGCCCGATCATCGCGGCGATCCCGGCTGTGCTGCTGGCGCTTGTCCAGCTCGGACCCGGGCACGCAGTGGCGGTAGCCTTCACCTATCTTCTGGTCAACATGCTCATGGGGAACATCGTCGAGCCACGCTTCATGGGGAAGGGCGTCGGACTCTCGACGCTGGTGGTGTTCCTCTCCCTGGTCTTCTGGGGCTGGGTGCTCGGGCCGGTGGGCATGCTGCTTTCCGTGCCGTTGACGATGGCGGCGAAGATCGCGCTCGAAAGCAGCGATGATTCCAGGTGGCTCGCGGTCCTGCTCGGATCATACGAAGCGGAGAGCGAGAAACGAGAGCGCCCGTGACGCGGCCGTCCCGCCTGTTTCAGCGTTCCCCCGGTTCGTCTGCATCACTGACGTCATAGGCATCGGCGACATAGCCCGGACCCTTCATGAGGACGACGGTCACGCAGCCGATGGCGACCGTGAAGACGGCTGTCCAGATGGTGATGCCGGTCGCGATCGAGAGGATGTCGATCATGCCGATGTGACGCTCGATCTCGATTGCCGTGCCCTCCGGCGGAAAGCGCCGGCTCGCAAAGGCGATGAAGAGCGGAATCAGGGTGCCGCCAACCAGCACGTGCGGCAGCTTCTTGAGGATTTTCCACTCCAGCCCCGCCGGCGCGCGGTTGTTGTTGATCTTCCTGAGGATTGGCATTGCTCTGCATCCCGGGCCCATGCGGCCTCTCGTTGAAACGGTTTCATGGTGGCAGAAACCCTGCCTGTTGGACCAGCCGTTCTGGACAAATGTTCGTCAGGAATTGCCAGGTCGAGGGATTCCCCGCCGCGCAGGAGTGACGACTTCCGTGAAGCGCGAGCCAGAGACAGGACCGGGCGTTCACTCATGCTGTCGGACGGTGTCGGGCGGCGAACTCCTCACGACGGCGGAATCGCGTTCCAGGACCCGCGGCACTTTCAGCATGATCAGGAACCCGGCGCACAGCAGGATGATGATGACGCTCATGCCGATACGCTGGCTGCCGGTGGCCCAGGTGAGCCAGCCCACGAGCAGGGGACCCAGAAAGGCGGTCGCCTTGCCGGAGAAGGCGAGCAGCCCGAACATCTGGTTGGTCATGTCGGGCGGGGCGACATGCGCCATGTAGGAGCGGCTGGCCGACTGGACGGGGCCGACGAAGATGCCGATGACCAGTCCTGCGATCCAGAAGACGGTTTCCGACTGGGCCAGCAGCAGCACGGTTCCCGGAATGATGATGCCGGCCAGCGAGAGCAGGATCGTGCGCTGGCTGCCCATGTAATCGTCGACCCACGAGAAGAGGAAGGCGCCGAGTCCGGCGGTCACGTTGAGCGCGATCCCGAAGAGCAGGATTTCCTTCTCGTCCATGCCGAACGTGCCTGCGGCATAGACCCCGCCGAAAGCGAAGAGGGTCGCCATGCCGTCGACATAGAAAATCCGCGCGACGAGGAAGCGGACAATGTGGGAATAGCGGCGCACGTGCCTCACGGTGTCCGCCAGCTGCGCGAGTCCCTCGCGCACACCCCGGCCCAGCGAGACGCCGCTCTTGCGTGTCTCCCCGGTGAAGAGGAAGAACGGGATGGAGAAGATGGCGAACCAGGCCGCGACGAAGACAAAGCCGGCGCGCAGGTGCCCGGCGGATTCCGTGTCGAAGGAGACGATGCGGCTCTCCTCCTCGATGAAGAGGAACAGCACCACCACGAGGCAGAGGAGTCCCCCTGCATAACCGAGCGCCCAGCCCCAGCCCGACCAGCGGCCGATATAGGCCTTGCCGACCAGGTCCGGCAGCATGGCGTTGTAGAGCACGATGGCGAGTTCGAGCCCGATCGTGGCGGCGCCGACCAGCAGGGCAGCCTGCCACATCAGGGACGCATCCGGGAGGATCCACCAGAGGCCGGCCGTGCTGGCGACGCACAGCAGGGTGAAGAGCAGGATCCAGGGCTTGCGCCTGCCCGTGTGATCCGCAGCTGATCCGAGGAGGGGGCCGAGAATGGCGACGAGGAAGCCGCTGATGCCGACGACGGTTCCCCATACCTGCGATCCGGTGATCTCGTCGGGCGCGACGGAGCGCGTGAAATAGGCGGAGAAGATGAAGGTGATGATGACGGTCGGGACGGCGCTGTTGGCCCAGTCGTAGAGCGCCCACGAGAAGAGCCCCCGTTTCGTCGATCCTGTTTGCATCATCCCCTCTTGCCGGTTCGGCAGGCGTCAGCCCGCGGCACGGGCGGGCTTGACTGCCTCGATGGTGGCCGACAGCACGTATTCCTCCACGCCGCGCCCCGGCGCCCAGTCCTTGATGAAGTCGCGGGATTCGTCCTTCGGCGCGATGCGGATCTGTTCGAAACCCGCCTCGGCAAGCATCTGTTCGAGTTCTTCCACCTGCGATGCGCCGGCCATGCAGTTGGAGTAGAGATGCAGGTCGTTGCGCACCTCGTCGGGCAGCTCGGTGCTTGCCACGACATCGGAAATCGCGAGTCTGCCCCCGGGTTTCAGGACGCGGCAGGCCTCGCGGAAGACGCGCGGCTTGTCCGGCGAGAGGTTGATCACGCAGTTGGAGATGATGACGTCCACCTCGTCGTTGGCGACAGGCAGGTTCTCGATTTCGCCGAGCCGGAATTCCACCTGCGTGTAGTTGCCCCTGGCCGCATTCTCCCGCGCCTTGCTGATCATGGCGGGTGTCATGTCCACGCCGATGACGCGCCCGTTTCCGCCGGTCTGCAGGGCCGCGAGGAAGCAGTCGAAACCGCCGCCGCTGCCGAGGTCGAGCACGGTCTCTCCGGCACGGATGGCGGCGATGGCCGCGGGGTTGCCGCAACCGAGACCCATGTCGGCGCCTTCCGGCACGTTCGTGATCTCCTCCTGCGTGTAGCCCAGCCGCGTGGAGATCAGGGTGTTGATGGCGACATCGGAGGAGACGCCGCAGCAGCTCGCGGCTTCACCGCAACAGTCGCCCGCGTTGCTCGCCTCGGCGACGGCCGTGTAGCTGTTCCTGACCTGCTGGCGGATGTCGTCGGCCTGTTTCTCGTTCATGGTTCGGGCTCCGGGGATTTCAAAAGGGTCATGGTAACCGAGAACGGGCTGCTGGTCGTAACGCTGTTTCCTGCGTGTCCTCTGGGGTGCTCCGCGATCTCTGCGTCCGGAGAAGAGGGGACTCGGAGGGCGTCAGGGTTCGTGGAGGACAGGGAGCCCATGAGTCGTCAGGCCGCCATGACACGCGGCCAGCGCTTGAAGCCGGGCTTGTCCGCGGGTGGCTCGGTCGTGACGACATAGAGCCGCCGCTCGTCGTTCCAGGTCGCGAGCAGTCCCTGGATGAACTCCTTTTCGCGCAGTTCGAACCAGTGCGAGGTCTTGCCCGCGTCCTTCTCCATGAAGCGGTCGACGATGATCTTGACGGGTTGCGGCTGCCAGCGGTCCCACTTGTGCGCCTGCACCGACTCGAGGCGCGCCCAGCCGCTCGGCGGCAGCTGTCCCGGCTGCTCCTTCCTGCGGCCCCAGCCGATGAGCTCGATGGAGCCGTCGCGCTTTTTCACCGGGAGCTTCGCATCGGGGTAGGGGAAGTAGACCTTGTGGCCTTTCCCGTCGTGCTCGTACTCGACGCCGCCGCACATCGTCCGCCGCTCAGCCTGCCGTGGTATGCAGTGGCGGGCGGCCGGTCAGCGCGCGGATTTTCGGGCCCAGGCGCACGGCGGCCGACTCGTAGACGGAGAGCATGGAGGGGACGACGAAGAGGATCAGCAGGGTCGCGAAGGCGAGGCCGAAGGCGATGGAGGTGGCCATCGGGATCAGGAACTGCGCCTGCAGCGAGGTCTCGAACAGCAGCGGTGTGAGGCCTGCAATGGTCGTCAGCGACGTCAGCAGTACGGCGCGCAGACGCTGGCAGGCGGCCTCGACGAGGGCCTCGTTGATGGCCATGCCCTGTTCACGCAGGTTGCGGTAGAAGGTGACGAGAATGATGGAGTCGTTCACGACGATGCCTGACAGGCCGAAGATGCCGAAGATCGAGAGGATCGTCAGGTTGATCCCCATGAGATAGTGTCCGAACACGGCGCCGATGAGCCCGAACGGGATCGCGAGCATGACGATCAGCGGCCAGCCGTAGGAGGAGAAGACCCAGGCCAGGATCAGGTACATCAGCGTCAGGCCGAGAATGGCGCCGGCCTTCATGTCGGCGGCGGTATCGCGCTGCTCGGCCGCGCGGCCCTCGAAGCTGTAGTTGATGCCGTACTTCTCGGCCAGCCCCGGCAGGATCTCCTCGCGCAGGGTGGCGTTGATCTCGTTGGGATTGCCGGTCGACTTGTCGACCTCCGCCGTGACCTCGACGGCGAGCTGGCTGTCCGCATGGCGCAGCGACTCGAAGCCGCGACGCGACTCCCAGCGCGCGACACTCGGCAGCGGCACGAACTCGCCGCCCGGCGTCTTGATCAGCAGGCGCTGGAGTGTGGCGAGCTGTCCGCGCTCGGCCTCTGGCAACCTGACGCGCACCTCGACCTCGTCCTCGCCATCCTGGTAGATCTGCACGAGCCGTCCGTCGAAGGCCGTGCGCAGCTGCCGGCCGAGTTCGCTGACGGTCAGGCCGAGGCTCTCGCCGACGGGCGTCAGCCGGTAGATGAGTTGCTCGCGCCCGTAGGGCATGTCGTCGGTGACCGAGATGACACCTGCGATGGTATTCAGCGACTCGGCCAGTTCGAGCGCCGCCTCCTTCATGCTGTCGGCCGTGCTGCCCGTCAGACGGATCTGCACGTCGCCGCCGGGCGGCCCGCCGCGCTGCTCCTGCAGGGCGAAGTTCTCGATGCCGGGCGGCACGCTGACGCGCTTCTTCCAGGCCTGCACGAAAGCCTTGTTGCGCACGCTGCGTGAATCCGACGGCATCATCTCGACGCGGATGGAACCGAGCTGGTCGCCCGTGCGCACGTTGTTCTGGCTGCCGGCCTCGCCAATGTTGGTGACGGCGATCTTGACGAGTGTTTCGTCGCCAAAGCTCTTTTCGGTCGCGTAGAGGGTTTCGTTGAGATGATCGAGAAAGGCCTCGACCGTCTCGCGCGGCGTGCCGGCGACGAAGGTCGCGTTGGCGTTGATGATGTTGCCCTCGGGCGACGGGAAGAAGATGAAGGCCATGCGGCCGCCGGCAATCAGCCCGAATGCCGAGATCAACACCGCGATGGCGATGGCGATGGTCACGCCACGGTAGCGCACGGCTCTCGTGACGAACGGGCGAAAGACCTTGTCCCTGAAGTGCTCGAAGCCGTCGTCGAGCCGGTCGCGGATGGTCCGCTTGCTGCCATGCTCCGTCGAGGTATGCAGGAAGGCGTGGCGCAGGTGACCGGGCAGGACGAGAAAACTCTCGATGACCGAGGCGATGATGACGCTGATGATCACGAGCGGGATTGCGAACATCAGCTTGCCGATGAAGTCGCCGATCATCATGAGCGGCAGGAATGCCGAGATGGTCGTCAGGGAGGAGGCCATGACGGGCGCGAGCATGCGACGGGCGCCACCCTCGGAGGCGCGCAGCGGTTCCTCGCCCATCTGGAAGTGGGCCACGGCGTCCTCGCCGACCACGATGGCATCGTCGACGATGATGCCGAGGGCCATGATCAGCGCGAACAGCGAGATCATGTTGATGGAGCCGCCGGCCATGTAGAGGATGAAGAGCGTCGCCATGAAAGAGGTCGGGATGCCGACAGCGACCCAGAAGGCGACGCGACCTGTCAGGAAGAGGTAGAGGATCAGGATGACAAGGATGAGTCCGCCGCCGCCGTTCGTGACCAGCAGCATGATGCGCTCCTTGATGAGCTGCCAGCGCTCGTCGTAGAGCGTAACCTCGATATTCTCCGGCAACTTCGCGCGCGTTTCGTTGAGCCAGGCGTCGAGGATCTGCGCCGCCTCGAGGGAGTTCCCCTGCTCGGCGCGCTGCAGCGTCATGTTGATGGCCGGCTGGCCACGGTACTCGACGAGCACCGAGCCGTCCTGCGGCTTGCGCTCGATGGTCGCCACGTCGCCGAGACGGATCAGGTGGTTCTCTTCGCTGACGAGGGGCAGGGTGGCGAATTCGCTCTCGGTGCGGCGCTGGTCGAGGCTGCGCAGTTCCCTGGCGGCGACGGCGTCGCCGATGATGCCGGCCGGCACGTCCTGGCTGAAGCCGTCGACCTTGGCGGCCACGTCGTCGAGCGAGAGCTGCAGCTCGTTGAGCGTGCGGCTCGGGATCTCGATACTGATTTCCTGCTCAGGCAGGCCGGAGAGATCGACCTTGTCGATGCCGCGCGCCAGCAGCTCGTTCTCGAACTGGTGCGCCAGCCCGCGCAGCTCCTCGGGATTGTCGGGCCCCGTGATGATGATCCGCGCGATGCTCTCGTAGAAGCTCGCCTTGACGATGACGGGCTTCTCGGCCTCCTGCGGGAGATTGCGGAAGCCGTCGACCTCGCGGCGCACCTGGTCGAGCGCCAGCACCATGTCGGTGTTGTCCTCGAATTCGAGCGTCAGCGAGGAGACGCCCTGGGCCGAGGTCGAGGTGAGCTTGTTGAGATTGTCGATGACCTTGAGACGCTGCTCGAGCGGCGTCGTGATGCCGACCTCGACATCCTCGGCGCTGGCGCCGGTCCAGACGACACGCACCGTGATGATGTCGAGCGTCGCGTTGGGGAAGAACTGGATGTTGAGCCTCGAGAGCGCGAAGATGCCCGCAAGCAGCATGATCAGCATCAGCAGGTTGGCCGCGACCTTGTGGTGCGCGAAGGTGCCGAGCAGGTCGCTCTTGTGGTCGCTGCTTGGAAGCGCCATGCCCGCTTACTCCACCACGCTGACCTTGAGGCCCTGCACGGCATTCGGCAGGTGCGTCGAGACGATGCGGTCGCCGTCACTCAGTTCATCGCTGCGCACGAGCAATTTTTCCACGCCACCGTCGAGGATGGTTCCGACCTGTTCGATGACGAGCGTCTCGAGCCGGTTCTCCGCGTCGATGCGGTAGATGCGGTCGTTGCCGTAGAGCGCCTGGAAGGGCAGCATCGCGAGATCCGGCTGCTCGGGCCGCATCAGCTGGATGGTCAGCTGCTGACCGAGGCGAAGTTTTTCGCTGCCGGTCCCGATGCTGAAGAGGGCGTCGATGCCGGCAGTGCCGGCCTGGCCGGAGAGCCGATCGAGCTGCAACCTGATCTCACCGCTGGTCGCCGGGTAGCGGTTGCCCTCCGCCGCTGCCGAAATCAGCTCCTGCTGGTAGATCACGGGCACGGTCGCGCGGACCTCGAGGCGGTCGAGGGAGTACATCTCGAGGACGACGTCGTTGTCCCTGACCTGGTTGCCGACAGTGACCGCGAGCATGCTGACGATGCCGTCGAACGGCGCGGTGATGCGGCTGCGTTCATAATCGCGCTCGGCCACGGCGAGCCTGGCCCTGGCGCGCTCGAGGCTGGCCTCCAGCCGCGCGAGCCGGGCGCCATGATCGGCGACGTTCAACTCGCGGGCGGTCAGCGAGAGTTGCTGCTGGGCAACGCTCTGCCGCGCCTGGTCGAGCGCCGATTCGGAACCGAGCTTGCGCTGCTCGAGATTCTCGGCGCGCACGAGTTCGGCCCTGGCGAGTTCCAGCAGCTCCTGCTGTTCGGCGAGCGCCTGCTTGTCGCTGGCATAGCGCAGCTTCTCGCTCTCGATCTGCGCCTCGAGCTCGGCGACATCCGCCCTGGCCTGGGTCACCGCCGGCATGAAATCCTTCTCGTCGAGGATCACGAGCGGGTCGCCGGCCTTGACGCGCGAGCCCTCGCTGGCGAGGACAGCGGCGACGCGTCCCTGGCCCGGTGCGGCGGCCTTGAAGACCTCGGGCGACTCGACCTTGCCGTAAAGCGTCAGCTGCGGCGAGCGCCGCTGCAGGCTCACGGTCGTGGCCGCGACCTGCCAGACGCGTTCGCGCGCCTCCACGGCGGGACGGTCGGGTTTGGTCATCACGAGGAGGGCGAAAATCGCGACACCCGCGCCCAGCGCCAGCAAGATCAGCAGAAGGCCCCTGCGCCTGTTGACGGGAGCGTCCATGAATTCTTCGCGTTGCTTATCGGTAGCCGTCATCTGGATGGTACGTGGAAATGCGGGATTTCCCTCGGATCGATACAAGGCGACTATTTAACCATAAAGAGGACACAGAGTTCCCTGATTCGGCCATGTGATTCCTCAATGGGCTCCGAGGTACCTTCCCGCAGAAGAGCGCGAGTGCAAAGCGGGATTGCCCCTGCCTCTGCTCTGCTGGCAAGCCGGCCTGCCTGTCGTCAGGCAGTGGTTTGATGATGCTGAGAGGATCCCGGGCCCCTGATCCTTGACAGGCTTCGTCTGTCAGGCGCGCTTGCCGATGTCGCTGATCCTGACGCGCCACTCGGCGGGGCCGCTTTCGTGGACCGAGTCGCCGCGCGCATCGACGGCCACCGTGACAGGCATCTCCTCGATCTCGAATTCGCGGATCGCTTCCATGCCGAGTTCCTCGAAGGCGACGAGGCGAGAACTCTTGATCGCTTTCGAGACCAGGTAGGCCGCACCGCCGACGGCCATGAGATAGACGGCGCCGTGTTTCTTGATGGATTCCCGTGCGGCCGGCCCGCGCTCCGCCTTGCCGATCATGCCGATGAGCCCGGTCTTCTCGAGCATCATCTCCGTGAACTTGTCCATGCGCGTTGCCGTGGTCGGTCCGGCCGGCCCCACGACTTCGTCGCGCACCGGGTCGACGGGGCCGACGTAGTAGATGAAACGGTTCCTGAAATCGACGCCTTCCGGCAGCGGCTGGCCGCCGTCGAGCAATTCCTGGATCTTCTTGTGGGCCGCGTCGCGCCCCGTGAGCAGCTTGCCCGAGAGCAGGATGCGGTCGCCCGGCTGCCAGCTCGCGATCTCCTCTTTCGTGAGGCTATCGAGATTGGCGCGAATCGCGCTTTCGTCGGCTTTCCACTCGATGTTCGGCCAGTCGGACGGTTGCGGCGGCGTCAGCACGGCCGGTCCGGATCCGTCGAGCCTGAACTCGACATGGCGCGTGGCCGCGCAGTTCGGGATCAGGGCGACGGGCAGGGAGGCCGCATGGGTCGGGAAGTCGTTGATCTTGACGTCGAGCACGGTCGTGAGACCGCCGAGCCCCTGGGCGCCGATGCCGAGCGCGTTGACCTTGTCGTAGATCTCGAGCCGCAGCTCTTCCTTGCGGCTGGAGGGGCCGCGCGCCTGGAGTTCGTGGATATCGATGTGCTCCATGAGCGCCTCCTTGGCCAGCAGCATCGCCTTCTCGGCCGTGCCGCCAACACCGATGCCGAGCATGCCGGGCGGGCACCAGCCTGCACCGAGCGTCGGCACGATCTCCAGAACCCAGTCGACGAGCGAGCTGCTCGGGTTGAGCACCATGAAGCGCGACTTGTTCTCCGATCCGCCGCCCTTGGCCGCGAGCTTGATCTCGACCCCGTCGCCCGGAACGAGCTCCATGTGGATGATGGCCGGCGTGTTGTCCCCGGTGTTGGTGCGTGCGCCAAGCGGATCGTCGACCATGGAGGCGCGCAGGACATTGTCGGGATCGAGGTAGGCGCGGCGCACTCCCTCGTTGACCATGCTCGTGATATCCGTGTCCGTGTCCCATTTGACCTCCATGCCGATCTTCAGGAAGACCACCACGCTGCCGGTATCCTGGCAGATCGGGCGATGGCCTTCCGCCGACATCTTGGAATTCAGCAGGATCTGCTCCATGGCGTCCTTCGCCGCCGGCGACTGCTCGCGTTCCCAGGCGGCAGTGAGTGCGCGGATATAGTCGACGGGGTGATAGTAGGAGATGAATTGCAGCGCGTCGGCAATGCTGTCGATGAAGTCGTCTCGGGTGATGGTGGTCATGATGTTTTTCCCTGAAGTGCTTTTCGCATGAGCGGGTAGACTACTATTTAAACGCAACGGGCGCCGGCGTCATAGCCCCCTCTCCATGGCAGAGCGCGTTTCAATCGTGACTCTCGGACTTGCTGGGCGGGGCATGCAGCGCGAGGCGCGCGCTCCAGCCGGCGGGATCAGGCCCCGCAGCACTCAGATGACCGTCATGACCCACTGGATGATGAGGTAGAAGGCGACGATCCAGAGGACGAACCGCAGCGCTTTCTTGTAACTCTCGACATCGATGCGTTTGCGCAGCCGGATTCCGAGCCACAGGCTCGCGATCACCAGCGGCAGGGTCAGGAGCGCGAACGTGATCTCCGGGCCATGAAAGGCGCCCTGCGAGACGAAGCCGGCGATCTGGCCGGTCTTGCTGGTGAGGAAACTGACATTGAATGTCGCGACCATGAGTTCCGGCTTCATGCGCGTCTCGAGCGCGAAGATGACGATCAGGGGCGCGAAGACATTGACCACCCCGGCGAGCAGGCCGAGCGTCAGGCCGAAGAGGGCAAGTCCCCAGGCCGGCACATGGCGTTCCCGCCTGGTCCCCGGCAGCCTGTCGCTGAGCAGGTAGCCGATGACGACGAGCGCCAGCAGCAGACGATACGGCGACGGGTCGGTCGTCAGCAGCAGCTGGGTGCCGATGAAGCTGCCGACGATGGTGAATGTCGGGATCGGCCAGAAGCGCCGCAGCGCCTCTTTCCAGCGGGCTTCGGAGAGGATGCTGAACAGATTGATCGTGACGGTCGGGATCAGCGTCAGCAGGATGGCGCTGCGAATTTCGAGTCCCAGCACGAGCAGCGGGGTCGAGAGCAGGGGAAAGCCGAAGCCGAGCGCACCGTGCGCGAAGGCGGCAATCAGGATGATTGGCAGGGCAAAGAGGAGTTCGCTCATGCGGGCGTCATCTCAGCCGGAGGTGTAGTGCCTGCGCTCGAGACCATACTTCCGCATCTTGTCGGAGAGGGTCTTGCGCGGCAGTCCGAGGGTTTTCATCGCCTCCTTGAGGTTGCCGCGCGAACGGGTCAATGCCTGTTCGATCAGGGCTTTCTCGAAACAGGCGACCTGTTTCGGCAGCGGTGTTCCCCCCTTCTGTTCGTCGGCCTGGATGATTGCCGAGAGGTCGAAATTCATCTCCTCGCCGAGCAGCACGTAACGCTCGGCGATGTTCCTGAGCTCGCGGATGTTGCCGGGCCAGTCGTGCCCCATGAGCGCGTGCAGGGTCCTGTCATCGAGCGGCGGCACCTCGCTTTCACAGCGCGCGGCGGCGATGAGCACGAAATGCTGGAACAGCAGCGGGATGTCCTCGCGCCGTTCGCGCAGCGGCGGCAGCTCCAGTGTCACGACATTGAGGCGGTAGTAGAGATCCTCGCGGAATGCCTGCTGTTCGACGGCATCGCGCAGATCGATTTTCGAGGCCGTGATGACGCGCAGGTCCACGGGGATCAGTTCGTTCGAACCGAGACGCTCGATCTTGCGTTCCTGCAGGACGCGCAGCAGCGGGGCCTGCGTCGCGAGCGACATACTCTCGATCTCGTCGAGGAAGAGGCTGCCCCCGTCGGCGTGCTCGAACTTGCCGACGCGCCGCCGTTTTGCATCCGTGAAGGCGCCGGCCTCGTGGCCGAAGAGCTCGCTGTCGAGCAGCTGTTGCTGGATCGATCCGCAGTTGATGGCGACGAAGTTGCGCCCGCGCCTGCTGCTCTGCTCGTGCAGCGAGCGCGCGACGAGCTCCTTGCCCGTGCCTGTTTCGCCGATGACGAGCACATCGGTGTCGCTATCGGCGATCTTGCCGATCATGCGGCGCAGGCGGTCGATGGAGGGAGCCTTGCCGATGATGCGCGGCCCTGGCCGGCTCTGGTTTGCCAGTTGTTCGCGTAGCTGGCGGTTCTCGAGCGTCAGGCGGCGCTTGTCGATGGCGCGGTTGACGACATCGATCAGCGTCGTCATTGCAAAGGGTTTCTCCAGCAGGTCGTAGGCGCCGTCACGAATCGCCCTGACGGCCGTGGCCACGTCGGCATGACCGCTGATGAGAATGAAGGGAAGATCGGGATCGATCTGCAGCACCTGCTGCATGAATTCGAGGCCGTCCATGCCCGGCATGCGGATATCGCTGACGACGACGAGATCGGCGTCGTACTCCAGCTCTTCGAGCGCCTTGCGCGCATCGGCGAAGCTCTCGACATCGAGATCGGCCAGCTGCAGGGCCTGCTCCGTCGATTTGCGTACCGCGGCCTCGTCGTCGACGAGAATGATCTTGCTCATCTGTTTTTCGTTCCGTTTTCTGTTGCGGCCGGCAGCCTGAGCCTGAAGGTTGCTCCTGGCCCCTCGTTATTCCCGGCTTCGAGCGTCCCCTGCATGTTGCGCGCGAGCTGGTAGGAGATCGAGAGGCCGAGCCCGAGTCCATTGCCGCCCGACTTGGTCGTGAAGAAGGGTTCGAAGAGTTCCTCGAGGACCTCGTCCCCGATGCCGGGACCGTTGTCGGAGACGGCGATGCAGACGCTGTCGTCGCAGGCCAGGACCTTGATGCCGATGCGGGCATGCGTCTGCTCCTGGACGGCTTCCATGGCGTTGCTGAGCAGGTTGACGAGAATCTGCTCCGTCCAGACGAGATCGCCGATGACAGCCAGCTGCCTGTCCGATGCTTCGCGCTCGATCATGATGTTGCGCTCCCTGAGTTGCGGCTGGATGATCGCCAGGGCGCCATCGATGGCCGTTTCGACATCGACGCGGCCAGGCTCGCCGCTGCTCTTGCGCGAGAAAATCCTGAGCTGGCGCGTGATCTGCGCCATGCGTTGCGTTAGCCTGCCGATCTCTTCGAGATTCTCCTGCACGATACCCCTCTCTCCCTTGGCGAGAAAGGCACGCGCATTGTCGGCATAGGCGCGGATCGCTGTCAGCGGGTTGTTGAGTTCGTGATTGATGCCTGCCGAGAGCTGGCCGAGGGCGGCCATCTTGGCCGCCTGGATCAGGTTCTCCTGCGCCTGCCTGAGTTCACCGGTGCGTTCTGCGACCTTGGTTTCGAGTTCCTCGCGCAGGTGCCGGTCGAGATCGCGCTTCTCGCATTGCCGCTGCCACAGGGTGTAGACGAGCAGCGCCAGCAGCGAGAGTATGATGGCGCCGAAGAGGAGTGAGAGCATGGCGGTTTGACCGATTCGGCCTGCGCGAGCCAGCACGGTGACATCCCAGCCAGCCTGTTGCATCGGCACCATGCGCGTGAGATAGGTTGTGCCGTCCGTTTCCACGCGCAGGCTGCCGTCGTCGACAGCGGCCAGTCGGCGGAAATCGAGATGCTCGATTGCGCTGTCGGCGTAGCGCCTGGATTCCAGGATCTCGACGAGCCTGTCGGTCGTCATGTCGCTGATCGTGCGATAGCGCCATTGCGACTGGCTCGCGAGAAACACGATGCCGTCGGCGTCCGTCACCATGAAGTCGAAGGCTTCCCGAGACCAGCGCTTCTCGAAGGCCTCGATATCGATCTTCACGGCCAGGACGCCGCGCACCCGGTCGCCGTCCAGCAGAGGGTAGGCGAAGTAGTAGCCGCGTTCGCCCGATGTCGTTCCGAGTGCGTAATAGCGTCCGAGCCTGCCCTCGACGGCTTCCTGGAAATAGGGGCGGAACGCGAAGTTCTGGCCGACAAAACCGCGCTCGGCGTTCCAGTTGCTCGCGGCGATCGTGGTCCCCCCGCGGTCCATGAGATAGATATCCGAGGTGCCGGCGATGGCGTTCGCCTTTTCGAGATAGCGGTTGAGCGCCTCCGGATCGCGGCGACTGCCGGTCAACGCAGTGACGAGTTCCCGCTGTTGCGCGAGAAGCACTGGCAGATAGGCATGACGCGAGAGGGTGGAGTCGAGTGCGTTGACGAGCCGCGAGAGATGTTGTGTGAGCTCTTGCGCGAGCCGCTCTTCCGCCAGTCGCGCGGCGACCATGTAGACGACGGCAAGGGCGACGAGCATGAACAGCAGGATCAGCTGCGTCACGCCCTTTGCCGTCATCTGCCTGCTGTCTGATTCTATCCCGGGTCGCATCGCGGCATTATGCCATGGCTGCCGTTGCAGGCGTCTGCACTGCTGTTCTGCGCATCCGAAGAGTCGCGCACTGATATATGTTGCACTGCACAAATCCGCATGCTAGGCTTTTGGAAATCATCGATATGAGGAGGAGACGCATGGCAGAGAACAATCCCTGGCTGGACAGCTGGATGCAGGCGCAACAGCAGTTCTTCAACAAGTGGTCTGAGATGGCCGCGGGCGCGGCGCCGCAACCGGCGAACCCGGCAACCGCATGGGCCGAGAGTGTCGAGAAGTGGTGGAAGCAGTTTGCACCCTCGACCCCGGATCTGACGACCGATCTCTATGAGAAACTGATGGAGACCGGCAAGAGCTTCTTCACCATGGCGGAGGGTTATGCCAAATCCGCGCATACGATGCAGCATACGCACGACCATCTGAACCACTGGTTCGAACAGATGAAGGAGAACTACCGCCAGATGCACGAGGGCGGCTTCTCCCTCTCGGACCAGGCGAGACAGGGCGCGAAGGACTTCATGGCGTTCTGGGAAGTTCCGATGGAGTCCTGGTACAAGACGGCGAACAGGATGATGCCGCACCAGATCGAATGGCCTTCGATTCCCGGCTTCGATCCGCTCAAACCCGAGGGGCAACTCTTCGACCAGATGCGCAAGATGCTGTCGATGCCGCAGGTCGGTTACTCCAGGGAGGGCCAGGAACAGCTGCAGAAATTCGGCCGTCTCGCACTGGATTACCAGGAAGCCGCAAACGAGTACAGCAAGGCTTTTGCGGACGTCGCCCGGGAATCCATCGAGGAGTTCCAGAAGGTGATTGCCGGCATCGACAAGGAGGCCCCGCTGGAGGTCAATTCACTGCGCGATCTGTACACGACCTGGATCAATGTCTGCGAGGATATCTACGCCGACTTCGCCATGAGCGATGAGTACCAGGCACTCTACGGACGCATGGTCAACGCCTTCATGGCGCTGAAACAGGAAACCGAGTCCCTGATGGACAAGCAGCTCGAGGCATTCAACATGCCGACGCGCAAGGAGGTCGATGCGATCACCGCGAAGCTGCAGCAGGTCAAGCGCGAAAACCGCAAGCTGCGCGCCGAACTCGAGGGTATCAAGGCACGCCTCGACGAGGCTGCGGCAGAGAAGCCGCAAGCGGCGCCCAAGAAGAAAGTAGCCAGGAAGGTGGCGAAGAAGGTGGCGAAGAAGAGCGCCGCCAGGAAGAAAGCCTCCTCCGGTAAAGCGTAAAGGAGCAGAGAATCATGATGTCATTCAACCTGCGGCCTGACCAGGTCGCCGAAGAACTCGTCGAGTTCAACGAGAAGCTTGCCAACGGCCTGCAGAACATGCTCGAGATCGGCGAGATCTCCGAGGGTGTCAGCGAGCGTGAAGCCGTCTTCACCGACGACAAGCTCACGCTCTACCGCTACAAGGCACCGGAGGGTGTCAGCCGGAACAGCACGCCGATGCTGATCGTCTACGCGCTCGTCAATCGTCCCTACATGACTGACTTGCAGGAAAACCGCTCGATGATCAAGGGGCTGCTCGACGCCGGCCAGGACGTCTACCTCATCGACTGGGGATATCCTGACCGCTCGGACCGTTTCCTGACACTCGACGATTACATCAACGGCTATATGGACGCCTGCGTCGACTACATCCGCGCGCGGCACGGGCTGGAGAGTATCAACCTGCTGGGCATCTGCCAGGGCGGGACCTTCTCTCTCTGCTACAGCGCCATGCATCCAGCGAAGGTCAATGCGCTCGTCACCATGGTCACACCCGTCGATTTCAAGACGCCTGACAACATGCTGAGCCACTGGGTGCAGCAGGTCGATATCGACCTGCTCGTGGATACGCTCGGCAATGTCCCGGGCGACATGCTGAACTGGACCTTCCTGAACCTCAAGCCCTACCACCTGACGAGCCTGAAGTACCTCTCCATGGTCGATCTCATGCAGGACAGCGACCAGATAAAGAACTTCATGCGCATGGAGAAGTGGATCTTCGACAGCCCGGACCAGGCCGGCGAGGCCTACCGCCAGTTCATCAAGGATTTCTTCCAGGAGAACAGGTTCATCACCGGTGGACTGAAGATCGGCGACCGGGACGTCTCGCTCGACGATGTCACGATGCCGGTACTCAACGTCTACGCCGACAAGGATCACCTGGTGCCACCCGATGCGTCGCGTGCGCTCAAGTACCGCGTCGGCACGAAAGACTACAGCGAGCTCTCCTTCAAGGGCGGGCATATCGGCATCTACGTCAGCGGCAAGGCACAGGCGACCGTGCCTCCTGCGATCGGCGAATGGCTGGACTCGAAGAGCTGACATCTTTGGCATGGCACGGATGCCGCGGCTGCTTCCGTGCCTGCCATCACCGGCCGTGAGATAGCGGGCGCATGTCTTCACTTGGCCTGTCACCCTCCGCACTGGCGGAAACCATCGCCGAGACCGTGCTCGAAGGTTTCGACAAGCACTTCCGGATCTTTCAGAAAATCACGGCCGGCGCCATGGGGCGCTTCGAAACCGAGGACTGGATAGCCGAGCGCGACGCATCGCGCAAGCGCGTCTTCTTCTACGACAAGCGCGCCGACGAGGCCATCGAGACACTGCGGGAGATCTTCGGTCCCGCACTGGAGGACATGTCGGTCTGGAAGCAGGTCAAGATGCACTACATCATGCTGCTGCATGAGCACAAGCAGCCTGAACTCGCTGAGACCTTCTACAACACGGTCTTCTGCCGCATGTTCGACAGGACCTACTTCAACAACGAGTACATCTTCGTGCGCAGCGCCGTCTCGACCGAGTACATCGAGTCGGACAGGCCCGCCTACCATGTCTATTACCCGGCGAAGCTGGGCCTCAGGACTACGATCCGGCGCGTACTGAAAAGCTGCCATTTCTCCTTGCCGTTCGAGGACATCCAGCGTGATGTCAGGCGCATCACGCGTGCGCTGAGCACGGGTTTCCGCGAGCGTCCGCGCAAGGCGCACCTGAACTTCCAGATTCACGTCATCAACGCCATCTTTTTCCGCAACAAGGCGGCCTACGTCGTCGGCAAGGCGATCAACGAATACGACGTCTTTCCGTTCGCGGTGCCGATTCTCAACAACGGCGAGGGCGGGCTCTACGTCGATGCATTGCTGCTCGGCGAGAATGCGCTGAACCAGCTGTTCGATTTCTCCTATGTCTACTTCATGGTCGAACACCCGGTGCCGTCCGCCGTCGTGCATTTCCTGCAGGGGCTCATGCCCACGCGCACCAAGGAGGATCTCTACTCGGCTATCGGCTATCACAAGCAGGGCAAGACCGACTTCTACCGCGATTTCCTGCATCACCTGACCTACTCCGACGACGAGCTGATACGCGCGCCCGGCATTCCCGGCATGGTCATGGCCGTCTTCACGTTGCCGTCCTATCCCTATGTCTTCAAGGTCATCCGCGACCGCTTCGCGCCGCAAAAGGAGATGAGCCGCAGGGACGTCGAGCAGAAGTACCAGCTCGTCAAGGAGCACGACCGCGTGGGCCGCATGGCCGACATGATGGAGTACTCCTACGTCGCCTTGCCAAGGAGCCGCTTCTCGGCCGGGTTGCTCGAGGAGCTGGAGGAGACATGCGCGAGCAGCATCAGCTTCGACAGCGTCGGCAACCTCATCATCAAGCACGTCTATATCGAACGCCGCATGATTCCGCTGAACATCGAGCTCGAGGATGCCGACGAGGAGCGCGTGGGCAGGCTCATCAAGGGATACGGCGAGGCCATCAAGGAGCTGGCCGCCGCGAATATCTTCGCCGGCGACCTGCTGTTCAAGAACTTCGGCGTGACGCCGCTGGGGCGGGTCGTCTTCTACGACTACGACGAGGTCGTCTACCTCACGGAGTGCAATTTTCGCAGGATACCGCCGCCGCGCTTCCCCGAGGACGAGCTCGCCTCCGAGCCCTGGTACAGCGTGGGACCGAACGACATCTTTCCGGAGGAGTTCGGCCGTTTCCTGCTCGGCGACCCGCGCATCCGCAAGGCGTTCCTGAAGTATCACCGCGATCTGCTGGATGTCGATTTCTGGATCGACAAGCAGGAGAAGATCCGCAAGGGCATTCTCGAGGACGTCTTTCCCTACCCGCAATCGATCCGTTTTCCGCGGGAGCCGTCCTGATTCCCGCGGTCCGCCGCTGCTCCAGCGTCATGCGGGCGCCGGAACGAGGAGGCGTGGCGCAGCCCGTGCGCTAGGGCATCACCGGCACGCCGATCAGCCAGCGATGCAGCACGAAGACGAAGGCGAGGTAGAGCAACACGCCGCCGACGATCGCGACGACATCGTTCAGCCGCGAGGAGGGCGCGCCAGGCAGCGGACGCTGCTCCCTCCGCTTCATGGAGATCCTGTCGACAACCGCCCAGGCGAGAAAGGCGCCGAACAAGAGCAGGTCGTGCAGCATGCCGTTGACCAGCAGGTGGGAGAAGGCCCAGATCTTGGTCGCCGCGAGCATGGGATGCCGGGTCGCGCGGCTGATGCGGCCCGGAAAATAGGTCGCGATCAGCAGCGGGAAAACGAACAGCAGCAGCAACATGGCGAGATGCCGCAGCCAGTCCGGTGGTATGTAGATCAGGACGGGTTCCTGCCGGGCGAGCCCGTAGCCCCAGACGATCAGGACGAAACCGGCGATGCTGATGAGCGAGTAGATGCCCATCCAGGCCTTCTCGCCGATTCGCTGCGCGACACGGTTGCGCCAGGCATCGTTGACGATCGAGACCGAGTGGGCCGAGAAGAAGAGCAGGAGTCCGGCAATCAGTGTCAGCATTTGCAGCTACCTCGCAATGGGGTCATGAGTGTCACAAAGCTTACAGCAACAGGTCCTGCCGCGTAGGAGCGTAATTCCCCCTTTTCGTTCATGGCGTCATCTCTTCCAGGCGCTTGCGTTCGGTTCGTGCGGTCGGGATCGTTCACGCGAAACGGCTGCCGGATCCTGTCCTGTCGCCGGCGTTGCTGATCTGAGGTCCGCACTCGCGGTGGATCAGGCGGCGGATGCTGAAGCGGCTCGGGTCTCAGTGGATATTGCCCGGATCCGGGGAGAGACGCCGGCGCAGGGTGTCGATGAGCTGGTCCGCGAGATGCTGGAACTCGGGGTCGAGTACCTCGTAGAGATGCTCGAGTTCACCGAGCACGGGCATGATCTGCTCGTTGGTCGTGAGGTTGGGCAGGTTGAAGGAGACCTTTTCCAGGTATGTCATCGGGTCGATTCCGGCCATGATTCATTCCCCGTTTGGATCATCTTCCAACAAGATTATCCGATCCGGCGCCTTGCGCCAATCCGTCACCGGCGCACCCTCGACGAGAGCTGTTCAGGCGGCCGGTCTTGCTACCATCCACGCATGGACCGGATTGTCGTCATGGAGCAGGGACGCATCATCGAGCAGGGGAGGCATGCGGAATTGCTTGCGAGGGGAGGGCATGACCACGAGATAGGGCTGCAGAGCGGTGAATTCTTCGCCGTGAAGTCAAAAAGTCCGGAAAACAGCGGGAATTAATTCCTGTTTCATTGATTCATGCCAATCAGATATGAAATTGTCCAGAAAATATTGCGAAATCACATTGTGAGAGCGGCCTCCTTTTTCCTAGGATTTGAAACTCTCGACCCATTTAAAATCAAACTTTAATCATCAACGGTATGGAGAAAAAAGCATGAAAGACCAATCCATCGACAAAGGCCGTCGCGCGCTTCTGAAAGGTATGGCAGCCGTTCCTGTCATCGCACTTGCCGGCGTATCCATCCCGGTCCGTGCCGAGATGCTCAGCACCGACGATCCGACGGCACAGGCGCTCGCCTACACCGAGACCAGCACCACCGAGGGGCAGAACTGTGCCAACTGCGCACTCTACCAGGGTGCTGCCGATTCTGAAGCTGGTCCTTGCGCCATCTTCCCGGGCAAGGACGTCGCGGCAGCCGGCTGGTGCCGCTCCTGGAACCCCAAGTCCTGATCCGGCATGATTTCCCGGGCCACCCGGCCCGGGGATGATCCAGGCTTCTGCGCCTGCCGGGCATGAAGCCGATCCTCCTCATATCGCTTTCTTCGGTTCGCACCTCCCTCCTGCATCCGAAGTCCCGGATACCAAATCGAATCCCGCCTTCACGCAAGCCCTTGACGTCCTCCTGTCGTAACCCGCTGCACCCGATCTGAACGGCTCCTCATGAGTCCTCGAGGCGGATCGACTGCTTGCCTCATCGCTGATGGCCGCATTCCATCGATTGCCGGTGAGCGGTAAAAAATCAAGTCAGTCGCAATGGACTCGCTGGACGATTGGAACGGGATTGTCATGGAGCAGAGTCTCACGAAAACGCGTGTGAGGTGTCGGCCAGGAGCGGACACTCTTCGAAAACCGTGGTCCATACCCGCTTGCTCTGAAAGCATGTGGAGTTCATTTTTTCGTAAATCGCGAACCTGGTGCTTGCATTCGACTTTGTGTTCATCAGGCATCCGGGTTGTCTGAAGAACACGAAAGGCAGCTACTCTTTGTAGTATTGCTCGATCTCCTGCAGTCTCGGCAAATAGCGTCCTTTCACTTCGCGCAACGCCTGCTTGAAATGACCACGCAGTGATTTCTTCAGATACTTCACGACGTCTTTCTGTGGCAGGCCTTTCAGTGCCGCGAATATGGCCAATGCGTAGGTGATGTCGTCTTGCGATAAAGCTGCCTGTCGCTGCACCACTGGTCCACCACAACAGCCACCCTTGGGGAAGATCAGGGCGGTATTGGCAAACATCAGGCCGAATCCAAGGAATACCGCCAGGATTTCTGTCACGTACGGCAAGTTTTCGGCCCCTCCAGGCGGGGGTTCGCTGGCCGATGAGCCAAGGTAGTAAGCCAGGCCGTGGGCGAAGAGTGCAATCGTCACCTCGGGGTTCTTCAGATATTGTGGGTCATAGCCAAGCGTTAGACTGGCTGGAGACGCGCTTGCCGCCACTGCCCGTGAACCACGCACACCAGTGATCACCTGTACCCCGGTACCGGGCTCCAGCGCACAGCTGCCTGGGGGGAGTAGTTTCAGGGGCCAATGTTGCATGCCGGCATAGGCAACGACCCGCTCAAAGATCATGTTTGCCATCTCTTCGTGGCTGTTCGCCCTGCCTGGAAAATGCTGATTGGATGGTGTCACAAGCAGGGTTTCGTCGCGAAACATGAGGGGGTCGAAATTTCGCATCGCCCAGGCATAGACATCGAACATCCAGCCAGCATACTCCTCATCCAGCAGTGGCTGCCGATCGAATAAGCCGGATAACATCAGGTAACCTCTCTTCTCCCTCTTCCAATCGGGAAGAGGCTTGCAGTGATCCAGCTGACAACGATATGGGAAGACGATGAATTGCGCCAGCTGCTTGTAAGCATGGGTCCAGTGACCACGAATCTCTGGAGCGGTCGCTCATGGCCAGGAGCGCTCGTTCGCCAAAGACAACCTGCGATTTACTGAAGGGGAAAAATTGAGTCAAAAGCAGGTAGAGTCTGATTCCTTGATTCCACTGATTCATTGGCATGGGACAAAGAAGGATGATATTCGGAACCTTTCCGCATTCCGCGCTGCAATCATTCGGCTATTCTCCCGATGTGGCGTATCCCTCTGTTCACAAATGCTTTTTGGAAAGTAATATGTGAAAAGTTTCAACATACACACTGTTATGCATAAGAAGGCGGCTGGCGAGAAGATGATTTCATTCCACGTTCCCGATGATAAGGATCTGCTTTCCGCCCTAGGTTCGCTCACGCTGCGGCATGAGCATATGAACCACATATTGAAAATGACAATAAGATCCCTCGCAGATCTGACACCGGAGGAAGCATTTCACGCTTTGAAACGTGAAAGTACAAGTTCACTCCGCCAACGAATCAATAAATTGGCGAAAAAGGTACTGGGTGAGGGAAAGCCACTATTGCGGCTTCAATCCTTGTTGGGTCGGGCTGGGGACCTGTCAAAAAAGAGAAATGGTTATGTCCATGGAATATGGGCGATAGAACTGGATGGCGATGCTTTGATTTTGGATCTTCCCGAAAAGATTTCTCCCTCACCTACGGTCGAGCAGTTGGAGAAACTGGGGCTTGAGATCGAAGCGCTTACGAATGAACTCAATACGGCGAGGTTAGATGGTTGGCTCAAAGAAGCGATTATCAGTAAGGGCAAAGTGTGAATGCATAACGAGTCGTTCAAGCCATTCACTACGCCCACTCGGACACCCAGAACCCGGCGCCTTTTTTCGAATTGCTTCGCCATTTTTTCGCAAACGGCGCTCTTGGCTCGACGCTGCTTAACTCGGCGTTGGGCGCACGCTTGCTTCGATCGGGTGAGATATCAGGTGGTTCAAAGAGGAGTCTCATGAACCTGGAAATCATAAAGGAAGAGCCCATCACAAATGCACGTCCCACGCCAGTCCTCTTCGTGCATGGCATGTGGCACGCTGCGTGGTGTTGGGCAGAGCATTTCCTGCCCTATTTTGCCGAACACGGGTACGTATCCCATGCTTTGAGTTTGCGGGGGCATGGTGACAGCGAGAGGCGGGAACGGCTGCGTTGGACGTCCCTGGCCGACTATGTGTCTGACGTGGAGCAGGTCGTCAGCCAGATGGAGAGAATGCCTGTACTGGTAGGGCATTCGATGGGTGGCATGATTGTGCAGAAGTACCTGGAGACAAATGAGGCACCGGCTGCTGTATTGTTGGCGGCTGCGCCACCTCAGGGAGTGATTCCTGCAACGTGGCGAGTTGCCCTCAGGCATCCGCTTGCATTTATGAAGGCCAACTTGACGTTGAGCATGTTTCCGATGGTCAGTACGCCGCAACTGGCCCGGGAGGCATTCTTTTCGGCAGACATGCCAGAGGAGAAGGTGAGGAGCTATTTCTCGCGACTGCAAGATGAGTCGTATCGATCCTATCTGGATATGATGGCTTTGAACTTGCCACGGCCAGAACGCGTGCAAACGCCACTGCTGGTATTGGGGGCGGCGGATGACTGTCTCATTTCGCCAGCTGAAGTAGATGCGACTGCGCGAGCGTATGGCACGAGGGCAGAGGTTTTTCCCGGCATGGCGCATGACATGATGCTGGAGGCTGGATGGCGGGCTGTAGCGGACAGGATACTGGGTTGGCTGAACGAGCAGGGCTTGTGACGGCTGCAAGCGAAGAGGCGGTCTTGATCAACAAACCTCTGGGGGCAAAACATGAGCCAACTTGTGTCTGGACAGTGGAAGCTTGTCTGGTGAGAGGCTATCGCAGGCGTTGTAAACACGAAAACTATCCGTGACGTCGCAACTTCCTGATGCCAGTTAGTCTATTTCCAAATTCCCGGCTCTGATCCGGAATACACTTGCTACACTGAAGTCGTTGCGCTCGAAAATTCCTGGAACAGATACCAACGGAGGTGCCATGTCTGATACGAGTCAAATACTGACTGCCGCTTGGGAACAGCTGGAGAAGTCGGTGGTGTACTTTCGCGGTGAACCTGTCGGCACGGTGGCCGCCCGGGACCCGGGTTCCGATGCCCTCAACTACGATCAATGCTTCACGCGCGATTTTGCGGTATCGGCGGTCGCATTTCTGGCCCGGGGACGATCGGACATCGTACGGAATTTTTTGAAAGTCCTGGTCAGCCTCCAGCAACGGGAGCCGCACATGGAATCTTTCCGGCCCGGGCTGGGTGTGATGCCGGCAAGTTTTGCCATTCAGAAGAAGGACCATGAAGAGGTGCTGGTGCCCGATTTCGGGGAAAACGCCATCGGCCGGGTGGCGCCGGTGGACTCCGGCTTCTGGTGGTTGATACTGCTGCGTGCCTACACCAGAGCCACAGGCGATGACTCCCTGGCGCAGGATCCGGACTTCCAGCAGGCGATACGCCTGATCCTGGAACTGAGCCTGACCCCCCGCTTCGATATGTACCCGACCATGCTGGTACCCGATGCTGGGTACATGATCGATCGCCGCATGGGGGTCTACGGATATCCATTCGACATTCAATCCCTGCTGTTTGCTGGCCTGTCCGCGGCCATCGAGCTGCTGCCGCAGGATGACCCCTTGCAGGTATCCATTCCGGATCGACTGCAACACCTAACTTATTATCTCCGGCGCTACTACTGGCTGGATTTCGAGCATCTGAACCAGATCTACCGCTACAAGGTCGAAGAATACGGCAGGGGAGTGCTGAACGAATTCAACATCTATCCGGAATCCATTCCGGACTGGATCAAGCATTGGATGCCGCTGCAGGGAGGGTATTTTACCGGCAACCTGGGGCCGGGACGGATGGATTTCCGTTACTTCGCCCAGGGCAACCTGCTGGCTGTACTCACCTCCCTGGCAAGCAAAGAGCAGGCCCAGTCCCTGATGAACCTGTTGGATGAACGCTGGGACGACCTCATCGGCATGATGCCTTGCACACTCTGTTATCCGGCGCTCAGGGATCGGGAGTGGTATCTGGTAACCGGGGCCGACCCGAAGAACACGCCCTGGTCCTATCACAATGGTGGCCACTGGCCGTTCCTGTTGTGGCTGCTTGCGGCCGCAGCCATCAGAAGTGGCCGTGAGGAGATCGCGCACCGAGCGCTCGCGGTCGCCGGGGAACGCATCCATGGCCAGGACTGGCCCGAGTACTATGACGGCCAGGATGGCCGATTCATCGGCAAGGAGGCGAGAACCTATCAGACCTGGACGATTGCAGGGATCGCTGCTGCACATGCATTGCTTGCCGACCCATCGCGCGTGGACCTGTTCAGTTTTCATGGGAATCCACAGGTCGCAGCATGTACGACACAGGTGGCCGAGCGCATCAGGCAGGAGCGGGGCTGAAGGCCGCTGTGCCCCCATACCCGGCGCGAGGGCAACAGCCGGACCGTGCATGGACAAGTAGGGCAAACGGATAGTCGGGGCATCCGGAATCTGCGCAAAATCTGCGAAATCTGCGGGGTCAGACTCGATTGAAAGTCCGCTTCGCGTCGCTAAGCGACCGTAGACCGGGCGAAGGGGCTGGGGAGCTCAAGAAAGGTGGAAATCGGCAACAAACAGCCACTCAAAGAGGAACGGCTCAGTCGCTGATCAGCGCACGATTGCTGTCATTCAAGGTGCCGGTTCAATATGTAAAGGCCGAATTCAATCGACAAGTGCACAACGTAGTGCTTTCGCGAAGCCTTCGTAAGGCGAGCGATAGCCGAGGCACTTTCGAGGCCGCTTGTTGATCTTCTCGACAACGATATCGACCTCTTCCTGCGTCACTCCACTGAAATCCGTTCCCTTCAGAAAGTAACGCCTGATCAAGCCATTCGTCTGTTCATTGGTGCCAGGCTGCCGGGGGAAGTACGGATCGACGAAATAGGTGCCATCCTCGTGTTCACTGTGATCCGTCGATGATTGGCATTTTCCGCTCCGTTGTCGTCGGTGCAACTGCGACTCAGGGGCTCGGGTACCATGAAAAGCTGGCGCAGGTCGCCTCAGAAAAAGTTGTGGCACGCCTGTCAGGCAGGAGATGGCCGAGCAGATAACGCGACTTGCGATCGACATGCGTTGCCAATCCGACCGTGCCTTTTTCTGCCTTCCCAATGGCCGTAACGGCTGCGGTTCGCACCTGTCGCGCGTTCCTCGATCCCGGTACGATTGGGTATCAGCTGTCTTTTCTGACCATTACGCTGTTTCTTGCGCTGCTTGCGTGGTCGCCACAGGTAACGATGCCAGTCACCACCTGCAACGGCATTGGTATAGATCCACTGGTCGATTGTTTCCACACAGATACGCATTCGACGGTCACGCTGAAATCGCCTCTCGAGCCTGGGGACAATGATCTCCGGTGTCCATTCCTCACGGAGCCATTCCAGCACCTGCGTGACAAGCGGCACATGGTCACGGCGCTTGGCATGACGTGGGTTGTATCGACGTTGCACGGCCTGTTTGTCTGCTTTTTGAGGATCGTCGAGTCTCGCAATGCTGTTGCGACGCAGCTTGCGGCTGATGGTGGTATGCGATCGGCGTAGCAAACAGGTGATTTGGTTCAGACTGTCGCCTGCGCTGAGACGGAAAGCGATCACATTACGCTCGGTTGCGCTAAGATGGGCTTAGGACATTTTCATATGGGTATTGGCGCTGATTCAATGAAGAAAAATACTTTTTATATTGACAATTTTTTATTAATTCTTTTTGTCTACTTCTGTATAAATCTTTTAGTCAGAGTCGTTATCTCTCCGAACGTTGGACTCGATGAGGCTGAACAAATACTATTAACACAGTCACTTGAGTGGGGTTACAATTCACAGCCGCCTCTTTACACCTGGATGCAATATATATACTTTAAGCTCTTCGGAAATAATATATTTGCCTTATCCTTACTCAAAAACACTTTACTCTTTCTGACCTATATTTTTGTCTATAAGAGTGCAAGACTCGTTACCAATGACTCAATACTGGCAGTTATTGCGACAGCATCACTCATTTTGATACCCCAAATATCCTGGGAATCACAAAGAGCCTTGACACATTCAGTTCTGCTGACCTGCGTGTCATCAATAATAATTTATTTTATATTTAAAATAAAATATACAGCAGAAAATGTTTCGATAAGATATTATTCACTGCTGGGCTTGTTGATTGCTATTGGGATGTTAACAAAATATAGTTTTTCCATTTTTATCTTTGCTGTTCTCGTGGCCTCATTGATGGATGAAAAGCTGAGAGGCTTTATTTTAAAAAAAGAATTAATCATAACATTTTCAATTGCCGCCATCCTGCTTGCCCCTCATATTTTATGGTTTATCGATAATATTAGCGTTGTCACAAATTCTACCATAAGCAAATTAAGTCCAGATCAAGAAGATTTTTCCTTTGTTACTGGAATCATAAGTCTTTTAAAGGCTATACTTGCATTTTTGGCGCCTTTGCTTATTGTTTCATTTCTTGCATTTAGAAATTCCTTGACGAATAATGGAAGCGCATTTATATTTCATTTCTTTATTATAGTGATTATTACTCTGATATTATTCACTATCGTGACAGGTGCTACAAACTATAAAGACCGGTGGATGCAGCCTTATTTTTTTCTCATGGGCATCTATATAGCGTCTAAAATCAATATAGAGAACTTGAAATCACTCAATGTGGCTGTGTATTTCAGTGTTGTTTATCTCGTAATGTTTCTCATTGTTTCCGTATTGATAGTCAGGGTATACTTTCC
The DNA here is from genome assembly GCA_037385505.1 of Gammaproteobacteria bacterium. GTDB lineage: Bacteria > Pseudomonadota > Gammaproteobacteria > Chromatiales > Chromatiaceae > Sva-25. The sequence continues at coordinate 8,722 of JARRMY010000010.1, read as the reverse complement.
GGATATTACTAGTAGATATTCCAGGTTGAATTATCCTTTTCATGCGCTGTCACATCAGATAAATAAAATTGGTTTTGAGCGTGGTTTCATCATAGCGGAAAGTAAAAGTATAGGCGGTAATATGAAACTGAACTTTTTGGACAGTACTGTATCTGCAACAGGTTTTGAGAGGGACGTGGATAACAGTAAGAAGATTCTAATCGTCTGGGAGAGAGACTTTCCTGCTCAGGCTGATCCTTATAGACATCTGATCAAAGAACAAGAGGTCATAAAATCAAAATATCTATACTCCAACACAAATGACTACAAGCTAAATATCGCAATAGTCGAAAATCAAAATGAAGGTTACTAAATGAAATTATCTGTTGTAATTCCTGTAATGAATGAAGAGGATAACATACAACCACTTATAGAACAGGTGGATGCTGCTTTAACAGATATTGATTATGAATTGATTTTGGTAGACGATGGCTCATCTGACAAAACCATAGAAAAGATAAAAGCCTATGCTTTAGATAATACTAAACTTCTTGTATTTAGTAGAAATTATGGCCAAACAACGGCTATGGCTGCTGGCATTGAAGAGGCAAGCGGCGAATTAATCGTTACGCTTGACGGTGATCTTCAAAATGACCCTGCAGATATTCCCATGATGATCCGGAAATTGGAAGAAGATGCCTGTGATGTTGTTGCCGGGATTCGGGCAAGAAGACAAGATGGACTTATTCTAAGAAAAATCCCGAGTAAAGTTGCAAATTGGCTTATCAGAAAAACTACAGGAGTCCATATCAGTGACTATGGTTGCACCTTGAAGCTTTTCAAAACAGATGTGGCCAAGAATCTTGGCCTTTACGGGGAACTTCACCGGTTTATCCCTGTTCTTGCGGAACTCTATGGTGCGAAAATGGTTGAGATGGAAGTCAAGCATCATCCGAGAGTTCATGGTGTCTCCAAATATGGCATTGGAAGAACATTCAAAGTCTTTAGTGATCTGCTCCTGATGCTCTTTTTTCAAAAGTACAATACAAGACCTATGCACTTGTTTGGTACTCTGGGCGGAATCTCATTTGGTATCGGTGCGTTAATTAATTTTTATCTATTGATCCTGAAGCTTCTTGGTGAAGACATTGGTTCCCGACCGCTTTTAACACTGGGTATCACTCTCTCACTCATTGGTGTTCAGCTGATCACAACTGGTTTCATTGCTGAGATTCTGATGAGAACCTACTATGAATCACAAAATAAAAAACCTTATGTAATAAAAGAAAAGATTATTGGAAAATCATAATACAAAAAAGACAGTAAAATTACTCATACAGATATTTTTAACTGTCCTGGCTATCTATCTGCTGCTTTCAAAAGTCAGTGTAGTGGATATTGTCATTGCAATACAATCCTCGAATTTTTATTATCTTTTGTTGGCGTTCATTGCATTCAATATCTCAAAAATCATCAGCGCTGTAAGACTCAATCAATTTTTCCTTGATATAGGGTTGAAACTCTCCCAATCTTACAACCTGTCTCTGTACTATCTCGGAATGTTTTACAATCTATTTCTACCCGGTGGTATTGGTGGTGATGGGTATAAGGTCTATCTCTTGAATAAAAATTACCATAAAAAAGTGCTAACATTGACCAAGGCATTATTGCTTGACAGGATATCCGGGCTTATTGCACTACTTCTTTTCACCACTTTTCTTCTGCTCATTAGTTCATTCGCCGAGATAAGTTACTTGATACCGGCTGGCTCGCTACTTTTTTTAGTTGCCATCCTGCCATTCACGATAGGCGGTATAGGAGCACGAGAATTAACTTTTTTATATTTACTCGAATATATTCACGGTGATGTGAACGCCGGCGTCACGCTATCTGTTCTCTTTTTTATCATAACAGCAGCTTCGTCATTTATAGGTATAATATTTATCAAAAAACTATAAGTAACTTCAAAAGTGTGTCTCTCTGCTACACAGAGAATATTGCGGAAGTTTTCGATGGGGTAAAGATACAGAAAATTTATTTATATCATGCTTGGTCGCCGGGATTCGGGCCGAGATTCAAATTCTGATGATCTCGAGTCTGTTATCAACGATGAGAATTTATACTTAAAATCAGTAACTACGGGCTATATTCGACCTATCTACACGTACTACAGAGACCGAAAAGTCTGTATAGAAATAAATTGTGTCGCGCTCGCGGGAGGATATCTACCAATTATTTGCTTATTACCTTGGGGCTCGAGACTCGTGACGAGCCTCGAGCGTTGCGATATAACTGTTTAACTAGTAAGCATGAGCCCGGATTATCTTTCAGACAAGGCAGCACAAATATCCGTTGTCTTTCCTCGAACCGATTGAAGTTCCCATGTCCCGAACGTATCGACTGTATACATGACACGACCTATATATTGCTTCGTAGATGGTCCGACTCCGGGTGGAAGATCGGTCGGGAATAAAATCAGAATGTTGTGTCCCTCTGCAGAGACACTGCTCGATCCATCCGGGTTAAAAGTTGTATGTGATACTGAGCCATTACCCATAGTGGCGTAAGTGGCACCTGTGTCCTCATTGATGAACTCCAAGTCTGCGCCTCTGCCGGCTGTCAGCATGCGTACTGGATTTCCGTATTCATCTGTCCATTCCTTTATGACATAGTGGTCGCCGGGGGTAATATTAATTGTCAGACTGAAATCAGCACATGCATATCCGGCGGGAAGTGTTATTCCGTCTGCGTTTGCGTAGTTCGCAAACGCCAGTGTAAATGCCAGCATGGATTTGCCAATAACGTATTTTAATGATTTCATGTTTCCTCCTAAATGGTATTTATATTACTGCTTGGTGGTATAAAAGTTGGTGATATGATCGAAGTTGAAGTTACGACTTTCTTATAAGGCGAAGAGGCGTAATCTAGAGAGTCGGAAGAGTCACAAACGTCATATTATTTCCTCCTTTATGTATTTGGTAAAATACATAATTATCTTATGGTTATTCAGCAAGAGTAATTATTCAGAAAAAACCAGACTAATGTTGTCAGAATTATCTGATTATTCTGTAGGGATTAACTGAAGATTTATGCCCGCCAATAAGTGAAAGGTCTCGATGGCGAACATTCACACTTGTACGGCACTTGCTTCTTCCAAGGCCGACCCGAGGCAGGCATTTCAAGACCAAACCACCGGCTGCAATGGGGCACAGCTTCATCCCGTTTGTTGCAGTGCGCTGTTCGGCTCGTTGGCTTTATCACTCGTGTGAGTGGCTGATGACAAAAATGATGTCTTTGGGATTCGCCATGTGTGTCTTTCCAGAACTATCACGCATTGTGGCCACCGCTCACCTGAAAGAGCTTTCTATCAAGGCGCACGTTGCCACATTGCGTTAGAGTGTGAACAGTACCTTCCACTCACGAGAGGTTTTCTCCGGTGACGCTATCGAACAACAGCAGCCGGTCTTTTCGCAGCACCAGGCGCAGATTGTCACCTTCCTTGAGCCCTTCGATGGGATCGATGCGTGCGACTAGCGAAGCAGAATCATGGCCAGGCTGGATCCCCAACTCCTCTGGCAACTGCAGATCCTCAAAGCCTCGCAAGGCGATATCGAAGTAGACATAGAGATCGGCCCCCAGCCACTCGATGACATCCACCGAAGCCTCGAACACCAGGTCTCCCGGTTGGGCCTGTTCCTGAATCACTATCTGCAAATGCTCGGGACGAAAACCGACGATCACAGACGCTGTATCCTCGGGTAGCCGCGATTCTGCTGGTTCGATCGAACCCAGCGGCAGCTCCAGTCGGCCATCTTCTATTCGGGCAGGCAGGAAATTCATGGCCGGGGCACCGATGAAGCTGGCGACGAACAGGTTCTTCGGATTGGCATAGAGCTCACGAGGCGTGCCCACCTGCTGAACCTCGCCCTGGCGCATTACGGCGATGCGGTCTCCCAGGGTCATGGCTTCTGTCTGATCGTGGGTCACGTAGATCGTCGTGGTGCCGAGATGGCGCTGCAGCCGGGCCAGTTCGGTGCGCATCTGCCCCCGCAGCTTTGCATCAAGGTTGGAGAGGGGCTCGTCGAGCAGGAACACCTTCGGCTCGCGCACGATGGCGCGCCCCATGGCCACACGCTGGCGCTGGCCGCCGGACAGGGCCCGCGGCTTGCGCTCCAGCAGGTCGCCCAGTTCGAGGATCTCCGCCGCCCTGGCGATGCGCCGCTCGACCTCGCGCGGTGGCAGCTTGGCAAGCTTGAGGGGAAAGGCCATGTTGTCGCGCACGCTCATGTGCGGATAGATGGCGTAGCTCTGGAAGACCATTGCCATGTTTCGATCCTTGGGATCGAGCTCGTTTACCCGCTTGCCGTCAACCCGGATCTCGCCGCTGCTCGGACTCTCGAGCCCCACGATCATGTTCAGAAGAGTGGACTTGCCGCAGCCCGAGGGCCCGACCAGGATGAAGAACTCCCCGTCCGGGATGGTGAAACTGGCCTCTTGCACCGCACGGGTGCCGCTGAAGACCTTGCTGACCTTGTCGAGTTCGATTTCTGCCATCTCTGTTTCCGGTCCTGATTTTCCCGTGAGTGGTGTAATGTCCTACGCAGGTTGGGCTGAGGCACGAAGCCCAACGGCCTCTACCTGATTACAGGTTGTGTTTGTCCTCGTACCCCGGCACCAACCTGTAACACAGCACTTCATATGCCCCCCCGAGGGGAAGGTTTGTTGTCTGCGCTTCCTCTCACCAATCGCCCCTAACCTTTAATAGCACCAGACGTGAGACCGGCGACAATGCGCCGTTGAAACAGCAGCACAAGCAGGATCACCGGCAGGGTCACCACCACCGAGGCGGCAGCGATGGAGCCAGTGGGCTGCTCGAAGCGGGAACTGCCGGTGAAGAAGGCGATGGCCGCCGGCACCGTGCGGGCCTGATCGGTGGAGGTGAGCGAGATCGCGAACACGAAGTCGTTCCAGGCGAACAGGAACACGAGGATTGCGGTGGTGAAGACCCCGGGCGCGGCAAGCGGTACGATCACATAGACGAATGCCTGCAGCGGTGTTGCGCCGTCAACCCGGGCCGCCTTGTCCAGGTCCCAGGGGATCTCGCGAAAGAACGCGGCCAGGATCCAGATCGCCAGTGGCAGGGTGAAGGTCATGTAGGGCAGGATCAGCCCGGGCCAACTGTCGTAGAGCCCGACCAGGCGCCACAGGTTGAACAGTGGCCCGACGATGGAGATGGATGGAAACATGGCGATGGCCAGCGCCGCGGCCAGGATCAGGCGCCGGCCCGGAAACTCCAGACGTACGATCGCATAAGCGGTGAACAGGGCCAGGAGCACCGACAGCAAGGTTGAGATCCCGGCGATACCGAATGAGTTCCACAAGGCGGCGGAGAACTGGGGATCCCGAAAGATCGCGGCATAGTGTTCCAGACTGATCTGCCGTGGAAAGAAATGCCCGTCGGCCAGGCTGCCACCGGGTTTCAGCGACAGCGACACGATCCAGGCAACCGGGATCAGGGCATAAATCACGACCAGCAGGCCGCCTGCCCCCCATGCCAATCGCTCGAAACGCTCACCGGCCATCACTCTCCCTCCCGCCGGCCAGGATTGATACCAAAGCCCTTGATATAAAGCAGTGCGATAACCACTACGCAGACAAAGATCAGCACCGAGACCGCCGAACCCAGGCCCAGGTTGAGCCGGGTGATCAGGGTATTGTAGGCGACGATAGAGACCGACTCGGTGGCCTGGGCGCCCCGGGTGAGGATGAAGACGCTGTCGAAGATGCGAAAGGCATCCAGGGTACGAAACAGCAGCGCAACCAGGATCACCGGGCGCATCAGCGGCAGGGTCACCCGGGTGAAGCGTTGCCAGGCATTTGCCCCGTCGACCCGCGCCGCCCGCAGCAGGTCGTCAGGAACCAGGGTAAGGCCCGAGAGCAGCAGCAGGGCCATGAATGGGGTGGTCTTCCAGATCTCCGCCTGGATGATGACGAAGAAAGCCGACCAGCGGTCGCTGAGCCAGGCCCCCTCCAACCCCAGCAGGGCATTGACGAAACCGGTCGTCGGGTCGAAGGCGAAGCGCCAGCTCATGGCGGCGACCACGGTGATGATGCCGTAGGGTACCAGCAGAGAGGTACGCACCCAGCGACGGCCGACAAGGCTGTGGTGCATGACCAGGGCGAACACGAAGCCCAGCACCAGTTCCACCGACACAGAGCCCAGGGTAATCAGCAGCGTATTGAAAAGGGACTGCCACCAGGTCTCGGAACCGAGCACCGTGAGGTAATTGCCCAGGCCGATGAACTCCCGCTGGTCGGGGAATCGCAGGTCGTAGCGGAACAGGGACAACCAGAAGGAATAGGCCACCGGATAGGCGGTCACCAGCAGCATGGCCAACACCGCCGGGGCGCACAGCAGCCAGGCAAGTCGCTGTTCCGCCTTCACAGCAACCCCTCGGAACGCAGGGCCCTGCCGACCGCCTCGCGCAGGCGTTCGACGTCCCGCTCCGGGTCGATCTCCCGCATGGGATGCAGGGTGTGACTGATGGCCAGCGAGAGGTCCGCATAGAGCGGGCTGCGGGGTCGTTGCACCGCATCCTTCAGGGTCTCGCGCAGTTGCTCGGCGAAGGGAAAGGTCGAGCGCACCCGGGGATCGTCATACAGCGAGGTGAGGGTCGGAGGCATACCGCCGACGGTTGCCGCCAGGCGCTGGTTGGCCTCGCCGGCGATGCAGGTCGCCGCCTCGAAAGCCAGCTCGGGATAAAGGCTGTAGGCGCCAACTCCCAGATTGATGCCGCCCAGTGTGACCCGGCTCGGGCGCTCCGGCAGCACTGCCGGCCAGCGTGCCCAGGCCAGGTGACGGGCCACTTCGGGGGCATTGCTCCGGGCGCTGGGCCAGACGAAGGTGTAGTTGAGCATGAAACTGGGCTTGCCGCTCTCGAAGGCCAGCCGCGCCTCATTCTCACGGGCAGTCGCCAGGGCGGGGTCGGCCGCCGGGGAGTTGGCCAGGCGTTGCATCACTGTCAGAGCCCGGCGTGTGGGTTCGGGCTCCAGAGAGACTTCTCGTCCGTCCGCCGTCAGCACCGATCCACCCGCGGAGGCGAGCAGGGAGACGAAGAACACGGTGAGCCCCTCGTAGCGCGCCCCCTGTGCCTCGATGGTGCCCAGCGGGCCGAGTTCAGCGGCCAGTCGGAAGACCTCGTCCCAGGTCTCGGGCGGGGCGGTCACCCTGTCACTGCGGTACCACAGCAGTTGTGTATTGGTGGTGTAGGGCAGCGCCCACAGCCGCTCACGATAGCTGGCACTCTCGAGCGCACTGGCCAGCCGGCCGCGGCGTACCTCTGCAGCCAGGGTCTCGGGCCAGGACAGTATCCAGCCGGCCTCGGCGAACTCGGCGGTCCAGATCACGTCCATGCCGATCAGATCGATGTCTGAATCCCCTGCCGCCAGCCGCCGCACCAGTTGCTCGCGTTGTTGATCGGCACCGCTGGGCAGGGGGATCATGTCGATCCGGTAGCGACCTCTGGCCATCTCGCTGCAGGACTCTGCCGCTTGCTCGAAGGCGCCGGAGCGCTCGTCGAACACATACCACTGCAGCTGGGGGATCGCCGGCGGTGGTTCACTGCATCCCGCGAGCACCACCAGTGCCAGGCAGAACAGGATATTGGCGACAGGCCTCATCACGGATCTCATCGTCAGAGGGAGCCGCAGAGAAGCCCGGATGGAGAGAACCGCACCGAAAGCTTACGAATCGCCCAAACTCCGGGCATGTCTTCCGTCATTTGTGATAAAGCAGTTCATCTGTTCCAAAGCCCCTCGGTCTGCTTGGTGAAAAGGCATTATGCGCAATTCCGGTCATCATTTCATATCCAACCGGCAGCAGGAACAGGGACGGCACCATTTCGCTGACCAGCCGCTGTAAGGTGCCCGGGCCAATGAGGTCCGGTAACGCATCAACCCTTACCAGAGACCGGTGATCCAAACGCACTGCGATCGGTAATTCAGACAAGGCCCTGTCGCTTGCGCCAGACGGCAACGTCCGCTTCGACGTGAGCAGATATTCACAAGTGTCGCGGGCGCAGGGATGCGCAGGAGCGACCCAGCTGAAGACGCCTTACCGCGACGGCACGACGCACGTCATCTTCGAGCCACTGGACTTCATCGCCCGGCTGGCTGCCTTGGTGCCGAAACCGCGGGTCAACCTGACCCGTTTCCACGGGATCTTTGCACCGAACAGCAAACACCGCGCGCAGATCACACCGGCCAGGCGGGGCAGGGGAGGCGAGCGCCTCGCACAGGGAGATTCGGACGAGCCCACGCCGGCCGATGGCTGCGGCGCGATAAGGGTCTTCGGGATCCACATCGAGCTCTGTCCCGCTTTCAGTGGGGCAGTGTGCATCATTGCGTGCCTCGAGGATGCCGAGGTCATCGACAAGATCCTCACTCACCTGGATATGAAAGGGAGGGAGCCCGAGGCCACCCGGCGTTGGCCATCCGCAAAACCGGCGCATGGGGCAGGACTGCACCGCCGAGTCCTTCGTGGGCGCTTTTGGGAGGCCTGACGCCGATCAGGCAAGCCCACCCCCTTGTAAGCCATCGATTTAGGTGGTTTATACTGCTTGTTTGCCAGTCAATAAATCAGCCATCGATTGCGGCACGCATGGGCCGTAACCGGACCGATTCGGAGAAATCGACATTATGGATATCCCAGGTTATCGAAAGGTTCTCGAAGATTATTTCGCCG
>JARRMY010000009.1:0-148604 GCA_037385505.1 Gammaproteobacteria bacterium | reverse complement strand
GCCATATATCGCCAGTACGGTGTTGCTCCGGATCGAGCTCGATATGCCAGCCATGTTTGACGGCATCGGGCGTTTCATACAGCAGTAAGACGACGGATCTGGCATGGCGACTGAACAATGCAAAATTCACCCCTCCTTTGGTGACATGGGCGCCCAGTGGCAAGGGACTGCCTGGTTCTATGGTCTTGCGATCCCTCGATTCCGGTAATCCACCGCGTTGTTGCAACAGGCCCCTCCTTTTATGTCTAGGCTATCCCAGCGTGAGATTGTATTCAGGACTTCCCATGCTTTGTAATGTCATAACAACACGCTTGCCCGCTCCCCGGCTTGGCAAGAAACACTCTGCAGACCAGAAATTTACAGGCAAGGCGTCCCAGAATTCGGGGTCCTCTCAAACCGGCGAGAATTGAACATTCGTAATGAATGACTCGTTGATGGCAGATCCCGGCTCGGCGGCAGATTCCGCCTGGCTGCGATAATGACATCAGGATGACCGTAACCAGCGTTTGACAAGCCAGGTCAACAGTACCAGACAGCATCCGAAGCCTGTCGCAACAGCAATACTGATCCAGGATGGCTCCGTGATGGCACGCCAGAGACTGGTGGAGAAGAGCGTGATCGCGGCGAGCCCCGGCGCCATTCCGAGCGCGCTTCCGACGATGAATTGCCTGAAACTCAGATGCGAGGCACCGGCGACGAGATTCAAAACTGCGAAAGGTGCTATCGGGATCATCCGCAACAGCGCAATTGCTATCGTTCCTCGCTCGGCGAGGCGCTTGCTAAGCCTTTCAAGACGTGATCCGCTTAGACGCTCGATCGCACCCCGACTCATGAGTTGGCCTGCAATATACCCGATGGCCGAACTTAAAATGGCCGCAGTCAGCATGTAGACGAAGGCCTCCCAGCCGGAAAAGACAATACCTGCCACCACGGCCAGGAGCGTGACCGGGACCATGAGAAGGCTGGCAAACATGAAGATGCCAATGGCGACGAGGGCGCGCATTTCCGAAGAGCCGAATGAGGCAATGAGCTCTCCCAGCCGTTGCGGCGACAACCAGTCGTTCAGGGGCGTCCAGCGCCAGGCAGCAGCCAGGGCAAGCAGGCCAAGAATAATTCCAAGAAAAGCGAGCAATCGCCTGCGTCCGGCGTGACGACCTTCCTCGGGTACGTATTCATCAACAAAGTAATCGGGACTAAAGGGTTCTGGAGGATCAATCAGACCGGAATCCGGAATCAGGCCATCGACTTCGTCCGCTACTGAACAGTCAAGGGGACGCAGGCTACGGCCCTCGCGACGCAGGCTCTCGATTGCTGCAACCAGATTATTTTCGTCCGATTCGGCTTCCAGAATCTCTGCCGGCGAGCAGTCGAGGTGCTCGGCCAATAATCGAAGTCTCGTATCCCTAATGAAGTCCCGGGCGTCGCTGTCCCCTGCCTCGGCCTCCACGGCAAGATCGCATTCCGTATCGAGGCCCATGGAACGATTGCTCGTATTTGAGGAACCGATGCGCATGAAACGGTCGTCGACGATGACCAGTTTTGCATGCACACTGATACAGTCATCTGCCTGCAATTCAGGCTGGTAAGGATAGTAGATGCGTAACCGGCCATGACGATCGGCTTTCTGCATTGCATCAATCACGCGCCCACGTAAAACATCCATGGTCATCTGTTCCAGCCAGCCACCAGTCTTCTCCGGCAACACCAGAACAACATCCGGTCCATTCGACTCGGCGAGGCGTTTGGCCAATGCCTCGGCAAGCACACCTGCCGTGAAGTACTGGTTTTCGAGATAGATGAACTTCCGGGCGCTGGCAATGGCGTCAAGATAAAGCTGCTTGACTTCCATTACAGCCTGACGCCCCCGATACGCAGGTTCAGTACGCGCGATTGCCACTGAGTGCCCGGAAAGTTGAGTCTTGACAGATTGAGGCCAGGGTGACTCCCCTGTGCTCGCGACAGGCTTGATACGCCAACCATGGGCGCGTCGCCAACGTTCGCGTGCCAGCTCCGCCAGCCGGATTGCCACAGCACCCTCGACGAGCATCATTACGTCATGAAAAGGTGGATATTGCTTGCCACTCGCATCGGTGCGGCGCGGATCGTCGGGCTTGTGCTCGGGGGTATCCCAGCGCCAGCGACTGAGATCGATACCACCGACGAAGGCAATACGGTCGTCTATCACAACGAGTTTCTGGTGATGGGAGGCACCTTTCGGATGCGAATTATCGAGTCGGAAGTGGAAACGCGACGGAGCCTGCATCCGCAAGCGCAGGGCTGGCAACAACTCACGTTCTGCCGCATAAATCATGTTGAAGTCCCAGGAGAGCAGGTAGACCTTCAGACCACGACGCTGCCGTATCAGTTTTGCAAGAAAGGCGCCGATTTGATCCGGGAGATCCCTCTCGGCATCGTCGCGATGCAGGCGCACGTGCCGGTCAAAGTCCCAACCCAGAATCAGGATTTGATGCTGCGCCGCCTCGCAAGCCTCGGCAAACGCGGCAAAGTATGCGGCTGCGTCAATGATGACACTGGCGCGTGTTGCCTCTTCCTGAACCCAGCAATTCCTGCCGGGCAGGAGGATGTTCTCGCCCGTCGCCTCTTCCGTTATTCGATCGGCGTCTGTATTCATCAGGCTTCAGTCCTCCTGCGCACTCGAGAGCCACTGCAGAATCGGGGACCTGGCGCTCGGCCCAGTCTCGTGCTTGCCGGGTGGCACCGGCCATGCCATGAAATTGCATCGCACAGCCGATGCGAGCAAGCTGAAATATCCTCTTCTTGACAGCGAGTGGCCAAAGGCTGCGCGAACTGCACAAACAGACGACAACTCCATTGCTTTGTCAAAATTGACTTTCATGTTCGGGTATTCTCTCTACTCCGACGCTATTCTACAGGTCATTCTGCAAAGGCATCTTAATCGGGCCGGCTGGACACTTCGATCGCTGTTTTATGTTACGAGCGGGACCCGGTCACATGTCCATGCAGCTGCCGTCCATAGTAGCCGACCATCATATTCGCTGCGAAAACGCTGATTGAATCATATCCAATGCATGAGCCGCCTGTCATGGGAGTAAGAGCCGAAAAGGTTGAGGCTTTTGCGATCCTTGAAAGCATGTGGTCTGATTGGATTACTGGAAACTATAGTGGATATCATCTTCGTTCAGACCTTGATACTGGTAATCCTGATGATCACTGCGGTCACTCTCTTCGCCCTATGACCTTGAGCAGGCTATTGTTTGCCATGGAGCGATTTGGCGGCACTGTGGCGGCTTCTCACGCAGGACTCTTTCCGGAACGCGGTGCAGCAATACGGATCGTCGAAAGGCGCATCAATCGCCCGCTCCACCTGCCCCTGAGCCTGGTCATTTTTACGAAAGTCACCTTGCTATCGTGCCTGTGGTAACGTTTACCGTGATCATATAATCATCTGGGTGTCCGATCCCGCTGTGCGGTCTTGCTAAAGCCAGTCTAGTCGCGATGATTCCAGCGGTAGTCGCAATACACTCATTGCCGACAGACTGCCTGCTCCACAGCATGAGATAGATCACACAAGCATCTGACACTCACCGCGGAGATCGCGCTGGTTGTTCCGGTGATTATCGAGCCGGGTTACGCCTTGCAGCGCCGACGGACAGAAAAACACGAAGTGACACTTTGCGAATGCGTATTGCAACATACAACATTCACCGGGCGATCGGTCGTGACCTGCAGAAAAAACCAGAGAGGATTGCAGCTGTGTTGCGCGAGCTGGATGCAGACCTCGTTGCACTACAGGAAGTTGGTTATGAAGCAGGCAGACCTGGAAATGTGCTGGAATATCTTGGCGACGCCATGGAGGCCCGGGTAATCGAGGGTGTGACCCTTCTGGATGAGCAGGGCAACTACGGCAATGCAATACTGACCCGATTGCCCGTCAGTAGCCTTCATTTGCACGACATCAGTGTTGACGGACGTGAGCCCCGCGGCGCAATTGAATTGAAACTGGAAGTCAACAGTATCGAATTTCAGATTATTGCCACACACCTCGGATTGCGACCGGGCGAACGACGCCAGCAGATTGAGAGATTGACGAGTTTGCTCAATGATTCACCGGCGAACATCAAGATCCTGCTCGGTGATCTCAACGAGTGGTTTTTATGGGGCAGACCACTGCGAAGCTTGTATCGCCTTTTTGGACGGACACCATCACCACCCACCTTCCCGGCACGCTGGCCATGGTTCGCTCTTGACCGCATATGGGTTCAGCCTCTAGTTGTGTTGGAGGCACTACAGGTTCACAAGAGCGTCATGTCGCGACAGGCATCAGATCACCTGCCGCTGATTGCAGAGTTACGCATCAATGAATAATATCGAGTCGCATTCAGCAACACAGCAAATGCAGTACGAAGGCTGGAGCGAAAATCTCGTCGTCTCCGGACCATTCCACGATGGAACCTCTACCGCAAGCTTGCAACACTCCTTTACAGGCTCCATGCATTAACGGAGTTTTCACCTTGCAGCTGAATGGCGAGATACTCAACGGGTATCAGATCATGAAACGCGCAATGCCACTGCTCTTCGTTGTTGTCAAACGAACACGAAATCCCGTGGTACGGCTTTCAACTCCCTGACAGTCCACCGAAATGCAACGACGTCCTGGAAGGGCAGGACATGCCGGGAATCATGACGATAGCAAATAATCATTCGCAAGAGGACCATCTACGGACAAGCCACGAATGAAGAAAACTTCCGACGTGTCAGTGAGTCTGACCATACATTCAGCTGGCCGACGCTCTCTGTCGATACTTGCGGATAAAAAAGTATTCCCCCGCAAAGATAACAATCAGCCCAATAAGCGCCGCCCAGACAACGAGCATATCCGATGTCGCTTTTATCCACACAAACGCTGCCAGAACGACGAAATCCATGAGAATGGCAGTTGCGACGATATACCGATTTGCATCGATTTCATCGCGCAAGTGCCACAGGATGCCCCAGTGGATGGCGATATCCATGACGATATAGAAGATAGCCCCCAGTGAGGCGATACGGCTCAGATCGAAAAAGATGGTCAACAGGATTGCCAGCACAATGGTATAGACCAGGGTATGTTTTTGTATGTTACCCGGCATCCCGAAATGTCTATGCGGCACGAGTTTCATGTCGGTCAGCATGGCGAGCATTCGGGAAACGGCAAACACGCTGGCGATTACCCCTGATACTGTAGCGACAACTGCAAAACCAACGGTGAACCAGAGACCATAATCGCCATAGGCAGGTCTTGCTGCCTCTGCGAGTGAATAATCCCGGGCTTGTATTATTTCGTCTACAGAAAGGCTGGCACTTACCGCAAGCGCGATCATGAGATAGAGAATCACGCAAATGCTGATTGAAATGACGATGGCACGTCCGACATTTCTATGAGGGTCCTTGATTTCACTCCCACTATTGGTGATCGTGGTAAACCCCTTGTAGGCCAGAATACCGAGGGCAACTGCGCCAATAAAACCACTCAATGTTGTCTGCTGCATGCTTCCAGGAGCACTCTCGAATTTCAGACCGGATGCATATAAGCCTCCCGCCGCCAGTATCACGAGCCCGGCAATCTTTACGAATGCCATAAGAAAGGAAAAGCTCTGGATAAATTTATTACTGAGGATATTTATCAGGAAGGCGAACAACAATAGCGCGACACCAAGCATTGGCACCAACCAACTCTCCTCTCTGAAGTCGAACAGTTGCATTGCATAAGTACCAAACGTGCGCGCGACCAGGCTTTCATTGATGACCATGGAGAAATACATCAACAGTGCGCAAGCGCCGGTCATCGTGGTTTTGCCATAGCTCTTTTCAAGAAACATGGCGATACCGCCTGCTGATGGCCAGGCATTTGACATTTTGATATAGGAGTAGGCACTGAAACCGGTCACGACAGCTGCGGCCATAAAAGCCAGAGGGAACCATTGATGAGCCAATTCCGCGATCTGCCCGGTGAGCGCAAATATACCGGCACCGATCATAACGCCGGTTCCCATCGACACGGCTCCGAGAAGTGTCAAACTGCTTTTCTTGTAATCTGTTTCGTGGTCATCATGAGACATGCTCCCAAGACTAACAGTAGTAGCCATCAATGAACATGCTCGCCTTCATGTACGTGACAAAGGAGACGCTGACGAAGCCAGGGCGGCGTCCTGGAGAGGGTCGTACAGGCCTCCACATGCCGCGGTCTATAGAGTGAAACGATAGTCATCAGATGGCACGGGATCAGACGAGATCGCTCACCGCTGACAGGCGGCGCAGTGACAAGCAGGCGGATCGGACGAGTTTCCTTTCCAGGGAGACTTCACCCCGGAAAATCGTGGATGATGGCTGGGCGGCATCCTCCTCTCATGGGAGGAGAGCGGAGGAATAAAAACCCTGTTCGGTTCCGTTTCACTCACTCCATCCATCGCATCATCATATCGATGAAATGAAAACCGTCTATGCGTTGACGATGATGGCTATCCCCCCATCATCGCCTGGTAAATCCCAGTTACTCCTTTGCAGACAAAAACTCCTTCTGCATTCCCCCTACTGCATGATATTCCTGTCAGCCTCGCCACCTGTCTCAGGAGAGTTGAGTGATGATGTATCCAGAGATACGCACATCAACTGCGACCCTCCCGAAACACGATTTATTCACTTTGCGGGCGAAACTGTCACCTGGTTGCGGTCACAGCCGTTGCCAGGACCTATAACTGGTCCTCTACCGGCAGCATCTTGATGAAACCCGCTGTAAAACGTTGCATACCACTGCTATCCGGGTCCTTGTTGTATCGAACCGCCTTTCCATCGACCAGGGTGACCCAGGAGAGATCGCCATCCTCGTCCAGTTCGACGCGGTAACTCTTCTCGAGCGTCACGCCTTCATCCAGATAGGCGATGACCTGTCGTGCCAGTTCCGGGCTCTCGACGTAAAGCCCGGCCTCTGTATTGATATCCAGTGAGCGCGGATCCAGATTAAGACTCCCGATGAAGACATCCTTTCGATCAAAGACCACGGCCTTGGTATGCAGCGCCGCCTTCGACGATCCAGCTACGACATTCTTGCTGACCGCTTCCGGGAAGGGACGGAATTCATAGAGCTCGACACCGGCTGCCACGATTTTTTCACGGCGCTTTGCATAGCCGGCATGCGCCGCAAGGACATCATTGGAGGCCAGCGAATTGGTCAGTATCCTGACGCGTGCACCACTGTCGACGAGCTCCTTGAATTTCACGACAGCGGTATCTCTGGGGACGAAATAGGCCGACTCGATCAGCAACTCCTTCTCAACCCGTCCGAGCCGATTTACAAGTCCTTGCATGAGTTCACTCGTTTGCCCTTCGCGCTGAAGTGTTGCAGGATCATCCCAGACAATCTTTCCGGGCGCCCAGATAAAATCATCGAACAGATTCTTCAACTCGGATTTGAGTGTCGCCACATCCTGATCCAGCGGATAGGGATAATCAGCCTGCAGGATTTGCTCCTTGAGCCACTCGCGAGTACTCCGCAAATCCTTTTCATCGTATTCACGATCCATCAACGCATTGATCGGTACCGACCATTCACCATTCCAGAAATGGTCGAACACGGAAGAGGTGTCACGTACCACCGGTCCGCCGGCAGCAATATCCAGGTCTCGAAAGTTCGCATCTTGCGCGACGTTGAAATAGTGATTACCGATGTTGCGTCCACCGACAATCGCCACTGCATTGTCCATGATCATCAGTTTGTTGTGCATCCGGTGGTTGACGCGATTGAATTCAGTCAGGAATCCAAGCGCTGGCATACCGCGATTAGCGAAGGGGTTGAACAGCCGTATCTCGATATTCGGATGAGCATCAAGAGCGGCGACCTTCGCGTCACGCCCTTTCAGATTGATGTCATCCAGAAGGAGACGAATCTTCACTCCCCTGTCAGCCGCGCGTATCAGGCGCTCGGCGAGAATCTGGCCGGTCGCATCCGGCTCCCAGATGTAGTACTGCAGGTCGAGGCTCTTCTCTGCCAGTTCGGCAAGGGCCACGCGCGATGTAAAAGCCGGGCGCCCGTAGCGGATGATGGCAAAACCTGATTTGCCGGGATGCCTTGCGGCCTCCTTTGCGAAGTAATTACCAATCGCCGTGCTCTCATGATTCGCAATCGCCGTCGACGTGGTTCGTGGATAGTCTTCGGGCAGACTGGCGCAACCATTCAACAGGAAACCGGCGAGAAAAAGAGGCAGCAGTCGTTTGAGTAAACTGGAAACGGTGGTGTGTGACATTTTGTGGTCTGTTTTCTCTAACACAGTGGCGGACTCACTCACCATAGCAGGGCCTTGATTGTCTGAAAAGCACGAGAGTCCTCCTGATCAGAGTGACTCCGTGGAATCCGGCTTCGCTGTCAGGAGACCCCTGATTTCCGGTAACCATGCAAAAGTTGTGTTTCCTGCCACGCCTGATACAGATCCGGCATTCCGGCAACCGGACACCGAATCGATCAGCGATTTTGAGCAAGCCGAGCTGATCCTTTGGAATGGCGCCGGTTATGCGAAATGGATCAGTCGCGTATCACTTCCGCGGCGCAAGGTGGTCGACACATCGGCCGGTTTCAGGGAGCGTTACATCTCGACAGAGGGCGGCATGGCACACAGTCATGGTCGGGAGGGAACACATTCCCATGAAGGCACCGCATTCACCACCTGGCTTGATTTCACCCAGGCCGTCGAACAGGCAAGAAGCATACGAGACGCACTGGTGCATCTTCTGCCTTCGCGGCGTGAGACCTTTAAAGCAAATTTCAGTGCGCTCCAACGCGACCTCATGGACCTGGATTCGCGCCTGACAGCCATCGCTAGCAGCGAGCCTGAAAAACCGCTGTTTGCCTCTCATCCTGTCTACCAGTACCTGGCCAGGCGATATGGCCTCAACCTGAAGAGTGTCATGTGGGAACCCGACAGCGTGGCCCCGGTGGACGAATGGCAAGCCCTCGCCAGGCTGGGTAATGATCACCCGGCAGAGTGGATGCTGTGGGAGGATCATCCCTCATCCGGGAACCTGAAGCGCCTGCAAGAACTCGACATCAAGAGCCTCGTCTTCAATCCATGCGGAAACCGGGTTGCTGGTGAGAATTTCCTGGACGTCATGAACAAGAATATTGCCAACCTTGAACAGGTTTTTCGTTAAGGAAAAGTTTTCAGAAACCAACTCTCCAGAGTTTCAAAAAAGATTCAGCCTCTCGGGATTTCATCCCAGCCCCTCGGCACGCAGGGCTTGGGTCGAGGCAGTTTCGGCCAAAGCTGAAAACGACTTTTGCCGGAAACTCTCCAGGTCTTCTCGAAATGGTGCCAGGCTGGTCGGATTGACATGGCGTTGAGCATGGCAACACATCGACAATAGCTGAAACAGACGTCAGACAAAGAAGGGATCAATATTGGCCTCCACAGCCAGCCTGTGAAGAGACGGACAATAGCCACGAGGACCAACAATTCCAGCGCTCGTTTCGCATGAAATCCTGGAATCCGCTTCCGTCAGGTCTTTATCACTCTGGCGTGTTCTGGCAATAGTCATCGAATGCATCGGGTGTCTCGTCAAAACCCTTCTCCTTCGCCAGTTCCCACGGGCGTACACATTCGTTCTCCGTCGCACACCAGCGATAACCAGCCGAGGCGATACAGCCGTGCTCGTCCCGATCGGACCCCACGGGCGGTAAATTCTCACCGGATGTGCCCGTTTCGGAAGACTTCTCGCCAGAGCAGGCAGCGAGGAAAAAGAGCGATGAAAGAAGCAGGAGCGTCGTTGATCTCATTTCGTAACCTGTCGCTTGTTTGTTTGAACCTGTAACGCAACTATTTTCCCCGGACCCTGACCGGCCAGACGAGGCATCGACAGGCATCATTCCTCTGACAAGGAACCAATCCCCGAAAAGTTCTCTTCAGGCTCTTTCGGGAGAAGAGCGATCACGGGCTGCCGCTGTGACCCGATTCGCCAGACCGCGACACTGCCCGGTAACGCATATCGCCGTCAACCTGTACCATCTGGTTGCCGACTTTCAACAGCCGACAGATAGTCGAGTTGAGCGGCAGCACTCGCTGCTTCCGATACCAGTCATACCTGGGCTCTGTATTGTGCACCATCGTTGAATTCGACTGAAAGCAGTAGCGACAGTGCAGCGTGCCATGGAACTTGACGTACTTGACTCCGGCGGCCTCGATCGTCACCGAATTGCCCGAGAGCATCATGACGCTCGCGAGCTTGCCGGGCAGGATGCGCAAGCTTCGTCCTCTGCCGTCAGGGGAGAAACGGCCTCCGGTGCATCCCCGATTGATCCTCTTCCTGTTGAGCGGGCGCGCAACGAGGAGTTCAGGCTTATACTCCGTGATGTTCGATCTACTCTTTGAAGATGCAGACGATGCGCAGTCAATACAGAACATTCTCCCGCCCGGCGACCAGCGTTTCGCCGACGATGACCCGACAGTCGATGTTGCCGAAGCGTGGACTTCTACCAAACCATTATCCTGCAATGCATAAAACTTTCCCGAGAACAGGTGCCCTTGTCGCCGTACTTGCTGCGGTCTTGATTGCGGGAGTCTCACCGGATGCCCACAGTGACATTCCGCTGACCACAACAACATCAACAGACGAGCAGGAGAATGAGCAGCTGCGCACTGTGCCGTTCCTGACACTGAGGAACAAGACCGACAGTGATAATGCAGAGGAGCACTTCGGCGGCCGGCGCAGCATCATGCGAGCGGGCGTTTGTGAGCTTGCACGCACACCGCTCAATGCACTGAAACCCATTGCTGAGAAAGCGCCTTTCCATATTCCCGATGAAATTGTTGATGTCGCAGCGGTCAGAGAATTGCCCATCGAGGAGTTATGGCGGCGGCTGGTGAGCAACTCGAATGGCGCCTCACCTCTGCTATACGTGCATGGCTTCTATATCAGTTTCGAGAGAGGCTGCCGCCGCGCCCTGAGCTTCAAGGAATCACTGGGGCTTGAAGGCCGCTTCGTGCTGTTCAGCTGGCCTTCCGACGGTGCAATCCTGAATTACACCCAGGATGAATCTGACTTGTACTGGAGCGTGTACCCATTGCGTAATGTCCTGGATGACATGATCAGCCGCTTCGGTGCGGGCACTACCAATCTTGTCGCCCACAGCCTGGGGACACGCGGCATCATGCTGGCGCTGGTGCTGCTCGCGCAGACCCAGAAGCAGGGCGACACGCCGCTGTTCAACCAGGTAGTGCTGATCGCACCAGACATTGATGTCGGAATCTTCAGGCAGTACTTGCCGTTGATCCGACCGCTGGTGCGAAACCTGACGGTGTATGTATCAAGCAACGACAATCCGCTCGCGCTGTCACGTCAGCTGCACGGTTATCCGCGCCTGGGCGAAGCCGGCTCTCACCTCGACGGGCTGTCCGGCATCGATATTATCGATCTGTCCAATATTCCGATACGTTCGCCATCGGGTCATGTCTATCATCTTTACCAGAGCCTCATGACCAGAGACCTCGACCAGTTGATCAACGAGGGCAAACCGGCAACGCAGAGGGAAAACCTGAGGCAGGTCGACAAGAACCGGTGGCAGTTGCACCGGGCCGGGGACAAGTGAGCAGCCTGGCGTGCCACAGCTAGAGTCATCCTGCTGTTCCACGGCATGCCGTATCGTCGTGGCAGGGATCGCGTGTCGCCCGGGAGCCCGCTTCGACCTTGCCGGCATTCGGGTCGAGGACAGCACGGCGCGATGGATCGTCTTTTCCCCGCCCGGAACCAGCCGTCTGGCGAGTTTGCTTATTTCAGGAGGGTCATGTCTGGTTCTGTTCATGATTCCAGGCTCTCCCGTTCTGGTGGCTCAGTGAAGTCCGCAGCGATTCAGGCATTCTCATACGGGCTTCTTGACGCTTTAGCAGTATGAGATGATGAGAATCTGTGCTTAACTAACCTCTCTGTTCCAACCGGAAAGCTCACGCCACACAGATGTGAACAGGAAATTCGAATACGAGTTACTTGCCGTTGCGATGATTGCATTGCTGTCGGGGCTGGCTTACTACTGGCTGACCCGGCCTTCCGACAGCGCCGTCTTCCTGTCGCTCTTGCCTGCTTTTACCCCGTGGGATACCCCGATTCTGATCTCCCGCTGGCTTGGCTGGCTGCCAACATTCACCCATGTCTTCACATTTTCTCTGTTGACCAGTCTGGTGCTGGGACGCCGGCATATTCTCTTTGCCTGTCTGTCCTGGGGCGTGATCAATGCTTTGTTTGAATGCGGCCAGGCTCTGCCAGCCGAAATCATCCAGCGCTTGCCCGACGTTTTCAACCTCCACACCTACTTCAGCCATGGAGTCTTTGACCCACTGGACCTGGGTGCCTGCGTGATGGGCGCCTGGGCGGCGTGGGCACTGATTCGAACAGGAGAATCGTCATGAAAAACAGTGACTACCACCCGGAAGTATCTTCTACCCGGGCCTTGCCGGACTGGAAGCGTGTGCTGGGCTTTTGTCTGGTCTCGAGTCTCGGCATTGCCAGCATGCTGGGGTCTTCCAGCGGCTCGGATTCCGATGATGAATCGGCCTTGCTCTGGCACAACAACATGGATGGTGTTGGCACATCACCGGCAGTTGGCAGTGACGGCACCATCTATGCCGGGTCAACTGACAACAGGCTCTATGCGTTCTACCCTGACGGTAAGCTCAAGTGGAGCTATGAGACCGATGATGCAGTCAGGTCCTCGCCTGCGCTCGGGAGCGACGGCACCATCTACGTCGGATCGAACGATTCCTATCTGCGCGCGATCAACCCCGATGGCTCATTCAAGTGGCGTTACGACACTGATGGGCCGATTGTCTCCTCGCCTGCGCTCGGGAGCGACGGCACCATCTACGTCGGATCGAACGATTTCTATCTGCGCGCGATCAACCCTGACGGCTCATTCAAGTGGCGCTATGCGACTGGCGGTGCGATCGGCTCCTCACCTGCGATCGGGAGTGATGGCACCATCTACGTCGGATCGGACGATTTTCTTCTGCATGCGATCAACCCTGACGGCTCAATGAAGTGGCGTTATGCCACTGGCGGCAATGTGAACTCGTCACCTGCAATCGATTGTGACGGGACCATCTATGTGGGCTCGGGTGACAGCAGGCTGCATGCCATCAATCCTGACGGGTCGTTCAGGTGGGACTACGAGACCGGTGCTGCGATAAACTCCTCGCCCGTGATCGGAAGTGACAACACCGTCTATATCGGCTCGAGGGACGGAAAACTCCATGCCGTCAATTCCGACGGCTCACTGAAGTGGAGCGTTCCGTTTCCGTCCGACAATCCTGTCTCTGCCTCAGCGGCCATCGGCAACGATGGAACGATTTATGCGCTCACGAATGATCTGCGCATCATCAACCCCGACGGCTCTATCGCTGACACGATCAATCTGTTCATGGATGAGAGGGGATCTTCGCCGATGGTCCAGGATGGCGTTCTCTATACAGCGACGACCTCCATACTGGCGTACAGGGCATCGAGCGACAGTCCGGCCGACAGCGCCTGGCCTGTCTTCAGGC
The DNA here is from genome assembly GCA_037385505.1 of Gammaproteobacteria bacterium. Lineage (GTDB taxonomy): Bacteria > Pseudomonadota > Gammaproteobacteria > Chromatiales > Chromatiaceae > Sva-25. The sequence goes on along the minus strand of JARRMY010000009.1, from coordinate 135,066 downwards.
ACGACCTCAGGCATACCGGCAGAGCGCTCTCGGCGCCCGTGAACGTGAAGGCATCAGCCGGAGACACTCAGGTGACGATCAGCTGGAATCCGGCTCCGGGTGAGGTGTCGTATCATATCTACTGGTCGACGAGCCCGGGAGTCTCCACGTCTGATAACAGAATTGACGGGGTTGCCACGCCATACACGCACACCGGGCTCACCAACGGAGAGACCTATTACTATGCCGTGTCGGCAGAGAATGTCTGTGGTGAGACCCGGCTCTCCAGCGAAGTCAGTGCGACACCTGAGTAGCTGTTCATGTGTGCCGACGCCTGTCAATCCGCATCATTGACATGCAATGCCATGAAGTAATCCAGCAGCTCCCCGGTCTTCGCTACAACTGTCGCAGGGTCGATGTCGTTGAGATCATTGATCAGGTCATGGCGATAGAGCAGATCAATATATTCCGTAACGAAATCGATGAATCCGGTTTCAAACCGTATCGATGCAGTCATGTCACTCTCCTGTCAGTCAGGGCCAGTCTGACGCATCCTGCGTCACTGCGATTGTCAGGCAACGCCAATCGTTTGGCATTTCGCGCCAGGCGGCACGACAACCTGCTGCAGGATCCCGGTGGAGAGCCAGGAACATCCTGCCTGGTTTGTTGTTTCAGCCTTTTTCCTTCTCCCCCGTCTGTGCGAGCCAGACAGCTGCAGCGATAACGATCAACATTCCCAGCCATTGCACCGATGTCAGCGAAAACCCGAGAAGCGTTACTTCGAGGATCAGCGTCACGAGAGGTGAAGCCGCGACCAGGCTTGATACCAGCGACGCCTTGCTTCGTTCAAAGGCTCTGAAAAGCATCCACACACCGATACCCTGGCATCCGCCAGCTGCGAGCAAGGCCAGCGCCTGGCCGGCAGAGAGCTGGTCTCCGAGATCCACAAAGAGGGCAATTCCAGCAATGAAAAGCGCACCATAGAGGTTGCGTCCTGCAGCCAGTAACTGTGGCGAGACATCCCCGGTCAACCGCTTGCTGTAGACATCCGTCAGGCCGATAAGCGGCAGCGTTGCCAACAGCAACCAGAATCCCTGATGAAACTGGAATTCGCCGCCGGGTTTATTCATCACGAGCAATCCAAGCAGCAACAGAGCGATCGCGATGTATTGGCGGACATGCAGGCGCTCGCCCAGCAGGAAATGTGCGAACAGCAGGGTTGCAGCCGGATATGCGGCATGGAAAAGGCTGCGGTTTGTTGCCGACGTGGTCGAGAGTGCGGCCGCTGCCAGCAGGGTGACGATACCCGTTGCGACAATCCCGATGCCAGCCAGCGGCAGAAGATAGCGCCTGTCGAAAAGCTGGCTGAATTTCTGCGGACGCAGTCTTGCGAGAAAGGCCACGCTGATCATGGCCGCACCGCAGGCCGAGACAAGAGAAACCATCCAGGGCGTCACGCCGCCCTGGATCGCAACTTTTTTCAGTAACGGCGCCAGCCCGAAGCCAATGACGCTGATAGCGGCGTTGAAGCTGACTCGATCGAATAACCCTGAGGACATAGCCAGCTAGCCTAGCATGCGGCGGCCTCACCAGGTATCTGAGATCGCTTTGCTCTCGAAAACTGTCTCAGACACAGGTGTCACTGATTCTGCGGATCGTGCGGCAGCGGTATCATCAACAACCGCTTGACCCCGCCCTGACCCAGGTGTGCGTTGATCACCGACAGGAGGTTATAAAAAAAGAGCGCACCGCCCACCACGAGCAGATTCAACCAGACATGGTAGATATCGGCATGTTCGAACAGAACTGCGAGTGAGTTGCTGAAGCCGCCGTATTCATGCCGGCCCTCGAAGGCCTTTTCTAGCAGCAGCACCACGAACACACCCAGTGAGTAGAGAAACGTGCGCAGCACGACATCGACCCATGCCGGACGATGTTGAAGCCATTTCCCCAATGGCACGTATTCGAGAATCATGACCACCTTGGAGAGGACAAGTGCGCCGATCAATGCACTGGAGATCCCGGAAAACCGGATGTGGTACTCCGCAAGGACCAGCTGCTTGATCAGCAGAAGGGCGCACAGCCAGCAAGCAAAATAAAGAAATACCAGGGCCAGTGTTTTCAGTTCCTGCTTCAACCTCATTGGTATGCCCATTGTTGTCTCCCGAGCGCTTCTTTCAAACAACCATTATGCAGGCCTGAGGTGTTCCTGCCTGCAGATCACTGCTCCTGGTCACCGGTTGAAACCACCCACACCGCTCATTTCATCCATGGAATATTCACTTGCCTTGCTCGACAGGCCGCTGCCTGGTGATTCGCCCCTGCCCAGGCTCCTCCATGTCAGTAGCGGGGCAAGGAGCCTCGCCAAAGCTGGTTTTACTGGCTTGCCGGATTGGCGTGCATGGCCGCCTTGAGTTTCTCGATGTCTTCGTCCGAGAGCTTCGGCCGGTCGATGGTCAGGGTCAGCTTGTGCAGTTCCCCGGTGAAGTGGAAGGGAGTCTGATAGTCCCCGTCATCGACCGGAGAGCCGGTGTCGGCGCCCACGTCGAAGTTTTCGTCCCATTGCAGAATCTGCGGTATGGTCTTCTCCATCTTCTTCGTAGCAACAACCTTTCCATCCACCTTGAGGTATCCGGTTCCACTGCGTCCCAGTCCACTGGGGCTTCCATACCGCAGTGTTTCGGCCCCAAGTCCGTCGTACCTGAAGTCGAATTCAAGCGTGTGCTTGCCGGGAGTGAGTGCATCCGGGCCCTCCCACCTGATCCTTTCCATGCCGAAGAGATTCCAGGTATAGACAGGCTTGCCTTTCAGCAGATAGAAGCCGTAGCCTGCAAAGCGGCCGCCATGGGTCACGATGACACCCTCGGCGCCACCCTCGGGAATCTCGACCTCGGCCTTGATGTTGTAGGACGAGGCAAGGACATTGGGTGCATTACCGTTGGGCGTGCCCGTCACTTTTCCGGAGTAGGTAAAGACGCTGCGCCCTGTACTGAGATTGGGCCGGGGCAGGATCGCACGGGTAAATGTTGTGGAATCCAGCGGCAGTACATGGTTTTTCTCTGCTTCCTCCCAGAAGAGTTTTTCAAGCTCCTTGACCTTCTCCGGGTACTGGGCCGACACATCGTTGAACTGGGTCCAGTCCTTGCTGAGGTCATAGAGCTGCCAGGGCGTCAGCCTGGCATCCTGTGGAATGACGCCGAGTCTCTTCTGGTTGGCGAAGATGGTTTCACGCAGCTTGTTCCAGCCCTCGTCGAACAATTTCATCTTGCTGATCTTCTCGATCCACTCGGCTGTCGGGTGGTGTGGCGCATGGGTGGCGCCGGGCGCGTAATAGACAAAGAAGGGCTGATCCGGATTCAGGGCATCGACGGTCTTCATGTGGTCAATGGCCTCGTCCGCCATTGCAGTGATCAGGTTGAAGTCCGGATCGTCATTGTACGGGTGGATATAGGTCGTGTTGCGGACCAGGTTGCCCGGCTCCCACTGGCTGGTGTCACCGCCCATGAAGCCGTAGAAATGATCGAAACCCAGACCGATCGGCCACTGGTCATACGGCCCGATCTTGCTCACCTGGAGATCCGGCGTATTGTGATTCTTGCCAAACCAGGACGTCACGTAGCCATGCTCCTTGAGGATTCTGCCAATGGTCGCATTATCCTTGGTCATGATCGCGTTGTAGCCGGGATAGCCGGTCGACAACTCCGGTATCGAGCCCGTACCCATCCGGTGATGATTTCGCCCGGTAATCAGCGCCGCCCGTGTCGGTGAGCACACCGCCGTGGAATGAAAGTGGGTATAACGCAAACCATTTTCGGCAATACGATCCAGGGCCGGCGTGGGGATGACGCCACCGAATGTGCCGGGGACTCCATAACCCGCGTCGTCGGTCATGATCAGGAGAATGTTGGGGGCATCCTTCGGCGGAACGACACGCGGCGGCCAGTAGGGGGTCGAATCAATTGCATTGCGTTCGATCTTGCCACCGAAATGCGTGTCGGGTGGTGGCGGCAGCTGGCGTCCATCGATGGTCGTGGTGGCACTCGCCGAACCTGGCACGCCGGTTATCTCGACAGCCGAGACACTTGCGGTGGCAAGCATCAATACCGTGGCCAGACAATAACGCCCCATGGACGTTATCGATTCGGAATATTTTCGCTTCATACCATTCCCCATCTGTAATTCTTGTAGAGAAATACTCTTCACCCTCACCCGATCCATTTCCTGGATGAATCAATGACAGTGATGATTGCATGTCAATCTTGTCGCGGCAATTGCGCCTGGCCAGCCTGCTGCCTGATGCTTCGGCCCCTGCTTCAGAACGCGAATCCAACACCGAGATAGGGGCCAGATTCCGCGACGTCGTAAATGACCCCATCGTCTTCATAATCGACATCGAGATACCGATAGCCCAGCTTGGCTGTCCAGCGGTCAGCGAATTCCCAATTGACGCCGAGCATGGTCTGCCAGGTGAATTTCGATCCGCCACCACCGAGATCGAGGTAGGCCATCAGGTCGACATTCTGTGCGACCGGAAAGGTCGCCACGGCACCGATCACAAGATCGGCCCAGCTCTCGGAGCCGCCAACTGTCCGGCTTGGCCCCGCCAGATCCGCCTGGAGTTTCGTATAACGGATACCGGCAAACGCATCCACAATGACAGGATTGTTTTCAACGACCCTGTAACCGGCGTTGCCCTGCAGGATGGTCATCTTGTTGGTCAGCGAGAAAGTGTTGTCGAAGACAGGACCGGTACCGCTCGACTCGAGTTTCATGTAGGCGCCATCGAAAGAGAGGAACCAGGGACCATTCCGGGCCGTGAACATGCCCATGAAACCGGCTTCGAGCGAGTCAGCGATATCGCTGAAAGAAGCATCGATGTTAACAGGAGGCAGGCCGCCGACGCCGATATCCCCTTTCATTCCTGCCATGAAAAGATATGGCGTGATTTCATAACGCCAGCCATCGCTCGCCATGCTCACCGGGCTCGATATCAGTCCGGCAAGTGCCAGGGGAAGTATTGCCTTGCAACGTCTCACTGCGGGTCTCCTCGTTTTGATTCGGGCCTCTGTTTTCAGACTCTTGTCACTCGTTTCCTGTTGCTCGTCAATCAGCGACGACCGACACGATTCACCGGTCCGCCGGCATTGCGGCCGACTCCGACGCGTCCTGCCCCGGCCCCGGGCAAAACGCCGACTCCGGATGCCGGCCCGCCAACACCCGCACGGGGCCGCACACCGACACCCGGCGCACCAGCCCCGACGGTCGATCGCCTGGCCACGCCCGCATAACTGACAGGCGTTACCGGACGGCCAATGACAGCCTCTGCGTACTGAATAACAGCCGCATCCCGGTCAAGGCCCATGTCCATGTCGATCATCCAGACCATGACGGCCAGAGCCGAGAGACAGGCAGACTTTTTGACGTAGTGAATCATCACTCCCCTCCGCTCGCGCCATGAGGCAGTTCATCCAGCTCGCTGAGATCTTGCGGGTCAAGTTTTTCGGCACCGGCCGGAGGTGTGAAGGTGAAGGCGTCATCGGGGATGTCGATACCTGTCTTCCAACCCGTGATCGTTACGCTGTATTGCGGCGCATTGTTGATGGTCTTGCTTGTGACAACCATCTTGCAGGGAGCAGGGGTGTCACCTGTTTCGACCCAGAGTTGCCAGTCCGTATCGAAGTTGCGGAATGCAAGGTGTTCACACTCCCTCCAGCCAATGACACCCCGTCCGATGTGCTTGCTTCCTGCACGCCTGCGGCGAGCTTTTCGTAGGAATTGGCAAGCAGCAGATCAGCTCCCGGCAATGCCACGCCATGCCCCATCCTGAGCATTTCGATCAGTTCATCGATGGTGCCTTCGGCATCGAGCTGCGCATAACCGTTGATGCTCCTGCCATCGATGCCGAGCCTCTTCCCGTCGTAAACCATCTCGACATCCGCGTAGCCGCCCACACGGTGCGCATGCAACTTGTCGGGACGCTTCAGCAGGGCCTTGCCGGAATTCGTGAACTGGATCTTCTCCAGTTCAGGCGTGATGACTTCGATATCGCTGTCAAACGTCAGCTCGATCGTCTGCTGTGTGCCGACATAGTCGGACATCGCCTTGAGAATGGCCATGGCATCGCCATCCTCTGCCATCACAGATGATCCCGACAGCAGCAAGACTGCTGTCACTGCCAGCCGCGGGAAGGTGCGTCCTGCCAAGTCATGCCGGGCCTTTGTCGAAGACCCTGCTTCTGTCTCACCATGGATTATTCGAATTGTCCGGAAATTGCCATTCATCTGGAATGACTCCTGATCTCAGTGAGTTCTGTCTTCATTCTTCCGCATCCACGCAAGCAATTCATGTGGTCAATTGACATTGACGACCACATACCGGCCACCGGACGCCCTGTAGTAGGTCGAGCCACAGTGATAGAGCGTCGTCCCCTCGACAACGACTGTCTGACAGCCCCTTGGCAATGTCGCGACATAGACCGAAGTGGCGATGATGGCTCGCCGGGTCGTTCGCCGGGCAACCCCGGCATAACTGATCGGCGTCACTGGCCTGCCGAGGCGCGCTTCGGCATCAGTCACCAGAAGGCTGGTCTTCATGGCAGGATCTGCCAGGCCGATCGTCAGCAGCACCGCGGCTGTTGATACTGATCCGATCAGAGACTTGCTCATATTGAATGCCCTCGCATCACATTTCGCTCGTCGCGTAAGCGACCTGGAAATACTTAATTCCTCCATGGAAATGGAAACACTATTCTTTCCAAATCGCTTGTTAATTTCAGACATTCTCTTGATAATTCCGGACAACAATGAAACGTCTCCGGATAGCCAGTCAGATGAAAAAGCCAGAGACCCTGAACACGGCGTCGCTGGACGCGCATTCAGGAGGAACTGTCCGCGTAGCGCCGCTGATGCCGATACCGACACTTCTGCGGGAGCATGGCTGTGATCCGGAGCCGGTATTCCGGCATGCCGGGCTGCCAATTGAGCTCTGGGAGCACCCTGAAACCGAGGTGTCTTTCATTGCCGCCAGCCGGCTGCTCGAGGAGTCGGTTGCAGCGAGCGGCTGCGACCATCTGGGCCTGCTGATCGGCGAAAGGGTGCAACTCTCCTCCCTCGGACTGGCGGGATTGATGCTGTGTTACGCTACCAATGCAAAAGAGGCGATCGATGTGCTCACGAAGCATCTCAATCTCCATGACAGTGGCGGCCTGGTCACGTTCGACATCACCGGCCAGAGCGTGAAATTCGGCTATCTTGTTCGAGAGCCCGGCGCGAGCGCAATCGATCAGATTTACGACATGTCGATCAGCGTGGCTTGCAAAATCATGCGGAAATTCTGCGGTGCTCACTGGTCGCCATCGAAGGTGGCTCTCTCCAGAAAGCAACCTCACCACAGCAATCTCTACACGCAGTTTTTCCACGCACCCGTGGAATTCAACGCCGCCGCCAACTATCTCGAATTTCCTCTTTCCTGGCTCAACTTTCCCAATGCCAGCGCTGACCCCCAACTCTTCAGATACCTCTCCGAGCGAGCCGGCGAGCAGCAAGCCAGGCGTGATTCATCGCTGCTCACCAACCTGCAGCGCATGATGCTGAATGCGATTTTCCACCGGAATTGCTCCGTCGAGCATGTCGCCAGGCAACTCGGGATGCATCAGCGCACGCTGAATCGAAAACTCGGAAAACTCGACACGAGTTTCAGAAAAGAGCTGGAGAAAATGCGCTTCGAACTCTCCAGGCAGATGCTTGCAAATCAGGAGATCTCCATCAACAAAATTGCATCCTTCCTCGACTACTCCGACCAGGCTGCCTTCAGCAGGGCATTCAAGGCCTGGTCGGGAATCTCTCCATCGGCATGGCGATCCGGGACCCGGGAAAGAGAAACCTGACAGGCTCATCCGCCCGTTTTGCTGATACTATTCACCGCAATCCTGATCGGTGTTTCCAGTTTGTTTTCATCCAGATAAAGAGAGTCGTCATGAAGCCCGCTATTCTGTTCAAGGCGCTGGTGATACTGCCACTTGTGCTCGCGCCCTTCTCCCCAGGCAAGGCAGTGGCCGCTCCCGATAAACACCAGCGGCCGAGTATCGGCCTGGCACTCAGCGGCGGCGGCGCACGCGGCAGTGCCCATCTCGGCGTCCTGCGGCTGCTGGAAGAGATGAATATCCCGGTAGACTACATCGCCGGCACATCGATGGGCTCCATCATCGGCGGGCTCTACGCATCCGGCATGAGCGTCGACGAAATCGAGCAAGCCCTGACCGATATCCATTGGGAGGATATCTTCAGTGATCTCCAGCCACGAGAGGAACGCCGTTTCCGGCGCAAGATGGACGACTATCTCTATCTCGTCAGGTACAGGGTCGGCGTGAACGAGCAGAAAGGCGAAGTGAACCTGGCGCCGGCCCTGATCCAGGGACAGAAGTTCGACCTGATCCTGCGCAAATATTTACTACCCGTCGCCAATATCGACAATTTCGACCGGTTGCGCATACCTTTCCGTGCCGTGGCCACGGATATCGTGAGGGGTAAAGCAGCCGTTCTCGGCTCCGGAGACCTGCCCACGGCAATCCGGGCGAGCATGGCGGTGCCCGCAGTGTTCGCACCGGTGGAGCTCAACGACAAGCTGCTTGTCGATGGCGGTATCGCCATGAACCTGCCCGTCAGCGTCGTGCGCGAGATGGGCGCAGACATCGTCATCGCCGTCGATATCAGCACGCCGGGACTCGAACGCGACCAGATCAAGTCTGCACTCGACATGCTCAACCAGTTGTCGGCACTGCTGACGCGCAGGGACACAGAGCTTCAGATCGCATCACTGACCACGCGTGACGTACTCATCGTGCCGGCACTCGGCGAGCGGGTCACCTCGGCCGATTTCAAACCCGAAAAACTGCTCGAGGGGGTCGCGATCGGTTATGCGGGCGCCAGCGCGCATCGCGCAGAGCTCAGCCGTCTTGCAGTATCAGCGCCGCTTTATGCCACCTACCGGAAAAGCATTGCACCGCCGAGCAGAACCCGGCCGACCATCGATTACGTGCATGTCGAGAATGAGTCGCGCCTGAGCGACGAGGTCCTCAGCAGCCGCGTGACCGTGAAGCCAGGAGAACCACTCGATCCCGAACAGCTGGAAGAGGATGTCGGCCGTATCTACGGACTGGATAACTTCGAAAGCGTCCGCTACCGCGTCGAAGAACGCAATGGTGAAACCGGGGTGATCATCAGCGCGAAGCAGAAGTCATGGGGAACCAGTTCACTGCAACTCGGCCTGGAACTCTCGTCGACGTCGACCGGAAACTCCTTCTTCAATCTTGGTACCGCATTCACCATGATGCCGATGAACAAGTACAACGGCGAATGGCGGACTTTCGCACAGATTGGCGAGGAGCCCCTGTTGTTCACCGAGTTTTATCAACCGCTGGATCCCGATGAATCCTGGTATGTCAATGTCGGGGCCGGCTGGATCAACCGCGATGTGAGTATTTACGAGGGTTACTCTGCCAATGCCGCCCTGGCCGAATACACGATCGACTCCAGCGGTTTGCGCCTCGCGGGCGGCAGGAATCTCGGGAACTGGGGGCGCATCTCGCTCGCCTATGAACGCTACACCGGCGACGCAAGCCTGAGTGCGGGTACGGCTCCAATGGAGAGTTTCGACTTCGATATCGGAGAACTCGAACTGCGGCTGGCGGTCGACACCCTCGATAACGTGACTTTTCCGTCGCAAGGGTGGCGGGGATTCGCCTACGGGAGAGTGTCGCGTACCGATCTGGGTGCGGATAGCGACTTCGAACAGTACGGCTTTTCCGCCATGCGCGCCGGCAGCATGGGCCGGCATCTCTTCAGCGCGCTGGCCTATTTCGAAACGACCCCGAACGACGACGCGCCTGTCGAGAGCCTGTTCAGCCTCGGCGGGTTCGCGAGACTCTCCGGTTACAGCGAAAACCAGCTTTCGGGCCAGAGTGCGGGCTTGCTGCGCGGCACCTACATGTATGACCTCGATACGAGCTTCGTCAGCACCTATGTCGGCGGGACCGCCGAGTTCGGCGGCGTCTGGCAGCAGCAGGACGACATCAGCCTGGACGACAGCATCCTGGCAGGCAGTCTTTTCGTCGGCGTGGACACCGTCGTCGGCCCTGTGTTCCTGGGTTACGGACATGCCGAGGGCGGCAACAGCGGGATCTACCTCTTCCTGGGCAGACCCTGGTTCCGATTCTGAGCCCGTGTAGCCCGGCGGCTATTCCTGCGGCAACGGCCTTGCGCTACCGGGAAGACGTGATCGGGACTCAGGGTCAAGTAAGCGTCGATACCCTGGCATTGAGAGGCGCCGGCTGTTTTTCTGTCTGCAAGTGCTGACCGCGCCGGTGAGAAGGCGTGCCGCTCTGTACGATGCGCAGGCTAGCTGCGTGCCTCGCTCGGCGATGTGCCGGTCCAGCGCTTGAAGGCCCTGCTGAAGGAGGACTGCTCGCTGAAACCGAGCAGGTAGCTGATCTCGTTGAGGGAGAGGCGTTCGTCACGGATATACTCTTCCGCCAGCGTGCGCCGGACATTCTCGAGGAGCTGCTTGTAGGTAAGTCCATCCTCCGCCAGGCGCCGCTGCAGCGTCCGTGTGCTGATGAAGAGGGATTCGGCAACCTTGCCGTCGGAGATTTCTCCGTCGACGAGCAATTCGGCAATCGCTCTCTCGACCTTTCTCGTGAGATCCTCCTTGTGCAGCTGGTCGAGGTAGTCGAGCAGGGCATGCTCGTTGATCTTCGCGAGTTCCTTGTTGACGGCTGGCAGAGGTTCATTGACTTTCTCGAGCTCGAACCAGAGAGCCGAGCGCGGCTGGTCGAACTCGGGCTCACATCCGAAATAGTGGCGGTAGGCTTGCAGGCATGGCAGTTCGCCGTGCATGAGCTGAACCATTGCCGGGTAGACAGCGCCGGCCTTTGCGGCCCTGCACATGGAAAGCAGCGTGCTCCAGCGGGCATCCTCGAGTGGTGCGATGTCCGGCAAATCTTCCCGCGCGTTCTGGTAACTGACCACGAGATAGTCCCCTTCGACAGCACCGTTGAACGTGATGACCTCGTCGACAACCTCGTTGTAGCGCGCGACCCGATTGATCGCCGTCATCAGCGTGGTGCTGGAAAGGAAGGCATAACCAAGCGCATGCAGGTCCGTCGAGAGCCAGGAATGACCCGCGGCGATGCCGAAGCAGGGGTCGCCAATCGCATCCAGAGCGAGCGACCACGCCTTGCGGGCGTTGTCCACGGGAAAGCGCGCAGCCGGTTCGTTGATTTTCGCCGGATCCAGTCCCGCCTCCGCGAAGAGCTTGTTCGGATCGATACCGTGGCTCCTGATCGTGCGCCAGAGGATGCGCGATGCCGATGCAAGCAGCGTATTGCCCATGCGAGTGCCCTTTCATACCGTTGAAGGATATGAATCATCTTAGTGGCCCGGAATGCCTGGCGCAAATAGTCAAATGGCATGCACCCGATGAGATCGCAATCCCTTGCGTGGGGACGGCAAGTCATCCACATGACTGGAGACTGCCAGCCCCTCATATGTAGTAGAGCGCCAGCGAGAGCCCGAGCAGAACCGCTACCCAGATGACCATGCTCCCGGTCGGCCAGGCGCGCGCCAGCATGCCCTGCGGACCGTGGTGCTTGTAGAGTTTATCGATCAGGCGGCGGATGCCGGCCAATAGCTGCTGTTCGCGCTCCTCGCGCGCGGCAGTGGTGCGAAGCGTGAACTCATTGCCGATTTCCTTGAAGAACTTGCGATAGAACCAGTCGAAGTCGAGGCTGATCGTCAATGTGCGGCGCATCTGCTTGAGCATGACGAAGAACGCAAAGCCGGCGAACAGCAGCAGCTGGAACTGGGTCACCAGGTGATCGACCGTGTAGGGCTCGAAATCGACCGGATAAGGCAGGATCGCATAGAGCGAGGCCGGATAGAGACCGATCGCGATACAGAGGAAGGAGAACAGCCACATCGCGTAGCGCATGCTCGCGGGCGGGTCGGGAGGGCGCAGCCCCGAATCCTTCTGGAAGAAGACGAACCAGGGGAACTTGATACCGGCATGCAGGAACACACCGGCAGAGGCCGCAAGCAACAGCAGCCAGACCAGCAACATGCCCTCGCTGGCTGCCGCCTGGGTCTCGAGTGACTTGGTGACGAATCCGGAAGTAAAGGGGAACGCGGAAATGGCCAGTGCGCCGACGATGCCGTTGATCGCCGTCACCGGCATGCTCTGGAAGAGACCGCCAAGATCGGTGCACTTGCGCTTGCCGGTCATGAAAAGCACGCTGCCGGCCGACATCAGCAACAGCGCCTTGTAGATGATGTGAGCGAAGGCGTGCGCGGCGGCGCCGTTGAGTGCCATGGTCGTGCCGATCCCGATTGCCGCGACCATGAAGCCGACCTGGTTGACGATCGAGTAGGCCAGTATGCGGCGCATGTCGTTCTCGAGCAGCGCATAGATGATGCCGTAGAACACCATGTAGAGGCCGATCGGCAGGAGAATTTCGGCGCCGGGGAAGCCGACCAGCAGCGCGAACACCGCGGTCTTGGTCGTGAAGGCCGACAGGAAGACCATGCCGGCCGGGCTCGCCTCGGGATAGGCATCGGCGATCCATGCCGACAGCGGCGGTGCGCCGGCGTTGACCAGGAAGCCGGCCAGGATCAGCCACTTGCCGAGGCTGTCCGGCTGCATCGCAGTGAATTCCAGCGAGCCGCTCTGCATGACGTGCGCGATGATTCCGACCATCAACACGACGCCTCCGAGCAGGTGGACGAGCAGGTAGCGCAGGCCTGCGCGGTAGGCGCTCTGCGTGCCGGCCGACCAGACGACGAGCGTCGAGCCGAGCGCCATGATCTCCCAGAAGACGAACAGCGTCAGCAGGTCTCCGGCAAAGGTCACGCCAATCGCCGATCCGGCATAGACGAAGGCTGCAGTCAGCTCGGTCGTGCTGGACTGGCGATGGGCGTACAGGCCGCCGGCGAACGCCATGATCGCGAAGACGGTGGCGAACAGCCGGCCCTCGGCGGTCGAGCGCACCGGCTCGATGGTGTAATCGAGGAATCCCAGCGTGAGCGAGGCGTCAGCCGGCAGCCCCCAGACCAGGGCAAGCGTCAGCAGCGGCAGGCCGAGCAGCAGCAACGTCCGTTGCCGGCCGCCGAGCAGAGGGATCAGCGCGGCGCCGAGCACCATGACCAGACCGGGCGGAAACGCAGACTCAATCGTCATAGTAGGTGTCCTTGCGTTTCAGGAAGATGCCGAGGATCTTGGCCAGCGCGACCATGCCCGCACAGGCCAGAAAGCCGTACCAGGCATAAAACCCGAAGCTGCCATCGAGTTCGAATCCACTCTCCTCGAAGTGCGGATGATGATGCAGGAAGAACTCCGGCAGCACAGCGAGCACGAGGATCAACAGCTGTATCAGCCACAGCTTCGGCAGGCTCTCGCGGCGGTAGAGCCAGTGCTTGCCGGCCCCGGGTTGCGCGGAATCCTTCGACTGATTCGCCGGTTTGCTCATAAGACCTCCACCATCCGCTCGACGAGCATCAGCGGGATATCAGGGTAGAAGAAGATCAGCAGCGTGAACAGAGCCGTCATGCCCAGCGCCAGCACGATCGGCAGCGGCGCCTCGCCGTGCTCGACGTGCAGGGTACCGGCCTTCTCCTCCTTGAAAAAGGCTGCATGGACAATCGGCATGAAGTAGGCCGCGTTCAGCAGTGTCGAGATGACGATCGCGCCAACCGCAAGCCACTCCTGCGTCTGCAGCGCCCCGCCGAGCAGGTACCATTTCGAGATGAAACCGGCCAGCGGGGGTGCGCCGATCATGGAGACGGCGCCGATCGTGAAAGCGCCCATCGTCCAGGGCATGCGTCGTCCGATGCCGTCGAGTTCGCTGATTTTCGACTTGTGTGCCGTGACCAGTACCGCCCCGGCGCAGAAGAACAGCGTGATCTTTCCGAAAGCATGCATCACGATGTGCAGCCCCCCGCCGATCGCACCGGCCGCAATGCCGAGCATGGCGCCGAGCGTGATGTAGGAGAGCTGGCTGACCGTCGAGTAGGCGAGCCGTGCCTTGAAGTTGTCCTTGCGCAGCGCGATCGCCGAGGCGAGCACGATGGTCAGCGCGGCGATCGCGACCAGCCACTCGGCCGCGGCGAGTTGCCCGATGCGGTCGATGCCAAAGATGTAGACGCTGACCTTGAGCACCGTGAAGACGCCGGCCTTGACCACGGCCACGGCATGCAGCAGGGCCGAGACCGGTGTCGGCGCGACCATGGCTGCCGGCAGCCAGCGGTGGAAGGGCATCAGTGCGGCCTTGCCGGTGCCGAAGACGTACAGCAGCAGAAGAATGCCGAGCACGCCGCCGCTGACCTCGTCGCCGAACACCCCTCCCGGCGTGAAGTCGAGCGTGCCCGTCAGCAGCCAGGTCCAGACCATGGCCAGCAGCAGGAAGCCGATCGATGTGCCCATCAGCAGGCCGAGATAGACCCGCCCTGCGCGCCGGGCCTTGTCGGTGCCGGCATGCGTGACCAGCGGATAGGTCGCGACCGACAGCACCTCGTAAAAGACGAACAGGGTCAGCATGTTGCCGGCCAGTGCAATACACATGGCGGCCGCGATGGAGACCGCGAATGCCGTGTAGAAACGGGTCTGGTTCTGTTCGTGGTGGGCGCGCATGTAACCGACCGCGTAGAGTGTCGTGACGGGCCACAGCAGGCTCGCCACCAGCGCGAACAGCACGCCGAGGGGCTCCGGCGTGAATGCCAGCGACAGGCCGGCGATGGGTTCTGCGATAACCAGTGTCGGCGGCGCGCTCCAGTCGATCGTCGCAGCCAGCGTCGCCACAAGCATGAAGAGGATCACGCCCGCCAGGATGCTGACGGCCTCGCGCAGGTTCGGATTGCGCCGCGCAGCGACGACTCCGACGGCGGCCAGTAATGGCACCAGCGGGATCCAGGCGAGCAGCTCTGCCGTATTCACCCGCCTGCCCCCATCAGCACCCCGGCCGCCTGCATGGCCGCACCGACGCTGATGTCGGTCTGGATGCCGAAGTAGAAGTTAGCGGCGA
Source organism: Gammaproteobacteria bacterium (assembly GCA_037385505.1). Taxonomy (GTDB): domain Bacteria; phylum Pseudomonadota; class Gammaproteobacteria; order Chromatiales; family Chromatiaceae; genus Sva-25. Next base: position 120,020 of record JARRMY010000009.1, on the reverse strand, counting down.
CCAGTATCCAGATCGGAATCAGCATCGATGCAGGCGCCTCGCGCACCTCCGCAACACCTGCTTCGGCGCTGCTGAAATAGGCGGCCTCGACCAGTCGCCAGATGTAGACCAGCGCGAGCAACGAACCGGCCAGGATCAGCACGGCAATCGGCCAGAGTCCCTGCTCGAGCGTGCCGAGCACCAGGTACCACTTGCTGACGAAGCCGGCGGTCGGCGGCACGCCGATCAGGCTCAGGCCGCCGAGCGCGATTGCCGCCATGGTCCAGGGCATGCGTCGACCCAGGCCGGCGAAGTCACGCAGTGTCACGGCGCCGATGCGGTAGGCGACAGCGCCAAGCGCGAGGAAGAGTGCGCCTTTCATGAGCGCATGGTTGAAGATGTGCAGGATTGCCGCGCCGACGCCCGTGGTCGAGGCGAGACCGATACCAAGCAGCATGTAACCGATCTGCGCAACGCTCGAATAGGCGAGCATGCGCTTGACATCGTGCTGGAAGACCGCGACCAGCGATGCCGACAGGATACCCAGCAGGCCGAGTCCCATGAGGATAGGATCGAGCGGCATGGCGCCGAGCGAAAAATCGGCGCCGAAAACCCCGAGCATGAAACGCAGCATCACGTAGACCGCGACCTTGGTCGCGGTCGCCGAGAGAAAAGCGGTGACGGCGGACGGGGCGTAGGCATAGGCGTTGGGCAGCCAGAGGTGCAGTGGAAACATCGCCAGCTTGAGGCCGATACCGACCGTGAGAAAAGCGAAGCCGGCACGCACCGTGCGTGTGTCCGCAACGCCGGGAAGGCGCTCGGCAAGGTCGAGCATGTTCAGCGTGCCGGTCATCATGTAGAGGAAACCGATGCCGATGAGGATGAAGGTTGCCCCGATCGTGCCCATCACGAGGTACTGGAAGGCGGCATTGAGCGCCCTGCGGTCCCGGCCCATGCTGATGATGGCGTAGGAGGCCAGCGAGGAGATCTCGAGAAAGACGAAGACATTGAAAGCATCGGCCGTCGCGACAATACCGACGAGTCCGGCGAATGCCAGCATGAACGAGGCATAGAAACGCGCGATGCGTTGTTCCGGGATCTCGAACGCGACGCTCTGCCTCGCGAACAGCATCACCAGCGCGGCCATGGCGGTGACGATCAGCAGCACGTAGGAGGCGAGCGTATCGATACGGTACTCGATGCCCCATGGCGGTGGCCAGCCACCGAGGTGGTAGGTGATGGCCCCCTTGGACATGACAGAGATCACGAGGCCGATGGCAGCGGCGAAACTGAGCCAGGCAGAGAGGAGCGAAAGCCACCAGGCCGCGCGTGGCCGGTCGACGAGCACGCAGAGCGGCGCCGTCATAAGCGGAATGATCACGACCAGCACGGGTAGATGGTCGAGCAGGCTCACCGGCCGCTGTCCTCCTGCCCGGCATCCTTCTCGTTCAGCGCCTCGTCATCCTCGAGGTCCCTGGCATGAATCTCGTCTTCCTCGACGGAGCCGTAGGCCTCCTGGATACGCACCACGAGCGCCAGACCGACCGCCGTCGTTGCCACACCGACCACGATCGCGGTCAGGATCAGCACGTGGGGCAGCGGATTCGAATAGATATCGACGCCTTCGGTCACGATCGGCGCCCGCCCGCCGCTGAGATTGCCCATGGTGATATAGAGAATGAAGACCGAGGCCTGGAAGAGGCCGAGGCCGACGAGCTTCTTCACGAGGTTGCCCTGCGAGATGACGACATAGAAACCGGCCATCATCAGGAAAACGACGATCCAGTAGTTAAACAGACCCGGTATTTCGTTCATCTTTGCGGCTTCCTTCCCGACAGGGCGTAGAAGATCGAGAGCACGATGGAGAAGACGGTGATGCCGACACCGAGTTCGACAAGCAGCACGCCGAGATGCTGGCCTTGCACGGGATCCTCGGACAGCACCGAGTAGTCCAGGAAGGATTTGCCGGCGAACATGGAGAAGACGCCGACACCGCCGTAAACCAGCACACCCAGTGCCGCCAGACGCGGCAGCCAGTTCGGCGGCATGACGGCGCGCGCACTGGCCCCGCCGAAGACCATGTCGTAGAGAATGAAACCGGTCGCGAAAATGACCCCGGCCTGGAAACCGCCGCCCGCGCCGAAGTCGCCGTGGAACTGGACATAAAGGCCGTAGAGCAGGATCAGCGGTATCAGCAGCTTGGCGACCACCTTCAGGACGATCTGGTCATGGATGGCGCTCTCGTCCGTGCGCGATTTCGGCAGCTCCTGGATGCCGAGCAGCAGCAGAACCGCGAGCCCCGCCGTGAAGATGACGACGGTCTCGCCGAAGGTATCGTACCCCCGGTAGCTGGCCAGCACGGCCGTGACCATGTTGGGCATGCCGACCTCTGTCGCCGCCTCCTGCAGGTAACGCGGAGCGACGTGCTTGTGAACCGGCGCTGTCGGATCACCCAGCAGGGGCGCATCCAGGGTCGCATAGACCAGCGCCGCCCCCGTCACGCCGACGACGAGCAGCGACAGCAGCGGGTTGTGCCTCGGCGGCGCCTCCCGGCGTTTCGTCAGGCGCAGGCTCGATAGCAGCAGCACGGTGGTCACGCCGGCGCCGACGGCCGCCTCCGTGAAGGCGACGTCGACGGCGTCGAGATCCATGAAGAGCACTGCCGTCAGCAGACTGTAGACGCCGAACAGGATGACCACGGCGAAGAGATCGCGCATACGGATCGCCACGACGGCGATGAGCACGAGAAAGCCCAGCAGGGTAATGTCGATCAGGAGTTCGATCGGTCTTCTCCCCTGGCGTCGCTGGCGTCGGCGACAAGCGGTTTCTGCCCACCATGCAATGTTGCCTTTGCCATGGCATGCGTCGCCGTGGGATTGGTCGCGAGCACGAAGATCAGGATCATCAGGACCTTGACCATGTCGAGCGACCACTCCATCTGCAGCAGCAGGCCAAACAGCAGCAGCGGCGCGGCAAGCGTCTCGGTGACGCCGGCGGCGTGCACGCGCGTGTAGAAGTCCGGCATGCGCAGCAGGCCCACGCCGCCGGTGATACAGAGAAAACCGCCGGCCAGCAGAAAAATAGCGCTCAGCCAATCGATCAGCAGACTCATGCACCCTCCTCCGTGTCCGGTTTCCTGTCCTGCTTGCGGTTCTCGAAGAAGCGCATGACGGCGATGGTGCCGACGAAGTTGACCATGGCGTAGAGCAATGCCACGTCGAGATAGCTGTGCCAGGAGAGCGCATGCCCGCCGAGGGCGATCAGCAGGACCGTCTTGGTGCCGAAAGAGTTGGCCGCGAGCATGCGGTCGTATTCGCTCGGACCCAGAAAGGCCCGGACCAGGGCGAGGATCATGGTCACCAGGATGGCGACGATGGCTGCGGTCAGCATGCCTAGACCCCGAGACGCCGGATGCGCTTTTCCATCTCGCCTTTCCTGAGTTCCTCGATGCCCTCCGGAGAGAGGCTGTGGATCATGAAGTGATCTTCCCGCACGTCCGTCGTCAGGGTGCCCGGCGTGAGCGTGATGGAGTTGGCGTAGAGCGTCTTTTCCAGCGGCGTGGAGACGCTGGTATCCAGGCGCTGCCAGGTCGGGCGGATCGGTAATGAAGGATGCCAGATGCGGCGCGCAACATCGATGTTGGACAACACGACCTGCCACATCAGCCAGGCGAAATAGCGCAGGACCCCGGGACCTGGACGAAAGCTGCTGATTTCCTCATCGGCGCGATCCATGCGGTAGACCAGAAAGGTCACGAGCAGCGCGGACACCATTCCGAACGAGATGATCAGGGCGACATAGTGCCCGGACAACAGCAGCCAGAACAGGAACAGAAAAATCAGGATAAAGAGATAGTGCATTCGCTTTCCTCTCCCGGGGCACATGAGCCAAAACCTGTTTCATCGACAATAGATTGCACCCGGGCTGCCCGCCGCAAGCCGGTGAGGGCAGCGTAATGCCGTAGCGTCCATCAGGTTGCCTCAACGCAGGAGGAGTCGATCGCAGCCGTGCAGAGAACTTGAGAGAAGGCAGGTTTGAACCTGCCTGCATCGAAATGCCAATTGCCCCGGCCCGGGATTTCGATGCCGTCGCTGTCTGGATCCTCTTTTCACGGCAGGCTGAGAGTATTCTCTCTCTTGTTTGCTGCCGTACATCCATCCTCACTGTCGAGCTTGGTGCACTGCAATACTAATCGCCCCGCCAACCCCAGTAAAGCCCGGAGGGCTCGCCATAGCACTCCCGCTTCGTGCCGCGAGAGGATTGATACCCTGCCAGCCCCCCTGCGCGTGGATGGCGTTGAAGTATCAGGTCTCGACTCGAAAGACCAAACCTTGCCCTGACACCAGGGAGAAGAGTGGATGGATATTGCCAAAATGGCGCATTTTCATGCTGTGCCGGTCTGTCGCAACAGGGGCCTCGCACATCCATAGGAAATAGCCGGAGTATTCGCCTGGAATCTGTCAAGTGAGATTCCGGCATGCGGTTGCCAGCATGGCAGCAGGTTAAGCTGTTGAACGGAAGAACAGTGCGCGATGTCAGTCGGGTTAAGAGGGCTTGCCGTCCATCTTCATGACTGGCAGCCGTTGCAGAAAGTCGATGTATTCACCGCTGCCCTTTTCTGCCCCCTGTTCCTGAATCACTTTGCGGACCTCCTCCCTGAGCGCGGACGGCAAGGGGGAGACGAACCCGAGTCCGTGCAGGGTATCCTGTTTCAGATGAACGAGATGGGAGATCGTCTCCAGGAACCAGGCAGGGACTGGCTCATCACTCCAGCGCAGCGGCAACATGAAGAATTCTACAAGCGCTCCCCTGCCGGTTCTCATGCGCTGCAGGAAAGTGGCATTCGTCTCATTGCTACCGAGGGCCGGAACTGGCCCTGCAGGAGTGAATACCATCGAGCGGCTGTCGGCCGCCCAACCCTCCATCCGCAAGGTGTGAAACACCTCGCGCAGCAGCGGCGGCCCCGCCGGACCGTCATATTGCTGCGACAGGGGAAAGATAGCGAAACCGTTCTCGACGGAAAGGATCTGCCAGAGGTATCTGACATCGCCTTCCCCTTCGTAGAATAATGATGAGAGCGCCAGCATCTGCTCGTCATGTGAGAGTCCCATGGCGAAAAACAGGTTTGGCGCAGGCCCGTAGCCCGGAACAGCGGCCTCGATGGTGCGCATCACCTCTCCACTCGCATCCCTGAGCAGCACGCTGTGCGCTGAGCTCATGGTCACCTGGATGCCCGATGCCGAACCGGCTGTCTTCAGTCTGCTCCACGAATCCCGTGCAATCCCGGAAGCGTCGATTCCCGACAGCAGATCGATATCGCGGAGCGAGATCTCTGGCGCGGTCCAGTTCTTCATGAGAGGACGAGAGAGCGCGTAGGTGATCAGACCGTCCGGAGCGATGACATAAAGGAAGCCATTGTGGAAATCCCACTCCTTGCCAGGGATCAGCCGGTTCTCCACCAGGGTTCGAGCCTCGATCTTTCCTCCCGCTTCACTGACTTCCAGGATATCGATGCGCTCGGCAAGCCGCCCGTGCAGCATTGAAGCCAGGACCAGGTGGCGGCCATCCCACACCAGCGAGGTAACATCCAGACCTGCGGGAATCGCCAGGAGATAGTTCGCTGACGCCTCGGCAAGCGTCAGGATACTGAAAAGCTGTATATGAACGAATGCCGGTTCCCCGTTCACATCGCTGAAACCGGCCGTTGCGAGGTGCCCGCCATCGGGGCTCAGGGCGATGAGCCCGTGACGATCCTCGAAGTAGGTGACTTGACCGTCCTTGTCGATCAGTTCGATGTCCGCATAGCCAATTGGCAACTCGGCATTGGGCATGCTGATGATGCGGCGACCATCGCCCAGCTGGATCTCCTGACCAAACAGATCGGGAGCATCGGTGACGACCGGTTCTCCCGGTTTCCAGTCACGACCATCCCAGGCTAGCAGGCGGGAGACATGCTTGTATTGAGAGTCGATTTCGAGATCGATCCTCTGCCTCAGAACCAGCATCCCGTCGTCCGTGCCGGACTCGACCTCGAACTGCCTTTGGATGAGCCTGGCCGGCTTTTCCGAACCGGGGATTGCTGGCTCGAGTTCAGGTGGCGCTGGCAGGCGTGCTGCCTGGCTGAGCCAGCCACGATAGGCCAGTTCAAACAGTAACCGGTCGCGTGCAACGTTGTTCTCCGGCCATTCGCGCAGACTGCTGACAAGGTAGGCCAGCCCCTCCTCGATTCTTGCGTCATCGAGTTCCTCGAGGCCTTTCGCCGTCAGCTGCAGCGAGTAGTTCCGGGTTGCGACCTGCTCCTGGCGCACGGCCTCCTGCTGCTGCAGCCAGGCATAGACCCCTCCGCCCAAGGCCAGCAGCGCCAGCACGGCCACCGCAGTCAGCCAGCGACGCAGCGTGCGGCTGCGCTTCCTCTCCAGTTCCATCTGGTAGGCCTGGTCGCGACGCGTCAGCTCGCCAAGCGGAATCTCGAGAATGCCGCTGATGAGCTTGAGCTTCATGAGTTCATGCTGCTTGCGGTAGTTATCGAGAAGCCTGTCGATCTGCTTGCCGGTGAGCCCCGGCATGCCGTTGAGTTCCTGTCGAAACGCCTCGATGGATGTCCACCCCTGGCTCGCACCCTCTCCCCGCAGACCCCTGACGCGGAAATCGGCCGCGATAGGCTCCAGTTGGCTCTGATGCCGCTGCCCGGAGGCATCCGTGTCGAATCGCAACGGCTCCGGGAAACACTCCCGTTCGTCTGAATCGGGTTCGCCGTCGACGATCATCGCGAGAATGGCATCGCCCTTGCCGCTCTGCTTGAAGTAATCGATCTCGGCCTGGACGTAGGCCGACTCGACGGCGCGCGGCGAGCAGATGACCAGCAGGTGTTCGGAGTTGTCCAGCGCCAGCGTGATACCCGACGAGAGACTGGCATTGGCCGCCAGCTCTTCCTCGTCACGAAAGAGCGGGAAGATGCGCTCCGGAATCACCTCGCCCCGGCTGTTCTTCTTCCCGACGAGGTCGCGCGGGATCTCGTAGGTCTCGATCACCTGCTGCAACCAGGATGCCCACTGCCTGCCCTCCTCCCTGTTGTCGGCATGCCGATAGGATAAGAAGACCCTGTAAGTTCTTGTAGCCATGACGATTGCGAACGAAGCGGGAAGGATTCCCGTTGTGAATGAATCTTTTGCGCCAGTATGACAGATCGCAAAGGTTTTCCTGCAGACGCCCCCTGACGACCGGCCTTCGAATAACCCCACGCGCTCTGTCCTAGACAAAATACGGGAAGAGGGTCTATCTTGAGGCTGTGTTTGAAGTCCTGAACAGGAAATCCGGGGGATGTCCAGATGAAGATTGATACAAACCTGGCCAACGAGTTGTCTGAAAAGGGCTGGCTTCCGGACGCCGTCATCCGCACGGGCATACGAGCGCTGCTCGAGCGACGTCTCGCCGGAATTCATGCCGCGGACGCCGAGGCGCTATCGGAACGCAAGCAGTCCTTCACCGCCGCCATGGACAAGGCCGGGATCGCGCCACTGCCGCACAAGGCCAACGAGCAGCACTATGAGGTGCCGGCCGGGTTCTTCCGCCACGTCCTCGGCGCCCGCATGAAGTACAGCTGCGGCTACTGGGACGCGGACACGACCACGCTCGACGCCTCGGAAGAGCGCGCACTGATGCTGACCTGCGAGCACGCGGAGCTCGGCGATGGCATGTCGATCCTCGAACTCGGCTGCGGCTGGGGATCGCTGACACTCTGGATGGCCCAGCATTACCCCGATTCGCGCATCACGGCCGTCTCCAATTCCGCTTCGCAGCGCGCCATGATCCTGGAGCGCGCGGAACGCATGGGGCTGACGAACATCGAGGTCATCACGGCCGACATGAACGACTTCGATACCGAGGCGCAGTTCGACCGCGTCGTCTCGGTGGAGATGTTCGAGCACATGCGCAACTACCGAGAACTCTACGCCCGCGTTGCGCGCTGGCTCAAGCCCGGCGGCAAGTTCTTCAAGCACATCTTCGTGCATCGCGACGCCCCCTACCTCTTCGAGGATCGCGGCCCGGGCGACTGGATGAGCCGCTTCTTCTTCTCCGGCGGCATGATGCCGAGCGACGACCTGCCGCTCTTCTTCCAGGATGCACTGCGCATCGAGAGGCTGTGGCGCTGGGACGGCAGGCATTACGAGAAGACCGCCAACGCCTGGCTCGCGCAGATGGACATGCAGAAGGAGAGGCTGTGGCCACTGTTCGAGGCGACCTACGGCAAGGACTTCGCGGCGACCTGGTGGCAGCGCTGGCGGATCTTCTTCATGGCCTGCGCCGAACTCTTCGGCTACGACAAGGGCCAGCAGTGGTGGGTCAGCCACTACCTCTTCCAGAAGCCCCGCGACTGACGCAGAGAGACGACTCCCGTGCTGCAGACCTGGTTCGAAACCCTCGGCATCATGTTCGCGCTGGCGTTCCTGACCTGGATCGCCAGCGTCTACAAGCGTGACGTCAGTATCGTCGACAGCCTCTGGTCGCTGCTGTTTCTGGCGGCAGCGCTCTACAGCGTCATCGCCGCGCCGGCGATGAGCGAGAAGAGCTACTTCCTGCTGGGTCTAGTCGCCGCCTGGGCCCTGCGCCTGTCAGCCTTCCTGACGCTTCGCAACTGGGGCGAGCCTGAGGACAGGCGCTACCGGGAGATCCGCAAGCGCAACGGCCCCGGCTTCGGACTCAAGAGCCTCTATCTCGTGTTCGGCCTGCAGGCGCTGATCGCCTGGATCATTTTCGCCGGCCTGCTGCCCGGTCTCCATAGCGCCCCTGCATACCACTGGCTCGACTGGATCGGGCTGGCACTGTGGGTCACAGGCTTCGTGTTCGAGACCGTCGCCGACCTGCAGCTCTACATCTTCAACAGCAAGCCGGCCAACGACGGCATGGTGCTGGACAGCGGCCTCTGGCGCTACTCACGCCATCCGAATTACTTCGGGGAGTTTCTGGTCTGGTGGGGCTTGTTCCTCATGGTGCTGACGACCGGTGCATGGTGGGCCGTGATCGCCCCGCTCATCATGACGCTGCTGCTGTTGCGCGTCTCCGGCGTCGGCCTCATGGAGAAGGGCATGACTGACCGCCGCCCCGAATACCGCGCCTACATCGAGCGCACCAATGCCTTTTTTCCGGGGCCGTCCAAAGCCGTACCTGACCGCGATCAGGGCACGCATACCCCTGCCCCCTGAAATCCCCCTGTACCATGCCGCGGCTGAAATCCTGAATTGATCTGGATCAATTGGGAACTTATTCCCATTTGTTTTTCATGGAATTGACTGACAGACTCCAGTCTCTTGCTGCGCTACCGGAAGCAGCTGGTGAGCATCCGGTCTCAAGTCAGTAACTGACCAGGCTCACCACCTTTTGTGGAGATGGCCGCATGACAGGCTGCAGATGGAGCCTCTGTGATTCGCGACCCATCGGCGAACAGCCGCCGGTCCACAGATACAAGGCTGTTCTCCCGTTTTCAGGCAAGTGCCCAAAAATACTCAAGATATCGCGGTCTTGTTTCAAAACCCGACCGCCGCCACGAGGCAAGGCCGGATCGTTCTGGCACGGAGGAACCTCAATGACACTCTTTCAACACCACAAGCTTGTGACCACCACCCTGCTGGCCTGTTTTGGCACGACAGCGGCAATGACGGCACAGGCAGCAATCAGTATCAGCGATGCGACAGTCACGGAAGGGCAAACCGCCGTCCTGACTGTCTCGCTCGATGAACCTCTCAAGCGCCGCAGTTTAAGTATCGACTACACCACCAATAATGGCACGGCCGTCGACGGCGATGACTACATCGGTGCCAGCGGCAGCGTCACCTTCAGACGTGGCGAGCAGGAACAACAGATCAGCATCAGCACTGTCGACGACACAACTGCGGAACAGACCGAGAGCTTCAGCGTGGTACTCGATGATGGCCGCGGCGCTTTCGTCACCGACGGCACAGGCGTCGTGACCATCACGGACGACGACGAGGCCAACCAGGATCCGACCTGCAGTATCGACAGCCCGGTAGGCGATGTCACCATCACAGAGGGAGACAGCCTCAATTACAGCGCAACCGTCACGGACCCCGATGATGATCCGGTGACCATTGCCTGGAGTTTTGAGGGCGGCTCACCGGCTTCCAGCTCCGGGAACCCCGTCGATGTCGTCTACAACACGGCGGGAAGCTACACCACGACACTGGACGCCAGCGATGGCAACGGCGGCAGTTGTGTGCAGCAAACGCGAACCATCACGGTCGAGCCTGTTCAACAACAGATCTGCATTCCAGCCGACCCGAATGGCATCTCCATCAACTCCACCGCCAGCAGCGGCTGCCCCGAAGGCATGGTTCCGCAGGTTCCACAGGTGCTGGACAGCACCACCAGGATACTGGCCATCAACGACCTGGGAATGCACTGCGGCGACCTGGATACCCGTATCGCGAGCATCCTGCCGCCGTTCCAGGTGCTGCTGGCACAGGTCATCCAGCAGGGCGAGGAGCCGACGCTCAATCCGCCCGGAGTCGACCTCTTCTACTCGGCCGCATCCAACCCGAATGACCCGTCGCTGATCCTGGGACGTGACGGCGAACAGGCCGACGGCTCGACCTACAAGACCAACTTCTGGGATTACGCCATACCCGGGGGCACCTATGACCCCTTCTACCCGGCCTTCAACCCGTTCGATCCGGCGCAGACACTGACACCGCTGTCGGGACCTCCCTTCAACGTCACCGCGGATGTCGGCCTGCCGGTGCCGAACGTGGAAGCACTGTTCATCGGCCCTGACGGCCTGGTGAACAGCGGCGACGAGTTCCTGACCGCGGAACAGCACGCCATGCCGGGCATTGCGGCGCCCTACTCGGCCAACGACCCGCAACAGGCGCACGAGTTCTATGTCGACAAGCCCTTCTTCGTGAACTTCCCTTTCGGTTACGTGGCTGAAGAGGTCAACTGGTACGAGGGTGCCGGCATTCCACTCGCCGCATTTGACGATAACGGCCGCGAGAACGCCTATCCGCTGGTACGCGTCGAAGCCAGGAATGCCGCAGGCAATACGCTCTCGACAGTCGATACCGTGCTGCCGATCTCCGGCGAGGCGAGCTGCGTGAACTGTCACGCCGATCCCGACGACCTGCTCTCGGTCACGGGCACCGTCAGTCGCAGCACCCGGCCCAGCGACACCCTGAGCGACAACAACCTGCCGGTGGCATTGAGCATTGACGATCCCGACAGCAACCTGCCACCGCGCGTGAGCCTGGAGTATGCCGCGGACATCAACATCCTGCGCCTGCATGACCACGTCCATGGCCAGAACTATGTCACGCCCACGCCGGATGGTGACAGCAGCGTGACGCAAACGCCGTGCGACATCACCGAGATCGACGCCAACGGTGATCCCGCTGATACCGACTGCCTGACCAACAAGGCGCTGGTGCAGGGCAAGCCCGTGGTCTGCCAGCTATGCCACTACACGCCGGCGCTGGACCTGGCCCAGCTCGGCCCGCTGACCGGTCCCGAGGGCAGCCTTGCCAATGGCCGCAACCACCTGCATCACAAGAGCAATTCCAATGTCATGCACAGTCACCACGGCTCGCTGGGTGTCTTTCCGACCATCGAACCGCCGCTGCAGCAGGACGACGGCACCATCACCAACCAGGACACCCGCCTGCAGCAACTCGAGAACTCCTGCTACCAGTGCCATCCCGGCAGCAACGTGCAGTGCCTGCGCGGCGCCATGTTCAACGGCGGCATGCTGTGCACCGACTGCCACGGCGACATGGAGCAGGTGGGTAACGATTTCACGGCCAATGTCACGGTCGACAACCCCGGCCCGGCGGCATGGGACCTGGATGGCAATTTCTACACCGATCCCGACCAGCCTCGCGTCCCCTGGGCGAACGAGCCGGGTTGCGGTTCCTGTCACACGGGCGACTTCAACGACAACCTGGCCGGCGTCACCGGGACCCTGGTCAATACCGCCGACATCTATGGCAACACGGATGATATCCGCCTGCGCCAGGCCTTCCTGACCGGTGATATCAAGGCCACCCCGATCGTACCCGCCAACAAGCGTTTCGCCGAACCGGAAGCGCCGGCGAGCTTCAACGGCTTCGACAACCCGGGCGCGGGCAACCCGCAGCTCTACCGGGTATCGACCGGGCACGGCGGCATCATGTGCGAAGGGTGCCATGGCGCAACCCACGCCGAGTGGCCGAATGCCAATCCGAACAGCAACGACAACCTCACGGCACAGCAGTTGCAGGGCCATACCGGCGTCATCATCGAGTGCAACACCTGTCACGGCAACACCATGAACAGTGAGGACACACTCAATGGACCGCATGGCATGCATCCCGTGGGCAACGACATCAATGTAGCAGGCGACGGGTCAGACGCGGGACCGCGCATCAGTTTCGTCGATGGCGGTCACGAACAGCTGGCCGAGGATGATATTGCAAGTTGCAGGGCATGCCACGGCAGTGGAAACCGGCGCACCATGGAAGGCACGGTTCTGTCTGTAGCGAAGAAAGACCGCCGCCTGAACGGACAGACCATAGCGGCAGGCACAGCTGTCGGATGTACGATCTGCCACGACGGGAACGGAGACTGAATCCCGTCCACTCCATTGCGGCACATGGGCCGCAACCTTCGGGAGAAACCCCGGCCCGAAAACGGCCGGGGTATTTTTGATCGATTTCCCACTCTCTTGTCAAAACCGACTAAAGGTACCGGTCAGCCGATTGAGCATTCATAATGATTTCCCGGGACGGAAACGCGGCAGCGCGTGCCGGCACCGGCGAAGGCAGATTGCCCCGACAGGCGCGGCCGGCATTCTGCGTGGCCGCCGGTAATGGTTGCGCCCCGCTTTGATCTTCTGTAGAATTTCGCCTCTTTTCGGATTATTAGTGGATCAGAGCGATGAAAGCGGATACGCATCCGGCCTACAAGGCAATCAAGGTTACTTGCCGCTGCGGCAACAGTTTTGACACCCGTTCGACCTACGACGGTGACGAGCTGCACGTGGAAATCTGCTCTGCGTGCCACCCGTTCTACACCGGCCAGCAGCGCACCGTCGACAGCGGTGGCCGTGTCGACAGGTTCCGCAAGCGCTACAGCCGTTAACAGCAACGGTTTCGCGGGCTTACGAAGGCACCCTGGCGGGTGCCTTTTCACGTTTTGGGCCTGAAGCGGCCACCAGGAGGAGCAGATAGTGTCAGATAATCATGCCGACAAATCGATCAACGAAGAGGCGCTCGTCTATCACGAAAAACCGGTGCCGGGAAAACTCGCGATCCGGGTCACGAAGCCGACCACGACCCAGAAGGACCTCTCGCTGGCCTACACGCCCGGTGTGGCCGAGCCCGTCCGCCGCATCGCCCGGAATCCCGACGACGCCTACCGCTACACGGCCAGGGGCAACCTCGTGGCCGTCATCACGGACGGCAGTGCGGTACTCGGCCTCGGCAACGTCGGCGCGCTGGCCGGCAAGCCGGTCATGGAAGGCAAGGCGGTGCTGTTCAAGCATTTCGCCGACATCGACGTCTTCGATATCGAGGTCAATGCCAAGCGTCCGCAGGAGTTCATCGAGACCGTCATGCGCATCGCGCCGACCTTCGGTGGCATCAACCTCGAGGACATCGCGGCGCCGCACTGCTTCGAGATCGAACAGGCGCTGATCGAACAGCTCGATATCCCGGTGTTCCACGACGACCAGCACGGTACCGCGATCATCATCGCCGCCGGTCTCATGAACGCGCTGGAGCTGCAGGGCAAGACGCTCGACGAAGTCAGAATCGTGGTCCTCGGCGCGGGCGCAGCCGGCATCGCGACCATTCGCCTGCTGGTCACCATGGGCGCGCACCGCGACAACTTCCTCGCCATCGACCGCCAGGGCGTCATCCATACCGGCCGCACCAACCTGAACCCCTTCAAGTGGGGAGTCGCGGTCGATACCGACAAGCGCACGCTCGAGGACGCGATGGAGGACGCCGACGTCGTCATCGGCCTCTCGGGGCCAGACCTGATTACGCCGCAGATGCTGGCGCACATGGCGCCGAAACCCGTCGTCTTCGCGCTGTCGAACCCGATTCCGGAAATTCGCCCGGAGATCGCCCTGCGCGTGCGCGACGATCTCATCATGGCGACCGGCCGCAGCGACTACCCGAACCAGGTCAACAACGTGCTCGGCTTCCCGTTCATCTTCCGCGGCGCGCTCGATGCGCGGGCCACGCGCATCAACGAAGAGATGCAGATCGCGGCAGTGCACGCCCTGCAGGCCCTGACGCACCAGCCCGTGCCGCGCGAGGTGCTCGACGCCTACCATCTCGACAGCCTGAGCTTCGGCCGCGAGTACATCATCCCGAAACCGCTCGACCCGCGCCTGCGCGAGCACGTCTCCACGGCAGTCAAGCAGGCCGCGATCGATTCGGGCGTGGCGCGAATCTAGACACCGGCAGCGTCCGGGCCGGCGCGCCCGGACGGAGCATGCCTGTTTCCCCGGCAGCAGCCAATTCCTGCCGGGCGATTCTCCGGCAACAGCGCCAGCAGTCAATAATCAAATCCGGATTATTGCCCCCGGCAGGACAAAGTTTTCATTGAAAACAATCGATTAGGCCCGCCGGTCACATCCTCATACGGCAGGGCATGCGGCGCGAAATCAGGGTTTACCCAGAGATCACCCTCCTCCCCGCTCTGTTAAACTATGCCGGAATATTCATAAGAAGGAGCAGGTCATGTCCGATTCAGTGATCAAGCTGACCAACAGTGATAACAGCCTGGCTGCAGAATTACCTGTCCTGAAGGGCACCGAAGGCCCGGATGTCATCGACATCAGGAGCATCAACAAACAGACCGGGATGTTCACCTACGACCCGGGGTTCGTCGCTACGGGGAGCTGCCGCAGCAGCATCACCTACATCGATGGCGACAAGGGTATCCTGCGCTACCGCGGCTATCCCATCGAGCAGCTCGCTGCCCAGTGCAACTTTCTCGAGGTCGCCTTCCTGCTGCTCTACGGCGAGTTGCCGAACGAGACCGAGCTCGGGATCTTTCGCGAATGCATCCGCAAACACCTCATGATCAACGAATCCCTGACCAAGTTCTTCCAGGGATTCCGTTACGACTCGCACCCGATGGCGATGCTCGTCGGCGTTATGAGCTCGCTGTCAGCCTTCTACCACGACGCGCTCGACATCAACAACCCGGAACACCGCCAGATCTCTGCGCACCGCATGATCGCCAAGGTGACGACCATTGCCGCCGCCGCGCACAAGCGCAACGAGGGCGAGCCCTTCATGTACCCGCAGGATCACCTGAGCTACCCCGGCAACTTCCTGTACATGATGTTCGCCACGCCGTGCGCCCCCTACGAGGTGGACCCGGTCATGGAGCGCGCGCTGAACATCCTCTTCATCCTGCATGCCGACCACGAGCAGAACGCGAGCACCTCGACCGTGCGTCTCGCCGCGAGTTCCGGCGCCAACCCCTTTGCCGCCGTCGCCACGGGCATCGCCTCCCTGTGGGGCCCGGCGCATGGCGGCGCCAACGAGGCGGTGCTGACCATGCTCGACGAGATCGGCTCGGTCGAAAACATCCCGAAGTTCCTCGAGCGCGCCAAGGACAAGGACGACCCGTTCCGCCTGATGGGGTTCGGGCACCGGGTCTACAAGAACTACGACCCGCGTGCCAAGATCATCCGCGCGGTCGCCAACGAGGTACTCGAGCAGTATGTCGGCGAGGAAGCGCCGATGTTCGACCTGGCGCGCGAGCTCGAGCGCATCGCACTCGAGGACGACTACTTTGTCGAGCGCAAGCTCTATCCGAATGTCGACTTCTACTCCGGCATCATCTACCGCGCGCTCGGCATACCGCGCAACATGTTCACGGCCATGTTCGCGATCGCGCGCACAGTCGGCTGGGTCTCGCACTGGATGGAGATGATGGAAGATCCGGAACGCCGCATCGGCCGCCCGCGCCAGCTCTACACGGGACCGCTCAAGCGCGACTACATCCCGATGGACCAGCGCGGCTGACCCGACCTCTGCCGCGATTCCTGACGCCGGCATCTTGCCGGCGTTATGCGTTCAGACGGCCTGCGCCTCCGCGAGCCGCCTCTCGATATCTGCAGCATCCAGGCCATAGCCCGGTTTCTCCGTGACCGGGTCGAGTGGCGGATGGCGGTGCTCGTCGGGGCTCAGCACGATGAGCAGCACCTCGTGGTCCTTGAAGAAGAAGCTGAAGGCCGGACGCTCCTCCCGTTTCCTGTTGCTCGTTGTGACACCGACATCGCCGCTATCGGCCTGAATGCCCGCATCCATGAGATCGAACAAGACGAGCTTGGCCGCATCGGCGAAGCAGTGGATCGTGATGACGGCGTTGGGCGCCGTGACATTGCGTGTCAGCGGCCCCACCAGGCGCGGCCTGAACTTGCCGAAGCGGCGCAGGAGCTCGGCAGCGGCCCGCAGGCGGTCGACCACGAGCGCGTCCTGGTTGCTGAAAATCTGCTGGTGCTCCACGACGGCCGCCTCGATTTCAGCATAACCCGGCAGCTGCTTGTCATTGCCGCTGATACCGAGATTCTCGGCGGCCTTGCGGCGCGCCCAGCCGTAATCGAGCGTCTGGTGATCGGCGAGCAGGCGCACGGCGACAGAGATGATGGAACGCGAATGATTGTTTCCGGGCATGGCACTCTCCGTCAGAAGAGATCGTCTTCTGCTTTTGGCGCCTCGTTGATCCTGCTGATCGCCGAGATAGCCTCCGGCACATAGTTTTTTTCCACGGTCATATCCCTGTACTCGTAGTAGGCGTTGCCACCCGCATAGGCGAGCGTCTGCTCGATACCGGATGGCATGTGTGGCTCGGTTTCCGGCATCCCCCTCGTCGCCTCCCGCATGTAGCTGATCCAGGCCGGCAGCGCTGCACGCCCGCCCTCCTCGCGCTTGCCGAGTGTCATCGAGTCATCCATGCCGACATAGACGACGGTCACGAGGGACTCGTTGTAACCGTTGAACCAGGCGTCCCTGTAGTCGTCGGTCGTGCCCGTCTTGCCGGCCAGGTCGCTGCGCTCCAGCACGCGCGCACGTCTGCCCGTGCCGTAGTTGATGACGTCCTTCATCATGGAATACATCAGAAAGCGATTCTCCGGCGTGATGGCGACCGTTACCTCGGGTTTGGCCCTGAAAATGACGCCGTTGCCCTCCTGCTCGATCCTGTCGATGAAATAGGGCCGGACGCGCTTGCCCTCGTTGGCGAAGGCCGTGTAGGCCTCGGCCATCTCGAGCGGCGTTACCTCGCCGGTGCCGAGCGCCAGCGCCAGCCCCCTCGGGAAGCGCTCGATGTCGAACCCGAAGTTGCCGAGATGCTCGAGTGCGAAATCGAGGCCGATGCTGCGCAGCAGCCGGATCGAGATGAGGTTCTTCGACAGCGCGAGACCGCGGCGCAGCGGGGTCGGGCCGGAGAACTTGTGGTTGGCGTTGGACGGGCGCCAGTAGCCGCCGGGCAGAGTGTCGTCCTTGATGACCACGGGCGCGTCATTGATGATGTCAGACGGCTGGTAACCCGCAGCGAGCGCGGCCGAGTAGATGAATGCCTTGAAGCCGGAACCAGGCTGTCGGTAGGCCTGGATCGCGCGGTTGAACATGCTGTGGTAATAGTCGTAGCCACCGACAAGCGCGACGATCTCGCCGGTAGCGGGCTTGACGGAAACCAGCGCACCCTCCAGGCGGGGAATCTCCGCCAGGCGCAGGTAATCGCCCTCCTCGGATGAGGCAGCCGCGACGCGGATGAGATCGCCTTCGGCAAGCACGTCCGTGACCCTGCGCGGACGCACGCCCCGCCAGTTGGGCCCGTGGTATTTGCGCGCCCAGCTGATGCCTTCCCAGCCGATGACGGCGCGGCTGTTGTCGGCGAAGGCGACTTCTGCCGATTTTCTGTCCGGAAAGCCAGTCACGACGGCCGGGCGCAGTTCGCCGACCGTCCCCGCTTTCTGCAGCAGCTCGTTGCGTTTGGCATCGTCTTGCCAGACGACCGCATCGAGCCGTTTTTCCGGGCCGCGATAGCCATGACGCATGTCATAATCGTCGAGCGCCTCGCGCAACGAGGCATTGGCGGCGCGCTGCAGGCGAGGGGTGACCGTTGTATAGACATGGAAGCCGCCGGTGTAGGCCTCCTCGCCGTAGCGGCGGACCATCTCCGCGCGCACCATCTCGGCGACGTAGGCGGCATCGAGCCTGATCTCTGGCCGGACGTAGTGCGCGGTGACCGGCGCCTCGCGGGCCGCGTCGTGCTCGGCCTGCGTGATGAAGCCGTTGATGCGCATGCGCTCGAGCACATAGTTGCGGCGCTCGATGGCGCGCCGCGGGTTGGCAAGCGGGTTGAATGCCGAGGGCGCCTTCGGCAGCCCCGCGATCATGGCGGTTTCCGCCAGCGAGAGCTCGTCGAGCTCCTTGCCGTAGTAGGTGTGCGCGGCGGCCTTGATGCCGTAAGCGCGGTTGCCCATGAAAATCTGGTTGAGGTAGAGCACAAGGATCTCCCTCTTCGAGAACTGCTCCTCCATGCGCATGGCCAGCATGATCTCGCGGATTTTCCTGACATAGGTTTTTTCCGGTGTCAGGAAGAAGTTGCGCGCGAGCTGCATTGTAATGGTGCTGCCCCCCTGGCGGCGCTTGCCGGTCCTGATCAGGCTCACGGCAGCGCGCCCGAGACCGCGGTAATCGACCCCCGGATGGGAGAAAAAGTTGGCGTCCTCGGCTGCCAGGAAAGCCTGCTCGAGCCGTTTCGGCACCTCGTCGTAACCGACGGGCTCGCGGCGCTTGGTGCCATACTCGGCGATCAGGTCGCCATCCCGGGAGTAGACGCGCAGCGGAACCTGCAGCCGGATATCCCTCAGGACGTCGGTTTCCGGCAGGTCGGATTCGAGATAGTTCCAGGCAATCATTGCCGCGCTGCCTGCGAGCAGCAGGGTCGTCAGCAGCAGAGAGAGCGTGTAATTGAGGAACCGGGCGATCAGTATCATCTCTGCGGCATCAGGTCTGGCGGAGAGCGGCAATCAGAATCGGGAAGGCAATTGTCGCACAACCGCCGGCTTTGAGAAACCGGACAGGGCTGGCGACGAAAAATAGTCCCTGCTGCCACAGCACGGGCGCCGGCGCGGACGGCACTGCTCCTGATGAGTGATTTCTTGCACAAAGACTTGTCACAGGCCGGCCAATCCGTTAATATTCGCGCCCTTTCTCGCTGTTTGCGGGAAGAGTGGCTATTCCAACGTTATATTGAAACACACTTTCAGGGTCTGGACGGATGACTACCGTAAGCACAAAACCTGCAGACGTACGCCGCGAGTGGTATGTCGTTGATGCAGAAGGCAAAACTCTTGGCCGCCTGTCGACCGAGATTGCCCGCCGCCTGCGTGGCAAGCACAAGCCGGAATACACACCGCATGTCGATAC
Organism: Gammaproteobacteria bacterium; assembly: GCA_037385505.1. Lineage (GTDB taxonomy): Bacteria > Pseudomonadota > Gammaproteobacteria > Chromatiales > Chromatiaceae > Sva-25. The sequence continues at coordinate 100,593 of JARRMY010000009.1, read as the reverse complement.
CGGTGACTACATCATCGTTATCAACGCGGAAAAGGTCCGCGTCACCGGCAACAAGCTGCAGCAGAAGATGTACCACCACCACACCGGGTACATCGGCAGCCTCAAATCCATCACCCTGGAGAAGCAGCTTCAGAAAGCCCCCGAGCGCGTCATCGAAACCGCCGTGCGCGGCATGATGCCGAAGAACAAGCTCGGTCGCGCGATGTTCAAGAAACTGCGCGTCTACGCCGGCGGCGAACACCAGCATGCAGCCCAGCAACCGATCGCACTCGATATCTGACCAGGATTGAACCCATGGCACTAGCACAGAATTACGGAACCGGCCGCCGCAAGACGTCCACGGCGCGCGTTTTCCTCAGGCCCGGCAATGGTGAAATCACCATCAACGGCCGCACCCTCGACAACTTCTTCGGCCGCCAGACCTCGCGCATGATCGTGCGCCAGCCGCTCGAAGTCACAGAAATGGGTGACAAGATCGACGTCACCGTCACAGTCCGCGGCGGCGGCTCCAACGGCCAGGCCGGCGCCATCCGTCACGGCATCGCCCGCGCGCTGGTCGAGCACAGCGAAGAGCTGCGTTCCCCGCTGCGCAAGGCAGGCTTCCTGACCCGAGACGCCCGCATGGTCGAGCGCAAGAAAGTCGGCCTGCACAAGGCACGCAAGCGTCCCCAGTTCTCCAAGCGTTAAATCCGGGCGCCTGGACAGACCCGAAAGCCCCGGCCATGCGCCGGGGCTTTTCGTTGGCGGCTGCAAAGCGTCCGCTTTTAGAGCAAGTGCTTGCCGTCGAAGACAGCGACGTCCATCGCGAGCGGATCGAGTGCGTCGATGCAGCCCAGGTTCACGCGCAGTTTCCCCGGGAAACGCGCCGTCTCGTGAAACGGATAGATGCCGCAGTTCCTGCAGAAGTAGTGCCTGGCCGTCCTGTCGCCGAACTGGTACACGCCGAGCGCCTCGTCCGCGGCCTCGATCGTGAGCTCCTCCTGTGCAATCACCCCGGGCGACATGACGGCGCCCCTGCGCACGCAGATGGAACAGTTGCAGCGCAAACCCGATGTGATCGGCTCCTCGCTATCGAATGCGAACTTCACGGCGCCGCAGTGGCAGCAGCCCTCGTAGTGCGGCATGACCTCTCCCCCCATGTGTGTGCGCAAGGACAAGCATAGCAGCCCGGGACTCTGCGGTGACAAGTCCCCTGGCAACAGGTAGCATGAGTTACCCGCAAACAGCCGCAAAACGGCACTCCATGCAGCACCAGTACCAAATCGTCCTGCAACACCCCTGGCGTTTCATCATCCAGGTCTTCAGGGGCTTTCGCGCAAGCCAGGGATTACTGCTGGCCGGCGCCGTGGCCTACTATGCGCTGCTGTCGATCATCCCGCTCATCACGCTGATCCTGCTGATCCTGTCGCAGTTCATCGATCACCACCAGTTGCTCGAGACGCTGCAGCAGAACATCGCGGTCGTGCTTCCGGCCCATGCAGAAGTCATCACACAGCAGATGGCCATGCTGCTCGAGAACCGCGGCGTCATCAGCTGGCTCATGGTGGCCGTGCTGCTCTTCTTCAGCTCCATGGCCTTCACGGTCGTCGAAAACGCCATGAGCTTCATCTTCTTCCACCGCGTCGATATCCACCGGCGGCACTTTCTGGTGTCGGCGATCCTGCCCTACGCCTATATCCTCGTGCTCGGAGTCGGTTTTCTGCTGATGTCACTGATCGCCGGTGCGCTCTATGCCATCGAAGGCACGCAGGTTAACCTCTTCGGCATCGAGTTCACGCTCGAGAGCATCTCGCGGATCACGCTCTACCTCATCGGTCTCGCCGGCCAGATCCTGATTCTGACCTCCTTCTACCTCGTCATGCCGCTCGGCAAGCTCTCTTTCCGCCACGCGCTGATCGGCGGCATCACGGCGGGACTGCTGTGGGAAATCGTGCGCCACGCACTCGTCTGGTATTTCTCGACCCTGTCGGTCGTGAGCATCGTCTACGGCTCGCTGGCGACGGCCATCGTCTTCCTGCTGAGTCTCGAGGTGGCGGGCCTGATCCTGCTCTTCGGCGCGCAGGTGATCGCCGAGTTCGAGCGCTTCAAACCCGACATGGAAGCCGTCGAGGGCATTCGGGACTGAACCCTCAGCGAACTGCCGGAGGGGGCGGAAAATCCCGGAAACAGCCGGCGATCGCATCCGGCTCACGCGGGATCGCGGCGAGCATGGGTGCACCGATGCGCTCTGCGATCGCGGTGACGATGGCCGCCTGTTCGCGGGTATCGGAATCGAGATGATTCGCGATCCAGCCCGCCAGCCGCAGCCCGCGCGCGCGTACGGCATTGGCCGTCAGCAGCGCATGGTTGATACAGCCGAGGCGGATGCCGACGACGAGCATCACCGGCAAACCGAGCGCTACGGCGACATCGGGCATCGCGAGCTTCTCGCCGATGGGCACCTCCCAGCCACCGACACCCTCGACGATGACGCAATCCGACTGCGAGGCGATTGTGCTGCAGTTATTGTGGATGGTGTCGATATCGATGTCGATGCCGGCCTGTGCCGCAGCGATATGCGGCGCGATCGGCGGCTCGAAGGCGTAGGGATTGACCAGCGCATAGGGCAGCTCGACAGCCGAAGCCGCCTGAATCTGCAGGGCGTCATCGTTGCGCAGCCCTGCCGGGGTGCGCTCGCAGCCCGAGGCGATCGGTTTCATGCCCGCGGTCTCGAGACCACGCGCGTGCAGAGAGCGCAGCAGGCCTGCCGTGACGAAGGTCTTGCCGACCCCGGTATCGGTTCCCGTGATGAACCAGCCATTCATGCCTGCGCCCTCAATGCCGATATCCTGCGGTAAACCCTGAAAGGCTGCTGGTGGCGTTCACTCAACACCGTGCCATCGTCGAGATCGAGCCCGTCGAAGACCCACCTGCCGAAATAGAGCTCGAGAGCGCACCGGTATGCCGCCTCGCCGAACATGGCGGCGAGCATGGCGCCGTAGCTTTCCCACGCCTCGCCGTTGCGTTCCAGCCGGAGTATCTGCAGCAGGCAGTCGTAGGCGCGCATGCGCTCTCCGCCGAGTTCGCCGAAATCGCCGAGCCATTCGATAGCGTCCCGGCGCCTCCCCGTGGCGAGCAGCAGCAGCCTCTTGAGTTCGCCGATGCGCAGCGTCGCCAGCGCGGAGCCGGGATCGTCGGCAAGCCCGATGAATTCGTGCAACGGCAGCGATTCGTCGATGGCATCGGCCTCGAGCAGGCCGGAGAGTTCGCCACCGGCAAGGGATGGCAGGTGCAGCAGCCTGTCGCGAAACGGCAGGCCGCTGTTGTTGTTGTTCCACAAGAGCTCGTCGAGCGGATAGATTTCCGACATACCGGGCACGGGCATGCGGCAGCAGCAGACGCCGAATTCGTCATGATCGGCGATGTAGATGTCGCGCCCCTCGTCGTGGGTGATGCGCTGCAGCTCCTGCTGCGTGTCGCCCGCGATGTTCCAGTCGTGAAATGCGAAATCGGGCGCTGCCCCGAAGAAGGGCCAGGCCACGAGGCCTGAGGAGTCAGCAGCCCGGCGCTGTGGCCCCGCACCGCCCCTGGCGCTTCCATCAGGGCGCTGTTCAACGGGATCGAAGGGTGCCGGGAAAACGCCAGCGGAAGCGTCGGCCGGACTCAACTCATTTCGCCTGCGCGGGAGGCTTGCGTGACAGGCTCTCGACAGCGATACGTGTCACGCCGCCCTCGCTGAGCTGTTCGGGGGCCCAGGCGTGGCCGTAGACCACTTCCCAGGTCGACGGCAGCCGTCCCTGGGTACGGAACTGCTCGTAGGCCTGCATGAAACGCTGCATGCGCGCCTTGCCGGTCAGCCCGCGGTGACGCTCGCGCAAGGCGTTGTGAGCGCCGATCGCCTTGATATCGCGCATCAACTGCTGCACGTCGCCATAGGTCATGTTGACCAGTTCCGCGTCCATGACGGGTTCGGCGAAACGGCTCTGCATGAGCATGTCGCCGATATCGTGCATGTCGAGGAAAGGCGAGACGTGCGGCCTGTCATCCACCTGCGACCAGGCCTGGCGCAGCTCCTTGAGCGTATCCGGGCCGAAGGTCGAGAACATCAGCAGGCCGCCGGGCTTCAGCACGCGCAGGAAATCGCCGAAGGTGCTTTCGAGATCCGCGCACCACTGGATGGCGACATTGGAGTAGATCATGTCGACGGAGCCGGCCGCGAGCGGCAGCTGCTCGAGGTCGGCGCAGAGCGTCACCGGCCGGCGCATGAACCTGCCTCGCCGGCGCGCCTGCTGCAGCATCGGCAGCGCGAAATCGAGCGCGATGACTTTCGCCTTCGGGTAGCGTTTGGCGAGCGCGGCACTGGCCTCACCGGTGCCCGCGCCGGCATCGAGGATCACCGTCGGCCGCAGCCGGATATAGTCGAGCCGCTCGAGCATGCGCGAGGCGATCTCACGCTGCAGAACGGCATTATCGTCATAAGTCGAGGCGGCTTTCGAGAAAGCGCGGCGCGCCGCCTGCTTGCTGATCATGCGAATGCCTCCAGCGCCTGCAGGCAGTGCTGCGGATGCGACAGGAAGGGCGCGTGCCCGGAGCCCCTGATGACCTCGGTCGCCGCTGTCGGGCAGAGCTCGCGGACGCAGTCGGCGGTTTTCGCCGAGACCAGCGTGTCCTTCTCGCCATAGAGCCAGAGCGCGGGCACCGCGAGTTCGGCCAGCAACTGGCGCAAGTCGGTTTCGAGCAACAGCGCCAGCCCTTTCCGCAGCGCCGCTTCGGTCGCCGCGGGGCGTTGTTCGACGGCGGACCGGAGCTGCTTCAGGGTCTCGCGCTCGTTGTCGGCGCCGCGAACCTGCAGGCCGAGGAACCGCAGCATGGTGCGTTGCGGTGTCCGGAAGAGTTCGTCGGCGAAGTTCTGCAGCAGTTCCGGGCGCATGCCGCAGTGCCAGCCGGGCTCGCGCACGAAGCGCGGCGTACCGCCGGCAAGCACGAGCGCCTCGACACGCTCCGGGCTCGCCGCCGCGGCCGCCAGCCCCACCATCGCGCCGAGCGACCAGCCGAGCCAGGTTGCCGCCGGCGGCGCCTCGGCAAGCACGGCCCGGGCCCACGCATGGATGTCGCCGTCCACGAAATCGCTTTCGCCATGCCCGGGCAGTTCGATCGTGGTGACTCGCCACTGCGGCCGCAGCCGCGGCAAGAGCGACATCCAGACGCCGGCATTCATGCCCCAGCCATGCAGCAGCACGAGCGGCCGGCCCTCTCCGTGCGTACAGGAGGCCAGGCTCATGCGGCCTGCTCCCGCTGGAGCGTCGAGAGCGCATCCAGCAGGCGGTCGACCTGCGCCTCTTCGTGCGACGCCGACAGGGTCACGCGCAGGCGCGCCTGGCCGGCCGGCACGGTCGGCGGTCGAATCGCCGTCACGAGGCAACCGAGCGCCTCGAGGCGCTCGCTCCAGGCAACAGCCTTCTGCGACTCGCCGAGCAGGATCGGCTGGATCGGCGTCCGGCTCGGCATCAATGTCAGGCCGATCGCCTCAGCCCCGTCACGGAAACGCTGCACCAGCGAGACCAGCTTCACGCGCCGCCAGGCCTCCTCGCGGACGATGCGCAGGGAAGCGAGCGTCGCCTCGGCCAGCGCCGCCGGCATTGCGGTCGTGTAGATGTAGCTGCGCGCCTGCTGGATCAGGGTTTCGACCAGGGTCTCCGAACCGGCGACAAAGGCGCCGGCGACGCCGAACGCCTTGCCGAGCGTTCCCATCAGAACCGGCACATCCTGCTGGCTCAGTCCGGCCTCGTGGACCGAGCCGCGTCCCTGCTGGCCGAGTACACCGAGCCCGTGGGCATCGTCGACCACGAGCAGTGCCTGGTCGCGGGCGCAGATCGCGGCCATTTCGCCGAGCGGGGCGATATCGCCATCCATGCTGAAGACAGCGTCGGTGACGACCATGCGCGCGCCGTCGCGGTGCGTGGCGAGCTGTTGTTGCAGCGAGTCCATGTCGGCATGGCGATAGCGGTGCATGCGCGCGACGCCGAGCAACCCGCCGTCGATCAGGGACGCATGGTTGAGCTTGTCCTCGAAAAGCCCGTCATCCCTGCCGAGCAGCCCCGTGATGATGCCGAGATTGGCCATGTAACCGGTCGAGAACAGCAGTGCGCGCTCGCGACCGAGCCAGTCGGCCAGCGCTTCCTCGAGTGCGTGATGCGCACTGCTATGGCCATTGACGAGGTGGGCCGCGCCGCTGCCGCTGCCCCAGCGGTCGACGCCCTGTTTCAGCGCCTGCGCGATGCGCTTGTCCGCCGCGAGTCCCAGGTAGTCGTTGGAACAGAATGCCAGCAGGGGCTTGCCGTCGATGGTCATCGCCGGCCCCTGCGGCGACTCGCTGACGCGGCGGTGACGATAGAGATGCTGCGCCCTGCGCTCGTCAAGGCGTGCGGTCCAGCGTGCTTCCATCAGGCGCTGCAGCAGAGGCGGGCGGCTTCCTTCTCGTCCGCGACTTGCTCCATCGCGATACCGAGGCGCGCAAAGAGTTGCCGGTCGCTGCCGGCTTCGGGATTGTCGGTCGTCAGCAGGCGCTCGCCGTAGAACATGGAGTTGGCACCGGCGAAGAAACAGAGCGATTGCAGCTCGTCGCTCATCTCGCTGCGGCCGGCGGAGAGACGCACATGGGATTGCGGCATCAGGATGCGCGCGACCGCGATGGTACGCACGAACTCCAGCGGGTCGAGCGCATCGACGCCGAACAGCGGCGTGCCCTCGACCTGCACGAGCAGGTTGATCGGCACCGATTCCGGCTGAGTCGGCTGGTTGGCGAGTTCCTGCAGCATGCGCGCGCGGTCACGGCGCGTCTCGCCCATGCCGAGAATGCCGCCAGAGCAGACATGGATGCCGGCGTTGCGCACGTGATCGAGCGTCTCGAGGCGGTCCTGGAAGGTGCGCGTGGAGATGATGTTGCCGTAGAACTCGGGCGAGGTGTCGAGGTTGTGGTTGTAGTAGTCGAGGCCGGCCTCCTTGAGGCGCTTCGCCTGTGCCCCGGTCAGCATGCCGAGCGTGACACAGGTCTCCATGCCGAGATCGCGTACGGCCTGGATCATCTCGATGACCTTGTCGAGATTCCTGTCGGTCGGGTTGCGCCAGGCGGCGCCCATGCAGAAGCGCGTCGAACCGGCCGCTTTGGCGGCCTCGGCGGCCTCGACGACCTCCTCGAGCGGCAGCAGCTTCTCGCGCTCGAGGGCGGTGTCGTACTTCGAGCTCTGGGAGCAGTAGCCGCAATCCTCCGGACAGGCGCCGGTCTTGATGCTCAGCAGGGTGCTGACCTGCACACGGTTGGGGTCGAAATGCTCGCGGTGCAGCTGCTGTGCCTCGAACAGCAGATCGTTGAAAGGCTTGTCGAACAGGGCCTCGATCTCCCCGATCTGCCAGTCGTGTCGGATGGTGTTCATGGTTCACTCCTCTGGATGACGGTATCTTCCCAGGTGTCCTGTCTTATTTTGATCAGGTCGTAGATGGACCAGGGAATCATGACAATGGCCGCGAACGCCCAGTAGATCAGCCAGGGTGTCAGCGAGACAGAAAAAAAGGTGGCAACGGGTACGGCGAGCCCCGCGATGGCATAGAGCCTGTAGGCTGCCCACTGGATGTAGTGGGCCACCTTTGGATTCGGATGATGGCGGTTCATGGCGTAGAGCACGATGGAGGCGCCAAGCCAGAACACCATGAGCGGAAAAGGCGCCAGTGTGGCGAGGATGTTGAAGAGATTGAACAGCACGGGACCGCGCCGTGCAGATTTTGCCGTGACGACCTGCGTGGAGGCAGCCGGCTCGAGTGTATCGCTCATGGATGCTCGGATTTCTTCGGACAGGGAGTCAATGGTATAGTGAAGCCGTTGATTGTCAACCGGAAAAGGATTTCATGGTTAACAACTGGCTAAAGTTTACGCAGGCCTTCCTCTTTCCCGGCATCTGCCTGGTCTGTGGCAGGAACAGCGGGAGCGGCAGGGACCTCTGCCACGCCTGCGCCGGCGAGCTGCCGCGCAACACCAGCCCCTGCCGCTGCTGCGCCTTACCACTTCCCGCTGGGCCCGGGCCCGGCACGCTGTGCGGCGCTTGCCAGAAAAGCGCCCCTCCCTATACCCGCGTGACCGCGCCCTGGCTGTATGAGGGCCACGTCCGGACGCTGCACCACGCCTTCAAGTTCGAACGCAAACTCGCGGCGGGACGCCTGTTGTCGGAACTGCTTGCCGACACCATCGAGACTGCGGGCGAGGCACGCCCGCAACTGCTGATTCCCGTGCCTCTGCATCCCTCGCGGGTGCGCGAGCGCGGCTTCAACCAGGCTGCGGAACTGGCGCGCACCCTGTCGCGACGTCTCGACATCCCGACCGATCCGTTCTGCATGCAGCGACACAAGGCGACTGCGCCGCAGTCGGGCCTGAACAGACAGCAACGCAGTCGCAACATCCGCAACGCCTTCGCGATACAAGGACGCCTCGAGGTCGCGCATGTCGCCCTCGTCGACGACGTCATGACGACCGGCATGACCATCGAACAGGCGGCGAAAACGTTGCAAAGGTGCGGTGTCGGTCGCATCGATGCGTGGGTCGTTGCACGCAGACCCTGACAGACGATGCCTGCACAAGAGCGGGCGGTCCCTCTCCTGTGGCAGGGCATGCAAGATGCCCGGTTACCGCGACGAGGAAAACAGGGGGCATGGTTGTCGAAGTCATTGAAATCAATTGCATTTTAATTCTGTTAATTGATTCTCGTCAAAGACGCCGGTTCGGCATTAACAGTACAAAGAGTAAGTGATTTCCGATCATCAACAAAATACCCGGACATCCCGCCTCACAACGCCAACCAATGCCACCCGGAGGATGCCATGCGTTTATGGAGAAACCTGCCAGTCGCTCTTGCTGCTCTTCTTGCTTACAGCCAGACGTTTGCAGCGGAAGTGGTGCCGAATGAAATCCACATGCCCGGCACACAACCAAACGAGGTGACGAACTTCGAGTCACCCGACAAATGCGATAATTGCCATGCCGGCTACAATGACGACACGACAATCGGCCACCCCCAGGACGAACCGGCGACTGGCTGGCGGGGCGGCGCCATGGGCAACGCCGGCCGCGACCCGATTTTCTGGGCCACCCTGGCGATTGCCGAGCAGGACTTCGATGGCTCGGGCGATCTCTGCATCCGTTGCCACAGCACAGGAGGATGGCAGGCCGGGCGTTCCACACCCACCGACGGTTCGGGCCTGGCCGCATCGGATGACGATGGCGTTGAATGCGACGCCTGTCACAAGATGACGAACCCGGACAACTCGGAACACGTCGGCATCATGGTTTCGCCCTTTACGGCAAACTGTTCGGATGATCCGTTATCAGAAGGCACCTGCCAATCGCCGGACGAGGCCTACTACGGCAGCGGCATGCTCTCGCTCTGGCCCGGCAGCGACAAGCTCGGCCCCTATGACGATGCCGACGCCAGGCATCAGTTCATGCAGTCCGGATTCCATCGCGATGTCGATTTTTGCGGTTCCTGCCACGACGTATCGAATCCCGCCGTCGGCGATCTCGCCCCCAACCACGGGGCGCAAACCACTGCGCCCTCCGTTGTCGCTGAAGGCACACCCGGCGGCCCCGTTGCCGACAAGGCCGCGTTCAACAATCCTCCCTACGCCTACGGCATCGTCGAGCGCACCTTCAGCGAGTACAAGGCAAGTGCCCTGCCGACGACGCGGGTCGGCGAGTTCACATCGCTCCCGGCCGATCTGCGGGCCGCCGGCGGATCGCTCGATGTCACCTACCAGGCCGCGATGATTGCCGCTTCCGATGCGCTCGCAAACGGCGGCATCGCGGGTGACTATGCCGACGGTAGCCCCCGTTATTTCAGCTGCCAGTCCTGTCACATGCGGCCGGTCGAGAGCGCCGGCGCGAACAAGCGCGGCGTGCAGATCCGCAAGGATTTGCCGCGCCACGATCACACCGGCGGCAACTACTGGTTCTCGGACATGGCCAAATATCAGGATGCCAGGGGGACGTTGCGCCTCGGTGGCGATCTGAGCGCAGTGCAGGTCGAAGCCATGGCTTACGGCCAGCAGCGCGCGGTCGAGCACCTGCAGCAGGCGGCATCCCTGCAGGTCTCCGGAGATACCCTGAAGGTCGTCAACCTCACGGGACACAAGCTCATCAGCGGCTATCCCGAGGGGCGCCGCATGTGGCTCAACATCCACTGGTACGACAGCAACGGACAGCTTCTCCGCGAGGACGGCGGCTATGGCGATATCGGCGCGACCGTGGTGAATCCTGCCGGCGGCCCCGACGTCTCGGTCGAATCCATCATCGACCCGGCCAGCACCAGGATCTACGAGGCCCATTATGCGGTCACCCGGGAGTGGGCCCAGACCCTCATGGGTGTTGACCCGGGGCTCTACGGCCCGATCGTCCTCAACTACGACCGCGTCAGCGGCACGCCAGGGCCCACGATCGGCGATCTTGCAGACGGCAACGCGGGCGACTACCAGAAGACATTCCACTTCGTGCTCAACAACCATGTCGTGAGTGACAACCGTATTCCTCCCTATGGCATGCGCTACGACGAGGCCCTCAGGCGAAATGCCCTGCCGGTCCCGGCCAGCCAGTACGGCGGCGGTAGCGCCGGCAGCATCTACGACTACTGGGACGAGATCGACCTCGGCGCCACGGCGCCTGCCGGGGCCGTCTCGGCGGAGATCGACCTGCTCTACCAGGGAACGAGCTGGGAGTACATCCAGTTCCTCTACCTGGCGAACAACGGTCAGAACGCCTTTCTCGGCCAGGAGGGCGTCAACATGCTGGATGCCTGGATCAACGCCGAGGTACCGGTCGCGATGGAGGTCAATGGCGACCGCAAAATGGTGCCGCCCGTGCTGATGGCGTCGACCACCTGGGGCACGACGCCCGGAGGGAATACCGCGCCCGTGGCGAGCAGCGACAGCTACAGTACGCCTGAGGGTACGCTCCTGACCGTGACAGCGCCCGGCGTCCTCGGCAACGACAGCGATCCGGATGGCGACGCGATGACGGCAGTACTCGTGGCGGGTACCTCGTCAGGCAGCCTGGCACTGAACGACGACGGCTCCTTCAGCTACACGCCCGACCCCGGATTCACGGGTGAAGATGCGTTCAGCTACCAGGCCAGCGACGGTTCCGGGCTCTCGAATGCCGTCACCGTCACTCTCGCCGTCACGCCAACCGGCGGCACCGGCACGGCCAGCGTCGGCAGCCTCGAGAGTGGAGTGATCACCGGCAAGGGCAAAAATGCGACCTACAACCAGCAGGACGGCTTCAGCCCGGGTGACACCGTGACCCTGCGCGCGCTGACGGTCGACAGCCAGGGCGACCCGCTCGAGGGTGCGACCCTGGTCTACGCGATCAGCGGCCCGGCCAGCGCCACGGTCACGAGCGAGCCGAGCGGCGCCGATGGCTTCGCCTACGCAGAGTGGTCAACGACCAGCAAGGGCAAGAACCCGACACCGACCGGCGACTATACAGCGACCGTCGCTGAGCTGACAGCGAACGGGTATGCGTGGGACGGAGTCGCCACGAGCATCAGGTTCGCACTGCAGTAGGCAAGACCGGCTCCGGCGGGGTGAATGCCTGCCCGCCGGGGGCCGGCTCCACGCTCCCTCGCGGCAAACCCGTCCGGGCTTGTCGCCAGACGCCGGAATCCTGCGGGCGAGACCCGCGACCAATGATGTCGCGACTCGGCACGCCATCAGAGTCAGCGAAAGTGAGTCGCTGATCGCTCTTGAGAGCCGGATCGCTCGTTTCCTGGCACGCAGACGCATGCAGAGAATCTCCACCGGGGCCGGGACGGCCATGGCGAAACAGATGTCACCCTTCGGCACCTGGACATCGAAGCCCTCGGCCACGAGCACGCAACCGATCAGGATCAGGAACGAAAGGGAGAGCATCCCCGGGGCCGGGTTGCGGTCGATGAACTCGCCGATGTTCCTGGCGGCAAGCAGCATGTCAATAAAGGAAATGAAGCCGGCGTGCCGGCGCTCCGACAACGCCAACATGACAGAGGGTCCTCTGACCGCAGAAGAGACGGTTACCCGGGTGCGCGGGACGAGCCGGCGCCGTCGTCAGAAGAGCTTGTCGAAAATGCGGAAGCCCGCGATGTAGGTACCCGCCGCGGAACCGAGCGTCGAGAAGAGGAAAACCAGCAGGATGCGCGATACACGGTTCTTCCACCACCCCTGCCAGTGAGTGACGTCATGCCGCAGGCTTTCGAAATCGCCGACGCGCGGCTTGCGCAGCAGGGTCTCGACAGCACCCGTGACCATGCCGGCGCCGATCGTCGGATTCAGCGACGTGAGTGGCGCGGCGAGGAAGGCGGTGAAGATGGTCACAATGTGTCCGCCGGCAAGCAGCGCGCCGAGCGCCGACAGGGTACCGTTGATGACGACCCACTCGGCGATGAGGTTCCAGCCGAGCGCCGTGCTCTTGGAAAAACCGATGACGAAACCGGTGATGATCAGGACGGCGATCACCCATGGCAGCCATTTGAGCCAGCTGCGTTTTCTCGGCAGTTGCTCGAGTTCGTCGATCACTGCCTGCGGGTTGTCGACGCCCTCGGCGAGCTGCCGCGCAATGCCTTTCTGATGGCCGGCGCCGATGACGGCCAGGATGCGCTTGTAGCCGTGCTGCTTCTGTTCCTGGATGATGCGCGACGCCATGTAGCGGTCGCGCTCGGCGATCAGCGGATCGAAGAGATCCTTGCGCTCGGCGGCGAACTCGGAGAAGGTGGTCTCGAGCATGTCGCCCTCCTTGAGCTTCTCGATCTCGTCCTCGGAAACCTCCTCGCGCGACAGCACCGAGGCCAGCAGCCCGCCGACAAGACCTGCGCGTTTCCACCAGCCGACGTTCGCGACGACGCGCCTGAGCGTGATGCCGATCTCGCGGTCGATGAGCAGCACGGGCAGGCCATGCTTCTCTGCCTGCGCAATCGCCTGGCGCTGCTCGGCGCCGGGCTCGATATCGAACTGCTCCGCAAGACGCTGCTGGTAGGCGCTGAGAGCGAGCTGCGCGGCGACCATGGACGCCTTGCCGTCGCGAATGACCTGAAACAGGTCCATGCGCGTGATCGCCTCGGGATCGACGAGGGAGAGGTAACGGCTGTTGCAGAGCTCGACGGCGACGGCGTCGTACTCGCCGCTGTCGAGATGCTCGCGCACCTCTTCGGCACTGGCCCGCGAGACATGCGCCGCTCCAAGAAGAACTACCTGAGCATCACTGTCGCTGGCGTTGATGACGCTTGTTGTACTGTTCTTCGGGCTGGACATTGACTCTGCGATGGCTTGGGCAAAACTGCGATTTTGACACATTTAACCGTGCGGCTTGCAGCATTTTTTCATGCATTGCTGCACTTTTTGCGGCAGTTCCATGCATTTCCCGCAGCCGGAAGCCCTCCGCGAGACGGCGCGCAGACACCGGAGGCGGCCACGTCGTTTCAGCAGAACCGCCGCACGCCTGACCTGGCGCCATTGCGCCGGGTGACAGGCATACCCGCCGACTGACCTGAATCAAGCCACCCCTGCCCACAGCTTGACCCGCACGGACGCATAATGGACAATTCGCCGATTATTTTTGTGTAATTCAGAATATTCTGGATTACCGAATCTGTTCCAGTCCTGTCGGCCGTTTGCCGGCAGGTTCAAGATATCGTTGTTTTAAACATTGTGGGGACAACAACTATGAGCGAAGGGGCTGACCTGAAAAAGCGCCGCTTCCTGACTGCGGCAACGTCGGTGATCGGCGCTGTCGGAGTCGTGGGTGTCGCGTGGCCGTTTCTGGCCTCGTGGCAGCCGAGCACCAGGGCGAAAGCCGCTGGCGCGCCGGTGGAAGCAGATATCAGTAAAATCGAACCCGGCCAACTGGTACGCCACAAGTGGCGCGGGAAGCCGGTCTGGGTGCTGCGCCGCACCGAGAAGAACCTGACGGACCTCAAGACCCTCGAGCCCAGACTGGTCGATCCGAACTCGGACCAGCCGCAGCAGCCCGAGTATGCCAAAAACCCGCATCGCTCACGCAAGCCCGAGTATCTCGTGGCGATCGGCATCTGCACCCACCTGGGCTGCTCGCCGACATACCGCCCGGACGTCGCCCCGGCCGATCTCGGCCCGGACTGGCTCGGCGGTTTCTACTGCGCCTGCCACGGTTCCCGCTTCGACCTTGCCGGACGCGTTTATTCCGGCGTGCCGGCGCCGACCAACCTGGTCATACCGCCCTATCTATTCCTCGATGACAACACCATCCTGATCGGTGACGACGGAGGTGCCGCATGAGCAAGACGCAAAACGCGATGAACTGGATCGACGACCGCTTTCCGCTGACGAAGGTATGGAACGAGCATCTCGCCCAGTACTACGCACCGAAAAACTTCAACTTCTGGTACTTCTTCGGCTCCCTGGCACTGCTGGTACTGGTCAACCAGATCCTGACCGGCGTGTGGCTGGCGATGATGTACAAGCCGTCCGCGGCAGACGCCTTCGCTTCCGTCGAATACATCATGCGCGACGTCGAGTGGGGCTGGCTGATCCGCTACATGCACTCGACGGGCGCCTCGGCGTTCTTCATCGTCATCTACTTGCACATGTTCCGCGGCATTCTGTACGGTTCCCACAAGAATCCGCGCGAGATGGTGTGGCTGTTCGGCGCCGTGATCTATGTCGTCATGATGGCGACGGCCTTCATGGGCTACCTGCTTCCGTGGGGCCAGATGTCCTTCTGGGGCGCGCAGGTCATCGTCAACCTCTTCCAGGCGATCCCGATCATCGGCGAGGACCTCTCGGTCTGGATTCGTGGCGACTATGTCATCTCCGACGCGACCCTGAACCGCTTCTTCGCACTGCACTTCCTGCTGCCGTTCATCCTGGCAGCGCTGGTGTTCCTGCACATCGTGGCGCTGCACAAGGTTGGCTCCAACAACCCGGACGGCGTCGAGATCAAGAAGAACAAGGACGAGAACGGCATCCCGAAAGACGGCATCCCGTTCCACCCCTACTACACCGTCAAGGACATCGCCGGTGTCGTCGTCTTCCTGATGTTCTTCGCCGGCATCATCTTCTTCTGGCCCGAGGCCAACGGCTACTTCCTGGAAAAGCCCAACTTCGAACCGGCCAACCCGCTGAAGACGCCGGAGCACATCGCGCCGGTCTGGTACTTCACACCCTTCTACGCCATCCTGCGCGCGGTACCGAGCTTTGCCGGCACCCAGGTGTGGGGCGTCATCGCCATGGGTATCTCCATCGTGACCTTCTTCCTGCTGCCGTGGCTCGACAAGAGCAACGCCAAGTCGCATCGTTACAAGGGCCCGCTGTTCAAGATCTCGCTGGCGATTTTCGTCGTCACCTTCGCGATCCTCGGCTACCTCGGCGTCGTTTCTGCGACGGCTGACCGCACCCTGGTCGCACAGATGCTGACGCTGATCTATTTCGGCTTCTTCTTCCTGATGCCGACCTACACGCGCGAAAGCAGCGACAAGACCACCATGACCAGCATCTACTTCCTGGTCATGGCCATCGCGACCATCGCGACGCTCTACTACTGGTGGATCCTTGACGGCGGCGCGGAGGGCTCCATGCTCGTGAAGCTGATCGTGACCGCCATCGCTGCGGGTCACTTCGTCATCTTCGGCATCAAGCCTTGGTTCAAGCCGGAACAGTCAAAG
The DNA here is from genome assembly GCA_037385505.1 of Gammaproteobacteria bacterium. Classification (GTDB taxonomy): domain Bacteria; phylum Pseudomonadota; class Gammaproteobacteria; order Chromatiales; family Chromatiaceae; genus Sva-25. The sequence goes on along the minus strand of JARRMY010000009.1, from coordinate 84,907 downwards.
CCGGTTCCAGAGAGGGTAACGGAATGAAAAAAGTACTCATCGCCCTGATCATGATGGTTCCAGGCCTGCTGCACGCCGCGGGCGGCGGCGATATCCACCTGGAAAGCGCCAATATCAACCTCGGCAATGACGCTGCCAAGCAGCGCGGCGCCAAGTACTTCGTCAACTACTGCCTGAACTGCCACTCGCTGAAATACGAGCGCTGGCAGCGGATGCAGGAGTTCGGCCTGAGCATCGAAGACATCAGTGAGAAGCTCATGCCGGCCAACGCGAAGCCCGGCGACCTCATGACCATCGCCATGAAGAGCGACGACGCCAAGGCCTGGTTCGGCAATCCGGCGCCGGACCTGACGCTCGAGACGCGCCTGCGCGGCGAGGACTGGGTCTACACCTACCTGAAATCCTTCTACCTCGATGACAGCCGCCCGTTCGGCGTCAACAACCGGGTCTTCGACAAGGTCGGCATGCCGCACGTGCTGTGGGAGCTGCAGGGCTTCAAGAAGGCGCACTACCGTTACGACGTCACCAAGAAAGGCCATGTCGAACAGAGCTTCGACAGCGAGGAAGCCGCGGAAGCCTATGTTGCGGAGCATGGCGGCGATGCCGAGCTCAAGATCAGCAAGGTCGTCGACGCGCTCGAAACCGCCGTTCCGGGCAAGCTCGACGAGGCCGAATACGACAAGGTGGTGCGCGACATCGTGACCTTCATGGCCTACATGGCGGAGCCGGTCAAGATGGAGCGCCAGCGCCTCGGCATCTGGGTGCTGCTGTTCCTGGCCGTGCTGTTTGTTTTCGCCTACCTGCTCAAGAAGGAGTACTGGAAGGACATCCACTGACCGTCCAGGGCACCCCCGGCAAAAAGGCGCACATGGTATACTGTGCGCCTTTTTTTATGAAATCGACTTCGAGGATGCCAATTCGATGCCTACCGTCACGAACAGACGTACAGTCATGACACTCTTTTCAGATCCAGAGTGTATTTACAGCCATCGGGTCAGGCTGGTACTGGCAGAGAAGAACATCACGGTCGATATCATCGACACCGACCCCCTGGACCTGCCGGATGACGTGGCCGAGGCCAACCCCTACGGCACCCTGCCGACACTGCTCGACCGCGACCTGGCGCTGTACGAATCGCGCATCATCATGGAATACCTCGATGAACGCTACCCGCATCCGCCGCTGCTGCCGATCGACCCGGTCTCCCGCGCCAACACGCGCCTCTACCTGCACCGTATCGAGCAGGACTGGTACTCGCTCGCGGACGAGATCCTCGCCAACGGCAAGGGCGCCGCGAAAGCGCGCAAGGATCTCAGGGAAGCGCTGCTCGCCGCAGGCCCCATCCTCGCCGCCAGGCCCTGGTTCATGAGCGACGAATACACCCTCGTCGACGCGACCATTGCGCCACTGCTGTGGCGCCTCCCGGCACTCGGCATCGAGATCAGCGGCAGCGGTTCGAAACAGCTGCTCGACTACGCCAGGCGCGCGTTTGCGCGCGACTGCTTCGCCAGGAGCCTGACCGAGCAAGAGAAAGAACTGCGCAAATGACCTCGACGCGGCCCTATCTCATCCGCGCTTTCTATGACTGGATCGTCGACAACGATCTGACACCGCACCTCGTCATCAACGCCGACCTCGACGACGTGACCGTCCCCCGACAGCATGTCGAGGACGGCCAGATCGTGCTCAATATCAGCCCGCACGCAGTCCAGGAGCTGTCGCTCGAGAACGACTGGATCGCTTTCGATGCCCGCTTCCGGGGCGACAACTTTCATGTCAGCCTGCCGCCGGCTGCGGTGCTCGGTATCTATGCCCGCGAAAACGGCCACGGCATGCTGTTCCAGGAGGAGGAGTCCTCACCGGAGCCGCCGGAGGGACCGGCGCCGGACGATGTGCCAAAACGACCATCGCTGAAAGTCGTCAAGTAAGCGCCATGCCCGAAGTACTCGTCGGCGACATCACGCAGCTCCGCACGGACGCGGTCGTCAATGCCGCCAACAGCAGCCTGCTGGGAGGCGGCGGCGTCGACGGCGCCATCCACCGCGCGGCGGGGCCCGAACTGCTTGCCTGTACCCGCAGGCTCGGCGGCTGCCCCACCGGCGAGGCCCGCATCACACCGGGCTTCCGGCTGGCCGCGAGATGGATCATCCACACGGTCGGCCCCGTCTGGCACGGCGGCAGTGACAACGAAGCCGCGCTGCTGGCAGATTGCTACCGGCACTCGCTGCAGCTCGCCCGCCTCTACCAGGTCCGCAGTATCGCTTTCCCGGCAATCAGTACCGGTGTCTACGGCTACCCGAAGCAGCAGGCTGCAGAGATCGCCGTCACGACCGTGATGCCGTTCGCGAAGGACTTCGATCGCATCCTCTTCTGCTGTTTCAGTGAAGGGGACGCTGAAATCTACCGAAAAGCATTGATGCAGCCTGAAAAACAGGGATAATTTCGACAGGAAATGTCCGCACGTACAGCAGAGAATGACCCCATGCAGGACCTCGACGTAAAAGCCCGCCAGATTCGCCTTGTCATCTTCGACGTCGACGGCGTCCTGACCGACGGCAGCCTGTTCCTCGGGGACGACGGACAGGAGTACAAGGCGTTCCACTCCAAGGACGGGCACGGCATGGTGATGCTGCAGGAGAGCGGCGTCCAGATCGCGATCATCACGGGGCGAACCTCCGAGGTCGTGCGCATCCGCATGCAGAGCCTCGGTATCGAGCACGTCTTCCAGGGCAAGCGCGACAAGAGGCCCGCCTATGACGACCTCAGGCGGGTGACCGGCCTGAGTGACGAACAGATCGCCTATGTCGGCGACGATGTCGTCGATCTGCCCGTCATGAGCAGGGTCGGACTCGCGATCGCGGTCGGCGACGCGCACCCGATGGTCAAGCAGCATGCGCACTGGACGACGCCGTCCGGCGGCGGTCGCGGCGCCGCGCGCGAGGTGTGCGAAATGCTGATGCAGGCCCAGGGCTCCCTCCAGGAAAAACTCGACGGCTATCTTGCATGAAGGGAGTGATCAGCATCCTTGTAGCTGTCGGCCTGATCGTCGCCATCACGCTGCTTCTGCATGGCATGGACAAGCCTGCTGCGAGCCGGCAGTACGCTGCGGTCAAGGCCTCGCCGGAGCAGCCCGATATCCGCATACGGCGCGTCAGGTTGCTCAAGACCGACGAGTTCGGCTACCACAAGTTCCACCTCCACGCCGATGAGGTCAAGCATTTCCTGCGCAAGTCGACGGAACTCGAGAGGCTGCGGCTGCTGGTTACCTCTTCAGAAGCCTCCGACTGGATCATTACGGCGGAAAGCGGCTGGATGGATGCCGAAGATAAACAGATCCTGCTGCAGGGTGAAGTCCTGGTGCACCAGGAACAGGAGGACGGGAACGACGTCACCGGCATCACGCGCGACATGATCGTCGACTATCCCAACAGCCTCGCCTACTCGACAGCGGCGGCCACATTGCTCTCGGGCGAGAACATGACATCGGGAACCGGGATGGCCATCAAGTTTTCCACCCCGAGCAGGATTCGCCTGCTCTCACGCGTCACTGCGACCCATGATTTCGACTAGGCTGCTCGCGTTCGTCCTGCTTCTGAACACCGCGTTGACCGCGGGTGCAGAGGAGACGACCCGCGTGCAGGTCTCCGCCGACAACGTGGTACACGACGAGAAGAGCGGCAAGCTCACCTACACGGGCAATGTCGTGGTCACGCGCGGGACCATGCAGATCGTTTCAGACATGCTCGTCATCAGCCGCGGCGAGGAGACTGTTGCCGCCACCATCACCGCGACGGGGAAGCCCCTGCAGTTCTCCAGCAGCGGCGATGGCCAGACCCTCAGCGGTGATGCGGATACCGCCGTCTACAGGGTCCGGGAGAGACAGCTCGAATTGCGCGGCACCCCCATCCGCTTCAACTCCGTCGATGAACGCGGCGAGCGCCTCAGCGGAAGCGCCTCGAATGCCGATTACGACATGCAAAGCGCGCGCATCCGCATGTCCGGTTCCGTGCGCTTCACGCAGCATGCAAAGGGCGACAGGAAACCCGTGACGGGCAGCTCGAGCAAGGCCGACTATGACATGAATGCCAAACTGCTCGTGCTCAGTGGCAACGCAACCGTCCGGCAGGACGGCAATACCGTGACCAACGACCGCATCGTCTTCAACATGAAGGAGTCGGTGATTCTCGCCGGTCAGAAGGCCGACGCGCGCGAGCGCGTGGAAACCGTCCTGGAGCTCGAATAAACCATGGGCAACCTGGCAGCAACCTCGCTTGTAAAGCAGTATGGCAAACGCACCGTCGTCAAGGACGTGTCGCTCGAAGTCGCGCGCGGCGAGGTCGTCGGCCTGCTCGGCCCCAACGGCGCAGGCAAGACCACGAGTTTCTACATGATCGTGGGCCTCATCCCGGCGGATGAGGGTGTGGTGATGCTCAACGGCGAGGAGATCACGCAACTCCCGATGCACGTGCGCGCCCGGCGCGGACTCGGCTACCTCGCGCAGGAACCGTCGGTGTTCCGCCGCCTCAGCGTCGAGGATAACCTGCTGGCGATCCTCGAGACGCGCAAGGAACTCGAAAAGTCGCAACAGCAGGAGCTCTGCGACGACCTGCTGCGCCAGTTCGGGCTCAGCGCACTGCGCGAGTCGCTGGCGATGCGACTCTCGGGCGGTGAGCGCCGGCGGCTCGAGATCGCGCGCTCACTGACCATGGAGCCTGCCTTCATTCTGCTCGACGAACCCTTCGCCGGCATTGACCCGATCTCGATCTCCGACATCCAGTCGATCATCCGGCAGCTCGCCTCGGAAGGCATCGGCATCCTGATCACGGATCACAACGTGCGCGAGACTCTCGGCATCTGTCATCGCGGCTATATCATCAATAACGGCGAGGTGCTTGCCCGGGGCGAACCACGGCTGCTGCTCGATAACCCGGACGTGCGCGACGTCTATCTCGGCCACGATTTCAGGATGTAGGCTGCTTTCTAAGAAAATCATTTGATTTCAAATCCTTAGGCGAAGTTTCGCCATCATTCACGCACGCATCTCACACCATGAAATCCTTGCCTTGTATCAAATCGCCGCCATTTAGTGCGTTAGCAAAAGTGTCATGTTGCGCTAGAATGAAGCGAACAGAAGGGTACAGACAGATTTATCTGAAAGAGTCATCGTGAAGCAGAGCCTTCAATTCCGTCTTGGCCAGCAACTGACCATGACGCCCCAGCTTCAGCAAGCCGTCAGATTGCTGCAATTGTCCACACTGGAACTCAATACGGAAATCCAGCAGGCGCTCGACAGCAATCTCATGCTCGAAATCGACGAGACGTCCGAGAACGGTGCTGCGGAAGAGGGGGAGAGGTCCGAGCGCCAGGAGCAGGCACCGGATTCGACCCTCATGAAAGAGACGATCCCGGAGGATCTGCCGGTCGATGCCGAATGGTCCTCGATCTACGACTCGTCGCCGCCCCGCAGCTCCGCCCCCCTCGACGAGGATGTCGATCTCATGGCCACCACGGCCGCCACCACCACGCTGCGCGGCCACCTCGTCTGGCAGACCTGCCTCGCCTCGTTCGACGACAGGCAGCAGGCCGTTGCCGAGGCGATCATCGACGGCATCGACGACAGGGGCTACTTCACGGGCGAAATCGCGGACCTTGCCGCCGGCTTCGATGACGCGGACATCACGCCGGATTACGTACTCGAGGTCCTCGAGACCATCCAGACCTTCGAACCCGCGGGGGTCGGCGCCCGCGACCTGCAGGAGTCCCTGCTGATCCAGTTGCGGCAGCTGCCGCCGACGACACCGATGCGCCGCAAGGCCATCATGATCGTCAACGACTATTTCGAGGCCCTGGCCAACCGCAACCTGTCGCTGCTGAAGGTGCGCAGCGGCCTCTCCGGCGAGGAGCTGGCGGAGGTGCTGGAACTCATCCGCCACTGTTCGCCAGCCCCCGGCGAGAATTTCTCGGGCGGCGACAACCAGTATGTTACACCGGACGTGATCGTACGCAGGGAGAAAGACCGCTGGGTCGTCGAGGCCAACCCAGATACCATGCCCAGGCTGCGGATCAACAGCTACTACTCGAGCCTTATCAGGCGTGGCGACCAGAGCCAGGACAACCAGATGATGCGCGACCACCTGCAGGAAGCGCGCTGGCTGCTGAAAAGCCTGCACAGCCGCCAGGAGACACTGCTACGCGTCGCCCACAGCATCATCGAACACCAGAAGGAGTTTCTCGAGCACGGCCCCGAGGCCATGAAGCCGCTGGTGATGCGTGAAATCGCAGAGGAGCTCGACCTGCACGAATCGACCATTTCACGCGCCTCGACCAACAAGTACATGCTGACTCCCCAGGGCGTCTATGAATTCAAGTATTTCTTTTCCAGCCACGTGGGTTCGGCGGATGGCGACAATCACTCCTCTACCGCTATCCGCGCGAGGATCCGCAAGCTGATCAAGGAAGAGCAAGGCGGCAAGCCGCTCAGCGACAACAAGATTACGGCCCTGCTCAAGAAGGAGGGCATTTCCGTGGCCAGGCGTACCGTGGCCAAGTACCGCGAATCGATGTCGATCCCGTCATCGAGTGAACGGAAACGAATGATCTGAACAGACAAATCAAGAGGAGCAAAACATGCAAGTCAATCTCACAGCTCGCCACATGGACCTGACGGATTCGATCCGCAACTATGTCAACGAGAAATTCGGCAGACTCGAGCGTCATTTTGACAATGTCACCAACGTCAACGTCATCCTCAGCATCGAGAAGACCCGCCAGATGGCCGAGGCCAATTTCCACGTCAGCGGTCAGGACATTTTCGCCGATACCGAGCATGAGGACATGTATGCGGCAATCGACGGCCTCGTCGACAAGCTTGACCGCCAACTCCTGAAATACAAGGAAAAAATCCAGAGTCACCGTTAATGTCTATTCCTGCAAACCTGCTGGAGGAAGGGCGCATCCTGCTGGATGCGCCCTTCACCACCCGATCGATGGTCCTCGAAGCGATCGCGGAGACGCTGTCCGACAGCGACACACCGAAAGCAAGCATCGAGAGCAAGTTGCTCGAGCGCGAGGAACTCGGCAGCACCGGCATCGGCTTCGGCGTCGCCATCCCGCATGCCAGGCTGAAAGACCTGCAATCCACGCGCGCGCTGTTCATGCGCACGCAGAGCGGCATCGACTTCAACGCACCCGACGACACCTCTGTCGACCTGATTTTCGCGCTGCTGGTGCCCGAGGGCTCGAACGAGGATTACCTGCGCCTGCTGGCGCAGCTGGCCCGCTTTTTCTCGGAAGAGCAGAATCGCCAGCTGTTGCGCGAGGCCGACTCCGCCGACAAGGTCATCGATGCCCTGACTGAGACCGGCAAACAGCGCCAGACCGCATGAGCAGCACCGTCGGTGAATTCATCGAGGAGGTCAGCCAGCGGCTCGAGCTCACCTGGGTCGCGGGTTTCGATGGCACGGATCACCACTTCACCGACAATGAAACCGAAACCAGCGGCCAGACACTCGTCGGCCCGCTGAACCTGATTCACCCGAACCGCATACAGATCATCGGCCACACCGAGATCGCCTACATCAACAGCCTCCTGAAGACGACGCGCAAGGACACGATCCAGCAACTGTTCAACGGCTACCCGGCGATCGTCATCTGCACCAACGACATCGAGGTCCCCGCGGACCTCATCGATGTCGCCAACGAAACCATGACGCCGCTGCTGCGCACGCATCACAGCGACCAGCGCGTGCTCAACAACCTGCAGTACTACCTCTCCCAGGAACTGGCAGAACGCGAGACCATCCACGGCGTCTTCATGGAAGTCCTGGGCCTGGGCATTCTGTTGACCGGCACGGCCGCCTCGGGCAAGAGCGAACTCGCACTGGAGCTTCTGAACCGCGGCCACCGCCTGATCGCCGATGACGCGCCGGAGTTCGCGCGCATCGCACCGGACATCGTCACCGGCACCTGTCCGCCACTGCTGCAGGATTTCATCGAAGTGCGCGGCCTCGGACTCCTCAACGTGCGACGCATGTTCGGCGACACGGCCATCAAGCGCGGCAAATATCTGCGCCTGATCGTGCATCTCGCCCAGTTCGACGACAGCGAACTGGCCGGCATGGACCGGCTTGCCGGCGTGACCACCTCGCGTAACGTCCTGGGACTGAAAATTCCGCAAGTGACGGTTCCGATCGCGCCTGGCCGCAACATGGCCGTCCTCGTCGAGACCGCCGTGCGCCACTACCTGCTGCGCCTGCAGGGCTACGACGCCAGCGAGGATTTCATCGAGCGACAGCGCAACGCCATCGACAGAGCCGGCCCGCCCTCACAGAGCAAGATCATCACAACCCTGAAGGGCGCCTGAGCGCAGCGCTGGAGTCAAGCCTGTTTTTCAGCGGCTATCTGGGATAAGCTTGCCACCATTATCTGTCCCAGGATCAGCGGGATGAGGCTCATCATCGTTACCGGGCTGTCCGGCTCTGGAAAATCTGTCGCGTTGCATGCACTTGAGGATGCGGGTTACTACTGTATCGACAACCTGCCGGTCTCGCTCCTGCCTGCGCTGACCTCCGAACTGCTCAGCAACAACGCGATCTACAGCCAGGACGTCGCCATCGGGATCGACGTGCGCACCTCGACATCCGGGCTCGACATCCTGCCTCCTGTCATCGAGGGGCTGCGCCAGGACGGCCTCGAATGCACGATCCTGTTTCTCGAAGCGGAAGACAGGGTGCTGCTGCGACGCTTCAGCGAAACCCGCAGAAGGCACCCGCTGTCCGACAGGGAACACACGCTGACCGAGGCGGTTCTTCTGGAGCGCAGGAAAATGTTGCCGGTCCGCCAGGCCGCCGATCTCCTGATCGACACCAGCCGCACGAGCCTGCACCAGTTGCGGCGCCAGATCAGGCGCAAGATCGCGCGCATCCCCGAAGAGTTGCAGATCGAGGTGCAGTCCTTCGGCTTCAAGTTCGGGCTCCCCCAGGATGCCGACCTGGTGTTCGACGCTCGCCTGCTGCCGAACCCCTATTGGCGTGTCGAGCTGCGGCCGCTGACCGGCAAGGACCGGGAAGTCAGGGAGTTTCTCGAGAACGAACCGGAGACAGGAAAGTTCATCGGTGAGATCGAGCAACTGCTGCACTCCTGGCTCCCGGGATACCGCAACGAGGGCCGTTCCTACCTGACGATCGCCATCGGCTGCACGGGAGGGCAGCACCGCTCTGTCTATCTCGTGGAACAGCTTGCCGAACGGCTCAGGGAAAAGGGGTACAATTGCCTCATCAATCACCGGGAGTTCGCAACATCCAATGCCTGAATGCAGCCTCATCGTCATCGCCCATGCACCGATTGCCAGCGCGTGCATCAAGGTGGCGCGAGACATTCTGGGCGATACAGGCGCGCTGACGGCATTCGATATCACACTCGACTGCGACAGTGACGAGCGCGTCGACGCCCTGCTGGCCGAGCTCAAGCGCATCGACCAGGGCGCCGGCGTGCTGCTGCTGTCGGACCTGAAAGGCGCCACGCCCGGAAATATCGCGACCCGCGCCCATCTGATGTATCCCGAAAGCAGCCTCGTTTTCGGCGTCAACCTGCCGATGCTGCTGCGCGCGATCAACTACATGCATCAAGAGCACGGCGATGTTGCCATGGCCGCGACCGAGGGCGCTTGCAACTGTATCGTCATGGCTGACTGAGATGATCGAAAAATCCGTTACCATCATCAACAAACTCGGGTTGCACGCGCGCGCGGCAAGCAAGTTCGTCACCACTGCCAACGGCTACGAGGCCGAAATTCACGTGGCCCGGGACCAGCAGCGCGTCAATGCGAAAAGCATCATGGGCGTGATGATGCTCGCCGCGGCCCGGGGGGCAGAGCTCCGGCTCGAGGCCGAGGGCGAGGATGCAGAAGCCGCCATCGACGCCTTGATCGCGCTCGTCAGGGATCGCTTCGGGGAGGAAGAGTAACCCGGGAAGCGATCTGTGGATTCTGTTTCCGGGGCCACCCTGCTAAACTGCGGGCTGTTTGATCCAGGCCCTTCGGAAATCACGCAGTGACCTCGCCTTCCCAGGACAATTCGCGTTACCAGCGGGTGCAAGAGATGCTCGAAAGCGGCGCGCTGCGGCAGGCGAGCAAGCTGCTGAACGCGCTGGCGCCGGCCGAGGTCGCGCACCTGCTGGAGAGTCTTCCACTCACCGAACGGGAGATCGTCTGGGGCCTGATCAGCGACCGGGACGGCGAGATCCTGGTACTGCTCTCCGACGATGTCAGCTCCGATCTCATCAAGAAGATGGACACGGCCGCGCTGCTTGCGGCGGCCGAGAACCTGGATCTCGACGACCTCGCCGACCTGATCCAGGAGCTGCCGGAAACCATCACCCATGAGGTCATCGAGTCGCTCGACCAGCAGCGGCGCAAGAGCCTCGAGGACGTGCTCTCCTACCCCGAGGACACGGCTGGCGGTCTCATGAACACCGATATGGTGCTGATTCGCCCCGAAGTCACGCTCGATGCGGCGCTGCGCTTCCTGCGCCGGCTCGGCGATCGCGTGCCGGGCGATACCGATGCGCTCATCGTGGTCAACCGCGAGGCGCACTACCTCGGCATGCTGCCGCTGGCGAAGCTCGTGACCGGCAACCTCTCGGACATCGTCGCCGAGGTCATGAGTCTCGATGTGAAGCCCTTCAGGACCGACATGCCCGAGCGCGAGGTCGCCAACCGCTTCGAGCTGCACGATCTGGTCTCGGCGCCCGTCATCGACGATGACGGCAGGGTCGTCGGGCGCATCACCATCGACGACGTGGTCGATGTCATTCGCGAGGAGGGCGAACACCAGTTCATGGGCCAGGCGGGCCTGTCGGAAGACGAGGACATGTTCGCCCCCGTCATCCTGAGCGCCCGGCGTCGCGCGCTCTGGCTCGGCGTCAACCTGATCACGGCGTTCCTCGCCTCCTGGGTCATCGGCCAGTTCCAGGGGACGATCGAGAAGATCGTCGCCCTGGCCGTGCTCATGCCGATCGTCGCCAACATGGGCGGTATCGCCGGGACCCAGACCATGACGCTCGCCATCCGCGGCATCGCGCTGCGGCAGCTGTCATCGTCGAACATGCGGTGGCTGCTGATCAAGGAACTCTCTGTCGGCCTCATCAACAGTTTCATCTGGGCCCTGGTCGTCGCCGTGATTGCCGGCATCTGGTTCGATGACATCAACATCGCCTGGCTGATCGCCGTTGCCATGACCATCAACCTGATCTCGGCCGCCATCAGCGGCGCCCTGATCCCGGTCATACTGGACAGGTTCGGCATCGACCCGGCGCTGGCCGGCGGCGTTTTCCTGACAACGGTGACGGATATCGTGGGATTTCTCGCCTTTCTCGGCCTGGCGACGATGTTCCTGCTCTAGGAGTCCCCTTATCGCTACCCGGTACTCGCTGCTTGCGGGACAGCGTCAGTGCATTCCGCCTGGCGTGCATCGCCATGACCCTCGATCGTCGCGACAGCCGGAAAACCTGCCGTCCCGGTGCGGGGAAGGTCGGAGCGGCCGCAGAGTGCCCGGTCAGATGTGGTAGACGCTCCGCGTCATGATTTTCGATGTCAGCGTCATCGCCAGCCTGAGCGGCTCCGGCAACTCCACGCCGCCGCTGGCGACCGCCTTGGTGGCGTGCTCGATCTCGTCACTCTTCATCTGCTCGAGAATGGCATGGGTCTTGCGGTCCTCGGGCGGGACCTGGGCGATATGCTCCTCGAGATGCTTTTCGACCTGGCGCTCGGTCTCGGCCACGAAACCCAGGCTCCACTTGTCGCCGGCGATGCCGGCCACCGCGCCGATCGCGAAGGAACCCGCGTACCACAGCGGATTCAGCAGGCTCGTGCGCCCGCCGAGTTCCTCGATGCGGCGCTCGCACCAGTCGAGGTGATCGTTCTCTTCCTGCGCGGAGCGTTCCATGCTTTGGCGCACCGAGGAATCCTTTGCGGTCACGGCCTGGCCCTGATACAGCGCCTGGGCGCAGACTTCGCCGGTGTGATTGATCCGCATCAGACGCGCCGTGTGATCACGCTCGGCATCCGTCAGCTCGGTCTCCTGCAGACCGCTGGCGGGATTCGAGCGCTCAGTGACCTGCGGGCGGCCGAAGACCGTCTGCACGGCCTGGTCGAATTGCATGATGAGCTTGTCGAATGGCGAGTAGGCGCGTTTCATGGTGACATCTCCAGCTGTTGCTGGAGCCATTCTAGCGGATGCATGAGCGTGACGGAAAGCGCGGCCCTCTGCAGCGCCTGGTCCAGGTGCAGCGAGCAGCCGCTGTTGGTCGTGAGCAGGGTTTCGATCCCGAGTAGCCGGACGCTCTCGACGAGGGGTTCGGCCAGCTGCCGGGCCATCTCCGGGTGTGTCAGCATGTGCATGCCGGCGCCCCCGCAACAGCCCAGCCCCTCGACTTCCGGCAGCATGCCGCCGCCGACCTTGCCGAGCAGTCTGCGCACCGCCTCATCCTGCTGCATGGCATGCAGGCTGCATGGCAGGTAGAAGCCGGTATTCCGGATCTTCTCCGCGGACAGGGCTGGCAGATCGCAGCATTGCTCAAGAAAGGCCGTCGCCTCGAAGACGGGCGTCTGCGTCTCCAGCGACTGCTGCAACTGCTGGCCACAGCCGCTGCTCGTCACGAGGATGGCGTCGGCCTGGCCTGCGAATGCCTGCCTGTTCCGCTCGAGGAAGGCCTGCGCCTTCTCATTGTCGCCGGCATGGCCGTGAATCGCCCCGCAGCAGGCCTGCTCCGCCGGGACACTGACGCTGTATCCCTGGCGCGTGAGAATCGCCACGAGCGCCTCGAGCGCTGCGGCATCCGTGTGTCTGCCGACACAGCCGGCAAAGAGCTGCACCTGGCCGCGCGGTTCGGACAAGGCCGGGTAGAGTGGTGTCGCGAGGCTGAAGGGTTTGCGTTTCGGTATCAATGGCAGCAGTTTCGCGAACACTCCATCGCCTCTGCTTCCCGGCAGGAATCTGCCGATGCCGCGTCCCGCCGCGAGCGCCGCGTCGAGCAGTCTGTCGCTGGTCAAAAGATCGGCAAGCCTGCCGTGCCTGTGGGCCGTCAGCTCTGTGCGCGCCTCGTCGAGCATGGCGCCGTATTGCACGCCCGAGGGGCAGGCGCCCTCGCAGCGCCGGCACAGCAGGCAGTTATCGAGATGGTCGATGAGCTTTACGTTCGCCTCGAGCTGGCCGCTCGTGACTGCTTGCAGCAGGGCAATGCGCCCGCGCGGCGACTCGGCCTCGTGACGATAGAGCCGATAGGTCGGGCAATGCGGCAGGCAGAGGCCGCACTTGACGCACTGGTCTGCCTTCTTCTGTATTGCCTCTCTGTCCACGCCCGCAGCTCGAATGAGGTTCCTGAAAAACCTGATCCACAAGTATACTATCGTGCAGGTAACTCATGACGGATTAATCCATGTCCTACTACAAGCATCATGTCTTCGTCTGCACCAACAAGCGGCAGAAGGGTGAACCCTGTTGCATGGACTACGATAGCCAGCAGGCGCGCGATTACATGAAAAAGCGCGCGAAGGAGCTGCAGATCCACGGCAAGGGCAAATGCCGCATCAACAGTGCCGGCTGTCTCGACCGCTGCGACGAGGGCCCTGTCCTTGTCGTCTATCCCGAAGAGGTCTGGTACACCTGGGTCGACCAGGACGATCTCGACGAAATCTTCGAGAGCCACCTCCTCAACGGCCAGCCGGTCGAACGCCTGAGACTGCCAGACAAGTGATTGGCAGGGAAAAATCAACATCCTGCAATTTTTTTCATCGCCAGGGTTGACAAGCAAAACGGCATATTAGAGAATTCTTACATACTGAATCAATTATTGGTTCAGTACTCCTCCATCCTCCTTTGGTTTTTGGCCGCATTGCGGGCATACTGACAGAAGGATAAGCAAGCAGTGAAGCCAGATGTTCGATCCGAAAGTTCTCGATGACCTGTCGCGCAAGATCAGCGAATCGCTGCCGAAAGGCCTGGCGTCGTTGCAGGACGACACCCGGCAACACCTCAACAGCGCCCTGCAGTCTGCCTTCTCGAAAATGAATCTTGTCAGCCGCGAGGAGTTCGAGATCCAGCAGGCCATGCTCGAGCGTACGCGCGAGAAACTCGAGCTGCTCGAGCAGCGGGTCAGGGAACTCGAGCAAAGCTGACATCCCCACTGCCGTCACTGACCCTGGCGGCCCGGGAAAACACCAGTAAGGCCATGGAAAGGCATGCACAATCTCTCACTCGTCCTGAGCCGCTCGTCATCCGGCATCGACGCGCCGCAAATCACCGTCGAAACCCATCTCGGCAACGGCCTGCCCGCCTTCTCGATCGTCGGCCTGCCTGAAAAGGCCGTGCAGGAGAGCCGCGAACGCGTGCGCGCGGCCATCGTCAACGCCAACTTCGAGTTCCCGGCGCGGCGCATCACCGTCAACCTCGCGCCGGCCGACCTGCCCAAGGAAGGCAGTCGTTTCGATCTGCCGATCGCCATCGGCATCCTCGCGGCCAGCGGCCAGATCGACAGCAAGGCCGCGCGGGATCACGAATTCATAGGCGAGCTGGCGCTCTCCGGCGAGCTGCGCCCGGTCAGCGGCGTGCTGCCTGCGGCGCTGGCCGTCGCTCGCGCCGGCCGCCGTCTCGTGGTCCCGCAGGAAAACGCCGGTGAAGCGGCCTGTGTCGAGGCGCTGACGATCCTGCCGGGGTCGCACCTGCTGCAGCTCAGCGAACACTTCAACGGCACCAGCCTGACACCACCTTTTCGCAGTAACAGCTCCATCATGCAGCCTGCCGCCCTGCCCGATATGCATGATGTCATCGGGCAGGAGCAGGCGAAGCGCGCGCTCCTGATCGCGGCAGCGGGCGGACACTCGATCCTGATGTCCGGACCGCCCGGCACCGGCAAGTCCATGCTCGCAGGCCGCCTGCCCGGCCTGCTGCCGGCCCTCAGCGAAGAGGAAGCGCTCGAGAGCGCGGCGGTGAGATCCGTCGCGGGGCTCGGATTCGAGCTCGACAGCTGGCGGCAACCGCCGTTTCGCTCGCCGCATCACTCGGCCTCGTCGGCAGCGCTCGTCGGCGGTGGCACGGTCCCGAGACCCGGCGAGATCTCGCTGAGTCACCGGGGCGTGCTCTTCCTCGACGAACTGCCGGAGTTCGACCGGCGGGTACTCGAGGCGCTGCGGGAACCGCTCGAGAACGGCCATATCACGATCTCACGCGCGGGGAGGCAGGCCGAGTTCCCGGCACGCTTCCAGCTCGTGGCGGCCATGAATCCCTGCCCCTGCGGCTACCACGGCCATCCGCACAAGCCCTGCCGCTGCACGGCCGAGCAGATCGACCGCTACCGCAACCGCATCTCCGGCCCCGTCCTGGACCGGATCGACATCCAGGTCGAGGTGCCCGCCCTGCCAGCGGCGGATTTCGCCGCCGGCAAGGGCAGCCGCGTCGAGAGCGCGGCATTGCGCGCAAGGGTTGTGGCATGCCGGCAGACCCAGCTGGAACGCCAGCAGAGGCTCAACAGCCGCCTCGGGCCGCAGGATATCGAGAGACATTGCGGTCTCAGTGACCGGCAGCAGGAGTTGCTGTCACGCGCCATCGACAAGCTCAACCTGTCACACCGGGCCTTCCACCGCGTGCTGAAACTGGCGCGTACCATCGCGGATCTCGACGCTTGCGGCCAGCTTGAAGACCGGCACCTCATGGAAGCCCTGAACCTGCGCCGCACCGGTTGAGACAGGCATACCCGCTGAAGCGGACATGGCTGTCCCGATGCACAACCGGGCGGGACGCAACAGCCAGGGTCGTTCGTCACGGGAGATCCGCCCGAAGAGCATGCATGAGGACCGCCGGTTGTGGCATGCTCTCGTCCTGTCTATCCTGGAGAGAAGCCGCATGCACACGAGCATCCGACATCCTTATTCGCTCCTGCGACTGGTGATTCTGACGACCATGCTCGCAGGTTGTATTCCTTATTCCGATTTCCCGCTGACACCGCCCGACTCCGCAACGGATGACTCTGCCCTCATCGGCGACTGGTATGCCGAAGAGAACGGCAGGCGCTCCATCTTTCGCATCGGCCAGGGCGAACGTGCCGGAGCCATCGTGATCAGCATCGAAGAGCAGGACAACGGAGAGACAGGCGATGTCACGAGGCTCAGGGGACACCTCTCAATCATTGACGGCAAGACCTATCTGAACATCCTCAGCGACGACCCCGGGGAGGAGATCCCGGGCTACATGTTCGCACGCTATGCCATCGACGGGGGCAGGCTCGGCATCGCCATCAATGACCCGGACTATCTCCTCGAATCCGTCGAATCAGGCGACCTCGAGGGCGAGATTATCGAGCACGAGTGGTCCAGGAGCCTGCATATCACCGCGAGCAGCGAGAAGCTGCAGCGCTTCGTCGCGGAGCATGACCGGCAACTCTTCATGGAAACCACCTATCTCGAGCGTCTGCGGGACAGGACACACCAACCACCCGGTCAGTAGCGGTCTCTTCTCATGCGGCATGAATCCGTCGCCGAAGCACGCGTTGCAGGCGCGAGGTGGCATTGCGCGTTTCGGCAGCATCGCGTCGCCCGAGTTACACCGGTATTCGCCGGGCAGTATACTGCTCCCTTCGAAGATCGCAGCTCTGGAACCGAAGCATGAAAAACCAACAATTCCCCTGGCTGGCACTGGGCCTGGGCCTGCTGTTTGCTCTGATACTCCTGCAAACCGGAGGCTATCTGCCGGACAGCGACAGCAAGCAGGTTCTGCCGCTGCTGTTGCGCCTGCTCATGAGCGAGTTCGCGTTCCTGCTCAATCTCGCCGGGTTATTTGTGTCGATGCGCAACATGTTTACGCATGGCCCGAGCTTTTCCGGGATTGCCGTCGCCACGGGATCCCTGATGCTCGCCGGATTCTTCTTCTATGTCGGCCTCCTGTTGTGGCCGGACCAGTGATGAAGCCGCGCGCCTAGCCCCTGATGGCGTCGTGTGCACTTCTGTGCGTCCTCGACACCATCACGGGCAGCCGGAAATTGCCCTCTATTTCCACGCGTCCCGCATAGCGCTTGCGGCGGCCTGTCCCGGGTAGCGGCACTGAGGCATTTCGGCTAGTCTGGCACTCTACCGACCGGACTCACAGGAACGACAATGAACGCAATCGATGACACCAGGGACTCCGACTCACTGCATCGCATGCTTGCAGCGGCGCTTGCTCACAACGAACAGCGACTCGCCCGCATGGAACGCAATTACCGCGGCCTGCTGCTTGCAATGCTGGCGCTCGTCGCCCTCGCGGTAGCAGGCCTCTACGGCCTGCTGGGCTCGAACGCGGCTGTCGCAGGTAATGACGGCCTCGCGCAACGAATGGAACAGGGTATCAGCGCCGACTACCGCAAGGCAGCGCAGTGGGAACAGCGCGAAGCGCAAAGGCTCCGGGATCTCGAGCAGCGCAACAAGCAGGAGTTCGACAAGGCGCTCGAAGCAGTGCGCAGCGACCTTGCCAAGCCCGGCAATTTCGATCCACTGCACGCAGTCGCCGTGATCCTCAGGGACATGCAATCCATGCTCGAGGCCGTCCCGCGCATGGCTGACAACATGGAGACCATGACGACTGCGATGACACAGATGAATCACAAAATGAGCGCCATGCCAAACATGGCTGTGGACATGCACCAGATGAATATCACCATGGGCATGATGGCCCACGACGTGGATGCGACCATGGGCCGCATGGGCAGAATGGCGCCCTGGTGAGCACTGCGGATGCTATCTGCTTGATACCAAAACGCTTCTGTCCCGGGCAAGGCTGAAAAAGCTGACCAGATAACGTATGATCTCCGAACCAATTACATCAAGGCTTCTTCATTGACTGACGAGCAGCCCGAAATCAAGACGAGTGACGACGAGAAGATCCTGCACCAGCAGTTCGTGCGTGCAGTGAGTTCATTCGAGGGCATCATCCTGAGTCAGATCGAGATGAAGAACATCCTCGCGGCGCGGCTCAATCACAGCATCCAGGCCGGGCTGATCATTCTCGGTCTCATCGCCATCTCCATCCTGATCCTGCTGCTGACCCTCTCGACGCAAGTCAACAAGATTTCCAGCGTGGTCCATGACATGAACACCAACTTCACGCTGGTTTCCGCGCAAATGACCCGCATGCAGACCTACATCGACTCCATGGAGAAACGCGTCTCGCTGCTCAACGACATCGAACAGCAAACCAGCGTCATGGACGAACAGATGACCCGCGTCGTCGATGACATGAACACCATGACGACCACTGTCAGCGGCATCAGCACGAGCGTCAACGGCGTGCGTAACAATGTCAGCAACATCTCCGCGACCGTCGACCACATGGATTTCGAAATCAACCGCATGAGCCACGACATCGACCGCATGTCGAAACCCGCCCGGCGCATGGACGACATGTTCCCGTTCCCCTAGGATTGCCGGCATGCAGAGTGATTCGAAACGCGTCTGGATTCAGGTCATCGCCCGCCTCGGCAGGGAGACCCAGTTTCATCTCGACGAGCGCTACCGCCACTTCAAGATCACGGACGGCGTCATCGTGGTGGTGTCACTCTTCATGCTGGTTCTCGCGATCTTCAACGTCTATTACGTCTGGGTCCTGGCGCAGAACCTCAATGGCATCGTCGACAACATGGACTCGATGCACCGGCACATGGAGATCATCAAGGAAGACATGATCACCATCACCGACAAGGTCGAATCCTTCGACGCCAGCATGCAGCACATGGACAGGATCGCCGGCAACATGGGTTCACTGACGACCTCGATGACCAGTGTCAGTGCGGCCATGAGCAGCATCCGCGACAGCATGGGCGTCATCGACGAGGACATGAAACTCATGAGCAGCGGCATGACGAATATCGACAACCGCTTCATGAGCATGACGCGCAATGTCAGCATCATGCGCGAGAACACGCGCAAGATCGCCAGGCCGATGAAGCTGATGCCCTGACGCAGCGACGGGCCAGCGTCCCGGCGAGCATTCGAGCCATCTGGACTCGCGCGGAACGCCCCGGCCCCGCGACTGCCGGCGCTATGCGTTCAATTTCCTGAGAATGCTGTAGATCGCCGACGAGTCGAGATCATCGTCACCCTGGCCGACGAGCGCGTTGAGCCACTGGGTCGCGAGCGCCGATCCCGGTAGCGAAAGACCGAGTGCGCTGGCTGCCTGGAGCACCATGTTCATGTCTTTCTTGTGCAATACGGACTTGAAGCCGGGCGTATAGTCACCGTCGATCATCTTCTGTCCGTGCAACTCCATGATGCGGCTGCTGGCAAAGCCGCCCATGAGCGCCTCGCGCACCTTGCGCTTGTCGACGCCCATGGCATCGGCCATGCACCAGGCCTCGGCGATGCCGGCGATGGTCTGGGTGATGACGATCTGGTTGCATGCCTTGGTCACCTGGCCGGCGCCGTTTTCGCCGATGTGCACGATGTTCGAGCCCATGACCTCGAAAAGCGGCAGGATGCGCTCGAAAATCTCCGGCTCGCCGCCGACCATGATCGACAATGTGCCGGCCTCCGCCCCCATGGAGCCGCCGGAGACGGGGGCGTCGAGCATGTGAATGCCCTTCTCTTTCAATGCCGTGGCGATCTCGCGCGTGGCGACCGGCGAGATGGTACTCATGTCGACGACGACCGAGCCAGGTTTCGCGCCATGAATAATGCCGTTCTCGCCGAGAACGACCTGCTCGACATCGGGCGTGTCGGAGACATTGACGAAGATGACATCGGAGTCACCTGCGACCGCCGCCGGTGTCATGCAGATGTTCGCGCCGGCCTCCTCGAACGGTGCCAGGCTCACCTGTCGGCGCGCGTAAACCGCCAGCTTGTGTCCGGCATTGTGCAGGTGCAGGGCGCAGGGACGCCCCATGAGGCCGAGGCCGATATAACCGACATGCATCTTTTTCTCCTCCAATGGACTGTTTGACTCGAAGTCTAACCGAAAGCGCACCGCCGGCGTGCTATGGTGAGCTCTTTTTCTGACGACGCAGAAAATGATGACGCTCGACGACTTCATCGCGCGCCTCGGCAACGACGACAGCCTGCTGTTCGCAGAGACCATGGCCATGATCGATGCGCACTACGAGGCCAGGCCGACAGCATTCAGGAATGGCAGCGGAGATGATCTCGTCCGAAATGCCGCGGACCATAACCAGGGCTCCTGCAGGATCTTTGCCTTTGGTCGTCTCAACGGCCTCACCGAGCAGCAGACGCTTGCCTGTTTCGGCGAGCACTATCGCCACGTGCTGGCAAATCCCGACGGATCGGATCACGCCAATATCCGCGCCTTCATGCGGCACGGCTGGAGCGGTATCCACTTCGACAATGCCCCGCTGAGGCCTCGTCGCACCTGATCCGCGTGCTAACATACGCATGCTGAACGCCCGCCATGGCGTCAGCACGCTACTAGAGGAGAAATAATATGTACAAGCAATCCGGCCACACTGCCGTCACCTTCCTGGTGGCGCTTTTGCTCGGTATTTTCGGCACCCTGTTCATCATCAAGTCCCAGACCGCGAACCTGCTCGTCAAGGAGTTCGAAAGCCCCTACAGCTTCGAGGAGACCCTGACCAACCTCGAGGCGAACGCCAAGGCCCTTGGCTGGAAGGTACCGAAGAAATGGAAAGCGAACTTTCAGGCAAACTTCAAGAAAATCGTCGGCACCGATATCGGCCCGATGCAGCTGCTGAAGATGTGCGAGCCGCAGATCGCGGCCGATCTCCTGAAGGCGGACGAGAACAAGTACCTCTCGGTCATGATGCCCTGCACCTTCGCCGTCTACGAAAAATCCGACGGCAAGACCTATATCGCCATGATGAATCTCGGCGTGGTCGGCAAGGCGATCGGTGGAGATGTCGTCACCGCCATGGAAAAGGCAATGCCGGACATGGAGAAGATGGTCGATTTCGACAACCCGCCGGCCCAGCCGGCGCCGGCCGACTCCGACTGAGCTGAAGCCTTCCCTTCCGATGCCGGCCAGCCGGCCGGCATCAGCGCACGATCACGCGCGTCCAGCCCTTGCGGACGAACTCCTCCTTGAGCCAGCGTGCATCCTCGATGTAGGTGCGCACACAGCCATGGCTGGCATGGTAGCCAGGCACCTCGTAGGAGCCATGAATGGCATAGCCACCGTCATAGAACATGCAATAGGGCATCTTGGCGCCCCCCTCGCCGACCGGGAACTTCTTCGACTTGCACTTCTTCGTGCCTGTCCGGTAGACAATGAAATCGCCTGTCAGCGTGGGGCAGGGGCTCTCGACATCGGCGCAATACGCCTTGCCGCCGGATAACGGTCCCCATTTCACGAGTTGTCCCTCTTTGTCGTAGGCGCCCCAGGCGAGTGCATCCAGCTTGATGACGATCCTGGATGTGTAGTCAGGATCGATGGCCTGCGCAAACGGCGCGATGACATTCAGCGAAACGAAATCGATGTCTTTCGGCACGGCGATGCGCATGCCGGGACGCAGGCGGATATTCATGCGATTCAGGCGCATGACGAGATCCTTGTGTTTCTCGTAGGGGAAAAGGGAATCCCAGCTGTCCCCGGGGCGGACTGTCATGCAGTAGTAGCCGGGCTCATTGCAATAGCGCTCCCCGAAACGCTCTGCCGCCGGAACCATGCCGGGAAACGATAGCGACAGGAACGCGATGAGCGCCGGGAAAGTAAATTTGTGAATGACCAAGCTGCAATCACCTCCTGTTTCCTGAGAGTATAGTAACCGACACCGCCGTTGTTAACAGGCCTTCGACTGCCTGTCTGCGGCCTCTTGTTACTCCTTGCGTGCGTGTCAAACACAGGGCTGGTCAATTTCTCCACACTTGGCAGGGGGAATCGGCGCCTCGAATCGTGCAGAATCTGTATTTATTGCATTGGATACGAGACAGTTGAACCTGGAGAGATCGATGAAGAAGTGGGAATGCATCGTCTGCGGATTTATTTACGACGAGGCTGCGGGCCTTCCGGATGAGGGCATCGCGCCCGGCACACGCTGGGAGGATGTCCCTGAGGAGTGGGAGTGCCCGGAGTGCGGCGTGACCAAGTCCGATTTCGAAATGATTGAGATCTGATTCGCCGGCCCGGCAGTCGATCTGGAAACAAGACAGCCCGGCAATCCGGGCTGTCTTGCCGCATCAGGGGCGCTTCAGCCGAACAGGATGACCGAAAAGAAGCTCAGCCATGCAAAAATGATGAGCAGGATCGTCAGTGTCAGCGGCAGGTTGTCGTGATTAAACATGGATATCTCTCCAGTTACTTCTTGAATTCGTCGGCGTCGGAATCTTTCGATTTCCCCGGCCTCGGTATCATGGGATCGTCGTCATCCATGAGGATGCGGTGAGCAGGCCCCTCGAGATCCTCGTATTGACCACTCTTGATGGTCCACATGAAAAATGCGACCGCGACGATCATGAGGATGACGGCCAGCGGGATCAGCAGATAGAGTATGCTCATAATCAGTTTCCGGTGGTGTTGCGCAACCGTAGCGCGTTGGCGACCACGACGAGCGAGCTGGCTGACATCCCCAGCGCGGCCATCCACGGGGCCACGAAACCGGCCGCAGCAAGCGGTAAAGCGCCCATATTATACACCAGTGCCCAGGCCAGATTCTGGCGGATGATACGCATGGTGCGCCGTGACATGCGCACGCCGCCGAGCAGATTCTCGACCCGGTCCGACAGCATCACGAAATCGGCGCTCGCGTGCGCCAGCTCGGTACCGCCACCCATGGCCACGGAGACATCGGAACCGGCCAGCACCGGCGCGTCATTGACACCGTCGCCGACCATGGCCACGACCTCGCCCTGCTCCTGCAGGTTGCGCACGTAGGCCAGCTTGCTCTGCGGCGATGCGCCGGCGACAGGGCTGTCGATACCCAGGGCCCCGGCAATCGCTGCAACCGGCCTCTCGGCATCGCCCGACAGCAGGTGCGGCTCGATCGCCATGGTGCGCAGGCCGTCGATCACTGCGGGTGCATTGTCGCGCAGCTCGTCACCGAGTTCGAAGCAGGCGAGCAGTCCGCCGGCATCGCCGAGGTAGACCTGGCTGTTGATCGATTCCCTGGCCGGCGCGGCCACGCCCGAGAGTCCGGCGACGTACTCCGCTGTGCCGATGCGGTAGTCGCGCCCGTCGACATGCGCCTCGATGCCCTGCCCGGGAGTCGATTGCACGTGATCGGCCACGAACCCGCTGCCATGCCGCGCGATGACACGCGCCACGGGATGTTCCGACCGGGCCTCGAGCGCGGCCGCAATGGCCAGCACCTCCTCCTCGCTCCTGTCCGCCAGCAGCGTCGTCTGCAGCAGCTGCAGGCGGCCGCGCGTCAGCGTGCCGGTCTTGTCGAACACGATCTGCGTGACTTTCGCCATGGTTTCGATGGCGTGCCCGCGCGTCACGAGCAACCCCATCCTCGTCAGGGTTCCTGTCGCTGCCGTGATCGCGACGGGCGTCGCCAGCGAGAGGGCGCAGGGGCAGGTCACGACGAGTACCGAGAGTGTGATGGCAAATGCCGCATCGGGGTCCTGGCGCCACCAGTAGAAGGCGACGGCGGTGGCCAGCAGCAGCACGGCCGTAACGAACCAGCCGGCGATGCGATCGGCATAGCGCGCGATCCTCGGTTTCTCGGATTGCGCGCGCTCGAGCAGCCGCACGATGCCGGAGACGACCGTGTCTTCACCGGTCTTGTCGATGCGCATGACGAGCGGGCTCTCGACATTGAGGCTGCCGCCGACGATAGCATCATCCATGCGGCGCAGCTGCGGCAGGCTTTCGCCGGTCAGCAGGGATTCGTCGACGGAACTCGTGCCCTCGACGATGATGCCATCCGCCGGCACCGTCTCGCCGGGGCGAACGAGGACGCGGTCGCCGACCGCGAGATCGTTGACCGAGACCACCTCCTCGATGCCGTCGACGAGTCGCGTCGCGGTCGCCGGCAACAGGCGCACGAGCGCCTCGGCAGCCTGGCCGGCGCGATGGCGCGCGCCCATCTCGAGAAAGCGTGACGACAGCAGGAAGAAGGAGAACATGGTCACGGAGTCGAAATAGACCTCCTTGCCACCGGCGAGCGTGGTCCAGACGCTGGCGGCGTAGGCGCCGCCGATCGCGAGCGCGACCGGCACGTCCATGCTGACCTGGCGGCGCCTGAGGTCGCGCCAGGCGTTACGGAAGAAATCGGTGGAGGCGTAGAAGACCACGGGCGTGGCCAGCAGCATGCTGACCCAGCGCATGAACGTCTGCATTTCCGCATCCATGCCGTAGTAGTCGCCCGAGTAGAGCGCCACGGCCAGCATCATGACCTGCATGGCGCAGACACCGGCGACGGCCAGGCGCCTGAGCGCGCGCTTGCGCTCTTTTTTGTAGATCGCCTCCTGGCGGCCCGGATCGAACGGGTGGGCGACATAGCCAATGGCCGTGATCGCCTTGAGGATGTCGCTCAGGTGCAACTGCGAGTTGTCCCACTCGACGCGCGCGCGGTGTGTCGTGTAGTTGACGTCGAACGCGAGCACGCCCGGCAGCGAACGCACGTGGCGCTCGTTGAGCCAGACGCAGGCGGCGCAGGTGATGCCTTCGAGGATCAGCGAAGCCGAGCGCCGGTCACCCTCCGCGACCTTGACGAAACTCGCCTGCACCGCCTCCTCGTCGTAGAGATCGAAACGCAGCAGCTCCTCCGGAATGAGCTCGTCGGCCTTGCGCGAAGTCTCGGTGCGATGGTCATAGAAGGATTCGAGACCGCCGTCGACAATGGCCTGGGCCACGGCCTGGCAGCCACGGCAGCACATCTTGCGCTCCACGCCGCGAATGGTGACCGGAAAATCGCCCTCTTCGGGCAACGGCAGGCCGCAGTGGTAACAGCTCTGGTCACCGCCGGCGCTCATCGCTATTCCCTCGCGGAGACTGAGGTCGTGGCCCGGATCTCGTGCACGTCGTCGCCCCTGGTGATCCGCAGCACCAGGCTCCAGATGCCGGGACGCGGCATGGTCAGCGGCTTCTCGTAGAAGCCGTGTTCGGCCGCCTCGTCGAGCTCGAAGCTGAAATCGTCATCGCTGTTCGACGGACGCAGGAACTCACCCGTGACATTCGCGCCACGGACCGGCATGCCCTCCCTGTCGCGCACCTCGATCATGAACAGCTCGGGTTCGCCAACGACGGGCTTGTGTTGCCATCCCTTGCGCACCTGCCAGCCGCGCTGCTGCTGTTCCCGCACGTCCTGCAGGTAGGCGTTGTAGAGCGCCTCCTTTTCCTGGAAGTCGTGGGAAACGGTGCCCGGGAAACGCGAGTTGGCGACCGTGCTGGTCTGGGGTTCCGGCAGCAGTTTCGAGAAAATGCCGGTAATCCCGGTCTCGGCCAGCGTCACGAAAATGACGTTGACGGCGACCACGATGACGAAGAAGCCGAAGATCAGCGCGGGCGCCCAGTGCCAGCTCTTGCCGGCGCGGCGCCCGATGATGCCGAGCACGTAGGCGACGACGAGAAAAATGCCGATCTCGATGGCGAAGACATCGCCGCCGGGCCAGTTGATGATGACCCACGGGATGAAAATGCCGATGACGCCGAGCGCGATGATCGTGGCCATCGCCTTGCCATCGAGTTTGGTCAGGAAGCGCAGCAGCACGAATGCCAGGATCTCGAGAGCGACCCCGATGCCGATAACGCCGAGCAGCCCGGTCGTGTTCATGCCTCAGTTGCCCCCGGGCCAGGAGAAGACGGCGTCCTTCTCGAAGGGCTCCAGGTCGGGCCTGTTCGTCGGGACGGCGCGGATCCTGAAGGTCGCGGAGTTCGCAGGGCCTGCCGGCGCGGCATGCTTGACATGCGCGCGCAGGCGCAGCCGCTGGTCGGGCGCGAGTTCGATGTGGCTGAAGGTGCCAAGATCGAGTTCGGCATCCTCCAGGCCGACGAGCTCGAACTCGAGTTCGAGCGGGCCACCGGTCTTGTTGTTCATCTTGAACTCGTAGCTGTTCTGGATCCGTCCATCGGAGAGCATCACGTAGAGAGGCTGGCGCTCCTGCGCGACCGAGAGGTCGAACAGCTGCTGGTGCGAGACATTCCAGACCAGCGCCCCGATGATCACGAGCAGCACAATGAAGTAGCCGATCACCTTCGGCCGCAGCAGGCGCGCCCGGCGGCCCTCCTCTTCCTGGCGCTCGGAAGTGTAGCTGACGAGACCACGCTCCCAGCCGAGCGAATCCATGATGGTGTCGCAGGCGTCGATACAGAGCGCACAGGAGATGCACTGGATCTGCAGCCCGTTGCGAATATCGATACCGGTCGGACAGACCTGCACACAGTAGCCGCAATCGATGCAATCACCGACGCCGGCCGCCTCGCGCTGCTCTCTGGTCTTGAGGTCCTTGCCGAGCCGGGCGCGCCCCGCGCTGCCCTCGCCGCGCTTGCTGTCATAGGAGACGATCAGCGTGTCCTTGTCGAACATGGCACTCTGGAAGCGCGAATAGGGACACATGTAGGTGCAAACCTGTTCGCGCGCGAGACCGGCCATGACGTAGGTCGTCGCGGTCAGAAAAAGCGTGGTCCCGTAGGCCGCAAAGGGCGCCTGGCCAGTGAAGAAATCGACGATCAGATCTGGCGCGTTGCCCCAGTAGAACACGAAGCTGAGCCCGGTGGCGAAGGCGACGAGCAGCCACAGGAGATGCGTCAGACCGAGCTTCACTGCCTTCTCGCGGTTCATCGGCTGCTTCGAGAGGCGGATTCGCGCCGGGCGCTCGCCCTGCACGATGCGCTCGACGAGCACGAAGACATCGGTCCAGAGCGTCTGGAAACAGAAATAGCCACAAAAGACGCGACCTGCGATTCCCGTGACGAAAAACAGCAGGTAGGCCGCAAGCATCAGGAAGCCGGCGAGCCAGAAGATGTCCTGCGGGTAGACGGTCAGGCCGAAAAGATAGAACTTGCGCCCGACGAGATCGAACAGCACGGCCTGGTCCGGGCCGGCGGCGCGTTCCCAGCGGACCCATGGCAGCAGGAAGTACACGCCATAGGCCATGAGCAGGATCGCCCACTTGATGTTGCGGAATCGACCCTTGACGGAACGCGGAAAAATCGAGCGCCGCGCTTCGTAGAGAGGCTGCTGGTCTGTCTGCTGTTGTGACATCTGCTCCTGCCTAGACGAAAACAGCGGACATGACGCCGCATGTCCGCTGCCTGTTTGGGATCGAATCAGCGGTTACTTGCCACCACCACGCTGGTGCACGTAGATGGCCAGCTGCTTGATTTCGTCATCGCTGAGACGGCCTGACCAGGCCGGCATCACGCGCTTGATGCCATTGCGGACGACCTGCTTGATGGCAACGAGCCTGGCTTCGGTCGTCGGCGCCTGCGGCACGCTGGCGACCGTCCAGATGGCGTCGGTCAGGTTGGCCGCCCCCTGGGACTCGAGGCCCGTCGCCTCTTTCGTGTGGCAATAGTGGCAGCCACCAGCCTGGCCGTTGAAGATCTCCTTGCCCGCCGCGGCCTTCTGCGCATCGGCGCCTTCCATCGAGAGGCTCAGGACATAGTGCGCGACCTGGTCGAGCTGCTCCTCGCTGAGCGTGGCGCCGAACGCAGGCATGTAGCCATTGCGGCCGAGCTTCAGGGTCTGCTCGATGTCCTGCAGCGTACCACCCCAGAGCCAGGCGTCGTCCGCGAGATTCGGGTAGAGCCCGAAAGCGCTCTGCGGCAAAGCCGCGCCCGGGCCATGGCAGGCCGCGCAGTTGTCGGCGAACAGCACCTTGGCCGAGGACTCGGTGAAAGCCATCATGTCGGGATCAGACATGATTTCGTCGTAGCTCGCGGCATTGACCTTCTCGAGATAGGCCTTCTGTTTGAGGGCCTCCTCGCCGGTCTGCATCTCCTCGATCAGCAGCGAACGGGTGTTCCAGTGTGTCGTGACATCTTCGCCCTTGTCGTTCTGGAAGGTGATGGTGTTGCCGACGCCCTTGGTGTAGGTGTTGGCATAAGGCCAGGTCGGGAAGATCAACCAGTAGACGAGCGAGAAGACGATCGTGGCATAGAAGGTCCAGACCCACCAGCGCGGCAGGGGGTTGTTGAACTCCTGCAGATCGCCGTCCCACGCATGACCCGTGGTCTGTACGGCGCCGCTTTTCTGTTGTTGTGTGTTGTCACTCATGATGATTTACCTTTGTCATCCGGTTCGGCCGATTCGTCTTGGTCCGCTTTCGATTCGGACCCGGCTTCGTCAGCGAACGGAATGTACTTGTAGGATTCCAGCCGCTGCTTGCGCTTCTTGCCCGAATAGATATAGATGACGATAGCGATGAAAGTGATGAAAAAGATCAGCAGCGCGACCGGCTTGCTGCCTTCCATCGAAGTCAACCATTCGGGCATTGCGAATCGACCCCTCTGCTAACTGATTAACGGAACTCGGCGAAGTAGCCTTCGTCGTACTTGCTGAAGTCGACGAGGGTACCGAGCATCTGCAGATAGGCGACGAGCGCGTCCATCTCTGTCAGCCGCGCCTGGTTGCCATCGAAGTTGCCCTGCTGCGCCTGGGCCAGCAGGCTCTCCTGCGCCCTGTGGATATTGAACATGTCAGCCATCTCCTGGCCGAACTTCTCCACGTTCTGCTCGTATTCGACATCGGATTCCGAGTAGGGCACACCAACCGTTTTCAGCGCGCGCATCTTGTCGGCGATATCGGAGTAGTCGAGTGCATTGTCAGCCAGCCACGGGTAATTCGGCATGATCGAATCCGGCACGACGGAGCGCGGCGCCTTCAGGTGCTGGACATGCCAGTCGTTGGAGTACTTGCCACCGACACGCGCCAGGTCTGGCCCGGTCCGCTTCGACCCCCACTGGAAAGGATGGTCGTATTGCGATTCGGCCGCCAGCGAGTAGTGGCCGTAGCGCAGGTCCTCGTCGCGGAACGGGCGGATCATCTGCGAATGGCAGGTGTAGCAGCCCTCGCGCACGTAGATGTCGCGGCCCGCCTGCTCCAGTGGCGTGTAGGGACGCACGCCCTCGACCTTTTCGATGGTCTCGTCGATGTAGAACAGCGGAACGATTTCCACGAGTCCGCCGATGCTGATGACGACCATGGTCAGCCCGATCAGCAGGCCCGCGTTAATCTCGATGCTTTCGTGTGCAAACCGGAATTTCATGGTCAGACTCCCGCCTTGGCCATCTTGGCCGCGATCCTGGCTTCGATTTCAGCCTGTTCCTTCTTGGCCGCGCGAATCGTCATGGTGATGTTCAAAGCCATTGTCAGGATACCGGCGACAAAGAAGATTCCGCCGATCATGCGTGTCGCGAGCGGCAGGTGCATGAAGGTCACCGTCTCGATGAAGGTGTAGGCGAGGTTGCCGTAGTCATCGAAGGCACGCAGCATCAGGCCCTGCCCGATGCCGGAAACCCACATCGCGGTGATGTAGAGAACGATGCCGATCGTCGCCAGCCAGAAGTGGACGTAGACCAGCTTCTTGCTCCAGAGCTCGGTGTCATAGAGGCGCGGAATCATGTGATAAAAGGAGCCGAAGCTGACCATCGCGACCCAGCCGAGAGCCCCTGAGTGGACGTGGCCAACGGTCCAGTCGGTGTAGTGCGACAGCGCGTTGACGCTCTTGAGCGACATCATCGGTCCCTCGAAGGTCGACATGCCGTAGAACGCCAGCGCCGTGATCAGGAACAGCATGATGGGGTCCGTGCGCAGCTTGTCCCAGGCACCGGACAGCGTCATGATGCCGTTGATCATGCCGCCCCAGGATGGCATCAGCAGCAGGATCGAGAAGGTCGCCGCCAGCGAGGAGGTCCAGTCAGGCAGCGCCGTCCAGTGCAGGTGGTGAGCGCCGACCCACATGTAGAGAAACGACAGCGCCCAGAAGTGCACGATGGAAAGGCGGTAGGAGTAGACGGGGCGGCCCGCCTGTTTCGGCACGAAGTAGTACATCATGCCGAGGAAAGCTGCGGTCAGGAAGAAGCCCACCGCGTTATGGCCGTACCACCACTGGGTCATGGCGTCCTGCACGCCGGAGAAGGCGCTGTAGGAATGCAGGCTGAACATGCTGATAGGCACGGCCAGATTGTTGAAAATGTGCAGGATCGCGGTCGCCAGGATGAAGGCCATGTAGAACCAGTTGGCCACGTAGATGTGCGGCTGCGAGCGACGACGCAGTGTCTGTACGTACACCATGAAGTAGATGACCCAGGTAACCGCGATCAGGAGATCGATCGGCCAGACAAACTCGGCATATTCGCGGCCCTGCGTGTAGCCGTTGACATAACCGATGACGCCGAGGAGAACGGACAGCTGCCAGCCCCAGAACGTCAGGTTGGCCATGAAATTGCTGTAGAGGCGTGTCTGGCACGTACGTTGAACGACGTAGTAAGAGGTTGCGAACAGGGCGCTGCCGCCGAAACCGAAGATGACCAGCGTGGTATGCACCGGTCGCAGGCGGCCAAAGGTGATTTCAGGCGTGTCGAAATTGAGGAAAGGAAACGCCAGCTCCGCGGCGATGTACGTCCCGGCTGTCATGCCGAGCACTCCCCAGACCAGTGCCATGATGGCGAATTTTTTGACGATATCGTAGTTGTACTGCGCATCGACCGCAGCTGCCCCATGTGCCATGAGTACACCCCATTGCGTTGTTCAAGTTGATTTTGCGGCAATCCGACCGCCCGGATTGCCGGTGAGTGACGGCGACAACCGCCCTTCAGTCGTCGTCCGTGCTGCTCATTCGCCCGATTGCACAGCTGACGAAGGATCTGGCCTTCGCCGTGGCCTTGCCGAGCCCTTCCGAGGTCCCGCTCTCCGGATAGCCGAGTTGCTCCAGCCTGGCGACGATCTGCGGCCGCAGCTCATCTGGCGAGTCGATCGTGACAACGCCTGACTGTATATCGACGGAAACCCCGGCCTCGAAGGCCTCCTCGAGTTTCGTGCGAATCGTACTGACGCAGCCGCCGCATTTGATGTTGTCCACCTGGATGTCGAGTGCCATGTTGATCCTTCCGAATCCGCTGGTTGCCAACCTGCCAACACATAGACCTTACGCGGCTGTGATCGGGCCGGCAATCATATTAGATTCGACTAATACAGTCAAAAATATTCTGGCTTTCCCTGGCATTACACGTTGCATTCGCCATCCATTTATACAACTATAACCGAAACTGATTTGTAGCCACTTGAGACTCTGCTGCAAACTCAACAAACATCAGCAGTAGGCGGCTTGCATTTCAATCGTTTCCCTCGGGATAGCCATCAGATTCACGCTGCTGGGACTCTGGCCCATCTTGCTGTTCGCCTTGCTGGAGATGGCTCTGCTGGGCGGCTGCATACTTTACCTTCTGCGCCGCAACGAGCGCATGGAAGCCATCGATCTCGACGCAAACCGGCTCGTCCTGATCCAGAAGGAACACGGGCGGGAGCGACGCCAGCAATTCCAGCGCTACTGGGTGCAGATAATTAGAGAAAAAGGTTCACACGCCTGGTACCCGAGCAGGCTAATGATCCGCTCTCACGGGAAATCCGTCGAAATCGCGAGTTTTCTCGACGAGGAGGAGCGATCAGAACTGGAACAAAACCTGCGCATGGCGATTGCGGCCGGCTGACGCTGTCCGCAGGACCCCTGCGAATATTTGGATAACCGACAATACGACCATCTGGAATACAGGTGAGCAATCTACCTGAAGGGGGACTTGATGACAAAAGAACGTAAAAAAGGCGCCCTCGCCGCTGCAGTACTGGCCATGACGGCCGGCCCTGCGATGGCGGGCTTCGACGAACTGAACCTGACGCAGGGGGTCACGCCGATCTCGCGCGAGGTCTATGATCTGCACATGTGGATCCTCTGGGTCTGCATCATCATCGGCATCGTGGTCTTCGGCGCCATGGCCTACTCGATCATCAACCACCGCAAGTCCAAGGGCGCGGTGCCGGCCACTTTCCACGAGAGCACCAAGCTCGAGATCCTCTGGACCGCCGTGCCTTTCCTGATCCTGATCACCATCGCCGTCCCGGCCACCTCCACGTTGCTCTACATGTCCGATACCAGCACGGACGCCGAGATGACCGTCAAGATCACCGGCCACCAGTGGAAATGGCAATACGAGTACATGGATGAAGGGGTCGACTTCATCAGCAACCTGCATCCCGATCACAACACGGCCCGCCAGATGGACTCGGGCAGCGACGTCACGCAGATCGAAAACTACCTGCTGGATGTCGACGAACCGCTGGTCCTCCCCGTGAACAAGAAGATCCGTCTTCTGCTGACCGCCTCCGACGTCATTCACGCCTGGTGGGTGCCGGAACTCGGCCAGAAGCAGGATGCCATCCCGGGCTACATCAACGAAATGTGGACAAAGATCGAAAAGGAAGGCACCTATCGCGGCAATTGCGCGGAACTCTGCGGCAAGGACCACGGCTTCATGCCGATCGTCGTCAAGGCCGTCAGCGACGCCGACTACCAGCAATGGCTTGGCGAGAAGAAGCAGGCCGCCGAGGCAGCGGCAGCCGGCGCGGATCGCGAGTGGGCCCTGGACGAACTCATGGCCAGGGGAGAGCAGCTCTACAACACCAACTGCATGGCCTGCCACGGCATGAACGGGGAAGGGGGTGTCGGCAAGCCGATCGCCGGCTCCGCGATCGCCAACGGCGACGCAACCGCGCACATCGACCTGATCCTCAAGGGCGTCAGCGGCACGGCCATGGCCGGATACGCCGCCATCCTCAATGACGTCGACATGGCCGCGGTCATCACCTACCAGCGCAAGGCCTTCGGCAACAGCGCCAGTATCGTTCAACCGTCCGACGTGAAAGCGGTTCGCTAATAGCAAGAGAACAAGTGGAGAAACAACATGTCTGAACACGTAGCAACGCACGACGACCACGATCACGGCCCTGAAAAAGGCCTGATGCGCTGGGTCCGCACCACCAACCACAAGGATATCGGCACACTCTACCTGCTGTTCTCGCTCCTGATGTTCATGATCGGCGGCGCCATGGCCATGGTCATCCGCCTCGAACTCTTCCAGCCGGGCATGCAGTTCGTCGACCCGCAATTCTTCAACTCCATGACCACCATGCACGCGCTGATCATGGTCTTCGGCGCGGTCATGCCGGCCTTCGTCGGTCTCGCCAACTGGCTGATCCCGATGATGATCGGCGCGCCCGACATGGCGCTGCCGCGCATGAACAACTGGTCTTTCTGGATCCTGCCGTTCGGCTTCACGATGTTGCTGTCGACACTGTTCATGGAGGGTGGCGCACCAGCGGCCGGCTGGACCATGTACCCGCCGCTCGTGCTGCAGACTCAGGACGCCTTCCCGTTCCTGGTCTTCACGGTCCACATTCTCGGCATCTCCTCGATCATGGGGGCGATCAACATCGTCGCAACCATCCTGAACATGCGTGCGCCCGGCATGACACTCATGAAAATGCCGCTGTTCGTCTGGACCTGGTTCATCACGGCCTACCTGCTGATCGCCGTCATGCCTGTCTTCGCCGGCGCAGTCACCATGCTGCTGACAGACCAGTATTTCGGCACGAGCTTCTTCGATGCTGCCGGCGGCGGTGACCCGGTCCTGTTCCAGCACGTCTTCTGGTTTTTCGGTCACCCCGAGGTCTACATCATGATCCTGCCGGCATTCGGCATCGTCTCCGCGATCGTCCCGACCTTCGCGCGCAAGCCGCTGTTCGGCTACAGCTCCATGGTTTACGCCACCGCATCGATCGCGTTTCTGTCGTTCATCGTCTGGGCACACCACATGTTCACGGTCGGCATGCCGGTCGCCGGCGAACTCTTCTTCATGTACGCCACGATGCTGATCGCTGTACCGACTGGCGTGAAGGTCTTCAACTGGGTCTCGACCATGTGGAAGGGTTCTATGACCTTCGAAACCCCGATGCTGTTCGCGCTGGGCTTCATCATCCTGTTCACCATCGGTGGTTTCTCCGGCCTCATGCTCGCCATCACACCGGTCGACTTCCAGTACCACGACACCTACTTCGTCGTCGCCCACTTCCATTATGTGCTGGTTTCGGGCGCGATCTTCTCGATCATGGCCGCGGCCTATTACTGGCTGCCGAAGTGGACCGGCAACATGTATGACGAAAAACTCGGCAAGATCCATTTCTGGCTGTCGGCCATTTTCGTCAACGTCCTGTTCTTCCCGCAGCATTTCCTGGGACTCGCCGGCATGCCTCGCCGCATCCCTGACTATTCGCTGCAGTTCGCCGACTGGAACATGGTTTCGTCGATCGGCGGTTTCGCCTTCGGCCTGACACAGGTCTTCTTCTGCTACATCGTCTACAAGACCATCAAGGGCGGCAAGAAAGCGACGGACCGTGTCTGGGAAGGCGCGACCGGCCTGGAGTTCGAAAATCTCCCGTCGCCGCCGCCCTATCACAGCTTCACCGAAGCTCCACAAGTCAAGTGATGATGGCGCAACAGGATGAGCAACAGGGCAACCGCCGCGGCATCCGCATCACCGTCGTGGTGCTGGTGCTCGTGGCGCTGGCCCTCTACCTTGGCCCGTTTATCCGGAAACTCTGGTTTGACTGATGGATAAGAGAGAACTCAAATCGAGCAACCGCCGCGTCATCCTCTCGGGGATGGCGGCGGTCGTGTTCATGTTCGGCTTCGGTTTCGCGATGGTTCCCCTCTACGACGCCTTCTGCCAGATCACCGGTTTCGGTGGGCGCTCGCTGAACAATTCCTCGACGACACCGTCGCGTATCGACACCAGCCGCGAGATCACGATCGAATTCGTCGCCAGCGTTGGCAAGCACGCCTACATGGAGTTCCGCCCGAAGGTCGCGAAGATGAAGGTCAACCCGGGGGAGTACGTCCAGACCAGTTTCTTCGCGAGCAACCTCAACAAGACGCCGGTCACCGGGCAGGCCATCTACAACGTTGCCCCGGCCGAGAGCTCTCTCTACTTCCACAAGACCGAGTGCTTCTGTTTCACAGAGCAGGCGTTCGAGGCCGGCGAAGAGCGGGAAATGCCCCTGATCTTTTCCATCAGCCCGGACCTGCCGGAGAACATCAAGACTGTTTCGCTCTCCTACACCATCTACGAAAAGACACCAAAAAACCAAGTTGCACAATTAACCACCGAAGGGGATTAACAGATGTCACACGCATCGCATGACCATTACTACGTGCCCCACGGCACGAACTGGCCGATCATCGGAACGATCGGCCTGACGACCCTGTTCGTCGGCTTCTCCATCTACCTCAACGGCAGCGGCATCGGCCCCTGGATCATGCTGACCGGGGTCGCGATCTTTCTCTACATGCTCTACAGGTGGTTCGGCGAGGTTATCGACGAGAGCCTGAGCGGCAAGTACAGCGACCAGGTAGACACCTCGTTCCGAATGGGGATGGGCTGGTTCATCTTCTCGGAAGTGATGTTCTTCGCGGCCTTCTTCGGCGCCCTCTTCTACGCGCGCGTGCTGTCGATCCCGTGGCTCGGCGGCGAAGGCGACGGCGTGATGACCAATGCCGTGCTCTGGAGCGGCTTCGAGGCGGTCTGGCCGACCAACGGACCGGCCGAGGTCGGCGGCACCTTCGAGGTGATGGGTGCCTGGGGCATTCCGGCCATCAACACCCTGATCCTGCTGACATCGGGCGTGACCGTGACATTCGCGCACTGGTCGCTGAAACAGAACAATCAGTCGCGGACAACCCTGTGGCTGGCCGCGACCGTCGCGCTGGGCTTTATCTTCGTCGGCCTGCAGGCCTACGAGTACCAGCACGCCTGGAACGACCTGAACCTGACACTCGGCTCCGGCATCTACGGTTCGACCTTCTACATGCTGACGGGTTTCCACGGCCTGCATGTCACGATCGGCGCCATCATGCTGCTCGTCATGATGTTCAGGTCGGCCAAGGGTCACTTCTCGCCGCACAACCACTTCGCCTTCGAGGCAGCGGCATGGTACTGGCACTTCGTCGATGTCGTCTGGCTCGGACTGTTCATCTTCGTCTACTGGCTCTGATCAAGAAGAAGAGAAAAGAAGAAAAACAAATCATTGAACCGCCCTTCGGGGCGGTTTTTTTATGCAATGAAAAGGCCCCGCATCGCGGGGCCTGGTATTGACAGATCGTTGCCTGAAGCCGGGGCCGGCGTTTCAGAGAATGTAGCGCGTCAGGTCTTCGTTTTCGGCCAGTTGACTGAGATTGTCGTTGACATAGTCTTCATCGACAAGGATCTTCTGGCCCTGCAGTTCCGGCGCCTCGTAGGAGATCTTTTCGAGCAACCGCTCCATGACCGTATGCAGGCGCCGCGCGCCGATGTTCTCGGTACGCTCGTTGACATCCCAGGCGATCTCAGCGATGCGGCGGATACCGGCTTCGCTGAACGCCAGCTCGACGCCCTCGGTCGCCATGAGCGCCTGATACTGCTCGGTCAGCGAGGCGTCGGGTTCGGTGAGGATGCGCGTAAAATCGTCGACACCCAAAGCGCGCAGCTCGACGCGGATCGGCAGGCGCCCCTGCAGCTCGGGTATGAGGTCGGACGGCTTGGAGAGGTGGAACGCGCCAGAGGCGATGAAGAGGATGTGATCGGTCCTGACCGAGCCCTGCTTGGTCGAGACAGTGCAACCCTCGACGAGCGGCAGGAGGTCGCGCTGCACGCCCTCGCGCGAGACGTCGGCACCGCCGCCTGAATAGTCGGTTCGCGCGCACACCTTGTCGAGTTCGTCGAGGAAGACGATACCCTGCTGCTCGACGAGTTCGATGGCGCGCAGTTTCAGGTCCTCCTGGTTGATGCGGCGCGCGGCCTCCTCGTCCTCGAGCAGCTTCAGCGCATCCCTGACGCGCAGCTTGCGCCGCTTGGTGCGGCCACTGCCGATGTTGGAAAACATCTCCTGCAACTGGTTCGTCATCTCCTCCATGCCGGGTGGCGTCATGATCTCGACGCCGAGCTGCGGGCTGCTGATCTCGATCTCGATCTCCTTGTCATCGAGTTCGCCGCTGCGCAGGCGGTAGCGGAACTTGGTTCGCGTGGCCGAATCTTCTGGCGTGCGCGCCTCCTCTTCCCAGGAGCTGACGCTCGGTCCTGGCAGCAGGGCGTCGAGCACGCGGTCCTCGGCGCTCTGTCGGGCCACGTCTCGCACCTTCTCCATCTCGGATTCGCGCAGCATCTTGACGGCGGAGTCGGCGAGTTCCCGGATGATCGAATCGACCTCCTTGCCAACATAGCCGACCTCGGTGAACTTGGTGGCCTCCACCTTGATGAAAGGCGCATCGGCCAGTTTCGCCAGGCGGCGCGCGATCTCCGTCTTGCCGACGCCAGTGGGCCCGATCATGAGAATGTTCTTCGGCGTGATTTCGTTGCGCAGCTGCTCGTCGACCTGGGCGCGGCGCCAGCGGTTTCGCAGCGCGATGGCAACGGACCGCTTGGCGTCGTGCTGGCCGATAATGTGCTTGTCGAGTTCCTGTACGATCTCGCGGGGTGTGATTTCTGCCATTAGTCTTGGGTTTCCAGTTCTTCGAGAACGAGGTTGTGGTTGGTGTAGACGCAGATGTCGGCCGCGATATTGAGTCCCTTCTCGACGATCTCGCGCGCCGACAGATCGGTGTTCTCGAGCAGCGCGCGCGCCGCGGCCTGCGCATAGGAACCGCCGGAGCCAATGGCCATGAGGCTGTTTTCGGGCTCGATCACGTCACCGTTGCCGGAGATGATGAGCGACGCCTCACTGTCCGCCACGCACAACAGCGCCTCGAGACGGCGCAGCATGCGGTCGGTGCGCCAGTCCTTCGCCATTTCGACAGCGGCCCGCGTCAGGTGGCCGCTGTGCTTCTCGAGCTTGCCCTCGAAGCGTTCGAACAGCGTGAAGGCGTCGGCCGTGGCCCCGGCGAAACCCGCCAGCACCCGGTTCTTGTAGAGCCGGCGCACCTTGCGCGCGTTGCCCTTCATGACCGTGTGGCCAAGCGTCACCTGGCCGTCGCCGCCGACGACGACGCTGCCGTTGCGGCGCACGGAAAGTATCGTGGTTCCCCGGAAGTTCGTCATCTCATTTCCCCTTGGGTGCGGCGTACTCGAAGGCGTCGGAGTACATGTGATCGCGGCTCAGCCCCCTGGCCTCGAAAGCCTCGCTGGCGGAGGTGACCATGACCGGCGGACCGGCCATGTAGACATCATGGTCGGCGATGTTTTCGATATCCTGCAGCACCGCCTCGTGCACGTAGCCGCTGCGGCCGCTCCAGTCCGGATCCGGCTCGGAGAGCACGGGGATGAAGCGGAAATTCGCGTGCCTGGCCATCCACTCTTCCGGCAGGTCGGCGAGGTAGAGATCGCGGCGCGAGCGGACGCCCCAGTAGAGCCTCATCGGACGCTTGATGCCGGTGAAAAAAGCATGCTCGAGCATCCCCTTGAGCGGCGCGAAGCCCGTGCCGCCGCCAATAAAGAGCATCGGGCGGTCCGACTCCTCGCGCAATGTGAAGGTCCCGAGCGGCGCCTCGATGCGCAACACCGCCTTGTCCTTGAGGGAGTCGAAGACGAAATCGGTGAAGGTGCCGCCGTCGACGTGACGGATATGCAGCTCGATGTATTCGTCGTCGTGCGGCGCGTTGGCGATCGAGAAGGCACGGCGCTTGCCATCCTCGAGAATGAATTCGAGATACTGGCCGGCGAGGAACTGCAGGCGCTGCGTATCGGGCAGCTTGAGCATGACGCGCATGACATCGTGCGCCAGCGGCTCGTGGGTGTGCACCTTGCACGGCATGATGCGCGGCTCGATCTCGGCAGGCCGCTCGAGCAGCCTCGCCTTGATCACGAGGTCGCTCGTCGGGATCGCCTGGCAGATCAGCAAGCCGTCCTCGTCATCCGTCAGGCCCGGCGGCTCGCCGTGAGGATAGTGGTAGCCTCCCGACAGCAGCTTGACCTGGCAGGTGCCGCAATTGCCGCTGCGACAGCCGTAGGGCAGGATGACGTTCTGGCGCAATGCGGCGTCGAGAATCGTCTCGTCACCGCCGACGTCGAAGGCCCTGCCATCGGGCTGCACTGTTATCTGAAATGTGCTCATGCGCTTGAATTAAGACTCTAAAACTGCGAGATTGTCCCGTATTTTCCTGCGCAATAAAACCTCATGGCCAAAATTGTAATCGCCGGCTGCGGCGATATCGGGCGGCGCATCGCCGATCTGGCGGCCCGCCTGGGAACAGCGGTGACAGGGATCGTGCGTAGCGGCGAGAGCTGCGAGGCACTCGAAAACGCCGGCTACGCCTGCCTGCAGATGGACTTTGGCGACGCGCCGCTGCCGCCCGTCGATGTCGATGGCTGTGACCTGCTCTACCTGGCGCCGCCGCCGCGCAGCGGCGAGACGGACCCGCTCGTCGGCAACTTCCTCGACGCCCTACAGGGCCTGCCGCGCCGCTTTCTCTACCTCAGCACGACCGGGGTCTATGGCGACGCCCACGGCGGCTGGATCGACGAGACCTCCCCGGTGGACGCCCGCGCCGGGCGCGCGAAACGCCGCCTCGATGCCGAGCGCCGCGTGGCCGGGGCTGCGAAGACGCGTGGTTTCGACCACCTCATCGTCCGCGTGCCCGGCATCTACGGCCGTGACCGGCTGCCGCTTGCGAAGATCCGCGATCGACAACCGGTCCTCGAGGCCGACATCGCCCCCTTCACGAACCGCATTCACGAGGACGACCTGGCCGCGATCATGCTGGACCTGCTCGTCACCGGCGAACCCGGTGAAATCTACAATGTCACCGACGGCAATCCCTCGACCATGACGGAGTATTTCCAGACCGTCGCGCGCTACGCGGGCCTGGAGCCGCTGCCCGAGATCGACATGCAGGCTGCCGAGCGCGAGCTCAGCGCAGGCATGCTGAGCTACCTGCGCGAGTCGCGCAAGATATCGAACGCCAAGCTCATGCGCACGATCGGCACGCGGTTACGCTACCCGACCCTGACAGACGGCCTCGAGGCGATCTTCGGCAAGCCCTCATGATCCCCTACTTTCATCGCGCCAGGTTTCTCATCAGCGCCGCAAAACTGTCGCAACTGCCCGACTGCGAGGCGAGTTTCGAGGTCGCCTTCGCGGGCCGTTCGAACGCTGGCAAATCGAGCGCAATCAACACGCTGACGCACCAGAAATCCCTCGCGAGAACGAGCAAGACCCCGGGGCGAACGCAACTCATCAATCTCTTCGCCCTCGACGACCGGCGGCGGCTCGTCGACTTGCCGGGCTATGGCTTCGCGAGGGTCGCCGCCCCGATTCGCGACCAGTGGCGCGGCCTGCTGTCGGAATACATCGAGGAACGCCGCTGCCTCGCGGGCGTGATCGTCATGATGGATGTGCGCCACCCGCTGAAGGAGCTCGACCGGCAGATGATCACCTGGTGCAATCATATCGGCCTGCCCGTGCACGTGCTGCTGACCAAGGCCGACAAGCTCAAGCGCGGAGCGGCCAGCGCCTCGCTGCTGAAAGTGCGCAAGTACCTGGAGGAGACACCGCAAAACAGCGCGCAGCTGTTCTCGTCGCTGAAGAAAAGCGGTATCGACGAGGCGCACGACAAACTCGCCGACTGGCTGAACCTGCACCACAGCGATTAAACCACACACAAATCAGGGAGTGTCCCGACTCTGCCCGCTGTAAAAAGCCCGCTCATCCCATACAATGTCCAGGGTCACAAGCACGGAGAGACCAGTTATGAAACTCACGCACGCACTCCTGACCGGCGCCCTTTTGTTGCCCGCCGGCGGCACTCTGGCCGAGGAAGCAACCGGCAATGTCGAAAACGGCCAGAAACTGCATGAAATGCATTGCAGCCGCTGCCACGGCACGGATGTCTACATGCCGCCGAAACGCAAGATCGAGTCGCTCGAGAGCCTCAAGCAGCGCACCAACGGCTGCAACAGCATGACCGGCGCCAACCTCTTCCCTGAAGAGGTCGACGACATTGTTCACTACCTGAACGCGAGCTTCTACAAGTTCGAAGAGTAATCCGCGAGAGATGTCCCGCAGGCGCCTGACCCGGCAGCAGAAGGCGCGCATTGCCGCCATCCGGGATCGGCGCCTGCGCCAGGCGCAGAAAGCGGGCGGCGAGATGCCGGAGAACCTCGACGAGGTTCCGCATCGCGGGACCGTCGTCGTGCGCCACGGACGCAGCCTCGTCGTCGCCGACGAGGCGAACAAACTCGT
The DNA here is from genome assembly GCA_037385505.1 of Gammaproteobacteria bacterium. Classification (GTDB taxonomy): domain Bacteria; phylum Pseudomonadota; class Gammaproteobacteria; order Chromatiales; family Chromatiaceae; genus Sva-25. The sequence goes on along the minus strand of JARRMY010000009.1, from coordinate 43,777 downwards.
CAACTGCCAGTTCCGCCAGAACCTCGGCGAGATCGTCTGCGGTGACCGGGTCGTGTGGCACGCAACAGGTGACGAGGGCGGTGTCGTCACGGCCGTCGAGGAGCGCTCGAGCCTGCTGTCACGCCCCGACTACGGCGGTCACGAGAAACCCATCGCGGCGAACCTGACGCAGCTCGTCATCGTTGCCGCACCGAACCCGCCGCCGACCGGTTACCTGCTCGACCAGTACCTGGTCGCTGCAGAACATTTCGGCCTCGAGGCCGTGTTCGTGCTCAACAAGGCCGACCTGCTGAACGACGCGCACAGGAAACTGCAGGAGCAGTTCGCCACCTACGGGGACATCGGCTACCGCGTGCTGCATGTCAGCACCAGGCAGCATAGCGGTGAAGAGCAATTGCGCGGACTGCTGCACGGGCAAAGCAGCATCCTCGTCGGCCAGTCCGGCGTCGGCAAGTCATCGCTCGTCAACATGCTGCTGCCGGATCACGATATCCAGACCGGCGCATTGTCAGCAACCAGCGGGCTCGGCAAGCACACCACATCGAGCGCGATGCTCTATTTCCTGCCGCAGGGCGGCACCCTCATCGACTCTCCCGGCGTGCGCAGTTTCCGCCTTCTCATCACGGGGCGCGAACAGCTCGAGCGGGGTTTCCGTGAATTCGCGCCTTTCCTCGGCCACTGCCAGTTCAGCGACTGTCGCCATGAGACGGAGCCCGGCTGCGCCCTGACGGCCGCGGTCGAATCGGGCAAAATAGCCGCCTGGAGACTCAACCATTTTCGCCTCATGGCGCAATCACTCGAGAACAACAAATGAATTACTGGCTCATGAAATCCGAACCGGACGTCTTCGGCATCGAGCATCTCATGAAGATGCCGAAAAAGACCGAACACTGGGACGGCGTCCGCAACTACCAGGCGCGCAACATGATGCGCGACCAGATGAAGAAGGGCGACCTGGTCTTTTTCTACCACTCCAACTGCGACGAGCCCGGCATCGTCGGCATCATGACCGTCGCCCGGGAGGGCTACCCGGACCACACGGCTTTCGACCCGCAGCAGAAGTACTACGATCCGAAGAGCGACCCGGAAAATCCGCGCTGGTACATGGTGGATGTCAGGCACAAGCGCAAGCTCAAGCGCACCATCACGCTGAAGGAGCTCAAGGAGTATGCCGACACCGAACTCAGGGACTGCCCGCTCGTGCGCAAGGGCAACCGGCTCTCGATCATGCCCCTGACGGAAAACCAGTGGAATTTCATTCTCTCGCTTGAGTGAGAGCCGGCGAGCGCAGGCCGTCCCGCTCCACTGCGGGAGTCCTGCTCAGAGCGGCAGCTCCTCCAGCGAGCTCATCTCGTGGTCCGCTGACTCGAGTTCCCCGGGCCACTCCTCGCCGTTGCGGTTGATCCACGCCGTCAGGAGCCCGAGATCCCTCGCCGGCGCGATATCGCGCACGGGATCGTCGCCGACGTGCAGGATCTCCTGCGGCGCCCTGCCGGTCCGATCGATGACCAGTTCGAAGATCGCCGGATGCGGCTTCGCCCGGCCGGCATCGACGGCATTCAGGCTGTGGTGGAACAGGCCGGCCAGCGGCGTCTTCTCAACCTCGGTCGTGCCATTGGTCAGCGACACCAGGATGTAGTCATCGCGCAGGCGCTCCAGAACCGGCCTGACGTCATCGTACGGAAACACCCTGTTGCGGTACTCCTGGAAATGTTCCACGGCCGCCGGCGCCAGCCCCGTGTCATACCCAAGCTCTTCGAGCAGTTCGCGCAGGTGCAGCTCGCGCGTCAGATTCATGTCGTGGGCGATTTCCGGGTTGGCCAGCGCAAGCTCGCGCCGGTGCGCGCGCAGCGACTCGATGGTGTGGCGCGCGGCCAGCGCCGGCGCGTGCGTCTCGAACCAGAGCAACAGCTGGCGCTCGGCCTCGACGATGGTTCGCATCGTCGGCCAGAGTGTTTCGTCGAGATCGAAGGAGATGACCCGGATTGTGTCGAATCTGCTCATGAGACACGGGGTTGTCAAACAGGCCGCTATTTTCGCATACCAGGCAGGGATGTTGCTCGCCATTCAGGCATTTGCCGGCAGGAGACGTCGAAATAATCCGCCAGCCATCTCCATCGGTGTCCGCCAGCGGCGCAGCGGCGCCTCATTGCGATGATTTCCCCGGCCAATAGTTGCTATCCTAGGGGCGTCTGACTCACCATCCGGAGCGATCATGAACAAGCTCGCCCAGCTGCGCGAACTCTCCACTGTCGTCGCCGACACCGGCGACATCGACGCCATCGGCAAATACACGCCGACCGACGCCACGACCAACCCCTCGCTGCTGCTCAAGGCAGCCGGCAAGAAAGCGTACCGCCACCTGATCGACAAGGCCGTCAGGGCAGCCGGCGGCGACAGCGAGCTGCTCATGGACATGCTTGCGGTCAACTTCGGCAACGAGATCCTGAAGATCATTCCGGGGCGCGTCTCGACCGAGGTCGACGCGCGCCTCTCGTTCGATACCGGTGGCACCATCGCGCGCGCGGAACGCTTGATCGCGCTCTACGACGCCATCGGCGTCGACACGCAGCGGGTCCTGATCAAGATCGCCTCGACATGGGAGGGCATCCGCGCGGCCGAGGAGCTCGAGAAGCGCGACATCCACTGCAACCTGACACTGATGTTCAGCTTCGAGCAGGCCGCAGCCTGTGCCGACGCCGGTGTCACCCTGGTCTCGCCTTTCGTCGGCCGCACCACGGACTGGCACAAGCAGAACGACGGTGTCGAGGAGTATGCGCCCGAGGATGACCCGGGCTCGCAACTCGTCACGCGCATCTACAACTATTACAAGAAACACGGCTTCGACACGGTCGTCATGGGAGCCAGTTTCCGCAACACCGGCCAGATACTGCAGCTCGCGGGCTGCGACCTGCTGACGATCGCGCCGGCGCTCATGGAGGAACTCATGCTGGCCGACGGCGAGGTGCCGCGCCTGCTCGATGCGCAGAAGGCGCGCGCCATGGACCTCGAGCGCGTCGACCTCGATGCATCGCGCTTCCGCTGGGCGCTGAACGACAACCCGATGGCGTCCGAGAAGCTGGCCGAGGGCATCCGCCGTTTCGCGGCCGACGCCGACAAGCTCCAGGCCATGATCGCGGCCTGATACGACAGCAAGGAAACCGCCCGCATGCCGACATACACGCTCGATCAACTCGCCCGCCTTCTCACCCCCGGCCACACCGGCGATGCCGACATCCTGATCCACGGCGTCAGCTCGCTCGAGGAGGCCACCGGGGACACCATCGCGTTTGCAGACGATGCGAAAATGCTCGACAAGGTCATGGCATCGCAAGCCGCCGCCGTCCTCGTGCCCGTGGACTTTCCCGACACCGGTGAGCGCCTCGTCTGGCGCGTCGACAAGCCGCGCATCGCTTTCCTGAAGATCACAGAGCTCTATGTCAAAAAGCACGCCCGGGAGGGCATTCACGAGAAGGCCTCTGTCGATCCCGCTGCGCGCCTTGGCGAGGACGTGTCGGTCGCGCCCTGCGCCGTGATATCGCAGCAGGCTGTCGTCGGCGACCGCTGCCGCATCGGGCCCGGCGCCTTCATTGGCGAGGGCGTGGTGCTCGGCAAGGAATGCATCATCGAGGCGAACGCCGCCATCCTGCCCGGCGCCATCCTCGGCGATCGCGTCATCGTGCATTCCAACGCCACGATCTCGGCCGATGGCTTCGGCTTCGTCTGGATGGACGATCACCACCACAAGGTACCGCAGATCGGCCGCGTCGAGATCGGCGACGATGTCGAGATCGGCGCCAGCAGCTGCATCGACCGCGCGACACTCGGTGCCACGCGCATCGGCAAGGGCACCAAGATCGACAACCAGGTGCATGTCGGGCACAACTGCGACATCGGCGAGCACGTCATCCTCGTCGCCCAGGTCGGCATCTCCGGCAGCGTCAGCGTCGGCGACCACAGCGTGCTCGGCGGCAAGGTCGGCGTCGTCGGCCACCTGAAGATCGGCAGCGGCACCACCGTCGGCGGCCGCTCCACCGTGACCAAGGACATTCCCGACAAGGTCCACTACTGGGGCACGCCAGCGCGCGACTTCAGGAAAGCGATGCGCGAGCAGGCGGCGGCCGCGAGGCTCCCGGACCTCGTGAAACAGGTCAAGGAGATGCAGAAGGAGATCGAGCGCTTGCGTGCATTGATGACGGAGCAGGATGACAGCTGATGAGGATGCAACGCACGCCCGGCTTCGCGTATCCATGGCTCCAGGATATTGGGATACACTCTTCTGAAAGCAGTTTCACTGCAAAATACTGCGTCAGGTGAGAATCGGACATTGATCTCCGTTGACAGCGGAATGTCATTCAGCCCTGCTGTAGCAGAGCCAGGCGACTATTGATCGAGCTGAATTCCAGTGCAGGCCGGAGACCACCGCAATCAACCGGCAGAGTCCCTACAGCCATCGGGGTAGAGAAGTCCAGGAAAAGGAGACAACATCATGCCAATGCGATTTACTGACAACCGGCCGGCCGCTTACCGGGGAGATCTTCCTCTTGCAACGCTGGAAGCGATCATGATGAACAGTATCTACAACAGATCACTGCCCTTTGGCGGCTGGAACGCCGAGAGTGCTTCGGTCTCGATCACGAACGGCGCTCATCAGGGAGCCTTCTACCCCGGTCTCGGTGAATATTATTTCGATATCAGCGTCAATGGCGGTGGTGTATTGCATTGTCTCATTGCCAATCCTTCCAATGAGAACAGTGAAGTCCTCGGAATACGCTGAGACCGCTCACAAGCTGCCAGCCTGTTGAATCAATCTTCTCCAGCATAAAGGCTGTGAGTCGCACCCCCGGGAAGTATCACACGCAACCGGTGACACCGCTCCCGGCAAATGCATCAACCCGGCATGTGATCGCGGTGTTCGCTCCTGACCGGCAGCTCCGTGCTGTCGCGCGGCGATTTCAGCACGAACGAGGAGTTCACACCGGAGACGCCCTCGATGCGCGTGATCTTGTCGAGCAGGAAATGCTGGTAACCGTCCATGCCCTCGACCACGACCTTGAGCAGGTAGTCCGCATCCGCGCCCGTGATGAGGTGGCATTCCAGCACCTCAGGAAAACCGGCGATCGCCGCCTCGAAGTTGTCGAAGCGCTCGGGCGTGTGCCTGTCCATACTGATATGCAGGAAGGCCGTGAGCTTCAGTCCCAGGCTGCGCGCGTTGAGCCGCGCGACATAGCCCTCGATGATGCCCTCCTCCTCGAGTCGGCGCACCCGCCGCAGGCAGGGTGAGGGCGAGAGGTTCACCGAGGCCGCCAGGTCCTGGTTCGAGATGCGCCCGTCCTGCTGCAGGCGCTGCAGGATAGCCCGGTCAAAAGCGTCGATATCCATTTATTGCTAAATATAGACAAATAATGGAACTATATTGCCATACTGATGGAATTTAACGCAATCAAAGCAATATCGTTTTCTTTCTAGCGCAGTATACTGTCTCCAATCCGGAAGAGAGCAGCGAGCCACAAGCTCCCGGGACTGCGAAGGGTGACAAATCCGGACCCTTTGATCACAGCCGCCGGCTTTTTTCAGGAAGACTCCAACCTGCCGAATGTGCCCGGTCCGTCCGGGCCCGGCAACCTCCGTTCTGCTGCGACACTTCCTTCATTCTCACTGCATCTTGCATTCGTCGAAGACGAGTTGCGTGCAGGTCGCGCAGATGTCGCGGTCGAGACGCTTGTAGATCTGCCTGATCGCCCTTTTCTTGGAATCGAAGAAGTGGTCGTTGCCGATCTGCATGACAAAGCAGGTACGCGCGATGAACTCGTAGACAGACGGCTTTAGCCCGGCAAAGTAAAGTCCGCCCCCGAGCTTGGCGAGCCGCCTGTTTTCCGTCACCAGCGCCTCGGCGCCGCTCAGGTCGATGAGGTTGATGCCGTCGCCGATGATCAGGATATTGTGAATGCGCTCGTTCTCGGAGATGCGCTGGATACGATTCATGATGTGGTTGATGGAGCCGAAGTAGATCGACATGTCGATACGGATGATCTTGAGCTGCGGGCACTGCTTCAGCGGCTTCTGATCGATCTCCGTGAGCATCATGCCGGCTTCCTCGTCATGGTCCGGCGCGAGCGTCGGAATCGCGGGCGTCGAGGTCTTTGCGAGGAACAGCACCAGCGAGAGCAGCACGCCGAGGTAGATGGCGAACTCCAGTTCGAGGAACAGGGTCGCAAAGAAGGTCGTCAGCAGGATCGCGGTCTCGGTCTTGCTGTGACGCAGGATATGCATGATGTGATGCATGTCGATGAGGTTGTAGGCCACGACCAGGATCACGCCTCCCATGGCCGCGACCGGCAGGTAGGCCGTCAGCGGCGCGACGAGCAGTACGATAAGCGCGAGGAAAACCGCCGCGAAGATCGCCGACAGGGGCGTGCGCGCACCGGCGGAGTAGTTGATGCCGGAACGCGTGAAGGAGCCGGAACCGGCATAGCTCGAGAGAAAACTGCCGCCGATATTCGACAACCCCTGGCCGATGAACTCCTGGCTCGAATCGATGCGCTGGTTGGATCTGGTGGCAATCGCGCGGCTGATCGAGACCGCCTCGATGAGGCCGAGCAGCGCCACGGCGAAAGCCTCGGGCGCAAGCATCTGGATGGTCTCGATGTTGAACATCGGCATCGACGGGGGCGGCAGGTGTGCCGGAATCTCGCCGACGAAGGAGATGCCACGCTGCTCACCGCCGAGCAGGAACGCGGCGACTCCGCCAGCGACCAGCGCCAGCAGCAGGTTCGGCAACTTCGGCAAGAGCTTCTTCGACAGGATCGCCGTGGCGAGCGTGATGACAGCGACGGTCAGTATCGGCACCTGGATACTCGCGAAATCGATGTAGATGTCGTACCAGGTGTGCATGAAGGATTCGCCCTTCGGAATCTCGATGCCGAGGACATGCTTCATCTGGCTCGTCGCGATGAGGATCGCCGCACCCGCAGTAAAACCGATGACCACGGTATGGGAGACAAAATTGACGAGGGAGCCGAGCCGCGCGAGCCCGAAAGCAAGCTGGTAGACGCCGGCCAGGAAGGTCAGCGTCAGCGCCATGGAGACGAATTCCGCCGAACCGGGTTCCGCGTGACGGCTGATGGCCGAAAAAACCACGATGGAAATCGCTGTGGTCGGTCCCGAGATCAGGTGATAGGAGGAGCCGAACAGCGCCGCAATGATCGGAGTGACCATGGCCGTGTAGAGGCCATACTCCGGCGGCAGGCCGGCAATGGTCGCAAACGCCACGCCCTGCGGCAACACGATGACCGCCCCAGTCAGGCCCGCAAGCAGGTCAGCCTTCAACGTCTCGGGATTGATGAAGCGGTACCAGACGAGAAAGGGGAGGAGGTTTTTCATGGCAGTCAAAGATATCATATTAGCATTATCTAATGAAACTTGCACGAACTACCACGCCCCCCTGTTTGAGGGTTGCTCCACCGAAGGGTGTGCCTGCGTATCGTGGCGGATGACGCCGATCCCGATGTGGCGCCAGCCCGTCGTGCGCAGGCTCCTCTGGCGCCAGCCCGCACTCCTGCTCGAGGCGCCACTTGCCATCATCCTCGCGAGCGAGCAGCACCTCGATGCCCTGGGCATTGGCCGTGCCATCGGTGCCCTCGACAGTTTCCCGGGTCTTCAACATGACCCGCTCGGCGGTTGCGGCGCCGGCGTCGAGCCCCTGGCGGGCGAGTTCCTCGGACACCATGAAACACCGGATGGGGATCACATCATGGGAATGCTTCTTCTGCGCGAGTCCGCAAACGACCATCGGGTTTCCGGCTTGCCCGGCGGATGACCGGCCTCAGGCAGAAGGTCCCCAGAGATTCGGGATGACGTCATTCGAGTAGCCGGAGATGAATTCGCCGGCTTCGCCGCCCGGAAGATCGAAGAAGTGGCGCCGCAGGGTTCCGATATTGGCGCCGTAGACATGGATGCTGACGGAGGGGCTGTCCCTGAGCGCATTCGAAACACGGTGGATATCCCCGATGGCCGGAGAGACGAGATCGACCTGGCCGGCCTCGATCCTGTGCTTTCCCGCCGGCTCGAGCCGGCCGGTGTCTGCATTGCGTTTGAACTCCTCGCAAATCTCAGCGCCGCGCAGGACACCGACCATGCCCCAGACGGTATGGTCGTGAACAGGCGTCTTCTGCCCCGGCCCCCAGACGAAGCTCACGATCGAGAACCGCTCGAGCGCGTCGCAGTGCAGCAGGTATTGCTGGTAACGGCCCGCATCCGCGGTGGCGAATTCGGCGGGCAGCCAGTCATCGTGCCTCAACAGGTCTGCAAGCAGCACCTTGCCCTCGGCAAGCAGGCGTCTCTCGTCATCGCCCGCGGCCTCCACGAGACGCGTCATCCTCTGTACGAAATCCCTGAAGCGGGTCAGATCAGTCATACGGGCACACGGATTGCAGGAGAGGTCTGAGGGGGCTGGCGCAGGATTGGCCGGCGATCAGGATCGCCAGCGCCGCGTTCGCCTGCCGCGGTGCCGCGTCGTTGAGAATGGCGTACCTGCACCCGCTTCAACAGCCTGCGACACACTGACCTTTCCCGTCGAATTCCATGGTCACGCCGCTGAGCGGCAGATAGACAGGCGCATCGACGGCTTGCATGAAGGTCCCGGTGCGCGTGCCCGCTAGCAGCTTGCCGTTCTCGGTCGCCTTCTCGTTGGCATGCGAAGCGATGACGCTCTTCGGCCTGACCATCTCGTTCATGACATATGCCGCCTCGAGAGGACCGGTCGTGAAGGTTCCGCCGATATTGATGACGGCCAGATTCGCCTTGTAGAAACGGTTGACGACGAGCTCCTGCTCGGCCGTGATGCCGGTATCGCCAGAGAGGTAGACGACAAGGCCGTTACTGAAGGTCAGCACATAACCGCCGGGCGGGCCGACATAGGCGGTCAGGCCGTTCGCCTTCAACGCCGCGGCATGCTCCTTGTCGAGAAAGGCGGGATTGAGGCCATTGCTGTGCACGGCCGGCACGCTGGCAATCGAGACGCCACCGACACGGCGCTGTGCACCGAAACGCACGAGCTTCACCTGTTGCGGGTCGCCACCGGCGGCCGCGACCTTCTTGGAGAAGAAGCTTGCCATCTCGCCGCCAACAAGAAACTGCGCCTTCTTGGCGACGACAATCCTGACGCTGCTGGATTCCGGCGTCGCATCGACCGTGAATTCGGGTTGCTCGCAGGTGCCGGCATTGGCTTCGGCCTGATGCCTGTCGCCGAGATGATCGCCGTGGACATGGCTCAGCAGAACGGCATCGATGCGGCCAAGCCTCGGATCATCGGCGCCCCGCACCGTGCGCCCGGCGTCGTAGAGAACGCGCGTGCCGTCCGGGTCCTCGAAGACGAGGGCGCGGTCGTAGCGGCAGAACTCGCCATCGTGACTGCCGAGCGGCGTGACCCTGACACTCTGCTCTGCGGCGTTCGCGCTCGTGACAGCAGCGGCCAGCAGGCAGGCCGCGAACATCTGCAACGATCTTGTTTTCATCCCTTCCTCCGGCATCAGGCCTCTGTGGTTGCTGCAAGATCAGCCAGTATAGCGCCGGATCGCCTGCTGCAGGCCGGAAAGGCTGTTCACTGTCACCGTTGGCTCGACATCCCAGGGATCGAACAGCGCATCGCCCTTTCGGCGCACCCAGGCCGCCCGCATGCCGGCAGAGACTGCGCCGATGATGTCGAACGCATTGCCGGAGACGAGCCAGGCGCTCTCGCCAGCGACGCCGGAGCGCTCGAGAAAATGGCGGTAGACATCGGGATCCGGCTTGAAAGTCCCGATTTCGTCGACGCTGACGATATCGACAAAGCGGGCGAGGATGCCGGCGGACTCGAGCAGGGTCCCGACCGCCGCCGCGCTGCCATTGGAGAAGGCGAAAAGACGGTATCCCGCGGCCTCGAGCGCCTGCAATGCCGGCGCCACATCGGCAAAAGCCGGCAGCGACCGGTAACTGTCGAGCAGTCGCTGCTTCTGCGCACCGGAAAGCTCCGTTTTCAGGAAGGCGTTCGTGAACTCGAGCGCATCGCGCGTGCAGACGCCGAAATCCCTGTAGCGGCGCATGAGGCCGCGGCGGAAGGCGTACTCGAGTTGCTTGTCGCGCCACAGGCGCGAGAAGTCAGGCGCCGTGTCGCCAATCATCGATACAAGCAGCCGTGTGACACCGTTGGTGTCGATCAGGGTGCCGTAGACATCGAAGGCGAGGGTGACATCCATCAGAGGACTGGCCGGCGCCGCAGGGAACCGGCCCCGGGTCTCAGGCGATCGTGACCGTTTCCGACAGGTAGACATCCTGGATGGCATTGAGCAGGGCAACGCCCTCCTCCATCGGCTTCTGGAACGACTTGCGTCCCGAGATCAGCCCCATGCCACCGGCGCGCTTGTTGATCACCGCGGTGCGCACGGCCTGGTGCAGGTCGTCCGCACCCGAGGGTCCGCCGGAGTTGATCATGCCGATGCGCCCCATGTAGCAGTTGGCCACCTGGTAGCGCACCAGATCGATGGGATGCTCCGATGTCAGTTCGTCGTAGACGAGTGGATGCGTCTTGCCGAAACCGATGGCCGTGTAACCACCGTTACACTCCGCCTGCTTCTGCTTGACGATATCGGCCTCGATCGTCGAGGCCAGGTGATTGGCCTGCCCTGTCAAATCCGCGGCCGTATGGTAATCGGTGCCTTCGTGCTTGAATGCCGGGTTGCGCAGGTAGGCCCAGAGGACCGTCACCATGCCGAGTTCGTGCGCAAGCGCGAAAGCCTCGCTGACCTCCATGATCTGGCGGCGCGACTCCGCGGAGCCGAAATAGACCGTCGCGCCGACGGCAATGGCGCCGAGATCGAAAGCCTGCTGCACGCTTGCGAACAGCGTCTGGTCCGCAAGTGCCGGATAGGTCAGCAGCTCGTTGTGGTTCAGCTTGACGAGAAACGGAATCTTGTGCGCATAGCGCCTGCTCACAGCGCCGAGCACGCCGAGCGTGGAGGCGACGGCATTGCAGCCGCCATGGATGGCGAGTTTCACGATGTTCTCGGGATCGAAATAAATCGGATTGGGCGCGAACGAGGCCCCCGCCGAATGCTCGACTCCCTGATCGACTGGCAGGATGGAGAGATAACCGGACCCGGCCAGCCTGCCGTGATTGAAAAGGGTCTGCATGTTGCGCAGGACCGCCGGGTTGCGATCGGAATCGCCCATGACGCGGTCGATGAAATCCGGACCCGGGAGATGCAGCCGATCGGCGGGAATCGTACTGCAGGTGTGGCCGAGCAGGGCTTCGGTTTCATTGGCCAGGATCGATTCGATATTATGCATTTGCTTGCTCCTGCAATTCTCTTGTTGATGTCAGAAAACAATAGAACAAACCGGCGCACCTTGTGCGCGAATCCTGGCCACAAGCGCGGCTTTCATCGGGAATTCATGATTGAGCGCAACCATGCGTCCTGATTCGACTGCCCTCTCGCTCCCACGGGCGCCGGAAGGAGCGGCAGAGTACCTGGGAGTGTGACGGCAGCCATGCTCTTGCGCTGTCACCAGAAAGGGGCCGGATACCCGGGATTCCGTGCTCTGCTGTTGCGCTGCCTTGCCGGCAGATTCACGGGCAGGCGGAAACGGGAGCAGGAAAATTGAGGAATTGCTATGCTCTACCTAGTCTAGGATGACAGTTGCATGAACATCTTTCAGAAACAGACCGGGAAAGAATCCTGGCGTATCCAACGGTGGAGGAAAAGAGGATGGACTATTCCGAGGAGGAGCATGTCATCGAATTGCTGATCGAACGTTTCGAGCGCGATCGCCTGCCCCGGCTTCTCGACATTCACAAGCGCGTCAACAAGGGCGAAACCCTCAACGATGGAGATATCGCCTTTCTCGAAATCGTCATCGGTGATGCCCAGAGCAACAAATCCCTCATCGACCGACACCCTGACTGGCACAACCTCTGCGCCAATGTCTTTTTCCTCTACGATGAAATCACGACCCGCGCGCTGGAGAACGAGGAAGACTGACTGCTTGCCCAAATTCGCCTCCGAACGCCACCCGATGCCTATCCTGCTGAATTCGAAGTATTTTCATCCTTCATAGCAGACCCTATTTCGGTTCTTCTTGATCGGCATCATGCTGATAAATTGACGAATCGCAATCCTGCGAATACGCTCATGACAGAACAGGAAAAAGCGGCAGCATCCAGAAATGATCGCCGGCCACAATGAAAGAGTCAGAGGGTTGAGCGAAACCCGTGAAAACAGGACAAGAATGGAATGACCGCTACCCTCGCATTACATGATCTGGTACACCGCCTCTACGAGCAGATGGTCGAGCGCAAGGCATTTACGCAACTGGACGACATGTCCAGGGCCATGATCGACAGGGCGCTGGAAAAGGTCATCGATGGCACCGACAGCCGCATCCGCCTGGTACCCAACTACAAGCGCAAACTCTTCAAGTCCATCATCACCGCGCTCGATCATGCCGACCGGCTCGTCGAGCAGATACCCTATACCATCGACCTCGACAGCAGGCATTTCATCGACGATCCCTACACACGGGCGCTTTTTCCGACACTGTCGGGGCTCCGCAGGGTTTGCCACCAGAGTTCCGAGTTACGCGAGTTTTTCCGCGAATCAGAACACTGGAACGCGTCGCAGAGTACGGCTCTGCTGTGCATGCACAGAAACGAGGAGACGGTCTACGGCATGGAACTCGACGGCGACCACGTCATCAAGGATGTCTGTCAGCAGCGCGTCACCTTCGATGACCATCATCTCTACTCGCCCGCCGAGGACGAGCAGGAGGCGCGTCTGGGCCTCAAGTGCTGCATCTTCGAGGGGCTCGTCAACACGGCACTCGCCAACCTGTCGCAGATGCGCAAGCGCAGGCTCGAGCTCGAGACACGACAGCAGGTTCTGAACGCGCGCATTCGCAGCCAAGGCCGTCTGGGTTCCACGAGTCCTGATTTCCAGCGCCTGGTCAGGGAGCGCGGCGATCTCGGGTCGGAAGAGAGGGAGCTGAAGTCGATCGAGAAGGAACTCGAGGAAATCGGATACCTCACGCCCGAAAACTGCCTGCAGCAGGTCAGCGCCACCCTGAGCGACCCGGAGAAGTTCATCCGCGTAAAAAACCTCAGCTATCGCCTCGACAACAATAACATCATCCGCAACAAGAGCGATGCCTCTCACAAGAGCAGGAAACTGCACTTTGCCGAGGTGCGTATCATGGGAGAACAGCCGCGCGTCGTGACGCTCGCAAGAATCAATCGCCAGGATGTCGAGGCCGTCGAGCCGCAGGCGGCGACCATCCACTAGAGGTGCCGGATCTGCACCTTCAAGAATCAGTCACGCTTCATCGCACACCCGTTCAAAGACAAGGCAGCGCAGGCACGTAGATGTAACCATCTGCGGCCGTTCCGAAGCAGTGAGCTGGAGCTCCGCGGGCATAGAGCGCGCCGATGTAAGTGCAGATGATCGCATCCAGCGCATCCTCGTTACGCTTCAGGCATTTCCCTCGCTTGCCGCGGATCGCGGCTTCCTCGACGACACTTGCCAGCGGGGACGCCAGGCGCAACGCAATGACCTGCGAGGATTCCAGCGCTCGCAAGTAGCGCGCGAGTTGCACCTGCCCCGCACGCCGCTCCCCGACCCCGCCCTTCTTGTAGCGCAGACGTTCCGGCAGTCTGAAGATTTCGATCATCGCCGGATGCGGATAGCATTCGATCTGCCATTTCACCTGCGAGGGCGAGCCGAGGTGCAGGAATCCCGCGGCCGAGAGGGTTGCGGCCAGGCGGGTACTGGCGGCGTCGGGGTAAAGTGAGAGGTTCGATGCGTGGCAGGAGGCTTTCATGCGGCCATAGACGCTTCCGAGCGCCCTTTCGCACGCCCGCTGCCCCCTCTTGTTGGGGATCACCAGCGGCGCATCGATCGAGATCCCGGATGCATCCGAGTGATTCGCGATGACCGCCAGGATCGCATCGAAACCCTCGAGCGCCTCGTGGAGCTCCTCGATCACGAGACGATGCTCGCGCAGCACGCCGATGGCCACGGCAGTCGTGTTGCGTTCGCTCTGCCATGCCAGATCGATGCCAATGATCTTGACAGACTCGTTCTTCAGCACCTGCTCCCTGCGGCTATTCCGGGACGTCCTGCGCAATCGGATAGAGAATCTCGTTGCGCCGCAGGAACCAGGGCTTGAAGGGCGCATCGTAGCGCGCCCAGACCGGCTCGCCGATGGCCTCGAGCTGCCTGCCGGCCATCCAGGCCTCGAGCCTGGCACGATGTTCGAGATAGGATTTCCTGCTCCAGGTGCCTGAATAGCGCACCACGGCCATGCGCCTGGCGGGGATCTCGCGCAGACGCACCGAGGAATCCAGCGGAAGCGGCAGCGTCTCCATGTCGTGGGATGCCGGCATCAAGAAGCTGACCGCCCACTTGCCGCCGGCCGGCTGCTGCGTGACGGGGGCAGTCATGGCGATCTTCTGACCTTCGGGTTGCTGCGTCACGGGAGCTGTCATGGCGATCTTCGTGCGCGGTGTATTGTTGCCGCTGATGTAGCGGAAGAGCCTGCTGAACGCCTGGCTGCCGGCCTCCTCGAGATCGCCCTCGACGATGGTCTCGGCAACGATGCTCGGCGCATAGTCCCGGATCTCGAAACTCTCGTCCTTCTCGACAAGGGTGTATCGCGCCTCTTCGACAGCCATTGCTTTCGGCACCGTTATCAGAATCAGCAGCATCGATAGGATGCTGGTATGGATGCTTTTCATCATTGCAGCTTAAACCGCATCCTGCAGGGATGCCAGAACCGGCGGGTTGAACAGGCCTGCCCTCCTGGTACAGCAAAACCTGCCCGGATGAGACGTTTCAACGGGGCTCGATTCCGCTGCGTTCGTACCATAGCGCATAGATGTCATCGTTCCACTTCTCCTGGAACCAGGCGATGATCGCGAGTCGCTCCTCTTCGTCGAGCTTTTCTCCGAAGGCCGGCATCTGCCCGCCGACCGGTGCTCCACCGAGCCGGATCGTGCGTTGCAACACCGCGAGGGGGTGATGCCAGGCATGGGCCGACCCATCGAGCGGCGGAGGCGGATAAGTGCCATCAGGCAGGGGCTGTCTCCAGTCTTGTGCCAGTCCTTGCGCCTGCGCGCCATGGCAGACTGCGCAGTATTCCTGGAAAAGCGGCGCTCCCTTCTGCACGAGAGCCTGGCTGTACCAGCGGCCCTGCGCTGGCGGCTCTGGCCCCTGCTCGGCCGGCTGCTGCCCGCAACCAGCGAGTATCAAGACGCTGACAAGCGTGAGTGACTGTTTCATTGTTTGGCCTCCTTCGTGGAGATGCTCCTGCTGCTGTCCCCTGAAGCAAGGCCCCGCCGCATCCAGACCAGGTAGATCGCGGGAATCACGAAAAGCGACAGCAGCGGCGCCGTGATCATGCCGCCGATCATGGGCGCGGCGATGCGCTGCATCACTTCGGACCCGGCTCCCGTTCCGATGAAGATCGGGATCAGGCCGGCGACGATGACGGCGACCGTCATGGCCTTCGGGCGCACGCGCAGAACGGCGCCCTCCATGATCGCCTCCTTGAGCATCACGAGCGTCAGCGGTCCCTGCTGCTGTTTCTCCTTGAGGCTGTTGTCGAGGTAAACGAGCATGACGACGCCGAACTCGGCCGCGACGCCCGCCAGCGCAATGAAACCGACGCCGACTGCGACCGAGAGGTTGTAGCCGAGCAGGAAGATCAGCCAGAAGCCCCCGACGAGTGCAAACGGCAGCGACGCCATAACCAGCAGGGCCTCGCCGGCATTGCGAAACGCCAGGTAGAGCAGGATGAAAATGATCACCAGCGTGAGCGGGACGACCTGCGCGAGGCGCTCCTGTGCGCGCAACATGTACTCATATTGCCCGGACCAGGTGATGGAGTAGCCGGGTGGCAGCTCGACGCCGTCGCGTACCGCCTGCTGCGCCTCGGCGATGTAGGAACCGAGGTCGACATCGCGGATATCGACGAAGGTCCAGCCGTTGAGACGCGCATTCTCGCTTTTCAGCATCGGCGCCCCATCGACGATTTCGACGCTGGCGATCTGACCGAGCGGGACCTGCGCGCCGGACGGCGTCACGAGCGGCAGCTCGCGGATTTTCTCGATGTCATCTCGCTGCTCGCGTGGGAAGCGCAGGTTGACGGGGTAGCGCTCGAGCCCCTCGACGGTCTGCGTGATGTTGAGGCCGCCGATGGCGGCAGCGACGACCTGATTGATGTCGGAAATGTTCAGCCCGAAGCGCGCGGCCGCGAGCCGGTCGGGCCGGATGTCGATATAACGTCCGCCCGCGACGCGCTCCGAATAGGCCGAGACGGTGCCGGGAACCTCGGACACCACCTGCTCGATATTGCGGCCGATCTGTTCGATAACCTTCAGGTCCGGCCCCGCCACCTTGATGCCGACCGGTGTCTTGATACCGGTCGCGAGCATGTCGATGCGTGTCTTGATCGGCATGACCCAGGCGTTCGTCACGCCGGGAAAACTGACCGTGGCATCCAGTTCCTCGATGAGCTTCTGTGTTGTCATGCCCTCGCGCCACTGGTCCCGCGGCTTGAGCTGGATCAGCGTCTCGATCATTGTCAGTGGCGCCGGGTCGGTTGCCGTGTCGGCGCGGCCGATCTTGCCGAAGACCTGCTTGACCTCGGGAAGCGTCTTGATGAGCCGGTCGGTCTGCTGCAGCAGCTCCTGCGCCTTGCCGATCGACAGGCCAGGGAGCGTCGTCGGCATGTACATCAGGTCGCCCTCGTCGAGTTCCGGCATGAACTCCGATCCCAGACCGCTGGCGAAGCGCGCGAGCCAGGGCGTCTCCCTGAAGCGCTTCTTCCAGCTTTTGGCGAGAGTCATCTGTCTCCTGTCGATATCGGCGATGAGTTCGCGCGCGCGGCTCTCCGGCGGCGCATCCGTGATGGCGGCGTAGGCGGAAAAGGGCCACTTCAGTGGCTCGAGCAGCCCCTGGATACCTCCAAGGGGTATGACGAGGCTCAGCACCAGCAGAAGTGATACGAGCATCGTGACCTTCGGCAGCCGCATGACGCCCGTCAGCAAGGGCCGGTAGAGCCAGATCAGGAAGCGGTTAAGTGGATTGACGCGCTCGTCCGGGATACGTCCGCGGATGAAATAGCCCATGAGCACAGGAACCAGGGTGACCGCGAGGCCTGCCGAGGCTGCCATGGCGTAGGTCTTGGTGTAGGCCAGCGGCGAGAACAGCCGTCCCTCCTGCGCCTCGAGCGTGAACACCGGCAGGAAGCTCAGCGTGATGATCAGCAGTGAGAAGAAGAGCGCCGGACCGACCTCGATGGCGGCCGTGGTGACGGTCGACCAGTGCTCGCGCCCCCGTGGCATGTGGCCATAGTTGTGTTTGTAGCGTTCGAGATGCTTGTGGGCGTTCTCGATCATGACGATCGCCGCATCGACCATGGCGCCGATGGCGATGGCAATGCCGCCGAGGGACATGATATTGGCATTGATCCCCTGCTGCTGCATGACGATGAAAGAGGCCAGCACGCCGAGCGGCAGCGTGACAATGGCAACGAACGCCGAGCGCAGGTGGAACAGGAAGACGATGCACACCAGAGCCACGACAATGAACTCCTCGATGAGCTTCTCCCTGAGATTGTCGACCGCGCGGTGGATCAGCGCCGAGCGGTCGTAGGTCTCGACGATCTCGACACCCTCGGGAAGCCCCTGTCTGAGCTCATCGATGCGCTCCTTGACCGCCTCGATGGTCGTCAACGCGTTCTCGCCGTAGCGCATGACGACGATACCGCCCGTGATCTCGCCCTGGCCGTCGAGATCCGCCACGACGCGCCGCATCTCGGGACCGATCTGCAGCGTCGCGATATCCTCGAGCAGCACGGGTGTGCCATCATCGGTCGTGGCGACAGGGATCCTGCCGAGATCCTCGAGCGACTGCAGGTAGCCGCGCGTGCGGATCATGTACTCGGCCTCTGCGAGCTCGACGACCGATCCGCCGACCTCCTGGTTGGCGTTGCGGATCGCCGCGCTGATGGTGCCTAGCGGAATGCCGTAGGCGCGCAGCTTCTCGGGATCGACGACCACCTGGTACTGGCGCACCATGCCGCCCACCGTCGCAACCTCGGCCACGCCCGGCACCGTCTGCAGTTCGTACTTCAGAAACCAGTTCTGCAAGGAGGTGAGTTGCGCCAGGTCGTAGCTGCCGCTCCTGTCGACGAGCGCGTAGCTGTAGATCCAGCCGACGCCCGTGGCATCCGGGCCCAGCCGCGGCTGCACACCGGGTGGCAAATCGGCTGCCGCCTGGTTGAGGTACTCCAGCACGCGGGCACGCGCCCAGTAGATGTCGGTGCCGTCCTCGAACAACACGTAGACATAGGAGTCGCCGAAGAAGGAGTAGCCACGCACCACCTCGGCCCCGGGCACTGACAGCATGGTCGTCGTGATCGGGTAGGTGACCTGTTCCTCGACGACGCGCGGCGACTGCCCCGGGTAACCGGTCTTGATGATGACCTGGACGTCGGAGAGGTCCGGAATGGCGTCGAGCGGCGTCTGTTTCAGCGCCTGCCAGCCCCAGGCCGTGATCATCAGGCTCGCGACCAGTACCAGAAAACGGTTGTGCACCGACCAGCGGATGAGTCCTTCAAGCATGCTCAGTCTCCCGACATACGCTGGAAGCTCGCCTGGAGGCTCGACTCGGAATCGATCAGGAACTGCCCGGAAGTGACGATCTCATCACCCTGCTCCAGCCCGCTGAGAATCTCGACCTTGCCGTTGCTGTGCGCGCCGACGACCACGTCGACTGGCTGGAAGCGGTTGTCCTCGAGTACCGTGACCACGGTATCGCGCTCGCCTGTGCGAATCAGCGCCTCGGCAGGTATCAGCAATGTGTCGCGCTGCGGGCCGCCGTAGATCTTGACCTCGGCGAACATATTGGGCTTCAGCTTGCGATCGGGATTCGGGAACTCCAGCCGCACGCGCAGGGTGCGGCTTTTCATGTCGAGCTCGGGATAGATATAGTCGACCTTGCCTTCCCAGCTCTTCCCGGGCCATGCCGGCACGCTGATCTCGGCGATCAGGCCCTCCTTCAGCCAGGCGATCTGGTGCTCGTAGACATCGACCATGACCCAGACGCTCGACAGATCGGCGATCGTTATCATCTCCATGTCGGGCTTCAGGTACATGCCCTCGCGCGCGCCGAGCATGGTGACGATGCCGTCGCCCGGTGCATAGACGGGGAGGTCATTGCGTGTTTCACGGCTCTGCTCGAGCTGCCCGATGGTCTGGTCGTCAACACCGAGAATCCGCAGCCGGTTGCGCGCCTTTTCGACGCGGCTGTTTCTGTTGTTGCCGGACTGCTCCAGCGCCACGAAGTAATCGACCTGCGCCGACAGGATCTCGGGAGAGTAGAAGGTGCCGAGCTTGTCGCCCTTGCTGACCTGCTCGCCCTCGGAACGGATCTCCAAAGTCTCCATCCAGCCCTCGGCGCGCGGATGCAGGTGGATGAGTTTCGTCTCGTTGTAGTCGATGCGGCCGACCGTCTTGATGAAGCGCCACAGTGTGCCCCGTCCGACCCTTTCGGTGCGCAGTCCCATGCTCTGGATGATCTCGCCCTTGACGGCCACCGCAGGGTGCTTGCCTTCATCGGGGTCGATCATCTTCGGCACCAGATCCATGCCGCAGATCGGACAACTGCCCTCCTCGTCCTTGATGATCTGCGGATGCATGGGACAGACATATTTGGGATCCATGTGCTTTTGCGCATGCTCGAGCACGGAGTCGTCACTGGCCTCGGCCAGGCTTTCGCTGGGCCTATCGGTTTCATCCGTGCAGCCGGACAGAAGAACAACGGCAATCCAGAAGAGAAAAAAACGCTTCATCATTCACACCCCGTTTGGCCATCAGAGGCCGGGAACAGAAAAAAAGAAAATGCGAGGAAGTCAGCCGCGGCTGACCTCAAGTGGGTGTGTGAGGACTGGGTGGCCGTTGCAGCTGGCCGGGCAGGAAGCTGTAGAAATGATCGACAGGCAGCACAGTGTAGACGGAACGACCGGGAACCACCGGCATGACCTGCTGTGGCAGCAGTGCCGATACCGAAAGCATCTGGCAAAGCTGGCATTTGTGACACTCACCGGACACCAGGTCCCCGGAAGGCTCCTCACCGGATTGCGCATGGCACGGATGCACTTCGGTCACCACCACGCTGTCTGCAGCGTGCATGCAAGGCAGCAGTACGGACGCCAGGGCCTGCAGCGGCAGGCACAGCGTCACGAGCAGTATCATGGTAAGGGTTGTCTTGCTGCGCATGTTCATGTTGAACGGATTATAGACACAATCAGCGCATGTTCGTCTATGCCCTGTGAAAAACAGGGTAAAATCATGCTGTCACTCTTCGGGTAATGCTCATGTCACACAACATCATGATGACCGTCGGCTGGCGGGAATGGGTCGCGCTCCCCGATATCGGCCTGCCGGCGATCAAGGCCAAGGTCGACACCGGTGCCAGGACCTCGGCGCTGCACGCCTTCGAGGTCGAGCGCATCAAGCGCAGCCGTCGCGATTATGTCCGCTTTCTGATGCATCCTCTTCAGTTGCACGACACCCCTGTGGTCGAATGCCAGGCACCGCTGCTGGACATGCGCCAGGTCAGCGATTCCGGCGGCCATCGAGAACAGCGTTTCGTCATCGAGACCCGGCTCGTGCTGGGGGAACTCCATTATCCCATCGAGGTGACGCTAACGAACAGGGACAGCATGCGCTTCCGCATGCTGCTTGGCCGCAGCGCCATGGAGAACCGTCTGCTCGTGAATCCCGCTGCCTCCTACCTGGCGGGCAAACTCAACGCCAAAAAGTGTTATCGTTAGAAGAAATCACAGGAAAGACCTTTGCCGCGCACCACAACCACGATACGTCCAATGAAAATCGCCATTCTCTCCCGCAACAGAAATCTCTACTCGACCCGCCGCCTGATCGAGGCTGGCCGTGAACAGGGCCATGAAGTGCGCGTCATCGACGTGCTGCGATGCTACATGAACATCGTTTCCAACAATCCGACGATCCACTACCGGGGCGAGAACCTCGAGGGTTTCGACGCGGTGATCCCGCGCATCGGCGCATCCGTGACCTTCTACGGCGCGGCAGTGCTGCGACAGTTCGAGATGATGGGCGTCTATCCACTCAACGAGTCCGTTGCCATCACGCGCTCGCGCGACAAGCTGCGTTCGATGCAGCTGCTGGCGCGCAAGGGACTCGGCCTGCCCGTCACCGGCTTCGCCAACAAGCCCGACGACGTCAAGGACCTGATCAAGCTCGTCGGCGGCGCGCCGCTGGTCATCAAGCTTCTCGAGGGCACACAGGGCATCGGCGTGGTGCTCGCCGAGACCCAGAAGGCAGCAGAGAGCGTCATCGAAGGCTTCATGGGCGTCAAGGCCGAGATCCTGATCCAGGAATACATCAAGGAGGCCAAGGGCGCCGACATCCGCTGCTTCGTCATCGGCAACAGGGTCGTGGCCTCCATGAAACGCCAGGCCGCACCTGGCGAATTCCGCTCCAACCTGCATCGTGGTGGCACGGCGGAACTCATCAAGATCACGCCGGAGGAGCGTTCGACGGCTGTACGCGCCGCGCGTACCATGGGACTCAATGTCGCCGGCGTCGACCTGTTGCGCTCGAACCACGGTCCCGTCATCATGGAGGTCAATTCCTCCCCCGGTCTGCAGGGTATCGAGGGTGCCACCGGCAGGGACATCGCGGGCATGATCATCAAGTTCATTACCGAGAACGCCAGGCCGGGCAAGACCCGGACACGCGGCAAAGGCTGACGGGGCAGCACAGGTGCCTGTCCGCAAAAGCCGCAACAGGGCTTTCACGCTTGGCGGGATCAGGATCGAACCCGGGGAAAACCGCTACATCGAACTCCCCCTGCCGGCGCTCTACACGCACTCCAACGTCTTCATGCCAGTGCATGTCACGGTTGGCCGCGTGAGTGGACCGACCATGTTCATCAGCGCGGCGATCCATGGCGACGAGATCAACGGCGTCGAGATCATCCGCCGCGTCATCAATTCGAAATCGATCCGGCGCCTGAAGGGGACCCTGGTCCTGGTGCCGGTCGTCAATGTCTTCGGGTTCATCAACAAGTCGCGTTACCTGCCGGACAGACGCGATCTCAACCGCGCTTTCCCCGGTTCGGAACAGGGCTCCATGGCAGCGAAGCTGGCGCACCTTTTCCTGCAGGAGATCAGCAGGAAGTGCGATTACGGCATCGACCTGCATACGGCCGCTATCGGACGCGAGAACCTGCCACAGATCCGCGCGCGCATCCTCAACGACCCGCACCTTGGCGAGCTGGCCTCGGCCTTTGGCGCACCCGTTATCCTGAACGCCGATTTCCGCGAGGGCTCGCTGCGCCAGTCCGCCGCACGGGAGAAGTGCAACATCCTGCTCTACGAGGCCGGCGAGGCATTGCGCTTCGACGAAATCGCCATCCGGGCAGGTGTCAAGGGCATCATCAACGTCATGCGCCAGATCGGCATGCTGCCTGCCTCGCGGCGCCGCAAGCAGCGCATCGAACCCGCGGTGGCCCATTCGAGCCGCTGGGTGCGCGCCCCCAAGAGCGGCATCCTGCGCACGACCTGCCCGATGGGCAAACGCATCCACAAGGACGAGATACTGGGCTACGTCTCCGATCCGTTCGGCGCATCGGAGATCGCTGTGCGTTCGCCCGTCAACGGCATGATCATCGGCAAGACGACGCTGCCGCTGGTCCACGAGGGCGAGGCGATTTTCCACATTGCGCGTTTCGAGGCGCTGAGCGATGCCGAGGCGGTGCTTGAAACCTTCCAGAACGAAATCGACCCGGTGGAGAATGGCCCGCGCAATCCCGAAGACGAACCCATGATATTCTGATCCCGCAGGGGCTCAGGCCCGATCGATGCTATAGTCTTGTCAACAGCTATCCGGATTTGCACCACACCATGAAAGCAGCAGTCACCATCCTGGCAATCGGCGCTCTACTTGCCGCAAACACCTCCTGCATCAACGCTCCTCCCGGCGATACCTATGCCTCGGAGGGCGAGCGTCTCTACGCGGTCAACTGCACACGCTGCCACCGCCAGCCGGAACAGTTTTCGAACCTCAGCAACGAGTCACTCCGCCAGGCCATCACGAAGGGCGCTCACAGGATGCCGGCGTTTCCGGACATCACGCCCGAGGAACAGCAGCAGATCATCGCCTACATCCGCAATCTCTGAGCCTCGAGCAGGCAACTTTTCAGGACGCAGAGGAGACAAAGTTCCGCCAGGAGCGCAAGGGCGGGAGTTGAAGATGACGGCCAGGTTTGCCGTACGGGTGGTTGAATTCTGACATCCGCGGGCTTGCTCGCTGCCTCGCGTCAGCACTGGCAAATCCTCCCCGGGAGATTCCGGCGCAAGCCAACCTTCTGTCCCGCGGCTTCGGCAGGCCGTCATGGCCAGCAACACTCAAGCTAGCTCTTCTTGCTCCTGTCCCGACCGATCGCGTCGATCGACACACCGGGCGCTTGCCTCGGGAGCTCAGGAAAATCGGGGTTCTGTGTCTCGAACAGCTTGTTTCCGTTGAGCATGGCCGAGACATCACCGCGCTGCCCCCTGATATCGTGCAAGACCACAGCGATGACATGCGCGATCGTCATGCCGGCGATGATGGATGCAAACGCGCGATGGATACCCGGCAGATAGAATCCGGCAAGCAGCGGGGTGCCGGACATCAGGATGCCGGTCACGACCATGACGATCAGGAGGAGGTAGAGCAAGGCATAAAGGGGCACCCAGAGTGGATTTTGGCCGTACCAGTTCGGCAATGGCGCCTTGCCGAGCGTGCAATAGAACATCAGCATCTGTTTCACGGCCGGCAGGCTCGACCTCGCCGGCACCAGCGCCTCCCAGCCGCCGACACCCATGTCGGCAAACAGCAGCCAGATGCGCAACGCCAGCCCGGCCATCAGGATGGAGGCCGCATAGGCATGCAGGTCACTTGCGCCGGCCGCCACGCTCGGCGCATTGGCGACGAGCCAGCCCGTGGCCATGAGGGTCAGGACGGAGAGCGCGATCGACCAGTGGGCCAGCCGCATCCAGAGCGACCAGACCCGGACTCGCTGGAATTCATTCATAGGAAACGAAACGTATGCATTCGGATAGGGCGATTATCCTTCAGGCGCCCCAAAGAGAGAACCCCGGCACGGGGCCGGGGTCGTTGAGGTTGATAAATATCAGGCCGGAGATCAATCCATCCAGAGGATAGTGCTATCGTAGCCGAGGACGCGGTAGTTCTCTACGGGATCCGTCAGTGGCTCGAGTACCGGCATCCAGGACCCGCCATTCTTGGTCAGCTCGTCGGCGGTGAGTCCAACTCCATCTGCCCCCAGGATTGCAGGATCATCTGCAGGTGTGTAAGGCAGAAAGCCTGCGGGTACTGGCGCGGTCGGCGCGAACCAGTTCAGAAGCAAGGCCTGGCCGGCGACACGGACGAAATTCGTGTCACCTTCGATGTCGACATCCGCCGTACCGGCCACGATATCCCCATCCTCGACAGTCAGGCCGAGATTGGCCAGTGCATGGATGTTGTAGAAATGCCACTGATACTGAGGGAGCTCCACTGTTCCCATTCCAGGCATCTCCACCGGCGTCTTGCGCGTGACAGGGATCGGGTTGGTCATCATGCCGCCGGAAGCATGGCAGTCCCTGCAGCCTGACAGGCCGCCGGCGCCGAGCGCCTCCTCTTTGGGACGAACGCCGTGGCCGCCGAGCGTGACGCCGTTGGAGAAGGCCGGGTACTCCTCGATGGCAGCAAGCCATTTCTCCGCTTGCGTCGTATTCATGTCCGCTGTCTGCATCGCCAGAAACATCTTCATGAGGCTGCCGTCGGGCAATTTCATGGTGACGAGGTCATCGGTCGATTCGAACGGCGGATACCAGTCGTAGCCGGCCGGGAGCCCCATCGGCGCGTTGAAGCCCTTGAAGCTCTGCAGGCCGGCCTGGGCAGCCTCGAAGCGGTTGAAGTGGAAGTCCGCACCCACATCGAGTACGCCATTGCTGTCGGCATCCCAGATATCGAACTTCGGATCCGAGCTGATCATGTAGTGCTCGTAGCCGTAGACCGCCTTGTCGAAGTGGATCATGTTCGGGAAGATCTGCATCATCGCCATCGCCTGGCGATCGGGATCTTCCGACTGGAAGTCGGCCAGCGTGATCCGGCGCGTCTCGTCCGGCGTCAGGTCGAGCATGTCCATGGCCGCGAAGACCTCGGCATTGCCGATACCCGTACCATCATCCTTGTTGGCATAGAAACGGTACATGGAGTGCGCATTGTAGTCGGCACCTGCGTCGTTCTTGACGGTTTCGCCGCTGAAGAAGCGCGCGTCGAACACCATGCCGTTGGCCATGGGCTTGAACGGCGTGATCATGGCGTTCGGGGCCCCTTTCGCTGCGAGTGTCTGCGCCAGGAAGGAGGATCCGCCGTTGAACCAGACAAGCGTGGCGGGCATCTTGTAGGCCAGGTAGTCCGCATCGACGTCGGCACGGTCGCCGGCCTGCATGTGGTCGGCCGAGATCAGCTTGGTGTCCTTGCCGTCGGCATTGCGGCCGAAGGAGAGATGCATGCCCTCGCCATAGACCGAGTAGCTGATGCCGCCGCTGAGCGGGATATGGCAGGTCTCGCAGGCGATATTCTTGAGGTGCCGATTGCTGTGTACAGACATCTCCCCTGAGATTGTGTCGTCGGTTGGAAGCGTTTCCGGATCGTGACAGGTCGTGCACATGACATTGGTGGGATCGTCAGGATCGAGCACCTCTCCCGGGGGCGGCGGCGGATAATCGGCTGCTGCGAGATCACCGCCGACGTTGTGTCCGCGCACGAACTTGTGCTGGCTGGCCGAGTGGCAGACGGTGCACTGGTTGAGTGCACCATCGAAAGGACCACTGGTTGCCGTTGCATGCACGTCGTAGCCATCGAGGAAGAGGGTTGCGCGCTTGTAGCCGGTGCGCGCATGCTCGTGGCAGCGCAGGCAGCTGTGCTCATCCGTGTAGCCGACGGAGAGAATCGCCTCGACGCTGCGGTCCTGCGCGACGGTCGTGAAGGGCGTATCCGGCTGGCCGTCGCCATCGGTGTCCATCATGAGCGGCACATCAGGCTCGCCGTCACCGTCGGTGTCGATCTGCGCATCAAGCATGCCGTCCTGATTGAAGTCGCCGTTGTCATGTGCGGCCTTGGCATAGCCGAGTGGTGTTGGCGACGCGCCGTCATCCGGCGCATGGTCGCTGACCACGAGGTATTCACCCCCGGGGACCGAAGAGTAGACCTCGGCATGACAGATCAGGCAGTCGACGCCGCTGTTGACGATGCTCGCCGCCTGACCCTCGGGATCCGGCAGTCCCATCTGCGCGAAATTGGATGCGAGCGCGCCCTCCATGACCGGAAGGTAGCGTCCGGCGTGGCACTTGGCGCATTCGCCGAGGTTGATGTCGCTCGTGTAGTTGACGAGTGCCGAGGTGCCCGGCAGGCCGCAGGCACGATCGATGGCGCCGTGGGCGCCGCCACCCGGGAACATGACGCGATCGGTACGCGCCTTGAGCTGATAGTGCACCGAGTCCTTGAAGGAGTCGAGCGCTCCCGTGTGGCACTGGCCACAGAGGGCGCCATTCAGGTCGCGCTGGACCTCGTCCAGCGTGCTCTCGGTTATCTCGTTCTGGGCATTGGGGAAAGAGAAGGTTTCGTTTGCCTCGTTGTAGACGATTTCATCATGGCCCGCCCTCTCTACGGGCTCCTGACCGCCGGAGCTGCTGTCATCGTCATTGTTACAGCCCTGCAATGCCAGCATCGCGCCCACTGCCATGATGACGAAGAGAAATGATAATGGATTGAAATGTCGGATTTTCCTGGAATCAGGATCTGAGCCTGGCAACAGAGTCTGCTTCCACTGCCTCCGCCTTCTGTTAACTCGGTACATCATGGCCAACTCCTGTGCTTTATCTGGCATCTTTGCGCATGCACTTTGAATAATGATGGAAAATGAAGTGTACTGGGCACCCCACCAATTGAAGGCTAGTTGCATGGTGGTCATTCCGGCAAGGGCAGTTTCAGGAAAGCATGAGATAGATCAATCCAGTGTTGCTTCAGAGTTTTCGAGAGCGGGACGGACGGCCTCCTCGATCAGGGCCGCAAGCTCACCGAACTCGGGGTAGCGCGCCGCCATCTCGACGATGTAATCGAGCACGCGAGGAATGTCGGCAAGATAACCCGCCTTGCCGTCACGCCGGAACAGACGCGCGAAAATGCCGGCCACTTTGAGGTGCCGCTGCAGTCCCATGAGGTCGAACCAGCGCTGGAATTGCTGCTCCTGGACCTCGTCGATCAGGGCTGAGCGCAGCGCCAGTTCGGCATAGCCGGCGGCCCAGGCATCGACCTGCTCGAGTGGCCAGCGGATGTAGGCATCCTTCAGCAGCGACACCAGGTCGTAGGTGATCGGCCCCTTGACGGCATCCTGGTAATCAATGATGCCGGGCGGACGGTATTCGGTCAGCATGAGGTTGCGCGAATGGTAGTCGCGGTGCACGAAAAGCTGCGGCTGCTCGAGCGCGTTTTCCACGAGCCGGGCGAAGACCCTGTCGAGCATGGCGTTGCGATCATCGTCGAGCTCGAGACCGAGATGCCTGCCGCAGAGCCATTCGCGGAAGAGTTCCATCTCGAAACGCAGCAGCGTCTCGTCGTAGAGCGGCAAGCCCCCGGCAGGCGCACGCGCCTGCATCGCCAGGAGCGCACCGAGCGCGTCTCCGTAGAGACGCGGTGCGGTCTGTGCATCGAGTCGATCGAGATACTGGATATCGCCGAGATCCTCGAGCAGCAAAAACCCCTGGTCGGGATCCTGCGCCTGGATACGGGGCACATGCACACCGGCGGCCTCGAGGCGCTTCGTGACATCGATGAAGGGGCCGCAATCCTCGTGTTCCGGCGGCGCATCCATGACGATGAACGAGACATTGTCGCCGGCCGATACGCGGTAGTACCGGCGGAAGCTGGCATCGCCGGCCACCTGCTGCAGGGATGCCGGATCCAGACCGGGTTGCGCTTTCAGCCACTCATCGAGTTGCCGTGTTCTCTCTGTCATGCCGTCGTGCCGAAGTTGTTCACGAAGAGCGCGATTATAGCCTGTCGTGACGCAGCGACGGGATCGGGCGAAACGAAGACCTCCATGGCTCCATCGACGCTTGCCGAACTGGTACAATCCGGCATTCGGTTGTAGCGGCGAAAGCCGGACAACGACGCAGACGCAAGCTCCTCCCGGGGATCCAGTGAAAAACCGACAAAGACGCATGCTGACACTGCTGGCCGCCCTCCTGGCCGTTACCGATGCGAGCGGTGCTGGCAGCGTGACGCCATCGTGCATGGCGCGCCCGCTGGACACCGAAGGCGTGATTGACGTGTCCGACCGGGTCAGGATCTCGGCCGACAGCGGCGAGGTGCAGATCGACGAGCAACTCATCATCTTCGATGGCGATGTCGAGATCCTGAAGGGAAGCCAGTCGATGCATGCCGACGAGGTGCGCTACGACGCCGGTCGCAAGCTCGCCACCGCAACAGGTGACATCGTCATGAAACAGCCGGGATTCGAGGTGCGCAGCCAGCAGGCAACCTTCGACGTTGAGCAGGAGAGAGCGCAGCTCGACCGTGTCAGCTACAGGGTGACTGAACACGGCGGCCAGGGCAGCGCCAGTAACGCCGAGCTGCGCAAGTCAGGAGCCTCTGCGTTCAACGACATCACCTACAGCACCTGTCCGCCGGAGAAGGAAGACTGGCGCATCAGCGCCAGGCGTCTCGAAATCGACCGGCAGAAAGGCATCGGCACGGCGACCGGCGCGAGCCTGCAAATCCGGCGGGCCAGGCTCTTCACATTGCCGCGCTTCGTCTTTCCGATCACCGACAAGCGCACGAGCGGCTTCCTGGTGCCGAAGCTTGGATATTCCAGTGCCATCGGTCTCGATATCATCACACCCTACTATTTCAACCTCGCGCCCAACTATGATGCGACACTCTACCCCCGGATCACGGGCCGACGCGGCATGGCGCTCGGCGGCGAGTTTCGCTACCTGACGCAGTTGCACAGCGGCCAGTTCTTTGCGGAAGTCTTTCCGGACGACAGGGAGTCGACGGAAGAAAGCACGCGCTACGCCATCGGATTCGACCATGCATCCCGCTTCAACACGCATCTCGAGGGGATCATCAATTACGACTACCTGTCGGACAATAACTACCTCGAGGATTTCGGCACCCGCATGGGCATCAGCAGCAACCGCTACGCCGTCCAGCTCGCCGAGCTCACCTATGCCGAAAGCCACTGGCACAGCTATCTGCGCGTGCAGAACCTGCAGGTTATCGATGAAGAGACGGACGAAGCCTATCAACTGATGCCGCAATTCGGGGCCCACTGGTACCGCCAGCACGAAAATGGCCTGATCACCCGCCTCGATGCGGAACTGACGAATTTCGAACGCAGCAACAGCGTCACGGGCGCGCGCTTCGACATCCGCCCGGCGGCCGGTTATGGCGTCAACAAGCCCTGGGGGCACTTCAAGAGCATGCTGAGCGGGCGTTACACAAGCTACAGGCTGCAGGATGTCATGCCCGGTGATCCGACAAGCATCACGCGCAACCTCTACACATTCTCGGTGGATACCGGGCTGTTCTTCGAACGCCGGCTCGACTGGTTCGGCCAATCCGGCTACCAGACGCTGGAGCCGAGGCTCTTCTATCTCTACACACCCTACAAGGACCAGTCGGACATTCCGGAATTCGATACCAAGCTCGTCGACTTCAGCTTCGCCAACCTCTTCCGCGAGAATCGTTTCAGTGGCGCCGACCGCGTCGGCGACGCCAACCAGCTGGTGCTCTCCGTCAGTTCGCGATTTTTCGGTGACGGAGCCCGGAAAGAGTCTCTCAGAACCAGCCTCGGACAGGTTTTCTATTTCGACGACAGGATCGTGCAGCCCAACGATCCGGACACAGGTACGCCGTTGCCGCCGGAAACCGGCGAGTACGGCGCCTTTGTGGCGGAAATCTACGCCCAGATCAACGACATCTGGTCGACGGAATCGGCAGTGCAGTGGAACTTCGAGAAGGACAAGCTGGACCTCGGAGTGCTGCGCGTCAGCTATGACGACAGGCAGGCCGACAGGTTCATCAGCCTGAGCTACAAGCGCGACATCAACCAGGACGCCGAGTTTACGGACCTCTCCTTCCGCTTTCCGATCAACGACCACCTCAATGCTGTCGGCCGCTGGCAATATTCACTCATTGACGACGTCACACTCGATTTCATCGGCGGACTCGAGTACGACACCTGCTGCTGGAGCATCCGCGGCGTGGCACAGCGCTATCGCGACGATTCGGGCAACGGCTACGAAACAAGCCTCTACCTGCAGCTCGTGCTCAAGGGCCTCGGCGGCCTCGGCAAATCGAGTCTGAACTCACTCCTCTCCCGTAATGTCTATGGCTACAGCGGCTCTGAATATTTCTAGGGCCTCTTAACTGCCGCGCCAAATTTCTTGGTATAATAATCAGTTAACTGTTTCTTCAACACAGAGACCCGCCCGCGCGAGGTTCGGACACAATGAAAAGACTCTTTCTGATCCTTACGATTCTTGCAATTTCCGTCACTGCCGCAGAGGCCGCGCGGCCGATTGACGAAATCGTTGCCGTGGTCGAGAACGACGTCATTCTGCGCTCCGAACTCGACAGCGCCCTGCGTTCCTCTCCGCGGCCGAGGGGCATGTCGCGCGAGCAGCACGAGCAGCAGGTGCTTGACAGGCTCATCACCGAGAAGGCGCATGAACTGGCGGCCGTCAACAGCGGCGTCAAGGTCAGCGAGGAAGAGATCGACGAAGCCGTCCAACTGATCGCAGCGCAAAACGACATAACGGTCGCTTTCCTGAAAGAGGTCCTGGCCCACCAGGGCAAAAGCTACGCCGCCTTCCGCGATAACATTCGCAAGCAACTGTTGCAGCGCAACTTCCACCAGTCGCAGCTGCGCAGCCTGGTCCAGGTCACCGACTCCGAGATCGACAACCACATGGCGCTCTACGGCAAGAATAGCGGCTCGACCATCGTCACCCAGACGAAGGCCAGGCAAATCCTGCTGCGCCCGGGCGAGCGCCTCTCGAACGCCGCGGCCGAGTCCAGGCTCAACGACTACCGCAACCGCATTCTTGCAGGCGAGAGCTTCGACGCCCTCGCGCGCGCGCACTCCGATGACACTGCCTCCGCTCTCAAGGGCGGGGATCTCGGCTGGCTCGACCCGAACCAGGGTTCGCCCGAGTTTCGCCGCGTCATGAATCGCCTCCAGCCCGGCCAGATCAGCAAGCCCTTCAAGACCCAGTTCGGCTGGCACATCGTCAAGGTCGAGGAACGCCGCAAGCATGAAAGCGCCAACTCCGCCGCGCGCGAGGAGGCCAGGCAGGAGATTCAGCAGCGCAAGATCGAGGAAAACCTCGACCTGCTGATCCGTCGCCTGCGCGAGCAGGCCTACGTCGAAAACCGCCTCGGCGACGACAGTTTCGAATACTGATCCACGATGAACCGCCGTCTCGCGGTCACCAGCGGCGAACCCGCCGGCATCGGGCCGGATCTCTGCATCGAGGCTGTCCAGACCCCGCGCGAGGGACTGGTCTTTCTCGGCGATCCTCGCGTCATGGCCGCGCGCGCCGAACAGCTCGGCCTGCCGCTGCACCTGCATCTGCTCGACAGCGCCACGTCGCCGCTCGAAAGCGGTGCCCGCACCATGAACCTGTTGCCCGTGACCGCCGCCAGCCCGGTCGTGGCCGGCAAGCTGGATCCTTCGAACAGCCGCCATGTGCTCGCGATGCTCGACGCCGCCATCGACGGCTGCCGCGAGGGCCTTTTTGCGGCCATGGTCACGGCGCCACTGCACAAGGGCGTGATCAATGACGCCGGGATCCCGTTCACGGGCCACACCGAATACCTTGCCGAAAGGACATCGGGCCATCCTGTCATGATGCTCGCCTGCCCGGGTCTGCGCGTGGCGCTTGCGACCACGCACCTGCCACTGCGCGAAGTGGCCGACGCCATCACGAAGGAGCTGTTGCTGAAGGTGATGCGCATCCTGCATCACGACCTGCAGACGATGTTCGGCATCGCCAGGCCGTGCATCCTCGTCTGCGGCCTGAATCCGCATGCCGGCGAGGGCGGCCACCTCGGCAACGAGGAGATCACGACGATCTCGCCGGTCCTCGAGGCGCTGCGCCAGGAGGGCATCCGCAACATCGGCCCGCTGCCAGCCGATACCCTCTTTACGCCGCGCTACCTCGAGGAGGCCGACGCGGTGCTCGCCATGTACCACGACCAGGGGCTGCCGGTGCTCAAGCACATGGGCTTCGGCCGGGCCGTCAATGTCACCCTCGGCCTGCCGATCATCCGCACCTCGGTCGATCATGGCACAGCGCTCGACCTGGCCGGCAGCGGCAGGGCCGAAGCCGGCAGCCTCATGGCGGCCATCGAGTACGCACAGAACATGATCCAACAGAGAGAGAGTCACGCATGAGCAAAGAAATCATCAAGACCGACAAGGCGCCGCAGGCGATCGGCACCTACTCGCAGGCCGTCAAGGCCGGCACGACCGTCTACCTCTCGGGACAGATCCCGCTGGTCCCGGAAACCATGGAAATGGTCGAGGGCGACATGGAAGCGCAGATCCGCCGCGTGTTCGACAACCTGCAGGCCGTGGCGCAGGCTGCCGGCGGCTCGCTGGCCGATATCGCGAAGCTCAACATCTTCCTGACGGACCTCGGGAACTTCGCGCTCGTGAACGAGATCATGTCCGGATATTTCAGCGAACCCTACCCGGCGCGCGCGGCCATCGGCGTCGCCTCGCTGCCACGCGGCGCGGGCGTCGAAATGGACGCCGTCATGGAGCTGGAGAACGCCTGATATAATCCAGCGCTTCCTTGTTCTACTGACACCACACGACGCATGAGCGACAAGAAACTCTGGGCCGGCCGCTTCAACGAGCCGACCGACGCCTTCGTGGAGGCCTTCACGGCCTCCGTGGAATTCGACCAGCGCCTGGCGCCCCAGGACATCGCCGGCTCGATCGCCCATGCCACCATGCTCGCGAAACAGGGCATCCTGACCGGCGACGAGCGCGACGCCATCGTCGCAGGCCTCGAGGCCATCCGCGAACGCATCGCCGCAGGCGACTTTCCCTGGTCGGTGCAGCTCGAAGACGTCCACATGAACATCGAGGCGGAGCTGACCGACCGGATCGGCATCGCCGGCAAGAAGCTGCACACGGGGCGTTCGCGCAACGACCAGGTCGCCACCGACATCCGCCTCTGGCTGCGCGACGAGGTCGATGTGATCGTCGTCGAGATCCGCCGCCTGCAGAGCGCGCTTCTCGCACTCGCCGAACAGGAAGCCGACACCATCCTGCCCGGCTTCACGCACCTGCAGACGGCTCAGCCCGTCACTTTCGGCCACCACATGATGGCCTGGTTCGAGATGCTCGAGCGCGACACCGGGCGGCTCAAAGACTGCCGCGCGCGCATGAACGTCATGCCGCTCGGCGCCGCCGCGCTGGCCGGCACCACCTACCCCATCGACCGCCACTACACGGCCGAACTCCTGGGTTTCGATTCGCCGGCGGAAAACTCGCTCGACGCCGTCTCCGATCGCGACTTCGCCATCGAATTCTGCGCCGCGGCGAGCATCCTGATCATGCACCTGTCGCGCTTTTCGGAAGAGCTCATCATCTGGTCATCGGCGCAGTTCGCCTTCATCGAGCTCTCCGACAGCTTCTGCACCGGCTCGAGCATCATGCCGCAGAAGAAGAACCCGGACGTCCCGGAACTCATCCGCGGCAAGTCGGGACGCATCTTCGGCCATCTCATGGCATTGCTGACGCTCATGAAGTCGCAACCGCTGGCTTACAACAAGGACAACCAGGAAGACAAGGAGCCCCTGTTCGACACGGTCGATAACATCCGCGGTTCACTGAAGATCTTCGCCGACATGATCCCGGCCATCAGCTGCCGCCGCGACACCATGCGTTCGGCCGCAATGAAGGGATTCGCCACGGCCACCGACCTGGCCGATTACCTCGTCGTGCGCGGCATCCCGTTCCGCGATGCCCACGAGATCGTCGGCAAGGCCGTTGCACTCTGCGTCGACATGGGCTGCGACCTCTCGGAACTGTCGCTCGGCGAGCTGCAGCAGTTCTCTGACGCCATTGGCAAGGACGTCTTTGATGTGTTGACGCTCGAAGGCTCGGTGGCCGCGCGCAACCATATCGGCGGCACGGCGCCGCAACAGGTGCGTGCAGCGATCGCACGCGCACGAGAAAGGCTCGGGCGGTAACGCAACCGCATTCTTGACACATCTCAAGGCACCAGGCCCGTTCTCCTGACAGGCTGACCACGCAATCCCGGCCGCATCCTTGCCTCCAGACGGAGCGGTCAATCGAAGCGTCACCACAGGAGAGAGAGAAATGGCTGTCGTAGAATTGACCACGAATAAGCCTGTCACGGGCCCGAATCCCTTTACGCTTGGCTTTCGCCCGATGTTCCTGCTGGCCGGGCTCTCGGGCATGTTGCTCATGCTGCAATGGCTATTGCTTCTCGGAGGCCTCGGTCCAGCGCCGGCACACTACCCAGGCCATTTCTGGCACAGCCACGAGATGCTGTTCGGCTACACGGCGGCCGTCATTGTCGGCTTCCTGCTGACGGCGAGCAGGAACTGGACAGGCATTCAGACGCTGAACGGCGTGTGGCTGGCAGCTCTTGCGCTACTGTGGCTGGCCGGGAGATTACTGCCGTTCCTTGCTGCTCCCGGCTGGCTTGTCGCGACCATCGATCTCGCCTTCCTGCTGCTCGCTGGCATCGCAGTAGGCTACCCGGTCATCAAAGCGAGGCAATACAAAAACCTGCTGTTCACACCGATCGTGCTCGGACTCTGGGTGGCAAACCTCCTGATGCACCTCCAGTTTCTCGGCATAACGCAGAGTGCCGGGCCGGGGTCGCGTCTTGCTGTCGGTCTCATCGTACTGCTGATCGTTATCATGGGCACGCGCGTGATTCCCTTCTTCATCGAGCGCGGCACAGGCGAAAAAGTTCTGCAGTCGAAATCGCTCGACATGGCCGGCAATTTCTTCATCACAGCATGGCTTGTCGTATGGGTTCTGGATGCCGAGGCACCTGTTGCTGGCGTGCTTGCCGGCATCGCAGGATTGCTGCTCCTGATCCGCTGGGCCCGCTGGCACAACGCGGGCCTGTGGAGGGTGCCGTTGTTGTGGATACTCTACCTCGGCTTTCTCTTCATCCCGCTCGGCCTAGGGCTGCGCCTGGCGGCCACTTTTGGCTGGATCTCACCGAGCCTTGCATCGCACGCCTTCACTGCCGGTGCCATCGGCTGCCTGACTCTGGGCATGATGGCGCGTGTCGCGCTCGGGCACACCGGCCGCCCGCTGGAACACAACGGCCTGATCCTGAGCAGCTTCCTGCTGATAGTCACGGCAGCCGCCATCCGTCTGCTAGCCGGCGTGCCGCAACTGGCCGAACATTACCTGACCTTGATCCACGTTTCAGGCGGGTTCTGGATCACGGCCTTCTTGCTCTTCGTCATCAACTACCTGCCGGTGCTTCTGATGGCGCGGGTCGATGGGCGACCCGGGTAGTTTTTTATCCCGAGTCTGTGACAGAAACTCTGTCTGCAGGCTTGCGGCGAATCAGTCCCGTCGTCAACCCGACGCCAAGAAGAATCAGCACGCACCCCGCAACCATCGACCAGCTGACACCCTCGCCCAGAAACAGCCAGCCCCAGAAGAGCCCGAAGGCCGGTATCAGGTAGGTCACGGTCAGGGTCTTCGTCGGTCCGACCTGGCTGATGAGATTGAAATAGATGACATAGGCGATACCGGTCGAGGCCACCCCGAGCAGGATGACGCTCCACCAGGCTTTGGCTGACGGCATCGTTTCCGGAATCGCCAACAGCGCGAGCGGCAGCAGCGAGACGGCCGCGAAGAGCTGGCTCAGGGTCGCCAGCGTCAGCGGGTGGACCTCCGCGAGGTAACGCTTCGTCGTCGTGGCCGCCAGTGCGTACAGCAGGGTTGCGGTCAGCGCCGCTGCGACGGCCGTACCCAGCTCCGGCGTCGGCATCTCTCCCCTGCCCCAGACGAGCACGAAGACGCCTGCAAAGCCGATCAGGAGGCCGATGATGCCGGAAGGCCTCAGCCGATCGCCGAGCCAGATCCAGGCAACCAGCGCACCGAACATCGGTGTCGTGGCATTCAGGATCGAGGCGTAACCGGCCGTGACCGTCAGCGTTGCCCAGGCGATCAGCGCGAATGGCATGGCGGAGCCGATGACACCCACCAGGGCGATGGCTGGCAGGTGCCTGCGCACCCCGCGATGGCTGTTGTAGAACAAGAGAAACGGCAGCAGGAAGACTCCCGCGACAAGCGTGCGGATGGCAATGAGTCCGACCGGCCCCATCTCCGGCGCACCGACGCGCATGAAAAGAAACGAAGCGCCCCATAGCGCCGCGAGCACCACGAGTTCCAGTGCCTGCCTGGTGTTCATGGAGCGAATCCCGCCTGCACGGTCAACTCTTGATGATCAGCACACTGCCGGTCGTCATCATGACGCCACCGGCTGTGCGGTTCATAATGCGCTTGGCCCTGCTGCTGCGAAACAACTCTCGCGCCCTCGCGGCGCTCCAGGCATAGGCCAGCATGACACCACCCAGCACGACGGAAACGACGGCCGCGACAATGACGACATCGCCGCCATCCAGCGCCGCGAGATCCATGAAGGTGGGCAGGAAACCGAGATAGAAAAGAATCACCTTGGGATTGCCGAGCGTGATGACCAGGCCGCTCAGGAAGTTCTGCTTCCATGACAGCTCGCGCACGCCGGGTATCTCGACCCTCCCGGGCCGCTGGCGCCAGATCCTGTAGCCGAGCCACAGGAGGTACAGGCCTCCCGCGATCTTCACAACCAGGAAAAACTCGCCGAGCAGCCCGGCAAAGGAAGCCAGCCCGAAGATGGCCAGCAACAGGAACAGCAGGTCGCCCGTGACGATGCCCGCCACGACGACGGCCGCATGCCCGAAGCCGGAAGCGAGCGAGCGCGCCACGGTGGCAAAGACGCCGGGGCCCGGTGTCGCTGCGAGCAGGAACATGGCGCCGGCCAGTGCCAGCGTGGAAAAGAGGGTCATCGGGTCGCTCCAGGAGGTGCCAGATCGGTTGTCACCGCAACTATATCGCCTTCGCGGTCGTCATGCCCGGTTCGATCGGCCATCCGGCGGTTCAGGGGCGGAGTCATCCGGGAACCGTTTGCGAAGGAGAAAAAAGGCTCCGGGAAGATGCTCCTCCCGCACTGCAGCGCCCATGCGGCTATTTCGACAGCATCTCGCCGTCGACATAGAGCCACTCGCCATGCTCCTTCACGAAGCGGCTGACCTCATGAATCCGGTGGCCGCGCCCGTCGATCTTGTAGCGTGCGACGAACTCGACGATAGCGTCGCTGTCATCCGGCCCGCCCTTTTCCGTCCGCTTCACCTTGAGGCCGAGCCAGCGCACCTTGTCGTCGAGCCCGAGCATCCCGGGGCGCCGCGTCGGATGCCAGGTCCGTTTCAGGTAGTCGCCATTGCAGAGCGTGTAGGCCGTGTAGCGCGAACGCATGAGCTGTTCGGCTGTCTGCGGTTTCTCGCCGGCATCGATGTAGCGGCCGCAGCAGGCATCGTAGTCCAGACCGGAATCGCAGGGGCATGGATCAGCCATCCGGGAACCTCAATGCAGGCAGCACTTCTTGTATTTTTTTCCGCTACCGCACGGACAGGGATCGTTGCGCCCGATTTTTGGTTCTTCACGCCGCACGGATGTAGGACTTTCGGCTGCCTCTACCCGGCGCGCCAGCCAATAGGCGTGCAGCCAGCTGGCCGCAGGCCCGACCAGTTTTCGCAGCCCCTCGGCCTCAGACTCCTCAAGGGTTTCGAGATTCTCCAGGCCCTCCAGGGTTCCGAAGGAGAGTATCGGCCCCATGATGGTTGCATACTCCTCGTCCTCGACCAGCCAGCTCTGCAGATCGATCATGACGCCGCGCATGTAGCCGAAGCACCACCCCTCCACGATGGTATAGGTTTTGCCGTCGACTTCCCTTTCGTTGAAAACCGGCTCGAATTCGTCCTGAGATTCCATCAGGTAGTGGCTGAGGCTGTTCATGTAGCGCATCAGCAGGGAGAGAATTCTTTCGAACGCCTTCTCGTCCTCGAACTCAGGTTCGGCCTCTCCCCAGAGCACCGGCAGCCACTGCGAGGGCGGAATCATGTTCGGGCCGCTCACGATGGCCGTGAAAAAACCGTCGAGTTCGGAGAGATCGAGAATGCCGACATCCATATCCGGATCGGCATCCTCGGGGATGCGCTCCAGCAGGGAGTCATTCAGGTAGTCCAGCTCGTCGTCGGAGAGGGGTGCGCGGAGGTCTTGCATGCGATCGTCAGTGGCAGTGGGTCAGAAACAGATTCTCTCATGATCCGGCGGAACGACTCGCGATTTCTCGCGCTTGAAAAAAGGGCGAGTCTGCTTGTCATCACCCGCACATCAACACGGGCGTCATTCCTGCACAGCCTTTCAGGGTGAAAATGGGTACGGAAAGGCAGCCTTGAACATGCCACCTTGTGCTCCTGTCCGATTACCGCCCCAGCTCCCCGGCCAGCAGCTCCGCCAGCAAGCGCTCGACAGGGACAAAGTCGTCGGTCAGCAGCGGCAACTCGTCGAGGCCGGTACCGGCCGCGAGCGCCGGTTCCGTGATGTTGATCCACTGGCGGCCGAATCGCTGGTCGACGATGCGCTCCGGCATGGGAGCGTTGTTGTTGTGGGCAGAGACGATGTAGGTCATGCGCGTCGGCTCGTCGCTGACATGGTCGAGCCAGATATCGACATGGGCAAACTCCTGCTGCAGCGTCTTGTAGAGGCTTTTCAGCAGCTTCGCATCCGGAAAGCCGTCGACGAGGTTCATGAGATAGAGGCCGTCGGGCTTCAGGCGGCTCTTCACGAGCGCGGCAAACTCGCGCGTCAGCAGGTGGTAGGGCACGGCGATATCGTGGAAGACATCGCCGACGACCACGTCGAATGCGCCCTGCGGCTGTTTCGCAAGCGCCACGCGCGCGTCCTCGTGGATGACCTCCATGTTGGCCGTATCGATATAGAGCTGTTCACGCGCGATCTCGGTCACCGCCGGATCGATCTCGGCGACCACGACACGGGCTGCCGGCTTGTAGGCGTTGACCGTGCGCGGCAATGTGTAGGCGCCGCCGCCCGCGAAAAACCAGGCGGGGGTGTCGTTGTCCTGGGTATGCCGGCGTCCGAGCCGGTCGATCAGGTGCAGGTAGGGCGCGGCGATGAGCTCCGGATCCTCGCGGTGATTGGTGCTGTGCTGCAGGTGGTCGAGGATCAGCGCTCGCGCCTCGCCGAACGGCACCTCGTCGCTGGCGTCGACGACGCGCATGCAGAAGTAGCGGCTCTCGGCATCGCAGGGATTTGCGTAACCGAACGGCGACTGCACGAGAATCAGGAGCAGCACGAGCCCGGTCGCGGCGCCGGCGAGATGCACCCTTTTCAGCAGGGGCACGGCGAGAACGGCAAGCGCGATCGCCGTCGTCAGCACCAGGTTACGGCTGCCGAACCACTGCACGAGCCAGAATCCGGTCGCGAAAGTCCCGAGGATGCTGCCGAGCGCGGCCAGCGCATGCATCATGCCGATGATATGCCCCGTCCGCTGCGAGTGCTGCAGGGCCAGCGTCGTCAGCAATGGCGTCACGATGCCCAGCAGCAGCGCCGGCAGGAAGAAGAGCGCCATGGTCAATGCCAGGCTCGACCCGGCCAGGCTGAGCTCGCTGGTCTGGATCGGTCCCGCGATGCGCGGCAGGATCAGCAGGATCAGGAAGGCACTCGCCGAGGCGGCCAGCAGCACGAATCCGGCCGAGCGCTGGGTCGCGCTCCTGTCGGCCATGACACCGCCAATCCAGTTGCCGATCGAGAGTCCTGCAAGCACCGTCCCGATGATGGCGGTCCAGGAGTAGAGCGAGACGCCGACGAACGGCGCGATGAGACGCGCCGCAACCATCTCGAGCACGAGCACGAGCGCCGACGAGAGAAAAATGATGACCGCAAAGAGCGTGATGGTTCCGGTGTCTGATTGCATGCAGGGGACCGCTGGTTTTTCCAATCCCACCCTTTTACTCACACAATGGTGGCGTTGCAACCCCGGAAGATGTCCATGAATGAAAAATCACCTTCTCTGACGAAGCTGATTTCATGGCGTTCTTTAAGCCGGGCAGACCCCGACTGGCCCGGAGCCTCTGACTTCCTGATATTCATCCCGAGACGGAACCGGACCTGGCGATGAGACCTCCCTCATCCCGGGGGAGGCCTGGCAGTCGCGGTCATCTCATATGGCATGCACTCAATCGAGAAAGCCTTGTACGGGAATAGTGTCGATTCCCATCTCGGCCGACAGATTATCCGGGTGCAGAAAACAGACGTTTCGCTATAATCAGCCGCTTATCGTTTTCGAAAAAAATTTGAGGATATGCCGATGACACCCATGTCGGACCGTGACGGCCTGATCTGGCTCGATGGTGAAATGGTCGACTGGCGCGAGGCCAGGGTCCATGTGCTGACCCACACCCTGCACTATGGCATGGGCGTGTTCGAGGGAGTGCGCGCCTACAGGGCCGAGAAGGGCACGGCGATTTTCC
Organism: Gammaproteobacteria bacterium; assembly: GCA_037385505.1. Classification (GTDB taxonomy): domain Bacteria; phylum Pseudomonadota; class Gammaproteobacteria; order Chromatiales; family Chromatiaceae; genus Sva-25. Next base: position 2,976 of record JARRMY010000009.1, on the reverse strand, counting down.
GTCTGCAGGAACACACGGACCGCCTGTTCCGCTCGGCGCATATTCTCGGCATGGAGATGCCGTTCGACCACGACACCATCAACAAGGCGCAGATCGACGCCGTGCGCGAGAACAACCTCGAGTCGGGCTATATCCGGCCGATGGCCTTCTACGGCTCCGAAGGCATGGGCCTGCGTGCCGACAACCTGCGCGTGCATGTCATGTGCGCCGCCTGGTCCTGGGGCTCCTACCTTGGCGACGACGGCATGAACAACGGCATCCGCGTGCGCGTCTCCTCCTTCACGCGCCACCACGTCAACATCACCATGTGCCGCGCCAAGGCCAACGGCAATTACATGAATTCCATGCTGGCGCTGAAAGAGGCGCTGGACACCGGCTATGACGAGGCGCTGCTGCTCGATACCAACGGCTATGTCATGGAGGGCAGCGGCGAAAACCTCTTCATCGTTCGTGACGGCGTCATCTACACGCCCGACCTCACCTCGGCGCTCGACGGTATCACGCGCCGCACCGTGATCCAGCTCGCCGAGGAAGCCAACCTGAAGGTCGTCGAGAAACGCATCACGCGTGACGAGGTCTACATCGCCGACGAGGCCTTCTTCACGGGCACGGCAGCCGAGGTCACGCCCATCCGTGAACTCGACGGCCGTACCATCGGCTCCGGAACGCGCGGGCCGATCACCGAGAAGCTGCAGGCCAAGTATTTTGACGTGGTCCACGGCCGCAGCCCGGTGCACGAGGAGTGGTTGACCTACGTCTGAGTCACCGGCTCTTTCAGCCTGAACAAGAGCGGTTTGGCAGAAAGCCTAGTATCTCGCGACAATACCGAAATAAAATCGTGTTTCGTGATCAGGATCGGTCGTGTCAATTGCGACACCCTCAGTTTGACGGGCAATCTCTGCCGTAATGGTAAGACCGTCTCGAATATCAACTCGGGCACCCAAGCCAACCGAGCCAATGGTCTCCCACTGATCACCATCGCGTTCAACAGCGCGATCATAGGCTTTGCCATAATCTCCGAAAAGATAGAGCTCGGCCGCCCGGAAGGCTGACGAAAATGCTTCAGGCCCAGCATAGCGACGCAATTCAACCCTCGCCCCATACCCGGAATCGCCCGAGGTATTGCCAGGTGCAAAGCCGCGCCCGATCGTGGAATCACCCAGAAAAAAACGCTCACTGTTTGGCAGGATATTGGCAGCATACTGTCCAACGACCTCGCCGTAGAGTGAGATGTTCGTGCCGAGTGATTGCAGGCGTGTGAGCTGGGTCCAGACAGACGTGAAGTTCGGCTTGCCCGCCGCAGGACCATCGGCCGAAACGGTCGCGCTACCGACATCGAGTCCCTGGCGAACGGATACGTCGACGAGGTTCACACCACCCGCGCGGTCAGCATAATCCCAGGTAGTACGAACTTCCAGAACCGCGAGTCGGTCAGTCTCCACCACGGCGCTGCCGGCAAACTCTGTTTCAGTCTCGTTCTCAAGAAAGCCAAGACCCAAACGGCCAAACAGGTTCTCGGAACGGGTGCGCACAAATGGCACAACCAGTTGCGCTGTCAACTCACGCTGGTTCACGAGCGCTCTCAGGTCCTCTGGAGAACCACTCTTTGTGAGGTCCGGATCCCCGCGAGAGGCATTGATGTTGAATTCCATCTGCGCACCGTCAAGGAAAGAGCCATAGAGGGGCTCGATCGGAGCAGCGAAGGTTAACGACACAAAACCGAGCGAGGAGTTCCGCGGCGCATACGCCATGATGCCATCCAGCCGCTCATTCAACCCAAGCAAGTTATATGTACGCACCCCTGCACCCAGAGTCACATCACCGTAGAGCCTGGAACCTCGGTTGTCCGCCCAGACATAGCCGGAGATTGGCTCTGGCACGATGACGACGTCGAGATTGGCTGCGCCGAAAGTTGCTGGCGAGGGACCGAGAACCGTTTCGACTGACCCGCCGTATACGCTTCCAAAAGTATCTCGAGAGAGTAGAACACTGCGCTCCAGGGTCTCCTGTCTCAAGGGTCGGTCTGCAAGAACAGGCTCAAACAAATTCCCTGCAACGCGACGCTGGTTGGCAGCGCCACCGGTCAACGAGACCACGTCAACAAACCCTTCCACGACGACAATCCGGACGACACCCCGGGACACCGTCTGTGCTGGAAGAACCGCCTGGGAAAGGAAATATCCACGTGCTCGATAAGCGGCACCGATTCGGGATGCGACGTCAGCCAGATTGGCAACAGTCACTTCTTTACCTATCAGCTCACTCCAGATCGGTCTGAGCTCATCGGTTGGAACAGCTGAATTCCCCTCGATCGTAATATCGTTGAGGACGAAGCCTTGTTCACCTTCTCCTGCGACAACAGGTTTGATTTCATGGGTTTCAGGGGCCTCGACCTGTCGGGCGGGATCCGGAGCCAGTTCCGGTAATCTCGGTAATGATTCACGCGGAGTCTGTGCCGTTGCAATATTCGCCAAGAGTAAGAGGACCGCGCTGGATACCAGATAAGGGCGCGTCATTGCATCGCTTCTCCCCAAGTGGACCAGAACGACTCAGGCACGGCTTGGCCCGCACAATCGGGCTGAGCAAAACCTCCCAGACACACCACTCCGGCACTGCCATCAGATGCGTCGGTCGCAACAAGCCCTCTGTCAGATGTAGAGCCGTCCTCGATATCTGTCGGTGACTTCGGTGTCAGTCTGACAACTTTGCCCAGAGAATAAGTCAGTGCAAAAGGGCTTGAAATTGCAGGCGGTGCATGCGCTTGCGTGGTACGAAAGGATGCATCGCCCGGGGTCAGCGGCATCGAACCGTTTCCGAAACGCCGAATCGACTCGCCAAACGCGATCTGTGAATCGGGCGTGATCACCAGCGAGGCCGGGTCGATCGTCAGCGCGCCGTCGACATAGCTGATCGTGTAGTTCGCCAGCCCGGTGCCCTGCGCGTTCGAGCCGGTGATGGCATAAGGGCTGCCGGCCA
>JARRMY010000008.1:0-173797 GCA_037385505.1 Gammaproteobacteria bacterium | reverse complement strand
ACACGAAAAGAGCGCCGATAATAGCCTCAATCATGAGTTTCATTATTTCGTTTCTCCAATGATGATTTTTTATGTGCACCAGTCACTTATGGCTATTCTCGTGGTTTTCATGACTAGCATGCATTGAGTATGGTCCAGCTGGGGCCGGGCTGAATCGAACATGCCAGAGAAGTATAGAAACGCATGATCCAGATCAACGAAATACGGGGCTGAAGTAAAAATTGCTTAGGCTTGCATCAACTGCGGGCCTTTTTGTGTCCGAGGCACCAAGGGACTATGGATTTCGGGGATTCCTTTGGTGTGTTCTGGATGGGGGGCGGGAAAATGAAATCCTGGAAAGCTGATATCAGATCAGTCCAGGATTCCATCGAGCTGATTTCGGGAGGAGTGCATCCTGGCCCAGCCGCTTGTTGATGTTATGACCAGATAATGTTGATAATTCTGCGTCCCTGCAGGAATCGTTTCATATTGCTATCACTGCTCCTGCCGCGAGGAGGGCGAACAAAGGCATGGAGAGAAATGTCAATGCCATCTGGCAGATACGACAGTCTTCGACGTTTAAAAGGCGTGCTCTTGTCTGGTTCATTGTCTTGACCTCTGGATTTGATGGTTACCTGTTTGTCCAGGATTGTCTAGGACAGTAGACCGTAAATGCTCAACATGATACGGAAGTATATGACAAGACCTGAACAGGCCTGAGCATGAGGAACCTGGTCCATTCCGAGGACATGGATAACACTTTTAGCTCGAAGGGGTTCTCCTCAACGGGCTCTACCCTGCCCCTTCATTGAAATCATAGGCTTGCATCACATGTGGGCCTTTTTTGTGCCCGAGGCACCAAGGGACTATGGATTTCGGAGAGTCCTTTTGTGTGTTTCATGGCCTGAAGGCCGAGAATCTGGGAATCTGAAAATCTGAACCCGAGTAAGGCCAAGGCACGAGGATCGAGTGTTCCTGGTTTTTGGAAGGCTACAAACGGCACTCGTTCTCGAGAAAAATCGGATAATGCTGAACCATGCAGTACTAGTGACAGAAAATACTCAACTTTCAGCACCCTTGCCTGGTTAAGATTATTTTTTGCGCTTTCTCCTGTTTAGAAGGAGTTATTGTCAAATCTGGTGTTCAAGGGGCTGAATCAAGCGGCGACCTGGCCTGACTCTGTCACTTCAATACCATCTTTGAATTTCACTCCGGTAATGACTTTCGCCAGGTAGCTAAAGCCTCGCTGGCGGCGCCAGCTTTTTTGAGCACACTGGCCCAGCTTGAACATCATGTGCAGGATCCCGTCCCGTGTCAGGCAACCCTTCGACCGCTTGGTTCGGTGTCGAATGGTGCCGAAGGTCGACTCGATCGGGTTGCTCGTTCGTATGCTCTGCCAGTGCTGGGCCGGGAAATCGTAGAAGACCATCAACTCATTCCGGTCCTTCGCCATGCAGTGCCTGTTTCGCCTTCGGTTGAAGTGACTTCGGCAAGCAGTTCAGTACGTTCATCGTTTTGTGCATCCAGCAGCGCTGTTGCCTGCTTTCCGGATAGACTTCCTCCAGCGCCGCCCAGAAGCCCATGGCGCCATCACCGATGGCCAACTGAGGGACATTCATGCCGCGGGATTTGAGCTTCAACAGCACCTCCCGCCAGCTCTGCGTCGATTCCCGAATACCATCCTCAATCGCCAGAAAATGCTTCTCGCCACGCTCGTTCACTCCGATGACCACCAGTGCGCAGAGCTTGCTTTGTTCTGCTCTCAGACCACTGTAGACGCCGTCGGCCCACACATAAACCCAGCGATCCCGGTCCAGCGGCGACTCGCGCCACGCCCGGTATTCTTGCGCCCAAGTGCGCTTCAGGCATGACACGGTGCTGGCAGATAAGTCCCTGGCTTCCGGGCCAACCAGTACCTCCAGCGCAGCGCTCATCTCGCCGCTGGAAACACCCTTCAGATACAACCAGGGCAGTGCCGCTTCCAGCGATTGGGTTTTGCGTACGTACGGCGGCACCAGCGCAGAGCGGAATGTCAGCGGCTTTCCGGTTTTCGCCCGGACTTTGGGAATTTGTACCGTTACCGGACCAATGCCGGTTTGAATCTCCCGCTCTGGCAGGTAGCCATTGCGCACCACACCGGCTCTCCCGTCGTCCAGCAACCGCCCCGAATGCGCCGCGAGCATCTCCTGTACTTCCGCCTCTATAGCCTGCTGGAGAAGCTGCCTGGCGCCAGAACGCAGCAATTCGGTCAACGGATCGATACTCCCTGCTCGACCTTCATATTCAATAACGTTACTCTTGCTCATGGTGGCGTATCCTTTTGGTTGATTGACTTGTTTGGCGACAACAAATCAACCAGATACGCCGCTTTTTTTCAAACCCTCAAACACCAGATTCGGTTATAACTCCTCAAGACGAGTTGTAGGATGGCATGTGGACTGTCAGATGACGGCAGTGCTGGTATAGAGTGTACTGATGGCGATCAATCTGAGGGCCCTGTCACAAGGCTTGATAGATAAGTCGGGCCGCGTTAGCCAGTATGCCAGAGATGCTCATCAGAAACTGCCGAGGCAACACGATATGGTGAGCTAGATGATCCGCAAGGGCAACAACCGGGAGCGCTAAGCCTGCCCTGAGGGTGCAATGCGCCGACCGAACGCTTTTTGTGCAGCCGGGAAAGCGGGAATTGCTGATCGGAAGTGTGTATCCGACGTGTGAGAATGCTGTAGCAAATCTAAGGGAATACACCGGATACTACAACAACCCATGCTACCTGCATATGCCGCAAGGGGACGTGACGCCAATCGAATTTGCACAATGTACTCAGCGGAGTGCCCGGTTTTTCCGGACCACAACACTTCACGAAGGGTTCATGTGAGAGTGATAAAAACCAGCCACGTACTTAGCACCTCCCGTTCCCCCTTACTCTAAACCTTCGGCTTCCAATTCAAGATAGATGCGATAGGCGTTACCCCTGTTGCTAGCATCGAAAGCCGGCATGCTCTCGTATTCGGACCAGTCCGCTGCTTCGTAGGCTTCATCAAATAGTATGAAATCGTCGACTGCTTGCCCCATGACCTTGCGAACATATTTTATGTAGTCCCGTGTCGTGGCGATAGCCTTTCTCACATCATCTGAAGGAACACCATGTCCAGGAATAACGTATGGGGGGGCCGGATCCAGTGTCGCGAGATACTCGAGACCATTGAGCCAGCGGGTAATATCGGTTTCCGGGCTATCAAGAAATGGCACGCGGCCTTTGTATATGACGTCGCCGCTAAACAATACGCCATGTTCCTTCACCAGCATAATGGTGTCTCCGGGAGCATGTGCTGGTCCAAGATGCTTCAACATGAAACTTATCCCGCCTAGTTCAAAAATCAGCTCATCCTCGAATGTCACGTCTGGAGGTACAACGTAGGTCTTTTCATCCACCCATGGGAACAGGACTTGACGGCGTTGTTCTAGCCGGCGTTGTGCATCCTCCCCCTGACTTGCTGCTGTACCACCGGCATAACCAAGCGTGAGCGTTTGCGCCAATACTGGCGGAGCCTCAGCATGCTCCTTGAAGGCCTGCAGACCATAAACATGATCTGCATGGTAATGGCTGATTACGATGCGAGCTATCGGCTTGTCGGTAACTTCGCGGATACGCTGTAGTAGACGGTAACCCAGAGCAGGGGTACCCAGCGCATCAAATACCACGACACCGGCTTCGGTGACAACAAAACCGGCGTTGGATGTATGCCCTTCGTTCTCCGCATCAGGTACGCCTGACAACCCGATCACATAGTAAACAGGAACATCAGGAACCTTATGCAACTCGAAGGGCAGGCTTACGGCACCATACGGCGTTGCAACTTGTTCTGCGGCACGAGCCGGCCCGGCCATAGAAGCCACGCATGCTGCAAAATAAAAAGAAAAAAGAACGAAGCTCCTAACGCATGTAAACATAACCCTCTTCCTGCTGCAGACGTATGAGTTCTGCATCTGCCATCGGCACAAGTTTGACGAATCCATGAATGTCGTCAGGTTCCAGGCCATGTCCCCTTGCTGCAACCTGGCACATCCGGAATTCAATAGGCCCGGCGATCGTCAAGCTCTGCGCACGTTGCATCAATTCGCGGTATTTTTCCAGGTTGCTGATGGCGAAGAACGGAATTTCATCGCCATGCAGGACCATGACAAGAGAGGCATCGAACGGGTGCGCATGGTAAATATTATTTAGATAACTTACACGATCGAGCACATTTTCGAACATCTCGATATTTGAAGCTGCAACATCATAGACCACTTTTTGCGGCTTGTAGTTGATTGAGTCAAGACTTGCATTACCCCATGGCGCGCTGTCTTCTGCCTGGGAGAACGGCATCCATAAAAATGCTGCAAGCAATACCGCAAGTCTGCAAAGACCAGTCTTCATTGTTTTTCCTCCTCGGTGCTTTGCTTACGTGTTTACTACATCCGGTAACGATTATGCAACAGTATGCGAAAGCTGATTTCAATTTATGCCGACATGGACGCTAACCTGTTCGTCATCTCCGCCGGGTAGTAAAAGTCGAAGCTCATAAATGAACCCCGTAGATTGGACCGCACGATAAGTGCGTCCTCGGTTCAAGCCTCCAACCTGGCGGCAGATTCGTCGACCCCATAGAACGGATATTTCAGATGGCAGCGATCAATCAGCGCCATCAGCTCCAGTTCCGCATGGCAGACGGGCTTGGGCAGGTGATGGTACCTCGAACGAGGCAGATTCAATAACGCACATTGCCGCGTCACTGGCCACGATCCTTCCTTTCTTCCATCTCTTTCCGTTGCGCCCGTGAATCCATTCGTGCCCGCTTTCTAGCAAACCATTCCCCATCATTAGCTGGCCGATCTTTTGGCATGCAGCTGCTCGATGATTTCCTCCAACTCTTCGGCCTTCCCGGCCCCTTTGACGAAGACATCCGAGGCGTTGCTCAGCAGCTGCTTCTTCCAGTCGAGATCTGGTTGACATGGACTTCGAATTTCTTGAGCGGATCAGCCTGGTTAGATGTCCCTGGATCACCGCCAGATCAGCCCTGGCTTTGAACTCAGCTGAATGGGTTCTTCTTTTCCTTCTCATTGCTTATCTTCAGAGCTCATAGCTCATGATGGAGAAAGCACATATTTTAATCCATTGACTCTCCAATCAGGTGGGACCATCTCTGACAAGGGCCGTCCAGTGAACCGCGTGTGGATTGAAACGATTGCGCACTTCGGGCTATGAGATCGTCCACCCATGCAGTTCCCTGCATCCCGCAGAATATGGAGATCAGTGGTGGTGTTGCTGGCATTGTCGACACAATCCATCCACCCGTTCAGCGCCCTCTCGGAATCATTGATGATATGGTCGTTGGAGAACAATGGCTGAGACTATTGTGCCAGCAATTCCATTTCCCAGATGCCGATGCCCACGCGCTGCAATCTCTGCTTAAGCGTTAAACGAGAATAAATCGCCATACGGCTTTTCAGAAGGTCAATATCGTCGGGAGTGACGGTCATGGTCTGCCTGCGTACACGCGACCAGTTCAAGCAGACTCGCAGCGTTACGTAACCGTGCTGATCAATTATGTAGTCAGGTGGAACTGGAGAAGCGACTGAACCCAGAGAGTCACCAACAGACTTAGCCATTGATGAGGCATCCTCAACCGGGTTGGAATGATTGATGAGAATGGGGGAAAGGACGATCACAGCGAGGCGGAAAACATAACCCTCACTGTAATAGGGTCAGAGATTCGAATTCAGCATCCGTTGATGAAACCGTCACCTGGATTAATCCAGATTAAATCACCCTGCCTGAAGCCGTGCACAGGGCCCCTGAAGAACAACGTGCCTGTCACTTTCAAGATTTGCCGTTAACTTGAACTTTTCAGTTTCCAAGTTAACGGCAAACACAATCGAACCGGGCTATCAACCGCGATCAGGTTTTGGCTCGTAAACCGGTTCCGGAGCCGGTGGTGGCGGCTCTTCCTTGGGGGTGCTGCTGCAAGCGGCGAGCCCCAACATCATAAGGACAGCAAAAAAAGCTCTGGAAATGTTGTTCATTTGTCGTCACCTATTTTGACTCAGTTAGAAAATTCAGGCTATTGAATGTACGGCAACGATCTCGATGCATGACTGTCATCATCACCCATACGCAGATAATTGTCCGTACAAAGTCTAATATCCGATTTTAAAGCCAGACTGTCAACATGGAAGATAGTATTTTCAACGACACAGTCACATATTTGCTGTTATGAGCTGTCCGTCAAGAGAGTGTTGCGCGTGGTCGACATGCCGGGACTCGGTGCCCGTTGGCATAAAGCCAGCTTATAGGTATCAGGAATCATACCAAGTGAGAGTCGCTGATTTCACCGTCTGTAGAAAGAAGTCGTCACTGTTGTACAACCAATGAGACGGGATGATCTCGCGTGTCTCTTGCTTATTGCGTAAAGCAGGTCGTCTGTTTCACTATCCAGCCTGCCAAAACTGGCCCAATGTGACGTTCATCAAAGCGGGTAATGACACTTCCAAATGCTCTCTGCCCTGAGTCCAAAGCATGTCCCGGGGCCAACTATCCGAGATGGAAAAATCGCTTTAAACAGGTGGTTGGATTTGCTATCTTTTTAAAATTCCTTAGCGAGCGAGACGATGTGCATGATGCGTCGAGACACTGCATCCTCACACCCTGTGACAGGATTGGCACTATTCCTGACTATTGCTTTCTTTTCTGCCGGTTGCGTGCCGAGCATGGCAACGAAACCGGACAACAACCCGATGCTCAAAGTAGTGCATTCTGAAGACGCAGAGAGTGCATCTCGGAGGACAAAGGATATGGCTGACTGGGTTGTCAGTTCAAGAGACAATCGCAACAAGCCGTTCGCAATTGTCGATAAAGTCAACGCGAAGGTCCATGCCTTTGGAGCGGACGGAAAGCCATATGGAGATGCGCCTGTGCTACTCGGACTGGCGAAAGGCGATCACTCCGTCCCAGGCATCGGAAACAAGACCTATGCACAGATCACGCCCGAGGAGCGTACGACTCCGGCGGGACGTTTTGAGGCAATAATGGGCATGAATCACAAGGGCAAGGAGATACTCTGGCTTGACTATGAACAAGCCCTCTCGATGCACGCGGTAATCAAGGGTATACCCCGGGATCGCCGGGCTCAACGGCTGGCCTCTCCATCACCGCTCGATAACCGTATTTCATATGGGTGCATCAATGTTCCAGTGACATACTTCAAAGATGTGATTCAAGGCAATTTTTCAGGTAATGGCGGTATTGTTTATATCTTGCCGGAAACAGGGCAATTTAAACCCACCCCGAAAACCTAGACACTCCCTCCCCGGCCAAAACTTCGGTTAATTCGTTTCTGTTCAGGCCCGGTTGTTTTCAGCCGGCCTTTGCTCAACATAGTTTGGTACGGATTCAAGTCCCTGACGGACCACCACATACATCTCAATACAAAAAAGCGGCTTATGGGAAATCATGAGCCGTTTTCTTTTAGAAGCACCAAGGTACTATGGATTTCGGGAACCCTTGGACAGGTTACATTGTGATCTATATGAATGGAAATGCTGGCTCCAGGCCAAAAGAGACTCGATCATTTGGCGGATAGTGACACGGGCGGCAAGCCCAGCGTTGGGATGGATGCGTCGGGCATGTGAAAACTACACCGCCAGTCCCGTGATTCCATGGCTCCAGGGCTTCACATCACCCCTGTGAGGGCGTGACGCTTCGTTATGCCTTTGTAGACGATGTTGGAGACATTGCGGATCACGTCACCCCGTGAGCGAATCCACGAAGTATAGTTACGTGCCGGCTGCTGCTTTTCGATAATCCCGATGATGGTATAGGGATAGCGCTTGCCGTCCGGCCCCTCGACATTGAGTATCCCCATATCACCACACAAGTGGGCCGTGCTGCCGGTCTTGTTGTAGACTTCGGTGCCCTTCGGCAGTTCCCTTGCTCCGGTATAGATCCGATCGGCTCCAGGCAGTGACATCAGGCGTCTGATCTCACCCGCCCGGGGTATTTCGTCCTTCCAGAGTGCATAGAGAAAGCGGTTGTAATCGTGAATGGAGGCCTTGTTGAGATAGGTACGACCGTTGGCCGGGATGTATTCGACCATGTGTACATCGCGAAAGATTTCAGGGTAATGCTGCTTTAGGATCCGTTCGACCGCCCTGGGTCCACCCACCTGTTTCATCACCCAGTTAGTCGATGGGTTGTGGGATTTCTGGATCATCCGTTCCATGTGACGGCGGCTCTTGCTGCCGTAGATCAGGTCACCTTGCTCCACCAGTTGGAAAAAAGCGGCGGCGACGAAGGGTTTGATCAGGCTGGCCGCCTGGAACTGGACGTTTTCATTGATGGTTACCAGTTTTTCTCCGGTGGTGAAATCGTAGACGGCCCAGCCAGTGCGTTCATCGTCGGCAATCTTGCCTTCTCTGCGCAGACGCTTGATATAGCCTTCGACCGCGGCTTCCAGATCACGGATCTCCTCGAGTCGCTCGGTACCGGTCATCTTGCTGCGCGATACGCTTGGATCCTTCATGGACTGCTTCTCTTGCGAAGTCACTCCAACCCCTGTGTAGTCTGCCCAGTCTTCAGCAAGCACGGCGCTGGCTGCTTCGAGCCCTCGGGAACGCAGTATCCTGGTATGGGTTTGAGCAACCTTCCGCGCTCCAGCATTGTCACCATCTCGCCGATAGATCAGACCGTACATACCGTCTTTTGTCACGATTTTCAGTCGCTTGGCCACGCCCGGGCCGAGAATTCTTGCAACCTCGCTGCGATATTTTTCCACGCTGTCCGCCTCATGATGCCAGAGGTAGGAGACATCAAAATGCTCCCCGGCAACAGTGGTAGAGGGAATAGCGATCAAGCACGAGAGGATCAACAGATAAAAGACATGGGTGTTATATCCACGGTACATGATTGTTGTTCCAGATAAATATTGTTTTAACTCAGACCCTTGTGTAATTATTTTAGGGCCATTTCACACTTTTGTGAAGAGACCGTCAAGGGTAATTGAAATTTCCTGCAAATTCGGTCACCACACCTGCGTCGGCCAAGGAACGAAAATATTGACGGAGAAATTATATTTATTCCCTCCGCCAACGTTTCGCAGCTCCTGCGATCTACTTGATTACAAAACGTCTTGCAGCAAGCGAAACGTCACTCAAACAGGATGAACCTCTGACTGATTTCCAGGCTGAGTAACCTGCCCGACCCGATTGGCGGGTATAAAAATTCATTGACGCAACAAGGCAATCATTTCAAGATCGCCCCGCATAGCATTGATGCTGCGGGAATCAGTGGAAGAGCTTGATGGGGAAGTCTGGTGAGCCCTTGCGGATGGCCGCAATCAACCCGAAGCGGTAGTAATTAATATGCTTATCGAACTTCCGTTTCTGGCCCAAACGGGATTTCGTAACAGTGGTCTGTTCACAGTTACTCTACAGCCAGGAACACACTGTCCCAGTGGAGTCTGCTTGGTAAATACTTGTGATGGGAACATCCTCAATCCTGGATATAGACTGTGAGTTGTGCCAAGTGCGGTTCACTGAAAGGATTTAGAGGTTACCAGGCCATACTAGCGGACCCGAAACAGACTCAAGCCCAGCGCAGCACTTCCGAGCAGTGCCATCATGCCGTACTCAAATAGATGCGAGCCTATGCCGCCGCCTTTGAGGAAGAGATCGCGTATCACCACTAGATAATAACGTAGCGGATCAAGATAGGTGACGTACTGGATCCACTCTGGCATGTTGCGGATGGGAAAGGCAAAGCCCGAGAGGATCACCATCGGCATAAGGATGAAGAAGGCAGTCAGCATCGCCTGTTGTTGGGTAGAGGAGTAGCTCGAGATGAGCAGCCCCATACCCAGGGTGCTCATGAGATAGAGCATGCTCGCCACCAGCAGTGCGAGTGGGTCACCGCGAAACGGTACGCCAAACCATCCTACCGCCACCCCGGTTACCAGCGCGACATCGAACAGGCCAATCAGCGCCACCGGCACCAGTTTGCCGATTATAAACTCCAACCGTCCCAGCGGCGTGACCATCAGCCGTTCCAGGGTGCCGTGCTCACGCTCGCGCACCACCGTCATCGCCATCAGGATCATGGTAGCGATGAGCACCACATTGGCCATGATGCCGGGAACAAAGTAGTTGCGATCGTCCAGGTTGGGATTAAACCAGGCCCGGCTGATGATCTCCAGCGGGGGGTGGCTGTTCTGCAGCAGGTGTTCGCGGAGCGTAGCGCTGAGCTGCCCCACCACCAGTTGTGCACTGTTGGAATCAGATCCATCGGCAATCAGCTGCAGCTTGCCGGTGCCATCAAAGTCCCAGGGGAACCGCAGGATCGCTCGCACTTCGCCCCGTTCCACCATCTCTTCGGCGGCCGTGAAATTCTCCGCCGGGTGTAATTGAAAATGACCGGTAGCACGCACTGCATCGATAAGCTCGCGGCTGGCGATGATACGCGCCTCGTCCACCACGGCGACCTCCGCCTGGCGCACATCGAAGGTGGCGGCATAACCGAAGATTACCAGTTGCACCAGCGGCGGCACCACGACGAAAAAGCGCATGCGCGGATCGCGCAGCATCTGCCGGAACTCCTTGGCCAGCATCGCCCGCAGGCGGATCAGGCTATGGCGGATCGCCTCGCTCATAAAAGTCCCAATTTGCGCGCCTTGAGAGTCACTACCCGCAGCAGCACGAGCATGATCACCAACAACGACACCACCTCGCTCCAGATCACCAGCGGCGACACTCCCTTGAGGAAGATCAGTTTGGCCAGCTCCACATAGTAGCGAGCCGGGACGATGACGCTGAGATACTGCAACGCCTGTGGCATGTTCTGGATGGCAAAGACAAAACCCGAGAGCAGGAAGGCGGGAAGAAAGGTGCTGACAAGCGACATCTGCGCCGCCAGCATCTGGCCGCCAGCGACGATGGAGAGCAACGCCCCCTGCAACATCACCACGATGAGGAACAGCGCCGAGACGAAAGTCAGCCCCAGCGCCGAACCACGCAGTGGCACATCGAACAGGTAGACCGCCGCCAGCGTCGCCACCAGGAAGTCGCCCATCCCGATAACAAAGTAGGGAAACAGCTTGCCGAGCAGGAACTCGTTTTTAGAGAGCGCGGTGGTGCGCAGCAGCACCAGGTTGCCCTGCTCCATCTCGCGGGCGATGGTGAGCGAGGTCATCAGCGCGCCAATCACGGCCATGACCACCGCGATCACACCGGGCACAATGGCAACTCTGCTCTCCTTGGCCTCGTTGAACCAGGTACGCTCCTCCAACTCGATCGGCAGCTTCACCAGCTCTCGCTGTTCGAGGTAGTCGTTGACGATGGCCTGGGCATAATTGTGTGCCAGTCTCGCACTGTTGGCATCCACTCCGTCGAGGATAAACTGCATGGTGGCATCGCCATTGGCCAGATCCCTGGTCAGCTCGCGCGGTACCATCAGCACCGCGGCCACCTTGCCGGCCTGCAGCTCCGCTTCCATCTGTCGCCGGTCGGTATAGGTGGCCACCACGTCAAAGGCGTTACTGCCGTCAAAGCGGGAAATGATAGCGTTGGCGGTGGCATCGTGAGACTGCTGCAGCACCCCCAGCGGCAGCCTGGTGATATCCAGACTCAGCGCGTAACCGAAGAGGAACAGCAGCATCGTGGGCATCAGCAAAATCAGCGCCAGCGAACGGGGATCGCGCATCAGGTGCCACCACTCCTTGCGCGCCACCGCACGTACATGTTGCAGTTTCATGCTGCCGTCGCCTCGTGCTTTGCCTGGCTCTCCTCCAGCAAAGCGACAAAGACATCCTCCAGCTCGGCTTCGGCCGCCTTCAGCTCGCTCAGCATCACCCCCTGCTTTTTGGCGAGTTTCCCTATTCGGGCCATTGTTGCCTGCGCATCGCTCCCCTGCTGCAGGCGGATACGCAACTGACCGGCATGGGGGATGATCTCCAGCACCTCGGGCCACTGGCGCAGGGTGTTGGCGAGTTTTGTACCGCCCTCGCTGTGCAGTTCCAGCATCGGGGTCGGCAGCGGCCGGGCCACCAGCCCGGCAGGCGTATCCTCGGCAATGATTCTGCCGGCATCCATCAGCGCGATACGATCACAGAACAGAGCCTCATCCATGTAGTGGGTGGTCACCAGGATGGCGATACCGGCATCGGCCAGGTCGTAGATCAGTTCCCAGAACTGCTGCCGCGCGATGGGATCGACCCCGGAGGTGGGCTCGTCAAGAAACAATACCTGCGGCTCGTGCAGCAACGCCGCAGCCAGCGCCATGCGCCGCTGGTAGCCAAGCGGCAGACCGCCTGCCATCTGCCCTGCGAGGTCCCGCAGCGCGAGCTTCTTCAGCGCCCAGTCTATACGCTTGCGACGCTGGCTTTTGTTCAGGCCATAGAGACCGGCCTGCAGTTGCAGGTTCTCCAGCACCGTGAGATCCCCATAGAGGGCAAAGCGCTGGGCCACATAACCGATGCAGCCGCGGGCTCGGCGTGCGTGGCGCACCATGTCCATGCCCGCCACGCACACCGTGCCGTCGCTCGGCGGCAAGGTGCCGCAGAGCATGCGGATGGCGGTCGTCTTGCCGGCGCCGTTGGCACCGAGCAGACCGAACACCTCACCGGCGCTGACCGTGACCTCGATACCGTCGACGGCGACGAAACTGCCGAAATGGCGGGTGAGCTTGTGCGCCTCGATAAGTGCCGTGGTCATCCCCCCTCCTCCTCGTCCAGCACGAGGTCGCGCACTGCCGCATCCTGCAGTGTCGGGGCCAGTGGTTGCGCCTGCAGAGCGGGAAACTGCTCGCTTAATATCGCGCGAAAGGCGTCCAGCGAAACGCCGGCAGCAAGCCAGACATTGAGCCGTGACCCAACCGGAAAGACAAAGAGGGTCTCTTCCAGTTCACGCAGCGCCTCGCGGAAGTCGCGCACCGCCTCCCCCGTTACGGCCACCAGCGTCTCCTCGCGAGCGGCCACCAGCTCCAGCGGTGTGCCTTGACGGGTCAACCGCCCCTGCTCCAGTATCGCCACCCTGTCGCAACGCTCCGCTTCATCCATATTGGCAGTGGCGTAGAGAATGGCCACCCCCTCGCTGCGAACATCCTCCAGCAGGCGCCAGAAGGCGCGACGCGATACCGGGTCGACACCGGTGGTCGGTTCGTCGAGAAACATCACCCTGGGTTCGGTTACCAGGGCACAGGCCAGCGCCAGCTTCTGCATCATGCCCCCGGAGAGCTGGCCGGCGCGACGTCCCTCGAAGCCCTTGAGACCGGTGCGCGCGAGCAGGTCATGGATCTTGCCGGCTGCCGCCTGTGGGGCCAAGCCATGCAGGTCGGCGAAAAATTCGAGGTTTTCCTGAATGGAGAGGTCCATGTAGAGGCCAAAGCCCTGCGGCATGTAGGCAAGGTCACTACGCAGCCCGGGATCGGTGGGGGCACGCTGCAGTACCTGCAGGCTGCCGCCTCCCGGGGTGAGCTGCCCGACCATTAGCTGCAGCAGGGTGCTCTTGCCTGCGCCATCGGCACCGACCAGGCCGACGATCTCGCCGCTCGCCACCTCAAGTTCGATATCCTGCAACACCTGTGCATCGCCGTAGACAAAACAGAGTTCAGTTGCCACGATAACCGCACTCATGTGCCAGGGCCTGTTAACACGATGCGGATGCCCTAGTCGAATACCACATCTGCCGGCATGCCGAGCTTGAGGACGCCATCGGGGTCCTCCAGCTGCACCTTGACCCGGTAGACCAGGTCGACCCTCAGCTCGCGGGTCTCTACCGACTTTGGGGTAAACTCGGCCTTGGGTGAGATGAAGCTGAGGTTGCCGGTAAAGCTCTTCTGCGGCAACCCGTCGACAGTGACGCGAACCTTCTGGCCCAGTCGCACCCGTGCCAGGTCAGTTTCGTTAAGATAGGCACGCACCCAGGGGCGGGTCAGTTCTGCTACCTTGAATACCGGCTGGCCCGATGCGACGACCTCGCCCGCCTCGGCCTGGCGCAAGGTGACACTGCCACCGACGGGACTGAAAAGATGGGTGTAGGAGAGTTGCCGCTCGGCGCTCTTGAGGGCGCTGCGGCGGGCGGCCAGCTCGGCCTTCGCCTGGTCGATCTCCTCCTGGCGGGGTCCCTCCTGCAACAGCTGTAGCTGCTGCTCGGCCTTGTCCACCGCGCTGTTTGCCACATCGCTTTTGACCTGCGCCTGATCCAGCTGTTCCTGCGATGCCAGATTCTTGCTGATCAGGCTACGCAGCCGCTGCACCTCCTCCTCGGCAAAGCGTTGTTCGGCTGTGGCCTGCGCCAGTGCCGCTTCGGCAACCTTGAGTTCCTGCTTGCGTGTACCCGCCTCCAAAGCAGCCAATGCCGCCTCGCCTGCGGCCACCTCGGCGCGGGCGCGTCTCACTGCCTCCTGGTAGTCCTCATCCACCAGCCGCGCCACCTCCTGGCCCGTCTTGACCTGCTCACCCTCGTCAACAAGCAACTTGTCTATGCGGCCATTGATCTGGAAGGCCAGCGTAGTCTCGCGCGCCTCCACCGAGCCGGAAAGAACCAGCATGTCCAAGTCATTACCGTTACAGCCACTCAGGGCCTTAAGGGCTCCCACAATCAGAAGGCCGAGTAAGAGACAGCGAGGGCCCTTTCTCTTGTTATGTTTCACCATGCCTCCCGCATTGTTGCCACCATTCACCGTTGATGGATAGATGAGTGCACTTGATCAACGGTGAAGTTCAAGATCGTCAAGTCAACAGGATTATCCCAGTCCTGAAGCTGCTTGCTGGAGAACGCTCAGAAGGTTCTGCTGCAACCAGCCATGATGCCAGCATCTCAGGTGCCATCGCGATAATCATCGGCACTGGCACTTCAGTCACCTGAGAAAGCTCCTGCATCAACACAAACAATGTCGTGAAACTGCAGTGCGGACGGGATAATAAACCCGCAGTGATAGGCAGGAGCTCACTTACAAATCACCTGGATATGATTCGCTGCTGATTGTATTACGGCTTTCGAAGCCGATCAAAAAGTGATTCAGCCATTGGCCGCAGGCCAACCTCTTCCGGACAGCTAGCCCGGATATTTCACCCGGTCGCAGCGAAATCAAGACAAGTATTTGTTGTATGCGTAAATTCAGCGAACATTAGCAACGTACAAAGTGTCACCGTGCTTCGCTGAACGCGCCCTCGCACCGGCCTCGCAGCCCAGCTGCGGTATTTGCTCAATCATCAATCGCTTGGGCTATTGACTCAATCGCAAATCCACATCTGAACGACGATTCAGTCACGATCATCGCGTTCCCGGGTGAAGTATCCGAGCTAGCCCATGATTGGATTTTCTCCAGCTCCCTCCCTGCCGAAGTTCGGCTATTTTCGGTCTGAGGTCGGTCCGTATCGGGGCCAGGAAATGCATCTGAATGAAAATCATCAGAAAGCTCCCCGGTAAAGTTCGGTATTCTGGCCAGGAAAGGGTTCGGGACAAGAGTCCGGTGAGGCCGGCAGACCCTGGAGCCATCCTAAATTTCCTTTACGAATCTGGAACTTGGTTCGGAGTTAAGAAACTGTTCCTTGTGCTCATACTCCGTTAATCCGGGGTTCAAGGCTTTCTGTCGCGCAGATGTCATGGGAATCTTGAACACTGAAACCTCGCAAGCGGAATGCATCGAAACAGCAATTCCGTGATGATGATGCAGTCGAGTGCACTTATTGATTCAATATTCCTGGTTTCCGTGTTGCAGTGCTGTATGCCGGATGACGACAAGGTCGTGTGTGATGGTTCATGGGATGCTCACAGGCTAGGGAAGCCCGGCAAGCCGTAGATCATTGAGTAATTGATTTAATTCAGACTCTTCTTTGAGTGGAATTGTCTTTACCACCTGCGCACGCGTAAACTCTGGCGCATCGAGTTGCAACTGCTCTATCTCCCACTGGGCATCGTCAATGCGCTCAAGCCTGACATAGGTTGCAGCAAGAAATAACCGCGGCAACAAGGCGCGTGGATTTCGATTCAGCGATTCCTCCAGCGCTTCAGCGGATTCCGAATAACGTCCCAACCCGTAGTAGGAACGGCCCAAAATCAGTGAATATTGGAAGGAATAATAGGGATTGAGCGCTATCGCCTTTTTTATCGATTCGAGCGCACGCTCATGTTCCCTGATATGGGTGTCTATGAAAGCGGACAATCCGTGACCATCCGCATAATTCGGAGCCAGTGACAAAGAGTTGGCTACGGCCTCTGCCGCATGATCATATTCACGCCGATAGAGATGGACATAGCCAAGCGAGTAGAAAGTCTGTGGTGCCTGATCATCAAGGGCAACCGCTTTCTTCGCGAGTGTCAACGCACGATCACGTGTTTCATTTGGTCTGTCAGTCAGCCCTCGCCAGTACCGGAACATCTGAATCACTGCGAGTGCGCCATAGGCTCTTGCGAAATCAGGATCAATCTCAATAGCCCGCTCGTATGCCTCGGCAGCGCTCAAACTTCCCTCATTTGTACGCGCAAACCACTGTTCAAGTCCCTGAAGAAATAATTCATATGCCTCGAAACTGCGGGAAGCCGGTCTCCCCAGATTTCTCTGTTCTTCAGGCGTCAATTGAACCGCAAGAGTATCTGCAATGCGGTTGGCAAGTTCGTCTTGAACAGAGAAGAGATCATCGACTGAGACATCATATTTCTCTCCCCAGAGCTGGTAGCCAGTGGAGGCATCTGCAACCTGAACGTTAATACGCAATCGCTGCCTGGACTTTTGCACGCTTCCCTCAACGATATACCGCACGCCCAGTTCTTTGCCGATTTCCCTCGTGTTGTAGGGTTTTCCCTTGTAGGTGAATACTGTTGTCCGGCCAATGACCTTGAGTGATCTTAGCCTCGAGAGCTCTGTAATAATGTCGGTTGTAATTCCGTCAGTGAAATATTCCTCTGGTGATTCCTTGCTGATGTTCTCAAACGGGAGTACAGCAACTGAGTACGGCTCTGCTTGAGATAGGGAGATATCGCCCTGATTCTGCTGGTGAATGCTGTAGAACATCGCCATAAAAGCAACGATCAACGAGGCGATGATTACAAAAGACATCCACGTGCGATCGAACAGCCGGGAAGAGAGACGATTGCTTTTCGGCTTTCTCTGGTAATTAAAATCCGGGTTAATAACCCGGACATCTGTGATCAGTCGATAGCCGACTTTGGAAATTGTCTCTATGTATCGGGGATTTTGACTGTCGTCCCCGAGGGATTGACGGAGTTTCTTGATTGCATTTGATACCGCTTCATCGACAACCACCTTGTTGGGCCAGACAGCTCGCATCAGTTCTTCGCGACTGACCGGTCGACCCGCATTTTTCACCAATTCCAGCAACACCCCTGCAACCCGCGGTTGCAGTCTGACGACGGTTTCCCCCTTTTGAAGCTGTAAAAGCGCCGCCTGAAACCGCCATTCACCTAGCTGATAGCTGTTCTTTTCAGTGCATGAGTCAGCATCCTGTTTCATTTTCCCCGGTCCAGACATTTCCTATCTGATTGATTTATATATGGTTATCTTTTGGTTATGAATTAATTACGGGTATGTTTCCCGTCCGTCATGTCCTTTTCCCGCCCCCTGGCAATACTCTAGACCAAGCTGACGCGATGATCTCCAGCCAGTTGAGGACACACACACATGAAAAATCAAAATACCACAGTCAGCCGGCTCCTAGCTGTTGCCATTCTTCTGATGTCCGGCGTCATGGCGGCTGCAACAAATTCAGCGTTGGCAACGGAACTGGGCGCCCCGCAAGAAGAGAAGACCCGGAATACTGACGATCAACGCTCAATCCGGAATCAGATGTCAAAATACCAAAAAGCTTATCCCGGGATTGATTTCCGTCTGCTTTCTTCACATGAGGACTACAAAGCGCTCATGCCACTTGAAAAGGCACTCGGAGCTGGTGTTGCCAACGTCGATTATGAGCATCCCGATACACTTCGCACAACGCTTGTCGAGGCACAGGAATATCGAATCGGTCTGATGATCGAGAACGAGATGGGTTCTGCCACACTCTTTCATACCCCGCAGGAAACAATCAGTGGAAAACAATACACCTGCCTGATTACGATTGATTCATCCTTGCTCCGAAATGCTTCCTGGCTTATTGCATCGCAGTATCTTTACGACCTGGATAGAAGAACCATCGAATCGATGCCGGAGAGATTGCGCTTCAGCCATCAGGACGTGCTTCTTTACACGCTGAACCATGAGGTCTTTCACTGCATCGATGTCTATTTGAATGGCTTCCTGTTTGCACAGACAGACGACCCGTTCAAAGCCAGTTACGATCGACGCAGGGCAGAGATACGTGCCGATATATTTGCCGTGATATCACATCTCTCACGTCAACCGTCAGACAGTCGATTCCTGGCCAACCTCGCATTGGCACGCACCATTCAACTTCTCAATGGCGATACCGAACATTACTCCTCGGATGCAATTAATCTGATTGAGAGTGATTACCAGGCAGACAAAGACCCTGATATCGAGTTTCTGGTAAACAGTGCATTTATGTTCTACAAGGCTTCATCGATCACCTATGAGGAACACAGGGAGTTATTGGCTGCCATGCAGGTCGTCAATCACCGATTCGGTATGGAGAACGAAGAAACCGGGGATGATGCCCACCTCGCTGATGATAAGCCGGATTTGGAGAGAGTCGATGCTTTAGCCAAAAAGATCAGGATTGCGATCAACAGCGTCAATGGCAATCTGTAACCACGTTGCCTGAGAAGCATCAATCATCGAGGTATATCCCATTCATCAAGGAGATCTGCGTCATCATTTGTGTTTTTCAGGACATTGGGAGACCAGATTGACCGCACTCCCCTCCTGCATTGCCACTCCTTTGATGCGGGATTCGAGTCCCTGATATGCGCCCAGGAACCAACGGGCGGATTTTTTTATCCCTGCATCTTCCATGACGGTCGCCATGCAGTTTATTTTTTCTGCTCCAGCCTGAGCCAGGGGTGTGGTGTGGCGCCGGTCGGGCACCGCCCCCGGGCACGATCTCGTCAACAAGGATGATCCAGTGACAACCGCTTGTCTCGCGACGGGTGTGGGTGGGCGTCTGCTTTATCACGCCCCCTGGACTAATCTCCGGATTGACTTACATGTGACGGGGATCGTATCGAGACGACTTTTTTATCGATCAAATTCGAGAACAATTCCAGACGATGCGAGACCGTGGGCGACTCAAGGAGCCGCTGCTTGCTATCGATATCAAGATTCAGGACCAGGACAAGGTTATTGACCAGTTGTTCGATGGGCAGCTTGTCCAGAACCTCCCAGTCGACCTGCATCTTGTTCCGATCGAAGTAGTCGCGGAGATTCGCTTTGAAACCTTCAATGACTCTCGGCTCGACGGCTTCTGTTTCGTAATCGTTTTCGAAACCACTCCAGTCAACCCTGGCAAGGGTGTACCCGTCCCGCTGGGGAAGCTCTTCGAGGATCCTGTAACGGCAGACCCCCGTCAACATGACGTTCAGGCGACCGTCTTTTCTCTCCCTGTACTGCCTGATCCTGCCGGCACAGCCTGTTTGATAGGTCTTTTGTTGCGGATTGTTCCGCTGCGGTTGCACCATGCCGATCAACTGGTCGGTTTTGAGAGCGCTCAAAAATAAAGCCAGATCAGCAGGCTCTGATAGCTCGAGTGGGAGTTCGCCCCCCGGCAGCAAGGCATTTTCCAGCGTATAGATGGGCAACTGCTCAGGCAACTTGTCAAAAGTTTGTATGAGAGGATATCTGGGTTTCATAAGCGTGTATCTATGGAAAATTACCGCATATTAGGTCGTGAAAGACGGAAAACTTCCACGGCTTACTGTTCAAAAGGTCATTGAGCACAGAGGACACGCAACGTCAGGGCAATATGCGAAACTGTTGCAGTGCGAAATGGGGAAATTGTCCAAAATTCCCTTTCCGGATGTCAATCCATCTGTGGCATCACTGGCTCATAGCCATTATTTTGATTGCTTGAAACGCTGAGTGGGTTCTCGCGTCTCCCTGGAGAGCGACCTCTCCTGGCCGCTTGCGCAGTTTCAACGGATGCCCTGCTCCCCGCTATTTCAGATTTCCTGGTCTTCCCCACCTCCAAATTCAATTCCCTGACGGCCCACCAGATTCCACCTGATTGAAAACAGAGGCTTGCATCACCCAGAGGCTTTTTTGTGCCTGGTCACCAGAGAACCATGGAATTTCGAGATCTCCTTTGTTGAGCCTGACCGGGGAGCTGCCGGTGTGGGACCAGAGAAACTGAAAATCAGGGAACGCAAGAGCTGCACAGTCATAAAGATGCCAGACACAGGTCGTAAACATAAGATGACTGGCAGGGTCGCTGATGATGGCATCGGTCCCTCATATTGAAAGATAGAAGTCAATTAAAGGATACTGACTCCTTACCACAGGCGGAGCCCTTCTCATGATTCGGTGTACCAAAAAGCGGAAATCGGCCGCCCTTGCAATCCTCTGCGGGGTGACGGCCATGCTTGCAGCCTCCTCTGCCTGGGCAGCGACAGCAGAATGCCCGGCGCAGAGCGTGGTCCTGACCGGCCAGAACACCGTCGAGACACCGCTTGGACCGCACACTTATATCGAAACCATGGTCCTTACCCGGCAAACGCATTCGACGGCCATGGACGGCAAGTGGAAGGTCACCAAACTCAAGCAGGACATGATCTATCCATGGCAGATCCGTCCTCCCATGAGCCTCATGAACCAGACTGTGGACCTGGGCGATGGTGCCTCGATGGTCTGCTCCACCACCACGTCCGGCAACGTCATCCACAATGTCTGTGATAAAGGCAATTTCGTCCTCGATGTATGGGGCGGAAAAATCGGCTACAAAAGAACCGGCGTGACTATCGGCAAGGTGCAGGGCCGCGAATTCGAGGTGCGGTTCGGAATGCCGGGTAAGCAGCAGCTCAATCCCGTCATCCGTGGCACGGTGAAGGACGGCGCGGCTAACGAGGTTTCCCTGTCAATCGAGCTTGCCAATGAAGATCAGGACAAGGGGCGCTTCGCTTACGACATTGGTCCCAATCCGACATTGACGGTGAAGGCCCGGGCGACCACGGATCCGGAGAGCGAGGCCCAGAAGGTTCATTGGAAATTTCCGGATATACCGGGCGCAACCCTGACGGTTACGCCTGCCACGGCCAGGGGCGCCGAGATCGAGGCGGTGTATCGTGGCATGCCTGCCAGCAATGGGGATTTTGGTGAAAAGACGCTTTCAGCTTCGCTGGAGGTCGAAGGCTGTCCGGTAACCGAGGAGCGGACGTTCAGGATTTTCTTTCCGCGTGATGAAAAGAACCATCCCGGCCCGAATCCCGACTGGCCAAACTGGCTTTATTACTGGAAACAGACTGCGTGCGGCAAGCCCAAAGGGCAGAATGTGGGTGTCATCTTCGCGCCGAATATGAGCGGATGCGGCAGTGGCACGGCGGGATTTTACTCCTATTCAGAACCCGAGGTCGTCCACAAGCATGTCTATATCTGCGATCTCAGCCAAAGTCTCGGCAGTGACATGAAGACCACTGTGCCAAAGCTAACCTATGACCCGATGGGAGCGACGCTGGCTGACCGGTTTCGAAACACCGGGGTAGAGACATTCACGGGCATCGACAGCTTTGGCTACACGATGTATCACGAGTTTATCCACTATCAAAACTATGCCGCCTGGTGGGAAGGCCAGGGACAACCTTATGAAAACGGTTTGCAGCCCGTTTATGACAAGGACATGGACGGCATTCCCGACGCAAGGGAGCCCGATATGGGCTTCGATGCAACCAAGACCCTCACCTATGCGCCGTCGACAGCACTCCGGGATCACCTGAAATACGACGAGCACTGGATTGTCTATTCCGAGGCCAGGGGCTATCAACCGGGTCTATGCGACAAGGAGGACTGGGCGTATCACGGTAAACAGTGGCCATGATCAGCCAGGGATCTGTCATCAAAGGCCCCTCTTGAGCTTGTCGATCTCTGTTGATTCGGGTTGCAGTCCGCAATCCGGAGAGGCTTCGAGCCGCTCACCCAAAACCCTTTCAAACAGACAGTGATGACGACCCTGATGGAGGTCTCGGTCTCGACTGTTAGTCCCCCGGGTTCATGCTCCGGCGGTCCAATCCTGACGCTTAATGATGCTGCGCCCCGTACAGAGGCAATTGCCGTGATGGACGGGCGTATTCTCGCCATCGGCGCACTCTCGGATATCCACACCCATCGTGGTGAATCGACCGAAACCATCGATCAGGCAGGACGCGCGATGCTCGCCGGATTCGTCGACAGCCATGGACATATGGTACCGGGCGGTTTGCAGGCGCTTTATTGCGGCGCCTGCACGGTCAGTGCATCTCGATGATGAAATTCATAGCCTGAACAGGACATCAAACTTCCAGCTCTGCAAACAGCGGCCCCATCTCCACAAGTGGCCGTCCCGCATCATCGGCAACAGGCCTGCTGGCAGGCGGGCTGCTCGAATAGCGTGGTTGTCGGCGAGCGAGCTGATCGAGGAAGAGGGGCTGAGTCAGGTCCTGCAGAAAGACCCCGACAGGAATCCTGTCACCCCACTCCTGTGCCCTGATCAGGGATTCTTGACGTTTTTTCCGGTTGCCCTCCTCATCGCCGGCATCCGCTATCACGGGATCAAGTCCCTCGTCCTGCAGCGAATAGATCCGCTCGCGGTACCATGATTTGGTATGGAGGTCGTTATAGACCGGGCAAGGTTGCAACACATCCAGACAGGCGATCCCGGGATGCCTGACCGCCTGGACGACAAGCCGGGTCAGTGAGTTGACGTCGTAGGCATAGCCGCGGCCCACCCAGGTAAAACCCACGGACAACGCAAGCAGGACTGGATTGACATCTGTCTGGATGTTGCTTCGCGGCATGCTTCTGGTCTGTTCGCCCTGCTTGAGGGTCGGCGATGCCTGCCCCTTTGTCAGCCCGTAGACACCGTTGTTGAACAGGATATAGGTCATGTCCAGATTACGCCGGCCTGCGTTGACAAAGTGACCGGCCCCGATGGAGAGACCGTCACCATCCCCTCCCACAGCGATCACGGTCAAATCCGGATTGGCCAGTTTCGCGCCGGCGGCAAAGGGCAACAGGCGGCCGTGCAGGGTGTGTACGCCATAGCTGTTGAGGTAATAGGGCGTCTTGCCGGAACATCCGATACCCCCGAAGACAGCGACATCTTCGGGCGAACGTCCTAGCTCTGCCAGGGCATTTTCAAGGCTTCGCAGGATGCCGTGATCTCCGCATCCGGGACACCAGTCATTGATCTGCGACGACTGGAAGTCTCCTGGCTTGGGCATGTTGTCAGCTTGATCAGTCGCCATGACTCCTCCTATTCATCAGGATTACGCAATACGATGCGGGCTTCGGCATGACCCGCATGGATCTGCTGCAGAGCCCGATAGAGGGATTTTCCGGAGATCGGCCTGCCGCTGTATTTGACGACAAGGTGATCGCAGCCCCGCCCGGACTGCGCCTCGAGCAATTCGTTCATCTGGCCTGAATAATTGCACTCGACAGCGACCAGCGGAGCGGCAGTTGCAATGATCGTTTCCAGCTCCCGGACGGGAAATGGCCAGAGTAGCCGCAACTGCACGGCACGGGCGCTGATACCCTCCTCCTGGAGCCGTTTCAATGCTTCGAGCACAGCCCCCTTGTTGGAACCCCAGGTGATCATTGTCAAGGCGGCTTTGGCGTCTCCGAGGATCTCGAGTTTTTCGGCTGGCGGGATATCGCGCTCGGCATGAAGCAGCTTGCGGGCCCGTTTCTCCATCATCTGCTCACGCAACACCGGATCCTCGGTGACCTGTCCCTCCTGCGTATGCTCGACGCCGGTCAGCCAGTGGTGTCCGCCTGCCTGTCCCAACAGTGGTCGCGGCGAGATGCCGCTCTGAGTCAGGGCAAAGCGCAATGCAGCTTGCCCGGAGTGATCGGCCGGCTCGTATCGCAAGCCCCGGTCGATACGCAATCCGCCCGTTTCAAAGGCGGGAACCGTTTGCAGGGTGCTCGTCAGCGCCTTGTCCAGGAGGTGGACGACCGGCATCTGATAGCGCTCGGCGTAATCAAACGCGCGGGCGGCATCGTAGAAACAGGATTCGATATCAGCAGAGGCGATCACCATCCTTGGATACTCCCCGTGACCACCATGGATCGCGGACAGGAGATCTCCCTGGTCGGTTCTTGTCGGCATTCCTGTCGAGGGTCCGCCGCGCTGATAGAGGGTGACCACCAGCGGCACCTCGTTCATGCCGGCCCACCCGAGCCCTTCCGTCATGAGGGAAAATCCCGGACCGGATGTCGCGGTAGCGCTGCGCGCACCGGTGAGCGCAGCGCCACAAGCCATGGCAACGGCGGCAATCTCGTCCTCGGCCTGGAAAAGGACCGCCCCGCTCTCTCCGCCGTTCACGAGCGATACCCGATCGTGCGCCTCCAGGAAAAAACTTTCGTCACTCGCCGGGCTGATTGGATAGTAACTCTGGAAACCAAGCCCGGCCGCAAGCTTGCCCAGGGCCACGCTCTGGGTAGCATTGAGCAGCAGTCTCGATGCCGTGCTCCCGCCGGTCGCAGTCAGTTGCAGTTCGATCGGCGAAAAGCGATCTTGCACGAACGCGCAGGCGATACCGATTGCCCGGCGATTGATCATCAATACATCCTCCTGGCCCGGGAAGATCTTCTCCAGGGCCTGCTCCAGGATGTCGCGGGAAACACCCAGCAGCGAGGCCGACACAGCCACGGCGATGGTATTGATGACCGCTGCAACGCGCTGGTGCTTCAACCCAAGTTCATCGGCCAGGCTGGCCAGCAAGGCTTTGTAGGGAACGGGAAAGAGCTGGATGCCTTGCCCGTGCGCCATCTGCATCAAACCGCCCGCAGTCGGGGGCAATTCCATTGCTTCGAGTTGCGCGAGCCTCTTCTGTAGAATGCGCGGCTCGAGGTAGCCGAGAGAGCCTAGGTCCACATCACGGTCATCCCCGGAACAGACCAGGTAACCGGGTGTTGTCAGCGAATCGAGATGCCGGCAGAGTGCTTCGGGCTCGAATGTCACCAGCATCTGCGGCGATTCGGAATGGCTGGTCACGGCTTCAGGACTGGATGAGACATCACAGTAACTGTGTCGGCCCTTGATGTTTGAATGGTATTCGCGGCGGCAGACTATCTCCTGTCCGCTTGCTGCGCAGGCACGCGCAAAGAGCGTGGCAATCCTGTCGATACCGCTCCCCTGGGGGCCACCGATTCTCCAGTCGATTCGCGCATTTCCTGTTTTCGTCATTCGCTTGCTTTTAAACTCTTTCTGGTCTGAAAAGACCGGTTGCACCACTTTCACCACTCTGTTCGCATTCACAGAACAGTCGAGGAAAGCGTGACGACAACTATCCTCAATACCGCATACGCTGTAAACCGTTCAGGCTGAAAATGCACATTGCCAGAAGTGCCTGTCCGCTTCCTGAAGCATCCCGATCGGTACGAGATGCGCCCGTCAAGCGTGGCTTCAGCAGCGCATGCCCGTATAGCCAACCGAGTCGAGATAGTCATCCGGGTCCACTCGCTCCTGCGCATACTGCGCGTGCCACTGATCCGGGACGGGCATCTCCTCGTATAGACGTGTCCGGTCGGCCTCGAGCAATCGCCTCGGCTTCCGCATGTAATCTGCAGCGCAGAATACCCTTCTACCTGCGGTCGTGGAGAGTTCGTCCAGCCAGGCTGCACCGCCACGACTGCGCATCAAATGATGATCCAGGACAAGGGTATCGAGACTGCGGGCCAGCCGTAATGCATTGTTCCAGGCTTGCTGGCGTTGTGTATCGCTCAACCACTCGAGGTAGAGGGGCGGCCCGGCTGCAAGGACAATGTCAGGCGCCCAATTGATGACCTGGTCAATGGTCCTGTCATCCAGCAGCTGGATGTCGGATGCATGGACAAATACCCGGTAATTCATTTCGACGCGCGTCATCATCACCGATCCCCTGTTGTCATCACGCGCCCCGTGAGGAACGGCGCGGGAAAACGACAATGGGCCTTGCGAACACCCTTCAGCAACCTGCATCTGGTTCCCCAGCAGACCCGCCAGGTCATCGAAACGTTTGCGCATTGTCGACGAAAGATCGTCACGGGACTTGCTCCAGCAGCGCAGTGTGCGAAAACAGGATGGCAGTGCCTCGACGGAGAGCTGGTAGGGATTGGCCGCGACGAGTGGCACATGATCGCCGTGGAAATGGCTGAACACAATATCAGTCGCACTCTGCAGGGCCCGCAGGATTTTCTCCCGTAGCCTGCGACCGACAGCGACCTGCAACGGATGTGGCATCAGGCCATGCCGGACATAACCCAGCGAGACGCCGGGATCAATCAGGATGCGGCGATCCGCCATGCTCACGAGGCAACAGAGACTGCGGACACCGAGAGATTCGGCCGCGATGATTTCAAGACTCATGTGAGAGATTCCCCCGACTCATGAGTGACGGTTGAAGTTGTTCCTGCATGAATTCTGTCTCAGACAGTCAGAGTAGCAATATCAGAGAAGCCGGATACCCAAAATGGGCCATTGTCGGATGCATTGTCTCTGATGGGGATATAGCATCAGGAGCAACACGAGGCGATCTTGACTCTGGTCTGCCTGTTGAGTCAGGTCGGGCATGGTTTCCCAAGCGGGCAAGCCAGGGACCCCGAATTGGTGATGGTTGCATTGTCCGCCTCGAGCAGATGAGGCCGGCAAGCGGCGGTCATGCGCTGGGCCGCAAGTGTATTGAGCTTGTAGCTCTCGAGCATCTCCTCCATGGGCACATCGAGCGGATCTTCGTAAACCCGGCCCCAGCCGACATTATTCACCAGTGTCGAGATACCGCCGAAGGTGTCAACCGTTTTTTTGACGCAGGCATCGATGTCGTCCTGTTCGCTGACATTGCACTTGACACCGACCACCTGTCCGCCCGTCTGCGCGGAAATCTCGGCAGCCGTCTCTTCGGCCTTTTCGCCATTGAGGTCGGCGATCATGACATTGGCGCCAGCACCGGAAAAGCTGCGCGCGATCGCTGCGCCGATGTTCTGGACACCACCTGTCACGATCGCGGTGTGGCCATTCATGCGGGTTTCCGCAAACGGATCGAAAGTCGTCATTATTTGTCATACCTCTTGTCGATTGAAAAAGTTTCCGGCAGTCAGTCGAGTTCCTGCACGCCGCCACCAGAGACGGTCAGGACCTGGCCGCTGATCCAGCTGGATGCCGGTGAGCAGAGAAACAATGCCACGTTGGCCATGTCCTCGGGCTCTCCGAGACGCTTCAGCGGCGTATGCGCCAGCATGGCTTTTTCAACTTCAGGCGTGAGCACCGACTGCAGCGCGGCTGTCTTGGTCGCGCCGGGCGCGATGGCGTTGACGCGGATGTTCATCGGACCGAGATCGTGGGCGATATTGCGAGTCAGGTGGCTCTCGGCAGCCTTGGATGACGCATAGGAGGCCATGCGCCGGTTGCGGTTCTCGGCCGCCATCGAGGTGATGTTGAGAATCGAGCCGCCGCCCGCCGCCTCCATATGCGGTGCGGCAAGCTGGCACAGCCGGAACACCGAGAAGACATTGAGCTCGAAGGCCCAGCGCATGTCACCCATGGGCATGCCGAACGGCTTCGGTCCGCCGCCACCCGCGTTGTTGACGAGGATGGTCAGCCCGCCCAGTTCGCTGACGGTCCGCTCCACGACGGCGGCGAGGTCTTCTTCTTTTGTCACATTACAGGCCGCGCCGAAGGCGAGCCCGCCAGCGTCGACAATCCCATGCGCGACACTTTCCGCCGCCGCTGCGTCGAGATCCGTGACGGCAACGGCCGCACCCGCCCCCGCAAAAGTTTCTGCAATGGCTCGCCCGATTCCGGCACCGGCGCCAGTTACCAGCGCGATCGCCCCGTCCAGTCTGAAATTCGCGGGATCAAACATAGTCTCTCCTCGTATACTTGGTTGGCAGGTTTTGGAAGATGTACCCTGAGTAGATCTGTTTACACCAGGGTTAAATGTATTCAACCCCGAGACTATCGTGATAATGAGATAGCCCATTTTAGGCGATCGGCTTGTACACTCACGACTTACCAGTCAGAGATTTGAATTCCATGGCGTTGGATTGCGACACCCTGTACGAACACTTCGGCGGCTTCTGGCCAATCCACAATGACGGATTCACGGCGATGCTGGTCGTGTGCCGCAAGCTCTGCGATGGCGACCTTGACCTGGTGCTGATTCTGAGCGCCATCGGCACGCGCACGCTGATGAACCGGAGAACGGCAGGCCTGAGCTACAGCGAGTTCCGGGAGGGCCATCGTCCCGCCAGGGTTTCGAGGCACATCAACCTGCAGTCCATCGCCGAAGGCACCGGCATCCCGCGCGAAACCGTGCGCAGAAAGATCAACTCTCTGATTGAGCGTGGCCGGGTCAGGAGAAACGAAGACAATACATTGGAGGTGACCGGTCAAGCCGTCGCTGATCTGGCGCCCGCCACCCAGGCAACGTTCGACTACCTTCTCGATGTGGGCAACGCCGTCCTCGACATAGTGGCTGCAACAGAGAAGCAATCAGCCGATCATCCCGGCACGAAGAAGCATGGGTAACCGCGTATCGCCAGACGTTTCCTGGCAGCCGCCCATTTCGGGCGACAGAAGCCGACGGCTCGCGGAGATTGGCAAATGAATGCGCTACATTAGTGAGAATCATCTGTTCGACCCGTAGGAATCCAGTGCAAAATCATCATAGTGAAACGGCACCCGATTCAAGCATCCTCAAAGGCGCGGTCATTTCCGGCATCATCAATGCCCTCATCAACGGTGCCATCCAGTGGTACCTCCTCGCCGAACAGGCACCGCTGCCACTGACCGTCGATGGCATCACCAACGAGGAACAGACGGTATTCGACGCCGCGGTCCCTCTTGCAGTCAGTCTCGCAATGATACTGACGGTCGTCGCCTGCATGACCGTGAAGGCATCGAAGCCGCCCTTTTTTCCGACCTTCCTCTGGATGACGTTCAAGCACGGCTTCTTTGCCCTGGGCGTTCTTGTTACCCTTGCAGTAATCTGGCAGCGCATCTTCGGATCGATCCTCGTGCCACTCTCCGCAGCCGTCCTGATTCTGGGCCTCGTCGCAGGAGTGGTCGCGGCCATGGTGAACTAGATGACGATCAGATCAGCCCTGTCCCGGTCAGCATAGGCAGAACGGGAGCTGGAACGGTCTTCAGGCGACCGGCCAGGGGCCTCGAGACGTGCTCTCAGCAACGGCTCTTTTGATGAGCGTTGTGAACATTTTCGCTATCTTGACTTTACGATAACCCGGGGGAGAAATAATGAAGCCTTTCGGTCTTGGAAAAATAACGACGTTCAACGCCGGCCTCGGCGTTTTTGTGATGGTATGTGCGCTCTTGGCCGGCATGGGCTGGGCGCAGATTGCGGTAGCAGAAGAACCGGCGTCCGAAGTGGCGCAGGAGAAAGAGACACCCTATCCGGCAGGCCTCGATGATCCGTCCATCGACCTCGTAGAACTGCAACTGCGCCTCATTCCCCTGACCGCAAAGCAACTCGGCCCTCTCGCCGCCTCCTGGCAGGACCAGGCGCGCGCGGCCACCCAGGCGGCCGTCGACATGAGCCTCGAGATCCGCGCAGCAGAAGGAGCCGAGGCGGAAGAGCTGCGCAAGGAGCGGTTGGCGCTCCTGGACAAACGCCGGCTCATCTTCGAGAAATTTTCGGCCGTGCTCTCCAGCTTCGAAACAAAGGGCGGCGATCCAGCGGAGGTAGAGGCAATGCGCGCCTACCTCTCAGCGATCACAATAGAGGAGAGATCGCGATTGACGTTACAGGAATTTACCGACAGCCTTTGGGGCTGGCTTGTCTCACCCGAAGGCGGAGTGCAGATCGGCTTTCGCATCGCGGTTATCGCCGCCTCCCTTTTCGCCCTGCTCATCATCGCCCGGATCGTACGCGGCTGGGCGCGGCGTGTGTTCGCCCGGGTAACGACCCTTTCCAAGCTGCTTCAGGGCTTCCTGGTCATGGTGGTCTACTGGTTCACCATCGCCTTTGGTCTCATGATCGTGCTCGCCGCGCTGGGGGTGAACATCACACCGCTCTTCGCTCTTGTCGGTGGCGCGTCCTTCATCATCGCCTTCGCCATGCAGGAGACACTCAGCAACCTGGCCGCCGGACTGATGATCATGATCAACCGGCCTTTCGACGAAGGCGACTTCGTCCAAGTCGCCGGGCTCGGCGGTACCGTGAAGCACGTCTCAATTGTCTCCACAACGGTGACCACGCCCGACAACCAGGTGATCGTGGTCCCGAACTCCAAGGTCTGGGGCGACGTCATCACGAATGTCACCGCATCGGACACCCGTCGCGTCGATCTCGTCTTCGGCATCGGCTACGGCGACTCGATCGAGCAGGCGCAGAAGGTGCTCGAAGAGCTCGTCACGCAGCATCCCCTGATTCTGAAGGAGCCTGCGCCGGTGATCAGGGTCAGCGAACTCGCGGACAGCTCGGTCAACTTCATCGTGCGCCCGTGGGCAAAGACCACTGATTACTGGAGTGTTTATTGGGACCTCCAGCGCGCAGTGAAGGAGGCCTTTGACGCCAACGGTATCTCGATCCCGTTCCCGCAGACGGATATGCACCTCCACGTGGCAGACAGCGGCGAGGCGGCAGGCTCAGCGGTCGTGTCGGCGCTGACCGGAGACAACAGGGGGCGTCCCCGCGACGCTGGCAGTTACGCCAGGGATGACCAAGGCGCCGACGAGACGGAAGAAAATGAAAGCAATCGCGACTAGCGCGGCCTTCGCGAACCTCATGGAGGGAATCGGCCCTGCATGGCGAGCGGGAACATCAACCTGGGCATCGGGCAGGCCACAGGCTCCT
Source organism: Gammaproteobacteria bacterium (assembly GCA_037385505.1). Lineage (GTDB taxonomy): Bacteria > Pseudomonadota > Gammaproteobacteria > Chromatiales > Chromatiaceae > Sva-25. The sequence continues at coordinate 142,891 of JARRMY010000008.1, read as the reverse complement.
TGCGCCGGAGGGCGGGTGCATCGTCACCTGAGGGGCTTGCCTGCCGTACCAGGCCACTCCCGGTGGGTCCCGGTTTCCGCCGACAATCCCGCAGCCAGGTCTTGCGGACCTCCCCTGTCGCCAGATGATGACCCTCCTTCAATGGAGTCAGTTACCTCTCTTGATCAGGGATTCAATTCCCTGACGGCCCGCAAAATACGCCTCATATGAATATAGCGGCCTATGGGCGACCATGGGCCGTTTCCTGGTGGGGCAACAGGGGAGTGCATGCCATGCAGGTTCTCCTAATGGCGTACGCTTCCTCGGCGGCTGGGACTTTACCGACGAACTCATCACATCCCGCACGCCAGCCTTCGCGGGCTATCGCAAGGGCGTTCCCATGGGTGGTGATCTTCCTGCCACGCCCGAGGGCGTCTCGGCGCCAACCTTCATGGTCTATGCACTCAAGCATCCGATTGGCGCCAATCTCGACCCTGTCCAGATCGTCAAGGGGTGGCTCGACGCCACTGGCGAGACGCAAGAGAAGGTCTACGACATTGTCTGGGCAGGAAATCGCGAGCCTGATGCAAACGGCAAGCTTCCTCCGGTTGGTGATACGGTTGATGTCGCGCGCGCGAGCTGGACAAACACCATCGGTTCTGCCGAGCTCGCGACTGTGTGGACAGACCCGGATTTCGATCCATCCCGGTCAGCTTTCTACTATGACCGCGTTATCGAGATACCGAGCCCGCGCTGGACGGCTTATGACGCCTTCCGCTTCGGCATTACTCTACCGGAAGAGGTGCCGATGAAAACACAGGAGCGGGCCTATACATCGCCAATCTGGTACACGCCGAAAGGCTGAATCGCCATTTTGATGGGCTGACAGCAACGCTTCTCCCGCTTTGAATGTCAGCCCGTCACAGAATTCCGCTCAGGTGAATAATGGATACAGACGCCATATGCCGATAATCAAAGGACCGGCGATGCCATGCGCGACAGGTTGACGCCGAGGTGCCACCAGAAGGGTTTCTCATCCAGCGCAGCGGGATCGATCGGCTCGGAGTGCGCGAAGTCGGCTTCAAACATCTGCTCCATCTGACTGGCGAAGTCCTTGTCAGCAATGACGGCGGTCACCTCGAAGTTCAACCGGAAGGAGCGGTTATCGAAGTTGGCCGTGCCGACGGTAGAGACATTGTCATCAACCAGCATAACCTTCTCATGCAGGAAGCCAGGCTTGTAGGCATAAAACTTGATACCCAGATCACGCAGCTGGTCGATATAGTGAAAGGCTGCCAGGTAAACGGGCAAACTGTCACTCTTGCCAGTGGTGATCACGCGCACGTCCACACCTCGCAGGGCGGCCAGTTCCAGTGACTTGATGACCGCCTCGTCTGGCACGAAGTAAGGTGCTGACAGCCAGACGCGTTTCCTGGCAGAGTTCAGCGCGGTGACAAACAGCAAGCCAGCGGTCTCGAGCCGTTGCGAAGGTGCCGAGGGGATGATCATCGCCTGGATGTCACTGTCCTCTGCTGGCACCGGCTGCCAATTGACCTCAGGCAACTGACGTGTCGCCCAGTACCAGTCCCCCATCATCACTGCCTGCAACTGAGTGACGACCGGGCCCTCGAGACGCACATGCGTGTCCCGCCAGGGAGTGAATTCCGGGTCGCGTCCCATGTATTCGTCGCCAACATTGTGTCCACCGACCCATCCAGTGACACCATCAACGACGACGATCTTGCGGTGGTTACGAAAGTTGAGTTGAAAGCGGTTGCGCCTGCCCTGTGTTGGCTTGAAAGAGCTCACCTCGACACCGGCGGCTCTTAGCTCATCGGTATAACTATCGGTTAATCCCTTGCTGCCTACTTCGTCATAGAGCATGTAGACACGCACGCCGGCGCTGGCCCGCTCGATCATTGCCTGCTGCATCTGGCGACCAAGGCCATCATCGTGAAACATATAGAATTGAACGAGCACATACTCCTTTGCCTGAGCGATCCCCGTGAGAATACTCTCAAAGGTGGCCTCTCCATCGATCAGAAGTTCGGCCCGGTTCGCCCGGGTCATCTCCATCCCTGAAAGATTGCGTATGGCTGTGTAACTCGGGTGATCATCAATGGAGACGGACCAGGGTTCGAGATTGGTATGGAACTCGGAGATCAGGTCGTCGATTTCGTCCTGGCGCTCTTCATAGGCTTCCATGGTGCCTTCAAACTTGCTGCGCCCCAGCACAGCGTAGGCTGGCACCGCAACAAAGGGAAACGAGACCAGCGCGACCGACCAGCCGACGGCACCCTGCGGCGTGCGCGCCGTCATGATGGCGTCAATGGCCGCGATGATACCGAGCACATAGAAAATGGTGACAATACTTGCAATCATGCGTCTCTTCTTCCGCTTCAAAATGATTCACCCTGAGTCTTTACTGCGCTGCTGCTGATTCACGAACTGACCAGACAGATCACTCGTGACACGCTGCGCTTTTCCATACTCCAATATGTAAACTACTTTGAATGTTAGTTCATTGCCAATTTCATTCCCGGCACAATTCCGGCCCTCTCCCCATCCAGTCATCAAGTCACCGCGCCCTTTGGTCACCCATTCAAGTGGCAGTGGAGGCATTCGCTCGCCCGGAGAAAAGCGGCATAAACAAAGCAATACCGCCTGCTTCCTATTCCGGCAGACCTGCCTTCCTGAGATCGCCGATGAATTTATCCAGATAGACAAGATTGGTCATCGGCATCGTCTGACGTGTATGTGTCAGCGTCTCTCCGGGGTTGAGGAACTGCACTTCCTCGATTTCCCATTCCGCATCTTCAAGGCGGTTGACGTTGACGTAACACGCAGCGAGTATCAGCCTGACCTGAATGACATTCTCGTTGCGTTCCTTTGCTTTTAGCAGATTCCCGATTGCCTCTTCATAGCGCCCCATTGTGTAGTGAGCACGTCCGAGGTTGTAGTAGTAGTCCCAGGTAAAGAAGGGGTTGAGCCGCATCCCTTTGCTGATGTATTCGATTGCTTTTTCAGGCTCTCCCTTGTTGTTCTTGATCAGTGCAAGCAGACCGTATCCGTCAGCATAGCTGGGAGCAATTCGTATAGCCTCTTGCAGTGCCCGCTCGGCATTTGCGAAGTCACGCTTCATCAGGTATGCAAATCCGAGTGACCAGTAGGTCTGCGGGATCGAGTCGTCGAGTTCGACTCCCTGCTTGCCCAGTTGCACGGCGCGATCAATGGTTTCATTTGGTGTATCCGTCCACCCCCTGCGATAGGATACCGACATGGAGTAAGCCAGTGCTCCGTAGGCACGCCCATAACCAGGGTCAGCATCAATCGCCTTTCTGTATGCCACGCGTGCCTCTTCGTGACTCTGCCTCGTCTGTATTTTCGACAATCTCTGCCCCTCCAGAAAATGGTCGTACGCACGCAGGTTGCTGGTGGCTGCCCTGTCAACACGCTCCATCTCCTGGCTTGGCGGCTTAAGGTCAAATGCAGTGAGTATGCTGTTGGTGACATCATTCTGGACGGCAAAGATCTCTTCAACGTCCTTGTCATAACGTTCCGCCCACCTGTTGTAACCGTCCCTGGCGTCGATCAATTGCGCATTGACCCTGATTTTCTCGCCGATACGCCTCACGTTGCCCTTGAGAATAAAATCGACACCCAGTTCCCCGGCGAGCGTTTGTGGTTGAATCTCTTTTCCCCGATAGAGGTTGGTCGACGTGCTGGAAATGACCAGCATGTTGGAAACACGTGAAAAATCAGTGATCAGATCCTCGGTGAGACCATCGGCAAGATTCGTTTGATCAGGATCATCTCCGAGGCTCTCGAATGGCATGACTGCGAGTGAATAAGCCGCATCCGGGGATACGATCTCTTCTTGCTCCTTCGGACCATACAACCGGACCAGGAGATAAGTCGAGATAGCAGCGATCACAACGAGCGCTGCGACAGGCAAGAACCATTGACGAGCTCTCGCCAATTCGGATGGCGGATTTTCTGAAACGCCCCCGCTCGTGGAGTTATCCGCTTCAGGAATGCTGACAGCAGCAATCAGGCGATAGCCCATTTTCGGGATGGTTTCGATGTAGCGCGGATTGTGATGATCATCTCCAAGGGCTTTTCTGAGCTTGTTCACAGCATTCGAGAGTGCTTCGTCTCCGACAACCATGTTCGGCCAGAGCGCATGCATCAGGTCACTGCGACTGATCGATTCCCCGGGCCTGATAGCCAGAAACAATAACAATTCGGCTACCCGGGGCTCGAGTTTTATGATCGCCTCGCCCCGTTCCAGCCTGTGCAAATCGGCAAAAAATTGCCATTCACCTATCACAAATTGCTGATTTTCTGATGCTTCTTCTGGTTTCATGCGATTGATGGCTCCACTTGCATGGAGCACATAACTTATTGATTTACTTGGCCGTTATCTCTCCGTTAGCAAAACATTAGGCTTCCATGAATGTTTCGTCAGGCGGTTTTTCTGCTCCTCAATTACAAATCTAACCGAACGCAGCGAAAACACCAATTCAAGAGAGGAGACAGACCAATGAAAACACAAACCATCACCAAAGCAGTATTCGGAATGCTCCTGGTACTCTCTACCCAGGCAAGTTATGCGGGCGACACTTATCAGTACAAGGTCCTGTTTAATCCCAGCGAGGCCAATCTCGCTTCTGAAAAACGGGGCCGCGTAATGATCTATGACGGCATGAAAGAAGAGGAAGTAAACTTCGCCATGGAGCATCAATTCGATCGAATCGAGAACATGATGTTCATCAATACGCAGCGACGGACAGAGACCGGGGAGTATGTTGAAGATGACGATGACTGCTGAAGGACCATGAAATGGTGAAGAACCGAGGCATGGAAATGCCTCTTCTTCACCAGCATTCGTCTTTTCGAGATGAGTACAGCGATACCTGAATGCTGTCACTCGTCATCGAATGACCGGGTGATTTGATGAATTGTGAGATTTAGCTCCTGCTCAGGATGCCGTCTTCGATCAACTGTTCACTGTTCCCGCGCATTTGGCGATGATCCGAAAGCCCCGGGGAAGAAGACGGCGATACCCCCGCAACAACTGAGCCAGCCATCTGGAGTACAACCGTGATGAGGATGCCAGGGCGCCGGGGTTCTGCTTGCTGGCCGCTATGGAGTCTTTCCTGATACGCATTTTGGCAACTCCAGTCAGGCAGGCACTGCAGGTTCGATACGTCCAGTTACAGGCGGCACTTTTCAGACTATCTCAACGGCTGACCTTGCTGATGCCATTCTGATCAACTTTTTTCGACCACAAGGCTCGACTGGGTCATTGGACGAGGGGCCTCATGCGTGGTGCTCATTCAGACGATTGAGCGGTCATCTGTTCGATCGCTTCATTCGCACGTTGCGGGTAGTCGGGACCAAAGGTCCAGACTCGGCGGCCTTCGATATCCTCGATGGGAGTCAATCCGCGCTCTGAAGGTCTCGCCTGGTAAAGCAGCTGGATGAGCACATCACTACTGACCCAGGGATGGTTATACCAGAAATCATGCGCGCCTCTCGCAAGCCCCGGAATCGTTTCAGGTTCAATCCAGAGCAGATCGAAGGCCATGTCACGGAATGCCTTTTTGACGAGGCGGGTTTCCTCTTCTGTCAGCTCGCCCGGCTCCGGCCGCCCGGCACGTGAGACGCCATGATGGCGCGCGGCGAATGCGAGTACCGAATCCTTTGGATTCAGGGCGAGAGTGACATGCTGGACCATGCCATCGTAAGTCTCGAGATCCCGGAGGAAAGTTTTGAAATCGACATCCGGAGCCGCGTAATAAATCTCTCCAAGCCGGAAGCGTTCCCTGAGGGAATGCTCGTCCTCGCTGGCATGTCTCGCACGTAATGAGGCGAGCGCAGGACTCAGGACCTGAGCGCCAGCGCTGTAGGCCAGCACATCGATATAACGCGCATTGGTATGCTCCGCGAGCAATTCGAGTAACTCTGCGAAGAGCGGGAACGTCCGGCGCGCATTGTTGACGTCGACCGCATAACGAAGCAAGCTCTCGGCCGACGGCCAGGAAAAGAGCAGGACCGTTGAGTTACGACCGGTGAAGTGGGCGTATTGCGCGGCCTGCGCAGTGGAACGGTAGAAACTGTTGTTCGCTCCATGAAGATAGACGGTGATATCCGGATCCCGACTGCTTTCCAGGGACGCATTGATCTGGTCGAAGAAAGCTCTGCCCTCCGTCGTCAGCGGCGAACCTTGCCCGGCTGCCAGGGTTGCCTGTTCACTGGTGGCGACGAGGGTCAGCGGTACGGCGGACTCCCTCTCTGCGGCAGTCGAGGAGGTGTAAAGCTCATCGGTGGTATATGTCTCGCCGCCCACGCGAACTGTCGCCAAGCCAAGGCGAAGTTTCTGGTCGAATAGCGTGACGTAAGGCCATCGGCCCGAATTGAAGGCCGGCAATCGATTGGTGACGTAGGCCACCTGAACATCAGGCGACAATGCCTTCCCGGGGTTTGCAGCGAAAGGATCGCGCTCCCCCGTACGCAACAGTTCCGGTGTCGGCATCATGTATACGGTCGACTGACAGGCTGTCAGAAGGAGAATTGACGAGAGAAGAAATAATCGAAACAGAGGGATCACTGCCACTACCTTTGCTACTTCTTGCGTAAAAGTGTTTGCACGATTGTCCTGGATGATGCGGTCATCGGAAACGTTCGCCGGGTTGTCGAGTCCGATGTTGATCAACTCGTCGCGGCCAAATGCGCGGGCCAGCACCAGTCCGCCCGAGATGACCGGATTTCAGGGTCTGAACGAGGGCCGCCATTCACCTCTCCCCGGCCGGTCTCCTGATTGTTGTCGCCGCGTTGAGAGCGGCGAGCAGCAGCATGAGCAGCAGCATCGGCATGCCGACGCTGCCACCGCCCCCCGATGATGAGTCTTCCTGCATATCGCCAGCACTTTCGATGAGCGACTCCACCCTCGCCATCGGCTCGTATTTCAGCGCCTGTTTCTCATACATCGCCTGGAAGCTTCTGACCTGCGGCAGGCCCGTTTCGGCGAAGAGGTTCTGCAGCAGGCCATGGGCGATCACCTGGTAATAGAGTGTCGCTGTGACACGCAGGTCGCCACTGCTGTCGCTCCTGAACCTGTAGGTGATCTCGTCGCTGCCCTCGTTGAAGTTGGCGTCCTTCATCGCCTCACCCACGACAGCGACATCCTGCGGCACGCGGTTCTTGTCGAAGCCTCGTGGCGTAAGGCGGTTGTCCTTGAGATAGCCTGCTGCACGCAGGAGTGTGTGGGTCACATTCCCGTCCGTATCCTGAGTCACAGATTCGTAGATCTGCACCTGGTCGGGCGAGTCGATGAGGTCGTAATGCGGCTCGAAGACCGCCTGGTCGTCATCGTTGTCGGCCCCGGCGACAGCGCCGTCCGGCATGGGTTTTCCGGATTCGAATACGAGCCTGTTGTCACTGTCGGTGACCTTGAAATGTATCCACATGCGACGCGACGGGTAGGAGGTCGGCGTCTTGTGACCGGCGTTGTTCGTCAGCCTGAGGCGCGCCTCGACAGCATCGCCCTCGCGTCTGGCTGAGACGACTTCCAGTTCGACGGCATTGCGCAGGAGTTCGCGCGACAGGGCGATGTTCTCGTCGATGTTGGTCGTATCCACGCCCAGCACGGCGGCGTTGTCCCTGAGCAGGGTCAGCATGACGGTATTGGCGCCGGCGAAATTGTGCCTGGCGAAGCCGTCCCTTGCAGCGAGCCAACCCGGCCTGGCCGAGACTTTCGAACGCGTCGCGGGCATGTGGCAATCCTGGCAGCTTTGCGGATTGCTGCCGGCATCGTCGAAAACGGAGTTTTCCCACTCGGTGTAGGGCATCTGTTCCGGGAACTCGGATTCGGGCGTGCTCGAGGCGAGATCGCCGTTTGCGTCGACGAAGGCTGTCTTGAGGTTGTGGCAGGTGGCGCACAATGCAGACCCGGAAATGTGCTCTGAATAGAGCGGCGTGTAACCGGTCTGGTTCAACATCGGCTGCTGTAAAATATCGCTGAACTGGCCGTACGCGACCCGCGCGTCACTGATGGTCGCGTTGCCGGAAAAGCCCGCCAGGGTGCCGAGCTCGGCCGTATCCTCGATCTGGTGACAGAATGTACAGCTGACGCCGTTCATGGCGGCATCATGCAGTGGACTGGAGGGGTCGAGGAGTCCGCCGTCGCCGAACAGCGTGAGCTCGCCGCCGGCTTCGTGGTTCGCCATCGGGGCATGGCACCTGGTGCAGACGTCCTGGATCATGTCCGTCAGCTGCGGATTGCGTTCCATTTCGACCGCGACCCTGGCCTGCCAGAAAGGATTCTTGACCGAGTTCGCCATCATCGACCCCTGCCAGTCCTCCACGATCGAGACGTCCTCTCCGTCCAGGTCTGTCAGGCCGTCATGGCAGTCGACACAATTTCCGGAACCGGAGAAATGCGTCGTCTCGAAGGTCGTATCCTCCGCTGGCGCCGACAGCGGGAACAGCAGGAGCAGGAGAAATACGGTGAAGGGTCTCAGATCAGGACGTGCAAACATTCCGTTACCTCATGGAAAATGGCCGGCTCTCGATGACCGGGAATGCTGGACAGAGAGGATACCGGCGCCGGAATCGATAGAAACCCGCTCCGGCGCGCAGCATGGATCGAAGGCGTCGATACCGTGGCGATCGCTCTATCTGGTCATGTCCAGTGATAAGGAATGATACAACTCCTCCGGGCATGGTGATTTGATATGCATCAAAGGCTTGCGGCAGCTTCGAGGGAAGGTTCCGGGTCGCAGATCAGGATGCTCCTGTCTACTCGCACGGGGGCCATTCATTGACCAACTGCATGGCACAGAGCGACGGATCCTGCCAGGAATGCGCAGCAGTGCAGGAGCGATTCCGCTGGATAATTCCCTGTCGCGATGAGTCAGCCGACCCGCTGCTGCTGGATCTGTGCGACCGGTATCACGACCCATTTCCGGCAGTCGTAGTAGTCGATCTCGGGATTGACGGAAGGGAAACGGCCGCAGTTGAAGTAGCGCCAGTAGAAACTGTTATAGCCCATGCAGAGACCGTGCTCTTCGTCGAGCAGCGGGCAGACGAGCCCGCCCGGACGGCAACAGTTGGTACAGTCGCCGCAGGAGCCCCCCTCCTCCCACCCGGGATGAGGGCGCGTGATCTCAGGGTCCGGCACCGAGTGCGGCGGACTCGTCAGCGGCACCGAGAACATGAAACCGCGGCTGTCCTTCGCGATCAATCCCAGCAGGCGGATCGAATGCGGAAACATCGCCACGCCGGCCCTGAAATGCCGCCAGAAACGCCAGTCGCCGAAGAAATACCAGGTCATCAGCGGCGCGGTCACAAAGCCGCCGACGAGGGTCAAGACCGACAGGCTGATGTAGGTGATGAAGGTGACGCGGGCCACAGCCCAGCGCGCCTTGTCGAGTCGGCGGGAAGTCACATCAAATCGTCCGAAAAACTCCAGAGCATGTCGTGCTAGGACAACAAAAACAGCTGTAAATTTCCACCCCCTGGCGAAAAAATTCCCGCCGAGCGGAAGCCACGCAGGTCCAGGAGAGGCCACCGCGGGACATGCTTGCTGCCGGATTCAATCGCCGTGTGCAGCCGCCGGCCGTGTCGGTCACAGTGGAAAAAGCCATGATCGACCGGCACTCAGCCGTCCTCGCTCTGCCCGGGGCTGTCCGCTGCATCCGGGCGTTGTGTCCGTATGAGTTCCATGGTCGCCCCGAAGACATCGAGGTCGCGGTTCTCCTGGCGGCGGCAGTGATCGATGACCTGGCGGACCATGCCCCCTGCGCCTGCGCCCCGCGTGACATCCTCACCGGTCGCCAGCGACAGCGCGGAGACGAAACCGGCCATCCACTCCTCCAGACGCATGTAGGCCAGCGCTCCCTCGTCCTCGCCCTGCTCCCAGCGCATTTCCGACAGCGCCAGGTAGTCGCAGCTCCTGACACCGAAGCCGTAGAGCTCGAGCGGCTCGTCAGCCAAAGAATTTATATATGGAAGCATGAATGCAATCAATAACAGGAGCGCGACAGTCAGACGTTTCATTATTTTCCTCAATATTGACAATTACTTATGACAATGTGGCCGGCCGTCACCGGCAATTCGCACATCACCGCCACGCTCAGCCCTCCTGCGGAATTCGGTCAATCGGGACTGATCCCCGGGACGAGTATGGTATAGTTTGCGGGTTTGAGAGCACATTGAAAAGTCGCCGGCTTTTCAATGTGTTTTTTCATTTAGGTAAACCATGGTCCGGACGAGAACAGCGGTTTCGGGCCGACTCAAGGTTCAATTTCAAGGGGATTCACTATGTCCAAGAAACATCCTGTCGTAGCCGTCACGGGTTCATCCGGCGCGGGCACCACGACCGTCAAGCGTGCTTTCGAACACATCTTCGAACGTGAGGGCATCAAGGCTGCCGTCGTCGAGGGCGACAGCTACCACCGCTACGATCGCAAGGAGATGAAGGTCAAGATGGCCGAGGAGGGCCTGAGCCACTTCGGACCGCAGGCCAACCGTTTCGACAAGCTCGAGGAGCTCTTCAGGACCTATGGTGAAACCGGCGGCGGCCAGAAGCGTTACTACCTGCACAGCCCGGAAGAGGCGGAAGAACACAACGCGCGTCTCGGCACCGACAAGGAGCCGGGCGAGTTCACGCCGTGGGAAGACCTGCCGGGCGGCACCGACCTGCTCTTCTACGAGGGCCTGCACGGCCTCGTGAAGACCGACGAAAACGACGTGTCGGCCCATGTCGACCTGGGCGTCGGCGTCGTGCCGATCGTCAACCTCGAGTGGATCCAGAAGATCCATCGCGACAGCGCCGAGCGCGGCTATTCCGCCGAGGCGATCGTCGACACCATCCTGCGCCGCATGCCCGATTACATCAACCACATCACGCCGCAGTTCTCGCGCACCGACATCAACTTCCAGCGCGTCTCCACGGTCGATACATCGAACCCGTTCATCGCGCGCGACATCCCGACGCCGGACGAGAGTTTCGTCGTCATCCGCTTCAAGGACCCAAAGAAGTTCCACACCAACTTCGAGTACCTGCTGAGCATGATCCACGACTCCTTCATGTCACGCCGTAACACCATTGTCGTCCCTGGCGGCAAGATGGGCTTCGCCATGGAGGTCATCCTCGGCCCGATCATCGAGCGCATGATGGAAGAAGCGAAAGCCTGATCCGGCTTGCGCGCGACACGCAAAAGGCAGCCCGGTGGCTGCCTTTTTTATTGCGCATCTGCTGGCATGCAGGGGGTATCGGGAATTCAGGAGACGGTTTCGAGCCTCTGCCTGATCGCCGCGAGGATCTGCTCGCGGCCGAGACCCGCCTCGAGCAGCTGTTCCTGCTGGGTACCTTGCTCGATGTAACGATCGGGCAGGCCGAGCTGCAGCAGCTCCGTGCATCCGGGCAGGCTGTTGAGGTACTCGGCCACGGCCGACCCTGCCCCGCCCTTCACCATGTTCTCCTCGAGCGTCACGAGCAGGCTGTGCGAATCCGCCACGGAGGCGAGCAGGGCTTCGTCGAGCGGCTTGACGAAGCGCATGTTGATGACGGTCGCATCGAGTTCGCCGGCGACATCGAGCGCCACCTGGAGCATGGTGCCGAACGCCAGAAGCGCAACGCGCTGCCCGCGACGTCTCTCTTCGGCCTTGCCGATGGCGATGGTCTCGAGTTCAGCAGACTCGTCCACACCGGGTCCGCCGCCGCGCGGATAGCGCACCATGGCCGGCCCCTCGTGCATGTAGGCCGTCTGCAGCATGCGACGGCACTCCGCTTCGTCGGCGGGCGCCATGATCACCATGTTCGGCAATGTGCGGCAGTAGGTCAGGTCGAAGACGCCCGCGTGCGTCGCGCCGTCGGCGCCGACCTCGCCGGCACGGTCGACCGCGTAGGTGACGTCGAGGTTCTGCAGGTCGACGTCGTGGATCATCTGGTCGTAGGCGCGCTGCATGAACGTCGAGTAGATCGCGACGACAGGCTTGAGACCCTCGCAGGCCATGCCGGCAGCCAGCGTCACGGCATGCTGCTCGGCGATGCCGACATCGTGGTAGCGATCAGGAAACTCCTCCGAAAAACGCACCAGCCCCGACCCCTCGCGCATCGCGGGTGTGATCGCATGCAGGCGCTTGTCGGCGTCCGCCGCGTCGCACAGCCAGTCGCTGAAGACATCCGTGTAGGTCCGTACCTTCGAGCCCTTGCTGAGCTGTCCGGTTTCGGGATTGAACGGCGTGACACCGTGGTAGATGATGGGCTTCTCCTCGGCGTACTCGTAACCCTTGCCCTTCTGGGTCACGATATGCAGGAAGCGCGGCCCGCTCATCTTGCGCATGTTGTAGAGCGTCTCGACGAGCAGCGGAAGGTCGTGGCCGTCGATCGGGCCCATGTAGTTGAAACCGAGCTCCTCCCAGAGGGTGCCCGGCAACACCATGCCCTTCATATGTTCTTCCCAGCGGTCGGCAAGTTCACGGATCGGCGGAACGTGGCTCAGGACGTCCCGTCCCTTGCTGCGCACCTTGTTGTAGAAGCGACTCGAGAGCACGCGCGTCAGATAGTGGCTGACGGCGCCGACCGGCGGCGAAATCGACATGTCGTTGTCGTTGAGGATGACGATCAGGTCCATGTCGCGGATCGAGCCGGCATGGTTCAGGGCCTCGAAGGACATGCCGCCCGACAGGGCGCCGTCGCCGATGACGGCAATGCACTTGCGGTTCTCGCCCTCGTGCTTGGCGGCGATGGCCATGCCGACTGCGGCGCTGATCGAGGTGCTGGAGTGACCGGTGCCGAAGGTGTCGAACTCCGATTCGCTGCGGCGCGGAAAGCCCGAAACGCCGTCTTTCTGGCGCAATGTATGCATGAGTTCGCGGCGGCCCGTCAGGATCTTGTGGGGATAGGCCTGGTGGCCGACATCCCAGACGAGCCGGTCATGCGGCGTATTGAAGACGTAATGCAACGCCACTGTCAGCTCGACGACGCCGAGTCCGGCCGCGAGATGACCGCCGGTCTTGGAGAGCGTATGGATCAGGAATTCACGCAGTTCGACAGCAACCTGGTTGAGCTCGGCATAGTCGAGCTTGCGCATATCCGCCGGAGAATGGATCGACTCCAGCAGCGAAAATGGCGATGTGGCAGATGAACTGGTCACGAGGTCGTATAATCGGCACTAAACGGTTTAGTTTACCAGATAACATCTGATGACCGACAGAACCCGACCGAGTCCGCGCGAGCGACGCGCAAAACGCACAGAGGCGCTGCGCCGCTACGAGAAGCAGCGCCGCCTGAACCTGCTCGCGTCCCCCGGGCCGCACAGCATGGTCATGGTGCTGGACCATCTCAAGGCCGGCTTCAACGTGCCGAAAATCTTCCGCAGCGCCGAGCACTTCGGCGCGCGCGAGATCCACCTGGTCAATATCCCGCCATTCGATCCGGCCCCTGCCAAGGGAGCATTCCGCAAGGTTCCCGCGCGCTTTCACGACAGCTTTGCCGACTGCTACAGTAATCTTGCAGAGCGCGGCTATCGCTTCTTTTCGCTCGAACCCGACTGCGACAAGCGGCTCGACCGGACCGGGCTTCCCGAGAAGTCGGCTTTCGTCATGGGGCACGAGGAGCTCGGCATCAGTTTCGACAAGCACGACTACGACATCGACTGCCTGACGATCCCCGGGTTCGGCGAGACCGAGAGCCTGAACGTCAGCGTCGCCGCTTCCATCGTGATGTATGAATATGTCCGACAACACACATGACTACCTGATCGTCGGCCAGGGACTGGCAGGCAGCCTGCTCGCCCGGGAGCTGGCTGCGCACGGCCTGCGCATCCTCCTGATCGACGACCACCACCGCAGCTCCTCCTCGTGCGTGGCCGGTGGCCTCATCAACCCGGTCACCGGCAAGCGTCTGACGCTGCAGCCCGGCATCGATTATCTGCTGCCGACGGCGCAGAGGCGTTACCGCGAGCTCGAACAGGAAGCCGGCCGCCAGTTTTTCATCCCGTTGCCGATGCTGCGCATCTTCCAGGATGCCGACGAGCGGGGTTATTTCGACAGGCGCATCGAGGATCCCGCCTACGCACCCTACATGCAGCCGCTGCTCGCCGAGGATCTGCTGCGCGACGTGCATGCGCCGTTCGGCGGCTGCATCCAGACAGGCTGTGGCTTCGTGCGCCTGGCCGAGCTGCTCGACTGGATGCGCGAGGATTTCCTGGCCCGGAATCAATTCGTCCAGGCCGACTACGACCACGATGAACTGACCGTCGGTCACAGGCGTGTCGAATGGCATGACTGCAGCGCACCGACGATCATCTTCTGCGAGGGGTATCGCGGCGCTTTCAATCCCTGGTTCAGCGACCTGCCATTCCAGCTCGCCAAGGGCGAGATTCTCGACGGCGCGCTGGACGGGCCACTGCACCCGCGGGGCCATATCATCAACGCCGGGCGCTGGCTGCTGCCGGGTGACGAGGGTCATTACCGCTTCGGCGCGACCATGGATTGGGACACCATCGATACCCGCCCCACCGAGGCTGGACGCCACAGCCTGCATACCGCCTTCCACGAACGCTTCCCGAATTTCAAGCTCTCGATCAGCGGTCACAGCGCCGGCGTGCGTCCCGCGACGACGGACCGCCACCCCTTCATCGGCTGCAACAGCGACAACCCGGCTGTCGCGATCTTCAACGGCTTCGGCGCCAAGGGCAGCCTGCTGATTCCCTGGTACGCCAGGCAGTTCGCCAACCACCTCGTCAACGGGGAGCCGCTCGACCCGGCCGCGGATATCCGGCGCTATGACCAGGCGCCTCACTGAGATCGCGCACGATCTCATCGCCCGGCGGGTCCGTGACGGCGACATCGTCATCGATGCCACCATGGGCAACGGCCACGACACCCTCTTCCTGGCGGACCTTGTCGGAGAGAGAGGCCACGTCCACGCCTTCGATGTACAGCAGCGGGCGATCGACAAGACGGGCGAGCGGCTCGCGGAGCATGGCCTGTCGAACCGGGCCACCCTGATCAGGGAGAGTCACGCGGAGATGACTTCTCATCTGCCGCAGGAAGCGAGCGGACAGATCGCGGCAGTCGTCTTCAACCTGGGTTATCTGCCCGGCGGTGAAAAGCGTGTCACGACCACGGCGGAGACGACGAGGAAGGCGCTCGAGCAGGCACTCGAACTTCTCGGTCCCGGCGGGATCATTTCGCTATTGGTCTACGTCGGCCATGCCGGAGGCGAGCAGGAGCACCGGGCGATCCTGGCGTGGCTGGAAGGCCTGCCGGAAACGGTTCTGCGGGAACATCACAACCCGGATTGCGCCAGCCATTCGCCGAGACTCTATACCCTTGCCAAGGGGTGATGACGAGTGCTGCGCATTCCGTTCGAGTACGTTTCGGACACCCCTATGCCATCAGCATGGAGAGCGCCAGCATCAGAGGCACCAGGAGCGTCACCGCCACATTCAGCCCCAGCAGAGCGACCAGCTTCTCCTTCTGCCCGACCCGCTGCGCTGCAAGCGGCGAAACCGGCAAGGCGAAGAGCAAGGGAATCAGGGAAATGATCGAGATACCCGGCATTCGCCCCAGCAGGATGCCGGTGAGTATCATCATTGCCGCCAACAGCGTGAAGAGGATGTAGACGATGGCGCTCACCCCGGTGCCGGCCTGGATCGGCAGGTTGCGACGCCCGAATGCACGATCCGCCTCGATGTCCGGGTACTGGTTGAGCAACAACAGGTTGTTGACGAGGAAGAAGGTCGCCATCGAGGCCATCATGGTCGTCAGCGTCACTTGCTGTGCCAGCACCCACGCCGTACCGGCGACCATGATCGGACCGAAGGCCACTCCCGGCATGACCAGCGACAGGAAAGGACTGCGTGTCATCCATGGGCTGTAGCCCGCCACGATGAGCACGCCAAAGAGGCCCACCACAAGCAACTCCGTTCCCGACACACTGACCAGATAGAGGCCTCCCAGAATCGTGACGATCAGGGCGCCCGCACCCAGCAACAGAACGCTGCGCGCCTCCTTCGGATGGGCCGGCAGGGCTCCACTGCCACCGCTGAATGGCGTCTTTTCGGTGACAGCATCGAGACCGATGCGGAAGTCGCCGTACTCGTTGAGTGCATTGACACTGACGTGGGCCGACATCGCAGTCAGCAGGATGATGGCGAGCTTCAGCCAGTCGACCACCTGCGTCACGGTAAGTGCACAGGCGAGGCCCAGCAGGATCGAGACGGGTGTCAGCACCAGGAACGGCAGGCGCGCCGAAGCCAGCAGGACCGCCAGCCGCTCCTGCATCAGGATACCCTGCCGACAGGCGTGAAGACCTCGCCGAAGTAATCGACAAGCTGCGCCCTGATACTTTCGATCTCGCCCTCGCCGTAATCTTCCTTCACGAGCGCCGCGCCCCAGACCACGCCCGGCCAGCACGCGTCGTTTTCGAAGCGGCCGACAACATGGACGTGCATCTGCCTCACCACATTGCCGATCGCGCCGAGATTGATCTTGTCGGCGTTGAAGGCAACCTTGACGAACTTGCCGAGAATGCTGGTCTCGTGGAACAGCTCGAGCTGGTCGTCGTGCGACAACAGCACTACCTCGGTCTCGTCGGTTTCCGGCACAAGGATGAACCAGGGAATGAGGCGGTGCCGGTAGAGCAGCAGGTGCGCATACCGGAACCTGCCGAGAACGTGGCAATCCCCGAGCAGCACCGGGTCGATGTCGAAAGCCATGCGAAACTCCTCCGCTGTTGGTTGCCTGCATTCTACCGCCTGCACAAACAAGAATGCCCGCTTGCGCGGGCATTTGTCAGCAAGCCGTGAAGGCTGTTACATCCGGGAGGCGACGAAATCCCAGTTGACGAGGTTCCACCAGGAGTCGAGGTAGGCCGGACGGGCGTTGCGCTTGTCGATGTAGTAGGCGTGCTCCCAGACATCGACAGTCAGCAGCGGCTTCATGCCATCGGTCAGCGGGCAGCCGGCGTTGCTGGTATTGACGATCTCGAGTTCGCCGTCCTTCAAGACCAGCCAGGTCCAGCCGGAGCCGAAGTTGGTGGCCGCGGATGTCGTGAATGCCTGCTTGAAATCGGCGAAGGAGCCGAATTTCGCATTGATCGCGTCGGCCAGCGCGCCGCCGGGCTCGCCGCCGCCATCCGGGCCCATGCAATTGAAGTAGAAGGTGTGATTCCAGACCTGCGCTGCATTGTTGAAGATGCCGCCAGCAGGCGCGGAGGTCACGATCTCTTCGAGCGACTTGTCGGCGAACTCGGTGTCCTTGATGAGGTTGTTGAGGTTCGTGACATAGGTCGCATGGTGCTTGTCATGATGGTAGTCGAGCGTCTCGGCGGAGATATGCGGCTCGAGTGCGTTCTTTTCAAAAAAATGGCTGCCGTGTGACAGCACCGTGAATGAACCCGGTATCTATTCGATGTCGTAGATTTGCAGAATCCCGCAAAGTTTTCCATCCCCATTTACCACGACAAGAGAATTGATTTTGTTCTCGAGCATCACCTGCTCGGCCTCGGAGAAGCGCTCGTCCTCCAGGATGGTCTTGGGCGTCGTCGTCATGATGGCGTCGCAGCTTGCATTCTGCAGGTCGACGCCGGCCGCGATCGCGCGGCGCAGATCGCCGTCTGTGATGATCCCGCGCACGCGCTCGTCCTCTGCGACGATGGCCGTGCCGAGCCGCCCTCTGTTCATGACCGAGATGGTCTCGAGCATGGAAGTGCCCGGCGCGACCACTGGCAATGGCGGCGTGTGCATGACGTCGCGCACGCGTGTCAGCAGCCTGCGGCCGAGGCTGCCACCGGGATGGAAACGCGCGAAGTCGCCGGGATTGAACTGGCGCTCCTCGATCAGCGCGACCGCGATGGCATCGCCGAGCGCGAGCGTCGTCAATGTCGAGTTGGTCGGTGCAAGGTTGTTCGGGCAGACCTCCCGCTCGACCGCCATTGTCAGCACGATGTCTGAGTTGCGCGCGAGCGTCGAGTTCGGGTCGCCGACGATGCAGATGATCCGGATGCCGAAACTCTTGAGGCTCGGGATCAGCTTGTTGACCTCGTCGGTCTCGCCCGAGTAGCTGATCAGCACGATGATGTCGTCCTGGGTGATCATGCCGAGATCGCCGTGAAACGCCTCTGCGGGATGCACGAAAAAGGCCGGCGTGCCTGTGGAAGCGAGCGTCGCGGCAATCTTCGAGCCGATATGGCCCGACTTGCCCATGCCGCAGATGATGGTGTGCCCCTTCGTCTGGCGAATGCACTTGACAGCCTCGGCGAAACTCGCATCGATCTGCTTCTCGAGGTTCAGCACGGCCTGCGCCTGCTGGTGGATGGTCTCTTTTCCGAGCCGGATAAGTTCTACGTCAGTCAGCCGCATCGATCATCTCTTGCAATTGGTCTTCGTCGAGAATCTCGATACCGAGATCCTCCGCTTTTGCGAGCTTGGAGCCCGCCGCCTCGCCGGCGACGACATAGTCTGTCTTGTTCGAGACGCTGCCGGCCACCCTGGCGCCGAGGCTTTCGAGCCGGGCCTTGACCTCGCCGCGTGGCCGGCTCAGGCTGCCGGTCAGCACGAAGGTCTTGTCCGCGAACGGTTGCGCATCGGCCGCCGGCTTGCTGATGGCGGGCCAGTGGATACCGGCCGCGAGCAGCCGTTCCAGCACCTCGAGGTTGTGTTCCTGGCGGAAGAAGCTCGCGATATGCGAGGCGACCACGGGACCCACGTCAGGCGTCTCCTGCAGCGCCTCCTGGTCGGCCTGCTCGATGGCCTCGAGCGTGCGGAAATGGCTCGCGAGACTGCGCGCCGTCGCCTCGCCGACCTCGCGGATGCCGAGCGCGTAAAGAAACCGCGGCAGCGTGGTCGCCTTGCTCTTTTCGAGCGCCTCGATCAGGTTCTGCGCCGACTTCTCGCCCATGCGCTCCAGCGCGGCGACCTGCTCCGCCTCGAGCGCGTAGATGTCGGCGATCGTCTTGACCAGTCCCTTCTCGTCAAGCTGCTCGACGAGCTTGTCGCCGAGCCCCTCGATATCCATCGCCTTGCGCGAGGCAAAATGCTTGATGGCCTCGCGGCGCTGGGCCCTGCAATAGAGTCCGCCGCTGCAACGCGCGACGGCCTCGCCCTCGACGCGCAGCACCTCCGATCCGCACACCGGGCAATGCGCCGGCAGTCGTGGCTGTTTCGCCTTCTTCGGGCGCTTGTCGGGCACCACCTGCACGACCTCGGGGATGACATCGCCCGCGCGGCGGATGATGACGGTATCGCCAATGCGCACATCCTTGCGCTCGATCTCGTCCATGTTGTGCAACGTGGCGTTGCTGACTGTGACGCCGGCAACGGTGACAGGCCTCAGGCGCGCCACGGGGGTGACGGCCCCGGTGCGGCCGACCTGGAACTCGATGTCCTCGACGACGGTCAGCTCCTCCTGCGCCGGGAACTTGTGCGCCACGGCCCAGCGCGGCGCACGGCTGACGTAGCCAAGCAGCGACTGCTGGTCGAAGCTGTCGACCTTGTAGACGACGCCGTCGATCTCGTACGGCAGCTGCTCGCGGCGCGCGAGGATATTGGCATAGTATTCGAGGCAGGCATCGATTCCTTTCATGCGCCGGAGTTCCGGCGATACCGGGATGCCAATCTCCCTGAGTTTCTTCATGGCCGCCGCATGCGCGTCCGCGAAGTCCGGGGCGACCTCGCCAAGACCGTAGGCGTAGAACGCCAGCGGACGCCTGGCCGTCAGACGCGGATCGAGCTGGCGCAGGCTGCCGGCGGCCGCGTTGCGCGGATTGGCGAAGATCTTTTCCCCGGCCTTGCGCGCCGCCGCATTGAGCTTTGCGAACCCCGCCTTCGGCATGAAGACCTCGCCGCGCACCTCGAGCACGGCCGGCACGCGCTTGCCGAGCAGCTTCAGGGGCACGGACTCGATGGTGCGAACGTTCGCCGTGACATCCTCGCCGCGCTCGCCGTCGCCGCGCGTGGCGCCCTGGACGAGACGGCCCTGCTCGTAGCGCAGGCTGACCGCGAGACCGTCGAGCTTCGGCTCGGCCGTGTAGACGACAGGCTCGTCAGTGCCGAGGCGCTCGCGCACGCGTCGATCGAAATCCCCCAGCTCCGTGTCGCTGAAGACATTCTCGAGCGACAGCATGCGAACACTATGGCGCACCTCCTCGAAGCCGGGCAGCGGCCGGTCGCCGACGCGCCGCGTCGGAGAGTCCTCGGTGACCAGTTCCGGGTGTGCCGCCTCGAGTTCCCGCAGCCGCCGGAAAAGCCGGTCGTACTCGGCGTCCGGGATGGTCGGTGCATCGAGCACGTAGTAGCGGTAGTTGTGCAGCCGGATCTCGTCGCGCAGATGCTCGATCTCGCGCTCGACCGGAATGGCTGCATTCATGCCTGCTTCGCCGGGTAGGATTCCGCCAGCTGCCGCATCTCGTCCAGCTTTTCTTCGGTCATGGGCTGATGCTGGCTGTCGAGCAGCTTGCCGTCGAGCTGGGCCGCGAGTTGCTGCGCCGATTCGACCATGTCGCTGAAGATTTCGCTACCGGGCCTGGCGGCGGGGAGGCGTCCGAACAGCGTCAGACCCGAAGTCATGTAACGCGACATGTCATCGACTGGAAAGGTGCCGGGTTCGACCATGCTGGCGACCGTGTAGAGGATGCTTTCCTGCGTCTCGTCATAGCGGTAGAAGACATCCATGGGTCCCGGGACCAGGTTCAGCGCGCGCAGGGAGCTCATGATGGCGTCGCCGCTGAAGAATTTCTTGTTCGAGGCGATGCTGATGATGAGGATGGCGTCGCTGCGCTGCGCGCGCGCGGCAGTCTCACCGGGACTCACGCCGGGATGGTCATCGAGAACGACGGAAGGCTCGGGCTCGAGGCTGACAATCCCCTCGAATTCGGGGTCGGACGCCTGAATGTAGGGAATGCTCTTCTCGCGCTGCGTGACCAGCATGTCGAGTTCGTTGATCTGCTCGCCGAGCACGTCGGGATCGTCGAATGCCTCGGCATACTCGCGTTTCTTGCGGATCTCCTTCTGGGTGCGCTTGTGTCGCTCCCAGAGGTAGACGGCGGCGATGAACAGGAGTCCAAGAACCAGTATCAGGAGCCGTAATTCACCGGAAGTCATCTCGAGCCTCTGTGATTCTGCTACATGGCAGCCATCTGGGCCGCCTCTTCCACGTCGACGGAGACCAGGCGTGATACGCCCGGCTCATGCATGGTAACACCCTGAAGCTGGTTCGCCAGCTCCATGGTGATCTTGTTGTGGGTGATGAAGATGAACTGCACGTTCTCCGACATCTGACGCACCATGTCGCAGAAGCGGCCGACATTGGCGTCGTCGAGCGGGGCATCGACCTCGTCGAGCATGCAGAATGGCGCCGGGTTGAGACGAAAGATCGCGAACACGAGCGCGACCGCGGTCAGCGCTTTCTCGCCGCCGGACAGGAGGTGGATGCTGCTGTTGCGCTTGCCGGGCGGACGCGCCATGACGCTGACGCCCGTGTCGAGCAGGTCCTCGCCGGTGAGCTCGAGCACCGCTTGCCCGCCGCCGAACAGGATCGGGAAGAGTTCCCGGAAGCCGCTGTTGACCATCTCGAACGTCTCCTTGAAGCGCGTGCGCGTCTCGCGGTCGATCTTGCGAATCGCGTCCTCGAGGGTCTCGAGCGCACTGATGATGTCCTGGTGCTGTTTCTCGAGATACTCCATGCGTTCCGACTGCTCCCTGAACTCGTCGATAGCGGCAAGGTTGATCGGGCCGAGCCGCTGGATGCGCGCCGCGATGGTTTCGACGCGTTGCTGCCACTCCTCGAGGTTCGCCTCAGGCGGCAACGTCTCCTCGAGTTCCCCGCGGTCGTAGGATTCCTCGCGCATCTGCTCCTCGAGCGTGCGAGCACGCACGACGAGTTCCTGGCGCTGCATGCGCATCTTCTCGAGCGCCGAGCGCTCGTTCTGGACCTTCTGTTCGACCTGGTGACGCTGCTGCTCACGCGTGCGCAGATCGTTGTCGATGGTCTCGAGCCGCTTGCGCGCCTGCCCGAGTTCGTTCTCGATAACCAGGCGTGACTGCAGCTGGTTCTCGAGCGTCTCCTGCTGCTGTTGCAGCGGCAGGTTGCTGCCCTCGAGCTGCTCCCTGAGCGCCGCGCGGCGTGCCGTCATCTGCTCGAGCTGCGCCTTCATGCGCTGCTGCCCCTGGCTCAGGGCCTCCTGCTGCGAACGCAGCGCCTCGGTCCTGAGCGCGAGTTCGTGATAGGACTGGCGCTTCTGTTGCGCCTCCTTTCGAATGGTCTGGACATTTTCGCGCAACTGGTCGCGCTGCTGTTCGAGCTCGCTGCGGCGGCTGTCCATGGTCTCGGTGATACCGAGCGCCTCGTGCAGTTTCTTCAGAGACGCCTCGGCCGTCGACTTGCCAGCCTCGATCTGCTGTTCGAGCTCGCTGCGCTCTTCGAGGAGGGCCTGCAGGCGGTTTTGCAGATGCTCGATGCGCGTGCGCTTGCCGCTGAGGCGCGAGCGGACATCCGAGAGCTCGCGGTTGAGCTCGTTGAAAGCCTGCTGGCGCTCCTCGCGCTGCTGCTCGCTTTCGCGCAGCGCCTCGCGCGCGGCCTCGAGTTCGGACTGCTGCTGTTCGACCTGCTGCTCGAGCTGCGCCATGCTC
This sequence comes from Gammaproteobacteria bacterium, assembly GCA_037385505.1. GTDB lineage: Bacteria > Pseudomonadota > Gammaproteobacteria > Chromatiales > Chromatiaceae > Sva-25. The sequence continues at coordinate 120,266 of JARRMY010000008.1, read as the reverse complement.
GACTCGAGCTGGCGAATCTCCTGCTGGCGCTCGAGCACGCCATGCTGCGCGCCCTGCTCGGTACCGAAGCGCACCCAGTTGCTGCCGACCCAGACGCCTTCGCGCGTGATCAGGGATTCCCCGCTGCCGAGCGAGCGGCGGCGCGACATCGCCTCACTGACGGAGTCGGCGAGGCGAACGCTGCCGAGCAGTCCCGTGAGATTGATGCTGCTCCTGGCCTTGTGCAGCAGGCTGTCCTCTGCCGCCGCGGCGGCATCGTCGGCCGGAGAAATGAGTTCGACGAGACCGTCGTCGAGCGTGCCGATGGCTGCGTGGTAATCCTCGAGCCCGTCGACGCAGACGGCCTGCAGGTGATGTCCGAGCACCGTTTCGAGCGCGCCGCGCCACTCCGGGTCGACATCGACCTGCTCGGCGAGGCGCCCGGCGTCCCTGAGTCCCTGGCCGTCCAGCCAGCGCAGGCTCTGTTCGTCCTCGGACATGGCCGCCTGCTGCAGCGCCTCGAGTGACGACAAGCGGCCGGCGCTGCTCTGCAACTGGCCGCGCACGTCGTCGAGTCGGTTGCCGATGTGCATCTGTTGCTCGCGCTGTTCAGCGATTTGCTGGCGCGTCGTGTCGAGCGCTTCCTGCAGCTGCTCGGCCTCCGCGGCCTTCTCGGCCTCCAGCTGCTCCAGCCGGGCGATCTCGGTCTCGAGCTCGGGCTGGTGCAGGCGCTCGCTCTCCTCGCGGTTCTGCCGGATGCGGCGCAACAGCTGCTGCTCCTGCTCCTCGAGGTGATTGATGCGCGTGCGCTCGACCTGCGCCTCCTGCGCCGGCTTGTTGGCCTGCTGGATGAAGCTGTCCCACTCCATCTGCCACTGCTGGTGGGCTTGCTCTGCCTGCGCGAGCTGCTCGAGAATCTCGTGTTCGAGCTCACGCGACTGTTCGAGTTCCGGAAGCTGCTGCTCGAGGGTTTCGGTGATCTCGAGCAGGCGCGTCTCGTCGCCGGTGAGTTCGCTGCTGATCTGGGAGAAACTCGTCTCGAGCTGCTGCAGGTCCTCCTTCTGTTTCTGGCGCGTTTCGCGCGCATACTGGATCGACTGCTCGAGGCGCGCGATCTCGGAACCGAGCGCGTAGTATCGCCCCTGCACCTTGTTGAAGTCGTCGTTCGCATCGGTGTGCGCCGCGCGCTGCTCCTCGATGGCCGCCTCGAGTTCGCGCTGCGTGGTGATGGCGGCCTCGAGCCTGTTTTCCTGCTCCGCGAGCTTGCGCTCGCCCTGCTGCATCTCCTCGTCGTGCGCCTTCCAGCGCAACAGCAGCAGCTCGCCGCGGAGTTCGCGCTCCTCGGCCTTGAAGCGCTTGTACTTCCCGGCAGTCGCGGCCTGTCGCTCGAGATGTTTGAGCTGCTTGGTGACCTCCTCGATGAGGTCCTCGAGGCGATCGAGATTCTCGCGTGTGTGCTTGATGCGGTTCTCGGTCTCGCGGCGGCGCTCCTTGTACTTGGAGATGCCGGCGGCCTCCTCGAGATAGACGCGCAACTCCTCGGGCTTGGCCTCGATGACGCGCGAGATCATGCCCTGCTCGATGATGGAGTAGCTGCGCGGTCCCAGGCCCGTGCCGAGGAAGAGATCGGTGATGTCGCGGCGGCGGCAACGGACATTGTTCAGAAAATAGCTGGACTGGCCGTCGCGGCTGACCTGCCGCTTGACCGAGATCTGGGAGTAGCTGGCGTACTGGCCACCGGCGCTGCCGTCACTGTTGTCGAAGACGAGCTCGATCGTGGCGGTGCCGACGGGCTTGCGGCTGCTGGAGCCATTGAAGATGACATCCGCCATGGATTCACCGCGCAGCATCTTCGCCGAACTCTCGCCCATGACCCAGCGCACGGCATCGATGATGTTCGACTTGCCGCAACCGTTGGGACCGACGACGCCGACGAGGTTCGTGGGAAATGCAGCGGTCGTCGGATCGACGAATGACTTGAATCCGGCGAGTTTGATTTTTTCTAGACGCATGGAGCGCTAGGATACTGGAGAAACGGGTCTTCGTCTATCGTTCGAAATTTTCTAGGAATAAATCGTAACTAATTGTTAAATTTAATATATTTAAATTACAATTGAGGCCGATCAGCGCCCCGCCGGGCCACCCCTGTTCAATCCTGTGCCAGGCCGGGGCCCGGACGTTTTTTGGCGTATAATACGGCCCATTTCGAGCCTGATCGAACAGCCACAGAAAATGTCTACGCAACCGAGCAAAACGCTGGAAACATTCGACAACCCGCAACAGGAGATCGACTATACCGTCCGTATCCGTATGCCGGAATTCACCTGTCTCTGCCCCAAGACCGGGCAGCCCGATTTCGCCGAGCTGCTGCTGGAGTACGTGCCTGACAGCAAGTGCGTCGAACTCAAGTCACTCAAGCTCTACATCTGGTCCTTCCGCGACGAAGGCGCCTTCCACGAGGACGTCACCAACCGCATGCTGGCGGATCTCGTCGAGGCCACCGCGCCGCGCTTCATGCGCCTCACGGCGGATTTCAACGTGCGCGGCGGCATCTACACCAAGGTCGTCGCCGAACACAGGGATCCCGCGTGGGTCCCGCCGGTGAAGGTGGAGCTTCCCTGAAGGTCGAATGCGTGCGCGATCACAAGATTGCGCCTGCCCTGGTGACCCGCGCTTGTCATGTCAAGACAGGAAGAGCCTGAACGATTCCGTCACTCTTCCAGTCTATAGTCACCGACACCGGCCATTCCAGAACGCCTATCCAGGAGTCATCGTTATGAGCAGAATCATCGCAGCCCTGCTGTTGCTGGTAGCAACATCCGTATCCGCCAGCGAGGGTATCTACATCAAGACCACCACTGCAGCGACAGACGAGGTCTATACGCAGGTCTACAAGGCGCTCGAGGAAGCGCGTTTCTGGGTGGTGTTCGAGGCCAACATCGGCGAGAACAACAAGCGCTTCGCACAGAAATGGGGCGAGGATTACAACAGCAACGGGCTCACGGCGATCCGGAGCATGGTCATCTGCAACGGCTGGTGGGCGAACGCCGTCGGCAATGCCGATCCGGAGATGCTCGCGCTCTGCCCCCTGCGCGTGAACCTGACGGCAAAGGACGCCATCACCTCGGTGCTGTTCGCGCGTCCGACACACTTCGCCGGCTCGAGCCCCGCGAAAGAGGTGCTGGCGGAGATCGAGCAAATCATCATCGGCGCCATCGACAAGGGCGTGGCCGCAGCCGAGAAATAAGCCGGGCCGCTCACAGCGGTGCGCCTATCCGGAATCAGCTACATTTGCCGGCAAGCATGCACCGCGCAATGCCCGCGAGGGCGACCTGGCGTTCCATGCCACCCGTCGGATGAGACTCCGTTGGCACGAACGGGCAGCGTGGCGCGTGCAGCGTGCGATGGCAGCGGGCAGAAATGGTGCCGCGGCCAGGCCCGCATGCGTGACGGCAACACGCGATTGAACCGACTCAGGTCCTCAAACCGATTCCCCGCTCCAGCAAATAGAGACTCAGCCCCGCCAGGATCAGGATAAACCCGAGGATGATCCCGAGCGCGACAGTGAGGTCGATGTCGGTGGCGCCGAGCAGGCCGTAGCGGAAGGCGTTGACCATGTAGAGCACCGGGTTGGCAAGCGAGACCTTTTGCCAGAACTCCGGCAGCAGCTGGATGGAGTAGAAGACGCCGCCGAGATAGGTCAGCGGCGTCAACACGAAGGTCGGGACGATGGAGATATCGTCGAAGCTCTTCGCGTAGACGGCGTTGATGAACCCGGCCAGCGAGAAGAGAATCGAGGTCAGGAAGAAGACGGCGAATGTCACGAGCAGGCTGTGTATCCTGAATTCCGTGAAGAACATGGCGACGACGGTGACGAGCACGCCGACCGTGACCCCGCGCGCGACGCCCCCGCCGACATAGCCGGCCAGGATCACCCAGTTCGGCACGGGACTCGTCAGCAGCTCCTCGATATTGCGCATGTATTTCGCCTGGAAGAAACTCGACACGACGTTGGCGTAGGAGTTCGTGATGACGGCCATGAGAATCAGGCCGGGCACGATGAAATCGATGTAGCGGAAACCGTCCATCTCGCCGATGCGCTCGCCGATGAGCTGGCCGAAAATGACGAAATAGAGCGCCATGGTCACGGCCGGCGGCACGACGGTCTGTCCCCAGATACGGATGAAGCGCAGGAACTCCTTGACGATGATCGTCAGGAACGGCGTCAGGATGTTGACGTTACGCATTGGCCCTTCCCGCGGCGGTCTTCTCGAGGAACAGCTGCTCGAGGCGGTTCTGCTTGTTGCGCATGCTCGCGACCCTGATGCCTTGCTGCGCAAGCTTTCCGAAGAGATCGCTGAGACCATGCTCCTTCTTGACGAGCACCTCGATGGTCTGGTCGTCGCGCCGCGTGATCTCGTAACCCTCGATGACGGGGACTGCGGCAAGGGGCTCCTCGGTGTTCAGCACGTAGACCTCCTGGTGCAGCTGCGACAGCAGCTTGTGCATGGTGCTCATCTCGGCGATGCGGCCGTCGTTGATAATGGCGATATTGCGGCAGAGGTTCTCGGCCTCCTCGAGATAGTGGGTCGTGAGGATGATGGTCGTGCCGCGCGCGTTGATCTCGGTCAGGAAGTCCCACATGGAACGGCGGATCTCGATGTCGACGCCGGCCGTGGGCTCGTCGAGGATCAGCAGGCGCGGCTCGTGCATGAGCGCGCGCGCGATCATCATGCGGCGCTTCATGCCGCCGGAGAGTTCGCGCGCCTGGCTGCGGCGTTTCTGCCAGAGGTCGAGCAGTTTCAGCAGCTCGTTGGCACGCTGGCGGGCCTGGCCGCGCGGGATGCTCTGGTAGCCGGCCTGGTTGATGAGGATCTCCTCGACCGGCTCCCACTGGTTGAAATTGAACTCCTGCGGCACGAGCCCGATATGGCGCTTGACGTCCATCGGGTTCATATCGAGGTCGTCACCGAAGACCTCCACGCGCCCGCCGCTCTTGTTGACGAGCGAGCAGATGATGCCAATCGCCGTCGACTTGCCGGCGCCATTGGGACCGAGCAGCGCAAAGAAGTCACCCTCCTCGACATTGAGATCGATGCCCTTCAGGGCGTGGTGACCGTTACTGTAGGTCTTCTCGAGTTTCTGGATCGACAACGCCAGCATTCTTTTCCGCCTGTCCCGGGTCAGCCGAGCTTCACGGCCGTCCCGGCCACTGTCACCATGAGCATGCTGCCGTTGTCGCCGAGGGTCTCATAGTCGATATCGACACCGACGACGGCGTCCGCACCGAGCTCCCGCGCCTGCTGCGACATCTCCCTGAAGGCATGCTCCCGCGCCGTGCGCAGCTCCTTCTCGTAGGCACCCGAGCGGCCGCCGACGATATCACGGATACCGGCGAAAAAGTCGCGCATGATGTTGGCGCCGAGAATCGCCTCGCCCGTGACGACGCCCTCATAGGCGACAATGGCGTGGCCTTCGAGGCTGTTCGTGGTCGAGATGAGCATCTGTTCCTCCTTCGGGTTTCGGGCGCCAGTATAACGTCTGCCGGGTATCACGGCAGATGGGCAGTCGTGTCGATTGAAAAGCCGGACCAGGGTCAGGCAAAGAGTTCCGCGAGCTTCGCGCCGGGATCCGGGGAACGCATGAAGGCCTCGCCGACGAGGAAGGCATTGACCCCGTGCTCGCGCATCAGGCGCACGTCGTCCTGCGTGTGGATGCCGCTCTCGGTGACGATGATGCGATCATCGGGAATGCGATCGAGCAGGCCGAGCGTCGTCTCGAGGCTGACCTCGAAAGTGCGCAGGTTGCGGTTGTTGATGCCGACGAGACGGTTGCTGGCCGCGAGTGCTTGCTCGAGTTCATCCTCATCGTGCACTTCGATGAGCACGTCCATACCGAGCTCGTGCGCAAGATCGTTGAGTTCCAGCATCTGCGCCTGCTCGAGGCAGGAGACGATCAGCAGGATGCAGTCGGCGCCGATCGCGCGCGCCTCGCAGACCTGGTAGGGATCGATGATGAAATCCTTGCGGATGACGGGCAGGTCGCAGGCCGCCCGCGCCTCCTGCAGGAAGGCGTCACTCCCCTGGAAGAAATCGACATCGGTCAATACCGACAGGCAGGCCGCCCCGCTGGCCGCGTAGGAGCGCGCGATCTCGGCCGGACGGAAGTCCTCGCGCAGTACGCCTTTCGAGGGTGACGCCTTCTTGATTTCCGCGATGACGCCGGACATGCCGGCGTCGATCCTGGCCTGGATCGCCGGGGCGAAGCCGCGCGGCGTATCGGCATCGGCCAGCCTGCCACGGAGTTCGTCGACCGGGATTGCGGCGCTGCGCCCGGCGATCTCCTCGCGCTTGCGCGCGACGATCTTTTTCAGGATATCCGGTGGCTGCTTCATGCTGTTTTTTCAAAGCTCTGGGTCAGTTCGACAAGCTGCTGCAGCTTCTGCTTCGCCTTGCCGCTGGCGATGGAATCGGCGGCCATGACGACGCCTTCCGCGAGGGAGCCCGCAACGCCAGCCGTGTAGATGGCCGCGCCGGCGTTGAGACAGACGATATCGCGAGCCGGGCCCTGCCTGTTGTCGAGCACCTCGTTGATGATGCGCAGGCTGTCCTCGACGCTGTCGGCGCGAATGGCAGAGAGCGCGGAGCGCTCCATGCCGAAATCCCCGGGGCGGATCTTGTATTCGCGGATGTCATCGTCCCTGAGTTCGGCCACCCAGGTCTTGCGGTCGATGCTGATTTCGTCGAGACCGTCCCTGGCGTGCACGACCATGACGTGCTTGCTGCCGAGCTTGCGCAGCACCTTCGCCAGCGGCTTGACGAGCGCTTTCGAGAACACGCCGAGCACCTGGTTCGGGGCGCCGGCCGGGTTCGTCAGGGGGCCGAGAACGTTGAAGATGGTGCGCACGCCCATTTCGCGGCGCGGTCCGATGGCGTGCTTCATGGCGCCGTGATGCGCCGGCGCGAACATGAAGCCGATGCCGACCTCCTCGAGACAGAGACTCACCTGCCCCGGGTTGATGTCGAGCCGCACGCCGGCTGCCTCGAGCACGTCGGCGCTGCCGGATTTCGACGAGATCGAGCGGTTGCCGTGCTTGGCGACGCGCGCGCCGGCCCCGGCCGCCACGAAGGCACTGGCCGTGGAGATGTTGAAGGTGCCCGAGGAGTCACCGCCGGTGCCGCAGGTGTCGACGAGATGCTCCGGCCAGGCGGCGACCTTCTGGGCCAGTTCGCGCATGACGCGCGCCGCCGCCGTGATCTCGTTGACGCTTTCGCCCTTCATGCGCAGGCCGATGAGAAAACCGCCGATCTGGGCTGGCGTGGCGCCACCTGTCATGATGGTGCGCATGACACCGGCCATCTCGTCCTCGTTGAAATCGCTCTTGCGGATGACCCTGTCGATCGCCTCTGGCATATCCATCGTCTTCTCCTCGTGGCTCTTTTCTGTTGTCGTGTTATCGCTGTTTCAGGAAGTTCTCGAGCAGGTCGTGTCCCTGCTGCGTGAGGATCGATTCCGGGTGAAACTGCACGCCCTGAACCGGCAACTCGCGGTGACGCACGCCCATGATCTCGTCCACGCCGCCGTTCGCATCCTCGGTCCAGGCCGTGATCTCGAGGCAGTCCGGAAGCGTCTCCTTCTCGATGACGAGCGAGTGGTAGCGCGTCGCCTTGAAAGGATTCGCAAGACCCGTGAAAACCCCGCAGTTCGCATGATGCACCGGCGAGGTCTTGCCGTGCATGACCTCGCGCGCGCGTACGATGCGGCCGCCGAACGCCTGTCCGATCGACTGGTGACCGAGGCAAACGCCGAGGATCGGGATCTCGCCCGCGAAGCGCTTGATGGCCTCGACCGAGATGCCTGCCTCGAGCGGCGTGCAGGGCCCGGGCGAGATGACCAGGAAGGCGGGCTTGAGTTCGGCGATGCGGTCCGTGGTGATTTCATCGTTGCGGTAGACATGCACGTCCGCGCCGAGTTCGCCGAAATACTGCACGAGATTGAAGGTGAAGGAGTCGTAGTTGTCGATCATCAGCAGCATCGGCTCACTCCTCCTTCAGGTTATCGAGGCCGGCCTCGGCCATGGCCACGGCGCGGAAGATCGCGCGCCCCTTGTTCATGGTCTCTTTCCACTCCAGCTCGGGAACAGAATCTGCGACGACACCGGCCCCGGCCTGGATGTGCAGCGTCTCGTCCTTAATGACGGCCGTGCGGATCGCGATGGCCGTGTCCATGTTGCCATTCCAGGCCAGGTAGCCGACGGCGCCCGAGTAGATGCCGCGCTTCACGGGTTCCAGTTCATCAATGATCTCCATGGCGCGGATCTTCGGCGCGCCGGAGACGGTGCCGGCCGGAAAGGTCGCGCGGATCACGTCGATGGCGTTCATGTCGTCCTTGAGCTCGCCGACGACGTTCGAGACGATATGCATGACATGCGAATAGCGCTCGATGACCATCTTGTCGGTGAGATTGACTGTGCCGATCCGGGCCACGCGCCCCGTGTCGTTGCGTCCGAGGTCGATGAGCATCAGGTGCTCGGCGATCTCCTTCGGGTCGGCCAGCAGTTCGGCCTCGAGCGCGCGGTCCTCCTCCTCGCTGTAGCCGCGCCGGCGCGTGCCCGCGATGGGGCGCACCGTGACGACACCATCCTCGAGACGCGTCAGGATCTCGGGCGAGGAGCCGACAATGTGGAAATCGCCGAGATCGAGGTAATACATGTAAGGAGACGGGTTGAGGCCGCGCAGCGCACGGTAGAGATCGAGCGGCGGAGCATGGAACGGGATGCTCAGGCGCTGCGAAATCACGACCTGCATGCAGTCACCATCGAGGATGTATTCCTTGATGCGGCCGACGGCCTGCCTGAAGCCGGCTTCCGTGAAACCCGAGGTGAAGTCGGACTCGCTGATCTTGCGCGTCTGCGTATGACGCTTGCGCGGGGCTCCGTGGTTCATGCGCTCGACGAGCACGTTGATACGCGCCTCGGTCGATTCCAGCGTCTCGCCCTTCGTCGGGTCCGCATGCACGATGACGAACATGCGCCCCCTGAGGTTGTCGAAGACGACCAGCTCGTCCGACACCATCAGCAGGATATCGGGTGTGCCGAGTTCGTCCGGGTTGGGACACACGGCCAGCTTCTTCTCGATATAGCGGATGGTATCGTAGCCGAAGTAGCCGACGAGGCCACCCGAGAAGCGCGGCAGCCCCTCGATCTCGGCGGCCCTGAATTGCTGCTGGCAGGCCTCGATGTAGGCCAGCGGATCCTCGACCTCAAGCCGCTCGAGGATAGCGTCGCCCTGGAAGCGCGTGACCTGTCGTCCGCGGACCTCGAGGCGCGCCTCGCATGGCAGCCCGATGATGGAGTATCGCCCCCACTTCTCGCCACCGTGGACGGACTCGAAGAGGTAGGAGTAAGGACCCTCGGCCAGCTTGAGGTAGACACTCAGCGGCGTGTCCAGGTCGGCCAGGACTTCGCGCGCAACGGGTATTCGGTTGTACCCCTCTTCGACGAGGGAGGAGAAGGTTTCAGGGGTCATCGGAGGCTCCACATAACTGACAGGATAGAGATCAACACGGGGGATGCATCAGCACCATCGTGTTCCGATCTTTTCTGTCATGTCATGTGAACAGGGATACATGGCGTGCGGAATTGATTTACAATTTCTGGCAAGGCACAAACATTAACAAAACTGGCGCAAGATTCAATAGCGACGCACGTTTTTTTGACCCGGCAGGCACGATGCTGCCGGCACGGCGTCGCGATCCCTGACTCATGATTCCACCACATCTACATCCGAAGTACTGGCCCCTCTGGCTCATTGCCGGGTTCCTCTGGGTCATGGCGAAGCTGCCATGGAAAATATCCATGCGCGTCGGACGCTGGATCGGCTCCCTGGTCTGGCTCGTGCTGAGACCGGATCGCAAGCGTGTGCTCTACACCAATATCCGGCTCTGTTTCCCGGAACTCTCCGAGCAGGAGCAGGAAGAACTCGCGAAAGCACATATTCACGCCGCGGGCCAGGGCGTGCTCGAGGTCGCGATCTCCTGGTGGGCGCCTGACAGCCGGCTCAAACCGCTGGCGCATGTCACCGGGCTCGGGCACTTGCAGCAAGCCATCGCCAGGGGCAAGGGAGTCATCCTGCTGTCTGCGCATTTCACCTCGCTCGAGATGGGAGGACGTCTGCTGGGACTCTACACGCCTTTCCATGTCGTCTATCGCAGCAATGAGAACCCGATGACGGAGTATCTCCTGAAACGCAACAGGCAGAAGCACTCGGAGATGGCGATCGACAAGCGCAACATCAAGCAGATGGTCAGAAGCCTGCGATCGGGCAACGTGGTCTGGTATGCGCCCGACCAGGACATGATCAGCAAGGATCCACTCTATGTACCCTTCATGGGCGTCATGACGGCGACGAACACCGCCACGTCCCGTCTCGCGAAAATCAGCGGCGCGCCCGTCGTGCCCTACGCCATCTTCCGCCGCAAGGATGGCAAAGGTTACGACCTGGAATTCCAGCCTGCACTGGAGGGTTTCCCGTCAGGCGACGACCTGGCCGATGCCACGCGCATCAACAGGATATACGAGGCATGGATCAGGAAACAGCCGGAAGACTATTTCTGGTTCCATCGCCGCTTCAAACAACGACCGCCAGGCGCACCGGACCCCTACGCCTGAACCCTGTGGAGCCGTCCGGCGCCGCGCGATAACAGACAGGGCAGAAGCGGGCCGCAGTGCAGAGAAGACTTGCTGCTAGAGGTAGCTGCTCCAGTCCCTGACCCCCTGCCGGATGCCGGCGAGGGCCTCCTCGAAGGCCTCGCGCGGCTTCTTGTAGGGGTCGTCGACGCTGATACTGGACCATTTGCCGATGGTAAAGACACGCCCCTTCGTGAAGGGATACTTGCGCTCCACCTCCTGCTGTTGCCAGGTCTCCATCGTCAGGATCAGCTCGGAATCGGCGATGATCTCGGGCGAAATCTGGCGGGCCCTGTGCGCAGTGATGTCGATCCCCGCCTCCTGCATGAGCTCGATGGCGATCGGGTCGGCTGCATGATCGACGAGCGCGCCGATGCCGGCCGAATGAACCCTGGTATCCAGGCCTTTTTCACGGGCCAGCTCCCTGAAGAGCCCCTCGGCCATCGGGCTGCGGCAGATGTTGCCGACGCAGACCGTCAGTAACGACTTGATCATCTCTTAATCCACTCCTGGACTGAAAGTTGTAAGCATCATGAATGGTGAATGGTATTGATTTTATAGCTGCATTGAACACTTTGATTCAGCTAATGCATCCCGCAATGGTATCTATGCAGCGTCATCGAAATGAGGAAGAGTATTCATGAGTGAAGAGCGAAAGTCCGTGCGCGAAATTCGCATCAACCCTATCGTACCAACTGAATCCGTACTTGTCTCCACAGCGCGCGGCATGCGCCCGCGAAAAGCCGAGGAAAAAGTCCACAGGGACACGCGCGCCCATGTCGAGACCTGTCCGTTCTGCCAGGGCAACGAGGACAAAACGCCGCCGGAGATCATGGCCTTTCCAGATTCGGACAAGTGGGAGATCCGGATCGTGCCCAATCTCTACCCTGTTCTCGGCGACGACAAGCGGCAGACAGGCATCTCGTTCGGACTGCAGCAGGTCATCGACGGCTACGGCCGTCACGAAGTGGTCATCGACAACCCGTCGCACGGTATCGCGATCCACGAGATGGAGGCCACGCACCTGCGCAATCTCTTCTCGATCTACCGCCAGCGCATGCGGGAGCTCTACGAGAGTGACCCGCGCCTGAAATACGTGCTGGTCTTCAAGAATTTCGGACCAGCCGCCGGCGCCAGCATCCCGCACACGCACAGCCAGATCATCGCGACACCCGTGGTCCCGCAGAACGTCGAGGACGAAGTCATCAACAGCAGGCAGTATCACGCCAAGTACAACCAGTGCGTCTTCTGCTCGCTGATCGACGAGGCCCTGACCTACGAAGCAACGATCTACGACCGGGAATCGGGCGAGATCCGGCGCAAGATCGATGTCGGCCAGTACGTCGTGGAACGCGGTGAGCATTTCGTCGCCATCAAGCCCTTCGCGAGCCGTTACGAGTGGGAGTTGCACATCCTGCCGCTGCAGCACCAGGCCGATTTTCTCGCCGTCACGGACGAACAGCTCGAGGATTTCGCGCGCGTGCTGAAACGCACGATGCAGCGGCTCGACCAGGTCATCGGCGGGGCGCAATACAACTTTTTCCTGCACTCCATGCCACATGGCAGGGATTACGAGAACTGCAGTGAGAGCTATCACTGGCACCTCGAGATCTGCCCGCGCACATCGATTCCGACGGGCTTCGAACTCGGTTCCGGCCTGTTCGTCTCGACCATCAGCCCGGAAGAAGCGGCGCAGGAACTCAGGGCTGTGGAACTGCCGGAAGAATCAGCATAAACTCGGGTACCGGCCGCCCCGCACCTGCGCGGTGGTGGACCGGCGCAACCTGATCCACCTTTGGTAACACCAGTGAAAAACAGCCAGCTCGTCATCTCCGCTATCGGCCAGGACCGGCCCGGCATCGTCGACCGCCTGACCAGGGCCATCTTCGAACACGGCCTCAACATCAGCGACAGCCGCATGTCCGTGCTCGGCGGAGAGTTCGCCATCCAGATGCTCGTCGTCGGCCCCTGGAACGGGATCGCCAAGCTTGAGTCCGCGATCCACGAACTCGAGTCATCACTCGACCTCAGCATCATCGCGCGCCGCACCGACATCCGGCCGCGCAGCGAGAAACTGCTGCCCTACTTCGTCGAGGTCGTCGCGCTCGACAACCCGGGCATCGTGCATCACCTCGCGAATTTCTTTTCCCAGCGCAACATCAACATCGAGGAGCTGTCGACCTCGAGCTACGCCGCCCCGCACACGGGCACGCCGATGTTTACCGTCAACATGGAGGTTGGCGTCCCGGCCAACATCCAGATTTCCGAACTGCGCGACGACTTCATGGGGTTCTGCGATACCATGAACCTCGACGCCGTTCTCGAACCCGTCAAGAACTGAGAGGATTTCATGGCAACAAGAGCCTCCCTCGGCAAGAAAGTGCCGGATATCACGCTTCACATCACCGGTGACAAGCAGGTCAAACTCTCCGATTACACAGGCAAACCGCTCGTGCTCTACTTCTATCCCAAGGCCAGCACGCCGGGCTGCACCAGGGAGGGACTCGACTTCACAGACGCCATCAACAAGTTTCGCCGCCAGTCGTGCGTCATTCTCGGCGCCTCGCGCGACAGCCTCAAGGCGCAGGAGAATTTCAAGGCCAAACAGGGATTTCCATTCGAGCTGGTTTGCGACAGGGAGGAAGCGCTCTGCGACCTGTTCGACGTCATCAAGATGAAGAACATGTATGGCAAACAGGTGCGCGGCATCGAACGCAGTACTTTTCTGATCGACAGGGACGGCAAGCTCGCCAGAGAGTGGCGCGGCGTCAAGGTGCCGGGGCACGTCGACGAAGTCCTGGAGGCAGTCAAGGAACTCAACAAGGCCTGAAGAGTGACAGAAAACAAACGACTCTTCGTGCTGGACACCAATGTCCTGATGCACGACCCGACATCCATCTTCCGTTTCAAGGAACACGACATTTTCCTGCCAATGGTGGTACTCGAGGAACTCGACCGCGGCAAGAAAGGCACCTCCGAGGTCGCGCGCAACGTGCGCCAGGTCAGCCGTTTTCTCGATGACCTCATGGCCGACGCCACCCAGGACGAGATCGACAGCGGCCTGCCGCTGCCGGCCTGGGCCGGACTGCCCGACGAGCTGCACGAGGACGCGCAGCCGGAACACGGACGGCTGTTCTTCCAGACCACGATCCTGCCGCAGAAGCTGCCGGACACGCTGCCGGGCAACACGCCCGACAACGACATCCTCGGCACGGCCCTGGCGCTGAAGAAGCTCTACAAGGGCCGCGACGTGACGCTGGTCTCCAAGGACATCAACCTGCGCATCAAGGCCGCCGTCGTCGGCTTGCGCGCCGAGGACTACAGCAACGACCAGGTGCTCGACGATGTCGACCTGCTCTACAAGGGCCACACGGCCCTGCCCCCGGATTTCTGGGAAAACCACAGCAAGGACATCGAGTCCTGGCAGGAAGAAGGTCGCACCTACTACCGCGTGACCGGTCCCGACAGCAAGCAGTGGCATGTCGGCCAGTGCCTCTACTTCGAGGACGAATCGGGATTCGAGGCGATCGTGCGCGAGCGCGTCGGCGACGACGCCCTCATCGAGGTCGCGCAGGACTACCGCACGCCAAACCATTCGGTGTGGGGCATCATGGCGCGCAACCGCGAACAGAATTTCGCGCTCAACATGCTCATGGACCCGGAACTCGATTTCGTCACCCTGCTGGGCGCCGCCGGCACCGGCAAGACCTTGCTGACGCTTGCCGCTGGCCTGACCCAGGTGCTCGACGAGAACCGCTACAGCGAGATCATCATGACCCGCGTCACGGTCCCCGTCGGCGAGGACATCGGCTTCCTGCCCGGCACCGAGGAGGAAAAGATGACCCCCTGGATGGGCGCGCTGATGGATAACCTCGAGGTGCTCAACCGCACCGAGGGCGGCGGCGACTGGGGCCGCGCGGCGACCGACGACCTGCTGCGCTCGCGCATCCGGATCCACTCGGTCAACTTCATGCGCGGCCGCACCTTCCTGAACAAGTACATCATTCTCGACGAGGCGCAGAACCTCACGGCCAAGCAGATGAAGACGCTCATCACGCGCGCCGGCCCCGGCACCAAGATCGTCTGCCTCGGCAACATCGCGCAGATCGATACGCCCTACCTCACGGAGACCACGTCCGGCCTGACCTATGTGGTCGACAAGTTCAAGAGCTGGAAACACGCCGGCCACATCACGCTGATGCGCGGGGAACGCTCACGCCTGGCCGAGTTCGCGTCCGAGGAGCTTTAGCACGACGGGGCGCAGGAGCGCCCTGATCACGAGGCAGAACGCCGCAAGCAAGAGCAAGAACTTGAATGCGGCCAGCAGCGTGGTCGCCGCGGCCGTCAGCGCTGACGGAGTCTCGTCGAGCATCTGCAGCATGAGCAGGTTTTCCATGGCGTCCAGCGGCAGCATCATGAGCGCGAGCCAGGACATGCCGGCATAAAGCGCGGGCCAGCCCGTGGTGCGCCACTCGGAGAGGACCGCCAGCGCCACGGAAAGGGCCAGCGGATAAAGCAGCAGGAACAGGAAATCCAGCTCGATATTCTCGACGGCGGTGTCGCGTCTCTCCCCCTCCCAGCTGGCGATGACAGCCGCGGCCCGCTCCGCCGTCAGCGGCAGTTCGAGGCTGACAATGCCCAGAGGCGCTTGCGGGTTCGTCAGCACCTCGCCATGCGCGGTGAGGTGCAGAAACATGCCGGTAGCTGCAGCGGTCAGAAGGAGCAGCAACAGCCACCGCGTGACCAGGCCGAGGCGCAGAACAGGGTGACGCATCACGCTTTGCCTGAATGGCGACCGCGAAGCAATCAGCCTGCCTGCGGCCGTTGCCGGTGCGCCTGGTGATCCCGTTGCGCCTTTGGCCAGGCCGTGAGCACCGCCTTGACGAGCGTACCGAGAGGGATCGCGAAGAAAATGCCCCAGAACCCCCACAGCCCTCCGAAGACCAGGATCGCGACGATGATCGCCACCGGGTGCAGGTTGACGACCTCGGAGAACAGCAGCGGGACGAGCACGTTGCCGTCGAGCACCTGGATCACCAAATAGGAGATCGCGAGGTAGACAAAATCGCTGCTCCAGCCCCACTGGAACCAGGCAACAGCAAGGACGGGAATGGTGACAACCGTTGCTCCGATATAGGGGATGATCACGGAGAGGCCCACGAGAACGGCCAGCAGGGCCGCGTAGTTCAGGCCGAAGATGCTGAAAACGACGAAGCTGGCACCGCCGACGATCAGGATCTCCCAGAACTTGCCACGCACATAGTTGGAGATTTGCTCATCGAGTTCCTTCCAGACATCGTCGGCGATGCCGCGGTCCTCCGGCAGGTACTGGATGAACCAGTTGATGATCTTGCCCTTGTCCTTGAGAAAGAAGAAGACCAGCAGCGGCACCAGGATGAAGTAGACCATCAGGGTGATGACACCGACGACCGACGAAAGCGACAGGCTCAGGATCTCCTGGCCGAGCGTTCCGATCTCTGTCTTGATTGTCGTGATGAGTGCCGTGATCTGTTCCGGCGTGACAAGTTCGGGATACATGGCTGGCAGGCTCATGAGACTATCCTGTCCGGATGCGAGCATGCTCGGCACTTGCTGCAGCAGTTGCGTCAGCTGCTTCGAGACCTGCGGCAGAAGCCCGAGCATGATGGCCGTGACAAACAGCAGGAAAGTGACGAAGACGATGGTGACGGACACCAGCCGCGGAATGCGGAAGCGCTGCAGCCAGACGACGATGCCCTCGAGCAGGTAGGCGATGACGGCGCTGGCCAGGACCGGCGCCAGCATGTCTCCCATGAACATGATGACCGCGAATCCGACGACGAGCGCCAGTGTCAAGGCGACAACCTGTGGATCGGAGAAGGTCCGGCGAAACCAGTTGGTGATGAGATTCATCGCGTCTCTGCTCTATTTCTGCCCGAAGCTGTCGAGATAGTCCCGGTAGTACTCCTGGAAAACCTCTTCGAGTTCATCGATGACCGCGTCTGCCTCGCGTCCCTGCAGTATGTGTGCCGACATGAGTTCGGATGTTTTCGAAAAGAGCCGCTGCCTGTCGAGCATGTGGTAAGTGCGTGAGAGGCGCTTGACGGCGGACACGACGCTCTCCGTTTCCGGGCGCGGGTGATGCGCCGGCTCGAGCGGCGCTTCGCTGCCCACGTCCGCGGCATCCCCTGCTGCGTCGCCGCGGGCGAGCAGAAATTCAGCGAAATCGAACAGACTGCGCCGTTGCGCCTCGTCGAGCTGCGCCCAGATCTCAGCGAGTCTCCGCGGCAGCTTGCCGCCCTTGTTGAACTGCATCGGGGTCAGCATCAGGAGACATCGCCGCTGTCGTGGGAATCGCAGTAGTCGCGCGCGAACTCGAGCAATGTCTCCATGAGGCGCAGGCGGAACTTCTGTTTCTGATGGACGAATGAGAAAGGCCGCTGCGGCGTCGGATCAAGCTTGACCGAGACCAGGGTGCCGAGCTGCAGCTCTTTCTGGATGGTCGCACGCGAGACGATGGAGACGCCCATGCCGGCCTCGACAGCGCCCTTGACAGCTTCCGGGCTGCCGAGCTCCATGGAGATGTTGAGTCCGAGCTCACAGCCATCGCTGTTGTTGAGGTATTCCGAGACCACCTCGCGCGTGCCGGAACCCTCCTCACGGCAGATGAAAGGATATTCGATGAGTTCCTCGAGCTTGACGACCTTTTTGGAGGCCAGCGGATGATTCGGCGCCGCGATCGCGACGAGCTGATCCTTGCGGCACTCCTCGACGACCAGGTTCTTGTTCGAGACCGGCGCCTCGATGACGCCGAGATCGATGGTGTTGTTTTCGACCATCTGCACGATGCCATCGGAGTTCGCAACCTTGAGATGGATGCTGACTTCCGGGTACTCCGCCTTGAAATCGCCGAGCAGCGGGGGGAGCATGTATTCGGCGATGGTCGTGCTGGCTCCGATGGTCAGCGTGCCGCTGATTTCGCCGGTCATCTCGCGCACCGCATTCTCCATCTGACCGTAGAGATCGAAGATCTTGTCGGCGTACTCGAAGACGCGCTCGCCCGCATCCGTCAGGCTGATCCTGTTGTGGGTCCTGTCGAACAGGCGGGTGTTGAAGTACTCCTCGAGCTGGCGCACCTGGAAGGTGACGGCCGGCTGGGTCATGTGGAGCGTCTCTGCCGCCTTGGTGAAGCTATATAAGCGGATTTTATACCACAATTGAGGCCTAAGCAGTATTTATGGCCTTTCGCCTGAAATTGATGGAAAAGCCGGCAACGCCTGGCAGGCCGGATCAGACCTCGGCCATGTCGCCTTTTTCCTGCAGCCAGCTCTTGCGGTCGCTGGCGCGTTTCTTCGCCAGCAGCATGTCCATGACGCCATGCGTATTGTCACCGGCATCGATCGTCAGCTGCACGAGGCGGCGCGTATCGGGGTGAATGGTGGTCTCGCGCAGCTGTTTCGGGTTCATTTCGCCGAGCCCCTTGAAACGCTGGATCGTCACCTTGCCGCGAATCTTCTCGGCGGCGATGCGGTCGAGAACACCCTGCTTCTCTCCCTCGTCGAGCGCGTAGAACACCTGCTTGCCGACATCGATGCGGTACAGCGGCGGCATGGCGACATAGACATGGCCCTCCCTGACGAGTTTTGGAAAATGGCGCACGAACAGCGCGCACAGCAGCGTCGCGATATGCAGGCCGTCGGAATCGGCATCGGCGAGGATGCAGATCTTGCCGAAGCGCAGTTTGGAGAGGTCGTCGCTGCCGGGGTCGACACCGAGCGCGACCGAGATATCGTGCACCTCCTGCGATGCCATGATGTCGACCGGATCGACCTCCCAGGTGTTCAGGATCTTGCCGCGCAGCGGCATGATCGCCTGAAAATCCTTGTCGCGCGCCTGCTTGGCTGAGCCGCCCGCGGAATCCCCCTCGACGAGAAAGAGCTCGGTCATGGTGGGATCGGTCGAGGTGCAGTCGGCCAGCTTGCCGGGCAGCGCGGGACCCTGGGTGACCTTCTTGCGCTGTACCTTGCGGCCCGCGCGCATGCGCGACTGGGCCGAGCTGATCGCAAGGTCGGCGATCTTCTCGCCCTCCTCCGTGTGCTGGTTGAGCCACAGGCTGAAGCTATCCTTGACGACGCCCGAGACGAACGGCGCGCACTCGCGCGACGACAGCCGCTCCTTGGTCTGGCCGGAGAACTGCGGATCGGCGAGCTTGACCGACAGGATATAGCTGACGTTGTTCCAGACATCGTCCGGCGTCAGTTTCACGCCGCGCGGCAGCAGGTTGCGGAATTCGCAGAACTCCCGCACCGCGTCGGTGAGCCCCGTGCGCAGGCCGTTGACGTGCGTACCGCCCTGTGATGTCGGGATCAGGTTGACATAGCTCTCGTTCACGGCCTCGCCGCCCTCGGTCAGCCAGACGACGGCCCAGTCAGCGGCCTCATCGTTGCCGGCCATGGAGCCGATGAACGGCTCCTCCGGCACGATCGGGCTGCCCTTCAGTTCGTCGAGCAGGTAGTCGCGCAGGCCGTCTTCGTAGTGCCACTCGGTGCGGTCGCCACTCTTCTCGTCCTTGAAGACGACGCGCAGTCCCGGGCAGAGCACGGCCTTGGCGCGCAGCACGTGTTCGAGCTGCCTGACGGAGAATTTCGGCGAATCGAAGAACACCGGGTCCGGCCAGAAACGGACCGTCGTGCCGGTGTTACGCTTGCCGACATCGCCGACCTCCTCGAGATCGCTCTTCTTCTCGCCATTCGCGAAAGCGATGTTGTACTCCTTGCCGTCTCGCTTGACCCAGACCTCGAGATGCTTCGACAGCGCATTGACCACCGAGACACCGACGCCGTGCAGGCCGCCCGAGAAGCGGTAGTTCTTGTTCGAGAACTTGCCGCCCGCATGCAGCTTGGTGAGGATCACCTCGACGCCCGGGATGCCCTCTTCCGGGTGGATGTCCACCGGCATGCCGCGGCCGTCGTCGCGCACCTGCAGCGACTGGTCCTTGAACAGGGTGACCTCGATGAGCTTTGCATGGCCCGCAATGGCCTCGTCGACGCTGTTGTCGAGGACTTCCTGGGCCAGATGGTTGGGCCGGGTCGTGTCCGTGTACATGCCCGGACGCTTGCGCACGGGCTCGAGGCCGCTAAGGACCTCGATAGCGGAAGAGTCGTAGTTGCTCATGGAGATCAGTGGTCTGTGTATTCCGAGTAGGGATTGAAAGAGTCGTAGTTGCCTTTGAGCGAGGAAACCACGCCTTCGTAGGTCTTGGGCGTGGTCCCGGCGCAGATGTAGTCATCCGCGATTTCGGCATGATAGTCCCGGTTGGCTCTGCTGCCGATCTTGCGCCATTGCGGGGTGTCGTCGCGTCGAATGCGCTCGGGCTGCCCAGGTCTTGCATAGGCGATCAGCTTGTACTCGCGCGTTGAACAACGCAATGCCTCGAAGTTCAGCGAGACGATGCGGCCGCCGTTCTTCGCGGCCAGCCAGTAGCGCGTGACCCTGTCAGTGCGGTTCATCGCGATACTCTTCTGGTCGATGAAAAACCTCATGCCCTGCGGCCCGTGATCGATCTTCAGGGGCTTGAGGGCATCGATGGAAACCGGTGGAACCTGCGAAGCCTGCTCCTGCCAGATAGCATCGCTGTCATCGAATTCGAACTCGTCCTGGTCTGTTCGATTGTAGTGCTCTTCCAGCATGTCTCGAGCAGAGAGATCAACGGACAGCAGCAAGGCGACCGCGACGAAGAGGAGTATTTTCATCATTAATTAGAACCGGATTTGATGTAACATGGAAATATACACCGCTCACAAGAGAAGCACCAAATCACGCGGAGCAACGACAGGTGTCCCAAAAAGCCTCGAAAGACGAAATCCCCTTCGAACAAGCACTGGCCGAGCTGGAAAGCCTCGTTGAAACCATGGAGAAAGGCGATCTCAGCCTCGAGGAGTCGCTGGCCTCGTTCGAACGCGGCGTCGCGCTGACGCGCCTCTGCCAGCAGGCACTCAGGGAGGCGGAACAGAAAATCGAGATCCTGACAGCGAAGACTCCCGATGCGGAACTGGAGACGTTCGGCGGTGATTGACAGGAATCCCTATCTCGAGGCCTGCCGCGAGAGAATCGAGGAGCAACTCCTGGCCAACCTGCCGCAAGCCGATCGTCTTCCTGTCGAATTACACCAGGCGATGCACTACTCGGCGCTCTCGCCGGGCAAGCGCATCCGGCCGCTGCTCGTCTATGCCGCCGGGCACGCGCTCGGTGCCGCGATGGAAGCACTCGACCACCAGGCGTGCGCCGTCGAATTTATCCATGTCTACTCGCTGATCCACGACGACTTGCCGGCGATGGATGACGATGAACTGCGTCGCGGCCAGCCCACCTGTCATGTGAAGTTCGGCGAAGCCATGGCGATTCTTGCCGGCGACGCCCTGCAGGCACTGGCTTTCGAGACCCTGAGCAGGATTCCCGGCAGCGACACCCGCAAGGTCCGCATGCTGGGAATCCTCGCCAACGCCTCCGGATCACACGGGATGGCTGGCGGACAGGCAATCGACCTGGTATCGACCGGCACCAGGCTGACCATCGCCGAACTCGAGAACCTGCACATCCACAAGACCGGCGCCCTGATTCGTGCGAGCGTTCTGCTCGGCGCCCTGAGCGCCGACGCGGACGATGAACAACTCAGGCAATTCGACCATTTCGCCAAGTGCATCGGTCTCGCCTTCCAGATCATCGATGACATCCTCGACGTGACGAGCGACACGGAAACCCTCGGCAAGACCCAGGGCAAGGACGCCGAACAGGAAAAAACGACCTACCCGAGCCTGCTTGGAGTGTCGGAGGCGCGCGACAGGGCTGAAGCGCTCTATCGCGACGCTATCGCCACTCTCCAGAACTTCGGTGAACGTGCCGACCCGCTGCGTGCGATCACCGAAACCATCATCAGCCGCAAAAGCTGACACTCATGAGCAGCTTTATGCTGCAACACCTTGACTTTCATTGAATTAGTGACAGAATTCCTCCAGGGCTGTGATGAGAACTTGTCTGAGAGCAAGTTCTGGCAAGTTAAGGAGGGGAGCCATGCACATACCGGCATCCGCCAGATTCCTGGCGCTCGTTCTCGTTTCGCTGGCGCTCGGAGCCTGCAGCGGCGGCAGCCGCGACATCAGCGGCAAGCGACTCGAGGTCGTCACCAATGCCCTCGCCCAGGTCGGCACACCCTACCGCTACGGGGGCGCGGGGCCAGATGGCTTCGACTGCAGCGGCCTCGTCTATTTCACGCACGGCGCGGCAGGCATTCGCGTGCCACGCGTCACGACGGCACAGAAACGCGCCGCAAAGCGGGTTTCCCGCTCACGCCTGCAGCCCGGCGACCTCGTCTTCTTCAGGACGGGCTCTACCACCAACCATGTCGGCATCATGATCGACTCGACCCGTTTCGTGCATGCCCCGAGTTCCGGGAAACGCGTTCGCACGAGCCACCTCACCGACAACTACTGGCGCAGGAATTTCACCGGAGCGGCAACCTACCTGCACTGACAGCAGGGCTTATGTCACTGACAGCAACGGGGTTTCGCGCTAGAATTACCCATCCAATCAAGATCGAGCAAGGCCATGCCTGCTGCCAGTGACATGAGTACAGTGATCAAAGTCGCAGATACATGCCCGTCCTGCGAAATCGAGGACGTCCAGGCGAGCGCGGACACGCGCCAGATCGCCATCAACAAGGTCGGTATCAAGGATATCCGCCACCCGGTGCGCGTGCGTGACCGCAGCGAAGGCGAGCAACACACGGTTGCCAGCTTCAACATGTATGTCTACCTGCCCCACAATTTCAAGGGCACGCACATGTCCCGCTTTGTCGCAATACTGAACAACCACGAGCGCGAGATCACCGTCTCCTCCTTCAAGGACATGCTGGCCGAAATGGCGGAATTGCTGGAATCCGAAGTCGGGCACATCGAGATGTCCTTCCCGTTCTTCGTCAACAAGCAGGCGCCTGTCACCGGCGTGGAGAGCCTCATGGACTATGAGGTCACCCTGATCGGTGAGATTCGTGATGGCACACCCGAGATGTACACGCGCGTCATTGTGCCCGTGACAAGCCTCTGCCCCTGTTCGAAGAAGATCTCCGACTACGGCGCACACAACCAGCGATCCCATGTCACTGTTACCGTGCGCGCGCAGGACTTCGTCTGGATCGAGGACGTCATCGACCTCGTCGAACAGGAGGCCTCAAGCGAACTCTACGGCCTGCTCAAGCGTCCCGACGAGAAGTTCGTCACCGAACGCGCCTACAAGAACCCGAAGTTCGTCGAGGACATGGTGCGGGACGTGGCCGGCAGGCTCAACGGCGACGACCGCATCACGGCCTACACGGTCGAGGCGGAAAACTTCGAGTCGATCCACAACCACTCCGCCTACGCCCTGATCGAACGCGACAAGGAAGCCGAGGCGACCGCGTAGCAGTCTGACGCGGATTCCGGAGCGCGAACGGAGGCCATCAGGCCTCCGTTTTCATTTCGGGCAATCCGGCAGTTACACGAACGTGTTTTTCTTCCATAATCTGGAAAGATCCAGGCAAAGGACAACAAGGAGACATCATGCCCAGGTGGATACGCATCAGGCACGAAGAGAAGACGCGTTTTGGCTGGCTGGACGGAAACGACATCCAGCTCTGTCACGGCGACATGTTCGGCAATGCCGAGGTCACCGGAGAATCCGTTCCGCTCGCATCGGCCAGCATCCTGCCGCCGGTGGAACCACGCCAGTTTCTCGGCCTGTGGAACAATCTCGAGCAGCGGCGCATCGCGGAAAAGAATTTCATACCGAAATTCCCCCTCTGGTTCGTCAAGCTGCCGACCTGCGTCATCGCGGATGGCGAGGAGATCACGCGCCCGCCCTCCTTCAACGGCAAGGTGAAATTCGAGGCGGAACTCGGCGTCGTCATCGGCAAGCAGTGTTTCGATGTCGCCGTCGAGAACATCGATGAATATATCTTCGGCTACACCTGCGTCAACGATGTCACGGCGCCGGAGACCCTCTTCGAGGAGGAGGGGTTCACCCACTGGTGCCGCGCGAAAAGCTACCGCAGTTTCGGCCCGATCGGACCGGTCATTGCGACGGATGTCGATCCGGACGCGCTCAGGGTCAGGGGCATCCTGGACGGCGAGGCCAGGCAGGACTATCCGGTCTCCGACATGATCTTCGGCCCGCGAGAGATCGTCAGCATGATCTCGCGCGAAGTCACGCTGCTGCCCGGCGATGTCATTGCCTGCGGCACCTCGCTCGGCGCCAGCGACATGGCCCCGGGGCAGGTGATCGAGATCGTCATCGACGGCATCGGCGCCCTGCGCAACCGTTACAGCGGCTGAGCACCGGGCGCGCATGAAAAAACGGCCGCGAGGGCCGTTTTCGCCAACAGGCAGTGCGCGCGGCGGCTAGCCGCCGCACTGGCCTGGCAGGTGCCCGGCCACTGCCGGATCGGCGCAGGCCGTGCAATCGCTGGCATAGGTTCGCCACTCGCCCGAGTCCGGCAACCAGGCGCAGACGGGGCGATAGATCTGCGTGCACACCTGCGGCCGCTCCGCGGGACACTGCACCCAGCCAGCCGGCAGCGGGTCGGGCTGTTGCTCGGCCGTGGAGTTGCAGCCGGACAGGCAGACAGCAGCCAGCACGAGCGGCAGCGATGCTCGCACTACTCACGCTCCTCGATCCAGGCCATCTGGATGGCCTCGAGAATCTTCTCGCCGCAGTGCTCTCTCTCGCCCTCGAACTCCGGCAGTTCCATGACCCAGTTCATGAGGTCGACGAAGTTGACGTATTTCGGGTCGACGTCGGCATGCGCCTCGTCGAGCTCGATGGCGATATCGATGGTATCCGTCCAGTTCAGCGGCATGCTTTCACTCCTCAGTGGTGCTCCGACACCATGTTGATGGTGTATTTCGGGATTTCAATCACAAGGTCCTCGTCGTCGATGACGGCCTGGCAGCTCAGGCGCGACTCCGGCTCGAGGCCCCAGGCCTTGTCGAGCATGTCCTCCTCGACGTCGTCTGCCTCGTTGAGCGAGTCGAAACCCTCGCGCACGATGACATGACAGGTGGTGCAGGCGCACGACTTCTCGCACGCGTGCTCGATCTCGATGCCATTGGCCAGCGCCGCATCGCAAATGGTCGTGCCGGGCTCGACGTCGATGACCTTGCCTTCGGGACAGAGCTCTTCGTGGGGAAGAAAGATCAACTGCGGCATTACTCCGACTCCTGTTGAAATTCATTGACTGAGTGGCCCGCCATCGCCTTGCGGATGTTCGCATTCATCCGGCGTTCCACATAAAATTCGCAGCGTTTCTCGAGCGCGCCGATGCCGGCCTCGATCGCGGACGCATCCGTTCCGGCGACCAGTTTCCTGAAATCGTCCAGCGCCTGGTCGATGCGCGCCCTCTCCTCGTCGTTCAGCAACTCGTGGCCGTCCGCCGCCAGCGCAGCGGCAAGCGCCTCGATGACGCGCTCCCCCTCGACCTGCTGCTCGCGCAACTTGCGCGCCTCCATGTCATCGCGCGCGTGCTCGACCGAGGACCGCAGCATGTCGGCGATCTCGTTGTCGGACAGCCCGTAGGAGGGCTTGACCTCGATGCTGGCACGCACGCTCCTGGTCTGCTCCTCGGCCTCGACCTCGAGCAGGCCGTCGGCGTCGATACGGTAGGTGACGCGGATGCGCGCGGCGCCCGCCACCATCGGCGGAATGCCGCGCAGCTCGAAACGCGCCAGCGAACGGCAGTCGCTGACGAGTTCGCGCTCGCCCTGCACCACGTGGATCGCCATCGCCGTCTGGCCGTCCTTGAAGGTCGTGAACTCCTGGGCGCGCGCCACCGGGATCGTCGTGTTGCGGGGGATGATTTTCTCGACCAGTCCTCCCATGGTCTCGATGCCGAGCGACAGCGGGATGACATCGAGCAGCAGCATCTCCTCGTCGGGCTTGTTGCCGGCCAGGATGTCCGCCTGGATGGCTGCGCCGATGGCGACGACACGGTCCGGGTCGATGTCGACGAGCGGCTCGCGACCGAAGAAGTCGCCAACGAGTTCGCGGACGCGCGGCACGCGCGTCGAGCCACCGACCATGACGACATCCTCCACCTCGTCGGTGCCGATGTCGGCATCGCGCAGCGCCCGCCGGCAGGCCGCGATGGTCTTGCGCACGAGGCCGTCGATGAGACCGTTGAAGGTCGCGATGTCGAGCACACCCTTCCAGCCGGTCTCGGGCAGATCGATCTCTGCCTGCGACTGTGCCGTCAGCACCTCCTTGGCCGCGCGTGCACTGCGCATGAGTGCCGCCTGCAGCGCCGAGTCCGGACGTTCGATCCCGGCCTGCTGCATGATCCACTCGGCGATCGCGCGATCGAAATCGTCGCCGCCGAGGGCCGAATCGCCGCCCGTCGACATCACTTCGAAGACGCCGCGGTTGAGCCGCAGAATGGAGATGTCGAAGGTGCCGCCGCCGAGATCGTAGATCGCGTGAACGCCGTCCGCCCCCTTGTCGAGGCCGTAGGCGATGGCAGCGGCCGTCGGCTCGTTGAGCAGTCTGAAGACCTTGAGACCGGCCAGAGTGGCCGCGTCCTTGGTCGCCTGGCGCTGGGCATCGTCGAAATAGGCCGGCACCGTCACGACCACACCCGAGAGTTCGCCGCCGAGCGTCGACTCGGCGCGCTGGCCCAGCACCCTGAGAATCTCGGCCGAGACCTCGACCGGACTCACATCGCCCAGGCGCGTGCGGATGCGCGGCACGTTCGAGTCCGTCGTGGCGAATTCATGGGGCAATTCGTCGCCGAGCAGGCGCAGGTCCTCGACGCCGCGTCCCATCAGGCGCTTGACCGAGCTGATGGTGTTGAGGGAATCGGTGGCGGCCTTCGCGAGCGCCCCGGCACCGACGACGACGCCGGATTCCGAGTAGGCCACAACCGACGGAAGAAGATGGGCGCCCGTCTCGTCCGGCAGGGTCTCGGGACTGCCGCTGCGGACGGACGCGACGAGCGAGTTCGTCGTGCCGAGATCGATGCCGGCGGCAAGCTTGTGTTCGTGCGGGGCCGCGGCCTGGCCCGGTTCGGCGATCTGCAGCAGGGCCATCAGAGCAGTTCCTCTTCGAGTTGCGCCTCGAGCGATTCGGCCTCGCGGTGCAGTTTCACGAGGAACTGCATCTTGCGGACGGTCTCGCGGATGGATTCGAGCCGTTCGGGGGTCGGGTTTTCGAAGTCGGACGCCATGCTGCTGATCACCTGGTTCAGTTTGCCTTTGACATTATCGAGGAACTGCGCCGCGGCACCAAGCGGATCGGGCTGCTCCCTGATCTCGGACAAGGCCTCGCGCAGTTCGAGCTGCTCCATGAGGAAGCCGGCGTCCTTCGTCGTCTCCGAATCGGGGGCGAAATCGACGCCGTGCAGGCGCAGCAGGTAGTGCGCGCGCAGGAGCGGATCCTTCAGGGTTTCGAAGGCCTCGTTGATATAGGTGGAGCCCTGAATCGCCAGCCGCTGCTCCTGCCCGGAGGCCGTCGCGAAGCGGTCGGGGTGCACCCTGCGCTGCAATTCGCGATAGCGCTCGCGCAGGAGCTGCATGTCAACCGCGAATGAGACAGGCAAGGCGAAGAGTTCGAAGTAGTTTTTCGACAGGTCGAGCATGTGGCGTGGTATTTTTCTGCCTGGACGACAGGAGGGAGAAGCGTGATCAGACGGTAAAGCTTTCGCCGCAACCGCACTCGTTCCTGGCGTTGGGGTTCTTGAACTGGAAACCCTCGTTCAGCCCCTCCTTGCCATAATCGACCTCTGTGCCGTCGAGGTAGACGAGACTCTTCTCGTCGATGATGACCTTGACGCCCATCTCCTCGAAGACCTGGTCGTCTTCGTTGATTTCGTCGACGAACTCCATGACGTAGGCCATGCCGGAGCATCCGGACGTCTTGACGCCGAGGCGCACGCCAATTCCCTTGCCGCGATTGGCAAGGAAACTGGACATTCGATCTGCTGCAGCCTGTGTCAGCGTAATGGCCATGCGATCAGCTGTCCTGCTTGGACTGGTAATCGGTGATGGCCGCGCGGATGGCGTCCTCGGCCAGCACCGAGCAGTGGACCTTGACCGGCGGAAGCGCGAGCTCCTCGGCGATGTCGGTGTTCTTGATCTGGCTGGCCTCTTCCAGCGACTTGCCCTTGACCCATTCGGTCAGCAGGCTGCTGGAGGCGATGGCGGAGCCGCAGCCGTAGGTCTTGAACTTGGCATCCTCGATGATGCCCTTGTCGTTGACCTGGATCTGCAGGCGCATGACATCACCGCAGGCCGGGGCACCGACCATGCCGGTACCGACTTCTTTCGCATCCTTGTCGAGGACGCCGACATTGCGCGGGTGTTCGTAATGATCGATAACCTTTTCACTGTATGCCATGGTTCGTACCTCTGTGTTTAGTGTGCAGCCCATTCGATGGACTTGAGATCAATGCCGTCCTTGTACATGTCCCAGAGCGGGGAGAGTTCTCGCAGTCGCTCGACCTGTTCGCGCGTCTGCCTGATCACATAGTCAACCTCTTCCTGCGTCGTGAAGCGACCAATGCTGAAACGGATGGAGCTGTGGGCCAGCTCGTCGTCGCGGCCGAGTGCACGCAGGACGTAGCTGGGCTCGAGCGAGGCGGAGGTGCAGGCCGATCCCGACGAGACCGCCATGTCCTTCAGCGCCATCATGAGGCTCTCGCCCTCGACAAAGTTGAAACTGATGTTCAGGTTGCCGGCGATGCGGTGGTCGAGGTCGCCGTTGAGGTAAACCTCTTCCATGTCCTTGAGCCCGTCCCAGAGACGGTTGCGAAGCTGCATGAGACGCTCGTTGTCGGAAGCCATCTCTTCCTTCGCCAGGCGGAAAGCCATGCCCATGCCGACGATCTGGTGTGTTGGCAGGGTACCGGAGCGCATGCCGCGCTCGTGGCCGCCACCGTGCATTTGCGCCTCGATGCGCACGCGCGGCTTGCGGCGGACGAACAGGGCTCCGATGCCCTTGGGTCCGTAGATCTTGTGCGCCGAGAAACTCATGAGATCGACCGGCATCTCCTGCAGGTCGATCGGGACCTTGCCGGGACTCTGGGCAGCATCAACATGAAAGACCACCTTGTTCTCGCGGCAGATCTCGCCGATCCTCTTGATGTCCTGGATGACGCCGATCTCGTTGTTGACATGCATGATGGAGGCGAGAATGGTGTCCTCGCGGATGGCATCGCGGAACTTGTCCAGATCCAGCAGGCCGTTCGGCTCGGGATCCAGGTAGGTGACTTCGTAGCCCTCGCGCTCGAGCTGGCGGCAGGTGTCGAGGACCGCCTTGTGTTCGGTCTTGAGCGTGATGATGTGCTTGCCACGCTTGTTGTAGAAATGCGCGGCGCCCTTGATTGCCAGGTTGTCGGATTCGGTCGCGCCGGATGTCCAGACGATCTCTTTCGAATCGGCGTTGATGAGGTCGGCGACTTCCTGCCGGGCCCTCTCCACGGCTTCCTCGGCCGCCCAGCCGAAGGCGTGGGAGCGGGATGCGGGATTGCCGAAAATTCCGTCCGGCTTCAGATACCTGCACATCTCGTCGGCGACACGCGGGTCGACCGGCGTGGTTGCGGAATAGTCAAGATAAATTGGCGTCTTCATATGCGATTACTACCACCTGTCGGACTGTCTTGCCGTCTGAACAGACCGCTAATTGTTTACCGGGCTGCGAATATACATTACTTAGTAATTTAGTCAAGAATTACAAGGACAGGAAATCAAGGGTTTTCCGTCTCTTTTGCCGGGGATTCCTCGTCTACGAGCTTGTCGAGCTCGTCGGCCGTCGAGACGATTTCGCAGGATTCGAGCTTCTCGATCGCCTCCTCGCCTTCTATTCCCAATGATTTCAATGCGTTACACATTCTTTCCATGCGTGCATCCACGACATGCATATGGTCGAGCATGCAGTTGATGGCGTGTGCGACCGGATCGGGAGCGTCGCGACTGACGCCGTAGGCATCGAAACCCATTTTCTCCGCGATCTGCTTGCGGCGGGCTGCATCTTCCTCCTGGCTGGGCTGGATCAGACGCCCCGGAACGCCGACAACAGTCATGCCGGCCGGCACGTTCTTGACAACGACGGCGTTGGAGCCGATGCGCGCTCCGGCACCGATCTCGATCGGGCCGAGCACCTTGGCGCCGGCCCCCACGACGACGCCGTCGGCCAGCGTCGGATGGCGCTTGCCCTTCTGCCAGCTCGTGCCGCCGAGCGTCACGCCGTGGTAGAGGGTGCAGTCGTCGCCGATCACGGCGGTTTCGCCAATGACGACACCCATGCCGTGGTCGATGAAGAATCGGCAGCCGATGGTCGCGCCCGGATGGATCTCGATCCCCGTCAGCAACCGCGAGACATTCGACAACAGGCGCGCGAGCCACTTGAGATTGGCGTTCCAGAGCCAGTGGGCGGCACGGTGGAACAGCACTGCATGGAAGCCGGGATAGGTCGTGATGACCTCGAATGCACTGCGCGCTGCCGGATCGCGTTCGAACACGACATCGATTTCTTCCCGGATTTTGCCAAACACGCCAACAGCCCCGTGGTGATCAGTCAAACGCCAATGATAACGCCAATGCGATGCGCATGCCTCATGGGATTTCGGCGGGTTTTTGCAGCAGCGCCACATCGGGGTGCGGGAACAGCGGCCGTGTGCCCAGGGCATCGGCGAGCCACGCGAAGGTGCGCCGGCTGAAAAAGATCACGTGGGTCGGGTCGTTCTTGTAATGCCAGGCCGCGAAGTCCTCCACGGCGTCGTGGCGACTGGTCATGATGCCGAGCCAGCCTCCCGGGCGCAGCAGTCTCCAGAGGCGCTCGAGTTCCACGGCCGGCCGGTGCAGGTGCTCGACCACCTCCGTGGCCGTGATGAAGTCGTACTCGCCGTCCAGTGCACGCCTGTCGGCTGCATAGAAGCGGTCGTAGAGTCGCATGCGGTGTCCCTGCTCCTCGAACATCAGCGACAGCGTCGGTCCGGGACCGGAACCGAAATCGAGGCCCGAGGCGTTGCGCGGGAGGCGTTCCAGCATCGGCTCGAACAGCCGCGACAGGAATCCACGGTAGTCCATGTCGTTCGGATCGTTCTCGTGCATGTCGTAGAGTGCCTTCTCCTGCGAAGGAGGCAGGAAAAAGCGCTCGGGGACGAACACCAGGTCGCACTGCGCGCAGCCGTGGTAGTCGCGCCTCTGGTCCGACAGCAGATGCCGCGTCCGCGGGGAGCCGCACAGCGGGCAAGCGGGCCCCTCAGGCATCGCTTGCGCTCCAGCCGAGACGCGCGATGACGGCGTCCCACGAGGGTTCGGCCGCGGCGCGAATACCGACCGGCTCATCGTTCAGCGGATGCCGGAAGCACAACTCGCGCGCCTGCAGCAGCAGCCTGTGACAGTCGAAGGCCTGCCGGAAGAGACGATTGTGCTCCCCCCTGCCGTGGGTCGTGTCGCCGACGACCGGATGCGCGATGTGCTTGAGGTGTTTGCGGATCTGTTGCCGTCTACCCGTCAGCGGCTGCACCTCGACGAGCGAGTAACGCGCCGTGCTGTAGCGGCCGACGGCACAGGGCAGCTCCACGGTCGCGAGCGGCCGGTAACGCGTCACCGCCTCCCGGGGCTCGCCGCCCTCGTCCCTGTCGCGGACCGGGTGATCGATCTCCCCCGCCTCCCGGATCCAGCCGCGTACGACGGCACGGTAGCGCTTGACGGCATCGGCGCTCTCGAGGCGTTGCTGCAGCGCGCTGGCGTGCCGGGATGAAAAGGCGAAGATGATCACGCCCGAGGTGGCGCGATCGAGGCGGTGCACCGGGTAGACGCGGCGCCCGATCTGGTCGCGCAGCAGTTGCAGCAGGAAAACCCTGTCCCCGGAGAGCCAGGAGCGGTGCACGAGCAGTCCCGGAGGCTTGTGGACAGCGACGAAGGCGTCGTCCTCGTAGAGCACCGGCAGGGGCCCTGCGGGCGCCTGCGGGGTGTCCGGCTCAGCCATCCCCGCCCTTCTCGCGCGGCGTACGCACGCGATGCACCTGCGACGCCTTGAAAATGCCGCGCAGGATGTTCATCTCGTCGGCGTCCATTTCTGCGCGCAGGAAGAGCCGGCGCAGGCGACGCATGAGCTTGCCGGAGCTGCGTTCGTCGGAGAAGCCGATGACCTCCATGGTCTCTTCGAGGTGATCGATGAAGCCCTCGAACTGCCCTGCCGTGATCAGTTCGCGCGACGCGGTCCGCTCCGGGCGATCGGCACGGCTTGCAACCATGAGTTCGTAGGCGATGACCTGCACGGCCATGGCGATATTGAGCGAACTGTACTCCGGGTTCGTCGGAATCTGCACGAGATAGTGGCAGAGTGCGAGCTCGTCGTTGGTCAGGCCGGAGCGCTCCCTGCCGAAAACGATCGCGACGCTGGCGCCGGCAGCCGCGCGCTCGAGCGCCAGCCCGGCGCATGTGCGCGGATCGACAACGGGCCACTGCACGGTGCGCTGGCGCGCGCTCGTGCCGATGACGAGATGGCAGTCCTCGACCGCCTCCTCGAGCGTCGGGACCTTGCGCGTTGCCGACAAGAGGTCGTGTGCGCCGGATGCGCGTGCGAAGGCCACCTCGGCCTCTTCGGGGTAGCGCACGGGATCGACGAGCACGAGGTCCGACAGGCACATGTTTTTCATGGCGCGCGCGACGGCCCCGATGTTGCCCGGGTGGGAGGTGTTGACGAGAATGATACGGATGCGCGACAGCATTCGGCGGTCTGGAGCAGTGCAAAAAATGGTATTCTAGCGGATTACGTGAATTGAAACCCTGCTGGCCTTTTCCATGCACCCGATGACCAACATCGCCATCCGCGCGGCCCGCGACGGTGGCAGGATCCTGATGCGCTACTACGACCGCGTCGACTCCCTCAAGATCGAAACCAAGTCGCGCAATGATTTCGTCAGCGATGTCGACCGCGCCGCCGAGGAGACGATCATCCGGACCATCAGCAAGGCGTATCCGCAACACGCCATCCTCGCCGAGGAGAGCGGCGAGCACGATGGCAATGCCTACCAGTGGATCATCGATCCGCTCGACGGAACGACCAACTACCTGCACGGTTTCCCGCAGTTCTCGGTCTCGATCGCGCTGCGCGAGAAGGGCCAGCTGCTGTGCGGCGTCGTCTATGATCCCGTGCGCGAGGAGCTGTTCCACGCGACACGCGGCGAAGGCGCTTTCCTGAACGACCGCCGCATCCGCGTCACGGCCCGCAAGGACATGCGCGGCGCGCTGCTCGGCACCGGCATCCCGTTCCGCGACCTGCGCCATAAGGAAGCCTATTTCGGCATGATGCAGGATCTCATCGTCGACAGCGCCGGCGTGCGCCGTCCCGGTTCGGCCGCGCTCGATTTCGCATGGCTCGCGGCGGGCCGCATCGACGGCTTCTGGGAACTCGGCCTCTCGGCCTGGGACTTCGCGGCGGGCGCGCTGCTCGTCAGGGAAGCCGGCGGCGTCGTGACGGACCTCGCCGGCGGCGACCGCTACCTCGAGACCGGCAATGTCGTGGCCGCCGGCGTCAAGCTGCACCCGATCATGCTGGAGATCATCAGGCCGCACCTGAACGACAGGCTGCGGGCCTGATCGCCCTCGCCAAAGGCAAGGCGACATCCCGCCTGTTTTTCAGGGACCTGCCCGGCGAGTCGCATCGCCCAGGATGTCAGTCGTTCGCGGCTGGCTGCAGCACTACGCCGGAGTCCTCGTTGAGCGGCAGCAGGTTGCTGAAAAACTGCTCTCCGACCGCATCCCACGAAAATTGCAGGGCGCGCTGGCGGCATGACCGCGGGTCGACCTGCAGGGCCTGCAGGGCCGCCTCCCCGAGATCCTCGCTGACGAAGCCCGAGCTCCCGTTCTCGATGATGTCGACGGGCCCCTGCACGGGATAGGCCGCGACGGGAACGCCGCAGGCCAGCGCCTCCAGGATCACGAGCCCGAAGGTATCGGTACGGCTCGGAAAGACCATCACGTCCGCGCATGCCAGGTGTCTGGCCAGCTCCTTGCCGGTCTTGTAGCCATGGAAACGCACCGAGGGATACCTCTCCCTGAGCGCATGCAGGGCTGGGCCGTCGCCGATCACATGTTTTTTCCCCGGCAGATCGAGCGACAGGAACGCCTCGATATTCTTCTCGACCGCAACACGGCCGAGGTAGAGGAACGCGGGCTGTTTGCCGCCGAGCAGGTTCTTGTGCTCGCGCGGCACGAAGAGATCCGTATCGACGCCGCGCGACATGATGACGAGGTGCTTGAGTCCCTGCCCGGCCAGCTCCCTGCGCAGGCTTTCGGTGCTGACCATGACGCGCTGCGCGGGGTTGTGAAACCAGCGCACCCACATGTAGGAGATGGAGAGGGGAATCGGCACGCGCTCGCGCACGTATTCGGGAAATCGCGTGTGATACGCCGTCGTGAATGGCAGCTCGCGGGAAAGCGCATACTTGCGCGCGGCAAGCCCGAGCGGCCCCTCCGTCGAGATGTGGATCGCCTCGGGCGCGAATTCATGCAGCATTTGCGCGACCTTGCGGCCCGGGAAGAGAGAGAGGCGAATCTCGGGATAGCTGGGCAGAGGCAGGGTTTTGAAGGCGGATGGCTCCACGACGAGCACCTGGTGCCCCTGTTGCGTGAGCCAGTCGATGATCTTGCCGAGTGTTCTGACGACGCCGTTGATCTGCGGATGCCAGGCATCCGTGATAATGGCTATGCGCATAGACGCTCCTCGACGGGCATTGCGTAAATCCTGTCGACCCAGCTGATCAGTTCGAGTTCGCCGTTGTCGTGTTCGGCGATTGCAGTACAACTCTCGACCCAGTCACCGCAGTTGACGTATTCGATGCCGCCGTATCGGGTGATCGTGGCATGGTGGATGTGGCCGCAGACGATGCCGTCGTAGCCGTGCTCGCGCGCCTCGCGCACGACGGCCTGCTCGAAATTGCCTATGTACTTGACGGCCTCCTTGACGCGCCCCTTGAGATAGGCCGAGAGCGACCAGTAACGCATGCCGAGCCTGCGCCGGACGGTATTGAACCAGCGGTTCAACATCAGCGTGAAATCGTAGAGATCGCTGCCGAGCTTCGCGATCCACTTGTTGTGCATGACGACATAATCGAACTCGTCGCCGTGCATGACGAGCAGCCTGCGCCCGTCCGCCGTCGTATGTGTCGCGCGTTCGAGCAGCTGGATGTTGTTGACTTCGGCATCGACGTAATCCCTCAACATTTCGTCATGATTGCCGGGGACGTAAACAACCCTGGTGCCCTTGCGCGCCTTCTCAAGGATCAGCTTGATGATGTCGTTATTGATTTCCGGCCAGCGAAAACCGCCGGATTGCATTTTCCAGCCGTCGATGATGTCGCCGACGAGATAGAGCGTTTCGCAGTCAATCGTGGAGAGGAAGTCGTAGAGAAAGTCCGTGCGCGCTTCCCTGAGGCCGAGGTGGGTATCCGAAATCCAGACCGTACGGTAACTAAGCATTTCCAGCCTGCCCTGCAGTTGGTTTGCGGAAGTATTCCGGACAGAGATGACAGGCGGGCTAAGCTTTCATGAAATCTTGATGAAGCCGCTTGCCGACCGCGTGCGGGCCGGCGTTGATCGAGTGCCGGAGACGGCGAGACGCTGTGCGGAAACGCCACCGCGACTCCGCCACATGCTGTCTGGAACAATAAAGCCCTGGTGAAGAGCCGCCGCGCTCTCGTCGTAATCAGAGCTCTTCGGGCGGCGAGCAGGTCATGCCCTTGCAGCGGTAGACGACGGGTTTCTGCTGCGGCGCCTTGGCGGCAAGCGCCTCGTGAACCCCTGCGTCGGCCGGAATCGCAAAGCAGAGCCGCTCCGGCCTGTAATCTTCCTGCTGCCTCTTGCGCCAGGCATCGAGCGCGCCGGCCGCGCCGCGCGCGATCAGGATCTCCGGCGGCGCGAGCTGCTCCTGCAGCGCGATGAGCAACGCGCCATGGGCATGCGGCAGGCTTTCGATGCGGTTCCAGGCCGCGCGCAGGGTCTTACCGGCAGCATCGAGATAGTTGAGATCCCCGAGCAGCCAGCCGAGCCGCTGCAGCGCCAGCGCCGCGACGCCGTTGCCGGACGGCATGGCGTCGTCGCTCATGGGCCTGGGCCGCTGAATGAGCTGCTCGTGATCGTCCGGGGTGAAGTAGAAGCCTCCCCGCCGCTCGTCCTCGAAATGCTCGAGCAGCCTGTCGGCCAGCGCAATGGCGAACTCCAGCTCCTCGTCGCTCCAGCGCGCCTGCAGCAACTCGAGAATCGCATCGATGAGGTAGGCATGGTCGTCGAGATAGGCGTTGAGATGCGCCTTGCCGTCCTTGAAGGTCGCGAGCAGGCGGCCATCGCGCCACAGGGTCGTGCGGATGAAGCCGAGCGCCCGTTCCGCCGAGGCGATCCATGCGGGTTCGTCGAGGACGCGTCCTGCCCTCGCCATGCCGCGGATCATGAGCGCGTTCCAGCTCGTCAGGATTTTCTCGTCGCGGCCGGGCCGTATGCGCTGCTCGCGCGCCTCGAAGAGCTTGCGGCGCGCCGACTCCAGCACCTCGTCGAAGGCGTCCCGGGTCAATGACAGCGCAGCGGCAATCGCCTCGGGGTCGCCGAACGTATGCAGGTGCCACCGCCCCTCGAAGTTGGGTTCTCGCTCGAGGCCGTAGAGCTTCGACACCAGTTCGAACTCCGTCCCGTCGAGCAGCGCACGCGCCTCGTCCGGCGTCCAGACATAGAACTTGCCCTCCTCGCCCTCGGAGTCGGCATCCAGCGTCGAGTAGTAGCCACCCGCGGGCGACTGCATTTCGCGCATGACCCAGCCGGCGGTCTGGCGGCAGATGCGCGCGAAGAAGTCGTCTCCCGTCACGAGAAAGGCGTCCGTATTGAGCGCCAGCAACGGGCCGTTGTCGTAGAGCATCTTCTCGAAGTGCGGGATCATCCAGAAGTCATCCACCGAATAACGGCAGAAGCCTCCGCCGAGCTGGTCGTAAACGCCGCCGCTGCCCATGCGATAGAGCGTGAACAATGCCATCTCGGCCGCCTGCCGGTCATCGCGCCTCGCGGACCAGTAATGCAGCAGGAAGTCGAGGTTCGTCGGATGCGGGAACTTCGGCGCCTGGCCGAATCCGCCATGCTGGCTATCGAAGAGCTGCGCGAGCTGCTCGCGCGCGGCCTCGATCAGCGAGTCGTCGAGGATGGCGGCCGGTTCGCCGCCGGCGTCGATGCGTTGCAGGGCATCGGCGACCGAGAGGTTCTGCTGGCGAATCGCCTCCTCCTGCTGTATCCAGGCGTCGTGCACGCGCTGCATGAGGTCCCTGAACGAGAGCAGGCCGTGGCGCGGCTCCTTCGGAAAATAGGTGCCGGCGAAGAACGGCATCTGGTCGTCAGGCGTCAGGAAGACCGTCAATGGCCAGCCGCCGGCACGCTGGCTCAACAACTGGTGCGCGCTCTGGTAGATCTTGTCGAGATCCGGGCGCTCCTCGCGATCGACCTTGATGTTGACGAACAGCCGGTTCATGAGCTCGGCCGTCTTCGCATCCTCGAAGGATTCGTGCGCCATGACATGGCACCAGTGGCACGCCGAGTAGCCGATTGAGAGTAGAATAGGCTTCCTTTCGGTTCGCGCCAGTTCGAGCGCCTCGTCGCACCAGGGCCACCAGTCCACGGGATTGAGGGCATGCTGCTGCAGGTAGGGACTCGTCGCCTCGATCAGGCGGTTAGGCTGCTGGCTTTTCATGGCATTGCGATCCGCATTACTCAGTTACCCGAAGGCTAATACAGGCAGGCATGAAATTACCCACACTAAAGCTGCGCAAAGACCAGGAACGCCGGATTCTCGCCGGCCACCTCTGGATCTACAGCAACGAGATCGATACCGCGGAAACCCCGCTCAAGCAGTTCTCCCCCGGCCAACAAGTCGCCGTGCACAGCCACCGCAACAAGTGGATCGCACACGCCTACGTGAACCCGCATTCACTCATCAGCGCGCGCGTGATCTCCCGCCATCCGACCGAAACGCTCGACGAGGCGCTGCTGAAGCGACGCATCGCCGACGCGCTGGCGTTGCGCGAGCGGCTGTTCGACAAGCGCTGCTACCGGCTCGTCTACGGCGAGAGCGACTGGCTGCCGGGTCTCGTCGTCGACCGCTTCGGCGACTACCTCGGCGTGCAGATCACGACGGCCGGCATGGAAGCGGTCAAGGCGCAGGTCATCGCCGTCCTCGAGGAACTCCTGGCGCCGGCCGGCATACTGCTGCGCAACGATATCCGGGTGCGCGAACTCGAGGGTCTCGAGCAATATGTCGCGGTCGCCAGCGGCGACATTCCCGAGAGCATCCGGCTCGAGGAGAATGGCGTGCTGTTCGAAACCTCGCTGCGCGAGGGCCAGAAGAGCGGCTGGTTCTACGACCAGGCCGGCAACCGCGAACGCATGCGGCGCTATGTGCGCGGCGGCGACAAGGTGCTCGACATCTGCTCCTACGCCGGCGCCTGGGGCGTGACGGCGGCGCTGTCAGGCGCCGCGGAAGTGCTCTGTGTCGATGCCTCGCAGCCGGCGCTGGAGCAGACGCGGCACAATGCGGCGATCAACGGGGTGGAGCAGCACATCGCCACGCAACAGGGTGAGATGTTCGAGGTGCTGAAAAAGCTCGCGTCCGGCGGCAAGCGTTACGACATGGTGATTCTCGACCCGCCCGCCTTCATCAAGCGCCGGAAGGACCGCAAGGAGGGCGAACAGGCCTACCGCCGTCTCAACGCTCTCGGGCTCGACGTGCTGAAGAACGACGGCATCCTCGTCACCTCATCCTGCTCTTTTCACATGGAGCAGTCGCAACTGCTGAATGTCACGCGCCAGGCGGCAGTCAGGCAAAATGCGGATCTGCGGCTGCTGGAGTATGGCCAGCAGCGCCAGGATCATCCCGTGCACCCGGCGATTGCGGAGACGGCCTACCTCAAGACCCTCTTCCTGCACAAGCGCTGAGCAGGTCCGCAACAATGAAAAAGCCCGGCATTTGCCGGGCCCGGATCCCTCGTCTCCCCTCTTCCCTGACTCAATCGCCGAGATCGATCCCCATCGACTCGTGCATCTTTTCGATGCTGGTATGGCGAATGTCCTTGCCATGCACGAGGAAGACGACATATTCGCAGATGTTCTTGGTGTGGTCGCCAATTCTCTCCAGCGCGCGGGCGCACCAGGAGATGCGCAGGGCGTTCTTGATTTCGCGCGGGTCCTCCATCATGCGCGTGATGAGCTGGCGCGAGATGGCGTCGAACTCCTCGTTGACGAGCTCGTCATCCTTGATGGTGCGCAGTGCGGCCTCTGCATCGAGGCGCGCGAACGCATCCAGCGCGTCGCGCAGCATGCGCTTGACATGCTCGCCGAGATGGCGAAGCTCGACAAAGTGCCCGGGCGTCGTGTTCTCGTCGGCCAGCATGACGGAGTAGCGTCCGAGCTTCTCGGCCTCGTCGCCGATACGCTCGAGATCCGTGATGGTCTTGATGATGGTGACGATCAGGCGCAGGTCGCTGGCTGCCGGCTGGCGGCGTGCGAGGATGCGCATGCACTCCTCGTCGATATCCACCTCGAGCGCATTGATCTCGTAGTCCGACGAGGTGACTGCCTCGCCAAGCTGTGTATCGGAAGTCAGCAGCGCCTTCATGCCGTGACTGATCTGTTTTTCGACCAGCCCGCCCATTTTCATGACGCTGTTGCGCATCTCCTCCAGCTCTTCGTTGAAGCGCTGCGAGATGTGTTGTGTAAGATGCAGGTCTTTTTCCATGGTCTTCCCCGGTCGTGATTATCCGAAACGTCCAGTGATGTAGTTTTCCGTCAGCTGATGCTGCGGGTTGGTAAAGATCTGGTTGGTCTCGCCAACTTCGACGAGCTTGCCGAGATGGAAATAGGCCGTGCGCTGCGAGACGCGCGCCGCCTGCTGCATCGAGTGCGTCACGATCGCGATGGTGTAGTTTTCGCGCAACTCGTCGATGAGCTCCTCGATGACGGCCGTCGCGATCGGGTCGAGCGCCGAGGCCGGCTCGTCCATGAGGATGATCTCGGGACTCACGGCGATCGTGCGCGCGATGCAGAGGCGTTGTTGCTGGCCGCCAGACAGTCCGGTACCGGGCTCGTGCAGCCGATCCTTGACCTCGTCGAACAGGCCCGCTTTCTGCAGGCTCGTGATGACGACTTCGTCAAGCTCCGCCTTGTTGGTGGCAAGGCCGTGGAGCTTGGGGCCGTAGGCGACATTGTCGTAGACGGATTTCGGAAAGGGATTGGGCTTCTGGAAGACCATGCCGACGCGCGCACGCAGCAGCACCGGGTCCATGCCCTTGCCGTAGATATCCTCGTCGTCGAGAAGCAGCTGGCCGGTCACACGGCAGATGTCGATGGTGTCGTTCATGCGGTTGAGGCAGCGCAGATAGGTCGACTTGCCGCAACCCGACGGACCGATCCGCGCGATGACCTCGTTTTCAGCCAGATCGAGGTCGACGCCGAAAATCGCCTGTTTGTCGCCGTAGAAGACATCGACATTGCGCGTCGACATCTTGGGGTTCTCGACCAATGGAGTGCCGACCGTTCCGGCGATCTCGTGCTCCATGTGTTCGAAATCAGTCACCTTGTTCATAACTTCTCCTACCATTTGCGCTCGAACTTCTTGCGCAGGAATACGGCCAGTGCGTTCATGGCGATCAGGAAGCCCAGAAGGACCATGATCGCTGCGGAGGTCTTTTCAACGAATGCGCGTTCCGGGCTGTCAGCCCAGAGATAAATCTGTACCGGCAAGACGGTCGCATTGTCGGTGAAGCCCTGGGGAATGTCGACAATGAAAGCGACCATGCCGATCATCAGCAGCGGCGCGGTCTCGCCAAGCGCCTGCGCCATGCCGATGATGGTGCCGGTCAGCATGCCGGGCAGCGCCAGCGGCAGAATGTGGTGGAACATCGCCTGCATTCTGGATGCGCCCATACCCAGCGCGGCCTCCTTGATCGACGGCGGGACGGATTTGAGTGCCGCTCGCGATGCGATGATGATCGTGGGCAAGGTCATCAATGTCAGCACGAGACCACCGACGAGAGGAGCGGAACGCGGAAGCCCGAAATAGTTGATGAAGACCGCGAGGCCGAGCAGGCCGAAGACGATCGAGGGAACGGCCGCGAGGTTATTGATGTTGACCTCGATGAGATCTGTCCACCTGTTCTTCGGTGCGAACTCCTCGAGATAGATGGCCGCGCCGACACCGATCGGGAACGACAGCAGCAGGGTCACGATCAGCGTGAAGAAGGAACCCGCCAGTGCGCCGGCGATACCCGCCTGCTCCGGCTCTCTGGAGTCACCATGCGAGAAGAGCACCGTATTGAACTTCTTCTCGACGAGCCCCTGTTGTTGCAACTGCCTGACCCAGCCGATTGTCTTGTCACTCACGCGCCGCTCCGACTCCGGAGTTTCGTGAATAACGAGCCGCCAGCCATCGCTTGCATCATCCGGCTCCAGCTTGTTGATGACCTCGGCTTCGGCCCTTGTATCGCTGAGCGCGTCGGGTAGTTGTATTGTTGCGCCTCGGCCAGCAACTCCTTCTCATCGACGAGATCCTTGCCGAGCCTCTCGAACCGGGCTTTTTCGCGCTCGAGTTGCTTTTCGACGCTCGACAACTCCTCCTCGAACAGATCGTGCATCCTGTCGATCACGGGCCTGAAAACGGGTCCGTCACCCGTGATCTCGATTGCACCTGTCTCACCGCTTGCGGAGGGCTTGCCCGGAAGTTCGAGTTCGCTCGTCGGCGTCGCGTTGCCTTTGAGGTAGACGTCGATCTCGTCGTCGGCCAGCAGCCAGATCTCCCTGGTCTGGCCGATCAGCGCAGGGTCCTCGATCACCATGTCCTTGAGATCGAAACCGGCTCCCTGGCTGACCAGCCTGTACAGCGAGAACTTGTCCCTGCGCCCCGTGACATCAGGGAATTCCTCCCTCAGGGATTGCTTGACCAGGCCCTGGTAATCCGCCCTGGCCATCTTCTCTGGATCACGCTCGCCCGAGGGATCGATGACCTGTTCGTCGAAGTGGATCGGCAGCTTGATATAACTCTGCAGGAATGCCGGATAGCCCTTCGAGATGATATTCGCGAACAGGATGACGACGAACGCCAGCCCCACGAGGATGGCTGACATTCCGATGGCCCTGAAAATTTTCTCCCTGCGATAGCGCCTGGGCAGCGATTTCCTGACGGCTTTCGTGGTTTCACTCATCGCAATTCCCCCTACTCATACTGCTCGCGGTACTTCCGCACGACATGCAAAGCCAGCACGTTCAATGCGAGCGTGACGACAAAGAGCACCAGGCCGAGGGCGAAGGCGACCAGGGTCTTCGGGCTGTCGAACTCCTGGTCCCCGACGAGCGCCGTGACGATCTGGACCGTCACGGTCGTCACGGCTTCGAAAGGATTGGCCGTGAGATTGGCCGACAGCCCGGCGGCCATGACCACGATCATGGTCTCGCCGATGGCGCGCGAGGCTGCCAGCAGCACGCTGCCGACGATGCCCGGCAGCGCGGCCGGGAGTATCACTTTGGTGATCGTTTCCGACTTCGTGGCGCCCATGCCGTAGGATGCGTCGCGCATGGCCTGGGGAACGGCGTTGATGACGTCGTCGGAGAGTGACGAGACGAACGGGATGATCATGATCCCCATGACGAGCCCTGCCGCGAGCGCACTCTCGGGCGAGATGTCCCACCCCACCGACTTGCCGAAATTCGACAGAAAGGGGGCGACTGTCAATGCAGCGAAGAAGCCGTAGACAACCGTCGGGATGCCCGCGAGGATCTCGAGCAGGGGCTTGGCGTATGCCCGCACGCGCGGCCCCGCATATTCTGAGAGATAGACGGCAGACATGAGACCGATCGGCACGGCGATCAGCATCGCGATGAGCGAGATCAGCAATGTGCCGGCGAAGATCGGGATGGCGCCGAAGGAGTTGGTGCTCGGGTTCCAGTGTGTCCCGAAGAGGAATTCGAAAAAGGGGATTTCCCGGAAAAAGATCAGCGATTCCCAGAGGACCGACAGAACGATGCCGACGGTCGTGAAGATCGCGATCACGGAACAGAGGATCAGCATGATCCTGAAAATACCCTCGACGCGGTTACGCGCCTGCATCCTGGGCACGACGGTGCGCATCGCAAGCAGACCACCCAGGATCGCCAGGACGAGAACGACCACGAATTTTGCCGCACCGGCGATGGCTTGCAGCCGGACATAATGATCGGCCGCGGCCTTGACCTCCGGAATGGCGTCCGCTGAGGTCACATCTCCTGCTGCCATGTTCTTGATGTCGTTGATGACCAGGCTGAGCTGCGCTTTCGGGAGTTCCTGCGTCTCCTGCGGCAGGTCGCTGACGACCAGGCTGGTCACCAGCCAGTCTTCTGCGCCGGCCCAGAACAGCAGGGCGACAACCGCGGGGACCGCGGCCCACAAGGCGGCGTAGATACCATAGTGTCCCGGGAGAGAGTGGAGCTGGCGGATGTTGGCCGACCCGCCAACGGAGCTGACTGCGCGCTGTTTGGCGAAGTAGTACAGAACCGCCATGATTCCCAGCACCAAAATAATCAGTAAATTCGTCTGTGTCACTGTGTGCCCCGTCGAATCAGGCTCGATGCTTGCGCCCGGCCTGGCGAGTGATCAGCCCTGATTGGAAAACCCTGTAGAGCAGGAAGGGGGGAAAACAATCCCCCCTTCACTGCCGGTCGGTGATGTTACCCTGCTTGGGATTTACATCGTCAGTGGCTTGAGTGTCTCGGCGTCTGCCTTGAACTGCTCACGCTCTGCCTTCGGCATCGGGATCATGCCTTTCTCGACCAGGTAGCCCTCGTCGCCCCAGGCCTTGTCGCTCGTGAACTCTGCCAGGTACTCCTTGATGCCGGGAATCTTGCCCACATGCTCTTTCTTGACATAGGTGTAGAGCGGACGGGAAACCGGGTAGGAACCATCGGCGATATTCTCGAAGGTCGGAGCCTTGTCGTCGATGGACGCGCCCTTGATCTTGTCGGCGTTTTGGTCGAGGAAACTGAAACCGAAGACGCCGAGTGCGCCAGTGTCCTTCTCGAGCTTCTGCACGATCAGGTTGTCGTTTTCGCCGGCCTCGACGTATGCGCCGTCTTCACGGATGTGATAAGCAACCTGCTTGAAGACATCCTTGCCGGAGACCTTGCCCTTCTTCTTCATGACTTCATCATAGGCGGACATCTCGATACCGAGCCTGGCCATCATGCCTTTCATCTCGTCGCCGTCTTTCATGCCGCGCAGGGTTTTGAGATCGTCGATCTTCTTGGCGCCGCCACCCATGGCGAGCTCCTCGAAAGCGTCACGCGTGCCGGAAGACGGGGGTGGGCCCAGAACCTTGATCGGTGCGGCAGGCAGAGCGTCATTGACGTCTTTCCAGGTCTTGTGCGGATTCTCGACAAGCTTGCCATCCGCCCCCGGAATCCTTGCAGCCAGCGCAAGGTAGATATCCTTGCGGCTCAGATTGTATTCGGGAGCATCCTTGGCGTTTGCAACCACGATGCCGTCGTAGCCGACCTTGACCTCGACGACAGTCACGCCGTTCTCGGTACAGGAGTCGAGTTCGGACTTCTTGATACGGCGCGAGGCGTTGGTCAGGTCAGGCGTGCTGACGCCGACGCCGGCGCAGAACAGCTTCATGCCGCCACCGGAGCCCGTGGATTCGATCTTCGGCGTGTTGAAGGAGGTGGTTTTACCGAACTGCTCGGCAACAGTCGTCGCGAACGGATAAACGGTCGAGGAGCCGACGATGTTGATGGTGTCGCGGTTGGCTGCATGTGCAGCCGGCACTGCGATTGCCGTGATGGCAGCTGCCAGGATCAGTTTTTTCATGGTGATTACCCTCTCAGGTGTTTTCGAGTTGGGCGAAGTATGAGGTTAAAGGATTGCCACTATATGACAGGAATATGAACCTTTTATGACAGCAGGCGATAGGCCGGGAAACAGGCCCGGAATGTCGACCCTTTCCCCGGCTCGCTGTCGATTTGCAAAAAGCCTCCGTGGCGCTGCACCACGTGCTTGACGATGGAGAGGCCAAG
This sequence comes from Gammaproteobacteria bacterium, assembly GCA_037385505.1. Classification (GTDB taxonomy): domain Bacteria; phylum Pseudomonadota; class Gammaproteobacteria; order Chromatiales; family Chromatiaceae; genus Sva-25. Next base: position 75,524 of record JARRMY010000008.1, on the reverse strand, counting down.
TCCGGTTCCCCCGATTTCCCTGGAGCGGCCGGCATCGACACGGTAGAACCGCTCCGTCAGATGCGGCAGGTGTTCCGCCGGGATGCCGGGTCCATTGTCCTCGACATCGAGGCATGCATGGCCGGCGGAGTCCCTGTACCAGCGCACGTCGATGGTCGTCCCTGCCGGCGTGTATTTCACGGCGTTGCTGATGAGATTCATGCAAATGCTCTGGATTTCAGCCTCGTTGCCGCGCAGAAAGAGCGTCTCGTCGGTATCCAGGACAAACCGGTGCGACTGGCCCGACAGGGTCTGCTGAAGATCCGTGATGATCTGTCCGAGAATTCCGGCAATACTCAGGCGTTCACCGCTGTTGTGTGACAGGAGCGTGCCCTCGAGTCTCGACAGCACCAGCAAATCCTCGATGATGCGTTGCATGCGCTGGGCCTGCTCGGTGGCACTGTCGACGGCATCGGCCAGTTCCGGCGGAAGCTTGGGATCCGACTGCATGATCTCGAGGTAGCCTGAAATCACCGTCAGCGGCGTCTTGAGTTCATGTGACGCATTCGCCACGAAGGCCTTCCTGGTGCGCTGCAGCTCCACGCGCTGGCTGATGTCGCGGGCAGTCAGGAGTTTCTTGTCCTTGCCATACCTCACCATGCGCAGCGCCAGCATCATGTCCGGATTGATCGGCGAACCCAGCTCCAGGTTGAGCTCTTTGACGAATTTTTTCAGTCCGGCATCGAAATCCGGATCCCTGATCAGGTTGGCAATACGAACCCCGATATCGCGGTTGCGCTGGATTCCCAGGAATTGTTCGGCGGCCTTGTTGGCCCATTCGATCTCGTCGTTTCCGTTGAGAATCACGGTCGCATCGGGAAGTGCAGCGACGGTCGCATTGAAACGCTTCAACAGTTCCGACAGCCGTTTCTTGCGCCGTTTTTCCTTGCGTTGTTGACGATAGATCTGCTGGACAATCAGGGCCCAGACTCCGTTCGCATCAGGCGCCTTGCCCTTGAAAGCGCCTGTCCGCAACCACTTCTCGAGCTTGTAGAATTGAAAAAGATTCCATGCGATGTAACCCAGCAACGGCAATACAACGGCCAGGGTCCAGTTGGACAGTGTGAAACCGAGAAGAGGGATTGCCAGCAGGGTCAGCGTGATGCGCCAGCGCTCGACCGACCAGGCATTGCTCATTGGGTGGCGGCTTCCGTCAAGCGGTACCCTGCGCCGCGAACAGTCTCGATCACGCCATCCATGCCGGAAGGCTTGAGCGCCTTGCGCAGTCGCAGGATGTGCACATCGACAGTGCGCTCCTCGACATAGACGTTGCGCCCCCAGACGAAATCGAGCAGTTGCGCACGTGAATAGACGCGGCCCGGATGGGAAAGGAAAAACTGCAGCAGCTTGTACTCTGTCTGCCCGAGATGGACGGGCTTGCCTTCGACATAGAGCTGGTGGCCGGCAAGGTCGAGCCTGATGGGGCCCTGCTCGAGCACCTCCTCCTCGCGGAAATGACGGCTGCGCCGCAGCAGCGCCTTGATGCGCGCGTTGAGCTCGCGGATGGCGACCGGCTTCGTCATGTAATCATCGGCGCCGGACTCGAGCCCCTTGACCTTGTCAGCCTCCTCGCCGCGCGCCGTCAGCATGATCATGGGGATATCTCGCAGCACCTCGTCGCGACGAAAACGCCGGATCAGCTCGATGCCGCTGATATCCGGCAGCATCCAGTCGACGATCATGAGATCGGGGCGTGTTTCCGCAAGCCGGTCGGTCGCCTCATGTGCATCGGCAGCCTCAATGACCTCGTGGCCCTCGCGCTGCAGGGCAAAACTGATCATTTCCCTGATCGCCTTTTCGTCTTCTATGATGACTATGCGGGTGTGCATCGGAGTGTTGAGCAATTATGACAAAGCCCGAAGTACAACAGGTTACCATGACAATTGTGTGACAACGCTGTACAAACGGCAACATCCTGTAGGAAACTCTAACCTGTTTGTCATCAACGGTTTACATTGTGTACACAGCTCCTGTTTTCCCGGATTCAGACGAGGAGAAAATCGGCATCCTGCTGGTCAACCTCGGCACACCACGAGCGCCCGACAAGGCTGCTGTGCGGACCTATCTCGACGAGTTCCTGAGCGACACGCGCGTCGTGGAGCGCCCCCCGATCCTGTGGCAGCCGATCCTCAAGGGCATCATCCTGAACACGCGCCCGAAGAAGTCGGCCGAAGCCTATCGAAGCGTCTGGACCGACGAGGGCTCGCCACTGCTCGTCATCTCCAAGAAGCAGCGCAAGGCGCTGCAGGAAGCGCTCGATCCCGAGGCCAGGCGCTACAAGGTCGTGCTCGCGATGCGTTACGGCTCGCCGTCGATCAAGCACAGCCTCTTCGTGCTGCGCAAGTTCAATGCCCGCAGGATCCTCGTGCTGCCGCTCTACCCGCAGTACTCGGCCACGACCACGGCCAGCATCTTCGACGAGGTCACGGCGCAGCTGCGCAACTGGCGCTGGCTGCCGGAGATGCGCTTCATCAACAGCTACGCCGACGACCCGGACTACATCAAGGCGCTGGCCGTCTCCGTGAGGCAACAGTGGGCGGACCACGGGCGTGCGCAGAAACTGCTGTTCTCGTTCCACGGCATCCCGCAGGACTATGTCGACAAGGGCGATCCCTACGCCAGTGAGTGCGCGAGCACCATCCACGCGCTGACACAGGAGCTCGGCATGCAGGACGACGAGTGGGTCAACAGCTTCCAGTCCCGCCTCGGCCCGACGCAGTGGTTGCAGCCCTACACCGACGAGACCGTGAAAAAACTGGCGCAGGAAGGTGTCGAATCGATCGATGTCATCTGTCCCGGTTTCTCCACCGACTGCCTCGAGACCATCGAGGAGATCGGCATGGAGAACAAGGAGTATTTTCTCGAGGCCGGCGGCAAGACATTCAACTACATCCCTGCCCTCAACGACAATCCCGAGCACATCCAGCTGATGAAGAACCTGATACTGCGCCACACGCAGGGGTGGGTGCCATGAGCAAGCCGCACCCCGTCAACATTGTCATGCACAAGTCCTCCCATGAACTCGAAATCGAGTGGGACACGGGCGACACCTACACCTACCCGGCGGAGCTTCTGCGCGTTTTCAGCCCGTCGGCCGAGGTCCGCGGTCACTGGGGCCAGGGCGCCAAGCTGCAGGTGGACAAGCAGGACGTCAACATCGAGGAGCTGCGCCCGATCGGCCACTACGCCCTGAAGATCATCTACGACGACGGCCACGACTCGGGCCTCTACGACTGGCCCTATCTCTACGACCTCGGCAGGAAGCAGGCACTCTACTGGACCGACTATCTCGAGCGTCTCAGCGAGGCCGGACACAAGCGCACCCCGCCCTCGCGGAAGCAATGAGCGATAGCGGGCGCGACATCTTCAGCGTCAGCCGGCTCAACATGGAGATCCGCTCGGCGCTCGAGAACAGCTTTCCGCTGCTCTGGGTCACGGGTGAGATCAGCAACCTCGCGACGCCGCGCTCCGGCCATCTCTACTTCTCGCTGAAAGACGCCTCGGCGCAGGTGCGCTGCGCCATGTTCCGCAACCGCAGGAACCTGCTGCGCTTCCAGCCCGACAACGGCGCCCAGGTCATCGTGCGCGCGAAGGTGACGATGTACGAGCCGCGCGGTGACCTCCAGCTCGTCATCGAGCACATGGAGCCGGCCGGCGAAGGGCTGCTGCGCCAGCAGATCGATGAGCTGACGCGCAGGCTCGCGGACGAGGGCCTGTTCGACAGCGACAGAAAGCAAAAGATACCGGCCTTTCCCCGCCGCATCGGTGTCGTGACCTCGCCTGGCGGCGCTGCCATCCGCGACGTGCTGACTGTCCTGAATCGGCGCTGCCCCTCCATCCCGGTCGTGATCTACCCGGTTCCGGTACAGGGCACGACCGCCGCGGCCGAGATCGCCGACATGCTCCGGCTTGCCGACCGGCGCCAGGAGTGCGATCTTCTGATCCTGACGCGCGGCGGCGGTTCGCTCGAGGATCTCATGGCCTTCAACGACGAAGGACTCGCGCGCACCATTGCGGGGCTATCGATCCCGCTGATTTCCGCGGTCGGCCACGAGATCGACACCAGCATCAGCGACCATGTCGCCGACCGGCGCGCGCCGACGCCATCGGCAGCGGCGGAACTCGCAAGTCCGGATTCAGCGGCCCTGCTGGAGCGCATCGCCCTGCTCGGAGCGCACCTGGAGCGCAACCAGACACAGCGACTGCAGCGCGGCATGCAGCGTCTCGACGAGCTCGGCATCCGGCTGCAACAGCAGCACCCGGGTGTCAGGCTGCGCCAGCGGGCCGACAGGATCGACGGCCTGCGGGCACGGCTCGGTCATCAGATAATAGGGAAATTGCGCCTGCTGCAGGCAGGGCTGGACTCGCTGGGCAGGCGCCTGGAAGCACAGTCTCCGGCCAGGAAGACCATGGAAACACACCGGGACATCAAGCGTCTCGGCGAGCGTCTCGAGGAGCTCATGAAAAACCGCGTCGCGGCATCGCATCAGAGAATCGCGGCACTCGGGCGCGAACTCCACGCGATCAGCCCGCTGGCGACGCTCGAGCGTGGTTATTCCATCACGCTGAATGCAGAGCAGCAGGCGATCAAGGACAGCGCGGAGGCCGCTGTCGGCGAACGGCTCGAGATCCGGCTCGCCCGGGGAAGCCTCGACTGCGAGGTCAGGGCGAAACGCTGAAACGGCCAGGGCCTGTCACCAGGCCCTAGTTCGAGGCATCCTCTTCATCGTTTGTCGATGCATCATCGTCAGTCGATGCAGGTTTCCTGAAGCTCAGGATGACGCCGGAGATGGCATAGACCAGGAAGGCGCCGAAAAGCACGAGCGGCGGATCCGTGATGATCACGGAGATGACGAGTGCGATGATCACGAGCACGATGAAAGGCACTCGCCTGCGGACATCGATCTCCTTGAAGCTGTTGTAGCGCAGGTTGCTGATCATCGCGAGACCCGCCAGGAGTGTCAGGATGCCGGCAGGAATACTCAGCAGGACGGGATCCAGATTGTAATCGACGCTCACCCACACCGCACCCGCGACGATCGCGGCCGCTGACGGGCTCGGAAGCCCCGTGAAATAGCGCTTGTCGGCCGTTACGATCTGGGTGTTGAAGCGTGCCAGCCGCAGCGCAGCGCCCGCCACGTAGACAAAGGCGGCGAACCAGCCAAGCTTGCCGAGCGATTGCAGAGCCCAGAGGTACATCACGAGGCCGGGCGCGAGACCGAAGGCGACCATGTCGGAGAGGCTGTCGTACTCGCCGCCGAAGTCGGTCTGCGTGTGCGTCAGGCGCGCCACCCTGCCATCGAGGGCGTCGAGCAGCATGGCGACGAAGATCGCGATCGCGGCCTTTTCGAAATGGCCGTCGACAGCCGCGAGAATCGCGAAAAAGCCACTGAAGAGTGCCGCGGTGGTGAATAGATTGGGCAGCAGGTAAATTCCCCGGCCCCGCTGTTTTTCGTTCATTCTGGAATTATAGCGATTTGTGTTCTTTCAGACTTCTTTTCATTTGAATCGCTGCGCGATGGATTGATTGGATGCGCGCGTCGGCGCGCACTCTGTTCTAAAAGCAGCGGTGACATCCATGGATGGATCAATGCCGCGATGACAGGGATGTCATGGAGCGGCAAAGTGGGCGCTCCTGTGTCATTTTTGCTGTTCCCTGGTTTTGAATCGCTCCGCGATGATTGAGTTGATGCGCGCATCGGCGCGCACCCGAGTGACTTTTGTTCCGTGAAAAGTCACCAGAACCATTCGCTCTGCCGTGCATGGACGCACAAATGCCGCAGCGCCATGAATGGCATGGACCGTACGGGACGTCACCCTTCGGGTTACCTGCGTTCCTCGGCTTTGGCATCCTCCGTCGCTCCACCGCCTGCATCCCTGTAGGCGTCGAAAAAGCCAGCGCAAAAAGAACTCGGGATCTTCGATCCATCAAACAACTTTTTGCTTTCTCCGGCTTTTCCTGCGGTACTCGATGGCCATCCAGTCGCAGCTCGTGGCCGGTTCGCACGGAATTGAAAAGCCCACCAAGAGTTCCCTTCTAACGCGTCGAGCATCGCAGCCGGTCACGGGAGAAGCGAAAAGGTGTTTGAGGAGCACAGCGACGAGTTCTTTTCGCGCCGTGGCCGGCGAGAAGCACAGAGCAGCCGCAGGCCGCGTTAGCAGGGAGCCCTTTCTTTTGCTGACTTTTCTTTGGGCAAGCAAAGAAAAGTCAGGTGCCGCGGCGCACCCGCCGCTTTCAAAATACATCGATCGCAAAGCGATACAAACAAAAAACCCGGCTCAAACGAGCCGGGTTTTCAGCATCAACGAGATAACGAAGAATCAGTTCTTGGACTTGTCGACGATCTTCTTGATCCACGGCATCATGCCGCGCAGGCGTTCGCCGACTTCCTCGATGGGATGCTCGCGGCCGATGCGGCGCTTGGCCTGCAAGGTGATCTGGCCGGACTGGTTCTCCTGGATGAACTCGCGCGCGAACTCGCCGTTCTGGATCTCCTTGAGGATCTGGCGCATTTCCGACTTGGTCTCGTCGGTGACGATGCGCGGGCCGCGCGTCAGGTCGCCATACTCGGCCGTATTGGAGATGGAGTAGCGCATGTTGGCGATACCGCCCTCGTACATCAGGTCGACGATCAGCTTGAGTTCGTGCAGGCATTCGAAGTAGGCCATCTCGGGCGCGTAGCCTGCCTCGACGAGGGTCTCGAAGCCGGCCTGGACGAGCGCGGTGGTGCCGCCGCACAGGACCGCCTGTTCGCCGAAGAGGTCGGTCTCGGTCTCGTCCTTGAACGTCGTCTCGATGATGCCGGTACGTCCGCCGCCGATCGCCGAGGCGTAGGAGAGTGCAAGCTGCTTGGCGGTGCCGGTCGCATCCTGGGCAACGGCGACGAGGTCCGGAATGCCGCCTCCCCTTTCGAATTCACTGCGCACCGTGTGACCCGGCGCCTTCGGAGCGATCATGATGACATCGAGGTCCTCGCGCGGCATGATGGCGCCGAAGTGAATGTTGAAACCGTGTGCGAACGCCATGGCAGCGCCGTTCTTGATGTTCGGCTCGATCTGGTTCCTGTAGAGCGTGGCCTGGCTCTCGTCAGGGGCGAGAATCATGACGACATCGGCGCTGGCGACAGCATCCTCGATCGCTGCGACCTTGAGACCCGCCTCTTCGGCTTTCCTCGCCGAGGTGGAGCCCGGGCGCAGGCCGACGGTGACGTCGACTCCGGAGTCCTTCAGGTTGTTGGCATGCGCGTGGCCCTGGGAGCCATAGCCGATGATGGAAACCTTCTTTCCCTGGATGATGGAGAGATCACAATCTTTGTCGTAATAAACGTTAATCGCCATGTTATTTGCCTTGGAATGGATGAGATGAAATCTGTCAGAGCGTCAATGCCTTGTTGCCGCGCGCGATGCCGCTGACCCCGGTACGCACGACCTCGACGATGTATTCATCGGAGATGGCGTTGATAAAGGCATCGAGCTTGGCGCTGTCACCGGTCATTTCGATAACGAAGCTGTTCTCGGTGACGTCGATGATCTTGCCGCGGAAGATTTCAGAGAGCCGCTTCATCTCGTCGCGCATGCCTTTCTCGGCGCGGACCTTGATGAGCATCATTTCGCGCTCGATGTGTTCGCCCTCGGAGAGGTCGACGAGCTTGACGACATCGACGAGCTTGTTGAGCTGTTTGGTGATCTGTTCGACCTCGTTGTCGTTGCCGGTGGTGACGAGCGTCATGCGTGACAGCGACGGATCCTCTGTCGGCGCGACGCTGAGCGACTCGATGTTGTAACCGCGGGCAGAGAAGAGACCGGAAACGCGCGACAGGGCGCCGGATTCGTTTTCGATCAGGATGGAGATGATGTGACGCATCAGGCCGCTCCCCTCTTCTTGTTCTCCGGCGACATGTGCATCTCGTGGTGCCCCTTGCCGGCTTCGATCATCGGGTAGACGTTGACTTCCGGGTCGACGGCCACGTCCATGAAAACGAGTTCCTTCTTGCGATCGAACATCTCTGTCATGGCATCCTCGAGATCGCCAGGGGTCGATACGCGCATGCCGACATGCCCGAAGCTTTCGGCGAGCTGGACAAAATCCGGAAGCGCATCGACATAGGAGTGCGAATAGCGGCCTTCGTAGAACATCTCCTGCCACTGGCGCACCATGCCCATGTAGCCGTTGTTGAGCAGGACGATCTTGACGGGCAGGTCATACTGCTTGCAGGTCGCGAGCTCCTGGATACACATGAGGATGCTCGCCTCGCCCGTGACGCAGGCAACCGTGCTGTCGGGATGCGCGAATTGCACGCCCATGGCCGCCGGGAGGCCGAAGCCCATGGTGCCGAGGCCGCCGGAGTTGATCCAGCGGCGCGGCTTGTCGAACTGGTAGAACTGGGCTGCGAACATCTGGTGCTGGCCAACGTCGGAGGTCACGAAGGCGTCGCCGTGCGTCACCTTGTTCATGACCTCGACAGCGTATTGCGGCTTGATGAGTTCGCCGTTCTGTTCGTAATACAGGCAATCGAGTCCGCGCCAGGCCTCGATGCGCTCCCACCAGTTCTCGAGATTTTCCGGATGGGGCCTGGCACCGCTTTCGCGCAGCACCTTCAGCATGTCGGAAAGCACGCTCTTGACCGAACCGACGATCGGCACATCCACGCGCACGTTCTTGGAAATCGATGAGGGATCGATATCGATATGGATGATCTTCGCCTGCGGGCAGAAGTGGGCGATTTTGCCCGTGACACGGTCGTCGAAGCGTGAACCGACGGCGATGAGGACGTCGGATTCGTGCATCGCCATGTTGGCTTCGTAGGTACCGTGCATGCCGAGCATGCCGAGGTTCTGCTTGTCGGTAGCCGGGAAGGCGCCGAGCCCCATGAGGGTCTGGGTCACCGGCAGGCCGAGCAGCCTGACGAAGTCCGTCAGTTCGGCGCTGGCGTCGTTGAGAACCGTGCCGCCGCCGGAATAGACGATCGGGCGCTTCGCCTCGACGATCATCTGGACAGCCTTCTTGATCTGGCCGAGATGGCCTTTCTCGACCGGGCTGTAGGAGCGCATCTTGACGGATTTGGGATAGTCGTACGGAATCTTGACCGACGGGTCGGTGATATCCTTCGGGATATCGACGACGACCGGGCCGGGACGCCCGGAAGTGGCGATGTGGAACGCCTTGCGCATGGTCTCGGCAAGATCTTCCACGCGCTTGACGAGGAAGTTGTGCTTGACGCACGGCCGCGTGATGCCGATGGTGTCGACCTCCTGGAAGGCATCGGTGCCAATCAGGGGCGAGATCACCTGGCCAGTGATGACCACCATGGGAATGGAATCCATGTAGGCCGTGGCGATGCCTGTTACCGCGTTCGTTGCACCCGGACCGGACGTGACGAGCACCACGCCGGGCTTGCCACTCGAGCGTGCATAACCGTCAGCGGCATGGGTTGCACCCTGCTCGTGACGGACCAGAACATGGCGCACATCCTCCTGCTGGAAAATTGCGTCATAGATGTGCAGAACCGCTCCGCCTGGATAGCCGAAAACGAACTCCACACCCTCGTCTTTCAATGACTGAACGACGATCTCGGCACCACTGAGTTCCACCTTGCTCTAACCTCCGAACCACGGAACGCAAAACAGTGCGCCCGCAACCTGAATTTCACGAAAAATAATCGGCTGAAACTACTGTTTTAACAGCCTTGCGTCAAGCGTTTTACATGAATTCGCAGCAGAATTTCCCGCTCATTTACCAAACTAGAAATCTCGTGCGAGTTGCTTCATGATTGTGAAATATTTTCAAAGCCAATAACTTCCGTTTGATTGTGGTAATGCCCAAGCATCACATTCTCCCGACAGCGGACATGCTCCTGCACCGGCCGGCAGAGTCAGGCCTGCAGCAGCGAGTGGATGACGACGACGGCATTGCCAGCATTCCGGCCATCTCCTCTGCGGTACCGGGAATCCTGCGTGGAACGGGGCGTCAGCGCTCCCGGCCCGCCCCTGCCCCGCGGCATCCCGCGGCCTTCAATATGCAGGCACAGGAGGCGACGAGACGACAAAGTGTCGCGGCCCGCGCGGCTGTGGAAGGCTGCAGAGGCCGGCCGGCAGAACAGAAAGAGAACAAAAGAGAGATTAAACAAAACCTGGAAGTGCTCTTTCGATGCGGCTGGAATGCGCTGGTCGCGGAGAGAGGAAGCGCGGAAGGCACATGATTCTGGCTACCCTCCAAACCCATCGACACTGCGAGGAATATACCCCATGCCTGTCCTCATGATTTCCACCAACGTGACCGCAGGCAACAGCGCGGTCGTTCTGCACAGGCTCTCCCGGGAAGTCGCGAAAATGCTCGGCAAGCCGGAGAGCTACGTCATGGTGCAACTGCATGACCGCCAGCGCATGCTGTTCGCCGGCAGCGATGCGCCGCTCGCCTATTGTGAACTCAAGAGCATCGGCCTGCCCTTCGAGCGCAACACCGAGTTCTGCGACCGGCTCTGCATGCTCATCGACGAACTGCTCGGCGTCCCTCCAAAGCGCGTCTATATCGAGTTCAAGGTGACGGAGCGCCATCTGTTCGGCTGGAACAGCCAGACCTTCTAGCGCCGCCAGCGCAAGTCCCTTCATGGCTTGCTCATCCTGAAACGCCATCGGCAAGGCCGCCGTCAGGCCCGCAACTTGCCGTTTATTCGACAATCGCCACCACGATCAACTGCAGTCTCTGCGTTCCCATGTAGTCGTTGATATCGAGACGGTAGGCGGCATGGATGACCTGACCCTTGCCGAGGTCATGCCGGCCGGCCTGGTTGAAAGCGATGGCATCGAGCCGCATGCCGGGATTACGCTCCGGCGAGACGACCAGCTTGAGATGGTTGTCGCCGACAACGCGCTGGCTGATCACGAGGAAATGGTCGTCGAAAAGCGGCTCCGGGAAGGCCTGCCCCCAGGGCCCCGCCTGCCGCAGCAGCAATGCATGCCGCAGCGACAGCTCCGCTTCCGACAGGCCGCCATCGGTGAGAATCTGCCCCCTGAGCTGCTCCTCGTCCACCTGCATGCGCACGAACCTGTCGAACTCCTTCCTGAAGGCATCGAGTTGCGCAAGCGGCAGGCTCAGCCCGGCAGCCATGGCATGACCGCCAAACTTGTGGATCATGCCGGGGTTCTGCGTCGAGACATGCTCCAGCAGGTCGCGGATATGCACCCCCGGGATCGAGCGGCCGGATCCCTTGAGCATGCTCTCGTCCTCGGCCGCGAAGACGATCACGGGGCGGTGGTACTCCTCCCTGACACGCGAGGCGACGATGCCGACGACGCCCTGGTGCCACTCCGGCTCAAAGAGACAGATGCCGGCCGGAATGCTCTCTTGCGACAGTTGCAGCGAATCGAGCATGCCCAGGGCCTGCTGCTTCATGTCGCTCTCGATCTCGCGGCGCTGGCGATTCAGGGCATCGAGTTCCGCAGCCAGCTCCCTCGCCTCGCGCTCATCGTCGGTCAGCAGGCAGGCGATGCCAAGAGACATGTCTTCGAGCCGGCCCGCGGCGTTCAGCCGGGGACCGGCGAAAAAGCCGAGATCCATCGCGGTGACAACCGGCAGGTTGCGGCGGGCGGCCTCGAGCAGGGCGCGAACGCCCGCACAGCAGCGGCCGCTGCGGATGCGTTGCAGGCCGTTTTGCACGAGGATGCGGTTGTTGCGGTCCAGCGGAACCACATCCGCGACGGTGCCGAGCGCCACCAGGTCGAGGTACTCGGCCAGATTCGGCTCGTCGATATGCCGGCGGCCGAACCAGCCCGTCTCCCGCAAGCGCGCGCGCAACGCCGCCATGACGTAGAAGATGACGCCCACGCCGGCGAGGTGCTTGCTCGGGAATTGGTCTCCCTGCAGGTTCGGGTTGACGATGGCGTCGGCCCGCGGCAGCTGCTCGGGAGGCAAGTGATGATCGGTAACGAGCACGCGCATGCCCTTTTCACGCGCGGCTGCGACGCCGTCGACACTGGAGATGCCGTTGTCGACAGTGATGATGAGCCAGGGATCGTAGCCGGCGGCGACCTCGACGAGCGCCGGCGTCAGGCCGTAACCGAAATCGAAACGATTGGGGACCAGAAACTGAATGTCGCCGGCGCCCATGGCACGCAGGGCACGGATGGCCAGCGCCGTGCTGGTGGCGCCGTCCGCATCGAAATCGCCGACGATGAGGATGCGCTGCTGGCGCTCGAGCGCCTCGACGAGCAGGTCGATGGCGGCCGCGAGGCCACCGAGGCGCTCCGTGCCGAGAAGCCCGGCAAGCGCCAGGTCCAGCTCTTCGGCAGTGGTGACGCCGCGATTGCGGTAGATCCGCCGCAGCAGCGGCGGGAGGTTGTCTGGCAGCGCGTCGGCGTCGAGAAGCGATTCCCTGCGCTCGATCAGCACCTGTACTTCCCGAGAGACGTCGCCAGGCATGAGGGCGCGTGCTGCGAATCGGGAAAGACGAAAACGCCCGCGGATTCGTACCAGGTCAAGCCCTGCGGCAGCAGGCAGTCCGGCACCTCGGCGAGCGACTTGCGTTTCAGCAGGTAACAGCTGTCGCCGCGGTAGATGAGGTTGAACGGACGCCCGGAGCGCTGGTGTTCCTCGATGGCGTCCCAGGCGTCGACGGGATCGCTGGCGGGCAGGCAATCGATCGGATAGGCATCATCGCCACCGTGATGTTGCCAGTGTTTCTGCTCGACAGGCAGCGCTTCCTCGATGACGGAAAACTGGAAATGGAGATGGTTCACGGATGCGCCGGCGCCCAGCGAATTGTAGGCCAGGGTCACGCCCGGCAGTTGCTGCGACAGCCACCTGACGAGCGCCATGGCATGACGGTGGTAAGTCTCGGTCATGTACTGCGGCATCCTGGCGCGTGCATCGGGCACGAGGATCAGGTGCCACGGGGCAAACGGAAACTTGTTGTAGAGCACGCGATAGCCGATCCCGTCCCACTCGCCCTCGCGGAAGGTCTCGTCGTCGAGATGCGGACGCAGGAAGTGGAAGCCGTCGGGATCGAAATCCCGGTAGAGGCTGTGCAGCGGGTCGCGCGACAGGCGCATCGGGCGAAACTGCCTGATGGGATTGGTCACGAGACGCCAGGCATCGCGCGAGGCCGAGTGCCAGTTATGCAGCAGCCTGTGCGGCGCCCCCTGACGGATTCGGTTGAAGACCGCGAGATCGTCCTCGCTGCCCTGCGCCAGTCCGGATTCCAGGCGCGCGAGTGCCGCGTCGATGGGTTCGCGCAGGGCCTCGCGCAGTTCCGGCTCCTGCATGCTGTTGGCAAGCACGAGGATCCAGCTGCCGACGGAGTCGCGCTGGAGCATCTCGAGGAGACCCTCCCGATATCGGCGACGAAAGCCTTCCGCATCCCAATCTAGGAACATTTGTGTCTCTCCTGCTTGTCGAGTTCGCTGCCTGGCACGGGATCAACCCCGCCCTCGTGAAACGGATGACAGCGCGAGATCCGCTTGAGGCCAAGCCAGGTTCCCTTGAAAACGCCATGCAGCTCGATCGCCTCGAGCGTGTACTGGGAACAGGTCGGGTAATAGCGGCAGTTGTTGCCGAGAAACGGGCTGATCAGCAACTGGTAACCCCGTACCAGCATGATGAACAGCCGCCTTGTGATCAGTGTCAGACTCGTCATCATGCATCAGTCTCGCGGGAAACGACGGTGTCGGCGGCGGCTGCCCTGCGCACGGGAAGCGGCGCGCCTGCTCGAGGTCATTCAGCGTTCTCTCCATCGTCCCGGCATACCTCCGGGCCTGTCTTTTTCAAGGTCGTGCTATTTTATAGGCATTTCATTCGCGGAAAACAGCCTTGAAAAATGGCAAACTGTTGATCCACCCGGTCGCGCCAGACTGCACGCCTGACTTCAATAATGTTCTTCAATTAACTGATTCAATTGGTTTTACAGGCAGCAAGATCGGGCAAGAAGAGGCGACTTACAGGACCGGAAATTCTTTCCTTCAGCTCGTCACCTTCATGGGCTGCTCGCCGCACGTGCGCTTCGAACCCGCGGGTCCGGATGACGACGACTACTGCTATATCCGTTTTCTGCGCTTCGAAAAACCGGGGTTGCTGGCCTCGGACAACAGCCGCACGCCAGTCTGCAGCCACTGCCGCAAGCCGGCCTTCTCCGACTGGTCGGCACTCGCGGATGCCGGCGCCTCGCCGCTCGTCTGCCAGCACTGCGGTGCCGGGGTGTCGCTGGCGGAGCTGCGCTGGCGGCCCGACGCGGGCATGGCGCGCTTCTTCATCGAGATCAACAACATCTTTCCGGGCGAGGCGCAGCCGGTCGACAGCTTCATGCAGCGTCTCGAGGAGGCCACGGGAACAGCCTGGCGCTATTTCTACCTCTTGCAGCAGGAGACGCGGCAGGCCTGAATCGCAAGCCGGGTGCCCTGCAGCGGGCCTGCCGCGACCGGCTCACCCGCTTCCAGCGAAGTGATCCAGCAGGTACTCGAGGAATCTCCGCGTCTTCGCCGGAACATGATGGCGTGATGGGTAGAGGACGAACAGGGTCAGGGGTTCGCGCTCGTACGCTTCGAGCACCCTGACCAGTCGACCGTCAGCCAGAGCATCCTCAACGAGGAAGTGCGGCAGCAGCGTGATCCCGAGCCCCTGCATGGCCGCCTCCGCCAGCACATCGCCGTTGTTGCTGCAGAAGCTGCCCCTGATTGCCACTGTGTGTTCGCCGTCATCGCCGAGAAACGTCCACTCCTCGCGTTCCGGGATCAGGTTGTAGTGCAGACAGTCATGCTGCAGCAGGTCCCCGGGCGATTCAGGATAACCGCGCCGTTCGAGGTAGTCGGGTGAAGCGCACGCATGCCGCGGCACCGCTGCAATCGCGCGCGCGATCATCGATGAGTCGGCGGGATAACCGATGCGAATCGCCAGATCCGCCCCTTCATCGAAGAGGTCGGTTTCGCGATCCTCGAGCATCAGGGAAATTCGCAGCCTGCCGTGCAGGCTTGCAAAGTGCGCCACCAGCGGCGCAAGCCGCCGCTGCCCGAACGACATGGGCGCGACGATCCGCAGCTCGCCTTCCGGCTCGCGCGCGGCAGCGGTGAGCGCCTGCTCCAGCTCATCGAGCTCATGCAACAGGCGCCGCCCCTCGCGAAAATAACGCTCACCGGCTTCGGTCAGACTGATCTTGCGCGTTGTACGCTGCAACAGACGCACGCCCAGACGCTGCTCCAGCGCCTTGACCCGGCGGCTCACGGAAGCCGGCGTGGTCTCGAGCCGCCTGGCCGCCGCACCGAACCCGTTCGCCTCCACCACGTTGAAAAAGACCTCTCTCTCGTCCATCTGGATCACCCCCTTCCGACCGGCTTCTCCGATTTATTATTGCAAATTACGTAACAGTTTATTTCTATTATTGCTGTTTATCATTACCAAGCATTTCACTAGGGTATAGCCATCACTGACATCAGACACGGAGACAAAAGAATGCTGGCTCTACGAAAAGCAGAGGATCGGGGTCACGCCAATCACGGCTGGCTGGACAGCTATCACAGCTTCTCGTTCGGCGGTTACTACGACCCGCGGCACATGGGCATATCCAGCCTGCGCGTGATCAACGACGACACCGTGGCGCCGGGTGGCGGCTTTGCGACCCACGGCCACAAGGAGATGGAAATCATCAGTTACGTGCTCGAAGGCGCGCTCGAGCACAAGGACAGCATGGGTAACGGCTCGGTCATCCGACCCGGCGATGTCCAGCGCATGAGCGCCGGCACCGGCGTCACCCACAGCGAGTACAACCACTCAGCGACCGAACCCGTGCATTTCCTGCAAATCTGGCTGCAGCCCAATGTAACGGGCGTGGAACCGGGTTACGACCAGAAGCACTTCCCGCTCGAGGAGCGCCGCGGCCGCTGGAAACTGCTGGTATCGCCCGACGGCCGGGATGCATCCATACCGACGCACCAGGACGCATTGATGTACGGAGCCCTGCTCGCGCCTGGCGAGACGCTGGACTACCGCTTCGATGCCGACCGGCAAGGTTACCTGCAGCTCGCACGCGGCCGGCTCCGGGTCGGAGAGGTCACGCTGGAACAGGGCGACGGCCTGCAGATGCAGAAACACGGGCTGCTGGAGCTCGAGGGTATCGAGGATGCCGAGATTCTGTTGTTCGACCTGCCATGAAGAGCATTGCTGACTCCCAAACAGATTGAGGAAATCGTGACATGAAAACAATCAGCGTGGTGTACCACAGTGGCTATGGCCACACGACCAATCAGGCCAATGGCATCGTCAGCGGCATCGAGAGCGTCGGGGATATTGCCGTCAACCTGATCGCCATCGACCAGGACGGCGAGATCGGCGAGCCGGACTGGCAGGCGCTGGACGCGGCGGATGCCATCATTTTCGGCTCGCCCACCTACATGGGCATGGCCTCGTGGCAGTTCAAGAAGTTTGCCGACGCGACCAGCAAGCGCTGGTTCAACCAGCAGTGGAAGGACAAGATCGCCGCCGGCTTCACGAACTCGGCATCGATGAATGGTGACAAGCACTCCACCCTGCACTACTTCATGACGCTGGCGATGCAGCACTCGATGCTGTGGGTCGGAACCGGCCTGATGCCGTCCAACACAAAGGCAGCCAGCCGCGACGACATCAACTACCTGGGCTCGTTCGGCGGCCTGATGGCGCAGTCGCCCTCGGACGCCGGCACCGATGAAGCGCCGACGAGCGGGGATATCGAAACCGCCAGGGCGTTCGGTGTGCGTGTCGCAACGCTAGTCCGTGAATTGAGGAGCTAAGCCATGTCCAGGCCAATCATCGCCGACAACACGCCGTCAAGGTCATCCACTCGAGAGACCGGGAGTATCACCTCTCTACCCCTGGACGCTCGCACAGCCAGCCGTTCTGTGACCTGACGGCACGCATGCGCGATATTCCGAGAGCTACAGATTGGCTCGAGAGCACCGGAGCCCGCTCTCGCCGAGGATCAAGCACCCTGCAGCAAGGGCCACGCCCGAAGAGCAAGCCTGGGGAAGATCAACCGTTGCCAGAAAAGTTGTCGTCCGCGTGTGTCGGGCATACCCGTGGAGATGACCGCTGGGACGCCTGGGGGAAGTGATGCCGGATTCCGGGCTGGAAGCAGTGAGGAAAAATGGTGGGCCGTGAAGGATTCGAACCTTCGACCAACTGATTAAAAGTCAGCTGCTCTACCGACTGAGCTAACGGCCCCTGTCGAGCAGCGCACCCTGTGCGCCGCAGGAAGCGCAGAATTATACAGACATATCGAGTGTACGCAAGGGCCGCCTTCCCCTTTTTGGGCGGTGCTTCGCGGGAGCCGGCCCTGGTCTGCGCAAGGCCGATTTCCACATTGTCCGCGCGGCCGGAATGTGGCATTTTGCAGCCCTTGTCCGAGAGGCCCTCGCCGTCCACGAGATCGATGAACAAGCAGAAACGACAGGAAATCTTCGAGCGCCTGCGCGCCGCGAATCCCGAACCGACGACTGAACTTGTCTACAGCTCGCCCTTCGAGCTGCTGATCGCGGTCATGCTCTCGGCCCAGGCGACCGACAAGGGCGTCAACAAGGCAACGGCCAGACTCTTCCCGGTGGCACGCACACCGCAGGCGATACAGGATCTCGGCGAGGAGGGGCTCAGGGAGTACATCAAGACCATCGGGCTGTTCAACAGCAAGGCCGCGAATATCATCAAGACCTGCGGCATGCTCGTCGAGAGGCATGGCGGCGAGGTTCCCGCGACGCGCGAGGAGCTCGAAGCCCTGCCCGGCGTCGGCCGTAAGACCGCGAACGTCATTCTCAACACCGCCTTCCGGCAACCGGCGATGGCCGTCGACACCCATATCTTCCGTGTCGCGAACAGGACCGGCATCGCGCCCGGCAGGAACGTGCTCGAAGTCGAGAAACGCCTGCTGCGCCTGGTGCCGAAGGAGTTCCTGCTCGATGCGCACCACTGGCTGATCCTGCACGGCCGCTACACCTGCGTCGCGCGCAAACCACGCTGCGGTTCCTGTATCATTGAGGATCTGTGTGAATACCGGCACAAGACAGAGAACGAATGACAGCGGACACCCTGGATCACGAGCCCGGCGAACTTGTCGCCTGCCAAAGCTGCGATCTGCTGCATCTCAAAACCGCGCTGCCAGAGGGCGGCAAGGCCTACTGCACGCGCTGCGGCGAACTGCTCTACTCGGAGTCGCCGAGGGCCATCGAGACCGCGCTCGCGCTGAGCCTCTCATCGCTCATGCTCTTCATCACGGCGCATCTCCTGCCCTTCATGACGATCAACGTCGAAGGTAACGAGACAACCATCTTCCTGATCTCGACGATCGAAACCCTGACGGAACTCGACAGCCAGGTGCTGGCCATGGGTGGCATCTTCGTGCTGCTCATCGCGCCGCTCATGGTGTTGCTGATCGACGTGCTGCTGCTGTACCGGCTGCGCTTCGCGAAGCCCGGCACCACGGCGCTGTCCCGCCAGCTGCTGCTGATCGCCGGTCATATCACGCCCTGGAACATGCTCGAGATCTTCCTGCTCGGCGTGCTCGTCTCGATCGTCAAGCTGACCACGATGGCCGAGCTCACGCTGCACCAGGGCTTCTGGGCTTTCGTGGGACTCGTGCTGATCAACCTGGTCATCGCGGCCAGGCTCCATCCGGACACGCTATGGCGAGCGCTGGAAAACCGCGAGCACTGACGGCCCGTGATGCCGGCCTCGTCGCCTGCCATGTCTGCGGCAAGCTCCAGCACTATGCCGAGGAGACCGATTGCGTGCGCTGCGGTTCGGAGCTGCACCAGCGCAAGCCCGAGAGCCTGCAGCGCAGCTGGGCATTCCTGGTGTGCGCGATGGTGCTCTACATCCCGGCGAACCTCTACCCGATCCTGACGACCACGACGCTCGGCGAGCCTTCCTACAACACCATCCTCGAGGGTGTCATCGAACTCTGGCGGCTCGAATCCTATCCGGTCGCGATCATCGTCTTCCTGGCATCGATCCTGATACCGATCGTGAAATTCCTCGTGATCGGTTCGCTGCTGATCATGATCCAGCACGGCCGGGGCAGGCGCCTGGGACGCCAGACGCGACTCTTCCGTTTCATCGAGTACATTGGTCCCTGGTCGATGATCGATGTGTTTGTTGTTATCCTGCTCGTTGCCCTGATCCAGTTCGGTGGTGTCGCCTCCGTCTATCCGGGACCCGCGGCAGCGGCCTTCGCCGGCATGGTCATCGCGACCATGCTCTCGGCGCTCTTTTTCGACACGCGTCTGTTGTGGGACAGCTTATGACAGAAACAGACATCAGCAACATACCGAAACCCGCGCAGAAGAAGCCCTTGCGCGGCCTCTCCGCGGTCTGGCTGGTACCGCTGGCGGCCCTGCTGATCTCACTGTGGCTCGCCTGGCAGCACTACTCCTCGCTGGGTTCGCTCATCACGATCCGTTTCGACTCGGCCGAGGGCCTCGAGGCCGGCAAGACACCGGTGCGTTTTCGCAACGTCGAGGTCGGCAAGGTCGAGACGATCCAGCTCGACGAATCCCTGACCGGCGTCATCGTCTCGGTCCGGATGGCGAACGATACAGACCGTTACCTGAACCACAAGACGCGCTTCTGGGTCGAGCGGCCACGCATCGGCCTGGAGGGGGTATCGGGTCTCGGCACACTGTTCTCCGGCGCCTTCATCGCCATGACCACCTCGACGAAAGACGCCGGCGGCTTCAAAACCGAATTCACTGGCTATGACGAGCCACCCCTCACGCCGGACGAGGTCCCCGGGCTGCGGCTGGTGCTCACCTCCAAGACCGGCGGAACGGCATCGGCCGGCACACCCGTCTTCCACAAGCGCGTGAGAGTCGGCCAGGTCGAGAGCCGTGTGCTCTCGCCGGACGGCCAGCTCATCACCTACGGCGTCTTTATCGAGGCGCCCTACGACGCCCTCATCAACACGGAGACAAAATTCTGGGAGATGGGCGGCGTTTCAGTCGACCTCGGGGCAGCCGGCATCGCCTTCAAGATGGAGCCGCTCTCGGTACTGCTGAGCGGCGGCATCGCCTTCGATACGCCAAAGCACCTGCGTGCGAGCGAACCGGCGACGCCCGGCATGCTCTTCAGCCTCTACGAGAGCAGGCGCTCTGCCAATTTCGACACCTCGGCATCGGACAATGCACTTGGCTTCATTCTGAATTTCGAGGAGTCGCTGCGCGGCCTCGCGATCGGTTCGCCGGTCGAGTTCAGCGGTGTCGAGGTCGGCTACGTCGCGGACATCAGCATCTCCAGGGACGATGAGAACGGCCATCTCTCGGTGCCAGTGCTGATCTTCATCGAGCCGGAGCGGTTCGGAGCCGGACAGGACAGGGAAGCGCTTCGCCGGCTTCTCGAAAAATCCGTTGGCAACGGGCTCAGGGCGCAACTGCAGACCGCCAGCCTCGTCAGCGGTCAGCTCTTCGTCGAGCTGACGCTCAGGAAGGAAGCACCGGCCCGGCTCATCGTACCCGGCGATCCCTACCCCGAGTTCCCGACGATCGAGAGCCCCTTCGGCCAGATCCTGGAGAATATCTCGGCCGTGCTCAAGAAACTCGAAAAACTCGAAATCGAGGAGCTCATCGCCTCCGCCACCGTTCTTCTCGATGACGTCGACAGCCTCGTGCGCACGCCGGAGGACAGCGAGCTCGGCGAGGATCCCGCCGCGAGGCGCGCGGCCCTCGCCGAGGCGCCTGTTGCGCAACTCATCGTACGCGTCAACAAGGCGCTCGACGGACTCAATCCCATCCTCCACTCGGAAAAGACGCAGGCCTTGCCGGAGGAAATTGGCCGTTCCGTGCGGCAGCTCAACAACAGCCTGATCCTCGTCAAGCGCCTGCTCGATGGCGACGCAGCACGCTCGCCGATCTACTATGAACTCTCGACGACGCTCAAGGAACTCCAGCGCGCGGCCCAGTCGATTCGAACCCTGACGGAAACCCTCGATGAAAAACCCAATGCTCTCTTCTTCGGTGACTAGGCTGCTACTCCTGTTGGTCGGGGTCGCGCTGTCGGGCTGTGTCTCGACCGGCCCGACCGTCAACTACTACCTGCTGACGCCCGAGCCAGGCAGCAGTGTCGCCGCCAAGCGCAACCTGCGCGTCGGCGTAGGCCCCGTGGAGTTGCCAGAGTATCTCTCCCGCCCGCACATCCTGGTGCAGGCCGGCGGCAGCCGTGTCGTGGCGGACAAGAACCATCGCTGGGCCGGCCCGCTGGAAAAGAACTTCACCGATGTGCTGACGACCGACATCGGCCAGCGGCTGGGAACAGCCGATGTCGCCATCTATCCCTGGGAAACGCCGGGCTCGGTCGACCGCCAGGTTGTCATCCAGGTCACGCGTTTCATCGCATCCGGCGACCGCGTTCATCTCGATGCGCGCTGGCGCGTCCTGAACCGTCACGGCACGCGCCTGCAGTCGGAAACCATCGCGCTCGTGGAGAACACCGATGGCGATGACTACGATGCCATCGTCTCGGCCATGAGCCGCCTGACCGGACGCTTCGCCGACAGGATCGTGCAGGCGCTCTGAGTTTCAGCCTGTCGATTCCCCCGAGTGCATCGCTCGGACATGGCTTGATGGACAGCGTGCGCAGGCGCGCCTGCTGACGCCTTTGGTTCGGGAAGCGGACGGAAAGAGGTCGTCAATGCGGCGGCTGCCGTCCGTCAGGCAAACTCCAGCTGGAAACCGGCCTTCGAGAGATATTTCCTCTCCTCCTTGAGATCGCCGCGGGTCAGCGTGTGCTGCTCCAGCCAGCCAGCCGGGAAGCCGAGACGGATGTGGTTGCCGATGGCGCTGATCGCGATATCCGGCAGGCTCTCGTCGGTCCTGCCCCTGTGCAGCAGGGCCGCGAGGCGCAGCAGGATGCACATGCGCATGCCGGGCTTGACGGCCTGGCTGGCGAGATCCTCGAAAATCTCCGGACGGAACTTGCGGCGGTGGCACAGCACGATGCGCGAGAGCAGCGCCTGCTCGGTGCGCGAGAATCCCGCGAGGTCGGCATGCGTCAGGATGTAGCCGCCATGCTTGTGATACTGGTTGTGCGACACCTGCAGACCGATTTCGTGCAGTTGCGCCGACCACTTGAGGACATTGCGGTTGCGGCGGTCGAATTTCCACGCCCCCTTGACCTGCTCGAAGAATTCCAGCGCTGTTTTCGTCACCTTGTCGGCCTGCTGACGGTCGATGCTCCAGCGCATTGCCGCCGATTCCACCGAGGCGTCACGGATGTCGATGTCGCGCAAGCGCCCGACGAGGTCGTAGAGCAGTCCTTCGCGCAGGGAGAGCTCGGAGACGCGCATGAGGTCGATCGCGAGGGTCTCGAAGACCGCGATCAGAACGGCCAGGCCGCCGGCGATGACGGGGCGCCGGTCCGGACTCAGGGTTTCCAGCTTGATGTTGTCGCAATGGCCGGCCTTGACCAATGCGTCGCGCAGCCTGTAGAGCGATTCGAGCGTGATGCCCGTCTCGCTCCAGCCCTCCGCCTGCACGATGTCGCGAATCGCCTTGATGGTGCCCGAGCAGCCGATCGCCTCGTTCCACTTGTCGGCTGTGAAACGGTGCGCCAGCGGGTAGATCGCCAGCTCGGCGTCCATGACGGCCTTGCGCATGCGCTTCTCGGTGATGCTGCCATCCCTGAAGTGTGCATTCGTGGCGCTGACGCAGCCGGCCTGCAGGCTCTCGCGACGCTTGCTGTCGAGCCCTTCGCCGATGATCAGCTCGGTGCTGCCGCCGCCGATATCGACGACGAGGCGATTGCCCTCGCGCGCCTGGCGGCCATGCGCGACGCCGAGATAGATCAGGCGCGCCTCCTCACGTCCGGCAATGATCTCGATCGGATGGCCGAGCAGCTCCTCCCCCTTGCGCACGAATTTTTCCGCATTCTTCGCGAGGCGCAGCGTGTTGGTGCCGACGATGCGCACCGAGCCGCGCGGCAGTCCGCGGATGCGCTCGCCGAAACGCGCCAGGCACTCCAGTGCGCGCTCGCGCGCCTCCTTGCTGAGATTGCCCTTGCTCGTGAGACCGCCGCCGAGCCGCACGGGCTCGCGCAGCCTGTCGATGACCGAAAGGGTGCCGGCCTCGTCGAGCCTTGCGACAATCATGTGAAAGCTGTTGGAGCCCAGATCGATGGCCGCGACCGTGTCCGGGCCGCTGTTTTCGTGCTTCTCGCCGTTTTGTTGTTCAGTGTTCATTCTTGTCCGCCGGATTGTCCCCGGGCTCTGCTGTCGATGCCGGCGTTTTTTCCGCCTGCGGTGCTTTTTTCGGCGCAGCCTTCTTGCGCGGAGCCTTTTTCCTGACCGCGCGGTTCTTGAGCTGCTTGCCCTCGGCTGCGCGTTTCTTGCGCGCCTCTTTCGGGTCTGCGATGAGTGGCCGGTAGATCTCGACCCTGTCGGAGGGATTCAGGACGGCATTTGCCGCTGCCGCCTTGCCGAATATGCCGAGCTTCGCCGTCTCGATGTCGATCTCCGGGAACTCGTCGAGTATGCCGGAACGCTGAACCGCCTCCTTCGCGGTGATCCCCTGCTCTGCCTCGAGCTCGAGAATCAGCTGCCTGTCGGGTTTCGCGTAGGCCACTTCGACCCTGATTGTCTCATTTGCCATAAACCTCACCTGCGCGTTTGCAGAAAGCGTCCACCATGCTGTTAGCGATTTGGGAAAAGACCGCTCCGAAAGCGGCGTTCATGAGCCTGCCGGAAAACTCGAATTCGAGCCTGAGCTCGACCTTGCTGGCATCCTCGCGCAGTGCTGTGAAGTTCCAGTCGCCATGCAGATGCTTGAACGGCCCCTCCTCGAGGGTCAGGCCGACGTGCGTCTCCGGGGTGATGATGTTGCGGGTCTGGAACGACTGCACGATACCGGCCTTGGCAACCACGATCTCGCCGATATAGCCCTCTTCCGTCAATGTCACGACACGCGACGAGCGGCACCAGGGCAGGAACTCGACATAGGATTCGACATCGTTGACAAGTGCATACATCTCGCCGGCCGAGTGCGGCACGAGTGCACTTTTCTGGACTTCTGCCAACTAGAGTACCCCGATTGCGTGCAGGAAGATGATCAGTACGCCGACCGGCGTGATGAAGCGTACCACGAACCACCAGATGCTGAACCAGGGATCCGGCAGGCCCAGCTCGCTTTCCGACATCCTGCGCGAGGCGAACCACCCCGTGAAGAGCGCCATCGCGAGGCCGCCGACCGGCAGCAGGATGTTGGTCGTCACGAAATCGAGCAGATCGAAAATCGTCTTGCCGGCGATCTGGTACTCCTCTCCGGACATGAGGTTGAAGGAGAAGACGGTCCCGAGCCCGAGCAGCCAGCAGCCGAAGCCGATCCAGGCTGCCGCATGGGTGCGCCTGATGCCTCGGTTCTCGACGAGCCAGGCGACGGCGGGCTCGACCAGCGAAATCGAGGAGGTCCAGGCCGCGAACACCAGCAGCACGAAAAAGAGCGTGCCGAAGAGCTGCCCGCCGGTCATGGCGCCGAAGGCGATCGGCAGCGTCTGGAAGATCAGGCCCGGGCCCGCACCCGGCTCGAGGTTGTTGCCGAAGACGAGCGGAAAGATCGCCAGGCCCGCCAGCAACGCGACGAGCGTGTCCATGAAGACGATCAGCAGCGCGGATCCCGTGATCGAGGTCCTTTTCGGCATGTAGGAGCCGTAGACCATGATCGCCCCCATGCCGAGACTCAGCGTGAAGAAGGCGTGTCCCATGGCCGTCAGCAGCGGCTCGCCGTTGAAGGCGCAGCTCTCGATGCCGCCCTCGACGCTGCAACTGTAGAACACCTTCTTGAAATCGGGGGAAAAGAGGAAGCTGAAGCCGCGCGCAAAATCGCCCTCGGCCATGGAGTAGCCGACCAGGACGAGCAGCAACGCCAGCAGCAGCGGCATCAGGAAGGTGACGGCCTTCTCGAGACCGGCGCGAACGCCGCGCGCGACAACGAACACCGTCATGAGAATGAAAACCGTGTGCCACAGAAGCACCAGCGGCCAGGAGCCGACGTGAGCGCCGAACAGGTCGCCGACCTGCTCGGCATTGATGCCGTTGAAGGTGCCGCTGACGGCCTTGAAGACGTAGGCCAGCGCCCAGCCCGCGATGACGCTGTAGAAGGAGAGAATCAGAAAACCGGAAATGACGCCCGACCAGCCGATCCAGGACCAGAGGCGCGTCGTCTGTTCCTCTTTCGCCAGGGTCTTCATGGTGTTGATCGGGCTCTGGCGGCCACGGCGTCCGAGCAGGATTTCGACCATCATGACGGGCAGGCCGATCACCGCGATGCACAGCAGGTAGACGAGCACGAAGGCGCCGCCACCGTATTCGCCCGTGATGTAGGGGAATTTCCAGATATTGCCAAGGCCAACGGCCGAACCGGCGGCAGCCAGCACGAAAATCAGGCGCGAGGACCATTGACCGTGTATCGAGGTGCGTTCCGTCATCCCTGCTCCGGGTAGTGAAAATGCAGCGCACATTGTCGGCGATCACGCAAAAATGCTCAACTTGATCCGGCTGCCGCACTCACAACAGCGCGGGCGTGACAAGGCATTGCCGACCCGCTGACCGGGATGAATCGCCGCGCTGCAGAGGAGGCATGTCAGTGACGGCGGACACTGCCCACGCATGCAGAGACTGCCTGCGCATCCGGTGCGCCGCATGAAACGCGCGATCCGGCCCTGCAACACATCGGGAAAGCCTGCGGCTTGCGGGCAGAAAACCGCTTGATTATTCCCCGGTCACGCCATAGCATTGCCGCCAGCTTATCAAACAAGATTTTAATGGCACTCGATACTCCCCTCGCCCTGGCTGCCGATGACATGGAGGCGGTCAACGCCTTCATTCTCGACCAGCTGCATTCGGATGTCGTCCTGATCAACCAGATCGGGCACTACATCATCAACAGCGGTGGCAAGCGCTTGCGCCCGTTGCTGGTGCTGCTCGCCTCCAGGGCGGCCGGTTACGAGGGCAGGCAACACGTTGATCTCGCGGCCATTATCGAGTTCATCCACACCGCCACGCTGCTCCATGACGATGTCGTCGACAGCTCCGAGCTGCGCCGCAACCAGGACACCGCCAACATCATCTGGGGCAATGCCGCGAGCATCCTGGTCGGTGATTTTCTCTACTCCAGGTCGTTCGAGATGATGGTCGCGCTGCAGCAGATGCGCATCATGGACATCCTTTCGCACGCCACCAACAGGATCGCCGAGGGCGAAGTCCTGCAACTGCTGAACGTCAACGATCCCGAGATCGACGAGCAACGCTACATCGATGTCATCGTGCGCAAGACCGCGACACTCTTCGAGGCCGGCACGCGTCTCGCCGGCGTCATCGCGCAGGCGGACGGGAAAACCGAGCAGGCGCTGGCCGATTACGGCATGGAGCTCGGCATCGCCTTCCAGATCGTCGACGATGCGCTCGACTACAGCGTCCATGACATCGGCAAGAATGTGGGTGACGATCTCGAGGAGGGCAAGCCGACACTGCCGCTGATCCGCGCCATGCAGACAGCGCCGGCAGAGCAGTCCGCCGTCATCAGGGAAGCGATCGAACAGGGCGGACGTGAACGCATCGATGACGTCATGGCGGCGATCCGCAACTCGGACGCCATCGACTACACCATGCAGCGGGCGCACAAGCACGCCGAAAACGCCATCGAGGCACTTGAAATTCTGCCTCCTTCGCCGTATCGTGACGCGCTTGCCGAACTGGCCCGCTTCTCGGTCGATCGCGACTACTGATTCCCGGACGGGAAAATCTGTTGCCACGTCTCACCGGCAATGAGAAAATAGCCAGCCTTATCGGGGTGTAGCTCAGCTTGGTAGAGCACTGTCTTCGGGAGGCAGTGGTCGGAGGTTCAAATCCTCTCACCCCGACCAGATTTCATTCGCTGAAACAGCAACAAGCGACAAAGGCGCCACTCCGGCGCCTTTCGTTTTTTCCGTCAAAGGCATCAGAATCCGGGCAATCCGCGTGACGCGCCTTGCGTTTTCTGCCGATGCTGCTCGAGACAAAAAAAGCCCCGCCTGGGACGGAGCTCAATACACATGATGAATCTGAATGGTCATGATTGACCGGGTCGAAGTCTACGCCGATTCTGTTTCGGTTTGATGAAGCAAGGCTCAGGGCGGATTCACGGCTGCCGGCTGGTTGCAGAGGATGCCTGCCACGAGACCCCGTCCAGGCGCCACACGATTGCAGGCAGGCAGCATTTTCCAGTGCAACCACTTTGCCGGCTTCCGCAAACCGGGCCGGACAAGGCAAGATCCTGAAACGCCTGCACCGCCGACGGGGCGCGCCGCTCAGTAGTGCTCACAGAGGTCACGATGGGTGAAGAATGCGATGCTGTGCCCGTCGACGGACAAGCAGCCTTTGACCCACTCTCCGGAATAGCTCCTGCCGTCTTTTTCGAGCACACCTTCCCCGTGCGGGAGGTGGTCCAGAAATTCCCCCTCGAACCGCACCCCCGTCAGCCGCATCGTGACGACACCATGGCCGTTGAGCTTCCCGTTGCGGAACTCGCCGCTATCGACCTCATACTCCTGTCCATGTTCGTACCAGTGGACGCTCCCCTCTCCCGTCGCGTACCCCCTGTTGCAGTCCCCCTCCCAGCGAATGGTGTCAGTGTCGCGCGGAAAGGGATTCCATACACGGCACTTCGTCTGTGGATCTTCTATCCAGTCCGCATCTTCCGCGATCCAGGCAGATTCGGCCTCGAATCCTGTCGGGAGCGAGTTGAAGCTGTGATCGATCGAGTCTATCTTCAACGATCTCGACAACGCCGGCGGCAGCAGCCTGTCGTTTTCGACGGCCAGTTCATCGTTGACATGCAGGCCGACTTTCAACCATTCACCGCTCTGCTCGCCGCTCCAGGCACCCTCCCACATCGTCCAGCGATCGTTGCTCAATGTCCATCGGGGCGCTCTCTTCCACCCTTCCCGGTCGGGATCACCATAGGCTGCTCTGAGCCCGTCGATGACATCCGCTGCATAGCGCACTGACGGGACGGTTTCAGTGCCATCGAAGGAGTAGAGTCTCAAGCGGCCACTCGGGAAGCGGACAAAGCCGAGAGTCAGGGATGCACAGGACTCGCGCTTCGGGACATCCACGGAACATTCGGCACCGCGCCTGGCCGAGATCCATTCGGAGTGGGCTTCGAAGTCATACACGCCGCCAATTCCCGGCATGAAACGTCCGAGCAGTCTGGCCAGCCACCTGGTATCGACGTCATAGCCGAGGAACTCCAGTCGTGATTTCACCTCCGCAAGCGTCATGCCCGCGCAGACCCCTCTCCAGCACAAGTCACGCTCTTCAATCGCTTCTGCGGGAACAGTCGTCAGAAGAAGAGCGAGCGCAATCACTCTCACCGGCCGCGATGCCACGCCTGCTCTTGCCGACTTGTGGCCGGATGCCGAAAGAAAACAGGAATGCGCCATGATCGTGCCAGCCTCGGTTTAACTGCTCACAGAACTTCTCATATTGCTGCCGCTTTGTCGAAGTCATCCGGGACGCGATTGCCCTCGACCCACGAGAAACTCGGAACGGGAGCCTGCGGCGGCGTTCAGACTGCGCCTGCGGAGACGCGTGCAGCAAATCACTCCGCAAAGCAGACGACATTGAAACCGCGCAGCATGTTGCCGACAGGCGAGATCCTGTTATCGCTGAGCCCTCTCTGCTTGATGAAAGCCTGGTATGGAATCCCGGGCCGATCGATGACACTCTCGCTGAAGATGATGAGGCGTTCGTCTGCTCTCTCGACACGGCTGATCTCGTAGCCGCGATGCACTCTCCTGTCGGGAGCGATGATGTAGGCGATGTCGCCCTCGGACACCTTGTTGAAACAGCGCCATCCATGGCGGTGCGGCTTCAGGTCGTAAATCGCGCCCTTGCCGAAGAGGCGTTCGTGGTCGTGGTTCCTGTCGATTGCTGCACAGAGAAATTTCATCACTACTACTCGCTTGAAACCGGCTCGACAACCTGCAGAAACCCCTGAAGAGCCGGACGACAGGAGCCACTTGCACCGGCTCTGATACTCAACAGACGGACAGGCTGCTTCTCTTCGCGGCGCGGCTGCATGGCGGGCCGCCTCCCCTCGCTGCAGAGCCCCTGGCGAGGCGGTAAAAAAGCCCCCGCACGCAACGGGGACAAGCAGTCAGGAGTTGAAGGCCGGCCAGCCCTGGAGGCTCATCCAGACTCCATGACCACTTGCCGAGTCATTTTTCGAGAACCGGTCCGGCTTCCAGAATCATTATTACGCACAGGGCATCCGCGATGTTTGACAGCCTGCGCCAAAAGCTTGACCCGAAGCGCCAGCTTCCCGCGCATAAAAAAACCCCGCGTGAGCGGGGCCAAAAAACCACAACAGGAGACACAACATGTCACCAGAGAGTCATGCCGGAGCGGGAGGGCCTGGACAGCCATCCCTGATCGGCGGGTCGACTCAATGGTCATGCGTAGTATGGCTTTGTCAGCGAAAGGCCGCTTGACGGGCGATGCCAATCATTTGACTATCGGCGCCATGCGGTGGAAGCCGTTGCCCTGGCTGTCCGCATGCAGGAGCGGGCGCAGGATGCAGGGATTGCGAACCTTCGGTGGGGCAGCTGCAACCGAGGGGCCTGCGATACCCCCTAGTGACTCTCCTCTTCGAGCAGGACGCGCGCCAGCGGCCGGTCCCTGGCCCGGATCGCAAGCTGCAGCGCCATGAAGCGCCATTGCGGGTATTGCGCCAGCATGATGCCACGGTAGAGGGTTCGAATGGTTTCGGGCATCTCCGCCTGTTCGATGACGGCCAGCTCGTCAGGCAGCTCTTCGCTGTCGACGAGAGAGAAGGGATAGGCGTCGGCGACGGGTTCGCCGTCGAAGTTGGAAGTCAGCATGAAGCGGTAGTTGCCGGGCTGCCAGTCATCGAGCGAGACAGGCAGCTTCTGTTTCTCCGTCTGCTTTTCGAAAAGCGGCTTCCCGTGGCGATCGACAATCGCTGCGGTGAAAGGCGCCTGGCCGAAATCCCAGGCGAACACGACGTGCTCCATACCTTCAGGCAGTTTATTAGAATCAACGTCCATTCCACTGATCTGCGGTGGGTTTTTATCGCCTGCCGTGATCATGGAGCGCCCGGGAACCAGGCTGGATGCCGCGCGGCGGAACCACTCCAGGGCATCCGTCACCGATGCCGGAAACGCGACCTCCGTGGCGTCCTCGGAGACGCTGTAACTGGCCTGTTTCTGCTCCAGCACGACCTGGCTGTCGGCGGAATCGACCAGTACGAGCCTGACGCTCTCCCCCTCGACAGACACCCTGTCGCCCTTCTGCAGCTGCATCAGCGGGACGGCCAGGAGCTTTTCGCCGGCTCTTTCCACGAGGCAGCTTTCGCAGGATTCGACGGACTTGATCCAGGTCCCGGCAGATGGCGTGCCGCTGATGAGGATCGTCAGGACGAACAGCAGGAGTGATGGAAATCGCTGGAAAGCTCTCATGGTCAGTCGCTCTCTTCTCGGCCAGGAGTTCGAGGGTATGCAGTCAACCGGCATGGCGTCAAGCCGTGGCCTTCGCCACACGCGAGCAATGCTCAGGTAAAGTCGTCGCAGCAGTCGGTGTAAACCGCGACTGCCTGTGCGGGAGTGATGACCGCGGCGGGAACCGGCACCCCGCGCCGCCACTGCTGCAGTGCCAGGCTCTTCGATTCGCCGGTGACGATGAACCAGACATGCCGCGACCGCGAGAGTCGGCTGGCGCTCATGCTGACGCGATCGGGCGGCGGCTTGGGGGCGTCGTGCACGGGCAGCACAGCGGGGCTGGCGGGGTCGGTACCCAGCTCGCCACCGGGAAAGAGACTGGCCGTGTGACCATCCTCGCCCAGCCCGAGCAGCACGAGGTCGAAGTCGTCCTGACCCGCGAGCTCCATGCTATAGGCCGCTGCCGCGGCACCGGCGCCCTTCTCCGCGGGAATGGCATGTACCTGGCCGGGCGGCACCGGGACGCAGTCGAGCCACGCCAAGCGCGCCATGGTGTCATTGCGCTCTGGATCCCCGTCCGGCAGGCAGCGCTCGTCGCCGAACCAGATATGCCATCGCGACCAGTCGGTCTCGAGTTGCCGCAGCTGCTGGTAAATCAGTCTCGGCGTTGTGCCGCCCGCCAGCACGATGTGAAAACTGCCACGCTCCGCGATGCTGCGCGCAGCGACGTCGGAAATGTCGTCAAAGAGCGTCTCGACGAGCTGGCCGGAGGTCGAGAAACATTGCCACCGAAGCTGCTGACCCGTCATTCCGCCTCCGTCAGGAAGCCGTTGCGCCATTCGTGGTCCTCGGCGTCGAACAGCCGCGTCGACTCGTCCGGCCCCCAGGTGCCCGCGGGGTAGCTGTGGATGAAGTTGTCCTCGTGCGACCAGGTGCGCAAGATCGGGTCCACGACGCGCCAGGCCCACTCGACCTCGTCGAAGCGAATGAAGAGACTGCGGTCACCCTCGATGACATCGAGCAGCAGCGTCTCGTAGGCGTCCAGCGCCGGCTCTTCCGGGTCGCGGTACTGGGCACTGAGATCGACGATGCGCGTGTTCATGTCGAGTCCCGGGCGCTTGGCGTGGATCTGCATGTGCATGCATTCGTTGGGATAGATCGAGAGCACGATCCAGTTCGGCTCGATCTTCTCGAGCGGCGTCTCGCGAAACAGCTGCTGCGGCGGGTGTTTGAAGCGAATCGAGATCGACGAGGATTTCTCCGGCAGGCGCTTGCCGGTACGCACGTAGAAAGGCACGCCCTTCCAGCGCCAGTTGTCGATGTAGAACTTGGCCGCGACGAAGGTCTCGGTGGTCGAGCCCTCGGGCACGTCCTTCTCCTGCTGATAGCCGGTGACCGGCTCGCCGTTCAGAGCGCCCGCGGTGTATTGCGCGCGGAAGGCGTAGTTGCCGACAGACTGCTTCGGTATCGGCCGGATCGAACGCAGCACCTTGACCTTCTCGTCGCGCAGCGCATCGGCATCGAGCGTGGCGGGCGGCTCCATCGCCATCACGGTCATGAGCTGCATGAGGTGGTTCTGCACCATGTCGCGCAGGGCGCCGGTCTTGTCGAAATAGCCGGCGCGCGTGCCGATGCCCTTGCTCTCGGCGACCGTGATCTGCACGTGATCGATGTAGTTGCGGTTCCAGATCGGCTCGATCAGCGTGTTGGCGAAGCGGAACACCAGCAGGTTCTGCACCGTCTCCTTGCCGAGGTAGTGGTCGATGCGGTAGATCTGCTCCTCGCTGAAATACTGGTGCAGCTTGAGGTTCAGCATGCGCGCGCTCTCGAGATCCTCGCCGAAGGGTTTCTCGACGACGATGCGATGCTTCGCGAAGCTGCCGCTGAAGCCGGCCCTGTGCAGGTGAGAGACGACTGTCAGGAAATCGGCGGGGCGTATCGAGAGATAGAAGACGATGTTCTCGCAGGTTCCCTCGCGCGGGCGCGAGAGCACGTCCATGAGCGTCCCGTAGGCGTTCTCGTTGCTGTAGTCGCCGTGCACGTACTCGAAGCGCCCGATCAGGCGATCGCCGATGGATGCATCGTATTTCTTGCCGAATCGGTCGTTCAGCGAGAGCAGCATGTGCTCCTTCCAGTCGTCCTGGCTCCAGTCGCGCCGCGCAAAGGCGATGAATTGCAGTTCCGGGTTGATGCGCCCGGCTGCCTCGAGATGATAGAGCGACGGGATCAGCTTTTCGCTGGCGAGGTTGCCGGTGGCGCCGAAGATGACGAAATAACAGGGGCCGACGGGCAGCATGGCATCAATCCTTCGTCGTGACCGCGTGACCGCCAAAACCCTTGCGCATCATGGCAAGCAGGCGGTTGCCGTAATCGCCCTTGCCCTGGCTCGAGAAGCGCATCATGGTCGCGAGACTCATGACCGGCGTCGGGACTCCCTGCTCGATGCCCTCGATGGCGGTCCAGCGACCCTCGCCCGAGTCGGCGACATGCGGCTCGATGCCCTCGAGCTGCTGGTCCTCCTTCAGGAAGTCAGCGGTCAGGTCGAGCAGCCAGCTGCGCACGACGCTGCCATGCCGCCACATCTCGGCGATGGCGGCCATGTCCATGTCGAAGTCCTCGCGCGACTTCATGAGCGCAAAGCCCTCGGCAAACGCCTGCATCATGCCGTACTCGATGCCGTTGTGGACCATTTTCACGAAGTGGCCACTGCCGACCGGGCCGCAGTGATGCCACCCCTTGTCGGGACCCGGCGCGAGTACCTTCAGCGCAGGCTCGATCAGCTCCACGTAACGCTCCTCGCCACCGACCATGAGGGCATAGCCGTTCTCGAGCCCCCAGACGCCGCCGGAGACGCCCGCATCGACGTAACCGATGCCTTTGGGGTTCACGAGCTGCGCGCGGCGCATCGAATCCTTGTACCAGGAGTTCGCTCCGTCGACGAGCAGGTCTCCTTCGCTCAGCAGTTCCGAGACCTGCTCGACATGCTGTTCCGTGATGTCGCCGGACGGCAGCATGAGCCAGACGATTTTCGGCGATGGCAGCGCGGCCACCAGCTCCTCGATCGAGGCGGCGGCCGTCAGGCCGGTCTCGCCCGCCAACTCCTGCGTGACAGACTCTGTGCGGTTGAAGGCGGTCACTTCGATGTCCGCGCGGCGCAGGCGCCGCGCCATGTTGGCGCCCATGCGCCCGAGGCCGATGATTCCGAGATGCATACCCATGCTCCGTGTGAAAAATTGATTGCGTCTAGGTTAATGCAATTGCACCGCGACTGCGAAGTCATCTGCAGGACGGCGGCAAGAAAAAACCCGCTCCATCGAGCGGGTTCATGCAGTTGCGGCGCTCTCGCCGCAATGGATACGGCAGTTACTGGCTTTCCGCGACCATGTAGGCGACGGCAGCGGCTACATCCTCGTCGCTCAGGAAGGCAAAACCGCCCTTCGCCGGCATGTAACCGCTGGCGCCCTGGTAGCCATTGATGGCGTGATCGACGAGCGTCTGCTCCCCCTGCGCGATGCGGGCTTCCCAGGCCGCCGCATCACCCACCTTGGGAGCGCCGGCGATGCCCATGCCGTGACAGGTGGAGCAGGACTTGGTGTAGATCTCCTGCCCCTTGGCAAGGTCGGCCGTGCCGCTCTCTGCAGCAGGTGCGGCCGGCGCCGTATCCGCCGGCGCTTCGGCTGACGGGGCCGGTGCCTCTGCAGCGGCAGCAGTGCCTGCATCGCCGACATCGATCCCCGTCTCCTCAAGCATGGAGATGACCGCAGCCTTGACCTCTTCATCGCTCAGGGACATGTTGCCGCCCTTGGCCGGCATCATCCCCTTGGAGCCCGTGAAGCCGTTGATGGCGTGATCGACAAGCGTGTCCATGCCCTGATCGAAGCGCGCCTGCCAGTCGGCCTTGTCGCCGATCTTGGGTGCGCCGGCCGCGCCGGTGCCATGACAGGCATTACAGGCCATGGCAACGACTTCCTTGCCGGACTTCGCCGCAGCAGGCTCGGCTGCGCCTGCGTCCGCCGACGATGTGCCCGCGACATTGACTTTCGCGATCGGAGCCAGTCGTTCGTTGATCGCATCCTGCTGCACTTTGCTGGACTGCTCCTCACCCATGTCTCTCGTCACGACATTCGCAATCACGATGATGACGATAGTGAAGACAACCAGAAAGCCCAGTACCAGTCCAAATGTTCGCAGGAAGCCTGCATCTTGTTGATCAGTCACGATAAGCTCCTCGGTTCTGAAATTGGGAATAGCAAAAAATCTGCGGCAGTATATCTTTTTTCCGGTGACGATTGAAGCTGATCGGGATGGACAAAAATGCGGCTGTCCAGTAGTCTTTCCCCCCTCGTCGTTGCGGCCACTCCATGGCGCAGACGTCGCCCGATGGCCCGCAGGGCCATTCGAAAGAACACTGAGTGTTGAAGAAAAATACAGAGTTTTGCGCCCTTAGCTCAGCCGGGTGAGCCGAGGCGGTCACGAAGCACGGCTTCGTACCGAGGCGAACGCCCGATATCTGCGATATCGGGCCGGGGAAGCTGCGCAGCAGCGTGAGCGTCGCCCGATGGCCCGCAGGGCCATTCGAAAGAACACTGAGTGTTGAAGAAAAATACAGAGTTTTGCGCCCTTAGCTCAGCTGGATAGAGCGTCGCCCTCCGGAGGCGAAGGTCAGAGGTTCGAATCCTCTAGGGCGCGCCATAAAATGAATGGCCCGCCATCCGGCGGGCCTTTCATTTTTTCGTGTCCCTGGAGATGAGAACCTCTTCAGGTTCGACGCGCAGCGCAGGAGCGCTGCCGAACATCGCACAGCGATGGCCCGAAGGGCGAGGCACAGGGAGGTGCCGAGTCATCCTCCAGGGCGCAACCCCAATCAATCCAGGGCCCGCCATCCGGCGGGCCTTTCATTTTTTCGTGTCCCTGGAGATGAGAACCTCTTCAGGTTCGAGCGCAATCCTTCACAGACTGGCTAGAGCACGAAGAGCGTCGCCAGGCCCAGAAAAGAGACAAACCCGACCACGTCCGTTGCGGCGATCAGCAACACGCCGCCCGCCAGGGCCGGATCGATACCGATGCGCTGCAGACCCAGCGGCACGAGCGTACCGGCCATGGCGCCAGTCAGCAGGTTGATGATCAACGCGGCACCGAAAACCATGCCGAGACGCGCGTCGCCTGTCCAGAGGAATGCCACCAGGGCGACGACGAAAGACCAGAAAATACCGTTCAGCAGGCCCTGCGCGATCTCCCGCAGAAACAGTCTGCCGGCGTTGCTGCGCCGAACCTGCTCGAGTGCGAGCCCGCGCGCGACCAGCGTCAGCGTCTGCGTGCCCGCAACGCCGCCCATGCTGGCGACGACCGGCATGAAGACGGCGAGCGCGACGACCTTGTCGATCGAGTCCTGGAAAAGCCCGATGAACCAGGCGGCGATGAATGCATTGACGAGATTCACGCCGAGCCAGAGCGCCCTGCGCAGTGCGCTGGAGAAGACCGGGGCGAACATGTCGGTGCCCTCGGAGAGTCCGGCACGGCGCATGACCTCCTGCTCTGCCGAACCACGCATGACATCGACAACGTCGTCGACCGTGATGCGCCCCAGCAGCCTGCCGTCTTCACCGGTGACCGGCGCCGACAGCAGGTCCTGGTCCTCGAACTGGCGGGCCACGCGGCTCGACGGCGTGTCGACGGGAATCGCCTGGACATCGGCCAGCATGGCGCTTCCGACGGGAGTCTCGGGATCGAGCGATATGAGGTCGCTGAGCATCAGGATGCCGAGATAGCTGTTGTCGCGATCCACGACGATCAGGCTGTCGAGATGCTCGGGCAACCGGCTCTCGCGCTTGCGCAGCAGGCGCAGGTAGCGAATGACCGAGCGCAGTGTCACATCGATGCGCACCACGGCAGCGTCCACGTCCATGAGGCCGCCGGCCGTATTGTCCGGCCAGGCGCGCACGGCCTCGTAGCGTGCGCGCGACTGGTCGTCCATCGCATGCACCATGGCATCGACGACCGAAATCGGAAGATCCGCATCCAGGTCGGCGAGCTCGTCCATCTGCAACGACTGCAGCGCAATGAGCAGTTGCTGCTCGCCCGTCTGCTCGATCAGCCGGTGACGCACCTCGCCATGGAGCTGCAGCAGGACTTCGCCCCTGACCTCTGGCCGCACGAGCCGCCAGAGTTCGGTCCGCTGGTCCCATGTGATTCCCTCGAGCGCATCGGCAACACCGGAGGGGTGCATGGCCTCGAGCAGCCGCTCCACCTCCTGCATATCGCCCTGTTCGAGCGACGCATGCAGGGATTCGAGCATGTCGCGTTCCTGTTGGTCTTGCGGTGACAGCACAGTTATTCTCTCATTGCAGCGCGGGCCTCGAGCGGATGAAGTCCTGCCCGGATCGGCAGGTCAGGCAGCGATTGTCTCAGGTGCAGCGCCGCGAGACCAGATTTCCACGCAACCAATCGGGCTGTCCGCCGGGGCCTCGCCTGCAATATCTGGCGCGCGGTGTCAGAACCTCTTCAGTTTCGACTCGCAGCTCACGAGCGCTGTGCGATATCGCGCAGCGATGGAACTCTGTTCGGCCTGGATAGCTCTCCTGCAATCCCGCCGCGTGACATAATCTGGCGCGATTTTTGCTTGTTTCCTGATGCGTTGTATGACTGGCGCGCAAGCCGGGGCGCATAGTGAAGACCGCACCGCTATGGGTGCGGAATCCTGTCATTTTGCACCGTGATGAAGAAGCGTGGCTGCCATGCATCAATGAACAGTCACTTAGTCACGATTGCATATGACGATTTGTGGTAGCGTCTCGATTTCGTCAGTATGAGCTAACGTCTGGCACGCGCATTATGAAAACAAACGACCCGACATTGCGAATTCAATCGTCCGGTACTGCGACGAGGGCGGCATCCGATTGTCCCTGGCCGTTGCAGCGAACCGCCGGCGGCAAGGAGACTCCATGTCAACACCAGTAACATCGAAAGTGAAGCTGCGTGATCCCGCCATTCTGTTCGCCACCCTGATGCTCTTCTGGGTGATGCTGGTCAACAGCCTTGCGGCGGACAAGTTGCTCATCGGCATGCTGATCTCGCTGATCGTGGCCCTGCTGTACCGCGACGGACTCTCCTTTTTCACCGAATTCCGCTGGACACCGCGGGCTGTTATCGCCGGGATTCGCTACTATGCCTACTTTTTTCGCCAGCTCGTCAGGGCGAACCTTCGGCTCGCCATGATCGTGGTCTCCCCCGACCTGCCGATCGAGCCCGCAATCCTGAAGATCAGGACCGGTCTGAAGAGCCGCATGGGCAGACTGATGCTGGCCAACTCCATCACACTCACACCGGGCACCCTGACCGTGGAAATCGATGATGAATGGCTCTACGTGCACTGCGTAACCACGCAAGAGCTGGATACCGAAGCTGCAACCAGGGAAATTTCTGCCGGTTTCGAACGCTACCTGGAGGTGATGTATGGTTGATGCATTGATCGGCCTGGCAGCCATTCTTGCCGGAACTGCCTTTCTGCTGGTGCTGTGGCGCTTCATCAAGGGCCCCTCGCCCGTTGACCGCGTGATCGCTTTCGATGGCCTGACCATCGTCAGCATCACCGGCATCATGTTCGCGGCGATCGCCGAACAGCGGGGTATCTACCTCGATGTCGCACTGGTCTATGCGCTGCTCTCCTTTCTCGGGGTGATCGTGGTCGCCCGTTTCCTCGAGCGGGGCTTCTGATGGAACCCTTCCTGCATCTCATCGGCGCCCTGTTGCTGGTTGCCGGCACCCTCTTCCTGCTGCTCGGCGGCCTCGGAATGGTGCGCATGCCCGACATCTACAACCGTATCCAGGCAGGCACCAAGGCGACGACCCTCGGCACGCTGCTGAGTCTTGCCGGCACCGCATTCCTCTATCCGGAATGGAGCCTCAAGCTGTTGCTGATCGGCCTCTTCCTGATGTTCACGAACCCGCTCTCCTCGCAGGTGCTGGCGCGCGCCGCCCACCGGATCGGCATGCCGATGACAGGCACCAGTGAGATCGACCGGCTCGAGGAAGAGCGGGAGGAGCAAACATGACCCTGCCGATCGCACTTGCTCTGCTGCTCGCACTGGCGATGGTCATACTCGCCATCATGGCCGTGCGCGGCAGACGCAGCCTGGGCATCTCCATCCTTTCGGCGGGACTGGTCGGCCTGCTGGCCTCGGTGATGTTCCTGCTGCTGGCCGCACCCGACGTGGCGATGACCGAGGCTGCCATCGGCAGCGGCCTGACCACTTTTCTCTTCTTTTTCGTGCTCGGCCGCGTCCGCAGGGGGGAACATGATGGGCACCACTAAAAACAGTCTTCATCAGCGATTGCCGCGTCAGCTCCATGCTTACGAAGAAATCAGGATTTTCAGAGGCACCCATGATTAGACGCCTGACGCTGATTCTGCTCCTCGCGGGCATTGGCAGCCTGTTCGCCGGCCTGGTCATGACCTATGTGCCGGACGAGGAGTTGAACCTCACCGCAAGCTACTATGCAGAACACACCGCGGAGGATCTCGGCGCAGCCAACATCGTCACCGCGGTCATCGTCACCTATCGTGGCTTGGATACGCTCGGCGAGGTCACGGTGCTGTTCCTCACCGCCGCCATCGTCGGCCTCGTCTTGTCCCACTCCAGGGGACGGAGTCAATCAACGAGAGGAGCCCAGCACAATACGGCGAGCGAGGAGGGATTGACCCCGACACCGACGACGCGACGGGAACTGCCACCAACCGGGGAACTGCTCACGACCGGGACCAGGCTGCTGCTGCCGCTGATCCTCCTGTTCGGCGCCTATGTCTTCAGCCATGGGCACCTGACGCCCGGAGGCGGCTTCCAGGGCGGCGCCATCCTTGCATCGGCGATGCTGCTCCTGCTATTGAGCAACCCGGCGAGGCGCTTCGGCCACCGCCTGATCACCATCATCGAATCGACTGCCGGGGTGGCCTTCGTGTCGATCGGCATCCTGGGCATCCTGCTGGCAGGCGGTTTCCTCGACAACCGCATCCTGCCGATCGGCACCTTCGGGGAGCTCTTCTCGGCCGGCGCTATCCCGATCATCTATACCCTTGTCGGTCTGAAGGTTGGCGCAGAGTTCTCCTCCATGCTTGTCAGCCTCTCCGAAACGGAGGAACTCTGATGGCACTCATCGCCATGATTACCGGCTTTCTGCTGATCCTGATCGGCCTCTACGGCGCCCTGAGTAACCGCAACATTCTGCGCATGATCGTGGCCTTCAGTGTTGCCAACACCGGGGTCAACCTGGTGCTGGTGGCTGTCGGCTACATGAACGGACGCACCGCGCCGATCCTCGATGAGGCAGTCGCAGCCGCCGAGGCCGCGCAACGCATCATCGACCCGGTCCCCCAGGCGCTGGTTCTCACCGCGATCGTCATCGGGGTCGGCGTCACCGCGCTGATGCTGGCCTATGCCTACAGGCTCTTCAAGACCAGGGGCACGCTGGACATCTCAAGGTACACGGAGCTGAAATGGTGAGCCCGATCTACCTGATCGCTGCCGGACTCGGCGGCGCCTTCACCCTGGGACTCTTGCGTGATCAGTGGCGTGCCGCCGGTTATGCCGTTACCCTGGGCGTGCTGGCCTTCACGAGCTGGATTGCTGCCAGCTGGGTCATCACGCTGGCGAGCGGAAGCGCCTCGACGGTCGAGATCATCACTGCAGGAACGCAGCCGCCCTTTGCCGTCAACCTGAGGCTGGGGCTGGCGGAAGCCGCGCTGGTGCTGCTGATGAACCTGACCGGCCTGCTCTCCGCGCTCTACCTCAAAGACACCCTCTTCAAGCAGGGACGCCGCGCCATGGCGGTGTTGCTGATCTTCAGCATGGCGCTCAGCGGCATCGTCATGACCCGCGACCTGTTCAACCTGTTCGTGTTTTTCGAACTCACGGTCATCTCCACCGGCGGGCTGATCCTCCTGTCCCGTGACGAACGTGCGCTCGGCGCCGGCTTCAAGTACCTGGTGGCCTCTCAGGTCGTCTCGATCCTGATGCTGGTCGGTATCATTTTCGTCTACCATGCCAGCGGCTCGCTCAACATCGACAGCATGGCCGGCGTTTCCGGACTGCTGGTCAAGGGCGGCGCCCTGGCCTTCTTCCTGGTCTTCATTGCGGTGGTCGCCGAGCTCAAGGTCTTCCCGGCAAACGGCTGGGCGCTGGACATCTACGAATCGGCGCATCCGGCCTTCTCCGCGCTGGTCTCGGCCGCCACCGGCACAGCGACACTCTTCGCCGTTGACAAGCTGCTGCTGATTGGTGGCGGCCCCTGGATGCAAGTGGCTTCGGCCATCGGCATCGTCAGCTTCGTCGGCGCCAACCTCTTCGCCCTGGCGCAGCAAAACGACCGGCGCCTGCTTGGCTACTCCTCGGTGGCACAGATCGGCCTGGTCCTCACGGTCGTCGGGCAGAAGGAGATTCTCGGCGACGACTACCTGCTGGTCGCGGGCGGCGTGCTGCTGGCGCATGCGGTCGCAAAGGCGGGGCTGTACTGGTTGTCGGGCCTCATTGTCAGCCGCGACCTGACCGCGTGGAGCGCGCTGCGCACCAACCCGCTGATGTTGTTTGCCTTCGTGACCTTCGTCGCCTTGCTGATCGGGCTGCCACCCTTTCCGGGCTTCTACGCCAAGTGGGAACTGGTGCATGCGATGGCGGGCGAGGGCCGTCTCTTGTTGCTCGGCTTGTTGCTCTTCGGCGCATTGATCGAGGCCGGTTACCTGTTCCGCTGGTTCGGTTATGTCATCAAGCGCGACGTGGTTGACACGGTTCCTGCGCGTTCGGTGGTCAAACGCATCGCGGTGTTCTCCGCTGTCGTTGCCGGCTGGGGACTCGGTTATCTCTGGGGTGAACTCTCGCCGCACAGCAACCTGCTGCTGGCACCGCCAATACTGTTTGCCCTGCTGTTCCTGCCACTGGAGTGGCTTCCGGGAAGACTCAAGAACGGTCTGGCCATCGCCGGGCTGCTGGCCTGGTTCTGGCTCAGCTATCCGGAATACGATCCGCTGCAGCTGATCTTCGGCGCCATCATCCTCGTGGGCGGAGCGCTGATACTGCTGGCCAGTTTCCAGACCCCCGGGCGACGCCTCGGCTTCTATCCCTCGGCCATGCTCATGTACGCCGGCCTCGCGATGCTGATCGTGGCCGAGGACGCGTTCAGCTTTTTCGCTGCCTGGGAGTCGCTGACCATCGGCTCCTATTTCCTGATCCTGCGCGGCCGCCAATCCGAGCCTCATGCCCTCTCCTACCTGGTCTTCTCGCTGGGTGGCGCCTTCCTGATTCTCGCAGGCTTTGCATTGGCCGGCCAGGGGGAGTCCGGGCTTGCCCTGGCAACACTGAAAACCCTGGCCGATCCGCTGGCTCCCTGGGTTTTCCTGCTGCTCGCGATCGGCTTCATGACCAAGACCGCCGCGATCGGCCTGCACATCTGGCTGCCCGGCGCCCACGCAGAGGCGGAGACGGATGTCTCGCCGATGGTCTCCGGCATCCTGCTCAAGGCCGGGCTGTTCGGCCTCTTCATGCTGCTGATCAACATGGGTCGCCAGGAGTTCTACGGCATCGACCTGACCCACGCGATGATGTGGATCGGCGCCCTTTCCGCCCTGCTCGGCAACCTCATGGCGGCATTCCAGGAGGATGCCAAGCGGCTGCTCGCCTACTCCTCCATCGGACAGATGGGTTATGCGCTGTTCGGCCTGGCCCTCATGAACCACCTCGGTTGGCTCATGGCGCTGATGTTCGTGGTCAATCACTACATTTACAAGTCGATGCTGTTCCTCTCGGTTGGCGGCATCGCCAAGCGCACGGGCACGCGCGCCATGTTCCAGATGGGTGGGCTCATCACCCTGATGCCGCTCTCGTTCATCGCGGTCCTGATCGGCATCATCGCCATGTCGGGTGTACCGCCGCTATCAGGCTTCGGTGGAAGATGGATTTTCTACAATGCGATCATGACCACCGACTACCGGCTGCCGATGGTGCTGATCTTCCTCTCCGGCCCGATCGCCTTCCTCTACCTGTTCCGCCTGATACACACCATCTTCCTTGGCCAGCTCAAGGACGAGCACCGGCGTGTCAGGGAAGCACCTTTCTGGCTGATTCTGCCCCAGATGATCTACGTGCTATTCCTGCTGGCCTTCGCCCTGGTGCCCGGGCTGGCATTGCGCCACGTCGACGCCTTCATGACCAGTTATCTGCCCAACGGTGGCGGGCTGAACTGGCAGGGCCTGACCATCACCAGTGAATACGGTTACTGGAGCCCCGTATCCATCATGGTGATCATCGGCGTCATCTTCGGCCTGGTGTTTGCATGGCTGCTGTTCGTCAACCGCAGGGCGCAGAAGGTCAAGCAGTTCAACATCGTCTTCGCCGCTGAACGTCCCTACCGGCCCGAGACCACGCATTTCGCCTGGAACTTCTTCGCACCCTACCGCAAGGCGCTGGGCTTTCTGACATGGCCGCTGTTCGAGCGCTTCTGGGGCAGCCTCGTCGACCTGTTGCATACCCTCGCCGACCTGCTGCGCCGCTATTACAATGGCAACGGCCAGGTCTACGCCATCCAGTTGCTGGCCTTCGTGGTCATCGTGTACCTGCTCAGTCCCGGGAGATAACCGATGGGCACCTCTAACAATTGTCTTTTTTCGCGATTGCAGCGTCAGCGCCGTGCTCGAATCCTCATGTATCGCAACCTACACTGCGGTTCTGCGCGCGGCTCTTCCTTGCACTCACAAAAAAATCCGAATTTTTAGAGGCACCCATATGTCGTTCGAATGGATCATGATCCCCTACTCCCTGCTGACACTGTTCATCGTCATCAATTACGGCCTGTTGCTGACAGCGCTGATGCAGAAGATCGGCGCGCGCGTCGGGCGTCGCCATGGCATCCCGATCTGGCAGAACTATGTCGACCTGATCAAGAACTACAGCATCCGCAGTTCCATCACGCACGGCGTCATGTTCTACCTCGGGCCGGTCTTCCGCCTCACCGGCGGTGTCGGCCTGCTGCTGTTCGTGCCGACCATCTACGGATCGGTGATGTTTTCGAATCTCTCGTTCGCGGGAGACCTGATCCTGGCACTCTACTTCATCTTCTTCGGTACACTCGGAATGGCGCTGGGCGCCGGCGAGAGTGGCCATCCCTATTCGGCTATCGGCGTCAGCCGCGGGCTTTCCCAGGTCACGACCGCCGAACTGCCGTTCGCCCTGGCGGTCTTCGCCGTGGCCCTGCAGTACAACACCCTCTCTGTCACCGAGATCGTGGCCGCACAGCAGGGCGGCGTGATGAACTGGACCCTGTTCACGAACCCGCTGGCCGTGGCCGCAGCCATGCTGTCGTTCCTCGGATCCATGATGCGCCCGCCCTTCGACGTGGTGCTTGCGCCCCAGGAAATCCCCATCGGCCCGCCGACCGAGTACCACTCCTCGTACCTCGCGCTGATGCAGACCAATCGCGTCATCTTCCCTATCGCCAAGATGGTGGTTTTCATGAACCTCTTCTTCGGTGGCGCTGCCAGCTGGCCCGTGTTCTTCCTGAAGATCTTCCTGATCTACCTCTTTTCCGTGTTTGTCGGGGTAGTCTTCCCGCGCTTTCGCGTCGAACACTCCGTGCGCTGGTTTTTGATCTGGGCGCTGCCGCTTGGTGTGATTGCTATTCTTATGGTGTGAAATTATGAAAGAAGACTTTGATAAACTCATCGACCAGGAGCCGGACGAGGGGCCGGAGCATCAGGAGCGACCGGCTCTCAGGGACATTCCGGTA
The DNA here is from genome assembly GCA_037385505.1 of Gammaproteobacteria bacterium. Taxonomy (GTDB): domain Bacteria; phylum Pseudomonadota; class Gammaproteobacteria; order Chromatiales; family Chromatiaceae; genus Sva-25. Next base: position 31,291 of record JARRMY010000008.1, on the reverse strand, counting down.
CGCGAGGAACTGGTGCCGCGTACTGTCAAGGCGCCGGACGGCCAGGAGATCAGAATCGATCCCCTGCAGGACTACTACTGCCAGGCGGGCCCCACTGTGCAGACGCCTGCCTATACCAGGATCGTCGAAGACCTCTTCAACTGGGCGCGTTCCGAATCACTCTGGATTCTCGGTTTCGGTACCGGTTGCGGCGCGATCGAGATGCGCCCGCTGATGACGCCGCGTTTCGATGCCTACCGATACGGGATTCAATGGCGCCCGACGCCGCGGCAGGCAAACCTGCTGGTGATCTCCGGTTACCTCTCCGTCAAGACACTCAAGCGCGCGATCCGTTCCTACGAACAGATGCAGAATCCCAAGTATGTCGTCGGACTGGGCTCCTGCACCATCAATGGCGGCATGTACTGGGACTCCTACAACACCATCAAGCGCCTTGACAACTACCTGCCCGTGGACCTCTATATCACCGGATGCATGCCGCGTCCCGAGGCCCTGTTGCAGGGCTTCGAGGACCTGAAAAAGCTGATCCGCGCCGGCAAGGCCGAAGGGGCCAACAAATATGCAGAGAACTTCGACAGGTACAAGGCCAACCAGAAACGCGTGATCAAGGATTGGGACATGCCGGACTACAGTTGGTAAACATGACAGGGGGCGGAGTCAAAACAGTGCAAGTCAGCCTCCCGGGCTGATCGGTTTGACTCCGACCCCGGAAATCCATACCCGGGGAACAGAGAAACAGATGCTGGATCTGTACAAACAACTGGAATCGACATTCGGACTGGGCGAGTTCACCGAACAACGCCCAGACCTGGCGTTCGTCACCGTTCAGCGGGAACAGCTGCGCCCGCTGCTGCTTCATCTGCGCGACTGCGAAGGCTTCACCCACCTTGTGCTGCTGACCGCCGTGGACTGGATAGAGGACAACCGGTTTCAGCTGACTTATCTGCTCAACGATCGCAGCAATGCAAGGGACATTGGCGTACGCCTGACACTGGCTCGGGATGATGCGAGCATGGATAGTATTCACGATCTCTGGCCGACCGCTGCGACCTATCAGCGAGAGCTGCGCGAAATGTTCGGCATCGATTTCCCGGAAAGTCCTCGTGTCAACGAAGACTTCATTCTCGAGGGCTGGACAGACCTGCCGCCCTACCGGCGCGACTTCGACACGCTGAAATATTCACAGGAGAGTTATGTTGACCGTCCCGGCCGCGAAACGCAGGATCCGGCACTCTACATGAAACTGAAACTCTACCCCGACGAGGGTGACGATGGCTGAAGCAGAATTTGGCAAGGCTGACCGTAGCCAGTACCCCGCCCGCAATCCTGACGGCACCCTCGATATCGACCTGACATCAGGCAAGTATCTGAAGCTCTGGCAGGGTCCGAACCATCCCGGTATCACGGGCAACATGTCTGTCGAGCTGACCGTCTGCGGCGACGAGGTCGTCGAGGGCAAGACCCATGTCGGCTATCTGCACCGCGGTTTCGAGAAACTCATGGAACGGCGCACCTTCATCCAGTGCTTCCCGATCGTCTGCCGCATCTGTGTGCCGGAACCCGATTTCAACGAATACTGCTATGCCGCCGCCGTCGAGGAACTGGCTGGACTCGAAATCCCCGAAAAAGCACACTGGATCCGCGCCCTGATTCTCGAAATGGGCCGCATCAACAGCTATCTGATGTACCTCGGCGGCCAGGCCGGCGCGTTCGGCCAGGGGGTAATCGGGCAATGGACCACCTACGCACGCGACCTGATGCTCGACCGCTTCGAGGAGCTGACCGGAGCGCGCATCTACCACATGTTCATTCTACCGGGTGGTGTGCGCGATGACCTGCCGGACGGTTTCGACGCGCGCATGGAAGAGACCCTGCAGGAAATCGAAAGCACCCTCAAGGACGTCCTGGACACCATGTTCAACAACGCCGTCTTCAAGAAGCGCGCTGTCGGACTGGGCTATGTCGACCCGGCACTGGTCGACGAGTACGGCATCACCGGGCCGGTCGCTCGCGGCGCCGGGGTCGCCAAGGACGTGCGCAAGGACCAACCCTATCTGATTTACGACCAGCTGGACTTCGAACCCGTGATTGCCCGGGAGTCTGATGTTTACGCGCGTGCCGATGTGCGCCGCCGCGATCTGCTGATGTCCATCGAACTGATCCGCCAGATACTGGCGAAGATGCCACGCAAGGGACCAGTCATGGCAACCCTGCCGAACGTCCTGCACTGGAAAATCCCGCGCGGCGAGACCTACGTGCGCGGCGAATGCTCGCGCGGGGAATATGGCTATTACCTGGTCACCGACGGTAGCGGCTACCCGCGCCGGGTCAACGTGCGTGGCCCGTCCTATACCCATGCGATGGCGCTGCTGGAGCGACTGATCGTCAACGTGAACATCTCCGATGTCGCCGGGCTGATGGTCTCGTTGCACACCTATCCGCCGGAGATCGAACGATGAGCGTGCGCGACCTGCTATCGCCCTTCATGGCCTGGAAGAATATCTTTCGCGAACCTGTCAGTATCAAGGACCCGTTCAACCGCGAGGCCACGGAACGCTACCGCGGCTTTCACCAGAATGATGTCGAAAAATGCATCGGTTGCGGTACCTGCGAAGCAATCTGCCAGAACGGCGCCATTGACATGGTCATCGTGGAAGGCGTCGAGGGCATCAAGACCCAGCCCGGCGACTCCGGGCTGCGCCCGCGCATCGACTATGGCCGCTGCTGCTGGTGCGCCCTCTGCGTGGACGTCTGCATGACCAGCTCCCTGACCATGTCCAACGCCTACAAGTGGGTGGAGAGCGACCCGGACAAGTTCCGCTACATTCCCGGCGTCGATAAAAAGGAGTGGGATGACGTCAAGCAGGGTTATCACCGACCTGAAGGCCACCGGTTGAACGCGCCCGAGCGCATCGAGATGCCGGAACTCGCACCCGGCGAGCGCATCGACTCGTTCGTCGAGATCGTCGGCGGCTACTCGGTCGAACAGGCCATCCTGGAGGCCGACCGCTGCGTCACCTGCGGCATCTGTGTGGCCACCTGCCCGACACACATGCCGATTCCCGAGTATATCGCCGCGGTGCGCGACGGCGATTACGAGCATGGTTTAAAACTGCTCTACAACAGCAATCCCTTCTCCCAGATCTGCGGCAAGGTGTGTACGCGCAAGTGCGAGACCACCTGTGCGGCAAGTCACGAGGGCGACCCGATTGCGATTCGCTGGCTCAAGCGCCATATCACCGAGCAGGTGCCCTACGAACGCTACCGCGACATCATCGGCGGTCCGGCGCCCGCCACCGGTAAAAAGATCGCCATCATCGGAGCGGGCCCCGGCGGCATGACCGCGGCCTTCGACCTGGCGCGAAAGGGACATCAGGTGACCGTCTACGAGGCCGAGTCGCATGCCGGAGGCATGACGCGTTACGGCATCCCGGAATACCGCCTGCCCTCCGAGACCATTCAGCGCGATATCGATCTGATCGTCTCCATGGGCGTCGAGATGCGCTACAACACCCGCGTCGGCAGGGACATCTCCATGCAGCAGCTGCAGCAGGACAACGACGCCGTGGTGCTGGCCATCGGCTTGTGGATGGGCCGCTCCACGCGCATCCCCGGCTCCGATCACCCGCATGTCTTCAAGGCCGTGGATCTGCTGCGTCGCATCCGTGATGGCGAGATGCTCGAGGCACCGAAAAGCATGGTCGTCATCGGCGGTGGCAACGTTGCGATGGATATCGCGCGCAGCATGGCACGCCTGCAGAAACAGCAGCACGGAGAGATCAATGTCACGCTGACTGCGCTGGAGGACAAGGCGCACTTCCTGGCCGATCCGGTCGAGATCAAGGAGTCCATCGAGGAAGAGATCACCATTCTGGATTCGCGCGGTCCGCAGGCGTGTATCAGCGATGACCAGGGTCGGTTGCTCGGGCTGCGCAGCTGGAAGGTATTATCCATCTTCGACGACCAGCACCGCTTTGCCCCGACCTACGACAACAGCGATGAGCAGCTGCACGAAGGGGAATGGGTGGTCGAAGCCATCGGCCAGATGAGCGATACAAGCCTGCTTGGCGAAGCGCTGACCGAGAAACTCGAATGGAACCGCGGGCGCATCCAGGTGGATGACGCGGGACGCACATCAGAGCCCTGGCTCTGGGCGGCCGGCGACTGTGTCAAGGGACCCGACGTTGTCAGCGCGGTGGCCAACGGACACAAGGTCGCGGCAAGTATCGACGCCATGTTAGAAAAAAAGGAGGCATGAGATGCCTGAAGGCAGAGGATACAAACGACTCAAGTCCAAGACTTCGCTGGAGGAGATCCTCGAGGTTGCGACCGAGTTCGAGCGGACAGCGCGTGATTTCTACAGCGCGCTTGCTCCGAAGGTCAGCAAGCAGATGCGTTACCTGGTGGAGGAACTGGCCAGAGAAGAGCAGCAACACTATGACCTCTTCACACAGCTGCGCGCGCGCAGCGACATCACCGAGCAGGTGAAACAGTCGATCGAAACCCCTGCCAGCGACAGGCGCTTTTCCGACTGCATCCACCTGCCGGAACTCGGCGACAAGCCGGACGACCAGGCCGTGCTGCAGTATGCACTGGGACGCGAGCATGCCGCGATGGAACAGTACCGGTCGCTCGCCGAATCCTCGCCACCGGGCCCGATTCGCGACCTGTTCCTCTACCTGGCCGACGAAGAGACCCAGCACAAGAACGAACTGGAGAAACGCTACTACGAGGTGGTTCACAGCGGAGGCGTGTGATTCAACCCGAAGAGCATATCCGTCGCTTTCGATAATCGCGCTGTCTCTGCAAACGAAACTGGCTGAAGCTGGCGAACTTGCCGCAAGCATTCTGCCTCCTGCCGGTACAGGCTACCTCGTAATCGACACGGCATTTCCCGAGCCGCCTGAAATACCGGGAATGCAATGTTAGAATCAGGCAGATGCGAGTTTTCAATCACCAATCCAGTACCGGAATCCCCCATGCCCTCTGAGAACAGCGGCAGGTATTTCCTGCTCATCAGTATCCATGGCCTCATTCGCAATCACGATCTGGAGCTCGGGCGTGACGCCGACACCGGCGGGCAGACGAAATATGTGCTCGACCTCGCGCGTGCGCTCGGGGAGCGTGAAGATGTGGAACGTGTCGACCTGGTCACCCGGCGCATCCTCGACCCGTCCGTCAGTGACGACTATGCGCAGCCTCAAGAGGCCCTCACCGACAAGGCCCGCATCGTCCGCATCGACGCGGGACCGCAGGAATACATTCCGAAGGAGCAGTTGTGGGACCACCTCGACAGCTTCATGGACAATCTCGTCTCCTGGCTGAACGACCAGCCGCGCATGCCCGACCTGGTTCACAGCCATTATGCAGACGCCGGTTACGTCGGCGTGCGGCTCTCGAACCTGCTCGGTATTCCGCTGATCCACACCGGCCACTCCCTGGGGCGTGACAAGCGCAAGCGCCTGCTCGCGCGCGGATTGTCACGCGAGGAGATCGAGCGCACCTACAACATCGCCAGACGTATCGACGCCGAGGAGGAGGTGCTGGCGAACGCCGATCTCGTCATCACGAGCACGCATAACGAAATCGAGGAGCAATACGGCCTCTACAACTATTACGACCCTGCCCACATGACGGTCATTCCGCCAGGCACCGACCTCAAGCAGTTTCACCCGCCCTCGGACGACGAGAAAATCGATTTTGCATCCCAGGTCGACCGTTTCCTGGCAAACCCGAACAAACCCCTGATCCTGGCCCTGTCGCGCCCGGACGAACGCAAGAACATCCTGACACTGATCGAGGCCTTCGGCGAGTCGCAGGCATTGCAGAAGAGCGCAAACCTGCTGATCGTCGCCGGCACGCGCGACGATATCCGCGACCTCGAGAGCGGCGCACAGAATGTCCTGACGAACATCCTGCTGCTCATCGACGCCTACGATCTCTACGGCAAGGTCGCCATACCCAAGAGCCACAGCGCCGACGAGGTACCGGAAATCTACCGGCTCGCAGCGCTCTCCCACGGCATCTTCATCAACCCGGCCCTGACCGAGCCCTTCGGCCTGACACTGCTCGAGGCCGCGGCCAGCGGCCTGCCGCTCGTGGCGACCGAGAACGGCGGTCCTGTCGATATCATCGCCAACTGCAACAACGGCGAGCTTGTCGATCCTCTCGACAAGGAAGCCATCACCGCCGCCCTGCTGAAACTCCTGCGCGACCGCGAGGCCTGGAACCTGGCGTCGCGCAACGGCATTAACGGCGTGCGTGAATACTACTCATGGCAGGCTCACGCCGAGACCTACATGGAGAGGACGCGCGAGCTGCCCGGCCGCTACAAGCCGATCCCGAGCGAGCAGCCATTCAAGCGCGTGCGCTACCGCGACCGCGCCATCTTCACGGACCTGGACCAGAACCTCGTCGGCAACCCGGCCGCGCTCAAACGCTTCATCCAGGTCATGAAGGACAACCGCAAGTGCGTCACCTTCGGCATCGCCACGGGGCGCCGTATCGACACCGCCCTCGCAGTCATGAAAAAACAGGGCATCCCGCGGCCGGACGTCCTGATCAGCAGTCTCGGCACGCGCATCCACTATGGCTCCTCGCTGACAGAGGACGATCACTGGACGCAGCATATCGATCATCACTGGAATCCCAAGCAGATCCGCAAGACGCTCGATCACCTGCCTGGTGTCCAGCTGCAGTCGAAAAAGGAGCAGACCCCGTTCAAGCTCTCCTGGTATATCGACCCCGAGAAGGCGCCGTCTATCGACGAGATCATCGCGCTGTTGCGCACAAAGGAACTCACGGCGAATGTCATCTCCTCCTTCGGACAGTTCCTCGACATCGTCCCGTCGCGGGCGTCGAAGGGCCAGGCGCTGCGCTATGTCTCCCAGCGTCTCGACATTCCGCTCGAGCACATCCTCGTCGCCGGCGGCTCGGGCGCGGACGAGGACATGATGCGCGGCAATACACTCGCCGTTGTCGTCGGCAACCGACATCACGAGGAACTCTCCCGGCTCGTCGACCAGGAGCGCATCTACTTCGCCGGACAACCCCATGCCTACGGCATTCTCGAAGCCATCGAGCATTACGACTTTTTCGATGCCTGCAGGGTGAGCAATGGCTGACAAGCTGCTGATCTGCACTGACCTCGACCGCACCCTGATCCCGAACGGCCCGCAATCCGAGTCACCGGGTGCGAGGGAGCACTTCTCGCTGCTGGCCGGGCACGATGGCGTCACGCTCGCCTATGTCAGCGGACGCCACCGCGCACTCGTCGAAAAGGCGATCGTGAACTACTGCCTGCCGACCCCGGACTTCGTCATCGGCGACGTGGGGACCACCATCTACCAGGTCGGTCCCGGACAGGAGTGGCTCAGGCAGGAGGCGTGGGAGGAAGAGATCGCCGTCGACTGGGCCGGCAAGAGCCATGCCGAGTTGAAGTCACTCCTGCACGGGTTGAAGGCGCTGCGGCCTCAGGAGCGCACGAAGCAGAACAGGTACAAGCTGAGCTACTACGTGCCCTTGCAGAGCGACCGCGAGCTGCTGTCCGGAATCATCCAGCAGCGCTTCGAACAACATGGCATCCGGGCCAGCCTGATCTGGAGCGTCGACGAGCCGGTCGGCATCGGCCTGCTCGATATCCTGCCGGCGAATGCGAGCAAGTACCACGCGATCGAGGCGCTGATGCGGATGCATGGCTTCAGCTACGAGAACACCGTTTTCTGCGGCGACAGCGGCAACGACATCGAAGTCCTCGCCAGCCCCATTCCCGCCGTGCTCGTGGCCAACAGCCAGGCCGAGGTCCGCGAGCTCGCGCAGACGAGAGCCGACGGACTCGGCTTCAGCGACCGACTCTACATCGCCAGGGGCGGTTTCATGGGGATGAACGGCAACTACAGCGCCGGCATGCTCGAGGGAATCGCCCACTACCATCCCCACAGCCTGGCCTGGATGGGTTACAACGACAGCCATCAGGAGGACTCCCGATGAAGCGGGTCTGTGTTTTCGGCGAAGTGCTCTACGACCACTTTCCTGACGGCAGTCGCATCCTTGGCGGCGCGCCTTTCAATGTCGCCTGGCATCTGCAGGCATTCGGCCAGTCGCCGGCATTCATCAGCCGTGTCGGTGACGATGCGGAGGGCGCCGCGATTCGCGAGGCGATGCAGGCCTGGGGCATGGACATCGGCAGCCTGGAAGTCGATGCGGAACATCCGACCGGACGCGTCGACGTCGAGCTCGTCGATGGCGAACCCTCCTACGATATCGTCAGGCCCTGCGCCTGGGACGCAATCGAGGCCGGCCAGGCCGGCTCCGGTTGCGGCATTCTCTACCACGGCTCCCTCGCACTGCGCGAACCCGCCTCGCGTGAAGCGCTCACCCGCATCAAGCGCCACTCGCCGGGCATCGTCTTCGTCGATGTCAATTTGCGATCACCCTGGTGGACGCGCGACAGGGTGCTCTCGCTGATGGAAGACGCGCACTGGGTCAAGCTCAACCACGAGGAGCTTGCCCTGCTGTTGCCGACCGACACGCCCGACACAGACGCGGCCAGGACCTTTATCGAAAAACACGGACTGCAGGGTGTTGTATTGACGCATGGCGGCAGCGGCGCCGAAATCCTGGCAGCCGACGGCTCGCATGCGGCCGTCACGCCAGAGCCCGCTATCGAGATCGTCGATACTGTCGGCGCCGGCGATGCTTTCGCGTCGGTCATCATTCTCGGGCTCGCCAGCGGCTGGCCGCTCGAAACCATGCTTGCGCGCGCCCAGTCCTTCGCTTCGCGCATCGTTGGCCAGCGCGGCGCAACCGTCAGCGACAGCGGTTTCTACCGCCCTTTCATCGAAAGCTGGAACCTCGACAAACACTAACCGCGACATAACAGGACAGGCATGTACGAACAGGTCTCACACTCCCTGCTCAACAGGATCCTCGACGAGCTCAAGCCGGACATCCGCAAGCGCGACCTGCGCCATTTCTACACGAGGCTCGGCGCAAACTTCTACGCGATCCACTCGCTGTTCCACCATCTCTACGGACAGCGCGCAGACTTCGAGCAGCAGATGATCAGGCTCGTCGAGGTCATGGCGTCGCGCTACATCGATCGCCACAAGGAACTCAAGAAGCTCGACGTCATCCGCGAAAAGGATCACAACTGGTTCCTGAGCCAGGAGTGGGTCGGCATGGCCCTCTACGCCGACGGCTTTGCCGGCAATCTCGAGCAGATGCGCACGCACCTCGGCTACCTGCAGGAACTCGGCGTCAACATGGTGCACGTCATGCCGATCCAGGAGTGCCCCAAGGCCGCCAGCGACGGCGGTTATGCCGTCAGCAACTTCCGCGAGGTCGACGAACGCTTCGGCACGCTCGATGACATGCGTGCGCTGGCGAAGAACATGCGCAAGCGCAACATCCTGCTGACGCTCGATGTCGTTGTCAACCACACCTCCGACGAGCACGAATGGGCCGAGCGTGCGCGCCAGGGAGACAGACGCTACCTCGATTACTACTACATCTTCGAAGACCGCAACATCCCCGACATGTTCGAGGAGACCATGCCGGAGATCTTTCCCGAGACGGCGCCGGGCAACTTCACGTTCGACGAGCGCATGCAGAAATGGGTCATGACGGTCTTCAACGACTACCAGTGGGATCTCAACTACAGCAATCCCGCCGTCTTCATCGAGATGCTCGATATCATTCTCTACTGGGCCAACAAGGGAGCGGACATCGTGCGTCTCGACGCAGTCGCTTTCCTGTGGAAGAAGATGGGCACCAACTGCCAGAACGAGCGCGAGGCGCACCTGATCCTGCAGCTCATGAAGGACTGCAGCCAGGTGACGGCACCGGGCGTGCTCTTCATTGCCGAGGCGATCGTGGCGCCCGTCGAGATCATCAAGTACTTTGGCGAGGACGCCGTCATCGCCAAGGAGTGCGAGATCGCCTACAACGCCACCTACATGGCGCTGCTGTGGGAGGCGGTCGCGACCAAGAATGCGAAGCTGCTGACGCATGGCATCCAGAGCCTGCCCGACAAGCTCGACCGGGCGACCTGGCTCAATTACGTGCGCTGCCACGACGATATCGGCCTCGGTTTCGACGATGCCGACATCGCCAAGGCCGGCTATGAGCCTTCCGCACACCGCAGGTTCCTCGTCGACTGGTTCACGGGAGCCTTCGACGGCTCGCCGGCGCGCGGCGTCATCTTCGGACACAACAGCAAGACCGGCGACGCGCGCATCTCTGGGTCGCTGGCCTCGCTGGTCGGCCTGCAATCGGCACTCGAGAGCGGCGATGAGATCGCCATCCAGCAGAGCATCGACATCATCCTTTTGATGCATGGCATGATCATGTCGTTCGGTGGCATTCCCCTGCTCTACTACGGCGACGAGATTGGTACCCTCAACGATCTCTCCTTCCTCGAGGACGAATACAAGGCGAAGGACACGCGCTGGATACACCGCCCGAGAATCGACTGGGAGAAAGCGGAACTGCGCCACATCCATGGCAGTGTCGAAGAGCGCATCTTCTCGGGCCTGAAGAAGATGATCGCCGTGCGCAAGAGCATCCGGGCCTTCTCCGACTACAACAACCGCGAGCTGCTGGAGTCGGGCAATCCCCATCTCTTCGTCTTCATGCGCACGAATCCCTTCCTGCAGAACGACAATGTCCTGGTCGTGGCCAATTTCGACAGCACGCCGCAATCGCTGTCGCTCGACGATCTCGGCAATCGCGGCCAGTTCGCCTACGGCGAATTGCAGGACCTCTACTCCGGCGAGTCCCCCAAATGCTTCAAGGACCAGCTCGTGATACCGCCCTTCAGCTTCTACTGGCTGACGGACAGGCGCGGCTATTGAGCTGTTCGCGGCAGGCGCGCAATTTACATACCATGGGCAGGGACGTTCCGGGCGCAGTCATGTCACAATCAGGATCCAATCAACCGCAGGAGAAGAGAGAATGAGCGAGGAAGTCGTCATTGCGCAGAAAGCCCCCTATGCCACCGATGTCGAGCAAGGCAAGACCTACTACTGGTGCGCCTGCGGCCGCAGCAAGAACCAGCCTTTCTGCGACGGTTCGCACCAGGGAACCGGCATCGAGCCGGTCGCCTTCACGGCGGAGAAGAGCGAAAAAGCCTGGCTCTGCGGCTGCAAGAAGAGCGGCACGCCCCCCTTCTGCGACGGCACGCACAACAAGCTTTGACGCATCGCGGCACGCCTGCCGCACGGGTCAACCGATGGCGGCACGCTTGCCCCGGCACGTTCACGACGGCTTCAGCCAGGGCAATCCCGGCATGCGCTGCTATTGCTTCGGCAACTGACGGATCCGCTTGCGGCTGAGCCCCCCGATCCTTTACATTGATTCATTCGAACAGCGATTTGAGGCGTCATGCAAATCGTGTCCTCCGACGGATTTCTCTCACACCAGACTGAAGCCTGCGCGCAAGGCGCCTGCGGACCATGAAAGAGACGCAGAACCGGCCGAACGTCGACGACATTGCCAGGACACTCGGCATCGGGGAAAGCGGCAAACCGCGCAGCCATCTGTTGCGGTGGCTGGTGCTTGCCGCCGTCCTGCTTGCCGTGCTCCTGGTCATCTGGCGTTTCACGGCCAACGAGGCGGGCCTGGCCCTGCGCTATTCGACGGCCGATGTCACGCGCGGCGACCTGACGATCCGCGTCACGGCGACGGGCGCGCTCGAACCGGTCAACCAGGTCGAGGTCGGCTCCGAGATATCCGGCACCATCCGCGAGGTGCGTGTCGATTTCAACGACCGCGTCAAGCAGGGCGACGTGCTCGCCGTCATGGATACCGACCAGCTCAGGGCGAAAGTGAACCAGGCGCGCGCATCGCTGGCGCTCGCACAGGCGCAGGTCAGGCAGGCCGAGGCGACACTGCGCGAAACCACCAACAAGTTGCAGCGCTCGCAGGAACTCGCCAGGACCGGCGTCTGCTCCGAGGAGGAGTGTGATGCGGCACGCGCCGCCCATGACCGCGCCGTAGCCGATCTCGAGCGCTTCAAGGCGCAGGTCATGCTTTCGGAAGCCGCTCTCGAGGCCGAGGAGACAACGCTTGCGAAGGCGACCATTCACTCCCCCATCGACGGCATCGTGCTGAGCCGCGATGTCGAGCCTGGCCAGACGGTCGCCGCATCCTTCCAGACTCCCGTGCTCTTCAAGCTCGCCGAGAACCTCACGCAGATGGAGCTGCATGTCGGTGTCGACGAGGCCGATGTCGGCCAGGTCAACGTCGGCCAGTCTGCCGAATTCACGGTCGACGCCTACCCGAATCGCAGCTTTCCCGCCACCATCACCGAGGTTCATTTCGCCTCGCAGACCGTCGAGGGCGTCGTGACCTACGAAACCGTGCTGAGTGTCGATAACTCGGGACTGCTGCTGCGCCCGGGCATGACGGCAACGGCCGACATCACCGTCAGGCAACTCGATGACGTGCTGCTGGTCCCCAACGCGGCCCTGCGCTTCTCGCCGCCCGTACAGGAAGCGCGTGCCGAGAGCCGCGGGCTCGTCGGCAGCCTGCTGCCCCGTCCGCCGCATCGCTCGAAGCCGAACAACCGCAGGGGAGACGACAGCAAGCAGCAAAAAGTGTGGAGACTCGTCGACGGCGAGCCGGTTGCGGTGCCCGTCGTCACGGGCGCGACGGACGGCATCATGTCGGAACTGCTCGAGGGCGAACTCGACGAGGAGATGTCCCTGATCGTCGATACCCTCTCCCCGACCCGCTAAAGGATGCCGGCGCAGACACCCATCATCGAACTCGAGGGCGTGAGGCGTGTCTACGGCAGCGGCCAGGCCGCCATGCTTGCCCTCGGCGGTATCGACCTGCATATCGACAGCGGCGAGTTCGTCGCTGTCATGGGACCGAGCGGCTCGGGCAAATCGACCTGCATGAACATCCTCGGCTGTCTCGACACACCCACATCCGGCAGCTATCGATTCCAGGGCATCGAGGTCGGCAAGCTGTGGCGTAACCAGCGCGCGCTGCTACGGCGCAACTATCTCGGCTTCGTCTTCCAGGGCTACAACCTGCTGAACCGCACGACGGCGCTCGAGAATGTCGAGCTGCCGCTGATCTACCGCGGGATGGCGAAAGCCGCTCGCCGGCAGCACGCACTGAGGGCGCTCGCCATGGTCGGCCTGAGCGGCTGGGAGCAGCACACGCCGGGCGAACTCTCCGGTGGTCAGCAGCAGCGCGTGGCCATCGCGCGCGCCATCGTCACCGAACCGATGCTCCTGCTGGCGGACGAACCGACGGGCAACCTCGACTCCGTGCGCAGCCGCGAGATCATGGAGCTGCTGACCGGGTTCAACCGCGACCGGGGCATCACCATCGTCATGGTGACGCACGAACCCGACATGGCGAACTATGCGCAGCGACAGGTCCACTTCCTCGACGGCCTCGTGGAGCGCGACGACTTCACGGGGAGTCGCGCCTGATGGTCTGGAACGCACTCCTGCTGGCCCTGCGCGAGATCCGGCGCAGCCTCATGCGCTCTTTCCTGACGATTCTCGGCATCGTCATCGGTGTCGCCGCCGTGATCGTCATGGTGACCATCGGCAAGGGCGCCACGGCCCAGGTCACGGAACAGATCGCGAGCCTCGGCAGCAACCTCCTGATCATCACGCCGGGCCAGCGCATGGGCATGGGCCAGCGTTCCGCGGCGCCGGCATTCGACGAGGACGACCTCGAGGCGCTCAAGCGCGAGATTCCGGCCATTGCCTCCATCGCGCCGAACTCGACAGGCGCGGCGACGGCGGTCTACGGCAACGAGAACTGGTCGACGAGCATCAACGGCACCGACAACGCCTTCTTCACGGTCGGCAACTGGGAACTCGCCACGGGACGCCGGTTCACGGACAACGAGCTGCGCGCCGGCAAGGCGGTCTGCATGCTCGGCGAGACAGTGCGACGCGAACTCTTCGGCGGACAGGATCCGCTCGGCGAATCGATCAGGCTCGACAAGCTCGCCTGCGAGGTGATCGGCGTGCTTGCCGAAAAGGGGCAGTCGTCCCGCGGCTCTGACCAGGACGACACCATCATCATGCCGCTGCGCACCTTTCAGCGGCGTATCGCAGGCAACCAGGAGATCCGTGTGCTGCGCGCCTCCATCCGCGACGGCGCCTCGACCCGGAAGGCCGAACAGGACATCACCCGCCTGCTGCGCGAACGCCGGCACATCTCGCGCAACGAGGAGGACGATTTCTCGGTCATGGACCTCAAGGAGATCGAGAAAATGCTCAGCGGCACCACGGAGGTGCTGACCATGCTGCTCGGCGCGGTCGCGGCCGTCAGCCTGCTCGTCGGCGGGATCGGCATCATGAACATCATGCTGGTATCGGTCACGGAGCGTACGCGCGAGATCGGCATCCGGCTCGCCATCGGCGCACAGGAGCGCGACGTCCTGCTGCAGTTTCTCGTCGAGGCGGTGGTGCTCTCCTCGCTCGGCGGCATCGCCGGCATCCTGCTGGCGCTCGGCGCCTCGGTGGTGCTGGCGGATCTCATGAAAGTGCCGCTGGTTTTCAGCCCTGGCATCTTCGCGATCGCCTTTCTCTTCTCGATGGCGGTGGGCGTGATTTTCGGCTACTTTCCGGCACGCAAGGCCGCACGCCTCGACCCGATCGACGCGCTGCGCCACGAGTAAACCCGCAACCCTTTTGATACCCCTTAATCGAGGTCAACTAAAGCGGTCATGAAGCCGGCTGCTCGTTGACACTCTTCCGCCACGATTCCTATAGTCAACGCAAATGCCAACGCCCTGCGCAACCACAGGATCACCCCATGATCGATAACCCGGTTATTCTCGACGGAAACCAGGCTGCCTCGATGATCGCACACCAGATCAACGAGGTGATCGCCATTTATCCGATCACGCCCTCATCGCCAATGGGCGAACTCGCCGACGAGTGGTCTTCCCTTGGCCACAAGAACCTCTGGGGCGAAATCCCCGAGGTCATCGAGATGCAGAGCGAGGCCGGCGCGGCCGGCACCGTGCACGGCGCGCTGCAGGCAGGCGCGCTGACGACGACCTTCACGTCGTCGCAGGGGCTGCTGCTGATGATCCCGAACATGTACAAGATCGCGGGCGAACTGACGCCGGCGGTATTCCATATCGCCGCGCGCTCGCTGGCCTGCCAGGCCCTGTCGATCTTCGGCGATCACAGCGACGTCATGGCGGTACGCCAGACGGGTTTCGCCCTGCTCGCCTCCAACTCGGTGCAGGAGGTGCACGACCTGGCGCTCATCAGCCAGGCGATCACGCTGGCCTCGCGCATCCCGGTCGCGCACTTTTTCGACGGCTTCCGCACTTCGCACGAGGTCTCGAAAGTCGAGGGCATCCCGCAGGAGGTCATTCGCGCCATGATCGACGACGAACTCGTCGAGGCACACCGCAAGCGCGCCATGACGCCCGACAACCCGACCATCCGCGGGACTTCGCAGAATCCCGACGTCTATTTCCAGGCGCGGGAATCGGTCAATCCCTTCTACGACAGCATGCCGGGCGTCGTCATTGAATGCATGCAGAAATTCGCGCAACTCACGGGGCGCGAGTACCGCCCCTACGAGTATGTCGGCGACCCGCAGGCGGAGTCGGTCATCATCCTCATGGGATCCGGCTGCGAGACGGCGCAGGAAACCGTCGAGCATCTCAACGCCCATGGCGGCAAGGTCGGCCTGCTCAAGGTGCGCATGTTCCGTCCTTTCGCGCCCGACCTCTTGCTGCAGGCACTGCCGGACGCTGTCCGCTCCATCGCTGTGCTCGACCGCACCAAGGAGCCGGGCGCCGACGGCGAACCCCTCTACAAGGACGTGATCACCGCTTTCGCACAGCATACTGCCGAAACGGGCGAGTCGATGCCGCGCATCATCGGCGGCCGTTACGGCCTGTCATCGAAAGAGTTCACGCCAGCCATGGTGAAACGCGTCTTCGAGGAACTCGGGCAGGAGAAGCCGAAGAATCACTTCACGATCGGCATCAACGACGACCTCACGCACACGAGTCTCGACTGGGACGCCGCTTTCCATACCGACGCGAACGACAGGAACAAGCGCTGCCTCTTCTACGGACTCGGCAGCGATGGCACCGTCAGCGCCAACAAGAACAGCATCAAGATCATCGGCGAGGAGACCGACCTCTACACCCAGGGCTACTTCGTCTACGACTCCAAGAAGGCCGGCGCCGTGACCGTCTCGCATCTGCGTTTCGGGCCCCAGCCGATCCGCTCGACCTACCTCATCGGCGATAACGAGGCGGAGTTCGTCGCCTGTCACCAGCCGGTCTTCCTCGAGCGTTACGACATGCTCGCCAAGGCAGCGCCGGGCGGCGTCTTCCTGCTGAACTCGCCGCACGCGCCGGATGTCGTGTGGGACAAGCTGCCCGAGAAGGTGCAGCGCCAGATCATCGACAAGAATCTCGAACTCCATGTCATCGACGCCTACCGCGTCGCGGCCGACGCCGGCATGGGACGCCGCATCAACACCATCATGCAGACCTGCTTCTTCGCGATCTCCGGCATCCTGCTGAAGGACGACGCCATCGCCAAGATCAAGCAGGCCGTCGAAAAGACCTACGGGCGAAAAGGCCGGCGCATCGTCGACCGCAACTTCAAGGCGATCGACTCGGCGCTCGCTAACCTGCACCAGGTGACGGTCAAGGGGGAAGTCACGAGTTCGCTCGTCTACGCATCACCGATCGGCGAGGATGCGCCAGAGTTTGTCCGCAAGGTGACGGCGGAGCTCATCGCCGAGCGCGGCGACAGCGTGCCCGTCAGCCTGTTCCCGCAAGACGGTGCCTGGCCCGTCGGCACGGCCGCCTGGGAGAAACGCAACATCGCACTCGAGATCCCGGTGTGGGACGAAAACCTCTGCATCCACTGTGGCAAGTGCCCCTTCGTCTGTCCGCACTCGGCGATCCGCAGCAAGGCGGTTCCACTCGATGCGCTCGCGGACGCGCCAGAGGGCTTCAAGCACGTCAAGATCAAGGGCAGGGAATTCGCCGACGATGTGCATGTCATCTACCAGGTGGCGCCCGAGGACTGCACGGGTTGCGGCCTCTGTGTCGAGATCTGCCCGGCCAAGGACAAGAGCAAGTCGAACTACAAGGCCCTGAACATGGCGCCGCAGCCACCGCTGCGCGAGCAGGAGAAGGTCAACTGGGATTACTTCCTCTCCCTGCCCGAATACGACCGCACGGATATCAACTGGAAGACCATGAAGGGCTCGATGCTGTCGGAGCCGCTGTTCGAGTTCTCGGGCGCCTGCGTGGGCTGCGGCGAAACGCCCTACGTGCGGCTGGCATCCCAACTTTTCGGCGACCGCATGCTCGTCGCCAACGCCACGGGCTGCTCCTCGATCTACGGCGGCAACCTGCCGACGACACCCTGGACGAAGAACGACGAGGGCCGGGGACCGACCTGGAACAACTCGCTGTTCGAGGACACCGCGGAGTTCGGTCTCGGCTTCCGCCTCGCCATCGATCAGCACCGCGAACACGCCGAGGCGTTGCTCGCTCGACTCAAACCGCAGCTCGATGAGGCGCTGGTCGAGGAGCTGCTGACGGCCGACCAGCAGGACGAGCCCGGCATTCACGAGCAGCGCCAGCGTGTCGGCCAACTCAAAGCAGCGCTCGATGCCATCGACTCGGATGCCGCGAAACAGCTGCACTCCCTGGCCGATTATTTCGTCAAGAAGTCGGTCTGGATCGTTGGTGGCGACGGCTGGGCCTACGACATCGGCTTTGGCGGTCTCGACCATGTCATGGCCTCGGGCCGCGACGTCAATATTCTCGTGCTCGATACCGAGGTCTACTCGAACACCGGCGGCCAGGCCTCGAAGGCGACGCCGCTCGGCGCAGTCGCCAAGTTCGCGGCCAAGGGCCGGCCGACGCTCAAGAAGGACCTCTCGATGATCGCCATGGCCTACGAGAACGTCTATGTGGCCCACGTCGCCTTCGGCGCGAAGGACATGCAGACGCTGAAGACCTTCATCGAGGCCGAGTCCTACCCCGGCCCCTCGCTGATCATCGCCTACAGCCCCTGCATCGCGCACGGCATCGACCTGAAGGACAACCTCATGCACCAGGAACTGGCCGTCGACTCGGGGCACTGGCCGCTGTTCCGTTTCGATCCTCGCCGGCTTGAGAAAGGCCGGAATCCTCTGCAGCTCGACTCCAAGGAGCCGTCGATTCCCTACAGCCAGTTCGCCGACAGCGAGATCCGCTTCAGCATGCTCAGGCGGAGCCACCCGGAGGAAGCCGAGCATTACATGAAAAAGGCTGGCGAGCAGGTGCGCGCCCGCTATCACCACTACAAGCAGCTTGCCGAAATCGACTACGAGGGTGAAACCATCCTCGCCGACCTGCCGGAGAAAGAGTGATGGATCTGACTACAACCTATCTCGGCCTGACCCTGAAGAATCCGGTCGTCCCCTCCGCCTCGCCCCTGTCGAAGCACCTGGATACGGCCAGGCGTCTCGAGGATGCCGGCGCCAGCGCACTGGTGATGTACTCGCTGTTCGAGGAGGAAGTGCGCCACGACGACGACGTGCTCGACGAGTATTTCTTCCACCAGGACATCGGTCACCTCGAGGCCAGCAGCTATCGCCCGCTGCCGGATGAACACCCCTCGGCGATCGACAGGTACATCGAGCAGATTCACAAGCTCAAGACAGCGCTCGAAATCCCGGTGATCGCCAGTCTCAACGGCGTCACGCCCGGCGGCTGGACGGAGCATGCACAGGAGCTGCAGGTCGCCGGTGCGGATGCGCTGGAACTCAACATCTACCATGTCAGCGCCGAGGTCACAGAAACCGGCGAGCAGGTCGAGCAGCGCTATATCGACGTGCTCAGGGCCGTGAAGGGGAAGATCACCATACCGGTCGTCGTCAAGCTGTCGCCCCACTTCAGCTCCGTCGCCAACATGGTGCACAGGCTCGAGGAGGCCGGTGCCGACGGGGTCTCGCTGTTCAACCGCTTCTATCAGCCGGGCATCGACCTGGATACGCTCGAAGTCACGCGCGAACTCAATCTCTCGACCTCGGCCGATGCGCTGCTGTCGATGCGCTGGATCGCGATTCTCTACAACCAGGTCAAGCTGACCCTCGCCGCGACGGGTGGCATTCATACATCGGACGATGCCATGCGGCTGCTGCTGGCCGGCGCGGATGTCACGCACCTCTGCGCCGCCTTGCTGCAAAACGGTCCCGGCTTCGTCGCCGGCATTCTCGCCGGCATGGAGCGCTGGATGGAGCTCTATGAATACGAATCCGTCGAGCAGCTCAAGGGATCGGTCTGCCGTGACCACGCGAGCGATCCGTCAGCATACGAGCGGGCCAACTATATCGAGATGCTGAAGCAGTACTGATCAAATTGGTCCGGCAGCGGACGGCTGGTTTTCTTTAGTCACTGCGTGACGGCTTTCGTTTTGTATCGCTTCGCGATGGTCTTCATTTGGATGTGCACGGTGGCGCACACACACCCTACTTTTGTGACCAAAAGCAGGCAAAAGTCTTCGCTCCGGGACACCACCCTTCGGGTTCCCTCCTAACGCGCCGAGCATCGCAGCCGGACGCGGGAGAAGCGAAAAGGTGTCTGAGGAGCGTCAGCGACGAGTTCTTTTCGCGCCGTGACCGGCGACGACTGCATGGAAGCAGGAGGTAGAGCGAAGCAGGAGCCAGAGCCGAGAGGCGCAGGGGAGCCGAAGGTCGCGTTAGCAGAGTGCCCTTTTCTTTGCCTTCTTTCTTTTGGGCAAGCAAAAGAAAGAAGGGTGCCTGTAGCGCACCCGCCGCTTTCAAATTGGGTGCGCGCCGAGGCGCGCATCAAATCAATCCATCGCACAGCGATTCATTCAGATAATTTGACGTCACGCAGTGGCACATAAAAAATGCAGGCCGAAGCCCGCATCAGTCGAAATCAGAAAAAAAGTAAACCCTACTGCCGTATCTTGCACTGGTGCATGAACCAGCCGATGACATTGCCCAGCAGCATGGCTTGCCTGCGGTCGCACTGTTCCTGCAGATCCAGAAGCTGCGTCTGGGTCTCGTCGAGCAGCGAACGGTAGTCGTCGATTTTCGCCTCGGCCTCGCCGAGCTTCAGCTTGAGCAGGTGGATTTCGTGCATCAGGTGGTCGGCATCCGGGACCTTGTCACCGCGCTTGTGCTTGTAGATGGCGCTGTCCTGGATCGTTCGAACCTTTTCAATCATGCCGCCATGATCCTGGCCGGCATCGGGAAAGACCTTCTGGAGTTCGGACATGCGAATCGCGCCTTCGAAGGCATGGACGATGCCTTTCTGGATGTATTGTTGCATCTGGCGCCGCTTGACGCCCACCAATCGTGCTGCTTGTGACAGGCTGAGAAGACGATCCATTGCTTCCTCCAACAATAGTCGATGAGAAGATTTGGTTATATGGTATTCATTACTATACGCGCGCTACAACGGACTGCAAATTTTTTACTTACGTATCAGTCAATTAGAAAAAGATAATATTATTAATCCGCCTCTTCCGCGAGGCGCTGCTTGGCCTTTTCCCAGAGCGCATCCAGCTCCTCGAGCGACATCCCGCTCATCGCCCGCCCGCCTGCTTTCACAGCTTGCTCGACATGCTTGAAGCGTTGCGTGAAATTGAGAGAGGAGCGCCTCAGCGCCTCCTCGGGATCGACATGGGCGAAACGGGCGAGGTTGACGACCGAGAAGAGCAGGTCGCCGATTTCGGACTCGATTTCGTTCTGATCCTGCTTCTGCAAAGCCTGTTCAATCTCGGCGATCTCCTCGTGGCACTTGGCCAGCGGCCCACCGATATCGGGCCAGTCAAAGCCAAGGCGGGCGGCGCGGCGCTGCAGCTTTTCGGCACGCATGAGTGCCGGCAGTGCCAGCGCGACGCCGTCGAGCACGCTGTCGTGATGCGCACGCTCGGCCGACTTGTGCTGCTCCCAGGCCCTGCTCTGCTCCTCTGCAGAGTCGATGGAGGCATCGCCGAAGACATGCGGATGCCGACGCTCCATCTTGTCGCAGATGGCCTCGACAACATCATCGAAACGGAAGTGCCCGGCCTCCTCGGCCATGCGGGCATGGAAGACGACCTGGAACAGCAGGTCGCCGAGTTCGTCACGCAACTCGTCCATGGCGTCGCGCTCGATCGCGTCAGCCACCTCATAGGCCTCCTCGATGGTATAGGGCGCTATCGTGGAGAAGGTCTGCTCGACATCCCATGGACAGCCCGTCTGCGGATCGCGCAAACGGGCCATGATATCCAGGAGACGCTCAATACCGACCGACACGTCCGAGTCCGGGAATCAGGAACAGCACCAGAAGAAGCAGGAAGCCGGGAGCGAAGCTACCGCCTCCTCCGCCATCGTCAAGATCATCGGCCACGCCGGACTGGACATAGAGATCGAGCCAGCGTACGAAGGCGGAGATGCGCATGTAGACGCCATATTTGTCAGGTTTGGCGCATGTTTCGTCACCGAAGCTGATGACACCCGTCAGCCGCCAGGCACCATCCCTGTAGACCATCAGAGGACCGCCGCTGTCGCCATTGCAGGTATCAATACCGCCTTCTGGATAACCTGCGCACATCATGTTGCTCGTGATGTCGCCGTCGTAGGATTGCGGAGCATTGCAGGTCTCGTTGGAGATGATCGGGACTTCCATTTCACGCAGGTCATTGACGATCCTGTCCGACTCTTCCGTGATGCCCCAGCCGACGACGGTGGCCATGGTCCCGACAGCAGGCACGTATGGGTTCATGTCAATCGGCATCGCCGGAAGGTCTGCCTCCGTTGCGAGTTCGAGCAGGGCAACATCATAGTCGAGCTGTTCGAAGTCGTAGTCAGGATGGACATAGGAGTTGGCGACCAGGATCTCCTGCATGTCCGGCGAATCGAGTTGCGACGAGCCGGCGAGCACTTTCATCTTCTCTTCCGGGAGCCGGCTGCCGTTCTGCCCGAAGAGACAGTGCGCGGCGGTCACGACCCAGCGCCTGTCGACGAGGGTTCCGCCACAGAACTGGTCGTCCATATCGAGTGCGACCGTGGCCGGCCAGGCGTTCTCATCGGAAATTTCACCGCCGATGATCCGCGTTTCGATTTCGGCCGAGGCTTCCGAGACCAGCAACATACAGCTGCCGGCCAGCAGGAGCAGGCTTTGTTTCATCATTCCCTTCATCTGGTCACAACTCTGCGACATTGGCGCAATGAAACCATTATTTCACCGATGCGGACAACAAAAAAGCAGGGAACTCTTCGGCGGCGGTGGCCGGGGGCCATCATGAGTCAGCCGGGCGAATCCTGCCTCATGGGAGCGCGACTCGTCGTGGACTGCCCGTACTAATCCTGTCGCATGACAGCAACGGCTCACTGCTCGGCGACGAATTTCAACTGACAGCGCAAGCCTGCCGGCAATCGATAGTCCGAGTTATCAAGATTGAGCCTGACCCCGAAGGTTCTGCTCGCCGGATCGAACACATGGTCGACGACCTTGACGACGGCCTCATATTCACCGCCCACTGGCTCCTCGGGATAAATCAGGGCTGACATGCCCTCCCTGACTGATCCGTAGAGTGCCACCGGCAGATAGACCTCCACATGCAGTGGATTGAGTTCAGCGAGCTTCAACAACTGGGACTGCTCGTGTACGTATTCGCCTTTGGACATCAGCACGTCAATAACAATTCCGTCAACCGGGGAGTTGACCTGTCGTCTTTCCAGCATGGCCATGGCACGACGCTGTTCGACGCTGGCCAGCTTTTGATCGATTTCTGCTGCCGCCATGGAGATTTTTGCAAGCTGGTATTCCGTATCTGCCTGATCATAGGTTTTTTCGGAGGCTGTCTTGCTGCTGCGCATGGTTTCCAGCCTCTTGAGCTCCTTCAGTCGATACTCCATTTGCGTTCTTCTGGAGACCAGGTCGGTTTCATTTTCTGCCTTGAGCCTGGCGAGATCCGCTGAAATCTCTTCCATTGTCGAGTCCAGCTTCAAGAGTGGCTGCCCTTCCCTGACCCTGTCACCTCGCTCCACCATTGTCTGGACAAGTATGCCCTCTGCGTGGCTGCCAAGATCGACGATCGATTGCGGCTCGATCACACAATCCAGCAGCTCGCTGGTTGTACCAGGGGCACTGTTCTCGGCAAGTGATGCCATCGAGAAAAGCGCTAAAAAGGTCAAGGGAAAAAGTCGGTAACAACGGATATTCATCGAATATTTCCACGATAGGATATAAAACTATGGATGCTCTGGTCACGTTTCATCAATGCGCGACGCAATCGCATTGATTTCTTCTCTTCCCGATGTTGCATCCGGGAAAGAAGATGCCCATGGATCGAGGCCACAACAGGATTTTGACTTGCGAGCAGCCGCAATAACCACGATTGCCCGGAATCCAGGAAAAACGGCTCATCAAGGGAACACAACCGCTCAATGACCATCAGCCCTTCAGACAACCGCGAGAGCGTGTTCAGTCTTGACTCGTCTCTGCGTGACTCACTTGCACCGACAAGAAAGAGGTACAAGGGCCCCACTGATCTGCTGTTGTGATCAATCAGGGCAAGCGCACGCGTGAGCAGGGGTATGGTGGTGACGACAGTTCCATTTTCAGAAAGGGACAGAGTCATTTCCCGCAGAGGGTCTTCCATCTCTTCTGACAGCATTTGGCTGTCTATCTGCCGGTGAGCAAACATTTCACAGAGCTGAGCTGACTCCTCGTTGGTGGCTGCACAGACAATACACTTGCCCCCTTCTCTGCTGACATCTGTAATGCGTTCTATCAGGGCATCCCTCTTCTCCTGGACGGTCTTATAGATAACTGGTTGCGACTTCACTGGCCGTGACGCTCTTTTCGATATCAATTGCAGGCGATGCAGATGGTAAAGGGTGCGATACTCGTGCCTGATGTGATGATGTGTACGACTGATACCTGACAGATGGGCATAGCGCTGGAAGAGTCTCATGAAGGTTGTCGTGGCGACAGTCTCTCTTCGGCCGGTGACGTCACATCCCTCTTTGAGCTGTAGCAACTGGAGCATCCCGTCGCGAAGCGGGAAGCCTGACAAGCGCTCTGCCCGTCGCTGATCAGGAATCCTGACTCTCCCGCTTTCGACCAGATAGTGATCGTTTCTGTTCAAACGATGCAGTGCGGCAAGACCCTGTAAAATGCTCTCCTCGCGTCTGTGCTTGCTGTCCCAGAGACCATCGACGCCTTCTGCAAGATCTTCCAGTCTAGCCGCGCCTTCACTCGTCAACTCGATCCCCGGATCATTGTCATGCAGGATATAGTCCGTGCCTGGCGTCAGGGAGGCAACCGCATTCAGTGTTTTCCGGGCCCATCTCCTCTCGACTTGCTGGTCAGTCGAATTGGCGATCTCAACGGGGGCTCTTGCATCGTCGAGAAGCACCAGGTCAGCATCGTGGACAAGGGCGAATTGCAAGCCGCTGGAGAGAATCGAATCTGAAGACCTTGCCCTGCCCTGCAGCTGCCTCAGTTTGATCGCAAGGTTCCTCTGTTCCTCATCACGGCCAAGTCTGTCACGCAGATAATCAAACGCGAGTTCTTTTGCTGTCGTCAGGACGAGGTTGCCTTCATAGGCGTGTTTCCTTGTGGCGAGATCCGAGGTGTGTTCTATGCTTGCCGCACTCAAACCACACCATTCGAAAATCTTCCTGAATTGCTCAAGGTAGTGTCGGATCAGATCATCGTCTGCGAGAATGAGATGCACATGCATTCCCGACCAGCCAGCGATGATAGCTGCCATCACGATAGGCACCATCATGTTGTCACCTTCCGGGCTCTCTACCAGCGCTTCGTCGAGAAGCGCACAAGCAGCCATGATCTGCTCACGGGAGACAGTCATTCCAGATTTGCGCATCAGCATTTCGCGCAGCAGAGCAAGACCCTCCTCTGTGCATGGCGAGTGATGACCATGACGCCGCAACTTTTCTCGGACTTCACGCATCTGCCCGGAAAGCTGTGTATCCGAAAATTGCCTGTATGCATCCTGTTGGCGGGCAAGGGCACCGGCTATCCTTCTCGCCCTGTAACCAAGCCCGGCTTCCGTCGGCCAGGCAGAGACGAAGGATTCCAGGCGCTCAAGCAAGGAAGTCGACTGTGGCTCCCGCTCTGGAAGCACCACCAGTGGAGGCAAGGACCAGCTGGAGACCTGCTCAGACATTGAGGCGTTTGATGAAAACCTGGCGTACAGCGCGAAAAATCCGCCATGCGACCGGTTGAAGGCCATGATAGAAGCGCACGTACACCCTGCCTCCCAGGGCGGAGACTTTCGCAGGCTCCAGCAGACCGAGTTCCAGATGCAGGAGTTTCGAAAATGTGTGCTTCTGTTCCGGGTCAGTCGGATCAACCGCGATATCACCGCCACCGGTCGTGCTCAGCGCCATACTCGGCAAGGTGTCAGACAGGGCAGGCATCTCTCTCCTGACGACCGCCGGAATGACTGATTCAAGATGATCGGCAAAACGCACTTCAACATTTTTCACCCGGCTTCGCACAAGGTGTGCCTGTGATTCATCAACGATCACGTAAATCACCGGATCATCGAGTTCGGCGATATAACCGAGGATTTCTCCCTTTTTGACGAACCTGCCCTCAAGATCCGTATAGTTTTTCAGAATGAGGCTGCCCTCGGTATGCGCCTTTATCAGCAACTCCTCCCTGTTTTGATGGGCCAGGGCCCTGTCTGCCTCTGCATGCATGAGCTTTTCCCTGACGATTTTGGCCTCGACGAGATCCTCGATCATCAGTGCCTCGTAACGGATGCTCAGTTGATGGGCACGTGCATCCAGCAGTTCAGCGCGGGTTTCCAGTAACGGATCTCTCAACTGGATCAATGGCTGATCGATTTGAGTCGTTGTGTTCGGCGCCACGAGAATTTTCGACACGATACCATCGGCGCCTGCATAAATGGCTGACTCATCCGGCGTCCAGACGACTCCCTGGGAGACGGTGGAATAAGGTAATGGAACCAGAAAAAGCGTAGCGACAAGTATCAGTATGGCAGCAGCAACCGATCCGACGGCTCTTGCCCTGTTGCCTTGCAACACCGGACTGGTCATCAGAAAACGGACCTGTCGATACAGTGGCAGGAAGATAATCAGGAACAGCGACCAGATTGCCAGCGCGAAACCAACCAGCGGGTACTCGGAGGCGACAAAGAGGGCGATCGCAATCATGATGAACATCCTGTAGATGAAGGACGCGATCGCATAGAAAAGGAGCCAGGCCGCCTCTTTTCGGGTGCTGGCAGGATTGCGGGGGTTCTCCACTCCAAGCAAGTGACGCTGGAGCAGGTAGCCGACATACTGACTCGATCGTTTCCCGAGATTGGGAATCTCCAGCCAGTCCGAGAAAACATAGTATCCGTCAAAACGAAGCAAGGGGTTGCCATTGAAAAAGAGCGTGGAGACACCACCGATCAGCATGACGTTGTAAGCAAAAGAGCGAAGAAATCCCTCTTCAGCATCGATCCAGACAAACATTGCCAGTGCTGCGAGAAAGACTTCCGTGAGAATGCCCGCAGAACCCACCAGAATCCGTTGCCACTTGTTCTGGAAGGCCGAAGCATCCGAGGCATCGACGTAGGGTACCGGCATGAAGACAAGAAACATGATGCCGATTTCATGCACTTCACCGCCCCATCGTTTTACCGCATAACCATGGGCCAGTTCATGGACGGTTTTGACAGAGACATACGCCAGAACGAGCAACAGCAGGTTCTCAGCAGCGAGAACACGGCCGGCAACATTACCCGTCAGTTCATGCCAGTGAACCCCCGCCTGTATCAATGCGAGGGCGACGATGAGGATAAACAGAACGGCACCGAACCAGGAGAAGAGCGGACGTACCAGCAGTGAAGTCGCAGAAAGCAGCTTGTCGGGATCAACGAGTGGCAACCTGACGGCAAGCGGATTGATCAGTCCCATCGTTTTTTTGAAACGACGCATACGGTCGACGCGCCTGCTGACCTGCTCATAGTCCGGAGCAGTGTCACCGAAAAGCACATTGGCATTATGGAGCTGGGAGAGCAGCTGCATGATCTCGTCCTGTGAGAGTGCGTCATCTTCCAGGTGCGCACTGGCGATCTCCCAGATCTCCTGCACAGTGCGACTGCCATCCATCAGAGTAATCACAAGGTATGCTGCCGGCGAGAAACGCTGGAAACGCCCCGAGGAACGATCCTGCATCACATACCAGCGTTGACCACGATAGGAATGCCGATGGATCTGGACGTGCCTGCTCAAGCGGGGCTTGTAGTCTGCAACATGGTGCCAACTTGAACTGTGCAACTGCCTGTTCATTTCCGCAGTTTTATGGAATCCACTTCCACAGCATGAGGCGGAACCAGTCGATAACTTTTTCCGTCCAGGCAACGATCAGGAGCCGCTCCCCGACAAGTGTTTTCGCAACGCCCTCCATTCCGGGACGAAGTTGCTCATCAGCGACGTGCAAACGCCCTTCCACCCGGAAGTAGTTGCGGCCTTCGGCCTGTTCAGAGACAGGGATGATTCTTTCAACGGTATACTGCAGCGGAGTTTCCGGGATGGAGGTAATCCGCAGAATGCCCTCCTGCCCCGGTGAAATCCCCGAGATATCACGTTCATCCACCTCCATGGTGACGCGATAGGCGTCAAGCGGTGCGAGCTCGAATAACTCTTGCCCGCGAGCAACCGCAGCGCCGACAGACTGGGTCAGGTCCCCTTTCACGATGATTCCGGAAAAGGGGGCAGTAATCCGGGTTCGCGCCAGCTGCTCATCCAGCAGGGCAATCTGCGCATCCGCCTCGTCGAGTTGGGCCTTACGAATGTTTGCCTCTGTCCGGTTATGCTCGGCCATCGCCTTGTCATACTCGGTGAGGTGCTGGCGACGGTTGGTAATCCAGCGCAACCTCTCCAGGGAGAGATCCCTGTCATCCAGTTTTGCAATCAGCTCTCCCTGTTCGACCGTTTGACCGGCACGGGCATGCTGTGACTTGATGAAGGCATCGAATGGCGCAACGATGATGCGCTGGATCTTGCCCTCGAGCATCGCAGGCGCAGTGACCCGGTAATCCGTGGTCGCATAGGAGAAATAGAGTGTCAGCAACAGCAGGGAAAGCGCTGCAATCTTGCGGCCAAAGTAATGCGGGCCCAGCAGACGCTTGAGCTGCACCATGAAAGATTCGACAAGTTTCTTTCCGATCCACCGATCATTGAGTTTCTTCTCTTCCAGGACGGGACCGACAACACTCGCGATGGCGTCACAGAGTTCCACCCTGGACTCGTCGAAGCTGTCGCCTTCAAAGGTGATGGCGCCAAAGACTCGACCCTTTGCATGCAGGGGAATTGTCAGTGCAGAACCCACACGATGCAGACTCACGAGTTCTTCATGCAACCTGGTCACACGGTATTCCCAGTCATCCTTGACCGGATAGAGTACAACGGCATTCTGGTCGACGGCCTCTTCCATGGCCTTTCCCACCGCGCGCGTCATGTTCATTTTCTCGCCGAACTGCGCCGCGTGGGAAATCGCCTTGACGTCGATCCGCCGGCCTTCGAGAAAGCCGATGCTGACCGGGTTACAGTCCAGTTTCAGCGCAAGTTCTGTCACGATAGCGTTGCAGGCATCCTGGAATCGCGGCGACTCGAGCGCTGTTGCCAGGATGTCAAAGGCCGTCGAGGTACGCTCGAGATAGGCGGCATCCTCGTCGATCTGGTTTCTGTTCAGCTGAAGTTCAAGCCAGCCACTGCCCCAGCGTAACTGTCTAAGAACATCCCGTTCCGCATGCTCTCTGCCCTGCAGGGTGACGGCGACAACGCCATGCAGGCGATCCTGGAAATAGAGCGGATAGGCAATGCTGGAAGTGGCTGCCTGTTCTTCATCACCGCCGATCACAACCCCCTTGCGCTCCTGCATGGCCTGTTCTGCAGCAGCCATCATCTGGGGATGTGGTTTTTCATCATCCGGCCAGAAAGCAACCGGGCCAAATGGCCCGATATCCGGTTCGCCAAGGACGACGACACCTTTGGCCGAATCATCGACGAACCGGCATTGCAAAGCCAGCCAGGCTTTTATGAATTGTTCGGAATCTGCCGAAGCGCTGAATCGCTTCCAGAGAGCCTGTTCAAGGAAGGCATAACTGCTGACTGACGTTGCCTCTCTGGATGCCATGAGGGATGAAACGGACGATGAATTGTTGGAAAAGGGCCGCTTGCGCCGCTAAGGCAGGTTGACGCCGGCGGCCTGTCCTGTCACTGCAGGTCTTTTTTTGCAGGTGCTGCACCCGGCTCGATGCTGAGTGTACCGAACCGGGATTCGTACGCCTTGAGAACGGCACCGAGCAGAAGCCAGAGTCGCTTGGCCGCGTAAGGGCTCAGTGAAATGCGATTATCCAGGCGCACATGAAATTTTTTCTCCTTGGTGGCTTTCCAGGTCAGGTTCGTACCAAAGAAAAGGTTGACTTCCTCTCTGGTGCTCGATGCATTCACGACGTTGGCGTGTGTGCTTTGCATCTGGGAATCATCCCAGTCAACTGCAGGAACCGCAGGTTCGCCGGTATCCAGGTTTGCTTCTTGGTTCTTGGTTTCTTCTGACATCTTGACTTCCTTATGGTGGCTAAAGCAGATAAATGAACAATCTGCGGTTTATCAACAGGATACGAGAAACTCCGCGACTCAGTCAATGTGCAGTGTTCACGTATCACGATGACGACAGGCAGTGTCCTGCCTGTCGTCGGTTAAATGAGTGAATATCTGTCCCGAGATGGCCCGGCATCAGTCAATATCAGTCCACTGCGTTCTCCAGTGCACTCTTGAGACTGCTTCCAAGGCTCCAGTCGATCATACCCTTTCCAGGTGCTGAATCCGACGCGGAACCGGGCTCTGTCATGGCACCGGCTTGTGCACCCGAAGGCTGGCCTTTGACCCCGTCACTGTTGCCGGGCTTGCCCAGACCATCAAGGAGGTCATCAACAACAGCATCCTCGCTGACCTTGGCCAACAGGCGCGCCTCGTTGAGTTCAAGCCACTCGTCGAGAAGCTCATCGAAGACCTGGACGCGGGCGTTCTGTGCAATACCCTTGCCCTCTCCAGTTTGATCAGTCGACGCGCTCATCGCCTGCTCGACCGAGAGCGTCCGCTCTCCAGCCAACAGCTTGCTATCCATGAAAGCGAAACCGCTGTCATGGGAAAGGTCGAGCATATGCCCCAGTTCATGACCGATGACGCTCAGCAGGTCCATGTTGCCAAAGGCGTCGTCAGACGGCAGCGCCGAACCATTCACGAACTCGCTGTCGTCGCCCGGTGTCGGATCGACAAACCAGCCATGGCCAGCGGCATCCATGTCGAGCATGATCTGGTTGCCAGTTGTCTGGGCAAGCAGGTCACCCGGAAGATCTGTTACCTGATATGAGACAGACTCGAGCTGCGAACGCTGTTCTACCGTCAGGCCAAGCATCTGGTCGAGCCTGCGAATCGCCTCGTTGCCCAGAAGACCGAGTTCGGCCGTAGCGAGGGTATCCGTGCTGTCGGAGCGGACCGAGGCTCCTGTCGCGGCTGTCAGCGAGTCCGCGGATTCGGTAAATGCCGGATCGTCACTCTTGATGACGAGTTCATCGACACTCGTGACGCCGGACTTCGACAGCAGGCCGAAACCACCGTCATTCAACAGGCTGTTATAGGTATATGAAAGCACGGCCTGTCCGTCCAGCAGGACACTGACTGCGCCACCAAACAGCTGCAGCGTGAGTTCATAGTCGGAACCAGCATCCAGGCTGATGTCGACAGAAGCGTCTTCCGTGTACTTGCCACCCGACATGTGGCCGATGATCAGCCTGTCGTTCGCAACATCCAGGGAGACAAACTTGAAGTCGTTCGCGTTGTAGTAGTCGAAGACAAGGCCACCATCAGCTGTTGACTGAAGGGTCGCAGCCATTTCTAACTGGGTATAGGCCGCAACATCGAGGTAGCCGATCGCCAGTTCAGGATCGAGTGTCGCGTCTCCCGATACATAGCGACCAGAATCCACTGTCCAGCTGCTGCCAGTAACAGGAGAGACCAGGCTTGCAGTGGTATCGAAGGCATCGATATCGACCTTCGTCCAGGCCGGCGGCAACTTCTGGACCTGGTAGTCATCGAAGCTCGCCACGGCATTGTCTGTGCCCAGTCCGAGCATGCCGTCATCGTTCAGCGGTTCCATGAAATCGAACACGAGTGGTGAGCCCTGATCGACATAGAGAGTCGCAGATGATCCGAACAGCACCAGCGTCAGGTCATATTCACGGTCCGACCAGAGCTTGAAATTGCT
>JARRMY010000007.1:82950-136603 GCA_037385505.1 Gammaproteobacteria bacterium | reverse complement strand
CATCATCATGCCGGGCGCGGTGCTGCCACTGAACATCTTTGAACCGCGCTATCTCAACATGATCGAGGACGCCTTCAGGAGCCATCATCTCATCGGCATGGTCCAGCCGAAACCGGATGTGGCAGCGCAATCGGTACCCGCGCTCTATACGACCGGCTGCGCCGGCCGCATCACCTCCTATTCGGAGACATCGGACGGGCGCATGCTGATTTCACTGACCGGAGTGAGCCGTTTCAGGATTATCGAGGAACTCGACACCATTCGGGGTTATCGCCAGGTGCGGCCCGACTGGGAGCCTTTTCGCGGCGATCTCGAGAATGACTGGCACAGAGCGGTTCCTGACCGGGAACATCTCGACAGCGTTCTCAAGAGTTACCTGCGCGACCAGGAGATCGGCATCGACGAGGAGATGCTGGACAGCCTTCCTGATATGCGGCTGGTCAATCTCATGGCAACCCTGCTGCCACTGGATGGCGCCGAGAAGCAGGCGATCCTGGAGGCGCCCAGCGAGCAACAGCGGGCCGATCTCTTTCTCGCTGCCATCGAACTCGGGCTGCACGACAGCCCCGCACCGTCGCGCCACTGAGTCGATTCAGTCGACCAGCGGCTTGCGCGCGGGAAGTTGCAGGGGCGTCTCTTCCTGCGTGAAATGGTGTGTCAGGCGGGAGTCCGTCACGGGCGCGCTCTGCTTGAGCCTGTTCTGTCCCGAGGCATCGAAGACCAGCATGCCGTAGCTGCCGTAGTGCGGCAGCTTGCGCGCCAGTGACGGGATTGCTGCAGCGTCAGCAGCAGCGATGAAGCCCAGGTGCCGCTCTCCCCGGGCCGCCATGAGCGCGACCGAATGGCTCTCCCTGTCAAATTCCTTGCCAGCCAGCAGCAGAGTCTCACCGTGGCGCTGGCTGACGGACTCCAGGCGTTGTCGATAGGCGTCGAGCAGCCTGTTCGACCAGCCTGCCAGCAGCAGGTCCGCATCGGCCGGGATTTTCGCGCTATCGCTGTCGTCGACGATCTCCAGATCCGGATAGCGCTGTTGCCAGGTTTTCGCGAACAGCATCCAGGCTTCTCTCTCTTTCTGCGGGGCATGTGACGGCAGCACGAGGTACCAGCGCGTGCTGCCGTAGAGCTGCCCGAACGTCGGCGGGCGCTCGCTGTCATCCAGAAGACGCAGGGCATCAAAGGCCGGATCGATGTCGAGGCGCAGCGGCCGGGAGGGCAGTTCAAGCGTGATTCTCTCTCTGTTACGGTCAAGTCGAATCTCGCGGAGCATGGCTTCCTCACGCTCTTCGAGCGCAATCGCGGCCACAAGCCTGAGGGGGTAGGGAACATCCTGCTGGCCTTGTTGCAAGCTGAAGGAAAGGCGATAGCCTGAACCAGTTTCATCGAGGCTGATGTCGTCGAGGGTGATGGAGGGCGCACCTGTTCGTGTCAGCCATTCCCTGTCGTCATCCAGGGACTGTCCCGAGACGCGGCTGAAACTCTCGAGCACCTGCTCGAAGCCTGTCATGCTGAATTTGTGATTATCCCAGAGTTCCCGAAGTCCTTGCGTGAAGACTTCATCACCGAGTTCCATGCGCAGCATGTGAAACAGCATCAGCGACTTGCTGTAGCCGACTGCCTGGGAGGCATCGCTGTGGCGTGAAACGAAATCGATAAGCGGGAAATCCCGTTTCTCGGCCGCGAAATCGGCATAGCGCTCCAGCGCCTTGCGGCGGTAGTCCGCGTCTTCTCCCTGCAACTCCTTCATGAGGTAATCGGAGAGGTAGGCCGTGAGTCCCTCGCTCCAGTTGCCGCGGCCGTAATCGACCCAGACGCCGTTGCCCCACCAGTTATGCAGGATCTCGTGCGGCAGCGAGGTGTAGGGAATGAACGGCAGACGCATGACGCGGGAGCCGAGCAGCGTGAACGAGGGCATGCCGTAGCCGGTTTGCCAGCGATTCTCGACGACCGCAAACTTAGGGAAGGGGTAGTCGCCGATCAGCCTGCTGTAGCGATCGATGTAGCCGCCCATGGTGCGCAGGTAGGTGGCGGCCAGTGTCTCATCGGGCGTCAGCAGGTAGACAGAGAGATCGATGTCGTCATGCTCGCGGGTGTAACGCGTGAAGGGACCGGCGACCAGGTAGATCTCCTGTTCCGGAGTCGTTGATGTCCATTGCTGCCTCCCGTCCCGCAGGCTGCGCTTGCCCTGGCTGACGGATTGCCAGCCGTCTGGCAGGGAGATGCTCAGTTCGAAACCCTCGATGATGCCCCCGAAATCCGGGTACCAGGCCGAACCCGCATCCAGGTAGACGCCCCCGGGAGACAGGATGGCAGCGGGCATGCCGTCCATGCCCTTGTAGGCCGGCGTGAGCGGTTTTCCACGAAATTCGAGCGAGATTCGATCTCGCGGTTCGTCTAGAGTAAGCCTGTAGAGCTGATGTCCCGGTTTGTTCTTCCCGGCAAGCGTTTCCAGCACACCCTCCGCCGCGCTGATGGTCAGGCCGGCGTTGAGAGTGAACAGGAGCTGTTCGCGCGGGCCGTTGGAAAAGCGCACTTCGTCGGCGACAATGAGGCTGCCGCCCGCTGGATCGAGCGTCACATCGAGGCTGTGGTGGACCGCTGGCTGCCCGGCGGCCGATCCGGCGACAGGCAGCAGAATGCAGAGAAGCGCTACGAGGTGACGAGTGGCTGATTTCAACATGGGAACCCTTGCATGGACTATTTCAAACCGGCGTTGATCCTTTTGCTGCTGCTTGCAGCCATCCTGGTCTACGCAGACCGCGTGCACGACAACGACAGCCTGGAACCGATTGTCATCGATCTCGGAAAATCCGCAACCCTTTCCGCGTTGATGGAAAAGCTCGCGGACGAACGTGTCGTCTACGTCGGCGAGACACACACCGCTTTCGAGGATCACCTGCTGCAGCTCGAGGTGCTCAAGGCGATGCATGCCCAGAGCGGCAGTCTGGCCGTCGGCGTGGAGTGGTTCCAGTGGCCGTTCCAGGAGCACCTCGACGCCTATCTGGCCGGCGATATCACGGAGGCGGAGATGCTCGATCGCACGGGCTATTTCGACCGCTGGCGCTTCGACTACCGTCTCTACCGCCCGATCGTGGAGTACGCGCGAGAACATGACATCCCGCTGATCGCCCTCAATGCCCCGGCGGAACTGACGCAGGCGATCAGCCGCGCCGACCTCGAGGCCGTCGAGGGCGAGCTGCACGAGCAGCTGCCGGACAGCTACGACTTCTCGGACGCGGAATACAGCCGGCGCCTGCAGCACTTTTACATGCAGCACCCGGACAGTGGCGGAAGTTTCGAGGGCTTCCTGCAGGTGCAGCTCACCTGGGACGAAACCATGGCGCAGAGGGTCGCGGATTACCTCAGGGCCGAACCGGCTCGACGGATGCTGGTGCTGGCCGGTTCTGGACACCTGGAGTACCGCTCCGGCATTCCGCAACGCGTCACGCGCCGCACCGGCATCCGCGGCAAGTCCATACTCATCCCGAAGCATGCGGTGACCGACAACAGGGTGGCCGACTATTTGCTGCATGCGGACGCC
The DNA here is from genome assembly GCA_037385505.1 of Gammaproteobacteria bacterium. GTDB lineage: Bacteria > Pseudomonadota > Gammaproteobacteria > Chromatiales > Chromatiaceae > Sva-25. The sequence continues at coordinate 133,065 of JARRMY010000007.1, read as the reverse complement.
GTCGAGCTGCCCGAGGCAGGCGTCTTCGGCGCCTTTCTCGATACGGGGGAGGAGGGCGTCGTCATCACGGGCTTCACGGGGACGAGCAGCGGCAGGGAGGCCGGCATGCAGGAACAGGACCGCATCCTCGCGATCGACGGCACACCCGTCAACAACTACGCCGATCTCAAGATCGCGATGCTCGACAAGCTGCCGGGCGACGGCATCGATATCGAACTCGGGCGCCGGGACGAGGAGGGCGATCTCCTGAAACTCTCGCTGCATGTCGAACTCGGCAGCCGGGAAAGCGTCGCGAACCCGCACGAACCATGAGTCACGGCATCTGTCGGCGGCGTGACACGGAGTGCGCCCCGTGAGACTTCGCAACACCGGCAGCGCCTACGGCCTCGTCTCCATCCTGCTGCACTGGTCGATCGCGCTGGGCGTCATCGGGCTGTTCGCACTCGGCCTCTGGATGGTCGAACTCGACTACTACGATGCCTGGTACAGGCGCGCGCCGGAGCTGCACAAGGCGATCGGCGTCCTGCTGTTCATCGCCGTGGTGGTGCGCATCGCGTGGCGCGCCGTCTCCACCAGGCCAGCGCCGCTCGGCAGCAGGCGCGAAATGACCCTGGCCCGCCTGGCGCACGGCATCCTGCTGCTGCTTCCGCTGTTCGTCATGGTCAGCGGCTACCTCATCTCGACGGCGGACGGCAGCAGTATCGACGTCTTCTCGCTGTTCAGCGTGCCCGCGACTCTGACGGGTTTCGAGGGTCAGGAGGACATCGCGGGCGAAGTGCACCTGATTCTTGCGGTCTTGCTGATTGCTGTCGCCGCGCTGCACATGCTGGCTGCGCTGAAGCACCACTTCATCGATCGTGACCGGACCCTGACGAGGATGCTGGGCCGCGGCGGGCCATCCTGAGAAGAGGGATTCGCTGGCGCACAGGCGTCGCCGCAGGAAGCGCTGCTCAGGGGTCGTGGCGGTACTTGCGCGACAGCAGCACGTAGACCACGCCGGTGCCGCCATCCCAGCGTGGTGCCGAGGTGAACGCGAGCACCTCCTCGCGCTGAGGCAGCCACTGGTTGATTTTCTGTTTCAGGATCGGCTGCTCTGAGGAGCCGCGTCCCTTGCCGTGGATGATGCGCACGCAGCGGCGTCCGCGTGCCGTGCTCTGCGTGAGAAAGCGGGCCAGCGCCTTGCGGGCCTCGAGTACGCGCAGGCCGTGAAGATCGAGCGTGGCCTCGGGCTCGATGATGCCGCGCCTGAGATCATTGAAAGTGCGGTGCTGGATGCCTTCGCGCCTGAATTCGAGGAACGGCGGGGTCTCGATCTGCTCCCGGTCGGCGAAATCGTCCTCCTCCTCGACGGCTTTTGGCAGGGGTTCCGGGCGCAGGCGTCTCTTCCAGGGATCCGCCGTATCCTTCTCGAGGGGCTCGACATCGGCCATCTCCCTGAGGAATTCGGACAGCTCGTCGTCCCGATCGCCATTGCCGTTTGTACCGTTCATGGGGTGCTCTGCCGGGTCATTTCCAGTATATTTGCAGCCATAAATATACAGGAAGCCCTTGCCTCGCAGCCACCAGATGCAGATTCTCATCAGTAACGACGACGGTTACCAATCGGCAGGTATCCTGTGCCTGGCCGAAACGCTCGCGGCGATTGCCGAGGTGACCGTGGTCGCGCCTGACAGGGATCGCAGCGGGGCCTCCAACTCGCTGACGCTCGAATACCCGATCCGCGCACAGACGCAGCCGAACAGCTTCATCAGCGTCAACGGCACCCCGACGGACTGCGTGCATCTCGCCATCACCGGGCTGCTCGAGCATGAACCCGACATGGTGGTGTCCGGCATCAACCACGGCGCCAATCTCGGCGACGACGTGCTCTACTCCGGCACCGTGGCGGCTGCCACCGAGGGGCGCTTTCTCGGGCTTCCGGCGCTGGCCATCTCGATCGACTCCTTCGCCCCGGAGAATCTCGACTCGGCGGCGAAAGCCGCGAGCATCCTCGTGCAGGGCCTGCAGTCGCAGAAGCTCTCTCGTGACACCATCCTCAACGTCAATGTCCCCGATCTTCCGTGGTCGTCCATCCAGGGGTTCCGCAGCACGCGCCTGGGACACAGGCACAAGGCGGAACCTGTCTTCAAGGCGACCGATCCGCGCGGACATCCGATCTACTGGGTCGGCCCGCCCGGCGCCGAACAGGATGCCGGCGAGGGCACCGATTTCCATGCCCTGCGCAATGGCTACATCTCGGTGACACCGCTGAAGATCGATCTGACGCACCATGCCGACATACCGGCCACCGCCGCCTGGCTCGGAGACCTGCAGTGACGATCGACCAGCAGGCAGGCATCGGCATGACCTCGCAGCGCACGCGCGACCGCCTCGTCGAGCGCCTGCGTGAACAGGGCATACACGACATGCGCGTGCTCAGCGTGATACGCGAGGTGCCGCGTCATCTCTTCATCGAGGAGGCGCTGGCGCATCGCGCCTACGAGGACGTCTCCCTGCCGATCAGTCATGGCCAGACGATTTCGCAGCCCTACATCGTCGCGCGCATGACCGAGGCGCTGCTGGAAACGACGCCGATGGAGGAGGTGCTCGAGGTCGGAACGGGCTCCGGTTACCAGGCAGCCATCCTGGCGCGGCTCGTGCGCCGCGTCTACTCCGTCGAGCGCATCAAGGCGCTCAGTGACCAGGCGCGCAAGCGTTACCGGGAACTGGGCATTCGCAATATTCGTCTCAAACACAGTGACGGCGGCATGGGCATGCCCGAGTATGCGCCTTTCGATGGCATCATCGTCACGGCCGCTCCCGAGGGCATTCCGCGCCCGCTCGTCGAGCAACTCAGGATTGGTGGAGCCATGATCATGCCGATCGGAAACCGGGAGGAGCAGATCCTGATTCGCGTGATACGCACGGAAGAGGGTTATGAGAAGGAGTTTCTCGAACGCGTCACCTTCGTTCCGATGCTCGGCGGCGTCGTCTGATGTCGCTGTTCGGCAGTCTCTACGAGAAGGTGCTCTCCTGGTCGCGGCATCGCCACGCACCCTACTATCTCGGCGGGTTGAGTTTCGCCGAATCCTCCTTCTTTCCGATCCCGCCCGATGTCATGCTCGCACCAATGAGCATCGCAAGACCCGACAGGGCAATGCGCTACGCCTTCCTGACCACCCTGACCTCCGTCTTCGGTGGTATCGCAGGCTACCTGATCGGCATGTTCGCAATCGAGCTCATCGAGCCGCTGATCCAGGAGTGGGGTTACGGCGATGCCTACCGGGACGCCCAGCAGTGGTTCGGCAACTGGGGCTTCTGGGCGATATTTCTCGCGGGCTTTTCGCCGATTCCCTACAAGATTTTCACCATTACCGCCGGGGCCATCTCGATGGCCTTCCTGCCCTTCGTGCTGGCATCTTTCATCGGGCGGGGCGCACGTTTCTTCCTGGTCGCCTGGCTCATGTCCTGGGGCGGCGAGGCGATGGAGCAGCGGTTGCGCCAGTATGTCGACTACATCGGCTGGGGACTCGTGATTGTCGTCGGCATAGCGATCGTCATAACCAGGTTCACCTGATCCCATGAAAAATATCCTGACCGTCACATGCATCGCTCTCTGCATAACCGCATGCAGCAGCAACACCTGGAAGGCGCCCGTTGTGAGCAGGTCCGGAGGTCCCGTTCCTGGCGGCGCGCCCGTGACCTCCGCATCGAGGCCGGCAGCTGCTCCGGCTTCGGAGCTCGCAGAACTCCAGGCCGGCAGTTCCACGCGAACGCGCAACACCGCTACGAAGAGAGAGCCGGGAGGCACCTACCGCGTGCGCAGGGGCGATACCCTCTACAGCATTTCCCGCAGCCAGGGCATCCCGGTCAACGACCTGGTCGCGTGGAACAATCTCTCCATGCCCTACAGCCTCTCGGCCGGACAAACGCTCAGGTTGCACTCCTCTGCGCAAAACATGGAAAATGCTGCAACAACGCAAACACAATCACGGTATAGTGATCAGAAAATCGACGGGAGTACCGCGTCCCCGGCGAACGATGGAGGAGGCGCTCCGGCGCTTGACTACAAGAAGAAAAAAATCAGGCGGGTTGACGGTCTGAGCTGGCAATGGCCGGTCGAAGGCAAGGTTATCCAGACATTCAATGCTTCTGATCCTGCGAGGCGGGGCATCAAGATTGCCGGCAAGAGCGGTGAGTCAATCACCGCGGCAGAATCCGGAGAAGTTGTTTACAGTGGCGACGGCCTCGTCGGTTACGGACAGCTTGTCATCATCAAGCACAGCCGGGAATATCTCAGCGCCTATGGCCACAACAGGAAGCGGCTCGTCAAAGAGGGGCAACGTGTCAAGCGTGGTGCGGTCATCGCGACCATGGGAACACTGAAAGACAAGCCCCTGCTGCATTTCGAAATCAGGCGCAAGGGCAAGCCGGTCGATCCCGTGAAATACCTGCCCTGAGCAGGGGCCGCGGCATGACACAGGTAGTGGAGGAAAGTATCAGTGAATTCATCTGATGAAGAAACTGTGAAAGACAACGATATCGATTCATCCGATGTCGATGATGAAGTCATCGACTCGGATGACAGCGACGACAAAGAGGAGGAAGTCGAGCAACTCACCTCCGTGCCGGCCAACGACAGGACCGAACTCGATGCGACGCGCATGTACCTCAACGAGATTGGCGCCTCGACACTGCTGACCGCCGAACAGGAAGTGGAGCTGACCCGGCGCGCGCACAAGGGAGACGAAGAGGCGCGCAAGAAGATGATCGTCTGCAATCTGCGCCTGGTCGTCAAGATCGCGCGCCGTTACCTGAACCGGGGCATGCCGCTGCTCGATCTCATCGAGGAGGGCAATCTCGGCCTGCTGCGCGCCGTCGAGAAGTTCGACCCCGAGCGGGGCTTCCGTTTCTCCACCTACGCGACCTGGTGGATACGCCAGACCATCGAGCGCGCCCTCATGAACCAGACGCGCACCATTCGCCTGCCGGTGCATATCGTCAAGGAGGTCAACACCTGCCTGCGCGCCGCCAGGGCGCTGGCCCAGAAACTCGACCATGAACCAACCGCGCGGGACATCGCCAGGGAGACAGGCAAGAGCATGGCCGAAGTGCGCCGCCTGCTCGAACTGAGTGAACACTCCACCTCCGTCGATGTGCCTTACGGCCGGGAAACAGAACGTCCGCTGCTGGACACCATCGAGGACGCCAATGGCGATGACCCCGAAGAGTCGCTGCTCGAGGGCGATATCAAGGAACATGTCGAGGACTGGCTCGGGCAGCTGACGGACAAACAGCGCATTGTCATCGAGCGCCGCTTCGGCCTGCACGGCTACGAGGTATCGACACTCGAGGAAGTTGCGCGCGACCTCGGAGTCACGCGCGAACGCGTGCGCCAGATACAGATCGATGCCTTGCGGCGACTGCAGAAGGTGCTGCGTGAGCAGGGGTTCAATCAGGAAGTACTGCCGATCTAGGCCTCTCTTTTGTCACTGGCGTGACGGCCTTTTGAATTTTGTCTCCCCTCCGGACGGACGAATTGCGATCCTCTGTTTCGCCCTGCGGGCCAACGGCTTCGCCATTCTTCAACATTCCCGGCGAATAGTGCCGTAGGATGCGGTGAATTCATGAACCGCATCGATAATCGTAATCCCTGAACTTCGTGATGAATTGATTCAATACACGCGCCGGCGCGCAGTCTCTATTTGAAAGCGGCGGGTGCGCCGCGGGCACCCTTCTTTCTTTTGCTTGCCCAAAAGAAAGAAGGCAAAGAAAAAGGCACCCTGCTAACGCGGCCTGCGGCTGCTTTGCGCTTCTCGCCCCGGCAGGCGCTCGCCAACTCGCCAGCTTCGCTGGCTCAAACACGCCTCGCTTGCCTCCTGCCAGGGACTGCGATGCTCGACGCGTTAGAAGGGAACAGCTGGTGGACGTTGTCCGTGACATGCAATAAGCCACCGACTGCGACTGGACGGCCACCGATTACCGCAGCGGGCTGCGGGAGAAGCGAAAAGGTGTTTGAGGTTCTATGTTTTCATGCAAGCATTTTTTCTACCTCTCAGGCACAAAGTCACTCCGATCCTGCATCAATGCAAAGGCGATGCGCGCGATTTTCCGGCCCACAGCAACATACGCCGCGGTTGATGACAATTCCCTCTGACGTAATCTGTCGTAGTAGTCTCGCCAATAGGCTGTTCTCACTCCTGCCATCGCACCGTTAAACAACAGCCGCCGTATCTCCGCATTTCCCTTCTTGGTCAGCTTCCTTTGGCCTGTGTATTTCCCGGATTCTCTGACACGTACGTCTATCCCGAGATAGGCGATAAAAGCATCCGCCTTGTGAAAAGGACCGCGGTGATATGTACTCACCAAAGCGGTTGAGACGACAGGCCACACACCGGGTATGCGTTGACAGCGCTTGTAGTCCGGCTGGTAGCCGGCCTGCTCCAGGCACGCTTCCGGTTGCTTGTCGATGTCCCGCATAGCCTGATCCAGGCTCGCAAGCAGCACCGAGGAGCAAGGGTTTTGTTAGCATAGGCATGAGACATCCTCCAAATTGTGTGGCGGGGGACTCAACCATGGTGCTGGCTTGCGGGAATCGGCCATGTGGGGCGAGATTCTTTATCGGCACTTGGGTTGAGTGAGAAGGCGAGGCGAGGTCTCAGACAGTCCATCCTGATGGTGGAAGCGAGCGAAGAACCTCCGCCTTCTCGTGTCTCTATCTTCCTGAATGAGACAATTCAGACCATACAAGCCAGCGAAGCTGGCGACTTGGCGAGCGCCTGCCAGGGACGACGCCTGCATGGACGCAGGAAGCCAAAGCCCGGAAGCGCAGAGCAGCAGCAGGCCGCGTCAGCAGGGTGCCTGCGGCTTTCAAAATAGAGGGTACGCGCCAACACGCGCATCCAATTCACTTATCGCGAAGCGATTCGGAACCGAACTCGGTCAGGATCTGAAAAAATATCATCCATAATGAACAAGCCCCGTATTGCGGGGCTTGTTCATCTCGAAAGAGAGAAGACTCACGCCTTTATCTGGTCCAGCTTGTTCTGCATCGCTGCATAGTAGACCACGGGGATCACGACCAGAGTCAGGATGGTCGAGATCAGCAGGCCGAAGATCAGCGATACCGCAAGGCCCGAGAAGATCGGATCGTCGAGGATGAAGAAGCCGCCGGCCATGGCCGCCATCGCCGTCAGCACGATTGGCTGGGCGCGTACCGCGGCCGAGTTGATGACGGCCTCCCTGAATTCCATGCCCTCGCGCACCTGCTGGTTGATGAAGTCGACGAGCAGGATCGAATTGCGCACGATGATCCCGGCCAGCGCGATCATGCCGATCATCGAGGTCGCCGTGAACTGGGCGCCGAGCAGTGCATGTCCCGGCATGATGCCTATGATCGTCAGCGGGATCGGTGCCATGATCACGAGCGGCACCAGGTAGGAACGGAACTGCGCCACGACCAGCAGGTAGATCAGGATCAGGCCGACCGCATAGGCCAGGCCCATGTCGCGGAAGGTCTCGTAGGTGACCTGCCACTCGCCGTCCCACTTGAGACTGTAGTCATAGGGATTGGGCGGCTGATCGATGAACCACTGTTCGAGTTCGCCGGACTCGCTGAGTTTCGCCGAGATACCGAAGAGGCCATAGAGGGGGCTGTCGAGTTCGCCGGCCATGTCGGCGGTGACATAGACGACCGGCAGCAGGTCCTTGTGGTAGATGGCGTTCTCGCGCTCCTCGCCGATCACGGTGACGATCTCCGACAGCGGGATCAGGGAACCGCCCCGGCTTTGCAGGCGCAGCGACAGCACCTGGTCGAGGTCGGACTTGTCAGCCTCGCTGTACATCAGGCGGATGGGCACGGCGTACTTGCTGGTCTCACCATGCAAATAGGTGACGTCCTCGCCCTGCAGTACTGTCTGCAACGCCCGGGCGATGGTGCTCTGGGTGACGCCGAGACGTGTCGCCTTCTCGCGATCGACGACGATGACGCGCTTGTCCGCCGGCGCATCTCTGGCGATGGTGCTCTGGACGATGGAATCGTCGATATCCACGATGTCATCCGTCTGCTCGAAGGTCTCGCGCACCTTGCGCGCGGCGGCGACCTGTCCCTCGTAATCGATGCCGTAGATTTCGGCGACGATCGGCGACATGACAGGCGGTCCGGGCGGCACCTCGACGATCTTCGCGTTGCCTCCATAGGCACGGGCGATCTGCTGGACCGGCTCGCGCACAGACAGCGCCACCTCGTGGCTCTTGCGGTCGCGCTCCTCATTGTCGACGAGGTTGACCTGGATATCACCGAGATAGGCGCCTTCGCGCAGGTAGTACTGGCGTACCAGCCCGTTGAAGCTGATCGGCGCAGAGGTACCGCTGTAGGCCTGGTAGTTCTTGACCTCGGGCACGGTCTCGAGATAGTCGCCGATCTCGCTCAGGACCTGGGTGGTCTTTTCGAGCGCGCTGCCCTCGGGCATGTCGAGCACGATCTGGAACTCTGACTTGTTGTCGAACGGGAGCATCTTCAGCACCACGAGCTTGACGCCGCCGAGCCCGATCGAGAGCGCAATCAGCAGCATGATGACGCCGAGCAGGTACCAGCGGTTCCTGCGGCCCTTGCGCTCGTCGACGAATGGCGACATCACTTTCGTGAAAAAACGCACGAGCTTGCCGTTGCCGCCCTCGTCATGGCCGCCGTGGTGTGCGCCAAGATCGACTTTCGCGAGCGCCTTGTTGGTCGCCCACGGCGTGAAGACGAAGGCGACGGCGAGCGAGATCAGCATGCCCATGGAGGCGTTGATCGGAATCGGGCTCATGTAGGGGCCCATGAGTCCCGTCACGAATGCCATCGGCAACAGCGCCGCGATGACAGTGAAGGTCGCGAGAATCGTCGGGCCGCCGACCTCGTCGACGGCTTTCGGTATGGCTTCGAGCAGATTCTTCGCGCCGAGCGAGAGATGGCGATGGATGTTCTCGACGACAACGATGGCGTCGTCGACCAGGATACCGATCGAGAAGATCAGCGCGAACAGCGACACGCGGTTCAGCGTGAAGCCCCACGCCCAGGATGCGAACAGTGTGATCAGCAGTGTGACGACGACGGCGGCGCCGACCACGGCGGCTTCCTTGAGGCCGAGCGCGACCCACACCAGCGCGATGACCGACAGGGTGGCGAAGGTCAGCTTCTGGATCAGTTTCTTCGCCTTCGAATCCGCCGTTACGCCATAGTCGCGCGTGATGGTGATATTCACGCTGTCGGAGATCAAGGTGCCCTTGAGATCCTCGAAACGGTCGATGATGCGTTTGGCGATCTTGACGGCGTTGGTGCCGGGTTTCTTGGCGATCGCGATGGTGACCGCAGGGCGCGTGCTGTCGAGCACGGCCGTCTCTGTGGCGCCAGGGCCGCTGCCGATCCAGACATAGCTCTGTGGCGTTTCGGGGCCGTCGAGGATCTGCGCCACGTCGCGCAGGAAAACGGGCTTGTCGCCATGGGTGCCGACCATGAGCGAGCCGACCTCCTCCGGCGTCGTCAGGAAGGTGCCTGCCTGCACCAGCAGCTCGCGGTTGAAAGCGGTCACGGCCAGGTTATCGGCCGTGTGGTTAGCCGACAGCAGTGCGTTGCGCAGGTTGTCGAGCGGGATGCCGTAGCCCGAGAGCGCCTGCGGATCCAGCAGGACCTGCACGCTGCGCTGCGGTTCGCCGATGGTGTAGATATCGCGGGTTCCCGGCACGCGCTTGAGTTCCGCCTCGATCGCGTGGGCCACCTTGCCGAGCTCGTAGGCGCCGATGGAACTGTCCTCGGACCAGAGGGTCGCGCTGACGATGGGCACGTCGTCAATGCCCTTGGGTTTGATGATCGGCTGGCCGACGCCGACGTTTTCCGGCAGCCAGTCGACGTTCGAGGCCACCTTGTTATAGAGGCGCACGATGGCGTCGGTGCGATTCTCGCCGACCTGGAATTGTACCGTCAGCACGGCCATGCCGGGACGCGAGACGGAGTAGACATGCTTGACACCCTCGAGCTCGGACATGACCTGCTCGGCCGGCGACGCAACGAGATGCTCGACCTCCCTCGCGCTGGCTCCCGGAAAGGGGATGAAGACGTTGGCGAAGGTGACATTGATCTGCGGCTCTTCCTCGCGGGGCGTCACCAGCACGGCGAAGACGCCGAGCAGCAGGCCAACGAGCGCCAGCAGTGGCGTGATCTCTGTGGTCAGAAAGCGCCGGGCGATCTGGCCGGCGAATCCCAGTCGATCACTCATCGTCGCCTGCTCCGTCGCCCTGCTTGGCCGCGACACCCGCCTTGACCGGGTCGAGCGCGATGGTCTCGCCCGGGCTCAGGCCCGAGAGAATGGCGATGTTACCGTCCGGAAGCTGGCGGCCCGTGCGGATGTAGCGCAGCGTGACCTTGCCGGTCTGCTCGTCGATGACATAGATGCCGGTAACCTCGGAGCGCCTGACCACGGCGCTTTCCGGCACGGCGAGAATCTTCTCCATGCCGATGATGAAGCCGCTCTTGACGTACATGCCAGGGAAGAAGCCGCCGTCGGTCTCGGGCAGCGCGAGCCGCACGCGAAAGGTGTTGGAGGACTGGTCGGCGTAGGGAAAGACGGTGACCTCGGTCGCCATGATCGGCCGGCCGTTTTCCGCGATGACATAGCCCCGCGGGTTCTTGCGGATGACCGGGATCAGGCTTTGCGGCACGTCGACGTTGACGCGCAGCTTCTCGAGCGAAATACCGCTCATGAGCGGGCTGCCCGGGGCGGCGATCTCGCCGACCTCTGCGTGGCGCTCGGTGACGATGCCGGTATAGGGCGCCGTGACCCTGGTGTAGGAGAGCTGTTCGCGTGCCTGTTCGACAGCGGCCTCGGCGGCCTCCCTGGCGGCTTTGGCGGCCTTCAGCGAGGCCGTCACCTTGTCCATGTCGGCCTCGGAGATGGCGCCTTTTTCGAACACCTTCCCGGCACGGTCATAACTGTCCTGGGCATCCTGCAATGCGGCGGTCGCCTGTTTCAGGTTTGCCTCGGCAGACGTCAGGTTCGCCTTCTGCTGGCTGTCCTTGAGGAGGACGATGATGTCGCCCTTTTCGACATAATCGTCGACGTCGAAGTTGATCTCCGTGATCTGGCCGCCGGTCTGCGCCGCAATGGTCGACCTGTTGACCGCTTCGACGACGCCATCGAGCATGAAATCTCTTGGAACTTCAATGAGCTGGAGCTTTTTGGATTCCAGGGCACTGGCTGGCTGCAGCGCGGTCGCCACAGCAATGATCGTCGGCAGAATGAGGGTTCTGAACATGGACATAGCGAATTGACCTGACTTGAAAAGGTGATGCAGCCTCTCTTGACAGAGGAACCACAGACAATAACATCAAGCTAGAATATTAGAAAAACCTAATATACCAAAGTCGTCTCTATGCTGCAATAAGGCCTGCTTATTCCGGCGGGTAGCTGTCGTTCAGGTTCGTCGGGCAGAGGACATTGCGCATGGTGCCGATCAGTTCGAGCAGCTGATTGTTGCGAATCTTGTAATAGATGCGGTTCGCTTCCTTCCTCGAGACCAGGATGTTCTTGTTGCGTAGCTGGTCGAGGTGTTGCGAGATGTTGCTCTGGGACGTGCCGGTCTGTTCGACGATTTCCCCGACGGAAAGCTCCCTGTCGCCAAGGGTGCAGAGAATTTTCCAGCGCAGCGGGTGGGCCATCGCCTTGAGCGCGTTGGCGGTCAAGGTCGTGTCTTCGTTCGGAATTGCGGGTTGTTCGTCACTCATCTCTTCAGCCTGCACGGTCGCGGGTTTCAGTCGTCGGATTCGACTTTGCGATAGCCTGTCATGTTCTTCGCGATACAGATAATGTTGACTAGTGTACCGGATTCGTCGGTGATTGCGGTACGCGAAAACAGAATCGGCACGCGCTTGCCGTCGCTGGTAATGAAGCGCGCCTCGATGCTCGGCAGGGCGCCGCTGCGGATCAGCGCCTCGAGCCAGGTCCCCATGAAGGCGTCGGCCTGCTGGTCCGTCTCCTCCTCGAAGATATCGCCGATCGACATGCCTTCGAGTTTGCCCCCGGGATAGCCCAGCATGCTGTAGGCGGCCGGGTTGGCGGATGTGATCTGCCCCTCGGGGTCCAGCACCAGCAAGGCCTCTCCCATGTGGTTGATGATGTTCTCGAGGTAGAGTCGTGCCTCGTTGAGTTCGCGCGTGCGCTCCGCGACCTTCTGCTCGAGCACCTGGTTGAGGTTGCGCTCTTTCTCGATCAGCCGGAAATAGGTGCTGAGCTTGTTGATGAGCTGGTTGTCGTCGATCGGCTTCAGCAGGTAGTCGGCGGCACCGACGTCATAGCCGCGTTGCTGGAACTCCTCGGTCTTGAAGGCGGCCGTCAGGAAGATGATCGGGATGTCCTTCGTCTTCTTGCGGATTTTGAGCAGGGAGGCGGTCTCGAAGCCGTCCATCTCGGGCATCTGGATATCGAGCACGATGAGGTCGATGTCGGGATTTTCGAGCGCAATCTCGATTGCCTGCTTGCCGGAATCCGCCTCGAGCACGCGAACGTCCATGTGCTTTTCGATCAGCTGGCGCAGCGTGTAGAGGTTGTCGTGGTTGTCGTCGACGATGAGTATCTTGAAATTGGCGTATCTCTTCATGGATTGAGCGACTCTTCTATGACGCGCTTCAGTTCGGAGGCATCGACCGGTAATCTCAGGCAACCGTCGATGTGGGCTTGTTGTTCTTTCGAAAGACAGCCGCAGTCATCGGTCATGACGATGATCCTGCATGGCGACTCTTTCCTGATGTTATCGATCCTAGCATAGTCGCCGTTCTCGCAGACGGCCGTATTGACCAGCGTCAGCAGGCATTCGGGATTATCGAGGAGGGTTTCGTGAATCTCCTCCTCGTCGGCGGCGGCCACGACCTCGATGCCCCAGGCGGAGAGAATACGCGTCAGTTGGAGCATCTGCTCGACGCTGTTTTCGACGAGCAGCACCGTGTTCCCCGAGAAATCCGCCTGCGGCGGCAGGTGCTCCTGCGATTCGACCCGACTGGCATCCGCCTCGGTCTGCGTGACTTCTGTTTCCCCGCTTCCGGGTTTGCTGCGGTAATACTCCAGCGGCAGGGCCAGCGTGAACGTCGCCCCCTCGCCGGGTTCACTCGAGACCTTCAGGGTACCGCCGAGCAGGCTGGCCAGGCGGCGGCTGATGTTCAGGCCGAGACCGGTGCCGCCGTAACGCCGCCGGATAGAGCCGTCCGCCTGCCGGAAAGCCTCGAAAATCTCGGCCTGCTTGTCCGGCGGTATGCCCATGCCGGTATCGCTGACATCGATGTGCAACGGCTGTCCGCGGTGCTCCGCCGTGATGACGTTCTTGACCCGAATGGTCACACCGCCGCTGCGGGTGAACTTGAGGGCGTTGCTCAGCAGGTTCTTGATGATCTGGCGGATTTTGTCGGGATCCGACATGATCTCGGTGGGAACGCCGCGATCGTACTGCAGCGAGAGCGACAACCCCTTTTCGTCGAACTGCGGTTTTAGCAGCATCTGGATGTCCTCGAGCAGCTGCCGGACATCGACCGTCTGCGCCGTGATGTGGTTATCGAGCGTTTCGACACGCGAGAGTTCGAGGATGTTGTCGATGAGACCATGCAGGTCCGTGCCGGCCTTGTGGATCACGTCGGCCTTCTCGATCGCCTCCTTGTCCAGCGAGGGGTCCTGTTTCAGAAGTTTCGACAGCACCAGGATGGAGTTCAGCGGTGTCTTGAGTTCATGCGAGACATTCGCCAGGAACTGCGTCTTGAAACGGTTGCTGGCCTCGAGTTCGCGCGTGTGATTCTTGAGGTTGCGGCTGTTGCGCGCATGGGTCGCGGCCAGCCGGCTGAGATTCTCCGCAAGCGTGCGCAACTCTTCCGGGCCTTTCCACGAAAACGAGATGGCCTCGTCCTCCTCGATGATCTGCTGTACGCCATCGCCGAGTTCGTGACTGATTCTGTCGAGCTTGTTGGCGACCTTGCGCGCGATGAGCCAGATCAGCACGAGCACGATCAGGCCGATCAGGGCCGAGATGAAGGCGAGGTTTTTCCAGAGGTTGGAGAGCGGCGACACATCGACCTTGCGTCCGACCCAGAGGGGCTCGCCGCTTTCGACCTGAAACATCGGCACCCAGAGCATGCGTTCGGAACCTTTGCCTTTCCAGAGCCCGATCTTGCGCTCCTTGAAGAGGGCCTCCAGGCCCTGGAAATCGCCAAAGGACGATGTGCCGGACGCCGGACCGTTGTAGAGGTAGGTGCCCTCGTGCGTGACCCAGAGGGTATCAGGGTAGACATTCGCGAGGCCGCCGGGGTCGATCGTCATGATCACGATTGCCACCGCATCACCGCTCTGGTTGCGCACGGTGCTGGCAAGATGCAGTCGCAGGAAGCGCCCTTGCTCCGTATAGAGCGGGCTGACCAGGACGCTCGTTGGCATCGCGTTGAGAACCGCAGTCAGAAATGCCTGCGCGGGCAGGGCAGGGGCCTTCACGGATGGCGTCAGCAGGCTGGTTGGCGTCTCGCGTTCGAGCCAGAAATGCGCGTTGCCGGCGGTGTCAGCAAAGGTGATGCGAACGATATCATACTGCTTGTCGAGCAGGTTGTTGATCCACTCGGCGTACTTGGCGCGGGTGTCGTCGATCATGGCCTTGTCGCCGGCGTCGCTGGCCATGGCGGTGCCTGGCTCCGGCAGCTTGGCGAGCACGCCGGTCAGCGCCTGGCGGCTGGCCAGGTGCTGGTCGAGATCCTTGAAATCGGCGCGCAGCTGCTGCAGGTGGGCCTGCTGGTAGAAGCCCTGCAGACGCTCGAGCACCGGCGGCAGGCCGAAGGCGAGCAACAGCACGACGGGCGCCAGCGCAAACAGCAACAGCGTGATCAGGATGAGGGTGCGGATTTTCACGCGCCAAGAATACCTCTTCCGCTGCTGTCTCTCCAGAAGATTGAACAATCCCTGACCATTTGCAGGTTTGGCCCCACTGCGGGCAGTCGCATACAATGCAACTCACATCCAGGGGAGAACACCATGTCACTTGAGGATCTTACGCAACACTACTCCGGCATTATCCAGGGCATCGGCGAGGACCTGCAGCGCGACGGCCTGCTGAGAACGCCGGACAGGGCGGCGAAGGCGATGCAGTTCCTCTGCAGGGGGTACAACCAGACCCTCGACGAGGTCGTCAACGAGGCGATTTTCGAAACCACCAACGACGACATGGTGATCGTCAAGGACATCGAGCTCTATTCACTCTGCGAGCATCACATACTGCCATTCATCGGCAAGGCCCATGTCGCCTACCTGCCGCGCGGCAAGGTCATCGGCCTGTCGAAAATTGCGCGCATCGTCGACATGTTCGCCCGCCGCCTGCAGATCCAGGAGAACATGACCGTGCAGATCGCCGACGCCATCGAGCAGGTCATCGAGCCGTCCGGGGTCGCCGTCACCATCGAGGCGGAGCATCTCTGCATGAAGATGCGCGGTGTCGAGAAGCAGAACTCGATCATGAAGACCTCGGTCATGCTCGGCACCTTCCGGACTTCGCAGGCGACGCGCATGGAGTATCTCAACCTGATCCGGGGCTAGAAGGAAGCAATTCATCCACCGCCCTGGCCAGCAGCGAGAGCATTTCGCCCTTGCCGCTGATTCCGAGAGACCGCACGATCTGTTGCGGTCTTTGTCTTTGCAGGAACAGTCCCGCGAGCAGCGCCCGCTGTTGCGACGGGAGACGGCCGAGCATGCCGCGCGAGGCCGCATGGCGCACGAGCGCTTCCAGTTCGGGCAGCGCCGTATCGAGCGGCAGGCCGAACTCCGTGAAGCGCCTGAGTCGTTCGAGCAGCGGTTTCGTCAGCGTTTCCGTTTCGGCGGCTTCCGGGTTCAACAGCAGTTCGCAGACCATGTCGCTCTCGAGTTCCTCGAGTTCCGACAGCAGCAGCAATGGAAGCAGTGCATCGAAGCGTTCACGCGCCGATAGCTGCAAGGGGTTCGCGGTCTCCTTCAGCGCACGCAGCATCAGCAGCGAATGACTGCCGCTGGCCGCGTCGCGCCGCATCCCGATACGCGCAGGCGTGAAACCGCTGGCTCTCCAGAAACGCACGAGTCCCGCAGTGGCGCCGAAACTGGTTGCCAGCAAGTCGGCATCGCCGCTTTGTGCGACTGTTTCGAGCATGCGCTGGCCGAGTCCCCCGCGTTGCAGCGCGGGATGCACGGCGATGCGCATGACACGCCGGAAGCGCGCCCGCAGGAATGCGTCGTCCTGCAGGTGTAGTCCCAGGCTCTGGGGCGCAAGGTTTCCGCGTACACGCCGCTTGCCGGCGAGGATCTCCCGCGCCAGGGCGTTGTCGAATCCGCCTTCCGATACCGTCAGCAGCACACCGCCGACGGAACTGCCGTGCCGCGCCAGCAGGATCTCCACACCGGGCGCATCCAGCATATGGCGCAGGTCGAAAGGGCGCGTCTGGTAATGGGCCGACACAAGCAAGCCGAAGACCTCCTCGAGCAGGCGGCGATCGGACAGCAGTCCGCTACGGCTGATCCTGGCGATCGACAGCGAGCGCGGGTCGATGCCCTCGAGAGACGCGGCCGCGGCCGGTTCTGCATCGAGCAGCAGCGCACGCGAAACCAGTGCCTCGAGCGTATCGCCGCTTTGCCAGCGAACCGGTTCGTCGAGCGTCAGCTCGCGCCATTGCGGAGTCTCTTCATCGAGTGTCTGGCGAAAGCGGATCGCAAAGCCGCGTCCGGTTCCCTCGTAGCCGTGTACCGTCGTCGAGAAGACGATCCGGTTGTAGCGCAGCAGCAGTCCTTTCAGCAGGGTGGCCGGGATCGCCGCGGCTTCGTCGATCAGCAGCAGATCGGCTTGCGGCGCCGACCGCAACAGAAGATCCGGCGGCAGGAATTGCACTCTGCCGTCGCCATGCTGCAGCAGATTGCCATCGATCAGCTCCGCGCCGGGCAGTGCTTCGGTGGCATGGCGGAAGAGCGTTTCGACCGCGCTGCGTCGCGGCGCCGTGACGAGGATGCGGCGGGGCGTTTCCGTGAGCAGTCGCGCAGCGGCCATGCCGAGTGCCGCACTCTTGCCCCGGCCCCGGTCGGCCGTCATCACAAGCGGGCGTCTGGCATGCCCCCTGGCGGTATGGATGATCTCTTCGATGGCGGCCTGCTGGTCGCCGGTCGTGCGCGGTTCCCGGGGTGGCGGTTCGCTGAATGCGGGAACCGGGTCCTGCGTTCCCTGCCTGATGACCGGCAGGTCGGGTTGTGCGAGCAGGATCTGCCGGAGGTAGCCGAGGTAGTGGCCGGCAAAGCGGTGTTCGTCCGGCGACCAGGTGTCGATGCGGGCGTACTCGGGATCGTCGAAGCTCTTCCAGCTCTCGAGCGGGGGCGCCAGCAACACCAGCAGCCCGCCGTCACGGATGGTGCCGGCGATGGCGCCGAAGGCATCCGGGTTGAAGCCTGCATGCATGTCGTAGACGACGGCGTTGAACTCCTGTCCCAGGAAACGGCTGGCGGAGGAGGGCGGATGCGCATCCCCGGAGTCCGTGCAGGAGCCGAGCCACAGGCAGTCCGACCAGCTGCCGAGGAGCCGTTCAGCGCCATGCCGACACCACTCCCTGTCTCCGGTGAAGAGCAGCAGTCGGCGCATGGCGGCCGGCGGGTTACTGTTTCATGGTATAGAGCGCGTTGGTCGCCTTGACGAAACCGTCGAGGCTGCCGCAGTCGTAGCGGGTTCCCTTGAAGCGGTAGCCGAGGACTTTTCCCAGTTTGGCCATGTGCAGCAATGCGTCGGTGAGCTGGATTTCGCCGCCGAGGCCGGGGGGCGTCTCGCGGATGACGTCGAAGATGTCCGGGGTCAGGATGTAACGCCCGATGATCGCGAGGTTCGACGGCGCTTCCTCCTTCGCGGGCTTCTCGACCATGTCGCTGATGCGGTAGAGATCATCGGAGAGTTTTTCGCCAACGATGACGCCGTACTTGTGAATCTCGTCGAGCGGCACTTCCTCGATCGCCACGACGCAGCACTGGTGCTCCTCGTAGATTTTCGCCATCTGCTTCATGACGCTGTCGCCCTCGGCATTGATGCAGAGGTCATCCGCCAGTATCACGCCGAAGGGTTCGTTGCCGACGAGCGCCTCGCCGGTCAGCACGGCATGGCCGAGCCCGAGCATTGCTTTCTGGCGCGTGTAGGTAAAGACACACTGCTCGATGAGGTCACGAATCTCCTTGAGCAGTTCTTCCTTCGAGGAGCCCTTGATCTGGTGCTCGAGCTCGTAGCTGGTGTCGAAATGGTCGGCCAGGGCGCGCTTGCCGCGTCCCGTGACCATGCAGATATTGGTCATGCCGGCACTGACGGCTTCCTCGACACCGTACTGGATCAGGGGCTTGTCGACGATCGGCAACATCTCCTTGGGCATTGCCTTGGTGGCGGGAAGAAAGCGTGTGCCGTAACCGGCGGCGGGAAAAAGACATTTGCGAATCATGTGTTGTCCTGTTGGCTGAATCGTTTCCAGGATGGTTGTTCATGCGGGCCTATGATACCAGCCTCGAGCAGCCATTGCCTTGCGTCGTCCGCATCCTGCTCGAACCAGGCGCGGCTGCTGCCGAGGCGGAAGCTGTATCCCCAGGCATCCATGTCCTGCATCATGCGATCCCTGTCGTAACCCGGCAGATGATCGGCAAGCAGGATCTGCAGGTAACAGACGCCGTTCTCCTCCTCGATGCTGCCACCGGCATCGGTATCGAGAGTTGCGCGCCGCTGCTCGTCCATGCAGATGAAATGGCAGGCTTCGTGAAAGGCGGAATGCACCGGAGTGTTGTCGCGCACGTAGAGCCGGTTGCCGACGAGGCCGGCCTCGGGTTCGCCCCAGAAGCTTCCGGGTATTTTGTCCTCATCGGCGATGTGCACGAGATCAAGCCCGTAGCGTGCAAAAAGCGCCGCGATGTCCTTACGGTGATGGAGGCAGCGCGTGACCCGCGCGTGAAGTTCGTCGGTCATATCTGGTAGAGTCTGCAAAATCGTACAGATCTTAACCCCTGGCCTCGCGGATTTCATGACCGAATTGCTCATCAGGCTGTTTGCCGGACTGCCATTGTCGGGCGCCCAGGCGTTTGGAAGCCTGCTTGGCAGGCTGGCCTGGCGCCTCAACGGGCGCGAAAGACACAACGCCGAAATCAATATCGGGCTCTGTTTTCCGGAACTCTCGGCGGCACAACAGCAGGCGCTCGCGAGGCGTACGCTGCGTGAAAACGGCAAGCTGATCGCCGAGCTGCCGAAGTCCTGGCTCGCCGGCAGGCGCTACTGGGAGAGACGCCTGGAGGGCGAGGAGTTCACCGCGGAGATCCGCCGGTTGTTGCAGCGGCAGAAGGGGGTGATCATCGCCGCGCCGCATCTCGGCAACTGGGAGATCGGGCTCAACGCCATCACTGCTGCTGGCCCCACGACCGTCCTCTACAAGCCGCCGCGCCAGGCGTGGCTGCGCTCCGTCATGGACGAGGGCAGGAAGTCCACCGGCGCAAGCACGGCCCCGACAGACATGCAGGGTATCCGCGCGCTCATGGCCGCGCTGAGACGAGGCGAGGTCGTCGCCATTCTACCGGACCAGGTGCCGAAGGAGTTCGAGCAAACCGGCAGTGTCATGGCGCCATTCTTCGGCCAGCCCGCGCGGACCATGACCCTCATTTCCAAACTCGCACGCAAGACGGGTGCTCCCGTGCTTGCTGCCTATGCCGAGCGCCTGCCGCGCGGCCGCGGCTTTCTGGTCAAATTCGTGCGCGTCGATGAACGCGTTTACGATGCCTCGGCCGAGGTCTCGGCCAGCGCCGTGAACGACGCAGTCGAGGCGCTCGTGAGACTCGCGCCCGCGCAATACCAGTGGACTTACCGGCGCTTCGGCATCGAAAAATACAGGAGAGAAAAAAAGCCCGGTCGATGACCGGGCTTAGTGATTTTTCACAGGATGTGAATTACTTGCGAGCCGACGGACCGTTGAATTCGATACCGTTGCTCATATGGGTCAGGAAGTACTCGAGATTGCGGTATTCCTCTCCCTGGGCCTTGAAATCCTTGGCGCGCACCTGCTTGTTGCAGCCGCTGAAGCGGCGGTGCAGGGTGCCGAGCTCGCCCCACTTGGAGCGGTAGACAGGCCAGCCGGTGGTGTGACCCAGCGCCGGGCTCAGGATGTCGCTGCGGACGTTCATGCCGGAACTCTCGAAGTGGCAGTGGGCGCACGAGAAGTTCAGCTGGCCGCGGCGTGCGAAGTAGAAGTTCTTGCCGTCATTGTAGGCGGCAACCGCATCCGGGTCGTCCATGGGAATCTCGACGTCGACCTTCTGGCCGCGCGATTCGTAGGAGATGTAGGCGAGCAGTGTGGCGATGGGACCCTTCTTGTATTTGAGGGGCTTCTCGCCGTTGGCTTCACGGCACTCGTTGAGCGCCAGCGGCAATGTCATGACCATCTTGCGCTCTGCATCCCAGTAGGGGTATTTGCTGCGCAGGGCCGGGCCGTCAGGGAAGCAATCCTTGTAGCTCTTGCCGTTGGCAAAGGGCGTGTTCCACATCTCTTCACCCTCCTCGATGAAGGGCTCGTAGGGCGGGAACTCCTCGATGGCCTCCCAGTTGTCGCGGGACACCTGGTCGATGGCGTAGACGCCGTTCTGGAACTCGTTCAGCGGAACATCGTTGAAGCGCTTCGTGAAGTAGTCCTGGTAGGCCTTCAGGTCTTCTTCAGGCGTCGTCTCAGTCGCTTTCTTGTTTGCCATGACCGGCGTCAGTGCCAGTGCGGCGAGTGTCGCAACGGTAATGATCATTCTCTTCATGCGTTTCCTCCTAGGTGGAAGGCGGCATGCCCTCGCAGGGCATGCGTGTTCTTTATGTGATGGCTTCTTCGACGGAGTCAGATCCGCCCTGGTTGTCAGTCCAGGAGATCTTGACCATGTCACCCTTGGCGCCGCCCTTGAACTTCACGAACAGCAACGGGTTCTTCGAAACGCCACCGCTCCAGTCGGCGGTAACGCGGGTCTTGCCACCGTGCTCGACAGTGATCTCCTGTACAAAATGGGCAGGGATCGGCTTGCCGGTTTTCTTGTCCTTGCGCTGACCAGTCTCCATGGGATGCTTGATCAGTGCCTTGACCTCGATGACACCACCTTTCTCTTTGGCTTTCACCTTCATGCTGGACATTATCTAAATACCTCTGTATTGAATTCTGTTGGATGACAATCGACGATCAACCGCCGCAGCCGCCGATAGTGACCTTGACTTCCTTCTTGGCCATGTAGGTCTTGTCGGCTGTCTTGACCATGGCGATGACGTCACTGGTCTTGCCCATTTTGATGTTGGTGCGAGCGAACGGCACGCCGCCTTCGCCCATCATGAATGCTGCCACCAGAGGAGAGGGGTTTTCCTTGGCGATGATGGCGATGGTCTCGACGCCTTCCATGTTCACATCGACGGTAACGGGCACTACGGCACCGTTCTCGGCGATATCCGGCGCCTTGATATTGATTTCGGCGCTTTCCTCGGCGGCGCCCTCGAGGCCAAGCAGGTTCTTGGCAGCATCTTCAACAGTCTTCGATTCGAAGGCTGCCTTGTTCCACTCGGCGAGAACCATCTGGGGTGTCAGCAGACCGGCACCGACAGCAGTGGCGACTGCGCCGGAAGCGACCGAGCCCTTCAGGAATACGCGACGTTTCATATCTGTTTGCATGAGTCAATCTCCAAATGCACAAACTTTTGAAAAAAGGTGTTTAGAATTACAGCGTATAGACGTATTCGACGACTGCGTTGAGCTCGTCGTCAGTCAATATGCCGTGCTTGCCGAATGGCGGCATGCGTGTGTTCGGGTTGGCGGCTGCCGGGTCGGCAATCTGTGAGCGCAGCTTCTCCTTGTCAGGGAAGCGGGCCTTCATGGCAACCAGAGGTGGTCCAAGGTTACCCGGTGATACGCCGTCGTCCATCATGTGGCAGGAAATGCAATTTCCTTTCTGGCGATCCATCGCAACAGCCTTACCCTTCTTGATTGTTTCTTGAGCCGCATCTGCTTGGACTACGACGGGAGCCAGGAAGACTCCGCCGAGCAGTGTTGCAAGGGATGCAACAGCGGCGAGTTTAGCGGGTTTCCGCATTCTCATTCTCCTCCTCACGGGATTAGTAATTCTTGTGACGTCACTGAGATGCATGACTTAACAGATTTATTCCATCACGGCGACGTCTCAATGCGAACGCTTAGCATACTAGACCGGCTTGATTATGCAAGGTGCTGTTTCCATATAAGAATTGGCTAATTATTTGCGATTTGTCAGAACAGGCCCGAGCGGCTCGTTTTCTTCAATGCCCGGATTTCATTGTCGATTTCACGCATCCTTGCTTCGAGTTTTGATTTCTCGTGAAAGCCCAGACCGGGTGTTTTCAATGCAATCGCGAGCTGCTGCACCGCGGCATCGAGTTCGCCGTTGAGATAGTGATACTCGGCCAGCGCCCGGTGCGACTCCGCCTCTTTGCCACTGCCTGCGGCAGCACGCCCCAACAGGCGCATGACATGGGCGTCGTCGCTATTTGATCGTGCGAGTTTTTTCAGGATGTTATAGGCGCTCGAGGCTTTTCTCGCCTGGAGCATGACTTCCGCTTTGAGAAGCGCTGCCGCATGGCTGCCCGTGGTTTTCGTCTCCATGCCGTTGACGCTCGAGACCGCAAGGCTCTTGTTGCCCTCGGCGAGCGCGATGCGCGCCCTGGTGACACGGTAGTAGGGATAGCGTGGGCGCTTCGCAAGCAGCTTGTTGAGTTCCTGCATGGCCTTGCTGTATTGCCGGCCCCTGTACAGGGCCTGGACATATCCGTAGCGTTCGGCCTCCTCGTTGCGGTAACGCCCGTCCCTGAGCGTCGACTCGAAGTGCCGGATGGCGCTGCGCGAACTGTCGAACTGCCTGGCGCGGAAGGTCGCGCGCACGAGATGGAACCGCAAGTCCTCCGCCGCCATGTTGAAGGGGTGCTTCTCTGATCGCGCAAGCGCCTCGGCGATGCGGTCGGAACTCACGGGGTGGGTCTGCAGGAATTCGGGGGTGGTGATGGCGCCGGTACGCGAGCTGCGGCCGAGTTTCTGGAAAAACGAGGCCATGGCGCGCGGGTCGTATTGCGAGCGGGCGAGGATCCCGATGCCGATATTGTCAGCCTCGCGCTCGTTGGCGCGCGTGAAGTTGATCTGTTTCTGGACCATCGCGGCCTGTCCGCCGACGATTGCTGCGGCGGCGGCGCTGCCGGCGCCGGAAGCACCGAGCACAGCGGCTGCGAGCAGCAGGCCGGCCAATGGCAGCGACATCTGGTTGGTTGCCTCGATCATGCGTGCGAGGTGGCGCTGGCCGACGTGGGCGATCTCATGGGCGATAACGGCCGCCAGTTCACTCTCGGTCTCGGCCTCGAGGATCAGGCCAGAATGGATGCCGATATAGCCGTCGGGCCCGGCGAAGGCGTTGATCGAGGGATCGTTGATGGCAAAGATCGTGAGCCTGCGCCCGCGCGTGTCGCTGTGTTTCGCGAGCTTGTCGCCAACCGACTGGAGGTAAGAGTCGATCAGGGGGTCGTCGATGACATCGCTGCTGGCGCGCACGTAGCGCATGAAGGCGCGGCCGAGCCTGGTCTCGAGATGCCCGCCGAGATGCGCGCCGGATGAATCGCCCATGTCGGGCAGCGACATGTCGAGAGCAAGCGCGGGCTGGATGATCGATGCGTAGAGCAGCAGGGCGGCGATCAGTCTGTTCAGATGCGGCATCATCTTGTCCGGTAAGTAGGTCCTGCGGTTGGTGACTCCGACATTAGAACCGCGATGCCCGCGTCAGTTCAACTGGATGCGCTCCCCCCACGGAACCTGCTCGCGGCCCTTGATGAGCCAGACGACGGGGTAGCCAGGCGGTTGCTTCGGGAAAGCCCCCTCGGCATCCGTGAAGTAGACCAGCAGCTCGGGCTGCATTCCCTCGCGATCAATCCAGTCGAAGACCGGGCGGAAATCGGTGCCACCACCGCCATCTATCTTCTCCGGCAAACTGAAGTCTTCCCAGGGTTCGTAGCGCCAGGGTGCGCCCTCGACGATCGCGGCGTCGCATGGCAGCAGCGTGATGCGCGCCCTGATCTGGCCCTTGATGGCGTCGATCTCGGAGATGAACTCGCTGATTTCCTTGTACTTGATGGAGCCGCTGGTGTCGACGGCGACGACGACGTCGACCATTGCGCTGCGCAGGGAGGGATAGATGGCATCGCCCTCGCGTCGTGAGGGGCGCATGTAGCTGAAGTCGTCGCGCGCCAG
Organism: Gammaproteobacteria bacterium; assembly: GCA_037385505.1. GTDB lineage: Bacteria > Pseudomonadota > Gammaproteobacteria > Chromatiales > Chromatiaceae > Sva-25. The sequence continues at coordinate 108,794 of JARRMY010000007.1, read as the reverse complement.
CATCGAGAGGTAGCGCGACAGGATCATGCGCCACGGCAGTTGTGGCTGTAGCAGGTGGTCGATGAGCCGCGCGATGGTGCCGCCAAACTTGCCGGCCTGCATCGCCTGCTGGGCCGCGCCCGCCATGCGCTGCTGCCACTGGACGCCAAGGGTCTCGGCTTCGTCGGGCCTGAGCGGTTGCGGCGGCGCCTCGTCGCGGTCGCCCTCGTCCGGGTTGTCGGGCTCGCCGGTGGTTTCCTCCTGCTGCCTGGTCGGCGTCGAGCCGCCGCGCTCGTTTTCATCGAGTTCCTGCTGCCTGCCGCCGCCGGAGTCGTCTTCCTGCGGCTCGCCCGGTGGCGGCGGAGAGTCGCCCGGGGCCTCGGGGCCGCTCTCTCCGGTTGCCCCTTCGCCGCTGCCACCGCCCTCGCTGTCGCTGTCGTAGAGGTGCTCGTCGAGGGTCTCCATCTCCTCGTGGTCCTCGATGAGCGGGTAGATCTCCTCGGCCGTCATACCCTTGTATTCGTCCATCCAGAGCGCATCGGGCGGCGGCTTGAGCCCCTCCTCGATCAGCAGCGGGTTGATGGCGAAGTCGCAGGCGAGATCCCAGCGATGCTTGATGCGGTGGCCGCGCCGCGCAAAGTGGCACAATGCGCAGTGCAGTGCCTCGTGGGCGAGCATGAACTGGGTCTGGTCGAGTGTCAGTTCGTCGATGTATTCGGCGTTGTAGTAGAAGGCGCGCGCGTCGGTGGCGACGGTCGGGCACCACTCCTTGTTGGCCGGCTTCATTGGCAGGCGCAGGACGAGCGCGCCGAGAAACGGCTTGTCGAGGATCAGCTTGGTGCGTGCCGCAGCGAGTTTTGTTTCGACCGATTGCAAGGTTGCGATCCTCCCGTCAGTGGGACCTGGAGTATTGCAGGCCAGGCCCGCGCATGCCCGCCGAGATGCCGGCGGTGGCTGTTACGATTCCCTGCTTCAGCCAATTCTTCACGGCTTGTCGCCTCAGCGCGACAACTGCAAAGGCCCGGAGCGTGACGGACGCCGGCTGCTTGCCTGCAACAGAGGGTATGCCAGGGAGAGGGTTCATGACCGTGTCTCGACTGTCCCGGCTGTTCATTACTCGTACAGCATCACGTCGGCGATTGCCTTGGCCCAATCGGCGAACTCGGGGACCTGGAACAGCGGCTCGCCGATGGCGCGGTGCATGTCGGACACCAGCATGACGCCCATCTCGCGCTGCTGAAAGTTTTGCGCGTAGCGCAGGATGTTGCCAATCACGCGGTTGGCGTCGGGACCATCCTGCGCCCTGATCGCGCGGCCCACGAGCGCCGCTGCCACGGCGTACTGCAGGTCGATCTCTCTCGGCACGGCCGTCTCGGAGCCCTCGGTGATGCCGTCGAGATCCGGCATCTGGTCGAGGCTGTTGACGAAGGCGTGGAGTTCGACGCCGGCCGCCGGGCCGACACAGGCTTGCAGCGTCCCCTGCAGGATAGCGGGTTGATTGGCGAACTTCTGCAGGCCGCGGTGCGCGAATTCCCAGGAGCGTGGTGAGGGGAAGGCGACAGGATTGTGGGCCGGGTCGAAATCGAACAGCAGCTCCGGACGGAAACGCAGGAAGCCGATGACGCGTTCGTCGATGTTGTTGGCATAGGCCCAGGCGACCCAGTCATCGAGGTTGGTCTCGACCTCGAAGTGTGAGAAGCGGTTTGCCAGCGGCGACGGCATGGTGTAAGTCACGCCGCGATCGCCCTGGCGGTTGCCGGCGGCGAAGATGGCCCAGCCCTCCGGCACCTTGTATTCACCGAGTCGGCGGTCGAGGATCAGCTGGTAGGCGGCGGCCGAGACGCTCGGCGGTGCCGAATTGATCTCGTCGAGGAACAGGATGCCCTCCGGCGCGTGGCGTTCAGAGTCCGGCAGGATCGCCGGTGTCGCCCACTCGACGTGTTCGCCCGTACGGAATGGAATGCCGCGCAGATCTGACGGCTCCATCTGCGACAGCCGGATGTCGATGACCGGCACCCCGTGCCTGGCGCCGATCTGCGCCACCATCTGCGACTTGCCGACACCGGGCGGGCCCCACAGCATGACAGGGGTGTGGTGACCGGATTTTGTACTGAGAAATTCCTGGTCGAGTATGACTTCGAGCTGTGCTGGGCGCATAGGAGTGTTTACAACCTCGTGAATCGTGGCGTTGAAGAATGTCGCCGGCCAGATGAAATATCAACCCCCAATCCTTCAGGCTTTTGGCGGCAGGCAAATCCGGTTGTGCCGCGCCGCGTTGAACGTATTGACGAGCAACAACAGGATCACGACCGTCACAATCAGCAACAGCGCGTAGGAGATGAACAGGAAGTAGTCATTACCGGTCTCCTCGAACATCATCAGCGACGCCACTGTCATGGCTGCGAGCGGGAAGGAGTAGGCCCACCATGACAGCGAAAAGGGCAGGCGCACGAAGCGCGGCGTCTGCATGAGCAGCAACAGTGTCAGGAACAGCGCTGTGTAGTAGAGAAAGCGCGCGAAGTTGTCGAGATCCGGCATCAGGTGCAGGTAGGAGATGCAGCCGACGGCGGGCGGCGCGACCATGATGAAAAGCGTCGGCAGCAGGTTCTGGGGCATCGGGTGATGGAAGATCATGCGGTACATGATAATGGTGAAGAGCACCACCCAGAACAGCAGGCCGACGCTGAAGAAGAACCAGTTCACTTCCAGCGGGGCGTTCGCAACGCCGGCGAGTGGCACGAGGATGTTGCCGACGGCCGGAATGAACCAGGCCGGACTGATGTGGTGGATCTCGAAGTGGTCGTGATGGATCCAGCGGTTCAGGATCAGGAGCGTCAGCAGCAACTGGCCGATACTGCCGATCTGCCAGATCAGCAGCGCCAGAGACGGCACCCAGGTCGCGAGGAAGGTGCCGATCAGGATCAGGCTGATGGTGATGGTCGGGAAGAAACTCAGCATCGCAGGATGGTCGAGTTCCGCGATCACGCTGTCGCGATGCCTGGCGATCTTCGTGACATAGAGGATGGCCAGGACGATGAAGAGGGCGATACTCAGCGCGGCGAAGATCTCCACCAGCGAGATCTGCACGCCGAGCAGCGGAAAGTTCGTGAAATTCACCAGCAGACCGAGTTCGTCGAGCCGGATGAGTGTCAGCGTATAGCCGGAGAGTCCCATGATCATCGAGAAGAAGGAGACAGGGAAATAGGGGAGGCGTGGTTGCTCGCTCATGCCGTTGTCGAGGTCCGTGGAAAAATGCTGCGCGGCAGTTTATCACAGCCGGCCTTGCCATCTTCGCCGGGATCCGGACGGCGCGCTCGCGCTTCTTCCCTGAACAGCGCAGGTTGATTAGGAAATTCTAATAATTTGGGTTGAGTCGCATCGCGACACGCACCATAATAGCCCGATTTTCATCATCAAAACAGCAGGGCGCATGAAAATCGGGGTTATCAAAGAGACGTTCGCCGGCGAGAAACGCGTGGCGAGCACGCCGGAAGTGGTCGCCAGGCTCATCAACAAGATGGGCTTCGAGGTGGTTGTCGAGAAAGGCGCCGGCGAGTCTTCCCATTTCCACGACCCGCAATATGCCGAGGTCGGCGCGCAGATCGTCGACAGGGCCGAGGCGCTGGCCGCCGACATGGTGCTTTCCGTGCGCAAGCCGACCCGCGAGATCGTCAACGGCCTCACCGAGAAGGCGATTCTCATCAGTCATCTCGAGGATTGCGAGGATGACGGCACCGTCAACGAACTGCTGAAGAGACACATCACGACCATCGGCATGGAGCGCATTCCGCGCATCTCCCGCGCCCAGTCGATGGACGCGCTCTCCTCGCAGAGCAATATCTCGGGCTACCGCGCCGTCATCGAGGCAGCGGTGCATTACACGCGCTTCCTGCCGCTCATGATGACCTCGGCCGGCTCGGCCAAGCCGGCGCGCCTCGTCGTGCTCGGCGCCGGCGTTGCTGGCCTGCAGGCGATCGCCACTGCGCGGCGTCTCGGCGCGGACGTGCATGCCTACGACATCCGCCCCGAGACCCGTGAACAGATCGAATCACTCGGCGCCAAGTTCATCGACATCGATGTCGGCGAGAGCGGCGCGGGCGAGGGCGGCTATGCCCGGGAGCTCTCCGAAGATGCCAAGCGGCGCCAGCAGGAGCTGCTCTCCGACGAACTCGCGAAGGCGCATGTCATCATCACGACGGCCCTGATCCCGTGCAAGCAGGCGCCCGTGCTCGTTCCAGAGAGTGTCGTCGAGCGCATGCGCGAGGGCTCGGTGATCATCGACCTCGCCGCCGCGACCGGCGGCAACTGCCCGCTGACCGAAGCCGACAGGGTCGTCGAGAAGCATGGTGTCATCCTCGTTGGCCACACCAATTACCCCTCGATGGTGGCGTCCGACGCAAGCCATTTCTATGCCAACAACCTCTTTAACCTGATCGGCATCATGTTTGACGCCGGCGAGGACGGTCCCGTGCTGAAGAACCTGGAGGATGACGAGATCACCCAGGCGGCGCTGGTCACCGAAGCCTGACTACCGGAGAACTGACCCATGTCTGAAACACTGGTTGCACTCTACATCTTCGTCCTGTCCTGTTTCATCGGTTACTGGGTGATCTGGGGCGTCACGCCGTCGCTGCATACGCCGCTCGTCGCGCTGACCAACGCCATCTCCGGCATCGTCATCATCGGCGCGCTGCTGGTTGCGGGGTTTGAAGACGCCGGCACCGTGACCGAGATCATCGGTTTCTTCGCCGTATTCCTCGCCTCCATCAACGTCTTCGGCGGTTTTCTGGTGACCAACCGGATGCTGGCGATGTTCAGAAAAGAGAAGAAATAAGGAGCCGGCACGATGGAACTCTCAGTCAATGCCCAGGCCATCGCCTACCTGGTCTCAGCGATCCTCTTCATCCTGGCTCTCAAGGGGCTGACGCACCCTGCATCAGCGCGCCGCGGCAATTACTACGGCATGGCCGGCATGGCCATCGCCATCGCGGCGACGCTGCTGGGCGCCGATATCACATCCTACGGCTTCATCATCGCCGGCATCGCGGCCGGCGCCGTGATCGGCTCGCTGGTCGCGGCCAGGATCCAGATGACGGCGATGCCGCAGCTTGTCGCGGCGTTGCACAGCTTCGTCGGTATGGCGGCCGTGCTCGTGGCCATCGGCACCTTCATCAACAGGCAGTCGGCAGGCCTGCTCAATCCCGTCCTCATGGGCGAGCTCTCGGCCGGCATCATCATCGGCGCTATCACCTTCTCGGGTTCGGTCATCGCCTTCGGCAAGCTGCAGGGCATCATCTCCGGCAAGCCCGTGAAATTCAGGGGCCAGCACCTGCTGAACGCCCTCATCGCCATCGCGGCCATCGGTTTCGGCATCCACTTCGCCATGACCGGGAGCGTCCTCTCGCTGGCTGTCATGACTGCTCTCTCCTTCGTGCTCGGCTTCACACTGATCATCCCGATCGGCGGCGCCGACATGCCGGTCATCGTCTCGATGCTCAACTCCTACTCCGGCTGGGCCGCGGCGGCGACGGGCTTCACACTGCAGAACAACCTGCTGATCATCGTCGGTGCGCTCGTCGGATTCTCCGGTGCCATCCTCTCGCTGATCATGTGCCGCGCCATGAACCGTTCGATCATCAACGTCATCTTCGGCGGCTTCGGCAGTGGCGAGGGCGCGGGCCCGAGCGCCGCGGGCGAGGCGGCCGAGAAGGGGGTCAAGTCCGCCGCCGTCGAGGACGCCATCTACTGGATGGAAGACGCCAACAAGGTGCTCATCGTGCCGGGCTACGGCATGGCCGTGGCCCAGGCGCAGCATGCGCTCAAGGAGCTCATGGACCATCTCGAGCAGCGCGGCGTCGCCGTCAAGTTCGCCATTCATCCGGTCGCCGGCCGCATGCCGGGCCACATGAACGTGCTATTGGCCGAGGCCGACATCCCCTACGACAATGTCGTCGAGATGGACGAGATCAACCCCGAGTTCTCGACCGCCGACGTCGCGCTCATCGTCGGCGCCAACGACGTCGTCAATCCGGCTGCGAAGGATGATCCCTCGAGCCCGATCTACGGCATGCCGATTCTCGAAGCCGGCAAGGCGCGCCACGTCTTCGTCATCAAGCGGTCCATGAGACCCGGCTATTCCGGCGTCGACAACCTGCTTTACTACCAGGACAACTGCTCGCTGGTCTTCGGTGACGCCAAAGACGTCTGTGAGGACATGGTCAACGCGCTCAAGGGAGCGGGGCACTGAGTGTGAGGGCGTGGCCGGCGACGCCAGGGGTTTCTTGAGAAATGCATTAAGTATCAGTGATATAATTAAAGAGTCGCGTATGTCATTGGCGCTACCCATGAAATCGCCCGTTGTCGAATCCTGTGTCGAGCAGCTCTGCCGGAAGGGCTGCAAGGCCGTCTGGGAAGACATCGCCGTGCTCGAGGAGGGCAGGCGCCTTCCCGAGACTTCCAGGCTCTCGGCCGAGGAGAACCGCGCCGTGCTCACGGAGCTCAAGGCCATCATGTCCGTCTACGGCGAGTCCGGCAGCTGTTCCACCGACTGAAGCGCGTCCCCGATTCATGCGAATTGCCATCAGCGTCAGTGTCGATACCCTTACCGGTGCCACGTCTGGCGTCGAACGGCTCCTGGCCCTCTTCAGGGCCTACGACATCAAGAGCAGTTTTTTCGTCTCCCTCGGTCCCGGCCGTGACTGCGGCTTCCTGAAGCGCAGGATGCGCTCCAACCACATCGCAACGCATGCCGATGCCATCGCGGCGATCCCCGCGGAAGGGCACGATCTCGGCATGGCGCCCTGGGACAGCGCGGCATGGGCTGCAGAGGCGGCGCACGCCGACGAGGAGTGGACGCGTGAGCAGTGGCAGCGCGCCCTCGAGAGCTGGCAGGATGTCTTCGGTACCACTCCGTCGAGCCATGCGGCCAGCGCCTTCCAGGCGAACCCCTGGCTTTTCCGGCTCGAACAGCAGGCCGGGCTCGCTTTCGCTTCCGACCTGTTCGGCAAGAGCGTCTTTCATCCCGTCATGCAGAAGCAGCAGGGCAGTTGTCCGCAGTTGCCGGTGACACTCGCCCCGGCGGCGGTGCTGCGCGCGTCCGGCGGCATCGCCGGGGAGCGGCTTCACGAGGAACTCTTCGCGCTGAGCCAGAAGATCCTGCCATCAGGCCAGCACTGGCGTATCGGCGCCGACGAGGAGCCGGAGCTGGTCGAGAAGATGATCGTCATGTGGAAGGGCTCGTGGCGTGAATTCCAGCCCTTGTCGGCCATTGCCGGGGCCGCGCGCGCAGCGGCTATCAGGCAACACGCGGTCGGCTGGGACCAGCTTGCCGACGGCAGCTGGGCCGCCAGCCAGAGCCTGCCTTTCGCGGACCTCTGCAGATGAAACGCACCAGGAACAGGGACCTTCGCAAACTGGTCTACAGCGCCAGGTCGACGATTCACGGCACCGGGCTGTTCGCAGCTGTCGATATCCCGAAGAACAGCTACATCGGCACCTACCACGGGCCGAAGGCGAAGAAGAACGGCATGTACGTGCTCTGGGTTTACGACGAGGAGAATCCGCAGGACATCATCGGCATCAGCGGCAAAAACCTGCTGCGCTATCTCAACCACGCGCGCCCCGGCAACGCCTTTTTCGAGGAGGCCGATCTCTACGCCCGGCGCCGGATCAGGCAGGGCGAGGAGATCACGTTCGACTACGGGGACGAATGGGAAGATGAGTGACGGGCGCGACCGCCTTTACAGAGAGCCGCGTTCGGATGTCGAGGCATTCGTCTTCGACGAGCAGGTGGCTGCCGTTTTCCCGGACATGATCCGTCGCTCGGTCCCCGGCTATGGCACCGTCATCGCCATGACCGGTGTCATCGCCGCGCATTACTACCAGCCCGGCACGACCATCTACGATCTTGGCTGCTCGCAGGGCGCCTCGGTGCTCTCGATAGCGCGCCAGCTCGACAAGCCGGCTGCGATGATCGCCGTCGACAACTCGCAGGCGATGCTGGATCTCTGCCACGGGCACGACTACCCGGCATCCGTCGCTGTCGATTTCGTCTGCGCAGACATGCGCGAGGTGGCCATCCGGAACGCTTCGGTTGTGGTCATGAACTACACGCTGCAGTTCATCCCGGTCGCCGAGCGGGACGCCATGATCCGGCGCATTGCCGAGGGCATGGTGCCGGGCGGCGTACTGCTCCTCTCCGAAAAGCTGGCCGTGCAGGATGCACTCTTCACGCAGCTGCACCACGCCTTCAAGCAGGCCAACGGCTACTCGGAGCTCGAGGTCAGCCAGAAGCGCACGGCGCTCGAGAACATCCTTGTGCCCGAGCCACCGCAGGTACATCTCGAACGGCTGAAGCAGGCCGGTTTCGGGCGCGCCGAGCAGTGGTTCCACTGCCTCAATTTCGGCTCCTTCCTGGCGATCCGAAGCTGATGCTCGATGCCGGCCTCTTCCGCATCGATGCGCTCGCGCAGGCGTTGCGGCGCGCCGACATGCAGCGCTGGGCCGAGACCCTGCCGAGGCAGATCGATGCCGCAATCCGCGAGCGTCAGCATGGCGATATCCCGCGCTGGAAAGCCGCGCTGGACGACCTCCCACGGATCGAAGCGACGCAGGTCGACCTCGATGCGGCGGCCGTCATGGCAAGCGGCGACGCCTTGACGGATACGCAAATCGTGAATCTGAAGCAGACACTGCTGCGCCTGAGTCCGTGGCGCAAGGGCCCCTATCAGCTGCACGGCGTCACGATCGACACCGAGTGGCGCTCCGACTGGAAATGGAATCGCATCGCGCCGCACATCCGGCCCCTGCGGGATCGCAGCGTGCTCGACATCGGCTGCGGCAACGGTTACCACCTCTGGCGCATGGCCGGGGCAGGCGCGAATCCCGTGCTCGGCATCGATCCCAACTGGCTTTTCATGCACCAGTTCGCGGCCATCCGTCATTTCGTCGGCGACCAGTGGCCGGTCTGGCTGCTGCCGCTCGGCGTCGATGAGCTGCCGCCGGACCAGCTCGCGTTCGACAGCGTCTTCTCCATGGGCGTCTTCTACCATCGCCGCTCGCCGATCGACCACCTGCTGCAACTCAAGTCCTTCCTGAAACCCGGTGGCGAGCTCGTCCTCGAGACGCTCGTCATCGAGGGCCGCGAGGGCGAGGTGCTGCTGCCGGCGGACCGCTATGCGCAGATGCGCAACGTCTGGTTCCTGCCATCCCCGCCAACGCTCGTGCGCTGGATGGAGCGCGCCGGTTTTCGCGACGTGCGCCTCGCCGACCTCAATCGCACGAGCGTCGAGGAGCAGCGCTCCACGGAGTGGATGCAGTTCGACTCGCTGCCCGACTTTCTCGACCCCGACGACCGCTCGCAGACCCTCGAGGGCTACCCGTCGCCGCTGCGCGCCGTCTTCATCGCGACGCTGTAACGCGCCGCTGCTGTACCGTCGGCTGCACTCTGCTAGAGTGTCGACAAACAACAAGGCTACCCGAAGGACACCCTGCCGGTCCGCGACCGGGCGTTCATCCAGTGAAACACCACCTCTCGCTTCTGTTGCTTCTGCTCCTGCCAGGATCCCTGGTTGCCGATGTCATCCTGATCGACAGCAGGGTGCGGGCCGGCTACGAGGAGCTGACGCTGCCCGACAACGAAAGCCTGGGGCTGCTGGGTCTCGGCTACCTGATCGACAAGCGGCTCAGCGAGCGCGCGAGCTTCTACTACGGGCTCGGCGTCTACAGTGCCGTCACCGGCCAGCGCGGCGGTTTTTTCACGGGCGGTGTCGAGGCCGGCCTGCAGTACAGCATTGGCCGCCTGGTTCTCGACGGCGGATTCTTTGCGGGCGGGGGAGGCGGCGGCGCCGCGCCCCAGGGCGGCGGCCTCATGCTGCGTCCGCATGTCGGCCTTCTGTACGATGTCGGCAACTTTCAGATCGGGCTCGAGTATTCGAAAGTCAGGTTTCCGAATGGCAACATCGACAGCGACCAGCTCGGCGTGGTCGCCGGATTTTCGTTCCAGAGCGTCCTTGCAAGAGACGATACCCGGATTCCGCCAGGCCAGCAGCTGACGATGGCTTCGGTCACCATCACGCCAACCCTGCAGCACTATTCGCCGGCGAACAGCGCCGTGCAGGCGACGGGCGTTGGCGGCATGGAGCTGGCGGGCATCGAACTCGGCCGCCTCATGAGCGACAACAGTTATTTCTTTCTCGAATCCGCGGCCGCAGCGGGCGGCGATGCAGACGGTTATGCCGAACTGCTCGGCGGCGTCGGCTATCGCTATCCGCTCGGCGAACGCTTCGCGCTGCGCGGACGGCTCGCGGCCGGCGCCGCGGGCGGCGGCGCCGTCGATACCGGAGGCGGCTTCGTCTACAAGGCGAGTATCGGCGCGGAGTTGAAGTTGACACACAGCCTGAGTCTCGGACTCGACTATGGCCTGATCGATGCGCCGGATGGCACGTTCGAGGCAGGGGCGGCGCGCGTGACACTGGGCTATACAGTCAAGATGGCGGCTGCTTCCGGCTATGGCACGCCCGTCGAACCGCGCTCCCTGTCGCTCGGCAGGTGGGCGCTGCGTCTGTCGCACCAGACCTATCTTTCCGATCCGACGCTGCGCAAGACGCCAGGCGGCGGCGACGTCAACCTGATCGCGCTGAAACTGGATCGCGACCTCGGCAAGCATCTCTATGTCACCGGGATGGCGGCTGCGGCCTATGAAGGCAGCGCGGGCGGTTATGCCGCAGGCATGTTCGGTATCGGCTACCATCATCAACTGTCGGACAGGCTGGCGATCCGCGGCGAGTTGCTGGCCGGTCCGGGCGGTGGCGGCGGCCTCGATACGCGCGGCGGCGCCCTGTTCCAGCCGATGATCGGTCTGACATACAGGCTCACCAGAAGCCTCGACCTCGCCCTCATGGCGGGTAAACTGAGGGCATTCGAGGGTGGCCTGGATACCGAAGTGGTGGATGTCGGGCTCGTCTACCGCTTCGAGACGCTCGAGTCCAGATAGGAACACGACGGGAGCCATGCGCACCGGGGAGAAACCATGCACTTGCTGAAACACCTGATCCTTTTCCTGCTGCTGACACCGGTCATGTCATGGGCCACGGAAGGCAGCGATGACGCCTACGCCTTCGACGACACCATGCTCGAGGAGGAGCTCGTCTATCCCGACTGGTTCAAGCTCTCGTTCGGCGATCTGCGCGAGGATCTCAGGGAAGCACTGGAGGCCGGCAAGAAAGGCATCGTGCTCTATTTCGGCCAGAAGCGTTGCAGCTACTGTGAGCAGTTTCTCGAGAAGGATCTCGGCCAGCCCGACATTGCCAGCTACATGCGCAGGAACTTCGATGTCATCCCGATCGATATCTGGGACATCGACGACATCATCGATACCGACGGTTCCGAGCACAGCGAGCGCGAACTCGCGCTCAAGTACGACACCAACTTCACGCCGTCGCTGGTGTTCTACGACGAGAACGGCAAGCCGGTCTTTCGCTTGCGCGGATTCTATCCTCCCTACAAGTTCCGTGCGGCGCTGAAATATGTGGCCGAGAAATTCTACGAAACCGAGAGCTTCCGCGACTATCTCGCGCGCGCCGAGCCTGGCATGTTCTTCTATGCCGAGGGTCTCAACGAACGGGACTTCTTCATGGACGTGCCGCAGAGTCTCGACCGCACTCAGACGCCCGGTGACAAGCCGCTCGTGGTCTTCTTCGAGAAGGGAGACTGCCATGCCTGCGACCTGCTGCATTCCGGGCCGCTCAACGATGAGCGTGTCATCGCCGAGATCGGCAAGATGGATGCCGTGCAGCTCAACATGTCGTCGGAGCAGCAGATCACCACGCCCGGCGGCGAAACCATGGAGGTCGTGGAGTGGGCAGACAAACTCGGCCTCTTCCATGCGCCGACCCTGATCTTCTTCGACGAGAACGGCAAGGAGGTCATGCGTGTCGACTCTGTCGTGCAGTTCTATCGCCTCTGGGGCGTTCTCGACTACATCAACGAGAAGGGTTACGAAGAGTCGGATTACCAGAAATGGCGTCTCGGCAAGCGGGAGATCAGCCAGGCGGACTGACTGCAGGGATGGCGGACAGACCGAAGATCACGGCAGGCGTTTCTGTCTGCGCGTAGCCGGAGTTTCCGCGTGCCTGATCCGGTTTCAGCGTTTGTTGTGCGGGTTGACGATTGGGTCAGTTTGCCTTGCCCGAGAGAAGTCGGCGGGAGAGGGTCTCCGAAGGGCGTTCGCCGAACCATGAACTGTACGTTTGGGAGAACCGGCCGAGATGCTGGATGCCGCAAACTGTCGCGACGTAGGTAACGCCGTACCTGCCGCGCCTGTCGAGCAGGAGCTGGCGCGCCTTGTTGAGACGGGCCAGTGTCAGGAACTGTTTCGGCGTCATCCCGTGAATTCTCTGGAAGGCGCGTTCGAGGCTCTTCAGAGTGCAGTCCAATTCACAGCAGAGTGCCGCGATACGCAATGGTTCTGCCATGTGGTCATGAATATAGTCCGTTGCCTCCCTGACCAGCCGGATTGCCTCCGGGCGATGCTGACTCTCTGGTGCAGCTCCTTGATGCGCGGAGGCGCATTCACTGGCCATGAGATCCATGAGATGTGCTTCCAGCTGTTTCATGCAGCCGGCCGGGTCCGGGATCCCGGGGTCAGGCCTGCATGAGGAGAGGTTCCACAGCATTGCCAGCGCATCTCGCAGGTGTTGATTGCGTTGCGGGTTTTCTCTCGCAGCGTTGGCGACTGGCCCGGCGAAGCCTTGTTGCACAGAGAGACCGATGCGTTCGAGCAAATCGCGTTCGACCTGCAAGGCCATCCATTGCGTGTTCGCTGCCAAGCGATAGTGGAGTTCGGTTCCCTCCGTGAAGAGTGCGGCAGTCGGCGCGGTGAAGCGCTTCGCGTTCATCATGCTTTCACCGTCCGAGGCCAGGATAAAACCCAGCGTGATCCTGTCGGCCGGCATGCAGGCAGTCGCAAGCAGCGGCAAATTGTAGCTGCCCCAGTCGAGGATGCTGCTGGTGAATTGAGCATGCATCAACTGGCCCAGAAAACGTCCTCTTGTCAGCTGCAGATGCTCGACGGTGCTGCGACTGACAGCCTCTTCCATTGCCTGCGGCTCGAAACTGTCCATGGTCGCGGTCATGACACCGACGTCCGGATCGGCGGTTGGTCCCGCGTCTGTATATGAAGAATTCATGAAATCGATATGCAATACGCCAGTTGTCGAAAAATGGCTATTAACCGCATACAGATTAGTCTAGTCTTTTGATCTCGCAATTAACAACAAAATTTGCTGACCCTTCTGGGGAAGTGAGTCAACCATCAAGGAGAATGCCCATGCGTCGATTGTTTCTTTTTTCACTCTTGCTGTTTTTCGCGGCTGGCGCGAATGCGGCTACAGACAAGCCCAACATCCTGGTCATCTGGGGTGACGATGTCGGACAGTCCAACATCTCCCACTACACCAATGGTCTCATGGGGTACAAGACCCCCAATATCGATCGTATTGCGCAAGAGGGCATGGCCTTCACCGACTACTACGGTGAGCAGTCCTGTACCGCCGGACGTTCTTCCTTCATCATGGGACAGAGTGTCTTCCGCACTGGTCTCTCCAAGGTCGGCTTGCCTGGCGCCAAGGAGGGCATGCAGGAAGAGGATCCGACCATTGCAGGTCTTCTCAAGGCTCAGGGTTATGCAACAGGCCAGTTTGGCAAGAACCATCTCGGCGATCGTGACGAACACCTTCCGACCAACCATGGTTTCGACGAATTTTTCGGCAATCTCTATCACCTCAATGCCGAGGAAGAGCCGGAGAACGAGGACTACCCTGGTGACATGAAAATGTCCGATGGCACCACCTTCCGCGAGAAGTTTGGCCCGCGCGGTGTTATCAAGTCCTCTGCGGATGGCAAGATCGAAGATACCGGGCCGCTGACCAAGAAGCGCATGGAAACCGTCGATGACGAGACCGTCGCCGCAGCGAAGGATTTCATCCAGCGCCAGCATGAAGCCGGCAAGCCCTGGTTCGTCTGGTGGAGTGGCACACGCATGCACTTCCGCACCCACGTCAGCGACGAGAAGATGGCGATGTGCAAGGAGCAGTATCCGGCCGCAGACGAGTACACCTGTGGCATGATCGAACACGACTTGCATATCGGTGAATTTCTCACCCTGCTCGACGAGCTCGGTATCGCTGACAACACCATCGTTTTCTACTCCACGGACAACGGTCCGCACATGAACACCTGGCCAGACGCAGCCATGACCCCGTTCCGCGGCGAGAAGAACACCAACTGGGAAGGAGGCTGGCGCGTGCCTGCCATGGTCCGCTGGCCCGGCAAGATCGAGCCCGGCACCTGGAGCAATGAGATCGTGCATCACATGGACTGGCTGCCGACTTTCCTGGCTGCAGCAGGCGAACCTGACATCAAGGAAAAACTGAAGAAGGGTGGCGTCGAGGCGATCGGCCGCAGCTACAAGGTGCATCTCGACGGCTATAACATCCTGCCGATGCTGACCGGCGAGACAGACAAGAGCACGCGCAAGGAGATCTTCTACTTCTCCGATGATGGTGATCTGACGGCGTTGCGATACAGTGACTGGAAGCTGATCTTCATGGAACAGCGTGCCGAGGCAACCTTCCAGGCCTGGATGGAGCCTTTCGTTCCACTGCGCGTGCCGCTGATCTTCAACCTGCGCCGTGACCCCTACGAGCGCTCCCAGAAGACTTCCAACACCTACTTTGACTGGATGCTGGATCGCGCCTATATGCTGGTGCCTGCCCAGACCTACGTCGGGAACTTTCTTGCAACCTTCGAGGAATTTCCGCCACGCCAGAAGGCCGCGAGCTTCAGTCTCGACAAGGTCATGGAGGCGCTCGTGCCGGATGGCGGTTGACCGCACTGGCATTCCGACACAGGCCGCCAGGCCTGAACCTAAAAGCCACCCGCACAGGGTGGCTTTTTTCATTCAAGGAATGGCCCGCACTTGCGGGTTGCGAGAGCCCCTGCTTGACAACCACCATCCAAGCGCATACTTTCTGTTGCCCGGAGACGACCGGTAGCGCCGATTTGACAGTCTCAGATTGCGGGCGCCTGGAAACCCGAGTGTTTCCAGAAAACCAGCTAAAGCGAGGGCGTCCTGCGATTCATCGACCAGGGCTGCCCGTAATGCAACGGACGGGCAGGTTCGAGGTAGCGACAATGAACGATGAACAGCAGTGGGGGACCGCCACGACAGCGATCCGCACAGGCCACGAGCCCTCTCCCGAGGGCGAGCACTCGGAACCCATTTTTCCGACCTCGAGTTTCGTTTTCGATTCCGCGGCCGAGGCTGCCGCGCGTTTCTCCGGCGAGGAGCCCGGCAATATCTATTCCCGCTTCACGAACCCCACGGTGCGCTGTTTCGAGCAGCGGCTCGCGGCGATGGAAGGCGGGGAATCCTGTGTCGCCACAGCCTCGGGCATGGCGGCGATTCTCGCGGTCTGTCTCGGCTTGCTCGAGAAAGGCGACCACATCGTGAGCTCGCGCAGTATCTTCGGCACCACGACGGTCCTCTTCTCGAACTACCTGCCGCGTTTCGGCATCGAGACCACCTTTGTCGACCTCGATGATCCGACAGCCTGGGAGGCGGCGATGCAACCCAATACGCGGCTGCTGTTTCTCGAAACGCCATCGAATCCGCTCGCGCAGCTCGGCGATATCCGGCTGCTGGCCGATATCGCGCACAGCCACGACGCGTTGCTCGTGGTCGACAACTGCTTCTGCACGCCGGCACTGCAGCGTCCGCTCGCGCTCGGCGCGGATATCGTCATTCACTCGGCGACCAAGTACCTCGACGGCCAGGGGCGCTGTGTCGGCGGCGCAGTCGTCGGTGACAGCAAGAGCGTCGGCGAGGCGGTTTTCGGGGTGCTGCGCACGACGGGCCCGACCATGAGTCCGTTCAATGCCTGGGTGTTTCTGAAGGGGCTCGAGACCCTCGAGCTGCGCATGCAGCGTCATTGCAGCAACGCACTGGCGATCGCCGAATGGCTCCTGGAGCAGCCTGCAGTCGAGCATGTCCATTTCCCCGGGCTGGCTTCCCATCCGCAGCGCCAGCTCGTGCTGCACCAGCAGCAGGGTCCGGGCGGTATCCTCTCGTTCGAACTCAAGGGTGGCAGGGAGGCGGCCTGGGAGCTCATCGACCGCCAGGGGCTGATGTCGATCACGGCCAACCTCGGCGATGCGAAGACGACCATCACGCATCCGGCGACCACGACGCATGGCCGTGTCAGCGACGAGGAGAAGGCGAAGGCCGGCATCACGCCCGGGCTCGTGCGGATTTCCGCGGGTCTCGAGAATGTCGAGGACCTGATCGCGGCCCTGGAGCGCGGCCTGGGATGAGGTTCGCGTGAAAGACGGGCCCGGGGCGATGAGGACACTGCGCGACATGGTGCGTTACGGCGCCAGCGAATTCTCGCGCCACGGCCTGGTGTTCGGTCATGGCACCGACAACGCGCTCGACGAGGCGCTGCAGCTCGTCCTGCACGCCTGTCATCTGGACTACTCCTTGCCGGAGGTGTATCTCGACTGCCGCCTGACGAAAAGCGAGAAGAGGCAGATCCTGGCGCTCTTCGAGCAGCGCATCGTGCAACGCCTGCCGGCACCCTACCTGACGGGCAGGGCCTGGTTCGCCGGTATGGAGTTCGAGGTGACGCGTGACGTGCTGGTGCCGCGTTCGCCCTTCGCGGAGCTGATCCTGCAGCAGTTCGATCCCTGGGTGCAACCGGACAGCGTCGGGCGGATTCTCGATCTCTGCACGGGCAGCGGTTGTATCGGCATCGCCTGCGCGGCGCAGTTCCCGGACGCCGAGGTCGATCTGGTCGACATCTCCCGGGCCGCGTTGCAGGTGGCCGGCAGGAACATCGAACGCCATCACCTGTTGCAGCGCGTGCACGCGATCGAGTCCGACCTCTTCGACACCATTCCGAACGACCGCCGCTATGACCTCATCCTTTCCAATCCGCCCTATGTCAGCCGTGACGAGTATGCGGGGCTTCCGCCAGAGTATCATCACGAACCCGCCATCGGGCTCGAGGCCGGCGAGGACGGCATGGACATCGTCGCCCGGATCCTGGCCGGCGCCGGGAGATATCTCGCGCCGGGTGGTATCATGATCGTCGAGGTCGGCGCTTCTGTGGAACTGCTACTGAAGCGCTTTCCGGATTACCCATTCATGTGGCTCGATTTCGAGCACGGCGGGGACGGCGTCTTTCTGCTGACCCGCGAACAGTTAATCGAGAATCAATGAATCGAACCATGTCACTGTCACGCACAAGAACGGCTGAAGATTCCATCGGAACGGTCACGACCGCGCTGTTCGGGATCGATGATCGCAAGCAGTGCCTGCACGCTGACATGCCCTTGTCACACTCTGCCGAGGCAGAACAACGAGACCCGTCGCCAGGGTCTGGAAATCCATACCGATGAGTGATGTCAGTGACCAGCGCCTCGTCTTCGATCTCGACCTGATCGAAAAGTACGACCAGAGCGGGCCGCGCTATACCTCCTACCCGACAGCGGTCCAGTTCACCGATGCCTTCGGTGAGCCGGAGTACCGCAAGACGGCGCTTGAGTCCAACGCCAGCGGCAACCCGTTGTCGCTCTATTTCCATATCCCCTTCTGCGACACCGTCTGTTTCTACTGCGCCTGCAACAAGATCGCGACCAAGGACCGCAGCAAGTCGGAGGAGTATCTCGGGCGGCTCTTCACGGAGATCGCCATGCAGGGCGAGCTGTTCGACAACAGCCGCACTGTCGACCAGTTGCACTGGGGCGGCGGTACGCCCACCTTCCTGAACCCGCAGCAGATGACCGACCTGATGCGCGTCACGGGAGAACATTTCAACCTGCGCGACGACGACACCGGCGAATACTCCATCGAGATCGATCCGCGCGAGGCCGACCGCGACAGCGTCCGGCTACTGCGCGCTATCGGCTTCAACCGCATGAGCCTCGGGGTGCAGGATTACGATCCGCGCGTGCAGAAGGCGGTCAACCGCATCCAGTCGCGCGAGATCACCGAGGCCGTGCTCTTCGCCGCGCGGGACGAGGGCTTCCGCTCCATCAGCGTCGACCTGATTTACGGCCTGCCGTTCCAGAGTGTCGAAAGTTTTCGCACGACGCTCGAGGCCGTCCTCGAGGCGCAGCCTGACAGGCTGTCGGTCTTCAACTATGCGCACCTGCCGCAAATGTTCAAGCCGCAGCGGCGCATCAACGAGGAGGAACTGCCACCGCCGTCCGAGAAACTCGACATCCTGCAGATGGTCGCAGAGACACTCGCGAATGCGGGCTACGTCTTTATCGGTATGGACCACTTCGCGCGCCCCGACGATGAACTGGCGCGCGCGCAGCGGGACGGCACGCTCTACCGCAACTTCCAGGGCTACTCGACCCACAGCCACTGCGACCTCGTCGGACTCGGCGTGACCTCCATCGGCATGGTCGGCCCGACCTACAGCCAGAACCTGCGCGACATCGACGACTACTATGCCGCTGTCGATGCCGGCCGCCTGCCGATCCAGCGCGGGCTCGCGCTGAGTGGCGAAGACCGGCTGCGCCGCGAGGTGATCACGCGCCTGATTTGCCATTTCCGTCTCGACATGCGGCAGCTCGGCGAGCAGTGGGGCATCGATTTCGAACAGCACTTCGCGGCCGAACTCGACCGGCTGTCGGGCATGGAGCGGGATGGCCTGCTGCATATCGACGGCGACGTCATCACGATCGCGCCGAAGGGGCGGTTCCTGATCCGCAACATCTGCATGGTGTTCGACGCCTACCTCTCGGATACCGCCGGCGGGCGTTTCTCGAAGGTCATCTGAGCCGCAACGCGCGTGCTGGCTGCAAGCCGGATCGCGCCCGCGGACGCCAGGCTGTCGCGTTGCGCCTGGCCGTTGCGGTCCGCATGGCCAGTCGCGCTCCCGAACCCCTGAAAAAACAGCCATTTCCGATTCATCCGGGCGCATTTTTCGCTATAATGTGCGACCTTTTGCGAAAGTGGCGGAATTGGTAGACGCGCTGGATTTAGGTTCCAGTGGGGTAACCCGTGAGAGTTCGAGTCTCTCCTTTCGCACCAGTTCGTCAACCTTTAACCAGTTTTGAGATTTGAGGCAGCCCGTCTGCCGGAGAGATTTTCATGCAAGTTTCCGTAGAAACACTCGAGGGCCTGCAGCGCAAGATGACAGTCCAGCTGCCGGCGGAAAAAGTCAACGAGATCGTCGACAACAAGCTGCGTTCCATTGCCCGGGAGGTGCGCCTCGACGGTTTTCGTCCCGGCAAGGTCCCGCTGAAGGTCGTCAAAAAGCGCTTCGGAGCCCATGTGCGACAGGAGGCCTATGGCGAACTGATCCAGTCGACTTTCTACGAGGCAGCCTCCGGCGAGAAGCTGAATCCGGCTGGCGAGCCCAGCATCGAGGTGCGCGACGACGAGAACGGTTTCAGCTACACCGCTGAATTCGAGGTCGTTCCCGAGGTGACCCTCAACGATCTCTCCGCTGCGACCCTCGAGCGCGTGACGGGCGAGATCACCGATTCGGATGTCGAGGAGATGCTCGAGAAATTGCGCAAGCAACGCGTCACCTGGAACCAGGTCGAGCGGCCGGCGCAGGACGGTGATCAGGTCACCGTCAGCTTTGTCGGCAAGGTCGACGGCGAGGAATTCGAGGGCGGTTCGGCGCAGAACGTCCCTGTCGAACTCGGTGCCGGACGCATGATTGAAGGCTTCGAGCAGGGCCTGCTCGGTGCCAGCGCCGGCGAGGAGCGCACCATCGAGGTGAATTTTCCCGAGGACTACCAGGCAGAGAACCTCGCGGGCAAACCGGCCACATTCGAGATCAGCATCAACGAGGTCGCCGAACCCGTGCTGCCTGAACTGGATGACGAATTCGCCAGGGCGTTCGGCGTCGAGGAGGGCGGCATCGACAAGCTCAAGTCCGACATCCGCGAGAACATGCAGCGCGAAATGGCCCAGAAACTGAACGCCACGAACAAGGAGAAGGTCATGGACCTGCTGCTCGAGAACAACGATTTCGCCGTTCCGCAGGCGATGATCGACTCGGAGGCGCAGCGCCTGAAGGAAGAGACCAAGCAGCAAATGCAGGGCCAGCAGGGCCAGAGCAGCAGCGTCGACCTGCCGCTGGACATTTTCAGGGAGCAGGCCGAGCGCCGCGTCAAGCTCGGCATGCTGGTCGCGGCTATCGTCGACGAGCACAAGCTCGAAGTGGACGAGGGCCGCGTGCGCACGACGGTCGAGAACTTCGCGGCTTCCTACGAGAGCCCGCAGGAGTTGCTGGACTGGTACTACGCCGACAACGAGCGTCTCAACCCGGTCAGAAACGTTGTCCTTGAAGATCAGGTGGTTGACTGGGTCACCAGTCAGGTTAATGTGACCGACAAGCAAACATCATTCCAGGAGCTGACCTGACAGCTCGACAGCAGGAGAGAAACAGCAGATGCGTGACAAGATCATCAATTCGGCTCCGGAGACCAGCAACATCGGCCTGATCCCGATGGTCGTCGAGCAGACGTCCCGCGGCGAGCGCGCCTACGACATCTATTCCCGCCTCCTGAAGGAGCGCGTGATTTTCATCGTCGGTCCGGTCGAGGACCACATGGCCAACCTCATCGTCGCGCAGCTACTGTTCCTCGAGTCCGAAAATCCCGACAAGGACATCCATGTCTACATCAATTCACCGGGCGGTTCTGTGACGGCGGGCCTCGCCATCTACGACACCATGCAGTTCATTCGCCCGCATGTCAGCACCATGTGCATCGGCCAGGCGGCCAGCATGGGCGCCGTGCTGCTGGCGGCAGGCGAAAAGGGCAAGCGCTACTGCCTGCCGAACTCACGTGCCATGATTCACCAGCCGCTCGGCGGTTTTCAGGGACAGGCCTCCGACATCGAGATCCATGCCCGCGAAATCCTGCTGATTCGCGAAAAACTCAATGGCATCCTCGCGCATCACACCGGCCAGTCGCTCGAGAAAATCGGCGAGGACACGGAGCGCGACAATTTTATGAGTGCCGAGCAGTCGAGGGAATATGGCCTCATCGACGAGGTTCTCTCGCACCGGCCCGCCTGAGGCGAAATCTCTGGCGCAGCGATGAAAAAACCTGCCTTGCGCAGGTTTTTTCATCGGTTTTCAAAGACTTGTCCTGTCTCAATTCCGCATCTCAAACGCGGTAGAGCGATGCTTGCCATATTCCGGCAATCCGATATGATTGGAATCAGACCCGTATAGAGCCAGATCAGGATTCCCTGCATGAGTGACGACAAACAGAATTCCGGCGACGACAAGCTCCTTTACTGCTCATTCTGCGGCAAGAGCCAGCACGAAGTGCGCAAGCTGATTGCCGGACCCTCGGTCTTCATCTGTGATGAGTGTGTCGAGCTCTGCAATGACATCATTCGCGAGGAGATCCAGGGAGGAACCAGTGAGGGCAAGAAGGAATTGCCCAAGCCGCATGAGATCAATGCATCCCTGGATGAATATGTTATCGGCCAGGCACGCGCCAAGAAGGTGTTGTCGGTCGCCGTCTACAACCACTACAAGCGCCTTGAGCTGGCCGGTGCCATGCACAAGGACGACGTGGAGATCTCCAAAAGCAATATCCTGCTGATCGGCCCGACCGGTTCCGGCAAGACGCTGCTGGCCGAGACGCTGGCGCGCCTGCTCGATGTCCCGTTCACGATCGCCGACGCGACCACGCTGACGGAAGCGGGCTATGTCGGGGAGGATGTCGAGAACATCATCCAGAAGCTGCTGCAGAAGTGCGACTACGACGTCGAAAAGGCGCAGCGCGGCATCGTCTATATCGATGAGATCGACAAGATCTCGCGCAAGTCAGACAACCCGTCGATCACGCGCGACGTCTCCGGCGAGGGTGTGCAGCAGGCGTTGCTCAAGCTCATCGAAGGCACTGTCGCCTCGGTGCCCCCGCAGGGCGGACGCAAGCACCCGCAGCAGGAGTTCCTGCAGGTCAACACCGGCAATATTCTCTTTATCGTCGGCGGCGCCTTCGCCGGCCTCGAGAAGGTCATCCGCGATCGCTCAGAGAAGAGCGGCATCGGCTTCTCGGCCGAGGTGCGCAGCAAGGAGCAGGAGAAGAACCTCGGCGAGATCTTCGCCAATGTCGAGTCGGAAGATCTCATCAAGTATGGCCTGATCCCGGAGTTCGTCGGACGCCTGCCTGTCGTCGCGACGCTCGAGGAGCTCGACGAGGAGGCGCTTGTCCGGATATTGACAGAGCCCCGGAACGCACTCACCAAGCAGTATTCGAAACTCTTCGAAATGGAAGGCGCCGAACTCGAGATCCGCGAAGATGCCCTCTATGCCATCGCCCGCAAAGCCATGGCGCGCAAGACGGGTGCCCGCGGCCTGCGCACGATTCTCGAGCAGATACTGCTCGATACCATGTACGACCTGCCGTCCATGGATGACGTCTCCAAGGTGGTTGTCGACGAGACGGTTGTTTCCGGCGACACCGACCCCTATATCATCATCGAAGGCGGCGATCAGCAGCTTGCCGCTTCCGACTGAAGGTGTGAATCACGCCGGATGAGAGTCCGGCGTCGCATCTCATCCCTCATCCCGAATCCCGGCGCTGCTGCCGGGTTCACACGAAAGAGAGTGCTTCATGGCTAAACACAAATCCAAGGGCGGCAGTGTCGAATTACCAGCGGATGTCGCCGTGCTTCCACTGCGTGATGTTGTCGTCTACCCGCACATGGTCATCCCGCTGTTCGTCGGCCGTGAGAAGTCGATCCGCGCGCTCGACTATGCAACCCAGAATGACCAGCCGATCCTGCTCGTGGCGCAGCAGAGCGCCGACGTCGACGACCCCTCGACGGAGCAGATGTACGAGATCGGGACACTGGCCAACATCCTGCAACTGCTGAAGCTGCCGGACGGCACCGTCAAGGTGCTGGTCGAAGGCGCCTACCGTGTGCACGTGGGTGACTTCATCGAGACCGAGGATTTCTACCGTTCAGCCCCGCGCAGGATGGAAGAGGTCCTGACGCTCGGTGAACGCGAAACCGACGTCCTGATGCGTTCTGCAGTCTCGCTGTTCGACCAGTATGTCAAGCTCAACAAGAAGGTGCCGCCAGAAGTGCTGACCTCGCTGGCCAGTATCGACGACGCCAGCCGCCTTGCCGATACCATGGCCGCGCACATGTCGCTGAAGATCGAGGAGAAGCAGCGCGTGCTCGAGATCGCCGATGTGCAACAGCGGCTTGAGCATCTCATGGGCCAGATGGAGGAGGAGAACGACGTCCTCCAGCTCGAGAAGCGTATCCGCGGCCGCGTGAAGCAGCAGATGGAGAAGAACCAGCGCGAGTACTACCTGAACGAGCAAATGAAGGCCATTCAGAAGGAACTCGGCGAGATGGAAGACGCGCCCAACGAGATCGAGGAGCTCACGGAGCGCATCGAGAAGGCCGGCATGCCGAAAGAGGCGAAGGAGAAGGCCGTCACAGAGCTCAACAAGCTCAAGATGATGTCGCCGATGTCCGCCGAGGCGACGGTCGTGCGCAACTACATCGACACCCTCGTCAACGTTCCGTGGAAGAAGCGCTCGCGCGTCAACAACGACATCGGCAAGGCCGAGGGCGTGCTCGACGCGGATCACTACGGCCTCGAGAAGGTCAAGGAACGCATCCTCGAGTACCTGGCCGTACAGCAGCGCGTGCGCAAGCTCAAGGGGCCAATCCTCTGTCTCGTGGGGCCGCCCGGCGTCGGCAAGACTTCGCTCGGCCAGTCGATCGCCAAGGCGACAGGGCGCAAGTTCATACGCATGGCTCTTGGCGGTGTGCGTGACGAGGCCGAGATTCGTGGCCACCGCCGCACCTACATCGGCGCGCTGCCCGGCAAGATCGTGCAGAACCTGAGCCGCATCGGCACACGCAACCCGCTGTTCCTGCTCGACGAGATCGACAAGATGGCGATGGACTTCCGCGGGGACCCGGCGTCGGCGCTGCTCGAGGTGCTGGATCCCGAGCAGAACCACACCTTCCAGGACCACTATCTGGAGGTCGATGTCGACCTCTCGGAGATCATGTTCGTCGCCACGGCCAACACCATGAACATCCCGCCGGCGCTGCTCGACCGCATGGAGGTGATCCGTCTCTCGGGTTACACCGAGGACGAGAAACTCAATATCGCCATGCGCTACCTGGTGCCGAAGCAGAAGGAGAACAACGGCCTGAAGGAGAAGGAAGTCGACATCACCGAGGACGCGGTGCGCGACATGATTCGTTACTACACGCGCGAGGCCGGAGTACGCAACCTCGAGCGCGAGATTGCGAAGGTCTGCCGCAAGGTCGTCAAGGACGTGCTCCTGAAGAAGAGCAAGGCCAAGACCATCCGTATCACGCCCAAACAGCTCGATAAATATCTCGGCGTCAGGCGTTTCAGCTTCGGTGTCGCAGACGAGCAGGACCGTGTCGGCCAGGTCACCGGCCTTGCCTGGACCGAGGTCGGCGGCGAGCTGCTGCGTATCGAGGCAGCGCTGGTTGCCGGCAAGGGCGGCATGACACTGACGGGACAACTCGGCGATGTCATGAAGGAATCGATCCACGCGGCCATGACGGTCGTCAGGAGCCGCGCGGATACGCTCGGTATCACACCTGATTTCTATACCAAGCAGGAGGCGCACATCCACGTGCCCGAGGGCGCGACACCGAAAGACGGACCGAGCGCAGGGATCGGCATGTGTACGGCCCTCGTTTCCGCGCTGACCGCTATTCCCGTACGCGCCGATGTCGCCATGACGGGCGAGATCACGCTGCGTGGTGAGGTGCTGCCCATCGGTGGGCTGAAGGAGAAACTGCTCGCGGCGTTGCGCGGTGGCATCAAGACGGTCGTGATCCCGCAGGAGAACGAGAAGGATCTCGCGGAGATTCCGAAGAACGTCAAGGAAGGGCTGGAGATCAAGAGCGTCAAGTGGATCGACGAGGTCTTCGAGATCGCCCTGACGCACATGCCCGAGCCAGCGGAGGAGTCGGACGAGACATCTTCCGGCAAGCCGCGTGCCGAAGCCAAGCGGCGCACGAGCAAGAAGAGCGGCGTCGTCAAGCACTGACACTCTCGACCTGAGGGATTCCATGGAGGGAATCCCCGCAACTGCAGGAGATAAAGACAGAGTTATCCGGAGAGACGAAAATACCGGTTAATCAACTTCCTGCAAAAGCCTGCTGAATACATCCGCAACAGAATGGGATAAATCATCAGCGAAGTTGCTTGACACCTTGAAAACCAGTGTGTCTAATCGCCGTCTACTGTGGAATAGATGAATAACAAGAACTGCGCATTTGACAGCACAGACAGGACAGGCACCACAAGGATATACAAAGAGAGAGATGTGATCATACTCACATCGACAGTTCTAAGAGGAAACAACCAATGAACAAAAGCGAATTGATTGACGTGATTGCAGACCAGGCCGACATCTCCAAGGCAGCTGCCGGCCGTGCACTTGATGCGATGACAGATGCAATCACGGAAGCACTGAAAAAGGGCGATACTGTCTCTGTGCTTGGCTTCGGAACATTTTCTGTCCGAGAACGTGCCGCGCGTGAAGGACGCAATCCGCGCACCGGTGAAACCATCAAGATCAAGGCATCCAAAAATCCAGCTTTCAAGGCTGGCAAAGCGCTAAAGGATGCTGTAAACTAGCGCGCCTCATGACGGGAGACGGCTGTTGCAGTCAGTCTCCAGAGACGTGGGTGCTTAGCTCAGCTGGGAGAGCATCGCCCTTACAAGGCGAGGGTCGGGGGTTCGATCCCCTCAGCACCCACCACTATCAGGAGTGGTAGTTCAGTTGGTTAGAATACCGGCCTG
>JARRMY010000007.1:0-82939 GCA_037385505.1 Gammaproteobacteria bacterium | reverse complement strand
GGGTCGGGGGTTCGATCCCCTCAGCACCCACCACTATCAGGAGTGGTAGTTCAGTTGGTTAGAATACCGGCCTGTCACGCCGGGGGTCGCGGGTTCGAGTCCCGTCCACTCCGCCATATTGGAAATGGGGCATCCATCCGGATGCCCCTTTTTTATGTTTGCCAGCGAAGCGCATGCGTGAAAACCATGTGCTTCTCTTCTCCTTAAACAGAACATGAGAGAGACTGATCATGTTGCAATCGATCCGTGATAAAGCGCAGGGCTGGATAGCCTATGTCATCGTATTTCTCATCAGTATTCCTTTCGCACTCTGGGGCATCCATGAGTACACGGGGGGAGGCAGTGAGCCCGCCGTGGCGAAAGTCGGCGACCAGGAGATCACGGAGCGCGCACTGCTCAACCGGGTGAACATCCTGCGCAACAGCCTGCTCGAACAGTTCAACGGCAGAATTCCACCGCTGTTCACCGAAGAGATATTGCGCGAACAGGCGCTCAACACCATCGTCGACAACGAGCTTCTCGTGCAGAAGGCCGCAGATCTCAATGTCAGTGCCGGCGACGTCATGGTGATGGACGAGATCCGGAACGTCGAAGCCTTCCAGGTCGGCGGTGTATTCGATCAGGAAGCCTACAAACGTGCCGTCAACATCAGCGGGATGTCCACCAGGGCATTCGAGGAACAGACCCGTGCCGGTCTTGCCACGAGGCTGATTCGTACAGCCATCTCGGAATCGGAGCCGATCACTGATGCGGAAATCGACGCGCTGCTGAAACTCAAGAACCAGAAGCGTACTGTGAGCTGGTTGACGGTTAATGCTGTCAAGATCACCGATGTTCCCGAGGTCACGGATGCCGACATCGAGAACTACTACAACGAGAACAAGGAGATGTTTCCGAAGCCCGAACAGGTTCGCCTGGAGTATATCGAGCTGACCCTGGACACGATCGCGGCTGGCGTTACGATCGACGAGGAGACGATCCGCGCCTACTACGACGACCCGGAAAAGCAGAAGCAGTTCATCAGCGAAGAGAGCCGCGACATCCGCCACATCCTGATCAAGGTCGACGAGAACCGCAGCGACGAGGAAGCCCGGCAGGAGGCGCAACGCATTCTCGACGAGCTCCGCGCCGGGGGGGATTTCGCCGAGCTCGCGAAGCAGTACTCGGAAGACCAGGGTTCAGGCTCGAGGGGTGGCGAACTCGGTCCCGTGAAGCGGGGCGTCATGGTCAAGCCGTTCGAGGATGCGGCATTCGCGCTCGAAAAAGACCAGCTCAGCGATCTCGTGCGCACCCGCTTTGGTTATCACATCATCGAGGTCACGGATATCGAGGGTGGCGAACTCCAGCCGTTCGACGAGGTCAGGCAGCAGATTGCCGACGAACTCAAGCGCGAGGAAGCGCGCGAGCGTTTCGCCGACAAGTACGACGAACTCGGCAATCTCTCCTACGCGACGCCCGACAGCCTCGAGCCTGCCGCCGAGGCCCTCGGCATCCCGGCACAGCAGAGCGACTGGGTGCCGAAAACCGGCGGCACAGGCCCGCTCAGCAATGCCGCAATCATCAGCACGGTCTTTTCGCAGGATGCGCTCGAGAACCGCCTCAACAGCGAGATTATCGAGCTCTCTGTCGATGACTACATCGTGGTGCGTGTCATCGACTACGAGCCCGAGACGATCAGGCCGCTCGAGGAGGTCAGGGACCAGATCCGCGTGACGCTCGAGGCCGAAAACCGCAAGAACCTCGTCGAGGAGAAGGCCCGTTCGCTGCTCGCTGAAATCGAGACGGGCAAGAGTCTCGACGAAGTGGCCGCGGAAGGCGACTACAGCTTCGAAAATGAGAAGGAGATCGGCCGCGAGGAAGCAGATCTCGCCACACAGATCAGGGACAAGGCGTTCTCCATGGCGCCCGCAGAAGGCGGGGCGCCGGTGTGGGACATTGCAGAACTGCCCAACGGCAGTTACGCCCTGGTGGGACTGCACTCGGTCACTGATGGCGATGCCGCGACAGTGTCGCAGCAGGAGCGTGACAGCCTGCGTCAGCGCATCTCGGGGCAACGCGGCCGGGAGATGCTCGCGAGCTATATTGACGAGCTGCGCGGGGAGATCGGCGTGCGCATCATCGAGAACTGACAGCCGCCCTTGCCGGCCTGAAAAGGCGGCCCTCGGGCCGCCTTTCTCTTTGCTAGAATAGCCGCTTCTGATTTTTGCGTGGATCACCATGACAGTCCGTACCAGATTTGCCCCGAGCCCGACAGGCTTCCTGCATGTCGGCGGCGCGCGTACTGCGCTCTTCTCCTGGCTCTATGCGAAGAAGCATGGCGGCCAGTTCGTGCTGCGTATCGAGGACACCGACCTCGAGCGTTCGACCAAGGAGTCGGTCAATGCCATCCTGCAAGGGATGGAGTGGCTCGATCTCGACTATGACGAGGGGCCCTTCTACCAGACAGAGCGCTTCGCGCACTACCATGCCGCCATCGACAGGCTCATGGAGAAGGGGCTGGCCTACCGCTGCAACTGTTCGAGGGAACGCCTCGAGGCGCTGCGCGACGAGCAGATGAAAAACCGGCAGAAGCCGCGTTATGACGGCCACTGCCGCGACCGGCAGGTGCCGGCCGACGAGCCGCACGTGATTCGTTTCCGCAATCCCGACGACGGCGAGGTGATCTTCCAGGATCACATCCGCGGCGAGGTGCGCTTCGCCAACAGCGAACTCGACGACCTCATCATCAGGCGCACGGACGGCTCTCCGACATACAACCTGACGGTCGTCATCGACGATGCCGACATGGAGATCACGCACGTGATCCGCGGCGACGATCATCTCAATAACACGCCGCGCCAGATCAACCTGCTGAACGCGCTCGAGCTGCCGGTTCCCGAATACGCCCACGTGCCGATGATTCTCGGCGACGACGGCTCGCGCCTGTCGAAACGCCACGGCGCCGTCAGCGTCATGCAGTACCGCGAGGAGGGCTACCTGCCTCAGGCGCTGCTGAACTACCTCGTGCGGCTCGGCTGGTCGCACGGTGACCAGGAGCTCTTCACCATGGAAGAGATGATCGCGCTGTTCGACATCGGGAATGTCAACCGGGCGCCATCGAGCTTCAACACCGAGAAACTGCAGTGGATCAACCAGCAGTACATCAAGGAGGCCGACTTGCTGCATCTCGCCATCCTGCTCGCGCCGCAGCTGCAGAAGCTTGGCATCGATGTCGAGGTCGGCGACCATCTCTTCGCTGTCTGCGAGGCGCAGCGCGAGCGCGCCAGCACGCTCGTCGAGCTTGCCGCCATCAGTCGCTTCTACTACGAGGATTTCGATGCCTTCGATCCCGGCGCGGCGAAAAAAGCCTTCAAGGGCGATGCGGCCACTGCGCTGCGCGCTGTGTCCGCGAAACTTGCCGCGCTCGAGGCATGGCAGCGCGAGCCGCTGCACGCGGCCGTTGCCGCGACCGTCGAGGAACTCGGCGTCGGTTTCGGCAAGGTGGCGATGCCGCTGCGCATCGCGGTCACGGGCGGTGCGCCATCGCCGGACCTCGACATGACGCTCTGGCTCATCGGCAAAGAGGCGTGCCTGCGTCGCATCGACAAGGCCATCAGTTTCATCGAATCGGCAGCCTGACAATGGAAGAGACCAAGACCAACTTCATCCGCCAGATCATCGACGCCGACCTGGCGAGCGGCAAGCATACGAAGATTGCGACGCGCTTTCCGCCGGAGCCCAACGGCTACCTGCATATCGGCCACGCCAAGTCGATCGTGCTGAACTTCAGCATCGCCGAGGACTACAAGGGAACCTGCAACCTGCGTTTCGACGACACCAATCCGCAGAAAGAGGAGGAGGAATTCGTCGCGGCGATCAAGCAGGATGTGGAGTGGCTCGGGTATCACTGGGACAACCTCTACTTCGCCTCGGATTATTTCGAGCAGCTCTATGGCTACGCCGTCGAGCTCATCGAGAAGGGGCTGGCCTATGTCTGCGAACTGACGCCGGAGCAGATGCGCGAGTACCGCGGCACCCTGACCCGCCCAGGCAGGGAGAGCCCCTTCCGCAACCGCAGCATCGAGGAGAACCTTGATCTCTTCCACCGCATGCGCGACGGTGAGTTCCCCGACGGCAGCAGGGTTCTGCGCGCCAGGATCGACATGGCTTCGCCGAACATGAACATGCGTGACCCCGTGCTCTACCGCATCCGCAGCGGCCTGATCCATCACCAGACCGGCGACGCCTGGTGCCTCTACCCGATGTATGACTTCACGCACCCGATCTCGGATGCCATCGAGGGCATCACGCACTCGCTGTGCACGCTCGAGTTCGAGGATCACCGTCCGCTCTACGACTGGTGCCTCGACAACATCAGCATCGGTTGCCATCCGCAGCAGATCGAGTTCGCGCGCCTGAACCTGCAGTACACGGTCATGAGCAAGCGCAAGCTGACGCAGCTCGTGAGCGAGAAACTCGTCAGCGGCTGGGACGACCCGCGCATGCCGACGATCGCCGGCCTGCGCCGCCGTGGCTATACGCCGGCCTCGGTGCGCGAATTCGCACGCCGTATCGGCGTCACCAAGGCCGACAACAGTATCGAGATGGGCGTGCTCGAGAGCTGCATCCGCGAGGACCTCGACGCCAACGCCGAGCGCCGCATGGCCGTTCTGAACCCGCTCAGGCTGGTCATCACCAACTGGCCCGAGGGTCATAGCGAGGAACTCACGGCATCGAATCACCCGAAGGACGAGAGCAGGGGCGCCCGTACGATCCGCATGACCCGCGAGGTCTGGATCGACCGCGAGGATTTCCGCGAGGAGGCCAACCGCAAGTACAAGCGCCTCGTCCTTGGCGACGAGGTGCGCCTGCGCAACGGTTACGTGATCCGCGCCGACGAGGTCGTCAGAGACGACAACGGTGAGATCGCCGAGCTGCGCTGCAGCTACGATCCCGCGACGCTCGGCGTCAATCCGCCGGACCGCAAGGTCCGCGGCGTCATTCACTGGGTATCGGCGGAATACGGCGTGCCTGCCGAAGTCCGGCTCTACGACCGCCTGTTCAACCACCCGGCGCCCGACTCCGACAAGGAGATCGAGGACTGGAAACACCACCTGAATCCGGAATCGCTCGTCGTTGTCGAGAAGGCTTTTGTCGAGCCGCTGCTGGCCGAAGCGGCGCCGGGCGAGCGCTTTCAGTTCGAACGCGAGGGTTACTTCTGCCGCGACGCGGTGATCGGCGACAGGCTGGTTTTCAACCGGGTCGTGACACTGCGCGACTCCTGGGCGAAGATCGAGCAGGCGAACAAGGGGAAATAAGAAAACAGGACGCAAAGGACACGGAGGTCCGCAAAGGGCGCAAGGGAACCTGTGTGATCGCGATGTTCGAGATTGCCACGCTCGCTGCGCTTCCTTGCACTGAACGCATAAACCTTTGCGCTCCTTTGCGACCTCCGCGTCCTTGTCATCTCTGAATCAGGAAGACGTCCGAAACGGCTGGATCAGCCGCTCCAGACCGTTGAGCTTGATCTCCAGCGCCAGCTGCATCAGGCGTCCGAGCTCCCCGTTCGGAAATCCCTTGCCGGCGAACCACAGCAGATAGGCTTGCGGCAGGTCGATGAGCACGCGTCCCCTGTATTTGCCGAACGGCATCTGCATGGTTGCGAGTTTTGGCAGGTCCTCCTTCTCGAACATCACTCTGTGAGCATCGGCTCGAGCCCGGCCCAGACATTCTCGAGCAGCCGCGGCTGGCCACCGGCTGTCGGATGGATACCGTCCTCCTGCATGAGTTCGGGGTCGTCGGCAACTCCCTCCATGAGGCGCGGCACGAGAGGAATCGCGAATTCCCCTGCAAGTTCGCTGTAGATGCCGGTGAAGGCGTTGTTGTAGGCTTCACCATAGTTCGGCGGCAGGCGGATGCCGACGAGGAGCACGCGCACGTCGCGCCCGATCGCGGTTTCGATGATGGCCGACAGGCTCTGGCGGATTTCCGAAAAGGGCAGGCCGCGCAAGCCGTCGTTGCCGCCGAGTTCCACGATCAGGATCGATGGCCGGTGCTCGTCGAGCGCCGGGCCGAGCCTGTTCAGGCCGGTGCGCGTGGTGTCGCCGCTGACACTGGCGTTGATGACGCGCCAGCCCGGATAGGCGTTGTCGAGCCGTTGTTGCAGCAGCGCGACCCAGCCCTGCTCCTTGTCGATACCATAGGCGGAACTGATGCTGTCGCCGAGGATGAGGATGGACTCCTGGCCCGAGGCGGGCACGGCGCCGGGCAGCAGCCACAGCAGCAGAGCGATCAGGAGTTTGCGTAAAGAGATGTCCATGAACGGGTCCGAAAATTTCGTACAGGCGGTTGGTCTTGGCAAGCGCGTCGCGACCAGCGAGGGCGAGCTCGTGCTGCTCGATGGTATCAATTTTGCGATTCCGGCGGGAACCTCGGTCGCGATTCTGGGCGCCTCGGGTTCCGGAAAAACCACACTGCTTGGACTGCTCGCGGGACTCGATGTTCCGACCAGCGGTAGCGTACTGATCGATGGCAGGGACCTGGGTGCGCTCGACGAGGACGGGCGGGCCCTGTTGCGCGCCGGACTCGTCGGCTTCGTCTTCCAGAGTTTCCAGCTGCTCAACGGCCTGACGGCGCTCGAGAATGTCATGATGCCGCTGGAGCTCGCGGGCGATGCGCATCCGCGTCAGGTGGCGGGCGAGCTGCTCGAGCGCGTCGGCCTCGGTCAGCGCCTGAGTCACTATCCCAACCAGCTGTCCGGCGGCGAGCAGCAGCGCTGCGCAATCGCGCGCGCATTCGCGGCGCGCCCGAAACTGCTGTTCGCCGACGAACCGACCGGCAACCTTGACCAGAAGACCGGCAGGCGCATCATCGAGCTGCTGTTCGAGCTCAACCGCGAACAGGGAACGACCCTGATCATGGCGACGCACGACGAGCAGCTCGCCACGCATTGCGACCGCCGGCTCGTGCTCGACGGTGGAAGGCTCATCGATGAAAGCACCGCGTAAGTTGCAGATGCAGCGCGGAGGCGACGCATGAAGGGCCTGCTCGCATTGTCCCGCCGCATGCTCTGGCGCGACTGGCGTGGCGGCGAGCTGCGCATTCTCGCCATTGCGCTCGTCATCGCCGTGACGAGCGTGACCTCCGTCGGCTTCTTCATCGATCGCGTCCAGCAGGGCATGAACCGGCAGGCCGCGGAACTCATCGCCGCGGACCTCGTGATTTCTTCATCGAGCCCGACCGACAGCGCGCTCACCGACAGGGCGCGCGAGCAGGGACTCGCGACGGCCGCCACGACGAGCTTCCGCAGCGTCATCATCGCCAGGGAGCAGCCGAAACTCGTCGAGGCGAAGGCGGTCACGGAGGCCTATCCGCTGCGCGGCGCGCTGAGCATCGCCGACCGTCTCTTCGGCGACGAGTGGCAGGCCGACCGGATTCCGGCGCCGGGCGAGGCCTGGGCCGAGCCCAAGCTCTTCCAGGAGCTCGGGCTCGAGCCCGGTGACCGGCTGACGCTGGGTTCCGTCACGCTGACTCTGACGCAGATCCTGACCTACGAACCCGACCGAGGCGGCGATTTCTTCAGCGTCGCACCGCGCCTGCTGTTCAATATGCAGGATCTCGAGGCGACCGGCCTCATACAGACAGGCTCGCTTGTCCGCTATCATCAGATGGTCGCAGGCGAACAGGGCGCGGTCAGTCAATACCGGCGCTGGCTGGAACCGCAACTCGGGCAGGGCGAGAAACTGCTGACCGTCGAGGGCGGCCGGCCCGAGCTGCGCAGCGCCCTCGAACGCGCCCACTCCTTCCTCGGTCTCGCGGCACTGATCAGCGTCCTGCTGGCCGGCGTTGCCGTGGCCACGGCCGCGCGCCGTTTCGCGCAACGCCATCTCGATACGAGCGCGATCATGCGCTGCCTCGGTGCAACCCAGGGGCGCATCACGGCGCTGTTCTCGCTCGAGATGCTGTGGCTCGCGCTCATCGCGAGCACTATCGGCACCCTGCTTGGCTACCTGACACAGCTCGTGATCGCGGAGATCATGGGGCAACTGTTGCTGGCATCGCTGCCACAGCCTTCGTTGCAGCCGCTGCTGCTGGGATACGCGACAGGCATCATCCTGCTGCTCGGTTTCGCCGTGCCGCCGCTGCTGGCGCTCAAGCGCGTCCCGCCCCTGCGCGTGCTGCGCAAGGATGTGGCCGGCACAGGGGCCAGCAACTGGCTGTTCACTTTCGGCGTGTTCTGCAGCATGGGCCTGCTGCTCTACTGGCAGACGCGGGACCCCGGGCTCGTGGTCTACATGCTGTCGGGGATTGTCGCGACGCTGCTGTTGCTGGCGGCCTGTTCGCGGCTGATGATCGCCGGTCTCAACAGCATTCGCGGGCGCGTCGGCATTGCCTGGCGCTTCGGCCTCGCGAACATCGCGCGCCGTCCCTCCGGCTCGGTCGTCCAGGTGGTGGCTTTCGGGCTCGGCATCACGGTGCTGCTGTTGCTGTCGACGGTGAGGAACGACCTGCTCGACGACTGGCAACGGAGCCTGCCCGAGAATGCCCCGAACCACTTCCTGATCAACATCCAGTCCGGGCAGGTCGAGGGCATCAACGCCTTTTTCGAGGGCCAGGGTGTGGAGACGCGTATCTACCCGATGGTGCGCGCGCGCCTGACGAGGATCAACGGCAAGTCGATCTCGACGGAGGACTACGAAAGCGAGCGCGCCAGGCACCTGCTGACGCGCGAGTTCAATCTCTCCTGGTCGGGCGACATTCCGGCCGCGAGCCATGTCATCGAGGGGCGCTGGTGGGACAGGCGGCAACACGGCGAGCCGCTGCTGTCGCTCGAGGAGGGCATCGGCCAGTCGCTGCGGATCGGCATGAATGACAGCGTCACCTTCGACATCAACGGCACCGAGGTGGCACTGCGTGTCACGAACCTGCGCAAGGTCGACTGGGACTCCTTCAACGTGAACTTTTTCACGGTTTCGCCGCCCGGCGTGCTCGAGCAGTACCCGGCGAGCTGGGTCACGAGCATCTATCTCGACGAGCAGCAGAAGGGCAGGCTCGGCGAACTCGTCAAGGCCTTTCCGAATGTCACCATCATCGATGTCGGCGCCCTGATGACGCGCGTGCGCGGCATCATGGACAGGGTCTCGCTGGCCGTCGAGTTCATTTTCCTGTTCACGCTCATGGCGGGCGTCGCCGTGCTGCTCGCGGCCATCCAGTCGACGCAGGACGAGCGCCGTTACGAAAGCGCGATCCTGAGGACGCTCGGGGCCCAGCGCGGAACACTGATGCGCGGGCTCATCGCCGAGTTCGTCACGCTTGGAGCGCTCGCCGGACTGCTCGCGGGTATTGCGGCGACCTCACTCGCCTGGCTGTTCGCCGAAAAGGTCTTCATGTTCGACTACAGCTTCAATCCCTGGATACCACTGATCGGCATTGTCGCAGGCATCTTTATCGTCGGTGTCTCGGGCGTGCTCGGCACGCGCAAGGTACTGCGGCAGCCGCCCTTGCTGACCCTGCGCAGGGCCTGACGGGGCCGGCGCCTGCGCTGCTGTCTCGATGCGGGAGCGTCGAGGCTTGCGGAAGTGCCCCGTTCCTGCCGCTGAAACAAGCCAGGGTGGATAGAAAACATCATTGGCTGATTCGCATCAAATCAACAGTTTCAGAGTCCCGGTTGAAGCAGAATATATTGTCTAGACTGTATCTGATAATAAACCCCGGCTGAAGGTTACAAGATGGCGGAGAAAAGACAGATCGTCGTTTATGGCGACATCGAGGAAGAGACTGACAACGACTTCATTCCCCAGGAGTTTCCGAAAGAATTCGAGAACGTCCACACGCAGGTCGTCGTCACCGACAGTTCCCGCGCAGACACCACGAAGAGGGAACTCACACAGTTCAGGGACGATGATGTCGTCCTGATTGAATTCGACAACGGCATCAAGCAGTGGATCAGTCTCGAGCAATTCAGGGAAGACTATGGCGTCGCCCTGTCGCGGGACGTCGAAGGCAAGGACGAACTCGTGATTCCCTCGACCGTCAGGATCGGGGATGCCGAGCGGGGTCTCGGCGAATGGGGCATCAAGGCGCTGAGTTTTCTTGGTTTCGACCTCGCCGGGGCGGGTGCCACGAAAATCGCCGGCGGCATCGAGTCCGGGCTCAAGCGGCCCGCCGGAAGACTCCACCGCTGCGAGCTGATCAACCGCTTCGGGCTGACCAGGAGCAACGGCCATTTCGAACCCGGCAAGCCCGTACTGATTTTCATCCACGGCACGGCTTCCAGCACGGAGGGGAGTTTTTCCGATCTCTGGCAGCAGCAGGAAGGCGTCAATTTCATCAGGGAAGCCCGCAGCCTCTATGGCGCTAATGTCTACGGCTTCGAACACAAGACGTTGTCAGAGAGTCCGATCAGGAATGCGCTCGAACTCGTCAGGGAGATCGAGCGCAAGAGCGGCTCCGGGGAGGCGAGAGTCCAGGTCCACCTGATCTCCCATTCGAGGGGCGGCCTCGTCGGAGAATTGGTGGCGCGAGCGAACGTCAGCAGCAAGGAGCCCTTCACCAAGGAGCTTCTGGAGCAGTTCAGGGAACAGGCGACGGCAAACGATGTGCGCGATCTCGACGAGCTCATCGCATTGCTCTCGAAGCCCGGGTTCAGTGTCGAGAGATTCGTCAGGGTGGCCTGTCCGGCACGCGGCACGACCCTGGCCTCCGGCCGTCTCGACAAGTGGCTGTCGGTCTTCGCCAACCTGCTCGAGACCGTCACGGGCGGGAATCTGCTCATCGATGCCCTGAGCGCCTTCGCCATCGCCGTCGCGAAAGAGCGTACGGATCCCGCGACATTGCCGGGACTCGAGGCGCAGATGCCTGGATCGGCATTGATCCGCCTGCTGAATCTCCCGCCGGAGGATGCCAGGGCCGGCAATATCGAGAGCGAGCTTGCGGTCATCTCCGGGGTGGCGAAAGGTTCCTTCTGGAAGAACCTCGCCTACCTGCTGCCGACGGCCTTCTTCGGACGGGACCATGACCTCGTGGTCGATACCATCTCGATGACGGGCGGTGGCAAACGCGCCAGGGGCATGGCTTACGTCTACGAGGACGAGAGCAAGAGCGTCAACCATTTCAGCTATTTCGGCAATCCGAAAGCCGTCGGAAAAATCATCCAGGGTCTGAAGAAGGCCTCCGTCGATCTGGGCTTCGACTCGCTCGACAGGGAGGAGCGGCGGCTACTGCCGGGTGTGCGCGGCAGGGAGAAGGGCGCCGCCAGGGGTGTCGTGGTGCTCTTGCCCGGGATCCTCGGCAGTCACCTTCAGCGTGGGAATGACCGTATCTGGCTCGACCCATTCGAACTCGCCTTCGGCGGCCTGCGCAAGATCGCGAAGGATGCGCAGAATATCTCGGCCGAGGCGTCCTGCCTGCAACTCTCCTACGGCAGATTCATCGAATATCTGGAGGAGCAATCCCTCAGGGTCGTGCAATGCCCCTATGACTGGCGCCTGCCGATCTCGAGGCTCGGCAAGGAGTTCGGCAGGACGCTCATGCGCCAGCTCAACGATGCGAAACGCGACGGCCTGCCGCTGACGGTTGTCGCGCACTCGATGGGCGGGCTGGTCGCACGTGCGGCGCTGCATCACAATGCCGCACTCTGGTCGCGCATCGTCGACAGCGGCGGGCGCCTGCTGATGTTCGGCACGCCCAATGGCGGTTCACACGCCATGGTTCGCATGCTGCTGGGCCAGGACAAGCTCATCAAGAACCTTGCCCTGCTCGATCTGAGAAACGACGAGGCCGGGCTGCTGGAAATCATTGCCGGGCTGGATGGCGTCCTTAACCTGCTGCCGTGGAACCACGGCAGCCATGACTATTTTGCCGGGGAGACCTGGCAAAGATTGCTGGCCGGCAGCGACGCCGGCCAGCGGACGATGCCAGACGGCCAGGCCCTCGAGCGTGCCGCAATGCTCAGGGACGAACTCTACAATTTCGGTTTGCACAGGGAGCGGGTTCTCTACATCGCCGGCAAGGCGCCGGTCACGCCCGTGGATGTCGAAATCGGACCGCAACCAGGTGCGAAACCCCTGTTCAAGGGAACGACACGCGGCGACGGCCGGGTCTCCTGGGATTCGGCCATGCTGAACGGCGTTTCCATGCTCTACATGGACGCGGCGCATGGCGATCTTCTGAATCACGAACCGGCATTCTCAGCCATCCGGGAGCTGATCGAGACGGGCGTGACAGAGCAGGGCAGCGTCCTCAGGACGGAACCCCTGTTGACACGCGGCGCCAGGGAGTATGTCTCCCTGCCCGAGGATATGCCCGATATGTTCCCGGATGCGGAGATTCTCGAAATCAGCGCGATGGCTGCGTCGGGAACACACGTCAAGGCCGAACACGACAGGCCGCTGTCTGTCTCGATCGGGCACGGAAACCTGCGCTACGCCCGCAATATCATCATCGTCGGACATTACGACGATGACACCATCATGAGCGCCGAGGCCTACATCGACAATCTTTTCGGCGGGCGGCTCAGAAAGCGTCTGAACCTCCGGCTCTACCCCGGCAGGCTGAATACCTCCGAGATCATCGATAATCCCTCTGAGAAGTCCAGGCCGCCTGCGAGCCTGATCGTCGGTCTCGGAGAAGTCGGCAAGCTGACACAGATGACACTCGTCTCGACAGTAACCGACGCAGTGCTGAAGTATGTCGTCGCGGTCTCCGAGAATCGCGTCCGGCACGAGCCCGCTTCCCGGACGGAACTCAGCATCAACAGCCTGCTCATCGGCACCGGTCCGGGCGGGCTTTCGGTCCGTGAATCCGTTTCCGCCATCATCCGCGGCGTACTTGCCGCGAACGACAGGCTCAAAGTGATGGAGGGGCTCAGCGACTATCGCATCGCCAGCCTGGAATTCATCGAGCTGTGGGAACATCTCTGCATCTGTGCCGCGCACGAGATCGGCAAGGTCAAGAAGATGGCGGATATCGAGGGCAGGATCACCAACAAGCCGGCGATGTCACATGGCGACGGCAAGTCGGCCAACGGGGCCATGATCCAGTCGCTGGGTGGCGGGCTGGCGAAAATGCACTGGGATGAGGATGCCGCATGGTGGAGCCGCATCCAGATCACGCGGGAGATGGATGACAAGCCCGAGGGCCCCATACTGCGCTACCAGCTCCTGACCTACAGGGCCAGGTCAGAGGTGATGCTGCATGCCCTCGACCTCAGGCAGGTGGATGCCTTCGTGAACAATGTCATCACGCATGCGAGCAATGCTCCCGAGCTTTCAGAGACACTGTTCGAAATGCTGATCCCCTACGAACTCAAGCAGCGAACAATCGAAAACAGAAATCTCGTGCTGGTGCTCAACGAAAAGGCTGCGCAGTACCCCTGGGAATTGCTGCAGAACCGCAGTGGCAACCTCGATGTCCAGAAGAAAGAGGAGCCGCTCTGCGTGCAGAACGGCCTGCTAAGGCAGCTCGAGTCGCACCAGTACCGTCCCAAGCCGCTGATGACCAACTCCAACCGCGTCCTGGTTGTGGGGGATCCGAAAAGCGATTTCCCCGTGCTCAAGGGCGCCGAGGAGGAGGCGATCGAGGTCGGTCGGCTGCTGCGCGGCTATAACTACGACGTCACCTCCATCATCGGCAAGGATCCTGACAGGGACGCTGGCCGCGTCATCAATGCATTCCATTCCAGCTCCTTCAGGATCATGCATCTGGCCGGACACGGCGTTTACAGGATGAACATCAGCGAGGAGGCGAGAGTCTGCGACACCTGCGGGCAGAAGGTCGAGATCGAGAAGGAGGTCACGGGCATGGTGATCGGCAAGAATACCTTTCTCTCGCCGCGCCAGGTCGAGAACCTGCGTTTCGTCCCGGAGCTGGTCTTCATCAACTGCTGCCATCTCGGCCGGGAGGAGGGCGCGGATAGCGACAAGCGGCTGAGCAGTCCCCACAAGCTCGCCGCCAACATTGCGACCCAGTTCATCCGCATGGGATCGCGAGCGGTCGTTGCTGCGGGCTGGGCGGTGAATGATTCCGCCGCCAGGCTTTTCGCCACGGTCTTCTACGAGCACATGCTGGGCGGTGACTCTTTCGGCATGGCGGTGCTGCAGGCGCGCAAAATGGTCTACCGTGATTACGGCAACACCAATACCTGGGGCGCCTACCAGTGTTACGGGGACCCGGATTACAGGCTCGTCACTGACAAGGGCGGCTACGGCAGCGAGAGGGCCGTGGAGTCGGTCAGCGCACAGGAACTCGTCTCCCAGATCGCCGTTTTGAAGCAGAGTGCGAGCACCGCCTCCGGGGCCAGCGTCGTCCAGTTCCGGAACACTCTCCGCCAGATCGATGAGAAGGCACCGGCGGAGTGGAAGAACGACGCCGCCGTACGGCAGGCATTTGCCTTTGCCTACGCGGAACTCGACATGTTCGAGCAGGCGATCGAGCATGGACAGAAGGCAATGGAGCTCGAGAAGGCCACCTATTCGGTCAGGTTGCTCGAGCAGGTCTGCCACTACAAGATCAAGCGGGCGGTCGAGCTGTGGCAATCCGCTGCCTCGGACGATGATACCTCGAGGGCGGAGAAACTCTGTCAGGAAGCGATCGACGAACTCCAGGATCTCAACGAGATACTGGGTGAGACGTCCGAACGCCTCAACCTGATCGCCAGCG
The DNA here is from genome assembly GCA_037385505.1 of Gammaproteobacteria bacterium. Lineage (GTDB taxonomy): Bacteria > Pseudomonadota > Gammaproteobacteria > Chromatiales > Chromatiaceae > Sva-25. The sequence goes on along the minus strand of JARRMY010000007.1, from coordinate 68,302 downwards.
GCTACAAGCGCAAGGCGATGATCACCAAGGATGAGGTACGCAAGGAGGCCCTCGCGAGCATGGAGGAGTACTACCTCAAAGCGCACAGGAAAAAGACCGGCTATGTCTATCCCCTCTTCAACTGGCTCAGCGCGCGCATGGTGAATCTCTGGTTCGGTCACAGGTATGACCGCAGCAAACTGCTGGAACAGATTCGGGAACTCGGGGCGGAAAGCCAGCTCGACGAACAACAGATACAGGATTTCTGGGGCCTGATCCTGGAAGCCGACGTCCTCGTCATCAGGCATCTCATGGAGGAAAATCTCGGCAAGCATGTCGACAAGATCGTGGCGAAGTACGTCACAGCGCGGCGTGGCATCGGCAGCCCCCGGGAAACACGCTCCGTCCTCGAACAGCTGCGCTTTCTCGCCAGCATGGCCCGCGAGACCACGGCCAGCAAGAAGCAGCGCCGGGAGGATGCCGAGAGCCTGGAAACCATCCTCGAGCGACTGGAAGCGGGGGAGCCGGAGGATACCTGAGTCTACTGCGGCGCAGATGCCGGAATACTGCCGCTCAAGGTGGAGACCCAGGCACTAATCCGCTGACTGCGCGAAGCATTGCGGGACATCAGCGTGGCGAGTCGTCTCTCCGGGAGTGGTTGAATAGCGCTGCCGCCTCCTCGAACGCCAGCCTGAAACCGGCAGCATGCCGGTGGCCGCCGCCGCCGAAAGCCCTGGCGATCTCCGAGACGTCAACGCCCTGCGCCACGGAACGCAAGCTGAAGACGCGGCCGTCCGCGTCGTCCCAGTAACAGACCGCGAAGGGCTCGTCCTGCGCCAGCAGGTTGCCCGCGTCCGAGGCCATGGTGTAGGGGACGTTGAGGGCGGGAACCTCGTGCCCAGCAAGCTGCATGCGCCTCGTGCCCGACCTGACAAGCGCCTGGATATCCCGCTGCTGCTTGCGCTCGATGGCGATGCCGTCCTGGCGCAACTGCTCCAGGTCACCGGCCATCAGGCGATCCCAGGTCGCGAAGTCCTGGGGCCAGGAGAACAGCGCCGAGCTGATCGCGCGGCTGTCGGGCAGCGCGAAGCGGTAGAGGTCCCTGTCCTGGATGTATTCCAGCAGTTGCGGCGCCGTTTCGCCGGGATGGAACCACTCCCAGGTCAGCATGGCGCCCGATTTCTCCATGTCGAAAATGCCCTCGATCTCGCCGGCGTCGAGCAGCGGCTGCAGTTCCCTGGCGGCGCTGACATGGTGATCGATAATGGTGATGCTGGCAGCCTCTGCAATCAGCTGCCGCATGATGTCGAGCGGGTAGGAGAAGTCGGCGAGCACGAGGTCGCGCCCGCTGACATCCGGCGGAGGTTCATGGTGGATGCCCGGATGGTAGTCGTAGCCGTCGCCGTGCCTTTTCCACACGGACCAGGCTGCGCCGAATCCGTCCTGGCAGCCGCCGTGGTAGATGAGGAGGGGCTTCATCGGGCAATTCCGTCAATCATGGTGTGCATCTTGTCATTCGATACCTGCCGAATCAATGCCGCCGCGCCATCAAAAAGGGGGCTCGTTCGAGCCCCCGTCTCATGCACAGAATGATCCGGCAATCATGCCGCATATTTCTCCTTGGCCTCCTGCGCGGCTTTCGCCTCCTCTTCCGAGTAGGCCTTGCCGGACCAGAGCATCTCGTAGGCGAGCTCCTCGTTACCGTTCTCACACAGCTCCAGCACGCGCCTGAAGAGCGGCTGGAAGGTCTCCGAGCGATGCGATTGCTCGTGGTCCTCCATGCTGTTCCAGAACGTGACGATCAGCGCCTCCTTGTCCTTGAGCTCCGACTCGACCGCCTGGCCGATGGTCGATCCCTCGTTGGAGATATCGCCGCTGTTCATGGCGACGAAGCCACCGACGAAACCGGTTGCCGAGTGCCAGGTCTTGACGTTTTCGCAGAGTTCCGCGACACGCTCTTGCAGATCGTCGACACTGTATTCCTCTTTCAGGATGACACGGTTGACAGTGACGACACCGTTATAGGGAAAGTTTGGAATCAATCCAGTCATTGCGACCTCCAGTATTAGCATTTGGTAATGTTCGTAATTTCTGACTGGTTTACTGGGTAATAGTTCCGCTGATCTGTTATTTCCTCATTCAAAACAGTGATTTATTGCATGAAACCCCTGAACGCCCTATGATGGTCCGCCTCCTTGCGGAACCGTGAATCGACTGACATGACGCCTGCCATCAAGGCCGCCGAAAAGGCGAAAATCCCGTTCCGGGTGCATGAGTACAGCCATGATCCGAACGCCGAATCCTACGGGCTCGAGGCTGCCGAGGCCCTCGGCATCGCGCCGGCGCGCGTCTTCAAGACACTCCTCGTAGAGCTGGCCGGCGACGGCGAGCTGGCTGTCGGCATTGTCCCGGTGGATGCGCAGCTCGATCTCAAGGCTGTTGCCTCTGCCGCCGGGGTCAAGAAATGCAGGATGGCCGATCCGGCGATGGCGGAGCGCGTGACCGGCTACATCGTCGGTGGCATCAGCCCGCTCGGACAGAAGAAGCGGCTCAGGACCTTCCTCGACCGCTCGGCATCAGGCTTCGACACCATCAATGTCAGCGCGGGCCGGCGCGGCCTGGAGATCGAGCTCGCAGCCGTTGATCTGCTCGGACTCGTGAACGGCGCCTTCGCCGACATCGCGAGGCGCTGAGCGATGCAGCGCCTGCGCGCGAGACTCGCCGAACGTCCGGAGCTCTTCCTCTTCCTGCTCGCCGCCGCCATGCCGCTGGCGTTCCGCTCCTGGCAGGCGCTGCTGAACAACTTCGTCATCGAGCGCGCCGGCTTCACGGGCGTCGAGATCGGCATCTTGCAAAGCCTGCGAGAGATACCCGGTTTTCTGGCATTCACGGTCGTCTTCGTGCTGCTGCTCGTGCGCGAGCAGACACTCGCCGTGCTGTCGCTGGTCGTGCTCGGCGTCGGCGTCGCCATCACGGGGCTGTTCCCGAGTGTGCTCGGGCTCTATGTGACGACCGTCATCATGTCGGTCGGTTTCCACTACCTCGAGACCATCAACCAGTCGCTCTCGCTGCAGTGGCTCAAGAAAGAGACCGCGGCGCACAACCTCGGCCGCCTGATCGCGATCGGCTCCTTCGCGGCATTGCTGACCTATGGCATGGTCTATGCCGTGCTCGAGTGGCTCGGCCTCTCGATGGAGAGCGTCTACCTGCTCGGCGGAGGAGCCGCGGCGCTCATCGGCCTGGGTGCCTGGCTGCTGTTCCCGCACTATGCGCAGCCCGTCGCGCAACGCAAGCACCTGGTCATGCGCAGGCGATACTGGCTCTATTACGCGCTGACCTTCATGGCCGGTGCACGGCGCCAGATCTTCATCGTTTTCGCCGGGTTCCTGATGGTCGAGAAATTCGGTTTCGATGCCGCTGCGATCGCCGCCATGTTTCTCGTCAACGGCGTACTCAACATGCTGCTCGCGCCGAGGATCGGCCGCCTGATCGGCAAGTGGGGCGAACGCAGGGCCCTGACGTTCGAATACATCGGCCTGATCGGCGTCTTCACGGCCTATGCTTTTGTCGAGACGGCCTGGATCGCGGTTGCTCTCTATATCCTGGATCACCTCTTTTTCACCATGGCGATTGCCATCAAGACCTACCTGCAAAAGATCGCGGATCCGGCCGACCTGGCGCCAACGGCCGGCGTCGCCTTCTCGATCAACCACGTCGCGGCGGTCGGATTGCCGGCAGTGTTCGGGCTCGTCTGGGTGTACGCGCCGTCGGCCGTGTTTCTGAGCGGCGCGGCGCTGGCGGCCTGTTCCCTCATGCTGGCCCGCCTGATCCCGCTGTCGCCGGAGCCGGGAATGGAAGTCGTACCGGCGCTCAAGGGCCGGCCGGTCACCTGAGCTTTCGCGCCGGTCACCTGGACGGAGTCTTGACAGTGCGATGAACTTTTCAGACTGGCAAGGGTCATACCACTTTGTGGGTCACGCAGTCATATGCACAATTTCCAGAATTGTCAGTAAGTTAGGGTAATTACCTGTTCACAATTGTCGGAAATTCTGCGAAACTGCGAATAATTCTAATTATTCAAGAGAAATCGGGGAGTTTATGCGCCGTTTAGTTGTATCCGCGGTACTTGGGCTTGTTACATTCGCGGTCTATGCTTTCGTTCCCGACAACAGAACAGATGTCGGTCCCATCACCATCATCACCCCCTCAACAGATTTCCCTCTCGACAAGGAGAGTGCCGACTCCCCGGCCCTGACGACCTTCACCGAGGAAGAGATGCGCCAGATCCTCGAGGCGCTCTCGATCGGCGAGGAAATCGAGCTGCTCGAGGAGATCCCGAGTCTCGACGATCCGGATGCACTCGCCGAAATCGAGGCCATCGAGAAACTCAACCTCGACGACATGGCGCTGGAGGCCCTTGACGAGCCCCTGGAGGTCACGGAAGAACCGCGGGTGAAGGAAGCCGACGAGCCAGCGGAAACAGCGCACGCAACGGAAACCCCGGACGCAAGGAAAACTGCACAAGCCCCGGAGACGGCTGGTTTTCGCAGCATCGCAGCAACCGTTGAAACTTCGATCTACGATGCGGCCGTCAAGGCGGGCCTCTCCTCGCAACAGGTTGTCCGCCTGACGAAACTGCTGAAGCCGCACATCGACTTCTCGCGCGAGCTGCGCAAGGGCGATGAACTCAGGATCACGCTCGATCCAGAGGCAGGCAATGCCCCGGATGATGCAAACCGGCTGCACCGCATCGAATTCACGGGCGCCAGGAAACAGCTCGTGGTCACGCGCAAGGCTGACAGCCTCGACGACTACGAGGTCAGTGACGCCGAAGGCAAGCCCGTCGCGGTGGCACAAGAGAAGGCCGTGAAGAAACCGGCGACGAACAAAGCGCAGAGCAAGCCCGAGGTGGCCAGTGCCGCCAAGGCCAGGACCACAAAGAAGGCGTCCAGCGGCAACGACGGCCGCAGGCTCGAGGCGACCATCGACTTCTCGCTCTTCAGCGCCGCGCGCCAGGCCGGTCTGACGACACAGCAAACCGTCAAGCTGCGCTCCATCCTCGATCCCTATATCGATTACAACAAGGAACTCAGGAAAGGCGACCGACTCGTCATCAAGATGGACAAGAAGGGGTCGACCATCGACTCCATCGAATACAAGGGCAAGAAAAAGCAGCTCCTGGCCGTCCGCGAAGAGAACGGCGACTATGCCATCACGGATCATACCGATGGCACTATCAAGGTCGCCAGGAAGAAAGCCTCCACGAAGGCCGTTGCCAAGGTGGAGAAGCGCAGCCGCAAGAGCACATCCAGGCCCGTGATCAGTGGCTGGAAACCGCGCGACAAGTCCCTGGCTCGCGTCTATGCGCGTCTGCTGCAGTCCGGCAAGGTCAACAAGCAGGCGCTGCAGAAAGCCTTCAAGTATTACGAGAACAACCGCTACACACGCGAGCTCAGCGACAGGCACATGGCGATCGCGGACTACACCCAGACTGCCTTGACGCGCCGCCTGCACATCATCGATCTCAAGAGCGGCAACGTGAAGTCCTACCAGGTCGCGCACGGCCGCCGCTCCGGTCCCGTCGGCGGGCGTGTGCACACCGTCAGCAACGTGGTCGGCTCCAACAAGACATCGAAGGGTTTCTTCAAGGTCGGTTTCAAAGAGGGACGCACCCGCACCAAGGGTTACCACTACCTGCCGATCGAGGGGCTCGAGTCGGCGAACCGGAAGGTCGGTCTGCCGACGCGTCTCGGTGGCCGCGACGTGATCGTGCATACGGCGTCCTACGTCGAATCGGGTGGACGCAGCAACGGCTGTTTCGCCATTCGCCCCCAGGACAAGCGCCAGGTCTTCAGCAAGCTCAAGGGCGCATTGCTCTATAGCTACGCCGGCTGACTCCTCGTCACGTCAAAACGACCGTCGCTGCCGCAAACGCCGCTCCAGGCCGCAGACAGACCCCGGTGTCTACACCGGGGTTTGTCGTTTCAGGCCGGGTGTCCGAATGCCGTCCGAACACGCCTGCATCGATGCGTCAGCTGCAAGAATCCGCCTGCATGAACATTAGGCTCGAAAACGGTCATGGTGTCCGCAGACAATATCCGGCATCGCTACAGGCGGTTTCGACTAAAGTCTCTGCTGCCATCTCGATCATCTGACAACAGAAGGAGCCCCATGATGTGAGCTGCTGTTCCATCGCGCCATCGAATATGCCTCGCTAGAAAATATTTGATGATCTGTATTGCGCCACTCTTCCTGCTCTCGTGTGCAGAGCAGCAACAAGAGGTCAAAACCCCGCCTCCTGCCGTATCGGTGTTCAAGGTTGAAATGCAGCCTGTCGGCCGCTACCGGGAATTCGTCGCCAGAACAGAAGCATCCAAAGAGGTGGAGTTACGTGCCCGCGTGGAAGGTGAAATTATTGCCCGCCACTTCTCCGAAGGGGGATTTGTTGAAAAGGGCAGCCTGTTGTTCGAACTCGACCCTGCGCCTTACCAGGCAACACTGAACCAGGCTGAGGCAGAAGTGGTCGCAACCGAGCCAGAATTGACGAAGGCAGCGGCTGACTTCAAACGCGCGGAGGAGTTGTCGCCCCAGGGATTTATTTCCACTTCCGATCTCGACAAGCTGAAAAGCGCCAAAGTCACGGCAGAATCGGCCGTCAACGCCGCAAAAGCGAATCTGGAAAAAGCGCGACTCAATCTTGGGTACACGAAAATCACGGCCCCTTTCAGTGGTCTGATCGGCAAGGAGAATTATTCTGTTGGCAACCTTGTTGGTCCAGCGAGTGGCCCTTTGGCGGTCCTGACGTCCAATGATCCCCTCTATGTCAATTTTCAAATCGAGGAGCAGACGTTCATTACCTATTTGCTCAACCGCAATGGCGACAACAGGAATCAAACGCCCCCGATAGATATTTCCTTGCGTTTACCGAATAACGAGACCTATTCGGAAACGGGAAAACTCGATTTTTCTGATACCAAAGTCGACAGTTCGGTCGGTTCGGTGACACTGAGAGCGGTTTTCCCCAATCCGCAAGGCGTCATTCTCCCGGGCCTGTTCGTCAACATCATCCTCGAGAGCCAGGAGAAAACCATGACGGCACTGGTGCCGCAATCGGCCGTACAGGAGAACCAGCTGGGTCAATATGTCCTGGTCGTTGGTGATGACAACAAGGTGACTCAGCGCATTGTCAAAATGGGCCAGCGCATCGATGCCATGTGGGCGGTCGAAAGCGGCATTGAAACAGGCGAGATGATCATCGTCGAAGGCCTGCAAAAAGTCAGGCCGGATGTTGAAGTCAATCCGGTCGAGAAATTTGTCGATGCGAAAACAGGGGTATTGAGCGACGCAAGGCCTGAGTAAGAGAGCATCATGATCAGCAAGTTTTTCATCTACAGGCCGAGGTTTGCTTTTGTTATATCAATTGTCATCTCGCTGGCCGGACTGATTGCCCTGACACAACTGCCGGTCAACATGTATCCCCAGATCACACCTCCAAAGGTGCAGATTTCGGCCTTTTATCCCGGTGCCAGTGCCCAGGTCGTCGAGGAGGCGGTCATACGTCCGATCGAGGAGCAGGTCAACGGCGTGGAGGATATGCTGTATATCGAATCAACGGCATCCAACAACGGAACGGCGAACATCACGGTCACGTTTGAAACCGGAACCGATACGGATATCGCCCAGGTCAATGTGCAGAACAGAGTGGCCGTCGCAGATCCCTACTTGCCTGACGAAGTGAAACGGCAGGGTGTGACAGTCAAAAAGCAGTCCACCGACATGCTGATGGGCATCAACCTGATCTCCAGGAATGAAAATCTCGACGATCTCTTTTTTCACCAATTACGCCACGAATAACCTGAAAGATCCGCTGGCGCGCATCGGTGGCGTCGCGAATGCTGAAGTCATGGGGGCCATGACCTACTCCATGCGCATCTGGATGAATCCGGACCGGATGAATGCCCTCAATGTGACTGTGTCAGATCTGCGCAATGCACTGAATGAGCAAAATATACTCGTCGCTGCGGGGAAGCTGGGGGAGGGGCCGACGCTTCCCGGGCAGCAGTTCGAATATACCATTCAGGCCCAGGGGCGCCTCGTTGATCCTGAGGAGTTTGAAAATATCGTCATTCGTTCGCGCGTCGATGGTTCTTTCATTCGTCTCGGGGATGTGGCGCGTGTCGAACTGGGTTCGGAATCCTATGCAATCAAGGCGAGACTGAATAACGATCCGACGGCATTCGTGGTGATCTATCAATTGCCGGGCTCCAACGCTGTGGAGATAGCGGAAGATGTCCATGCCGAAATGGAGAGGCTTGCGGAGCAATTCCCGGACGGTCTCAGCTACGAAATTTTCTATGACACGACCAGGTTTATTACACGTTCCATCGAAGAAGTGGTGACCACATTGTTCACGGCCGTGGGGCTCGTGATTCTTGTCGTATTTCTTTTCCTGCAAAACTGGCGTTCGACACTGGTTCCCGCCGTCGCGATACCTGTTTCCCTGATTGGCACCTTCGCACTCATGCTGGCGATGGGATACAGCATCAACCTCATTACACTCTTCGGCCTGATCCTGGCGATTGGCATCGTGGTGGACGATGCGATCGTCGTGACCGAAAATGTCGTGCGGATTATGACGGAGGAAGGGCTCGATGCCAGGGCCGCGACCGTAAAGGCGATGCAACAGGTGTCCGGTCCCATTATCGCGACAACCCTGGTGCTGCTCGCGGTTTTTGTCCCGGTTTCTTTCATGCCGGGAATCACCGGTGAGCTCTACACCCAGTTTTCGGTCACGATTTCCGTTGCCGTCATTATCTCCTCGATCAATGCGCTCACATTGAGTCCGGCTCTTTGTGGCGTCCTGCTTCGAAAAGACCAGAAACCGATCGGTTTGCTGAGCCCGATCGAGAGCGGGATAAACACTCTCACCGACAGGTACCGGGGCGCGATCAGCTGGATATTGAAAAAGGGGGGCAGAGTTGGCCTCTTCGTGATCCTCGTTTTTGGAGCTTCGGCCTGGTTGTTGATGAGCGTGCCGACCAGCTTCGTTCCGCCCGAGGACCAGGGCTATCTGTTTGTCGATGTGCAATTGCCGGATGCGGCGTCATCGAATCGAACCGACGCTACGATGAAAAAAGTCACGGATCTCGTATTGAAAGATCCGGCAGTAACCGATTTCATCAGCGTTGCCGGCTTTTCGATGCTGGGTGGCGCAGCCTCCAGCAACGGACTCGGCATCGTTGTGCTCAAGGATTGGGAAGAGAGAACGACACCGGAGCTGGCGCTGAGGGAAGTCGTGCGAAGGTTGCAGGGACAGCTCTGGGCAATGCCCGATGCGCAGATCATGGTGTTCAACTTGCCTCCGATACCGGGTCTCGGTGCCACGGCCGGATTCGAGTTCCGCTTGCAGGATACAGAGGGACGCGACCCGAAAGAGCTGGCGAATGTTCTGAACGCGCTGATCTATGAAGCGAACCAGAGGCCCGATCTCGAGCAGGTATTCAGCACCTTCAGAGCGAACGTGCCGCAATACATTCTCGAGGTGGATCGGGACAAGGCGAAAGCACAGGGTGTGCCGCTGACTGAAATCTTCACGACACTGCAGGCCCATCTCGGTTCGTTGTATATCAATGATTTCAGCAGATTTGCCCGCAGCTACAAGGTCTATATCCAGTCGGAGAGTCAGTTCAGGAGCGGCCCCGATGACTTGCGGCATTTTTACGTACGCAATGCCGATGGCCAGATGGTTCCCCTGCTGACGATGGCGCAACTCCTGCCCACGCAGGGGCCAACCAGCATCAATCATTTCAATCTCTATCGTTCCGCGACTGTCAGCGGGCAAGCTGCGGCCGGATACAGTTCCGGGCAAGCCATCCAGGCCGTCGACACACTGGCGACGACGTTTCCTGGCGGTTATACCTACGAGTGGTCCGGACAATCCCTGCAGGAAATCAAGGCCGGCAACCTGGCGCCTCTCCTTTTTGCGCTGGCGTTGATCTTTGTCTACCTCTTTCTGGTTGCACAATACGAGAGCTGGTCCTTGCCGTTCACCGTTATCGGGGCAGTCCCTCTCGCGCTGTTTGGAGCCATGGCCGGATTGCTTCTAGCAGGAATGGCAAACAATATCTATTCCCAGGTGGGACTCATCCTGTTGCTGGGCCTGTCAACGAAAACCGCGATCCTCATCGTTGAATTCGCCATGCACCAGCGTGATGCGGGTCAATCGGTATTCGATGCTGCTCTGAATGCCGCTCACCTGCGATTCCGGGCTGTGCTGATGACAGCTTTTTCCTTCATTCTCGGTGTCTTGCCTCTCGTCTTCGCATCCGGTGCCGGTGCAGCCAGCCGTATCTCCCTCGGTTTCACGGTGTTCTGCGGCATGCTGGCGGCCACCATTCTCGGCACCTTGCTGATTCCTTTCTTCTACCAGCAGATGCAGCATCTCAGAGAAAAATGGGGCGGAGAAGGGAAGGCGAAACTGGTGTCCCGATGACGCCTGTCGTGGATCTGTTGGCCCAGATCAATCTTCTCCCGGTTGCCGCTCATCGCAGCCGGCTGGTGTGAGGCCACAAGCGCTCCTTTCGAATCAGGCAGACTCCGGATCGTATGCGAGGTTCGGCGCAAGCCAGCGCTCCATCTCCGGCAGGGTCATGCCCTTGCGTTTGGCGTAATCCTCGACCTGGTCGCGGTTGAGCTTGCCGACGGCGAAGTAGCGCGCCTCCGGATGCGCAAAGTAGAGGCCGCTGACAGCGGCCGTCGGCACCATCGCCTTCGATTCCGTGAGCCAGATGCCGGTGTTGTTCTCGGCGTCGAGCAGCTCCCACAACAGGTCCTTCTCGGTGTGGTCGGGACTTGCCGGATAGCCCATGGCCGGGCGGATGCCCTGGTATTGCTCGGCGATCAGGGCCTCGTTGTCGAGTTGCTCGTCGGCAGCGTAGCCCCAGAGTTCTTTCCTGACTTTTTTGTGCAGCCACTCGGCCAGTGATTCGGCAAGCCGGTCGGCCAGCGCCTTGAGCATCAGCGAACTGTAATCGTCATGCTCCTTCTCGAACTCCGCGATCTTGTCGTCGATGCCGATGCCGGCTGTGCAGGCGAAGCCGCCGATATAGTCGTGCTTGTCGCTCGAGAGCGGGGCGATATAGTCGGACAGGCACTCGTTGTACTTGCCTGACGGCTGCTTTCCCTGTTTGCGCAGGAAGTGCAGGGTGGTCAGGGTCTCGTTACGGCTCTCATCCGTGTAAAGCACGACATCGTCGCCGTCGCTGTTGGCCGGGAAGAGGCCGATCACGGCCTTTGCCTTGAGCCAGCCTTCCTTCAGGATCTTGTCGAGCATGGCGCGCGCGTCATCATAGAGCTTGCGTGCCTCTTCGCCTTTCTCGGCGTCGTCGAGGATCTTGGGGAAGCGCCCTTTGAGTTGCCAGGCGTGGAAGAAGAAGGTCCAGTCGATGGTGTCGACCAGTTCGGCTATCGGCACGTCCAGCACCGTGATGCCGGGTTTCGCGGGGGCGCTCGCCGTGTAACCCGACCAGTCGATCGGCGTCGGGTTGGCGCGCGCATCGCTGATCGGGATCAGGTTGCGGGCCTCGTCCTTGCCGGCGCGGCGCTGGCGGACTTCCTCGTACTCTGCGCGAACACCCTCGAGGAAGGCGCCTTTTTGCTCGTCCGAGAGCAATGTCGATGCGACGCCCACCGCGCGCGAGGCGTCGGCGACATAGATGGCGCCGTGCTCGTACTGCGGTTCGATCTTGACGGCCGTGTGCGCTTTCGAGGTCGTCGCGCCGCCGATCAGCAGCGGGATATCGAACCCCTGGCGCTTCATCTCCCTGGCGACATGGACCATCTCGTCGAGCGACGGCGTGATCAGGCCCGACAGCCCGATGATGTCGACGTTGCGCTCGCGCGCCGTCTCGAGGATCTTCTCGGCCGGCACCATGACGCCGAGGTCGATGACCTCGTAGTTGTTGCATTGCAGGACGACGCCGACGATGTTCTTGCCGATGTCGTGCACGTCGCCCTTGACAGTGGCCATGAGGATCTTGCCCTGGGTCTCGACCGCGCAGCCGGCCTTCTCGGCCTCGAGATGGGGCTCGAGCCAGGCGACGGACTTCTTCATGACGCGCGCCGACTTGACGACCTGCGGCAGGAACATCTTGCCGTCGCCGAAGAGGTCGCCGACGACATTCATGCCGTCCATCAGCGGCCCCTCGATGACGAGAATCGGGCGTCCGAGCTTCTCGAGCGCCTCGGCCGTGTCTTCCTCGATGTACTCGGTAATGCCCTTGACGAGCGAATGCTCCAGGCGTTTCTCGACCGTCCACTCGCGCCACTCGGGGCTTTCCTGCTTCGCGCGGCCGGTGCCGTCGCCCATGTAATCCGGCGCGATCTCGACGAGCCGGTCGCCTGCATCCGGACGGCGGTTCAGCACCACGTCCTCGACGGCCTCGCGCAGCTCTTCGGGCAGCTCGTCGTAGACCGCGAGCTGGCCGGCGTTGACGATGCCCATGTCCATGCCGGCATGGATTGCGTGATAGAGAAACACGGCGTGGATCGCCTCGCGCACGGGATTGTTGCCGCGAAACGAGAAGGAGACGTTGGAGACGCCGCCCGACACCATGGCGTGGGGCAGGGTCTGCTTGATTGCGCGTGTCGCCTCGATGAAATCGACGCCGTAGTTGTCGTGCTCCTCGATGCCCGTCGCCACGGCGAAGATGTTCGGATCGAAGATGATGTCCTCGGGCGGGAAGCCGACCGTCTGCGTCAGGATCCTGTAGGCACGCGTGCAGATCTCGACCTTGCGTGCTTGCGTGTCCGCCTGGCCCTCTTCGTCGAAGGCCATGACGATGATGGCCGCGCCATAGCGACGGCACAGCCGGGCGTGTTCGATGAAGATCTCCTCGCCCTCCTTGAGCGAGATGGAGTTCACGATCGCCTTGCCCTGCACGCACTGCAGGCCGGCCTCGATGATCTCCCACTTCGAGGAGTCGATCATGAAGGGGACACGGGCGATGTCGGGCTCGGCGGCGCAGAGGTTCAGGAAGCGCACCATCGCGGCCTTGCCGTCGAGCATGCCCTCGTCCATGTTGATGTCGACGATCTGGGCGCCGTTCTCGACCTGGGTACGGCAGACGTCGAGCGCCTCCTCGTACTGCTCGTTGAGGATCAGGCGCTTGAAGATCGCCGAGCCCGTCACGTTGGCGCGCTCGCCGACGTTCACGAACAGCGAGTCCTCGCCGATGTTGAGCGGCTCGAGTCCCGACAGGCGGCACTCGACCCTGAGCTCCGGCAGCTTGCGCGGCGGCTTGCCCTCGACGGCCTCTGCGATCGCCCTGATGTGTTCCGGCGTCGAGCCGCAGCAGCCGCCGACGATGTTGACGAAGCCCGACGCGGCCCACTCCGAGACCTGCGCTGCCATGGCGCCGGCGTCCAGGTCGTATTCGCCGAACTCGTTCGGCAGGCCGGCGTTGGGGTAGGCCGAGACCCAGGTCTCGCTGACGCGCGACATCTCCTCGACGTACTGGCGCAGCTTGTCGGGGCCGAGCGCGCAGTTGAGTCCGAACGAGAGCGCGCCCGAGTGGCGCAGGCTGTTGTAGAAGGCCTCGGTCGTCTGTCCCGACAATGTCCGTCCGGACTCGTCCGTGATGGTGCCCGAGATCATGATCGGCAGCTCGATTCCGTCCTCTGCGAAGACCCGCTGGCAGGCGAAGACCGCCGCCTTGGCGTTGAGCGTGTCGAAGATGGTCTCGATCAGCAGCAGGTCGACGCCGCCGGCGACGAGGCCGCGCACGGCTTCCATGTAGACCTCAACGAGTTCCGAGAAGGTGATATTGCGGTAGCCGGGATCGTTGACATCGGGCGAGATCGACAGGGTACTGCTCGTCGGGCCGAGTCCGCCGGCGACGAAGCGCGGCTTGTCGGGGGTGCTGTAGCTGTCGGCGGCGGCGCGCGCGAGCCTGGCAGCCTCGACATTGATCTCCCGGGCCAGCTCCTGCATGTCGTAGTCGGCCTGCGAGGTGCGTGTCGCGTTGAAGCTGTTGGTCTCGATGATGTCGGCGCCGACCTCGAGATAGGCCTCGTGGATGCCGCGGATGACATCGGGCCTGGTCAGCACCAGCAGGTCGTTGTTGCCCTTGACGTCACGATGCCAGTCGGCAAAGCGCTCGCCGCGGTAGTCCGCCTCCTCGAGTCCGTGCTTCTGGATCATGGTGCCCATGGCGCCGTCGAGGATCAGGATGCGCTCCTCGAGAAGCTGTCGAATCTGTTGTTCTGCTGCTGTAGACATGGCGGGAAACGTGGAAAAAAATTCGCACCATTATACGCGAACCGTCAAGCGGGGAGGAAAAACGCCCGTCACTCTCCGGTCAGGTCGGCCGGCAGGGTCAGCAGCGCGTTGCAGTGAACGCAGACGCGCTGCTCGCCACGCAGCATCCTCAGATGGGTGCGCTTGGCGATCGAGTGCGTGCGGCAGCGGCAACGCCATGCGAAGCGCTGTTCGCGGCGCACGGGGACGCCCGTGAGATCGAAGTCATGGCGTGTGACAGCGGGCGCGCCGAGCAGCCGCATCATCTCCTGCCACTCCTTGCCATGCGGGCGGACGCGCCTGTTGCCGTTGCGCATGCAGAGCGCATAGACGAGGAAGTGGGCGACCTCGTGCGGGACCGTCTGCTCGAGATTGTCGTCGAAATAGCGCGCAAACAGGGCGCTGTTGAAGCGCAGCTGCAGGCTGTTTTCGCGGACGCAGAACTGGCCGGCTGCACGGCCGCGCAGGTCGAAGCGGATCTCGGGCGTCTCGAGGCTGCAGCCGAGAATCCCGTTGGCCTTCTGCACACAGTCGCGTGCTTTCGCGATCACCAGCTCTTTCTGTCGTTCGTCGATGTCTGCGTGCATGATGATGGATGCTTCTCTGACTCCAGGGGAGAGTGTAGCCATTTCCCGGCGTGAAAACCCCGTTACGCCGTTGTCCCCGGCGCGCTGCCGTCGCGGTGACGCTGCATGAGCCGCACATAGTGCCTGGCGGAGTAGGCCAGCCATTGGCGCTCGCGCTGCGTCAGCGGTCGCTTTCTGGTGGCCGGGCTGCCGAGGTAGAGGTGGCCTTTCTCGAGACGCTTGCCTTCGGGCACCAGGGAGCCGGCGGCGAGGATCACCTCCTCCTCGATTACGGCATTGTCCATGACGATGGAGCCCATGCCGACCAGGCAGCGGTCGTGGATGGTGCAGGCGTGCAGGATGACCCTGTGGCCGATCGTGACCTCGTCGCCGATCGCCAGCGCCGCGCCCTCGCCGTAGTCGCCGGCGTGCGAGACGTGCAGAACCGAGCCGTCCTGGATATTGGTGGCCCTGCCGATGCGGATGCTGTTGACGTCGCCGCGCACCACGGCCGCCGGCCAGATGCTGCTGTCGGCGCCGATGACCACGTCGCCGATGACCACGGCCGCTGGGTCGATCCAGGCCGAGGCGTGGATTTCGGGGTTCTGGTTGTCGAAGATGCGAACGGGCGGCATCTGCTTATTCTCCGGTTTGCTACCGAGGAGTGCTAGAATAGCGCGCATTTGATGCCCGCGAGCTGGAAAATTCCGTGTCTGAACTCAAAAACGATCGCTTTCTGCGCGCACTGCTGCGCGAACCCGTCGACATGACGCCGGTCTGGATGATGCGCCAGGCGGGCCGCTACCTGCCAGAATACCGGGCGACGCGCAGCAAGGCGGGCGATTTCCTGACACTCTGCAAGACGCCGGACCTCGCCTGCGAGGTCACGCTCCAGCCGCTCGAACGCTTTCCGCTCGATGCCGCCATCCTCTTTTCGGACATCCTGACGATTCCCGACGCCATGAATCTCGGTCTCTACTTCGGTGCGGGCGAGGGGCCGAAGTTCGAGCGCCCGGTGCGCTCACAGGCGGACGTCGACGCCATCGGCCTGCCCGATCCCGAAGACGACCTGGGGTATGTCATGGAAGCCGTGCGCACGATCCGCCGCGAACTCGATGGCCGCGTGCCGCTGATCGGCTTTTCCGGCAGTCCCTGGACGCTCGCGACCTACATGGTCGAGGGCGGCAGCACCAAGAACTTCTCCCTCTCGAAGGGCATGATGTTCGAGAAGCCGGCGCTCATGCACGCCCTGCTCGGCAAGCTCGCCGACTCGGTGACGAGCTACCTCAACGCGCAGATCGCGGCCGGCGCCCAGGCCGTGATGCTGTTCGACACCTGGGGCGGCGTGCTGACGCCCGACGACTACCGCGAATTCTCGCTGGGCTACATGCAGCGCATCATCGAGGGACTGACGAAGGAGGCCGACGGCCGGCGCGTGCCCTGTATCCTCTTCACCAAGGGCGGTTCCCTCTGGCTCGAGGAGATGGCCGCCGCCGGTCCCGACGCCCTCGGTCTCGACTGGACCATCGATATCGGCGACGCGCGCGCGCAGGTCGGCGACCGCGTGGCGCTGCAGGGCAACCTCGACCCCTGCGTGCTCTATTCGTCGCCGGAGCGCATCGATCGCGAGGTGCAGAAGATCCTCGCGGGATTCGGCATGGGAACCGGTCATGTCTTCAATCTTGGCCACGGCATCCACCCCGAGATTCCGCCCGCCCATGCTGCGGCCATGGTCGAGGCCGTCCACAGGCACAGCAGGCAGTATCACGCCTGAGGCCGCTGCGGTGAGCGCCCGATTTCTCCGTGTCACAGCACGGCGCATGGGATAGAATAGCGCTCTTTGCTTTTTGTCTGTTTCAGATGTCACTGAATTCCATCGAAGAAATCATCGAGGACCTGCGCCAGGGCAAGATGGTCGTCATCATGGACGACGAGGATCGCGAGAACGAGGGCGATCTGCTCATGGCCGCCGATTGCGTCACGCCGGACGCGATCAACTTCATGGCGACCCACGGCCGCGGGCTCATCTGCCTGACGTTGACGCGCGAGCGCTGCGAGCAACTGCGCCTGCCGCTCATGGTCAACACCAACGACCAGGTCCAGGCGACCAACTTCACGCTCTCGATCGAGGCGGCCGAGGGCGTCACGACCGGCATTTCAGCCGCCGACCGCGCGACCACGATCCAGGCCGCCGTCGCCGAACATGCGCGTCCGCAGGATATTGCCCAGCCCGGCCACGTCTTCCCGCTCATGGCGCAGCCCGGCGGGACCCTCGTGCGCGCCGGCCATACCGAGGCGGGATGCGACCTCGCGCGCCTGGCGGGGTTCAGCCCGGCGGCCGTCATCGTCGAGATCCTCAACGAGGACGGCACCATGGCGCGCCGTCCCGACCTCGAGGTCTTCGCCGAACAGCATGGTCTCAAGATCGGCACCATCGAGGACCTGATCCAGTACCGCATCAAGAACGAGAAGACGGTCACGCGCATCAACGACTGCTTGATGCCGACGGCTTACGGCGAGTTCCGCGCCATCGCCTACGAGGACACGGTCGACCGCGAGGTGCATGTCGCGCTCGTCAAGGGCACCCCCTCGCCTGACAAGCCGACGCTCGTGCGCGTGCATGTGCAGAACTCCATCTGCGACCTTTTCGATGCCGAAGTCGAGGGCTGCGGCTGGCCGTTGCGCAGCGCCATGAAACAGATCAACGAGGCCGGCGAGGGCGTCATCGTCGTGCTGCGCAACCACGATACCGGGCGCGATTTCGCGGGACACATCGAGCGCATCGCCGGGCGCGAGCGCCGTCCGCAGGACCAGGGCGACCAGCGCCGCGAGCGCCGCACGCTCGGCGCCGGGGCGCAGATCCTCGGCGATGTCGGCGTCAGCAAGATGCGCGTCATGAGCGCGCCGATCAACCTGCATGGCCTGCACGGATTCAATCTTGAAGTCGTGGAGTTCGTCGAACACGACTGAACGGGAGAGACTTATGAAAACAATCGAAGGGGCACTGACAGTCAGCGGTGCGAAATTCTGTATCGTCGTTTCGCGCTGGAACAGCTTCGTCGTCGACAGCCTCGAGGCGGGAGCCATCGACACGCTCAGGCGGCACGGCGCCAGTGACGAGGACATCACCCTGGTGCGCCTGCCCGGTGCTTTCGAGATGCCGCTGGTGCTCGAGAAGGTCGCCGCGAAAGGCGAGTACGACGCCATCGTCGCGCTCGGCGCGGTCATCCGCGGCGGCACGCCGCACTTCGAGTATGTCGCCGGCGAGTGCGTCAAGGGCATGTCGCAGGTGATGCTGAAACACGGCGTGCCGATCGCGTTCGGCGTGCTGACCGTTGACACCATCGAGCAGGCGATCGAGCGCGCCGGCACCAAGGCCGGCAACAAGGGCGGCGAGGCTGCGGCTTCCGCCATCGAGATGGTCAACCTGCTGCGCCAGATCTGATTTCATGTCGAAAAAACGCCACCAGGCACGCCGGCATGCGTTGCAGGCGCTCTATCAATGGCAGATGACCGGTGACGACCTCGGCGAGATCATCAACCAGTTTCTCGACGACCAGGATACCGGCCGCTTCGATATCGCCTATTTCCGCGACCTGCTGACCGGCGTCGCAACCAATATCGACACGCTCGACAGCCACCTGCGGCCGTTGCTCGACCGCGACATCGAGAAAGTCGATCCCGTGGAGCGGGCGGCGCTGCGCCTCGGCGTCTACGAGCTCGCGATGCACCCGGAGGTTCCGTACCGTGTCGTGATCAACGAGGCCGTCGAACTGGCCAAGGTCTTCGGCGCCGAGAAGGGACACCGCTACGTCAACGGGGTGCTCGACAAGCTCAGCAAGACGCTGCGGCCGTTCGAGAAGAGCGCTTCATGACGCGCGGCGAGTTCTCGCTGATCGACACATACTTCGCTTCGCCCGCTGTCACGCGGGCGGACGTTTCTCTGGGCTGCGGCGACGACTGCGCCCTGCTCGAGGTTCCTGCCGACAAGCAGCTCGCCGTCACCATGGACACCCTCGTCGCCGGCCGCCATTTTCTGCCACAGACGGATCCGTGGCGGCTCGGCTGGAAGCTGCTGGCCGTCAACCTCAGCGATCTCGCGTCCATGGGCGCCGAGCCGGCCTGGGCGACGCTCGCGGCCACGCTGCCCGACGTCGACGAGCCCTGGCTCGCCGCCTTCATGCAGGGCTTCTCGGCGCTGGCAGTGGAGCACCGGGTCCAGCTCGTCGGCGGCGACACCACCGCGGGACCGCTGGCCTTCACACTGCAGGCGCACGGCTTCGTCGAGCCCGGCAGGGCGCTGACGCGCGCCGGCGCGCGGCCAGGTGACGCCATCTATGTGACCGGGACCCTCGGCGGTGCCGGCGCCGCCTTGCAGCTGCTCCTCGCGGATGCGCAGCAGGCCGTCCCCGCGGCCTTGCGCGAGCGTCTCGAGCAGCCGCGGCCGCGTGTCGCGCAGGGCATCCGGCTCGCGCCGGTGGCATCGGCCTGCATCGATATCTCCGATGGTCTCGCCGGCGACCTGCAGCATCTTCTCGATGCCAGCGGCTGCGGCGCGACGGTCGAGCTGGCGCGCCTGCCGCTGATGCCGGAGACGCGCGTCTGCATGCAGCAGAGCGGCGCCTGGCAATTGCCGCTGACCGCCGGCGACGACTACGAGCTGCTGTTCACGGTGCCGCCGCAGCAGCAATCCGCCCTGCAGGCGTTGCTGCCCGAACTCGGCTGCGAGGCGACGCGAATCGGTACGATCGAGGCGCAACCCGGCCTGCGTTGCGTCGACGAAGGTGGCGCGCCATGCGAGCCGGGACAGGCCTACGACCATTTTTTGCGACCATGACGGACGGACTCGATCTCAGGAAACCCTCGCACCTGCTGGCCTTCGGTTTCGGCAGCGGGCTCGCGCCGGTCGCGCCCGGCACCGCCGGAACGCTCGTCGGCATTCCCCTCTTCATGCTCTTGAGCCAGCTCCCGCTGGCTGCCTACCTGCTGCTGACGCTCGCGCTGTTCGTCATCGGCGTGCGGGTGTGCGGCCTCTGCAGCCGCGATCTCGGCGTGCACGATCACGGCGGCATCGTCTGGGACGAGATCGTCGGTTACCTCGTGACCATGATCGCCGTGCCGTTCGCGTGGCAGTGGATTCTCAGCGGATTCCTGCTGTTCCGCCTGTTCGATATCCTCAAGCCCTGGCCGATCCGCTGGCTCGACAGGCGCGTCAAGGGCGGCTTCGGCATCATGGTCGACGACCTCCTTGCCGGCCTGTTCGCGCTGGCCGGACAGCAGCTGCTGCTTCTCTGGCTGGCATGAGTCCGCGCGCCTTTCCGCGATTCGAGGAGCTTCCGTATCCCGACGACAGCAGCCGCTATTTCGACGCGCTGAAGGCTTTCGACTGGCCGGTCTTTCTCGATAGCGGCGGACATCCCGGCGGCAGGAGCGACGTCATCGCCGCCGCGCCCTGGAAGCGGCTCGTGACGCATGGCCGGGTCACGCGCATCGTCGAGGGCGACAGCGTCACCGAGTCGGACGAGGATCCCTTCGGGCTCGTGCGCGCGGCGCTCGGCGAGCCGGCCGGCGACTTCTCGCCGCTGGCGTTCGAGGGCGGCGCCATCGGCTACTTCGGTTACGATCTCGGGCGGCGCATCGAGAAACTGCCGGTGATCGCCGCGGACAGGGACGCCTTGCCGGAGATGATGATCGCCATCTACGACTGGGCCGTGGTCGTCGATCACGAGCTGCGCCAGGCGTGGCTCGTCGCGCAGGGCAGGTCGTCGCAGACGGCGGCGATCTGGGACGAGCTGCTCGAGCGCCTGAAAAATCCGGTCGAAAGCGCGCCCGGCGAGCCGCTGCATGCCGCGGAGGGCTTCGTCGCCGGCATCGGCCGCGACGAGTACCGCCGCCAGTTCGGGCGCATCCAGGCCTGGATCCGGGCCGGCGACTGCTACCAGGTCAACTATGCGCAGCGTTTCGCGGCGCATGTCGCTGGCGACGGCTGGCGGGCCTATCGCGAGATGCGTGCGCACAACCCGGTCCCGTTCGGTGCATTCCTGCGGCTCGATGACATCGAGATCCTGAGCTTCTCCCCCGAGCGTTTCCTGAAGCTCGAGCGTGGCCGGATCACGACCCAGCCCATCAAGGGAACGCGGCCGCGCGGCAGCGATCCGCAGGAAGACGCGCGCCTGCGGCGGGAGTTGTCCCGCAGCGCCAAGGACCGCGCCGAGAACCTCATGATCGTCGACCTCCTGCGCAACGATCTCGGGCGCGTCTGCGAGCCGGGCTCGATCGGCGTCCGCGATCTCTTCGAGGTCGAGAGCTTTCCGACCGTGCACCACATGGTCAGCACCGTCAGCGGCAGGCTGCGCGAGGGCGAGGACGCCCTGAGCCTGCTGCGCGCCTCTTTTCCCGGCGGCTCGATCACGGGTGCGCCGAAGATCCGCGCCATGGAGATCATCGAGGAGCTCGAACCCTGCAGGCGCGGCATCTACTGTGGCGCCATCGGCTACATCGGCTTCAACGGCGACATGGACACCAGCATCGTGATCCGCACGCTCGTGCGCCGCGGTGAACAGGCGCACTACTGGGTCGGCGGCGGCATCGTCGCCGACTCGGACCCCGATGCCGAGTACCAGGAGTGCCTCGACAAGGCGCGCGCGTTCCAGCGCTACTTCAGCCCTGTCGATTGAGATCGAGGGGCAAGGGCGGCCTCAGCCTTTCGGCGCCGGCCCCGGAAAGATTCTGAGCCCGCCACCGTCGTCCTTCTCGGGCCTGTTGCGCATGTGGTCGGCGGTTTTCCTGAAGGCCTGCTCGAGGTGGTTGCGCAAGGCCGGATCCAGCTGCATGTCCTCCATGGCTTTGACCATGCAGCGCATCCACTGGTCGCGCTCCTCCTTGCCGATCGAGAATGGCAGGTGCCGGCGGCGCAGCATCGGGTGGCCGTATTTCTGCACATAGAGATCCGGTCCGCCGAGCCAGCCCGACAGGAAGAGGTAGAGCTTCTCGCGCGAGACGCGCAGCGACCTGGCGTGCAGGCTGCGAATGGTCCTGGCCTCGTCGAGCTCGTCCATGTGGTCATAGAAGCGGTCGACGAGTTCGCGGACCTTCTCCTCGCCGCCGATCATCTCGTAGGGTGTCGCGGGTTTCTCATGCATGCTGCATCGCCTCGATATTCCAGCCGGCAATGGCCTGTTTCCAGAAACTGTCGATTGTATCCGCCTCGACGGGTTGCTGATGCAGAAATTCCAGCACCCTGCCGAGGGTCGCGAGCGGTTGCGCGCTATCGACAGGCCAGGCCGAAGTGCTCTTGCCGAGCTTGTGGCCGCTGCCGTCGCGCACGAGCGGATGGTGGGCGTAGGACGGTGTCGCATAGCCGAGCGCGTGCTGCAGGCGAATCTGGCGTGCCGTCGAGAACAGCAGGTCCTCGCCACGCACGATGTGCGTGATCTGCTGGAAGGCGTCATCGACGACGACAGCGAGCTGGTAGGCGTAGAAGCCGTCGGCGCGGCGGATGATGAAGTCGCCGACCTCGCGTGCGACCTGCTGCGTCTGCCGGCCGAGAATCCTGTCCTCGAACTGCACGGGCTCGTTGTCCGTCAGTAGCCTGACGGAGAGTTGCGGCGCTCCCCTGTCATGGCCGTCGCGGCAGGTGCCCGGATAGATCAACCCCTGTTCGCCGGGCCGCGAGCTTTCGGCGAGCCGCTTGCGGCTGCAGCTGCAGTGAAAGGCCTTGCGTTCCTCGAGCAGCCGCCTGATGGCCCCGGCATAGGCGTCGTGGCGCTGTGACTGGTACAGAACATCGCCGTCCCACTGCATGCCGAAGTTTTCCAGCGTCGAGAGAATACTGGCGGCCGAGCCGGGCTTCTCGCGCGGCTTGTCGACATCCTCGATGCGCAGGTACCAGGCGCCGTCATGACGACGCGCGTCGAGATAGCTGGCGACCGCGCTGACAAGGGAACCGAAGTGGAGGGAGCCGGTGGGGGAGGGGGCGAAGCGTCCGCGATAGATCATCGTGGGAGGAGGGCGCCGGAGCTGCGGTCTCCGGCGCGGGCGATCACGCCATCTGCTTTTCCTTGATCTCCTCGAGGGTCTTGCAGTCGATGCAAAGATTGGCCGTGGGGCGCGCCTCGAGGCGGCGGATGCCGATCTCGATGCCGCAGGAGTCACACCAGCCGTAGTCGTGCGCATCGAGACGGTCGATCGTCGAGTTGATCTTCTTGATGAGCTTGCGCTCGCGGTCGCGGGTGCGCAGCTCGAGGCTGAATTCGGATTCCTGGGTGGCGCGGTCGTTCGGGTCCGGGAAGTTCGCCGCCTCGTCCTGCATGTGGTGCACGGTGCGGTCGACCTCTTCCATGAGCTCTCTCTTCCAGGCATTGAGGATCTTGCGGAAGTGCGCCTCCTGCTCCGGATTCATGTACTCTTCGCCGCGCTTCTCCTGGTAGGGCTCGACGCCGAAATGGCTCAGCAGCGACTGCGTGCTGCTCGCCGTCCTGGGAGCTGCCTTCTTTCTGGCAGGGGCTTTTCTGGCTGCGACCTTCTTGCTGGCCGCAACTTTCTTTTTCGTGGTTACCTTCTTCCTTGCGACGACTTTCTTCTTGGCGACAGCCTTTTTCTTGGCCGTCTTTTTTGCCGCAGTTTTTTTCTTCGCAGGCATCTAGCCGCTCCTCAATTGGTCCAAACAAGGGGCGCTATCTATAGCAGAATCCATCTGCACGGACAAGCGGCCCGGTATATCCGGACAATTATACAAGCTGGCGGCCCTCTGCCGGAATGCTTTTTTTCGCCCGGATCCAGCGCAATCAGGCCCTGGCATGCGTAAGATAGGTGTGTCGGTTTGCAGAACCCACTCCGGGCAGGGCATGGATCAAGATCCGCTGGTATTCACTTTTTTCCTGATTTTCACGGGCGCCGCGGTCATGGCGGCGCTGGCGCTGTTCGCCCGCCAGTCGCTCCTGATCGCCTACGTGCTGCTCGGTGTCCTGCTCGGTCCCTCCGTCCTCGGGCTCGTCGACAAGCCGGAGCTTGTCGAGCAGATCTCGCATATCGGGATTATCTTCCTGCTGTTCCTGCTCGGGCTGAACCTGAATCCCGGCGAATTGCTGAACATGGTGCGCAAGACCACGCTCGTCACCATCGCGAGTTCCGCCGTTTTCGCTCTCGGCGGGGTGCTGGTCTCGCTGGCGTTCGGCTTCAGCTGGACCGAGGCGCTCGTGATCGGCGCCGTCACGACTTTCTCGAGCACCATCATCGGTCTCAAGCTGCTGCCGACATCGGTGCTGCACCACCGTCGCACCGGCGAGGTGATCATCAGCATCCTGCTGCTGCAGGACCTGCTCGCGATCCTGCTGCTGGTCGTGATCAAGGGCGGGGGAGGCGCCGGCATGGGTGTCTGGGAGCCGCTGCTGCTGGTGTTGAAACTCCCCCTGCTGGTCGTCTTCGCCTGGTTCATGACGCGTTACCTGATCGTCGCCCTGATCCGCCGCTTCGACCGCATCCAGGAATTCATTTTCCTGATGGCGATCGGCTGGTGCCTCGGCATGGCCGAGTTCGCCTACTGGCTCGGCCTGTCGGCCGAGATCGGCGCCTTCATCGCCGGCGTGTCGCTGGCCACCGGCCCGGTCGCGCTGTTTGTCTCCGAGAGCCTCAAGCCGCTGCGCGATTTCTTCCTCGTGCTGTTCTTCTTCTCGCTCGGCGCCCAGGTCGACCTGGCGATGGCCTTGCCCGTGATGCTGCCGGCGCTGGTGCTCGCGCTCATGACCATGATCGTCAAGCCGCCGGTCTTCCGCTGGCTGATGCAGCGCATCGGCGAGTCCGCTCTGCGCTCGCGCAATATCGGTATCAGGCTCGGCCAGATGAGCGAATTCTCGCTGCTGATCTCAGTCGTCGCCCTGCAGGCCGGCGTCATCGGCGAGAAGGCCGCCTACCTGATCCAGTTTGCGACTCTCTTCACCTTCATTGCCTCCTCGTGGTGGATCGTGCAGAAACTGCCCACGCCGATCGCCCTCAAGGACGAGCTGAGGCTGGATTGAGACGGGATCTTCTGCAATCATCGCGGTGTGATCACGCAGAGCCGGCCATGAAGAGATACGACGCCATCATCAAGAGCCCGATCGGCCCCATCGGCATTCTCGCCAGCGGTGACAGCATCGCCCGGATCGAGCTGGCCGTGCAGGCCGGCCGCGAGCAGCTGCCGCCCGGCGGCGTGGCCGCGGACGCCGCGCGCGCGCTCGACGCCTGGTTCAGCGGCGGCCCCTGGCCCGAGGGCATCGCGCTGCTGGAGCAGGGGACTCCATTCCAGCAGCGGGTCTGGCGGCTGCTGCGCTCGATCAGGCCCGGCACCGCCCTGACCTACGGCGAGGTCGCCAGGCGCCTCGGCAGCGGGCCGCGTGCCGTCGGCCAGGCCTGCCGCTCCAACCCCTGTCCGCTGCTGACGCCCTGCCACCGGGTGATCTCCGCCTCCGGAACCGGCGGATTCTCGGGCAGGAGCGCCGGCGAGTGGCCGCGCATGAAGGAGTGGCTGTTGCGCCACGAGGGCTTCCTCTCTTGAGCGATTCCGCGCTGATCGAGCAGTTCGCCGACGCGCTCTGGCTGGAGCGCGGCCTGAGCCGGAACACGCTCGCCGCCTACCAGTCCGACCTCGGCAAGGCGGAAAAGTGGCTCCGCGAAAACGCCGGCCGCGGCCTGCGCGATGCGCAGCGCGAGGATCTGCTCGGCTACCTCGCCGACCTCGGCATGCAGGGGCGCAGCGCGCGCTCGACGGCGCGGCTGCTGTCGTCGCTGCGCCAGTTCTACCAGTGGCTCGTGCGCGAGGGCATGAGCATGCAGGACCCCTCGGCGCAGATCGAGATGCCGAAGCAGGGCCGGCCGCTGCCGAAATCGCTCACCGAGGAGGAGGTCGAGAGCCTGCTCGAGGCGCCGGATCTCTCGAGCCCGGAGGGATTCCGCGATCGCACCATGTTCGAACTGCTCTATGCGACCGGCCTGCGCGTCTCGGAACTCGTGGGCCTGCGGCCCGACCAGGTGAGCCTGACCCAGGGAGTCGTGCGCGTGACCGGCAAGGGCGGCAAGGAGCGGCTCGTGCCGCTTGGCGAGGAAGCCGTCGACTGGCTGCAGCGCTTCGTGCGCGGCGCCCGCGAGGAGCTGCTGAAAGGGCAGGCATGCGCCGCGCTCTTCCCGACGCGGCGCGGCAACGGCATGACACGCCAGGCCTTCTGGTACCGCATCAAGCGGCATGCGCAAACCGCGGGCATCCGGGGGCACCTGTCGCCCCACACGCTGCGCCACGCCTTCGCCACACACCTCGTCAACCATGGCGCCGACCTGCGCGTGGTGCAGATGCTGCTGGGCCACAGCGATCTCTCGACAACGCAGATCTACACCCACGTGGCCAGAGAACGACTGCAGAACCTCTACGAGAAACATCACCCGCGGGCATAGAGTCAGGCCCGCGTTTTATGCCATAATTGCGCGGTCTTTTAGCCTATTCAGTGCCATACCCAGGCCCTGGTATCCCTCAAACGAGTGAACAACAGATGAAAACATTTCTGCTAACTACTTTCGTATCCCTGGCCCTGCTCTTCAGCACCACGGCCGGCGCCGAAGGCCTGTCGAACGACGAGCTCAGGAAACGCCTCTCGGGCGTGCTCGCGCAGCTCGACATCAAGGCGATCAACGACTCGCCGATCCCGGGCATCAAGGAGATCATCATCGGCAGCGAGGTGATCTACGCCACCGAAGACGGCAAGTATGTCTTCCAGGGCAACATCTACAGCATCGAGGGCGGTATCACCGATATCACTGAAAAGAGCCGTGGCAAGCTGCGCAAGGAGCTCATGGCCGGAGTGACGGACGATCAGACCATCATCTTCGGCGACAAGGGTCTCGAGAACACGGTCACCGTCTTCACGGATATCGATTGCCCCTACTGTGTCAAGCTGCACAACGAGATGGATCAGTACAACAAGGCCGGCATCCGCGTGCGCTACCTCTTCTTCCCGCGCGCCGGACTCAGGAGCCCGAGCTATGCCAAGGCGGTCTCCGTCTGGTGTGCCGACGATCCCAAGGCTGCCCTGACGCTGGCCAAGAACGGCGACGATCCGGAGCCGAAGAGCTGCGACAACCCCGTCGAGAGTCAATACAAGCTCGGGCGCGAGGTCGGTGTCACCGGAACGCCGGCGATCATGCTGGAGTCGGGCGAACTGCTGCCCGGTTACATCCCGGCGCCCAAGCTCAAGGCCCTCATCGACAAGAGCAAGCAGGGCTGAAGCAGCCGCGCTGCTGACGGTTCAGAAAGCCCGGCATTGTCCGGGCTTTTCTGTTTCCGGATACCCTGCTAGCTTGTCACCTTGAGCCCGACAGGATGTGTGCCTCGCGAGGGCGCCGGGCGGAATCACCTACAGGAGATGCAACATGAAGAACGTCGGTTCCGCGGATCGCGTGATCCGTCTCATACTCGGCCTCGCCATCATCGGCGTCGGCTATTACTACCAGAGCTGGTGGGGCGCCATCGGCATCGTGCCGATCTTCACGGCCCTCGTCGGCTGGTGCCCGGCCTACCTGCCGTTCGGCATCAACACCTGCTCGAACAGAAAGTGAACGGCTTTCCCGGGCCTGGCGGCCCGGGAGTCTCTCTCTGCTTGTAGCCGCCGACAAGCGCGCTGTTCTCGCCGTAGCGCATTGAATAGCCCTGAGGTCATGCACTTCACGCGCGGGAGCGCCTCTGCACCAGATCAGGCCACAGCAACGCCAGCGGCAGGCTGGCGATTGCTCCGGCGACGAGCCCGAGCAGGTGCGCCTCGTAGACGACGGGTGCCTCGATCAGCGAGGCGCTGACACCCCCGCCACCCGACCAGAACTCCCACCCGACCTTGGCCACGAGCAGCAGGACCAGCAGCCGGGCGACCGGTTCACGCAAGCTCAGCAGCGCACCTGTCATGAGCAGCCCGTGTGCGATGCCGGAGAAGCCGACATACCAGGCGATCTCCGGGAACAGCAGCAGGAGGCCGAAGCTGATGAAGAGCGCGTTCCAGAGGACGCAGCAGGCCAGCAGCGCCGGCCGCCCGTAGAACGGAAACAGCAGCAGTGTGATCAGCAGCGCCGCCGCATTCATGCCGAGATGGGTCCAGTTCGTGTGCGCCAGGTGGCCCGTGACCAGGCGGTACCACTCGTGATCCGCCAGTACCGTGGCGCGCAGGGCCAGGTCGATGCCGTTCTGCTGCAGGAGTCGGGCGGCGGCGAAGAGCAGGACGAAGGCGAGCAGGGTCCGCGCCGGCCTAGCCGTCAGGCTCAACGGCCGTCTCCTTGAGACGATAGAGCAGCTCGAGCGCCTCGCGCGGCGTCAGGCTGTCGGGGTCGATTGTCTCGAAGGCCTCGCGCAGCGGATCGCTCGCCGTCTCCCTCGCCGTCTCGTTGCAGGGATTGCTCGCGAACAGCGACAGCTGGTTCGTCGAGGCGTGTTCCACCGCGGCCTGTTCGAGTTCCTGCAGGCGCTTGCGCGCGCGCCGGATGACGGGGCGCGGCACGCCGGCCAGCTGCGCCACCTGCAGGCCGTAGCTCTGGTTCGCGGGGCCCGGCTTGACGCTGTGCAGGAAGACGATGGAGTCTCCGTGTTCGGTCGCGTCGAGATGCACGTTGGCGATCGACGGCTGCTCTTCGGGCAGCGTCGTGAGTTCGAAGTAGTGGGTCGCAAACAATGTGTAGGCGTGGATGCGGCTGGCCAGCTCCAGGGCGCAGGCCCAGGCCAGCGAGAGGCCGTCGAAGGTGCTGGTGCCGCGGCCGATCTCGTCCATGAGCACGAGCGACTGCGCCGTGGCATTGTGCAGGATGTTGGCCGTCTCCTCCATTTCGACCATGAAGGTCGAGCGCCCGCCGGCGAGATCGTCGGAAGCGCCGATGCGCGAGAAGATGCGGTCGACCGGGCCGATGACGGCGCTGTCGGCCGGCACGAAGCTGCCGGATGCCGCCATCAGCACGATGACGGCCGCCTGGCGCATGAAGGTCGACTTGCCGCCCATGTTCGGGCCCGTGATGATGAGCATGCGCGCCTCGTCGTCGAGCAGGATGTCGTTCGGCACGAAGGGCGTCTCCGAGACCTGCTCGACGACGGGGTGGCGTCCGGCCAGGATGCGGATGCCCGGCTCGGCGGCAAGTTCGGGGCGCACGAGGCGCAGGGTCTGGGCGCGCTCCGCATGGTTGCAGCAGAGGTCGAGCGTCGCCACGGCTTCGGCCGTCGCCTTGAGGCCGGCGATATCCGAGCCGAGCTTCGCCAGCAGCTCCTCGTAGAGCAGCTTCTCGCGCGCCAGCGCGCGTTCGCGCGCGCTCAGCACCTGGTCCTCGAATTTCTTGAGCTCGGGCGTGATGTAGCGCTCGTTGTTTTTCAGTGTCTGGCGCCGGACGTACTCCTCCGGCACGGCGTCCGCGTGCAGCTTGCTGATTTCGATGTAGTAGCCGTGCACGCGGTTGTAGCTGACCTTCAGCGCCTGGATGCCGGTACGTTCGCGCTCACGCTGCTCGAGGTCGAGCAGGAACTGGTCGGCGTTCTGCGACATGTCGCGCAGTTCGTCGAGCCCGGCGTCGTATCCCCTGGCGATGACGCCGCCATCGCGGATCAGCACCGGCGGCGTCTCGACGACGGCCGCCTGCAGCAGGTCGTGGAAGGCCGGGTGTCCCTGCAGCGGTTCGCGCAGTCCGGCCAGTTCGGCGCTCGTTGTCCCCTCGAGCAGGCCGTGGAGTTCCGGCACCAGGCCGAGGGCCTCGCGCAGCACCGAGAGGTCGCGCGGGCGCGCGCTGCGCAGCGCGATGCGCGCAATGATACGCTCGATGTCGCCGATACCCCTGAGAATCTCCGCCAGCGCGGCGAAGAGCCCGCTCTCGAGCAGCTCCTCGACGGCGTCGAGGCGCCCGTTGATGACATCACGGTCGCGCAGCGGGCGGTTGAGCCAGCGGCGCAGCAGGCGGCTGCCCATGACGGTCGCCGTGTTGTCGAGAATTCCGGCCAGAGTGTGGCGCGCCTCGCCCGACGCCGACTGCTCGATTTCGAGATTGCGGCGCGTGGCCGCGTCGATGATGATGGCCTCGTCGTGGCGCTCGACGGCGAGACCGCTGATATGCGGCAGCGCCGCCTGCTGGGTCTCCTGCACGTACTGCAGCAATGCGCCGGCCGCGCAAATGGCCAGCGGCATGTCATTGCAGCCGAATCCCGAGAGGTCGCGCGTGCCGAAGTGTGTCGTCAGCAGGTGGCTGGCCGTGTCGAAATCGAAATGCCAGTCGGGACGCCGCGTCACGCCGCGGTTACCGGCCAGGCTCTCGGCCTGCAGCTCCTCGGGCAGCAGCAGTTCCGCCGGCGCGAGGCGCTCGAGTTCGCCCTGCAGGGTCTCGCGGCTGCCGGGCTGCTGGATCGTGAAGCGCCCGCTGCTGATGTCGAGCACGGCCAGTCCGAAGCGCTCCCTGTGTTCCCACAGCGCGGCGAGCAGGTTGTCGCGGCGCTCCTCGAGCAGTGCTTCGTCCGTGACCGTGCCGGGCGTGACGATGCGCACCACCTTGCGCTCGACGGGCCCCTTCGAGGTCGCGGGGTCGCCGATCTGCTCGCAGATGGCGACCGACTCGCCGCCGCGCACGAGCTTGCCGAGATAGCTCTCGGCCGCGTGGTAGGGGATGCCGGCCATCGGGATCGGCTGGCCGTTGGACTTGCCGCGTTTCGTCAGCGTGATGTCGAGCAGCTTCGCCGCTCTCTCGGCGTCGCCGTAGAAGAGCTCGTAGAAATCGCCCATGCGGTAGAACACCAGCATGTGCGGAAACTCCGCCTTGATGCGCAGGTACTGCTGCATCATGGGCGTGTGTTTACTGATCTGGTCGGCGGCCGGCGCGGATCCCATCTCAGCCGAGGGTGTAGTGCTTCTCGACGTCCTCGAGAATCTCCCAGCTGCAGGACATGCCTTTCGGGAAGGTGATGAGGTCGCCGCGCCTGAACTCCTGCGGCTCGCCGCCGTCCGGGGTGACGATGAAACGGCCCTTGAGGATGTAGCAGGTCTCCTGCTCGCCGTAGGTCCAGGGGAAGGTCGACGCCTCTTTCTTCCAGATGGGCCAGTCGTAGACGCCAAGCACATCGAGCTTGGCGGGGGAGGGTTTGTGTTCGCAGTAAATCGGCTCTGACATCGTGTTCGCGCGTCTGTTTTCGGATGCCCGCAAGTGTAACGGAAAGCGGCGCTGCGATGTAGCGCGACCGGGCCGCGCAGCCGGTGTGCAAAAGGCGGCGTCCCGAACCCCGGAAGGGCTGCAGAATCTGCGAATATCCTTAAACACTAATGTTTTCAGGGTGATTTACAAAGTTCCCGGGCGGTGTAGAATGCCCCAGAAGAAATGCATCCATCGCCATCAAGAAAAGCAACAACAGTTTCGAGTGTAGAAACCACGGGAAGCGCGGCATGCAATCATCATCGAAGGAGTATCCCCATGCTGACATACGACGATCTCAATAAACAGAACGACCGCATCACCGAGCTCACGAACGTGCTCAATGTGCTGCTTTCCGACCGCGGGCTCTGCGATGCGCAGGTGACCTGCGATCTCTTCTTCGACTTTGTCGACCGGGTCAAGGAGCACCTCGAGCTCCAGAACAAGCATGTCTACCGCAAGCTGCTGAACCAGAGCGATCCGCGGGCGCGCAATACAGCCGCCAACTTCATGTCCGGCGAGAACGAGATCAAGAAGGTCTTTGCGACCTACCTCAAGAAGTGGTGCAGCAAGCGCGGCAAGGAGTTGCGCATCGGCGACTACGATGCCTTCGCGAAGGAGACCGAGGACATGTTCAACCTGGTGCTCGACCGCATCCAGGACGAGAGCGAGAAGCTTTTCCCCATGGTTCGCGAAGTCACGGGTGAGCGCGTGTTGCTCGTGGCCTGACAGCCTGGCCTGAACCCATCGAAGGCGCGCCACGGGCGCGCCTTTTTCATTTCCGCGCCAGGCGCCGGCATCTGCCCGCAGCTGCGCTCTCTGGAGGCATTCACAGAAAAATCAGGGGCCTGTCACGTGAATGTCACTTGACAATTCTAAAGTGGACACTAGAAATATATCCTATATACTAGATATCAAAGGACTTTTTCCAAACCACATTCCGCAACGGGCAGAACAATGAAAAAGTGGCTGTTTTCATTACTCATTCTGGTGTCCTGCGCAGCGCAGGCCGGCGCCGAGATCAACGGCGTTCGCAGCTGGACCGCGCCTGATCGCACGCGCCTCGTTTTCGACATGACGCAGACCGTTGACTACGAGCTCACGGACATCGTCGGCATGAACCATGTCACCCTGCGCATGAACAAGAGTGCCCTCAAGGCGGCGATGCCGTCCCTGGAGTCGCACAAGGTCATCGAATCGATCCGCAGCGAAGAGCGCGACGGGGACGTGCTGGTCTCGATCGGACTGCGCTCGCAGGCCAGGGTGAAGAGCTTCCAGCTCGATCCGAACGGTGCTTACGGCCACCGCCTGGTGCTGGATCTCTACCCTCTCGAGGGGGAGGAATCTGTCGCCGGTGACGCGGGCCCCGCCGGTCCAACGCCGGTCACGGCCAGCAGCAGGCCGGCGGCATCCGGCAAGCCCGTCGTCACGCTCGATGACGTGCGCGGCAGGGACATCATCATCGCGATCGATGCCGGTCACGGCGGCGAGGACAGCGGCGCCGTCGGCTATCGCGGGACGTACGAGAAGAAAGTCGTCCTGCAGATTGCGAAAAAGCTCAAGGCGCTCGTCGATGCCGAGCCCGGCATGAAGGGCGTGCTGGTGCGCACGGGCGACTACTACATCCCGCTGCGCAAGCGCATGATGATCGCGCGCAAGCATCGCGCGGACTTCTTCGTCTCGATTCATGCCGACGCCTTCAAGGACCGGCGCGCGCGCGGCTCGTCGGTGTTCGTGCTGTCGAACAGGGGCGCGTCGAGCGAGGCCGCACGCTGGCTCGCCAAGCGCGAGAACCAGGCCGACCTCGTGGGCGGCGTGAGCCTCGACGACAAGGACAATGTGCTGGCCTCGGTCCTGCTCGACCTGAGCCAGGCCGCGACCATGCAGGTGAGCCACGAGGTGGCCCAGCAGACGGCGCGCAATCTCGGCGGCATAGGCAGGATGCATTCGCGCAATGTGCAGAAAGCGCGATTCGTCGTGCTGAAATCGCCCGATATTCCCTCGATGCTCGTCGAGACGGCCTTCATCTCCAACCCCGACGAGGAGCTGAAACTGCGCGACACAGGACACCAGAAACGGATCGCCAGCGCCATCCTCGCGGGCATCCGCGACTATTTCCACAAGGCGCCGCCGCCGGGCACCTGGCTGGCCTCGCGCGGCAACCTGCAACCCGGCGGGGAGTATGTCATCGCCCCGGGCGACACGCTCTCGGCGATCGCGAACAGGCACCAGGTCAGCCTCGCGGAACTCAAGAACATCAACCAGCTCGAGACGAACCTCATTCGTGTCGGCCAGGTGCTGAAAATCCCCGGAAAAAGCTGATCCCGGCCTCTCCGCCATTTCGCAACAGGGTGCAAGCTGGCACAATGCCGGCATGAATTCCGAGACCGAATCGACCACCGCAGCGCGCCGCATCGGCGCCTTGCCCTCCGTCCTCGTCAACCAGATCGCCGCCGGCGAGGTCGTCGAGCGGCCGGCTTCCGTTATCAAGGAGCTGGCCGAGAACAGCCTCGATGCCGGCGCCGGGCGCATCGAGATCCACGTCGAGCAGGGCGGCATGAAGCGCATGCAGGTCCGCGACGACGGCAGTGGCATCCATCCCGACGACCTCTCGCTGGCGCTGTCACGTCACGCCACGAGCAAGCTCCAGAGCCTCGAGGAGCTCGAGCGCATCGCAAGCATGGGATTTCGCGGCGAGGCCCTGCCGAGCATCGCCTCGGTGTCGCGGCTCACGCTGACATCGAGCGCGGAAGGGGCGCAGCAGGGACACGCGATCACCTCGGAGGGCGAGCTGCGTCCGGCGGCGCATCCGCGCGGCACCACGGTCGATGTGCGCGATCTCTTCTACAACACCCCCGCGCGGCGCAAGTTCCTGAAGACCGAGAAGACGGAGTTCGGCCACATCGAGCAGCTCGTGCGCCGCCTGTCGCTCGCGCGCTACGACGTCGCCTTCTCGCTGACGCACAACCGGAAGCCGGTGTTGCAGCTCAACACGGCCGACAACACGGCCGGCCGCCAGCAGCGCATCGCGCGCGTGCTCGGCCAGGGATTCGTCGACAACAGCCTGGCCTTCGAACAGGAAGCCGCCGGCCTGCGCCTGTGGGGCTGGGTCGGCCTGCCGACCTTCTCGCGCAGCCAGGCCGACATGCAGCACTTCTTCGTCAACGGCCGCATGGTGCGCGACAGGCTCGTCACTCATGCCGTGCGCCAGGCCTACCAGGACGTGCTCTACCACGGCAGGCAGCCGGCCTACCTGATCTATCTCGAACTCGATCCCGTCATGGTGGATGTCAACGTCCACCCGACCAAGCACGAGGTGCGCTTCCGCGAGGGGCGCCTCGTGCACGATTTCATCTTCCGCACACTGCACCAGGTGCTCGCGGACACGCGGCCGCGCGAGGAGGGCGCGGCGCCGTCACTCGAGCCCCGCGAAGCCGTCAGCGTCGCCGATGCAAGCCGGGCGGCGCCCGTGCAATCCGCGCTGGGCCTCGGCGTGCGCGAGCGGTCGTCGGCCTATGGCGCGGCATTCGCCATGCAGCGCCCGGCGCCGCCAGCGGGGATGCCGGCAGCTGCGACCGCCGAAGCGCAACCCGATGCGGCCATGCCGCCGCTCGGCTACGCGCTGGCGCAACTGCACGGCGTCTACATCCTGGCACAGAACGCCGCAGGGCTCGTCGTCGTCGACATGCACGCGGCGCACGAGCGCATCACCTACGAGCGCATGAAAGCCGCGTTTGCCGACGAACGCCTCAAGTCCCAGCCGCTGCTCGTGCCGGTATCGGTGCAGGTGAGTCCGCGCGAGGCCGAGCTGGCCGAGGAGCAGCAAGCGTGGTTCGCGCGGCTCGGCATGGAGATCGATCGTCTCGGCGAGGGCGCGCTCGCGGTGCGTTCCATGCCGGTCTATCTGCACGGCGCGGATGCGGAGCGCCTGCTGCGCGACCTGCTGTCCGATTTCGCCATCTACGGCGACAGCAGCCGCATCAGCGAGGAGATCAACGCCATTCTCTCGACCATGGCCTGCCACGGTGCCGTGCGCGCCAACCGCAAGCTCACGCTCGAGGAGATGAACGGCCTGCTGCGCGACATGGAGCGCACCGAACGCAGCGACCAGTGCAACCACGGCCGCCCGACCTGGATGGCCTTTTCGCTCGGCGACATGGACAAATGGTTCAAGCGCGGCCAGTAGACGCCTCCCTGCCGCCGGCGGTCTTCATCATGGGGCCGACGGCGTCGGGCAAGACGGATCTCGCCATCGAACTCGCGCGGCGCCTGCCCGTCGACGTCATCAGCGTCGACTCGGCGCTGGTCTATCGCGACATGAACATCGGCACAGCCAAGCCCTCCGCCGAGGAGCTCGCGCAGGCGCCGCACCGCCTGATCGACATCGTCGATCCGACCGAGGCCTATTCGGCCGCGCGCTTTCGCGAGGATGCCCTGCGCGAGATGGCCGAGATCACGGCGGCGGGGCGCATCCCGCTGCTCGTCGGTGGCACCATGCTCTACTACCGCGCGCTGGAACAGGGGCTGTCGAGCCTGCCGCAGGCCGATGCCGCCGTCAGGCAGCAGTTGCTCGAGGAGGCGGAGAGGGTCGGCTGGCGCGCGATGCACGCGCGGCTCGCGGCAATCGACCCGGCCGCAGCCGAGCGCATCCACCCGAACGATCCGCAGCGTATCCAGCGCGCCCTCGAGGTCCATGCCGTGACGGGCAAGCCGATGACGCAGCTGCAGCAGGAGCGGCGCGAAAGCGCGGCGCTGCCATACCGCGTGATCAAGCTCGTGCAGGCGCCGTGGACGCGCGAGGTGCTGCGCGAGCGCATCGCCCGCCGCTTCCACATCATGCTCGAGCAGGGGTTCGAGGAGGAGGTCAGGGGCCTGCTTGAAAAATACGACCTCAGCCCGGATCTTCCCTCCATGCGCAGCGTCGGTTACCGCCAGATGCTGAACTATCTCCGCGGCGAATGGAGCCGCGATGAAATGGTCAGCAGGGGCATCACCGCGACGCGCCAGCTCGCGAAGCGCCAGATGACCTGGCTCAGGAGCGAAAAAAATGCTATCTGGTTGAAACAAAATGGCGGAAATGCCAGTCAGATGCTCGAACCTATGTTAAATTAGCCCTTTCAGGGGCCAGGTCGACGACGCTGGAATATTTCCCGGGAACCCGGAAGGCGAAACACCTGTCTCTGCCGTGGTGAGTGTCATTTGCGCCGCGGCGGTGCTCACAAACAATAAAACAGTCGGAGAACATCATGTCAAAAGGGCAGAATTTACAAGATCCTTTCCTCAATGCGCTCAGGAAAGAGCGGGTGCCTGTCTCAATTTACCTCGTCAACGGCATCAAGCTGCAGGGCCAGGTCGAGTCGTTCGACCAGTTCGTCGTGCTGCTGAAGAATGCCGTCAGCCAGATGGTCTACAAACACGCCATCTCGACCATCGTCCCGTCACGGAACGTCCGTCTCACGTCCCCCGAGGAGAAGCAGCAGGACACCGGCAACTTCTGATGGCGACCTGAGGGCGTTCAGTGGAGTTATTCGAGCGCCCCGCCGGCGGTGAACGCGCAGTCCTGGTGCATGTCGCCCTGCAGAGGCAACCGGATTCCGAAGAGATCACGGAGTTTTCCGAGCTGGCGAAATCCGCCGGCGCGGAGCCCGTCGCCATTGTCACGGCCAGCCGCTCTCAGCCCGACCCGCGCAGTTTCATCGGCAGCGGCAAGCTCGACGAAATCAGGGAGATTCTCGAACGCGAGTCCGGCGAGCTGGTCATCTTCGATCACGAACTCTCCCCGGGACAGGAGCGCAACATCGAGCGTGCGCTCTCGTGCCGTGTGCTCGACCGCACGGGCCTGATTCTCGATATCTTCGCCCAGCGCGCGCAGTCCCACGAGGGCAAGCTGCAGGTCGAGCTGGCGCAACTGCGCCACCTCTCGACACGACTCGTGCGCGGCTGGACGCACCTCGAGCGCCAGAAAGGCGGTATCGGCCTGCGCGGTCCCGGCGAGACGCAGCTCGAAACCGACCGCCGCCTCATCGGCCATCGCATCGCGCGCATCCGCAAGCGCCTCGAGAAGGTCGACTCGCGCCGCGAGCTCGGCCGCAAGGCGCGCCGCCGCGCCGAGGTGCCGACCGTCTCGCTCGTCGGCTACACCAACGCCGGCAAGTCGACGCTTTTCAACCGGCTCACCGAGTCGCGCGTCTACGCCAAAGACCAGCTGTTCGCGACCCTCGACCCGACGCTGCGCCAGCTCGTGCTGCCCGGCAACAGCCGCATCGTCCTGGCCGATACCGTCGGTTTCATCTCGCGCCTGCCGCACGAACTCGTCGCGGCGTTCCGCTCCACACTGCAGGAGTCGATCGACGCGACCCTGCTGTTGCACGTCATCGATGCCGCGAGCCCGAACATGGTCGAGCAGGTGGCCGAGGTCCGCAGCGTTCTCGAGGAGATCGGCGCAGCCGGGGTGCCGATGCTCGAGGTCTGCAACAAGATCGACCGGCTCGACAATGCCGAGCCGCGTATCGACCGGGACGAGGAGGGCCGGCCCGCGAGGGTCTGGATCTCCGCCCGTGACGGCGCCGGGCTCGACCTGCTGCAGCAGGCGCTCGAGGAACTGGTCGGTTCCGACCAGGTCAGCGGTCACCTGAGCCTGGCGCCTGACCAGGGCGCCCTGCGCGCCGCGCTCTACCGTGACGGCCAGATTCTCAGCGAATCCTGCGCGGACGACGGCAAGTGGGAGCTGGAAATCTCGTTGCCGCGCAGGCGCTACGAACAACTCATGAAGAAGTACGACGCGCTGCAGTCGCTCGGGCGTGAATCATCCGGCTGATCCGGGGTCTGATCCGGTTGAAGCCGGCGGGTGAAGGCAAATACCGGAAAAGAGCAGGTTTTCCCGCGGTGTCATTTGCCTGAAGATCAGGCTAGAATTGCGCCTTTGCGCGATTCGCAAGCAACGAATCAACCATTACAGACGACGAAATTCAGGAGACCCCTATGGCCTGGAATGAACCGGGTGGAGACAAGCGCGACCCCTGGGGTGGCGGCAACAAACAGGATGGTCCACCGGACCTCGACGAGGTGATCCGCAATCTGCAGAAGAAGCTCGGCGGACTCTTCGGCAAGAAAGGCGGCGGTGGCGGCAGCAAGTCCGGCAAACCCATGCCCGGCAGCGGCCTCATTGGCATCGTGCTGCTGGCACTGCTGATTCTCTATGCCGGCGTCAAGGGATTCTACATCGTTGGCCCGGCGGAACGCGGTGTCGAGACCCGCTTCGGCGCATTCAAGCGCATCACCATGCCGGGCCCCAACTGGCGCCTGCCGGAACCCTTCGAATCGCACACGCTCGTCAACGTCGACGACGTGACCTCGTTCAAGCACAAGGCGCAGATGCTGACGAGCGACGAGAACATCGTCGAGGTGTCGCTGAACGTACAGTACCGCATCAACAATCCGCAGGATTTCCTGTTCCGCGACCACGATCCGCGCGAGACCATTCGCAGCTCGACCGAGTCGGCGCTGCGTGAAGTCGTCGGCCAGAACACCCTCGACGACATCATTACCGAAAACCGGAACGCCATTGCCGTCGCCGTCAAGCAGGGCATCGTCGATCTCGTCAGTCTCTACAAGACCGGTCTCGAGGTCGTGCGGGTCAACATCCAGGACGCGGAGGCGCCGCCTGCCGTCAAGGAAGCTTTCGACGATGTCATCAAGGCGCGCGAGGACAAGGAGCGCTTCGTCAACAAGGCCGAGGAGTACGCCAACAAGATCATCCCGCAAGCCCGCGGTGAGGCCGAGCAGCGCAAGGAAGACGCCCGCGCCTACAAGGCCCGCGTCATCGCCGAGGCCGAGGGTGAATCCCAGCGCTTCATGTCGCTGCTCACCGAATACACCAAGGCGCCCCAGGTCACGCGCGAGCGTCTCTATCTCGAGACCGTCGAGCGCGTCTTCTCCGACAGCAGCAAGGTGTTGCTGGATATCGACAACAGCAACAACCTGACCTACCTGCCGCTCGACAGGATGATCAGCGACCGCGCACCCGGCGCACCCAGCATCAACACGAACCAGCCGCCGAGCCTGGAAGCGCAGAGGCAGCAGTCACGCGAGCAGCAATCCAGCAAGGATCTGCGCCAGGGTCGTGACTTCGAACGCGACAGAACGAGCCGCTGAGGGGAACAACGATGAAAATCAAGGCACCGATCATTATCGTCGTACTGCTGCTCGCAGCGGTCTTCTACCTGGCCTTCACCTTCTCGGTCAAGGAGTACCAGACGGCCCTGAAGCTGCGCCTCGGTGAAATCGCCGAGACCGGTTACGAGCCGGGCCTGCATTTCAAGATTCCGCTCTGGAACCAGGTCCTGGTCTTCGACCACCGTTTCCAGACGCAGGATTCCAGCCCGCAGCAGTTCCTGACCATCGAGAAGAAGTTCGTCGTCGTCGACTCCTTCATCAAGTGGAAAATCGACAATGTCGAGACTTTCTACCGCTCGACCGGCGGCGACATGCGCAAGGCCGGCTCGCTGATCTCGGACCGGATCAATACGGCGCTGCGTGACGAGTTCGCCAAGCGCACCATCCAGGAGGTGGTCTCGGGCGAACGCACGCAGATCATGGAGAACATCTCCGAGAAGGCCAGCGAGGGCACCGACGACCTGGGCATCCAGATCGTCGACGTGCGCCTGAAGCAGATCGACTTCCCGAAAAACCTCAGTGATGCCATCTACGAGCGCATGCGCACGGAGCGTCACCGTATCGCCGCCGAGCTGCGCGCCGAGGGTAACGAGGAAGCGGTCAAGATCCAGGCCGGCGCCGAACGCGAGCGCACCGAGATTCTCTCGAGCGCCTACAGCGAGGCAGAGAAGATCCGCGGCGAAGGCGACGCCACTGCCGCCGAGACCTATGCCTCGGCGTTCAATCTGGACCCGGAGTTCTACGCCTTCTGGCGCAGCCTGACGGCCTATCGCCAGGTCTTCTCGAAGGGCACCGATGTCATGGTGCTCCAGCCGGACTCGGAATTCTTCCGTTTCCTCAACCAGAAGCAGGAGAACTAAGAGCGCCTGCATGCAGGATCTTTTCGCTGCCCTGGCGCTGGTCCTGGTCCTGGAAGGCATCTTTCCGTTCCTGGTCCCGGACCGCTACAAGGAGACCATCCGGAGCATTTCCGAGCTCGATGCAGGCATGCTGCGAAAAATCGGCCTGGCAAGTATGATTGCCGGGCTGGTCCTGCTGTTTATAGTGAAATCATGAAACCGAACAACAACTGGCTGTTGCCCGACGACATCGACGAGCTGCTGCCGCCCGAGGCGCAGCAGGTCGAGATGATCAAGCGCAAGCTGCTCGACCTCTACGACCTCTGGGGTTACGAGTTTGTCAATCCGCCGATCATCGAGTACCTCGATTCACTCCTCACGGGCACCGGCAGCGACCTCGACACCCAGACGTTCAAGCTCACCGACCAGCTCTCGGGCCGCATGATGGGCATCCGCGCCGACACCACGCCGCAGGTGGCGAGGATCGACGCGCACAAGCTCAAGCGCGAGACGCCGACACGGCTGTGCTACATGGGCACGGTGCTGCGCACGCGCGCCGATTCGCTCGACAGCTCGCGCAACCCGTTCCAGGTCGGTGCCGAGCTGTTCGGACACGACGGCGTCGCCAGCGACGTGGAGATCCTGCAACTCATGCTCGAGACCATCTCGACGGCCGGCGTGCGCAGCCAGCACCTCGACCTGGGGCATGTCGGCATCTACCGCGGGCTCGTCGCCCAGGCCGGTCTCGACCGCGCGCAGGAGATGGCTTTCTTCGACGCGCTGCAGCGCAAGGCGGCGACCGATCTGCAGGAGCTGATCGCCCGCTTCGACCTCGACGGGCCTGTCGCGGCCATGTTCGAGTCGCTGGTCTCGCTGAACGGCGACGAGAGCGTCATTGCCACGGCCAGGCAGGCGCTGGCAGCCGCCTCGGACGAGGTCCACGCCGCCATCGACTACCTCGAACGGGTCGCGCAGGAACTCAAGAGCCGCATGCCGGACGCCTCCATACACTACGACCTCGCGGAGCTGCGCGCCTACCACTACCAGACCGGCGTCGTGTTCGCGGCTTTCGCGCCCGGCAGCGGCACCGAGATCGCGCGCGGCGGCCGCTATAACGACATCGGCAAGGCCTTTGGCAGGGCGCGCCCGGCGACGGGCTTCAGCGCCTACCTCAAGACCCTGGTGCGCATGGCCGCGAGCGACGCCGCGGCGCCGCACGAGCGCGACGCCATCCTCGCTCCCTGGGGCGACGATGCCGCGTTGCTGACGCTCGTCGGCAAGCTGCGCGCCGAGGGCAAGCGCGTGATCCAGGAGCTGCCCGGGCAGACGGGCGGCGCGGCGGACATGCAGTGCAACGCCGTCATCCGCAGGCGCGACAACGGCTGGGTCGTCGAGAGCAGTAGCTGAAGCAGAATCACCAATCATCAAATCATTTCACAGAGAATCAGAGTCATGGGGAAGAATGTAATCGTCATCGGTACGCAATGGGGCGACGAGGGCAAGGGCAAGGTCGTCGACCTGCTGACCGACAAGGCGCACGCCGTCGCGCGTTTCCAGGGCGGCCACAATGCCGGCCACACGCTGGTCATCGACGGCAAGCAGACAGTGCTGCACCTGATCCCGTCAGGCATCCTGCGTGACGACGTGCTGTGCCTCATCGGCAACGGCGTCGTGCTCTCGCCGGACGCGCTGCTCGAGGAGCTCACCATGCTCGAGGCGAACGGCGTGCCGGCGCGCAGCCGCCTGCGTCTCAGCGAATCCTGTCCCCTGATCCTGCCGTACCACGTGGCGCTCGACGTGGCGCGCGAGGCTGCGCGCGGCAAGAAGGCCATCGGCACCACGGGGCGCGGCATCGGCCCGGCCTACGAGGACAAGATTTCACGCCGCGGCATCCGCCTCGGCGAGCTCGTCGATGTCGAGCACTTCAAGGCGCGCCTCGCGGAAGTCATGGAGTACCACAACCATGCGCTCGTTCACTACTTCAAGGCCGATCCCGTCGATTACGATGCAGTCCTCGAGAAGGTGCTGGCGCAACGCGACGAGTTACTGGCGCTGATCGACGACATCCCCGGCATCCTGCATCAGATGCGCCGCGACGGCAAAAGCATCATGTTCGAGGGCGCGCAGGGCGCGCTGCTCGACATCGATCACGGCACCTACCCCTATGTCACCTCGTCGAACACCACGGCCGGCGGCGCCGCCACTGGCAGCGGCGTGGGTCCGCGTGACTTCGACTACATTCTCGGCATCGTCAAGGCCTACACCACGCGCGTCGGCGCCGGCCCTTTCCCGACCGAGCTGTTCGACGACGATGGCAAGCATCTCGGCGAGAAGGGCCACGAGTTCGGCGCCACCACGGGGCGCCAGCGGCGCTGCGGCTGGCTCGACACGGTCGCGCTGAAGCGTTCGCTGGAGATCAACAGCGTCACCGGCATGTGCATCACCAAGCTCGACGTCATGGATGGCATGGAGACCGTCAAGATCTGCGTCGCCTACGAGCTCGACGGCAGCGAGGTGACGACGCCGCCGGTCGGCGCCGACAGGTTCGAGGAGTGCCGCCCGATCTTCATCGAGATGCCGGGCTGGTCCGAATCGACCGTCGGCGCGAAGAGCTACGACGACCTGCCGGACAACGCCAAGGCCTACCTGCGCAAGGTCGAGGAGCTGTGCGAGACGCCGATCGACATCATCTCGACCGGCCCCGACCGCACGGAGACCATCGTCCTGCGCCACCCGTTCGGGTAAATCGCGGCAGGCCCGGCCCCTGCACCGTCAGCGGGTCGCGGGCCGCCCGGGGCCGGGCTGTCCCGGCAGCAGCGCTATTCGTAACTCTTGTCCAGGTAGTGCAGCAGGCGCTCCCTGATTCTCCCCTGCAACGCCTCGTCCTCGATCTGCTCGTCATGGCGGTCAAGGACGTAGAAGCTGTCGTCGACCTGCTCGCCGATGGTGGCGACCTTGGCGTTCATGAGGCGGATGCCGCACTCGCTGAACACCAGGCCGATCAGCGCCAGCAGGCCCGGCCGGTCGGCGGTTTCGAGATGCAGCACCGTGCGGTGGTTGGCCGTGTCCTGGCTGAAGCCGATCCGGGTCTCGATGTCGAAATGGCGCAGCTGGCGCGGGATGCGCCGCGTGGCTGTCGCGGGGATGTGGTCGATCGTCATCAGTGACTCCGTCAGGCGTTGCTGCACTTCCTCCATGCGCATGCCATCGGCGATGGGCTCGCCGTTCTCCTCGAGCACGATGAAACTGTTGATCGTGGTTTTGGTATCGGAGGTTTCGATGCGCGCGTGCAGGGTGTTGAGGCCGAGATGGTCGAGCACCCAGGTCGTGATGGCGAAGAGATCGTCGCGGTCCTCGTCGATGACGAGGACCTCGCTGCCGCCGTGGGAGGCATTGCCACGCACGCGCACGAGCGGACGCTCTGCGGGATGCCGGAAGAGGATATCCGTGTGCCAGACGATCTCCTCGGCGGAGTTCTGCTGGAAATAGTCGCTGCTGAGCGTCGCCCAGAGGGCGATGATTTCCTCCCGCGGCCAGTCGATCTCGAGCTTTTCGAGCGCCTGCAGCTGCTTCTGCTCGATCTGCTCGAGCATGTAGCGGATCTCCTGCTGGCGGTTATCCAGCGCGTGGGCCGTGGCGTTGTAGAGCTGGTCGAGCAGGGAGCCTTTCCAGCTGTTCCAGCGTTTCGGGTTGGTCGCGCGCATGTCGGCATTGGTCAGCAGGAAGAGGTGATCGAGATGGCGCCTGTCGCCGACCATGCCGGCGAATTCCGCGATCACGGCCGGGTCCTCGATATCCTTGCGCTGCGCCGTCATGGACATCACGAGATGGTGCCTGACGATCCAGGCGACGAGCTGCGCATCCTCCTCGGGAATGTCGTGTCGCCGGCAGAAGTCGAGGGCGTCGATGGCGCCGAGTTCGGAGTGGTCGCCGCCGCGGCCCTTGGCGATGTCGTGGAAGAGGGCGGCGATCATCAGCAGTTCCTGCTTCCCGATGCTCTCCATGATCGCGGAGCAGAGCGGAAACTCGTGCCTGTACTTCTCGA
The DNA here is from genome assembly GCA_037385505.1 of Gammaproteobacteria bacterium. Lineage (GTDB taxonomy): Bacteria > Pseudomonadota > Gammaproteobacteria > Chromatiales > Chromatiaceae > Sva-25. The sequence goes on along the minus strand of JARRMY010000007.1, from coordinate 24,244 downwards.
CCGTGAAGCGCCGCAGGTTGCGCACGAGAAACAGGGTGTGCGTGTCCACGGTGTAGACGTGGAAGAGGTCGTACTGCATGCGTCCGACGATGTTGGCGAATGCCGGGATGTAGTAGGCGAGGATGCCGTACCGGTTCATGAGCCGCAGCACGTGCGTGACACCGCGCGGCTGGCTCAGGATTTCGATGAACAGGCGACGCGCCTTGTGGTCGTTGCGAAAATGCCTGTCGATGAGCTTCAGGTGCTGGTAGATGAGGCGGATGGTGCTGGCGCGCACGCCGCGGATCTCGTCCGGATGTTGCGCCATGAGCAGGAACAGCTCGAGCATCGCCACGGGGCGGTGGCTGAAGAGCTGCTTGTCGATGACCTCGAGGTAGCCATTGATGGTCTGGAAGCGCTTGTTCAGCACGCACGGCGGATCGAGCTTGTCGCGCAGCACGATCGTCTCCTCGAAATGCTGCAGCAGCATGTCGTTAAGGCGCTGCAGCCGGGTCACGGTCCGGTAGTACTTCTGCATGAACTTCTCGACATTCAGGCTGGCCTCGTCGGTCTTGTAACCGAACTGGTCGGCCAGTGTGCGCTGGTAGTCGAACAGGATGCGGTCTTCCTCGCGGCCGGTCAGGATGTGCAGCGCGAAGCGGATCTTCCAGAGGTGCTCCTCGCCGACGACCAGCGCGCGGTACTCCGCCTCGGTCAGGAAGCCGTGGTCGATCAGGGCGCGAAAGGTCTCGGTGCCGAAATAGCGCTTCGCGATCCAGCCGATCATCTGGATGTCGCGCAATCCGCCCGGTCCCTCCTTGATGTTGGGCTCGAGATTGTGCGCCGTGTCGTCGTACTTCTGGTGACGCTCCTTCTGCTCCTGCATCTTGGCGGCGAAGAAGACGTCCGTCGGCCAGATCCGGTCGGGAGAGGTGCCCTTGATCATGGCGTCGAACAGCGAGCGGTCGCCGGCCAGGTGGCGCGCCTCGAGCAGGTTCGTCGCGATGCTGATGTCTTCTCTGGCGTGATCGATGCACTCGGCGACGCTGCGGACACTCTGGCCGACCTGCAGGCCGATGTCCCACAGCAGGGTGATGAGTCCCGACAGCGTTTCGGCGAGAAACTCGTCGCGCTCCTGCGGAACCAGGATCAACAGGTCGATATCCGATGCCGGGTGCAGCTCGGCACGACCGTAGCCGCCGACCGCGACGAGCGCGGCATGCTGTTCACCGACACGGTCGGCCCAGAGGTGCAGCAGGACGGTGTCGACGAGACGGGCGCGGCCGTTGACGAGTTCGCGGATCGGGCGCTGCTCGCGGTAGAGGGCCGCGAGCTGGGTGTCGATTTCCCCGAGCGCCTCTTTCAGCAGCGTAACGGTCGTTTCACCGGATTCCAGCCGCGCAACCAGCTGCTCCTGGACATCGTCGATGGTCATCAGGAGCCGGCTTGCTCTTCGGCCCTGAGCGTCAGTACCTCATGCCCGTCCGGCGTGACGAGAATCGTGTGTTCCCACTGGGCCGAGGGCTTGCGATCCTTGGTCACGACCGTCCACTTGTCCGGCAGCAGCTTGACGTGGCGCTTGCCGGCATTGACCATGGGCTCGATCGTGAAACACATGCCCTCCTGCAGCATCACGCCAGTGCCGGACGTGCCGTAGTGCAGCACCTGCGGATCCTCGTGGAACGCGCGGCCGATGCCGTGACCGCAGTATTCCCGCACCACCGAGAAGCCCTCGCCCTCGACGAAGCTCTGGATGGCGTGGCCGATGTCGCCGAGCGTCGTCCCCGGCCGCACGAGGTCGATGCCTTTCCACATCGCGCCATGCGCGACCTCGGAGACGCGTTTGGCGAGAATCGACGGCTGGCCGACGAAGAACATCTTGCTGGTGTCGCCGTGGAAGCCGTCCTTGATCACCGTGATGTCGATGTTGACGATGTCGCCGTTCTTGAGCACCTTGCCGCCGGGGATCCCGTGGCACACCTGGTGGTTGACCGAGGTGCAGATGGATTTCGGGAAGCCGTGGTAGTTGAGCGGTGCGGGGATCGCGTTCTGCTCGTTGACGATGTAGTCGTGGCAGATGCGGTCGAGCTCGTCGGTCGTCACACCGGGCTGCACGTGCGCCTCGATCATCTCGAGCACCTCGGCCGCGAGTCGGCCAGCGACGCGCATTTTTTCTATCTCTTCGGCAGTTTTGATCGTGACGGCCATGGAACCAGGAAGTTTGTCTCAAAAGCGACATTATGCTATAAAACGCGCCCCCGCTGGCAAACTGGTTGTCAGCAGGGTTAATTCGCACATGCACCGGCACGTCTCTCTGGGTGCCCTTTGGGGTTGAGAGCCGGGGTGCATGGAGGCCCAACCCGATTTGGAGAAAATCATGGCTAATATCAACATGCGCCAGATGCTTGAAGCTGGCGTGCATTTCGGTCACCAGACCCGTTACTGGAACCCGAAGATGAGCAACTACATCTTCGGCCAGCGCAACAAGATCCATATCATCAATCTCGAGCAGACCATGCCGCTGTTCGGCGATGCGATGAATTTCATCGGCAAGCTCGCCGCCAACGGCGGCAAGATCCTGTTCGTCGGCACCAAGCGCGCCGCCCAGGACGTGATCCGCGAAGAGGCGGAGCGTTGCCACATGCCTTACGTCAACCACCGCTGGCTCGGCGGCATGCTGACGAACTACAAGACCATCCGCCAGTCCATCAAGCGCCTCAAGGAGCTCGAGGCCATGGAAGAGGACGGCAGCCTCCACACCCGCTTCAACAAGAAAGAGGCGCTGAACCTGCAACGCGAGAAGGAGAAGCTGGATCGCAGCCTCGGCGGCATCAAGGATATGAACGGCACGCCCGACGCGCTGTTCGTCATCGACACCGGCTACGAGAAGATCGCTGTCGCCGAGGCGCGCAAGCTCGGCATTCCCGTCATCGGTGTCGTCGACACCAACAACGACCCGCAGGACATCGACTATGTCATCCCGGGCAACGACGACGCCATCCGCGCCATCCAGCTCTACGTGCAGGGCGCGTCGGCAGCCGTCCTCGAGGGACGCGCGACGGCCGCTGCAGCGGCTGCCGGCAGTGTTGCCGGGGAAGCAGAGGCGCCCGCGGCCGGCTAAGCGGCCGGGATATCGACCCGAACGGTCACAATCCACAGAATCTAGAGGAAAGAGACAATGGCAATTACCGCCGCTCTGGTAAAAGAACTGCGTGAAAGAACTGGCGCCGGCATGATGGAGTGCAAGAAGATGCTCCAGCAGACCGATGGCGACATCGAGGCAGCCATCGAGGAGATGCGCAAGTCCGGTCAGGCCAAGGCCGCCAAGAAAGCCGGCCGCATCGCGGCCGAGGGCCTGATCGTCATCAGCACGAGCGATGACGGCAAATCCGCCGCCATGGCGGAAGTCAACTGCGAAACCGACTTCGTCGCCAAGGACGAGAATTTCTCCTCCTTCGCAAGCGCTGTCGCTGACCGCGCATTGACTTCCGATGTCGACGATGTCGCAGCGCTGACCCAGCTGCCGCTGAAAGACGGCGATGACACCACCATCGAACAGGCACGCGAGGGCCTGGTCGCGAAAATCGGCGAGAACATGTCGGTCCGCCGTTTCGTCCGCATGCGTTCCAGCGGCGGCGTCTACAGCTACCGTCACGGCGTCCGCATCGGCGTGCTCGTCGACATGGAAGGCGGCGACGAGGAACTCGGCCGCGACATCGCCATGCATATCGCCGCGAGCAACCCGCTGTGCGTCGCCGAGTCCGACGTGCCGGAAGATGTGCTCGAGAAGGAGCGCGAGATCTACCGCGACGAGGCGCGCCAGAGCGGCAAGCCCGAGAACATTCTCGACAAGATCATCCAGGGCAAGGTGCGCAAGTACCTCGAGAGCGTCACACTGCTGGGCCAGGCGTTCGTCAAGGACCCCGACACCAGTGTCGGCAAGCTGCTGGAGAAATCCGGCGCCCGCGTCGTCGCCTTCAAGCGCTTCGAAGTGGGCGAGGGCATCGAGAAGAAACAGGAAGACTTCGCAGCCGAGGTCATGTCCCAGGTCAAGGGTTCCTGATCCTGCAAAAATAAACCGGCAAGAGCGCTCCATGACGGAGCGCTTTTGCTATATAGTTCGACATCATGTCCAGACCAGCCTACCAACGTATCCTGCTGAAGCTGTCGGGAGAAGCCCTCATGGGTGACAGCGATTTCGGCATCGAGCCCGTCATCCTGCGGCGGCTCGCCGGGGATGTCCAGCAGCTCTGCGATGCCGGCGTCCAGGTCGGGATCGTCATCGGCGGTGGCAACATCTTCCGCGGCGCGGGCCTCGTCCGGAGTGGTATCGACCGTGTCACCGGCGACCACATGGGCATGCTCGCGACCGTCATGAACTCGCTCGCGATGCATGACTTCCTGCGCCGCATCGGCGTCAACAGCAGGGTGTTCTCGGCCTTCCGCATCGACGGCGTCTGCGACCATTTCCAGCGCGACGCCGTCGTCGCTTTCATGGAGCAGGGCGGGGTGGCCATGCTGGCTGCCGGCACCGGCAACCCGTTTTTCACGACGGACAGCGCGGCCAGCCTGCGCGCCATCGAGATCGGCGCCGATCTCATGATCAAGGCGACCAAGGTCAACGGCATCTATTCCGACGACCCGGTCAGGAATGCGGATGCGGTCTTCTATGAAACGCTGGATTACGATCAGGTCCTGGGCGAAAATCTGGGCGTGATGGATCTGAACGCCATCCTGTTATGCCGTGACCATGACCTGCCGTTGCGGGTCATGAACATCAACGAAGAGGGGGCGCTGCGGCGCCTGATCAACGGAGAGCCTGTCGGCACTCTTGTGCGGAGAGAATCGAAAGAATGATTGATGACATCAAAAGCGACGCCGCCGATCGCATGGGCAAGAGCGTCAGTGCACTGGAAACGGAACTCGCCAAGTTACGCACCGGCAGGGCGCACCCGAGCCTGCTGGAACACATCAGCGTCTCCTACTACGGCGCCGATACGCCGCTGAACCAGGTCGCCAACGTGACCGTCGAGGACGGCCGCACGCTCGTCGTGCAGCCGTGGGAACAGAACATGGTATCGCCGGTCGAGAAGGCGATCCTGGAGTCCGACCTCGGCCTCAATCCCAACACGGCCGGCACCGTCATTCGCATCCCGTTGCCGCCCCTGACCGAGGAGCGGCGCAAGGATCTCGTCAAGATCGTGCGCAACGAGGGCGAGCAGGCCAAGGTCGCGGTGCGCAACATCCGCCGCGACGCCAACACGGAACTCAAGAATCTCGTCAAGGACAAGCTCATCACCGAGGATGACGAGCATCGTGGGCAGGAAGTGATCCAGAAGCTGACTGATCAGCACGTCAAAGAGATCGACCAGCGCGTGGAGCAGAAAGAAAAAGATCTGATGTCCTTCTGACGGACCGCGGAACTGCAAGTGTCAGAAGCTATCGATCAAATGCGCATTCCCCGCCATGTCGCCATCGTCATGGACGGAAACGGCCGCTGGGCCAGGCAGCAGGGCAAGCCGCGCACTTACGGACACAAGGTCGGTTCGGCCCTGGTGCACGAGATCGTCGAGGAGAGCAAGGAGATCGGTATCCAGGTCCTGACGCTCTTCGCCTTCTCCAGCGAGAACTGGAAGCGACCGCCGATGGAGGTCTCCTTCCTCATGGACCTCTTCATCAAGGTGCTGCGCAAGGAGATCCGGGAACTCATCGAGAAGAATGTCCAGGTGCGCATCATCGGCCAGCGCGACGCGCTGCCGCGCAAGCTGCTGAAACTCATCGAGGATACCGAGGCGAAGACCAGGGACAACGACGCCCTGGTGCTGCAGATCGCGCTCTCCTATGGCGGCCGCTGGGACCTGGCCAACGCCGCCAGGGCGATCGCCACGAAGGTCGCCAGTGGCGAACTCAGCCCGGAAGCGGTCGACGAGGACTGCCTCGCCTCCGAGCTCTCGTTTGCCGACCTGCCGGACGTCGACCTCTTCATCCGCACGGGTGGGGAGTTGCGTATCAGCAATTTCGTCCTGTGGCAGGCGGCCTACGCCGAGTTCTACTTCACGGACATCCTCTGGCCCGACTTCCATCTCTCGGAGTTTCACAAGGCCATCGAGCACTTTTCGAAACGCCAGCGCCGCTTCGGAAAGACCGGTGAACAGGTCTCGAGCTGATGCTGCTGCAGCGAGTCATCACGGCGCTCATCCTGATCCCGCTGGTCGTCTGGGGCGTCCTCAAGACCTCGAATGACCTCTTCGCCCTGATCCTCGGCGTCATCATCCTGCAGTGCGGCTGGGAGTGGGCGCGGCTGACGGGCCTCAAATCCATCGTCCTGCGGCTCTTCTACCTGCTGCTGGCCATCGGCGTCATGCTGCTGCTCTTCCTCTACGCGACCAGGTCCCAGCAGGATCTCTTCATCCTCGCCATGGCCGGCGCCTGGTGCGGCATCACGCTGGCGCTGCTGCTGTGGCGCCAGCGGCCGGTGCAGCCTGCCGCCCTGCAGCCGGTGGCGCTGGGCTTCGGACTGCTGCTGCTGCCTGGCGCCTGGTTGGCGCTCGTGGTGCTGCATGGCATGCCGCGCACGGGACCCTGGATCACGCTCGGGCTCATGGTGCTGATCTGGCTGGCCGATACCGCCGCCTACTTCACCGGCAAGGCGTTCGGCAGCCGCAAGCTCTCGCCCGTGCTGAGCAAGGGCAAGACCCTCGAGGGACTGGCCGGCGGGCTCGTGGCCGCGGTCGCCTGGGGCATTCTGCTGTTCTGGCTGCTTGACGACGCCATCGCCGCGCCGCTGCTCGTGGCCGTCCCGGTCGCGCTGCTGACGGCCCTCGTCTCGGTCGGCGGCGACCTCTTCGCCAGCATGGTCAAGCGCCGCGCCGGCGCGAAGGACAGCGGCTCGCTGCTGCCGGGACACGGCGGGGTGTGGGACCGCATCGACAGCCTCGTCGCCAGCGCGCCCGTGTTCGTCTCCGCCATGGCAGTCCTCGGAGGCATGGCGTGATCAAGGTCACGCTGCTCGGCTCGACAGGATCGATCGGCAGCAGCACCCTCGATGTCATCCGCCGGCATCCGGAGCGTTTCCGGCTGTTCGCGCTCGCCGCCAACAGCAGCGTCGACAGCCTGCATGAACAGGTCCTCGAATTCAGGCCCGACTACGCCGTCATGGTCGACCCCGCGGCGGCACAGGCGCTGCGCGCGAGGCTCGCCGGCAGCGACCTCGGGACGCAGGTGCTCGACGGCGAGGCCGCGCTCGACGCCGTCGCGACCGATCCGGAGGTCGACGCCGTCATGGCGGCGATCGTCGGCGCCGCAGGACTCGGGTCGGCCTATGCCGCGGCCGAGGCTGGCAAGCGCGTCATGCTCGCCAACAAGGAGTCGCTGGTCGTCGCCGGCCAGCTCTTCATGGACGCCGTCTCGGCAAGCGGCGCCACGCTGCTGCCGGTCGACAGCGAGCACAATGCCGTCTTCCAGTGCCTGCCGGCCGGCGACCGGCAGGGGGTGCGGCGCATCCTGCTGACGGCCTCCGGCGGCCCTTTCCGCCGCCACAGGCTGGACGAGCTCACGGACATCACGCCGGAGCAGGCCATCGCGCACCCGAACTGGAGCATGGGGCCGAAAATCTCCGTCGACTCGGCGACCATGATGAACAAGGGCCTCGAGGTCATCGAGGCGCACTGGCTGTTCGATGCAGAGCCCGACGACATCCAGGTCGTCGTGCACCCCCAGAGCATCATCCACTCCATGGTCGAGTACATCGACGGTTCGGTGCTGGCGCAGATGGGCAACCCCGATATGCGCACGCCCATCGCCTATGCGCTGGACTGGCCGAACCGTATCGCCTCCGGCGCGGAATCGCTCGACCTCTTCGCCATCGGCCGGCTCGATTTCGAGGCCCCCGATTTCGAGCGTTTTCCGTGCCTCGCGCTGGCCTACGACGCCATCCGGGCGGGGGGCACGGCGCCCGCGATCCTCAACGCCGCCAACGAGGTCGCCGTGCAGGCGTTCCTCGACCGCGTGATTCCGTACCTCGCGATTCCCGAGCTGATCCGGCGCACGCTGGATCGCATCGCTTTGGAGACGCCGGAAAGCATCGCGCACCTGCTCGAGGTCGACGCGCGCGCGCGTCGTGCATCGGAACAAATCACCGCCGATCTGGTCTGAAAGAGGCATGTTCGATCTGATTCAAATGCTCTTCTGGGCGATCGTCGCCTTCGTCATTCTCGTCGCCGTGCACGAGTTCGGCCACTTCTGGGTCGCGCGCAAGCTCGGCGTCAAGGTGCTTCGCTTCTCCATCGGATTCGGTCGCGTCATCTGGAGCAGGAGAGGGCGGGATGGCGTCGAATACGTGCTCTCGGCGATTCCGCTCGGCGGCTACGTCAAGATGGTCGACGAGCGCGAGGATGCGGTCGCCAGCGAGGACCTGCCCTACGCCTTCAACCGCAAGTCCGTCGGCGTGCGCAGCGCCATCGTCTTCGCCGGCCCGCTGTTCAATTTCCTGTTCGCAATCCTCGCCTACTGGGCCGTCTTCGCTTGGGGCGAGTACGACCGGGTACCCAGGCTCGGCGAGCTCGGGCAGGAGACGCCTGTCTACCAGGCCGGCCTGCGCAGCAACGACACCGTGCTCGAGGTCAACGGCAAGGAGACGCCGACCTGGAACCGCATGTTCATGGCCGTGCTCGACAGCGCCATCGACAACGAGCCGGCGAGCCTCAGGGTGCGCTCGGAAGCGGGCGATGTCAGGGAGGTCGTGCTCGGCGATCAGGTGCTGCATTATTTCCGGGACGGCTCGGGTGACATCGGCCAGACGGGCCTCGTGCCCTACCTGCCGGATTTTCCCGCCGTCGTGCGCGAGGTGATCGCCGGCGGCGCCTCGGTCGGGGTGTTCGAGCCAGGTGACGTGATCCTCGCGGTCGACGGCCGGGCCATGAAGAACTATCAGGCCTTCATCGAGCAGATCGAGCAGCATCCGGGCACGCCCATGGAGGTCGAGATCGAGCGCGACGGCAGCCGCATGCTCGTCGAGCTGACGCCGGCCGAGCAGGAGGGGAGGGGACTCGCTGGCATCAAGGTCGGCGCCCGGGTTCCCGAGGGCTATGTCGACGATCTCACGGTCTTCACGCGCTACGGCCTGCTCGAATCCGTGCCGATGGCGCTCGCCAAGACCTGGGAGATGACCGGCCTGACGCTCAAGGGCATCTGGAAGATGGTGACCGGGCAGCTCTCGTTCCGCAACATCGGCGGCCCCGTCACGATCGTCAAGGTCTCGGGCAGCAGCGCGCAGTACGGCTTCGCTGTCTTCGCCGGTTTTCTCGCCATGCTGAGCATCACGCTCGGTGTCGTCAACCTGCTGCCGATCCCGGTTCTGGATGGCGGGCACCTGATGTTCTACCTCGTCGAGGCTGTCCGGGGCAGCGCGCTGTCCGACGAGGCGATGATGCAGATCCAGAAAATTGGCATGCTGATCATTCTCGGCATCATGATGCTCGCGATCTATGTCGATCTGGGCCGGTTTTTTGGCATTCCTTAGACACTCCGAGTCCATTATAATTGGCGCTATTTGAAAACTCGCAAGCACGCTGAGCCCGGCGTCGATACAGGACCACCAGATGAAGCTAAGAACAATTCCAATCGCGGCTGTCGTCATTGCCGCACTGACAATCGTGTCTGTTGCAAACGCGGCTTCATTCGTCATCCGCGACATCCGCGTCGAGGGCCTGCAGCGTCTTTCCGTTGGCACCGTTTTCAACAACATTCCCTATGAAGTGGGCCAGCGCGTCGGCGACGACGCCGGCGCCGAGATCATCCGCAGCCTCTACGCGACGGGCCTGTTCAAGGACGTGACGCTGGAGCAGGACGGCGGCATTCTCGTCGTCTCCGTCATCGAGCGCCCGGCGATCGCCTCGATCGACATCAGCGGCAACAGGGACATCGACACCGAGCAGTTGCTCGAGGCCATGAGCCAGGCCGGCTTCACCGAGGGGCGCGTGTTCAGCCAGTTCACGCTCGACAAGATCAAACAGGACCTCAAGCGCAGCTATTTCGACCGCGGCAAGTATGGCGCCATTATCACCTCCACGGTATCGCCACTCGAGCGCAACCGCGTCGCGGTCAACATCGACATCCGCGAGGGCAAGACCGCGCGGATCAGGCGCATCAATATCGTCGGCAACGAGGACTTCGACGATGACGACATCCAGGACGAGATGGAACTCAGCGAGAAGGGGCTGTTCTCGCGTTTCTCGAAGAGCGACCAGTACTCCGCCCAGAAGCTGCAGGGCGACATCGAGAACATCCGCTCCTTCTACATGGATCGCGGCTACATCAAGTTCGACGTCGACTCCACCCAGGTCAACATCACGCCGGAAAAAGAGGACGTCTACCTCACCGTCAACATCACGGAAGGCGAGATCTACACCGTCAGCGACATCAAGCTGGCAGGCAAGGTCGGCGCCACCCCCGAGGAGTTCTACCCGCTCATCCAGCTCCGCCGGGGAGAGCCCTTCTCGCGCAAGGACGTGCTGCGCAGCTCGGAAAGGATCAGCCAGGCGCTCTCCGACAAGGGCTATGCGTTCGCCGCAGTCAACCCGGTGCCGGAAATCAACGAGGAGGAGAAGACGGTCAGCGTCACCTTCTACGTCGAGCCCGGCAAGCGGGTCTACGTGCGCCGCATCAACATCACCGGCAACACGCGATCGCGCGATCGCGTGCTGCGCCGCGAGTTCCGCCAGATGGAATCGGCCTGGTACTCGGCCGACAAGGTGCGCGTCTCCAAGGAGCGCCTCGAGCGCCTGGGCTATTTCAGCAAGGTCGAGGTCTCGACGACTCCCGTGCCGGGCAGCACGGACGAAGTCGATATCGACGTCCAGGTCGAGGAGAAGCGCTCGCGCGAACTCATGCTCGGCCTGGGTTACTCGCAGTCGGGCGGTCTCTCGCTGCAGGCCAGGGTCAGCGACAACAATTTCCTCGGCACCGGCAAGAACATCACGGTGGGCTTCAACACCAGTGACGTCAATACCTACTACGAACTCACCTACAGAAACCCCTATTTCACCGTGGACGGCATCAGCCAGGGCTTCATCCTGAAGTACCAGGAGACCGACCTCAGCGAGCTCAACACGACGAACACCGTCAATTACGCCTTCGACAGGGGCACCATCGGCCTCAACTTCGGTTTCCCGATCACGGAGTACGACCGTGTCTCCACGAGCCTCACGGGGGAGTACACCAAGCTCAACCTCAACAGCGGCGCATCGACGGAGATCACCGATTACTACGATGACGGCGACAATTTCGCCATCTACAAGCTTGGCGTTGCATGGATCCGCGATTCCCGCGACAGGGCCTACTTCCCGAACAGCGGAAGCCAGATCTCGCTCGATCTGACCGTCGCCGTACCCGGAAGCGATTTCACCTTTACGAACCTGCGCTACAGGCAGAAGAGCTACTTCCAGATCACCGATGACCTGGTCTTTGCGTTCAGGGGCGAGGTTTCTGTCGGCGACACCTATGGCGATTCGAACATCTACCCCTTCTTCGAGAACTTCTACGCGGGCGGTCCCGGCTCCGTCAGGGGCTACGAGGCCTACAGTCTGGCCTCCTACCGTGACGACCCCTCCAAGTCGACGCTCGATTCCAACGGCGACGCCTTCGGCGGCCAGATGGTCACGACCGGCAGTCTCGAACTCTGGTTCCCGACGCCGATGCTCGAGAAATCGGACTCCATGCGCATGTTCGCCTTTGTCGACGCCGGTAACGTCTACAAGGATACGTCCACCTTCGCGCTGTCCGAGTTCCGCTACTCTGCCGGTCTCGGTTTCAGCTGGCTGTCGCCCTTCGGTCTGCTCAATTTCACCTACGCCTATCCGTACAAGGACAAGCCCGGGGACGACATCGAGGAGTTCCAGTTCACATTCGGAACCAATTTCTAGAGGTTGCTGATGAAGCTTTTGCCCCTGTTCCTTCTGTTATTCGCTCTTCCCCTCGGCGCGCAGGCCGAGGATGACCGGCCGTATCGCGTCGGCTTCGTCAACGTTGCCGAAGTGCTCAACGGCTCGCTCCAGGTCAAGCAGCTCGAGAGCGAGCTCAAGACCAGCTACGAGACGCGCAAGGCCGAACTCGACAAGGAGCAGGAGAAGCTCGGCGAGTACGAGCAGCAACTGGCCGACGAGGGCGAGCGCATGAATTTCGAGGAGCGCTCCACGCTCGAGCACCGCATCCTGTCGATGCGCAGCAAGCTCAAGCAGGAGACGACCTGGCTGGAAGAGGACATCATGATTCGCAAGAGCGGCGAGACCAGCCGTCTCATCAAGCTCTTGCGCGAGGTCATCGAGCAGGTCGCGAAGGACCGGCAGATCGACCTGGTCTTCGAGGGCGCCGTCGTCTACACGAGCGACCGCGCCGATCTCACGGGCGACGTCGCCAAGCGCCTGAAACAGCATTTTTACGACAACCGGAAAGAGAAGGACAAATAAGCGCCCCGACGGGCTGGCTGTCCCCGTCGACCCTCCGCAGCAGGCTGCCGGCCCTGCTCCCGTTCGCTCCGCCGTCCCCACAACAGCGGGACAGGGTCCTGAACAAGCGGTAGAATCGGGAATCTGATTCTCTCCAGGCGTACCGGCGAGCTGGAAACAACAAGCTAGAGACCGATCATATGAGCGAAGTCGTCATGGACATCAATAAAATCATGGAGTTCCTGCCCCACCGCTATCCGTTCCTGCTGGTGGATCGCGTCATCGAAATGGAGGAACTCAAGCGTCTTGTCGGCATCAAGAACGTCACCATCAACGAGCACTTCTTCAATGGCCACTTTCCGGTCAAGCCCGTGATGCCCGGCGTGCTCATCATCGAGGCGCTGGCCCAGTGCACCGGCCTGCTGGCCATGGCGTCGCAGCCCGACGAGGTGCCGGAAAACTCGCTCTACTATTTCGTCGGCATTGACAAGGCGCGCTTCAAGCGCACGGTCGAGCCCGGCGACCAGCTCCTCATGGAAGTGGATTTCATCAAGCACCGCCGCTCCATCTGGGTCTTCAACGCCAGGGCCACGGTCGACGGGCAGCTCGCGGCCCAGGCCGAGATCATGTGCACCGCCCGGGAGATCTGATGATCCACCAGACCGCGCTTGTCCACCCGGAGGCGCAACTGGCGGATGATGTCGAAGTCGGTCCCTACAGCATCATCGAGGCAGGCGTCTCCATCGGGCAGGGCAGCCGCATCGGCCCGCATGTCGTGATTCGCCGCAACACGACCATCGGCAGCGGCAACAGGATCTTCCAGTTCGCCTCCGTCGGCGAGGACCCGCAGGACAAGAAATACGGCGGCGAGGAGACCCGGCTCGTCATCGGCGACGGCAACACCATCCGCGAATTCACCACCATCCACCGCGGCACCGCGCAGGATACGGGCGTCACGCGCATCGGCAACCGCAACCTGCTCATGGCCTATACCCATGTCGCGCACGACTGCGTGCTCGCCGACGACGTCATCATGTCGAACGCGGCCTCGCTCGCCGGTCACGTGCACATCGGCGACCACGCCATCCTCAGCGGCTTCGCGCTCGTCCATCAGTTCTGCAACATCGGGCAGCACGCCTTCGTCGGCATGGGCGCGCACATCACGCGCGATGTCATGCCCTACACGCTCGTCGCCGGGACGCCGCCGCAGCCGCGGGGCCTCAACAGCGAGGGGCTCAGGCGCCGCGGCTTCGGCCAGCAGCAGCTCGGCGATATCAAGCAGGCCTACAAGCTCCTCTTCAGCAGCAGCCTGCCGCTGGCAGAGGCCACGCAGCGCATCGCGGAGCTGGCCGAGGGACGGCCGCATATCGCCATCATGCTGGACTTCCTGCGCGACAGCCGCCGCAGCATCCTGCGCTGATGGGCCTGAAGATCGCGCTCGTCGCCGCCGAGCCCTCCGGAGACCTTCTCGGCGGCGCATTGCTCGAGGCCATCAATGCCGCGGCGCCGGGCTGCCGCTTCATCGGCATCGGCGGCGAGGCCATGCAGGCGCAGGGGCTCGAGAGCCGCACTCCCATGGAGAAGCTCTCGGTCATGGGGCTCGTCGAGGTGCTGCCGCACCTGCGCGAGCTGCTGCGCCTGCGCAAGGAGCTCATCGCCTGGCTCATCGAGCAGCGGCCCGACGTCTTCATCGGCATCGATGCGCCGGATTTCAACCTCGGCGTCTCGAAGCAGCTGCACGCGGCCGGCATCCGCACCATCCAGTACGTGGCGCCGACGGTCTGGGCCTGGAAGCAGCATCGCGTCAAGGACCTGCGCGCACACGTCGACCGGGTGCTGAGCATCTACCCCTTCGAGGAGGAGTTCCTGCGCGAGCACCGGGTGCCGGTCACCTATGTCGGGCACCCGCTGGCTGACCGAATCCCGCTGGAGCCCGACCGGCAGGCCGCGCGCGCGACGCTCGGCATCGACGCCGGCGCGACCGTCATCGCCGTGCTACCCGGCAGCCGCCGCGCCGAGGTCGAGCGGCTCGGCGAACCCTTCATCGGGGCGGTGCAGACGCTCTCGGCCCGTGTCGAGCGGCTCACGCTCGTCGCGCCCATGGTCAATGGCGCCATCCGGGACTGTTTCTCGGAGAAGCAGGCGCAACTCTCGCCGTCGCTCGACTGGCGCCTCATCGACGGCCAGGCCGGCCTCGCCATGGAGGCGGCCGACCTCGTGCTCACGGCCTCCGGCACGGCCACGCTGCAGGCGCTGCTGTACCAGCGCCCGATGGTCGTCGGCTACAGGCTCAACGCGCTGACCTACCGGCTGCTGACGCTCTTCCGGCGCATCAAGGTTCCCTACGTGGCCATGGCCAACCTGCTGGCCGGCGAGATGCTCGCGCCGGAGTTCATCCAGGACGCCTGCACGCCGCAGCGGCTGGCCGCTGCACTGGAAGCGCTGCTGGAGGATCCCGCGAGCCGGCAGAAAATCGCGCTGCGTTACCATGAAATACATAAGCAACTTCAAAGAGATGCAGCAAGAAGATCAGCTAATGCTGTAATTGAGATGATCGCCGGAAAATGACCTTGCGCAGAGGCATCCGTCCCGCAGCAATCCGGATTTTGGGGTAGAATCCCGGGCATCAACAAGAGGTGTCCATGAAGCCCCGCGCACGAGCCAACCCACCAGCACTCATCTGCGGCGTCGACGAGGTCGGACGCGGACCGCTCGCCGGCCCGGTCGTGACGGCGGCCGTCATTCTCGATCCCGGCAACCCGGTCGCGGGGCTCGCCGACTCCAAGAAACTGACGCAAAAGAGACGCGAGCGCCTGTTCGACGAAATACGCGACAAGGCGCTGTGCTGGCACATCGCGCGCGCCGAGGTGCAGGAGATCGACGAACTCAACATCCTGCACGCCACCATGCTCGCCATGACGCGCGCGGTCGCGGGACTCGCCATGGCGCCCGACGAGATCCTCATCGACGGCAATCGCGTGCCCGGGCCGCTGGCCGACAGGGCGACGGCCGTCGTCGGCGGCGACGACCTGCACGACTGCATCAGCGCCGCGTCCATCCTCGCCAAGGTGGCGCGCGACCGCGAAATGGCCGCCATGGAAGCAACCTGGCCCGGCTACGGCTTCGACCGCCACAAGGGCTACCCGACCAGGATTCACCTGCAGGCCCTCGACACGCTCGGCGTCACGCCGATCCACCGCCGCTCCTTCGCGCCCGTCCGGCAGCGCCTGCAGCAAGGCAAGCTGTTCTGACCATGGAGCCGCGTTTCGTCCATCTCTGCCTGCACACCGAGTACTCGCTCGTCGACGGCCTCGTGCGCATGAAGCCGCTGGCCGCGAAACTGGCCGCGGAGCAGATGCCGGCGCTGGCCATGACCGACCGCTCGAACCTCTTCGCCATGGTCAAGTTCTACCGCGCGCTCATGGGCGCCGGGGTCAAGCCGATCATCGGCGTCGACGCGCTCGTGCGCAACCCGAAGGAGGTCAACAAGCCGCACCGCCTGCTGCTGCTCGTGCGCAACCGCGAGGGCTACCTCAACCTCTCGCGGCTGGTCTCGCGCAGCTACCGCGAGGGCCAGCACCTCGGCATGGCGATGCTCGATCCCGCCTGGTTCGAGGGCGGCTGCGACGGCCTCATCGCCATCGCGGCCGGGCAGGAGTCGGACATCGGCAAGGCCCTCGTCGCGGGCAACAGGGAACGCGCCGAGCGGCTGGCGGACTTCTGGAGCGAGCATTTTCCGGACAGCTTCTACCTCGGCATCAGCCGCTGCGGGCGCTCCGGCGAGGAGGAGTCTCTGCACGCCATGGTCGCCTTCGCGGCAGGCAGGCAACTGCCCGTGGTGGCGCACAACGACGTGCGCTTCCTGGCCGCGGAGGATTTCGACGCCCACGAGGTGCGCGTCGCCATCCACGAGGGGCGCACGCTCGACGACCCGCGCCGGCCGAAGAACTACACGCGCGAGCAATACCTGCGCAGCGAGGAGGAGATGTGCGAACTCTTCGCCGACATCCCCTCGGCGCTCGCCAACAGCGTCGAGATCGCGCGCCGCTGCAACCTCGAGCTCACGCTCGGCAAGAACGTGCTGCCGGAGTTCCCGATTCCCGAGGGCATGACGACGGAGGAGTATTTCTCGGAGCAGTCGCGGCTCGGCCTCGAGGAGCGCCTCGGCAAGATCCTCGATCCGGAGCAGGAGGACTTCGAGCGGCAACGCAAGCGCTATTTCGACCGCCTGCAGCTCGAGCTCGACGTCATCAACCAGATGGGCTTCCCGGGCTACTTCCTGATCGTCGCGGACTTCATCCAGTGGGCCAAGGACAACGGCATCCCGGTCGGCCCGGGGCGCGGCTCGGGCGCCGGCTCGCTCGTCGCCTACGCGCTCAAGATCACGGACCTCGACCCCATCGAGCACGAGCTGCTGTTCGAGCGCTTTCTGAACCCCGAGCGCGTCTCCATGCCCGACTTCGACGTCGACTTCTGCATGGACAACCGCGACCGCGTCATCGACTACGTGGCGCGCACCTACGGGCGCGACTCGGTCTCGCAGATCATCACCTACGGCTCCATGGCCGCGAAGGCCGTGGTGCGCGACGTCGGCCGCGTGCTCGGTCACCCCTTCGGCTTCGTCGACCGTGTCGCCAAGCTCGTGCCCTTCGAGGTCGGCATGACCCTGACCAGGGCGCTGGAGCAGAACCCGGAGTTCAAGGAGGCCTACGAGAACGACGAGGAGGTGACGGCGCTCATCGACATGGCGCTGAAGCTCGAGGGCCTCGCGCGCAACGCCGGCAAGCATGCTGGCGGCGTCGTCATCTCGCCGACCGTGCTGACCGACTTCACGCCGCTCTACTGCGAACCCGGCGGCGAGAACCTCGTGACCCAGTTCGACAAGGACGACGTCGAGGCCGTCGGCCTCGTCAAGTTCGACTTCCTCGGCCTGCGCACGCTGACGATCATCGACTGGGCGCTGGCGACCATCAACGGCGTCAGGCAGAAGAGGGGCGAGCCGCCCGTCGACATCAACGCCATCCCGGTCGCCGACGCGGAGGCCTTCAAGCTGCTCAAGAGCGGCAACACCACGGCCGTCTTCCAGCTCGAATCCCACGGCATGCAGGAGCTCATCCGCAAGCTGCTGCCCGACAACTTCGACGACATCACGGCGCTCGTGGCGCTGTTCCGTCCGGGTCCGCTGCAGTCGGGCATGGTCGACGACTTCATCAACCGCAAGCACGGGCGCGCCGAGGTCGAGTACCCGCACCCGGACCTGGAGCCCATCCTGAAGCCGACCTACGGCGTCATCCTCTACCAGGAGCAGGTCATGCAGATCGCCCAGGTGCTGGCCGGCTACACGCTCGGCGGCGCCGACCTGCTGCGCCGCGCCATGGGCAAGAAGAAGGCCGAGGAGATGGCCAAGCAGCGCGAGATCTTCCTGCGGGGCGCGCTCGAGCGCGGCGTCGAGGAGGAGACGGCCACCTACATCTTCGACCTCATGGAGAAGTTCGCGGGCTACGGCTTCAACAAGTCGCACTCGGCCGCCTACGCGCTGGTCTCGTACCAGACACTCTGGCTCAAGACGCATTACCCGGCGGCCTTCATGGCGGCCGTGCTGTCGGCCGACATGGACAACACCGACAAGGTGGTGCATCTCGTCAAGGAGTGCCGCGCCATGGAGCTCGCGATCCTGCCGCCCGACATCAACCGCTCTGAGTACATGTTCACCATCGACGACGAGGACGCCATCGTCTACGGCCTC
This sequence comes from Gammaproteobacteria bacterium, assembly GCA_037385505.1. Lineage (GTDB taxonomy): Bacteria > Pseudomonadota > Gammaproteobacteria > Chromatiales > Chromatiaceae > Sva-25. The sequence goes on along the minus strand of JARRMY010000007.1, from coordinate 6,076 downwards.
GGCGCCGTCAAGGGCGTCGGCGAGTCGGCCATCGAGGAGCTCGTGCGCGCGCGCAGCGACGGCGGCCGCTTCGACAGCCTCGTCGACCTCTGCTGCCGCATCGATCTCAGGAAGGTCAACCGCCGCGTGTTCGAATCCCTGATCCGCGCCGGCGCGCTCGACAGCCTCGGCGAGAACCGCGCGACGCTCACGGCCCAGGTGCCGATGGCGCTGAAGATGGCCGAGCAGCAGAACGCCATGGCCGAGGCGGGGCAGAACGATCTCTTCGCCATGGAGGCGCCCGAGAAACCGTCCGCCAATGTCGACACCTCGGTGCTGCCGCAGCGCGACGCCTGGACCGACGACCTGCGCCTGCAGGGCGAGATGGAGACGCTCGGCCTCTACCTGACGGGACACCCCATCGACCAGTACGAGCGCGACCTCTCGGCGCTCGGCGTCACGCGCCTCGCGGCCATCCAGGAGATGAAGGTGTCGCGCGAGCGCGGCAAGCAGGAGCGCATCCGCGTGGCGGGACGCGTCGAGGCCGTCGCGCGCCGCGAGACCCAGCGCGGTCCCATGGCCACCGTGCTGCTCGACGACAGCACGGCGTCGCTCGACATCCCGTTCTTCAGCGACGCGCTCGAGAAGAACCTCGACTCCCTGCAGAGCGGCAACATGCTGCTCATCGAGGGCGGTCTGTCCTACGACTCCTACCGCGACGCCACGAGCCTGCGCGGCGACAACGCCCTGACCATCGAGGAGGCGCGCATCCTGCACGCCAGGAGGCTGTCGCTGACGATCGACCACCGCTTGCTGCCGCAGGCCGATGTCGAGCAGGTCATCGCGCAGCTCGTGCAGCAGCTGCAGCCTTACGCGGGCGGCAACTGCCGCGTCATTCTCGAATACATCAGCCACAACTACCAGGGCAGCATGCTGCTCGGCGAGCAGTGGAAGATCACGCCGCGCGACAGCCTGCTGCTGCAGTTGCGCCAGGCGTATGGTGACGCTTCGGTCACGCTCGGCTATCATCAGGCGCACGATACCAGCGCCGTCAAAACTGCTGTATGATTCCCAGCCATGGATCTTAACTTTCTCGATTTCGAACAGCCGATCGCCGAGCTCGAGGCGAACATCGACGAGCTGCGCAACGTCGGCTCGGATGGTGAAATCAACATCCAGGACGAGATCGCCACGCTCGAGAAGAAGAGCCGCGACCTCACCGAGTCCATCTTCAGCAACCTCAAGCCCTGGCAGATCTCGCAGGTCGCGCGCCACCCGCTGCGCCCCTATTTCCTCGACTACGTGCAGCGCATCTTCACGGACTTCGAGGAGATGCACGGCGACCGCGCCTTCGCCGACGACCCGGCCATCGTCAGCGGCATCGCGCGCCTCGAGGGCATCCCGGTCGCCATCATCGGCCACCAGAAGGGGCGCGACACCAAGGAGAAGCTGCACCGCAACTTCGGCATGCCGCGGCCCGAGGGCTACCGCAAGGCGCTGCGCATCATGGAGACGGCCGAGCGTTTCAAGCTGCCGATCCTGACCTTCATCGACACGCCCGGCGCCTATCCCGGCGTCGGCGCCGAGGAGCGCGGCCAGAGCGAAGCCATCGCGCGCAACCTGCGCGAGATGGCCCTGCTGCACACGCCCATCATCAGCACCGTCATCGGCGAGGGCGGCTCCGGCGGCGCGCTGGCCATCGGCGTCTGCGACCGCCTGCTGATGCTGAAATACAGCACCTACTCCGTCATCTCGCCCGAGGGCTGCGCCTCCATCCTCTGGAAGGATGCCGAGAAGGCGCCGCTGGCCGCCGAGGCCATGGCCATCACTTCCGACCGGCTGCACGAGCTGCGCCTGTGCGACCGCATCGTCCCCGAACCGCTCGGCGGCGCGCACCGCGATCCCGAGAAGATGGCGGTGCTCCTGAAGGGCATCCTCGTCGAGGAGCTCAGGCGCATCATCGACATTCCTATCGACGATGTCATTGAGCAGCGCTACCACCGCCTCATGAGCATCGGCCGCTTCGACGAGAGCTGATGTTCCGGGCCGCCGCGCTCCTGCCGCAGCTGCAGGAACTGCCGGCGGGCGGACGCCTCCTCGTCGCCTACTCGGGCGGCCTCGACTCCACGGCCCTGCTGCACGCGCTGGCCTCCCTGCGCGAAGAGACTCCGATGCGGCTCGCTGCCGTGCACGTCAACCACGGCCTGCAGCCACAGGCAGGCGAGTGGGCCGCGCATTGCGCCCGCGCCTGCAGCCGGCTCCAGATCCCGCTGCAGCTCATCGAGGTCGCGGTCGACACCAGCATGGCGAGCCTCGAGGCCGCCGCGCGCGAGGCGCGCTACGCCGCCTTCGAGCGCATCATGCAGCGGGGCGATGTCCTGCTCACGGCGCATCACCAGGACGACCAGGCCGAGACCCTGCTGCTGAACCTCATGCGCGGCAGCGGCCTGCACGGGCTGGCCGGCATGCCGCGCACGCGCAGACTCGGCGAGGGGCTGCTGCTGCGCCCGCTGCTGCATGTCAGCCGCGCCGAGCTCGAGGCCTTCGCCAACGAGGCGGGCCTCTCCTGGATCATGGACCCGACCAACGCCGGCATCGATTTCGACCGCAACTTCCTGCGCCACCGCGTGCTGCCGCTGCTGGAAGAGCGCTGGCCCGTGGCCGTCTCGAAGATCGCCAGGAGCGCGGAACTGGCGGGCGAGTCCGTCGCCCTGCTCGACGAGGAGGCCGCCGCGCGCATCGGGCCGCTGCTGCAGGCCCCCGGACGCATCGATCTTGCCGGGCTCATGCAACAGCCGCCGTCCTGGCGCGTGCAACTGATGCGCCACTGGCTGCGCAGGGCAGGGGCGCCGCCATTGCCTGCGCGGCAACTCGACGAGTTCCTGCGCCAGCTGACCACGGCGGCGGACGACCGCCAGCCCGGCGTGGAGTGGCACGGCTGGACCCTGCGCCGCCATGGCGAATTGCTCTATCTCGGTGAAGCGCTTCCGGAGATCGACAGCGGCTACTGTGCCGACTGGGATGGCAGCGAGCCGCTGGCGCTGCCGGGCAATCTCGGCATGCTCCGCCTGATCGACGGGGCGGGGCATGCGCTGCAGGTGCGCTTCCGCCGCGAGGGCGACGAAGTGCGGTTCAATGGACACAGCCGGCCGCTCAAGACGCTCATGCAGGAGCTCGGTATGCCACCCTGGCTGCGCGAGCGCGTGCCGCTTGTCACCAGCGGCGGCAGCATCGTCGCCATCGCCGATCGGGCGTACGCCGACGAGGCTCCCGTGCGCCTCGCCTGGGAGGGCTTTCCGGCCGATTTTCTTCCTTGACAGGGCGGGGCGAAATCCCCATAATTCGCACCTCTTTACGGGGCTATAGCTCAGCTGGGAGAGCGCAACACTGGCAGTGTTGAGGTCGGCGGTTCGATCCCGCCTAGCTCCACCAAGATTCTGTTGAACAGGCTTGATTCCGGAGGCAAAGTCAGTAAAATGCACCGCTTCGGAGTTTTCGCCACGGTAGCCGGTATCCTGCTCATCGCCGCAGGCATGCTGATCGGATTCGGGCTGCTGATGCTGGACAAGGATGATCTGGCGATATTCTTTCTCGGAACGATACCGCTCGGCTTCGTGCTGTTGCTGACAGGCGTCACGACCACGCAACTGAGCAGACCGGACAACTAGTTCTGTCCCCTTCGTCTAGAGGCCTAGGACACCGCCCTTTCACGGCGCGACAAGCCGAAGCCGACGTGACAACCTCATTCTGCAAGGACGCAGGATGTGGTGAGCAAAGCAAACCGCATCAATCTGCAAGGACGCAGGATGTGGTGAACAAAGCGAACCGCATCAATCTTCAAGGACGTAGGATGTGGTGAACAAAGCGAATCGCATCAATCTGCAAGAACGTAGGATGTGGTGAGCAAAGCGAACCGCATCAATCTGCAAGGACGTAGGATGTGGTGAGCAAAGCGAACCGCATCAATCGGGTTAAATGAATAGCCTCATCACCAGGAGGCGACAACCGTCGCGGTGATCTCAATTGCTATTACGCCTCACCTGCATCCTGCCTCCCATCCCTTCCCATGCGGAGAATAACGGCCATTTTCTCCGCAAATAGCACGGAGAATAATCTTGTGGATGCGTTAAATAATGTTCATTTGGGGAACATCCCGGGATATTTTGCCTCGACCCCGCTACAATAAATATTCCCGATCGGGAAAAAATGCTTGTTATTCGGCATGGATCCTCATATATTTCCCGTACGGGAAAAATCGTAACCTACGGACATGAAAGAGAGCAATATTTTACCGTTCGGGAATATTTCGACAGCCGAAGACCTTGGCCGTTGCGTCCGTTCACAACGCAAGTCGCAGGGTGCAACCCAGGCCGAGTTCGCCTCGCTGTGCGGTGTCGGCGTGCGCTTCATCTCGGAGCTGGAAAATGGCAAGCCGACCATGGAGCTGGGCAAGGTGCTGCAGGTCCTCCAGTGTCTGGGTTTGGAGGTGCTCATCCAGCCAAGGGGATGGCAGAAAACAGCCAAGGCTGGCTTTAAAGCTGGTGCAACGCTGACCGCAAAGGGGCAGGTCGTCAAGTGAGCGACGAGCTCAACGTCTATTTACGACAACAGCGCGTGGGGCGACTTTGGCTGGAGGGAGGGCGATTTGCTTTCGAGTACGACGAAGCGTGGTTGGCCAGTGACGAATCCATCCCACTGTCGTTACGGCTCCCGTTGCAGACCGAAGTCTTCGATGATGAGCGTGCGCGACCCTTCTTCGCCAACCTTTTGCCGGAATCGGAACTGCGCCGCATGGTTGCCCGCAAACTGGGGCTGTCCGAGAAGAATGATTTCGCCTTGCTGGAGGCAGTCGGCGGTGAATGCGCCGGCGCGGTCAGCCTTTTACCCGGGAAAACCGAGCCGACCGGAAAGAGCAGGTATCGGACTCTGAACGACGACGCGCTCAACAGCCTGATCGATGAACTGCCCGGGCGACCGATGCTGGCGGGCGAGGAGGGCATCCGCCTCTCGCTGGCCGGCGCGCAGAACAAGCTGCCGGTCTACTTCGATGGCAAACAGGTGAGTCTGCCGATGGGAACCGCCTCCAGCAGTCACATCCTCAAGCCACCGATCGAACGCTGTCCGGATTCGGTCCACAACGAAGCCTTCTGCATGCAACTGGCGCAGAGAGCCGGGCTCTCCGTTCCCTCGACGCGCATCCTGCAGAAAGCGGAACCGCTCTACCTTGTCGACAGGTCTGACCGACATCGCTGGCCGGACGGAACACTCGAAAGAGTCCACCAGGAGGATTTCTGCCAGGCGCTCGGCATTCCTCCCGATCAGAAGTATGAAAAAGAGGGTGGACCATCGCTGCAGCAATGCTTCGAGCTTGTGCGTGAGGCGAGTGTGATGCCGGTTGCGGACGCCAAGGCGCTGCTGCAGTGGGTGGTGTTCAACTTCCTGATTGGAAACGCCGACGCCCACGGCAAGAACATCTCGCTACTGCTGACGCAGAAGGGGCCGATACTCGCGCCTTTCTACGATCTGATGAGCACCGCCGTCTACCCGGAGCTGTCGCAAGGACATGCGATGCGTATCGGCGGCGAGGACCGGCCGGACTGGATCATCGAACGCTGCTGGCAAACCTTTGCCGATGAGGCCGGCATCGGTTACAAACTGGTCCGTCAGACGTTGCTTGAGATGAAGGAGCAGGTCAGCGAAGAGGCGGCGGCATTGGCGGCAGATTTTGAAAAGGCGTACGGGAAAGTCGAGATCATCGGAAAAATACTGAGCATCATTGAGCAACGAAAGAACAAGATCGCAAACATGCTTGCGGCTGGTGACAGGAAATAATGGACCAGACACGAAAAGCGCTGAATCAAGCCGATAGTCGTATGAATACACCATTCCATAATAAGCAGAATAGAGTCCTGAAAAAGGCACCATGTCATCACGTGGAGGCGACAGCCGACGTGGTGATCTCAGAACCGGAACATTGTCATCGCGAACCCTGCGAAGCAGGATGTGGCGACCACATTCCCAAATAATCCCTCGCACCCATGGGCGCCCACGCTACAGGGGTAATCATCCCATTTGTAGCTGACTTCAGAAGTAGAGC
>JARRMY010000006.1:0-85947 GCA_037385505.1 Gammaproteobacteria bacterium | reverse complement strand
CCTTGATTTTTGTCAATCGGGGGCAGGCGCTGTCCTCCGCGAGAACAGGCGGGTGGTCATTACTTGACATCGAAGCGCGAAATCCCGTCCCAGTCGGCGGGCGGTGCTTCGGCGACATAACGCCTGCAGTCGTCGAGCAGTCGCGAGACCGAGAGATCGCCGGGAGACGTCTGCGCAAGCATTTCGAGCGTCTCGACTGCGGCGTGAAAATCACGCCGGCGATAGCAATCCAGCGCCCTTTCGTAATCCTCCCGGAAAGCGAGCCTCGCGGCAGAGACCTCTCCCTGGCGCCCGAGCAGCTCGTAGATCACCACGGACTCCTGCCTGCCCTTGACGCGCACTTCGTCCAGCCGGCGAAAGAGATAGCGCTCGCCGGCCTCGATGACGACCCTCTCCATGACGATCGCCTGCGTGCCGTAGAAGCGGTTCAGCCCTTCGAGCCGGCTCACGAGATTGACGGTATCGCCGAGCGCGGTATAGCTCAGGCGCGACTGGGAACCGACATTGCCGACGACAACGCGACCCGCCCCGAGTCCGAAGCAGGTTTCCAGACGCGGCAGCCCTTGCGCGTCGCACTCCGCGTTGAAGGATTCGAGCGCGGAGATGCATCCCAGGACTGCCTCGAGTGAATGCTCGATATGCGCCGCATCCTCCTGCGGCGCACCCCAGAAGGCGACGATGGCATCGCCGATGAACTTGTCGACCGTGGCTCCCATTTCGTTAAGCTGCCTGAGCATGATGTCGAAATAACCGGCCAGATGGGCGGTGAGCCTCTCCGGCGGCATCTTTTCCGAGATGGTCGTGAAGTCACGGATATCGGTGAACAGGATCGACAGCTCGCGGATCTCGCCGCCGATCCTGGCGACCTCGCCCTGCAGCAGCAGCTGCTTGACGAGCTCCACTGGCACGTAGCGTGAGAAAGACTGCAGGCCGGACGTCATCTCCTCGTGAGCCCGCACGAGCCGCATGACCTCCTTGACGCGCGACTCGATGGTCTCGCCCGTCTCCAGATCCAGCTCCCTGAGCCTGCGACTTCTCTGCGCAAGGGCCTCGAGCGGCTTGCTGTATTTCGATGCCAGAACGAACGACATGAGCATGGCCATGAGGATCGCAGCCAGGAAAATCAGCACGATGAACATCGACTGCTGGCGCAGATGGCCGAGGAAGTCGCCCTCCGGAACCATGATGCCGATCAGGAGCCGCTGTGCGTCGCCCAGCGGATAGGTATCGATGCCACCCCACCACTTGCGGCCGTCGCTGCTGAAATGGAAGACATGCTGTCCCTGGTCCGGCATGCCGCGGTGAGCGTAGATCCTGTCTAGCAGTGCAATTTGGAGCTCTTCCAGGGATTTCATGACTGCCTGCGTCTGCTGTTCGCGTGAGCCGAACGCCGGATCGCGCGGCAAGCCAAGGACCTTTCCATCCTGCGTCAGGATCGCGGCCTTGCCGTTGGGGCTGACATCGAGGGACGTGGTGAACGCCGTGATATCGATGAGCTTGATGTCGAATGCGATGACGAAGGTCGTGCCACTGCCGGCATCGCGCCAGCGGCTCGCGACCGTCATGCCGGGTTCTCCGGTGGTGAAGAAGCTGTAGGGCCGAGTCCAGAAGAGGGGGGCTTCGCCCTGCATCGCCGAGGCGCCGATGAACCAGGGCTGCTGGCGGGGGTCATAGCCGATCGCCCTCTTCTCCTGCTTGCGCAAACCGCCGTCGGCCTGGCGGTGATACAGCCGGGCCTCGCCCCCCCACGCATCGGCACGAACGACCCGGTTCATCCAGCCGTCGGGTTGTTGCAGCAGCAGCCAGTCGGAACCATCCGATGAGCCGATATTGACCGACGTGATCTGCCCGAACTCGCGCAGCAGCGGCATGAAGAGCGCGTTCAGATCGTCCATCTCGTCCATCCGCAGCCGCCCGCCGGCTCCCCAGGCCCTGGCCGTCAAGACTGTCTTGCGGACGGGCTCGAAGAAGCTTTCGAGATGGGCGTGCGTCTTCTCGTTGAAACGCTCGACGACCTGGACCGAGAGTTCGTCGACAGCCTTCTTGTAGGAGAGATAGGAGACGGCGAATATGGTGCCGCAAATCAGGAACAGCAGCAGGAAGAGGTTTCGCATGATGCTCCAGCGGATCGACACCGTGCGCCGGAAAAAAGCGGAAAGCGCGTTCATGCCCTCTCCCGCAGTGGCAGCAGGGGAGTCGCGCCGGGACCCGCGCGGCATTCACGGCACCGGCAGGATTGCATGGCGCTGCGAAACCCGCGAGGCGGCCTCACTGCGCCAGGTCCATGCGATCCCGCCGTCGTCGTCGATATCGACGACGGTGAAGCTGTGTCGGCTCCTCTGCGTATCGCCGATGAGCTTGCGCGGGCCGCCGCCGAGACACGCTTGGGAAACATGCAGAATGCCGTTTTTCTCACCCGGGTAGAAGGCGTGGTGATGGCCCGACAGATGCAGGTCGACACCGGTTTTCCGGTAGAGCGACTCCAGCCGGGTGTCGCCGATCACCTCCTTTTCCCGATTTCTGGCGAAGGGCCACAGCGGCAGGTGACTGTAGGTCACGAGCGCCTCCCGCCCCGTGGCGACGGCTTCGAGGCGACGCATCTGGTCGCCGTGCAGCGGGCCGAGCCTGGTCGCATCCAGCGAGACGAAGCGCACGCCCCCCATGTCGAAGGCGTAGAAAAAGGGATAGTCGGCATCGTCGACGAAATCGAGCTTCGGCTTTCTCGGCAGCCACTGCTCGCGGTAGATCTCGCGCTCATGCCGGAAACCGCCGTAGGCCGAGGCGTCGTGGTTGCCCGGCGTGACAACGAACGGAATGCCGGCGGCGGCCAGGCGGTCGCTGACGACCCGGTGAAAGGCGGACCACATGGCAAGCACCTGCTTGCGCGTCAGGTGCGGCCTGCGCTGGCCGGCGACCATGTCGCCCGTGGAGATCACAAGATCGGGCTTGAGTTCGATGACGCGGTCGATGGCCCTGTCGATGCGCGGCGCATAGCTCGTCGAACCGTAGCTGCCGTTGAGATCGGAGATCACGGCCACCCGCAGCGGCGCGGCCGCTGTCGTGGAGACAAGCAGTAACAGCAGCAGGAAGGCCGCGGCAAGGCGCTCAGGGCGCATCGCAGGAAATCTTTGCCGGCGTCACCTTGCCCTTCTCGAAGAACTCCCTCGGGTGCAGGTCGAAGCGCATCTTGCCCTTCTGGCAGGTCGAACGCAGGATCTGCGTCGCCATGGCGGTGTTGTCGACGACCTGTCTGACCTCGCGCGCCGACAGCCCGAGGCTGCTCTCGAGCCAGCGGTAGACGTCGCCTTTGTCCCGCAGATCCCTGTCGAGCGCCAGCAGCCTGCGGTAGGTCTCCTCGTCCATGTGCCGCAGCTTTTCGAGCATGCCGGTCGACTTGGCGAAGTTGGCGTACTGCACGCGGCCGCCGGCATCGTTGTCGTTCAGGTTGGTGCGATGCAGCAGCAGCGCGTCGGCGGGAACCGTGCCATCCCTGGGTTTGTGGTGACTCGCCCTGGCGTGCTTGCGCTCGCCGTTTTCCAGCCAGTAGTAGTAGGGCGTGAAATCGATGTTGCCGACGCGGTCCTGCTGGCTGAAGATGAAGTCGAGCAGCACGATCTCGGTCAGCTCCTTCATCCAGTAGACCATCTGCTGCGGCGCCACGTCCGGACCCAGGTCCTTCGCGATCTGCCGGTCCTTGCGCCCCTCGGCGAGACCCTGCGCGATGGCCGCCTCGAGCGGCTTCTCGGAGCGCAGCGCGAGGAAGGCCGGCGTCTCCTGGAAGTCGCGGTTCTGTCCCTTGCCCCAGCCCGACTTGCGCGTGCCGTTGATCTCCGAACCGTAGCGGTGACCGGGGCTCGAGAGCAGCACGCCGTAGATCTGCTTGCGGTCGCTGGTGAAGAGGTCGTCCGTCGGCGAGTAGCTCGAAGGGTTCCTGTCGGCCTTGACGAAGGCTTCCCAGCCGGCATGGTTCATGCGTCCGCCATGGCTGCCGCCGGAGAGCGCGAGGCCCGCCTCCGCCACTTCCTCGAGATGCGCTCCGGCGTCCATCGAGCGCCATACGGCGACCGGCACGCGCACCGTCGTGTCGAAGTAGCGCGAGAAGTGGTAGTAGAGCAGCGACGAGGGGGCGTAGGTGCCACTGGTGCCTTTCGCGTTCATCGTGGTCTTGTACTTCGCCAGGTCGCCTGCCGAATAGCGCTCGGCACTCTTGCCCTCGCGGCAGGCCTTGCGCTGGAATGCCTCCCGCTTGCCGGCGTAGGGACCGCTCGAGATGTCGTAGACCATCATGCCGGGACTGGTGCTCCAGGTCTTGGGACAGAGCGCCACCTTGCTGTCGTAGAAATCGATGTCGCAATACCCTGCCTCGTCCTCGCGGTCGCCCTTGCTGTAGTTCCCGCCGGGAATGGGCGTAATGCGCAGGCAGCGCTCCTCGAGGCCATTGGGGCTGGTGAAGGTCACGGAATCGCCGCTCACCCTGTCGCTGGCCATCGTGGTGGAGACAGCGAAGGCGGCCGCAGCCGCTGCCAGGCTTCTGATCATGGTCGAAAACTCCCGGAACAGGTTATTTCGGGCAGATGGCGGCTTGCTCCGCCTTCGATATCTTCAGGGACGGATCGACCTTGAAATGCTTGAATTTGTTGTCGATCCACTTGTCGCATCCGCCGCCACAGGGGGCGTTGTTGCGCGCATCGTTCCAGTACTTCTTGGCGCGCTCTTCCGACCAGCCGCAGAACTGGACGAGCGCCATTGCCGAGAGGGCGCCGGATGAGTGGACGCCCCACATGCAGTGGACGAACACGGGTCCCTCGTTCTGCTTCTCGATGACCTCGTGGATCGCCTTCATGACGGCGGAGGGCCTCGAGGAGCGCGCCGACTCGTAATCCAGCGCGCCCGCGCTGCAGGAGGTCTTGCCGTAGTCCGTGTTCTTGCCGAAATCGGCATAGAAGGCTTTCGAAAAGCCCTTTTCGCAGAGCGCCTTGCGCTGGGAATTGCTGAGCCCCGTGCGGTTCTTGTCGCCGCCCTTGAAACCGCCCCTGTAGAGCACCCCGCTCAGGACCGGGCGGAAGAAGCTCATGCCGTCGACCGCGTCCGGCGCGTTCCTGGCCAGCATCTCCTGCGAGGAAGGCCCGCCGTCGCGTTTGGTCATGTCGCTGGCCGATGCGGGCAGCGCCAGGGCGACCAGTAGAAGGGGCAGGAGACGCCAGCGGAGACTATGTGCGGCGTGTAGCAGAGTGGCATTTACTGTGTAGAAATATGGGGACATCATGGCTCCTGTGTGACAGGTAAACGCAATTTCAGGACAGCAAGATTGCGACATGGACGCCTTCAGGTCAAATCCATACTGGAGTGGTGCCAGAGAATGGCCCGGCAGGTCCTGAAAAAACAGTTCGTATTTGCTAGTGTATTCGACTCGATGATGCGCCGGCACGGTCGACGCATCCGCAACCAGCGAGGAGTAATTCTGATGGCAAAACTCAAGATCAACGGCGAAACCGTCGAGGTCGATGCGGAGAGTTCGACACCCCTGCTGTGGGTGCTGCGCGAGCACCTCGGGCTCACAGGCACGAAGTACGGCTGCGGCATCGGGCTGTGCGGCTCCTGCACTGTGCATCTCGACGGACGCGCCATCCGCTCCTGCACCACGCCGCTCGGCGCGGTCACCGAATCCCAGGAGATCGTCACCATCGAGGGGCTGTCGCCGGACGGCAGCCATCCGCTGCAACAGGCGTGGGAGGAACTCGACGTACCGCAGTGCGGCTATTGCCAGCCAGGCATGCTCATGAGCGCCGCTGCACTACTCGGCAACACCCCCGAGCCGAGCGATGCAGACATCGATGCACACATCACGAATATCTGCCGCTGCGGCACCTTCAACCGGGTGCGCCGCGGCATCCACCTGGCCGTCGAGATCGGCAAGCGCGGGAGGTCGAAATGAAAAGGCAACGCCTGAAAATCACACGCCGCGAATTCCTCATCGGCATGACCGCGGCCGGCGCCGGCTTTTCGCTGGGCATGGCCCTGCCGGCCATGGCCGCGAAGAGCGCGCAGAGCGGCGGCGCTCCCGGGGCCGGGACGCCTGAAATCAACGCCTGGGTCGTCATCGAGCCGGACGACACCGTCATCATCCGCATCGCCCGCTCCGAGATGGGCCAGGGCACCCTGACCGGGCTCGCCCAGCTCGTGGCCGAGGAACTCGAGTGTGACTGGTCGAAAGTCACGACCGAGTACCCGACACCGGGGCAGAGCCTGGCACGCGATCGCGCCTGGGGCAGTTTCTCCACGGGCGGCAGCCAGGGCATTCGCGGCAGCCACGACTATGTCCGCAAGGGCGGCGCGGTTGCGCGCCAGATGCTCATCGAGGCGGCCGCAGAGGCGTGGGACGTGCCCATGGAGGAGTGCAGCGCGGCCAACAGCGTCATCACCCACGGGCCGAGCGGGCGCACGACGACCTACGGCAAGGTCGCCACGGCAGCCGCAGAGCTGATTCCGCCGTTCGAGGTCGAGCTCAAGGATCCTTCGGAATGGAAACTCATCGGCAAGCCCGTCAAGCGCCTCGACACGGTCGACAAGCTGACCGGCAAGCAGGTGTTCGGCGCGGACCTGACATTGCCGGGCATGCTCAACGCGGCCATCAGGCAGTGCCCGACCTTCGGCGGCAGGCTCGCCTCCTTCGACGATACCCGCGTCAAGGGCATGCCCGGCGTGCGCAAGGTCGTGCGCGTGGAGGAGAATGCCGTGGCCGTCGTCGCCGACACCTGGTGGCAGGCCAAGACGGCGCTCGACGCCCTGCCCGTCACCTGGGACCGCGGCGAGAATGCCGGCGTCAACAGCGCCTCGATCGACGCCATGCTGACCGAGGGGCTGGATGCCGCCGAGGCTTTCGTCGGCAACAGCAACGGTGACGCCGACGCGGCGATCGCAAAGGCAGCGAAAACCGTCGAGGCGACCTACAGCTACCCTTACCAGAACCACGCCCCCATGGAGCCGATGAACGCGACGGCGCACTGGACGCCCGAGCGTTGCGAGGTGTGGTGCCCGACGCAGAACGGCGAGGCGGCGCTGCAGGCGGCGGCCGAGGCGGCCGGCCTGCCGGCGAGTCAGTGCGAGGTCTACAAGATCCACCTCGGCGGCGGTTTCGGACGGCGCGGGGCTTTCCACGACTTCGTCAAGCAGGCCGTGGCCATCGCGAAGCAGATGCCCGGCACACCGGTCAAGCTGCTGTGGACACGCGAGGAGGACATGCAGCATGGCCACTATCACCCGATCACCAGTGCCAGGCTCGTCGGCGGGCTCGACGAAAACGGCGACCTGGCCGGCCTGCGCGTGCGCATCTCGGGCCAGTCGATCCTCGCCGCGGTCAATCCCAACTGGATGCAGAACGGCGTCGACATGTTCGTCTTCCAGGGCATGCTGCCCGAGGGCGACCACGCCATCAGCTACAGCGTCCCGAACCTGCTGATCGATCACGCCATGCGCAATCCGCCCGTGCCGCCGGGCTTCTGGCGCGGCGTCAACGTCAACCAGAACGCCATCTACATGGAGTGCTTCATGGACGAACTGGCGCATGCCGCCGGGCAGGATCCGCTGGCCTTCCGGCGCAAGCTCATGGCCGTCCACCCGAAAAGCCTGGCCGTGCTCGAGGCCGTGGCAGAGAAGGCCGGCTGGGGCACACCCGCTCCCGAGGGCGTGCATCGCGGACTCGCCGTCTGCAAGGCGTTCGCGAGCCACGTCGCCGCCTGCGCCGAGGTCTCGGTCAGTGACAGCGGCAAGCTCAAAATCCACCGCATCGTCGCGGCCACCGACCCCGGTTACGCGGTCAACCCGCAGCAGATCGAGGCGCAGGTCGAGGGCTCCTTCGTCTTCGGACTCTCGGCCCTGCTCTACGGGGAATGCACCATCCGCGAGGGCGGCGTCGAGCAGACCAACTTCAGCAGCTACCCCTCGATGCTGATCGACGAGATGCCGCAAGTGGACGTCATCGTCATGCCATCCGGCGGTTTCTGGGGCGGCATCGGCGAGCCGACCATCGCGGTCGCCGCGCCGGCCGTGCTCAACGCCATCTTCGCGGCCACCGGCAAGCGCATCCGCAGCTTCCCGCTGAAGCACGCCGACCTGCGGCCCGCCTGACCGCGAGATGACGCAACAGGCCGACGACATCACCATCCTGGGCGCAGCGCTCCAGTGGCTGCGCGAGGGACGAGGGGTCGCGCTCGCCACCGTGATCAGGACCTGGGGCTCCTCGCCGCGGCCGCCGGGCTCGCTGCTCGCGATGAACGACGCCGGCCGTTTCGCCGGCTCGCTATCCGGCGGCTGCGTCGAGGAGACACTCGTGGCGCGCTACGCCGATGGCGAGATCGCGGGACCCGCGCCGACCATGATCGATTTCGGCGTCGACCGCCAGGAGGCGGCGCGCATGGGGCTGCCGTGCGGCGGCCGCCTGGAAGTGCTCGTCGAGACGCTGCAGGAGGCGCGCAGCATCGCGGAACTGCTCGAGCGGCTCGAGCGCGGCGAGCTCGTCGCGCGCACTGTCGATCTTCTGTCGGGTGAAACGGTACTCGCGCCCGGGCGTGACGGTCCCGAACTGCAGGTCTCGGATGCGCATGTCGTCAAGACCTTCGGCCCGGCCTGGCAACTGCTGCTGATCGGCGACGGCCAGCTCGCACGCCATCTCGCCGGCATGGCGCGGCAGCTCGACTACCGCGTGACAATCTGCGATCCGCGCGATGACTACGCCGTGCCCATGCCCGAGGGCATCCGGCACTCGCGCGCGATGCCGGACGACGCCGTCAATGCGCTCGGCGACCAGACGCGCACCGCCATCGTGACACTGGCCCATGATCCGAAGCAGGACGACCTCGGGCTCGGCGCCGCGCTCGACTCCGGCGCTTTCTACATCGGCGCGCTGGGCTCGAGAAAGTCGGCGCGAGCGCGTAACAGGCGGCTGGCGTCGCTCGGCTACACGGACGATCAGATCGCGCGCATCCATGGCCCGGCGGGGCTCCACATCGGCAGCAAGCGGCCGGCCGAGATCGCACTCTCCATCCTCGCCCAGATCACTGCACTGCGAAACGGCATCACCGATGGCGGCATCTGAGATCGCCGGCATCCTGCTCGCGGCAGGCAGCTCGGCACGCTTCGGCGGCGACAAGCTGTTGCACCCCTTGCCGGACGGCACGCCGGTCGCGGTTGCAGCGGCGCGTTCCCTGCTCGCCGCGGTGCCGGACGCCTGTGCCGTCGTGCGGCCGGGCGACAGGCGGCTCGTCGCCGCATTGTCGGCACTCGGGCTGGATATCGTCGAGAATCCGTTGGCCGCCCGGGGCATGGGCACGAGCCTGGCGGCCGGCGTGCGGGCCACCCGCCAGGCGGATGGCTGGATCATCGCGCTCGCCGACATGCCCTGGATTCGTTCCGGAACCATCGCCTCCCTGGCTGATGGCCTGCGCGATGGCGCGGCCATGATTGCACCGGTCCATGAAGGCAGGCGCGGCCACCCGGTCGGCTTTTCCTGCCGCTGGCGCCACGAGCTCGGCAGGCTCACGGGAGACACGGGCGCGCGCGGCATCCTCAGAGCGCACGATGACCTGCTCGAACGGCTGCAGACCGACGATCCGGGCGTCATCAGTGACATCGATTACCGGGATCAGCTACGCCAGGCGGCCTCTGCGGGGCAGCCGGACAGGGCCTGATGCCTTGTCCCCGGACGCTGATCGCCGGGCGGCTTTCCCGACCGGCGACTGCCGGAACGCCGTGAAATTTCCCTTTTTTGAACAAGGTGTTGCGCCGCTGTCAATTTTGAACTCCCGGGCCGGATTTGTTAAGGTTCGCCCCCCTTTCCACGGTCAGGGTCCGCTTGCAAGAAGCCGGCCTCGGCGACCGAAACATAATTACGATTGCGCAAGAATGGACAGCGCCTGCCTGGAGAACCTTATGACCGAGACATCCGCACTGCGAAAAATCGAAATCGCTTCCGTTGAACAGCGTCCCGAGCCGCGGCAGTTCCGGGTGTTCACCCAGCGCGACCTGGACCGGATCCCTCAGCTCCGACAGTTGCCGCAGGAGACGCGTTTCGAAATGCAGGTGGTCTCATCGGTGCTGCCGTTCCGTGTCAACGAATATGTCATCGAGGAGCTCATCGACTGGTCAAGGGTGCCGGAGGACCCGATCTACAGGCTCACCTTCCCGCAGCGCGCCATGCTCGAGCCGGGCATGTACGAGCGCATGGCCAGGGCCCACAGGGACGGCCTCGACAGGAAGGCCATCCAGGCACTCGCGCGGGAGCTGCGCGCCGAACTCAACCCACACCCTGCGGGCCAGATGGAGATGAACATCCCGCTCGACGCAGACGGTGCACCCATCAACGGCATTCAGCACAAGTACCGTGAAACCGTGCTCTTCTTCCCGAGCCAGGGCCAGACGTGTCACAGCTACTGCACCTTCTGCTTCCGCTGGGCGCAATTCGTCGGCGACAAGGAGCTGCGCATCGCGACCAATGAGGCCGAAAAACTGCACGCCTACCTCGAGCAGCACCCGGAAGTGACCGACCTGCTCGTCACGGGAGGCGACCCGATGGTCATGAAGACGAGGCACCTCGCTGCCTACCTGGAGCCGCTGCTGGACGCACGCTTCGACCACATCCAGACCATCCGCATCGGCACCAAGGCGCTGACGTTCTGGCCGTACCGTTTCGTCACGGACGAGGATGCCGACGAACTCATCGAACTGCTGGAGCGTCTCGACCATGCCGGCAAGCATGTGGCCATCATGGCGCATTACAATCACTGGCAGGAGCTTTCGACGGATATCGCACGCCGGGCGATCCGCCGCCTGCGCGATACCGGCGCGGAAATTCGCGCCCAGGGACCCTTGCTGGCGCATATCAACGACAACGCAGAGGACTGGGCAAGACTCTGGAACACCCAGGTGAAGCTCGGCATCATCCCCTATTATATGTTCGTCGAGCGCGACACCGGCGCCCGCCACTATTTCGAGGTGCCGCTCGCGAAAGCCTGGAACGTCTACCGCGATGCCATGCAGCAGGTCTCCGGCCTGGCACGCACCGCGCGCGGACCGAGCATGAGCGCCGGCCCCGGCAAGGTCGAGGTGCAGGGCGTCACCGAGATCGCCGGCGAAAAGGTCTTCGCGCTGCGCTTCATTCAGGGCCGCGATCCCGACTGGGTGCAGAAGCCTTTCTTCGCAAAATACGATGAGACGGCGACCTGGCTGGACCAGCTCGAACCCGGCCCCGGCGAGGAGCGTTTCTTCTTCGCTGAGGATTACGAAACCATGCAGGAGTCGCGCGGGGCCTGAGCGGTCACGACTCTCACGGGAGGAAAGAACCATGGAGTTGCTGAAGGCAGCTTCGATCCTTTTCATTCTGCTCAACCCTTTCCTGATGAGCGTCTACCTCATCAGTCTCATCAGGGAGTTGCCACTGAGGGAATTCTTCTCGGTGATGTTCAGGGCGCACCTGATCAGTGCCGCTGCCTTCGTGCTCTTTGCATTGGCCGGCGACGCCATTTTCGAAAACATCTTCAGGGTGCGTTTCGCCTCCTTCCTGATCTTCGGTGGCATCATCTTCCTGCTGATCGGCATCCGTTCCGTGTTTGCGGGCAAGATCGTCATGTTCGAAACCCAGGGGAACCCGGAACATCTTGCCGGCGCGGTCGCCATGCCCTTCATGATCGCTCCGGGCACACTGAGCGCCAGCGTGCTGATCGGCTCGACGCTCTCTGCCGGCCATGCCTCGATCGCAGTCGTCCTCGCCGTTCTTGGATCGCTCATCTCTATCATGCTGTTCAAGCTGCTGCACGACCCGCTGCACAAGCGCAACGAGCGACTGCTCAACCGCTACGTTGAGATCGTCGGCAGGGTGGTCGCGCTCTTTACCGGCACGTACGCGATCGAGATGATTGCCAGGGGGATCGAGATGCTGTTCCAGCTGCGGGGCTGATGGCCCGGAGCGCCGCCGGGTCTCCCTTCAGAGATAGGTCGCGGCGAAGAAATAGAGCGTGATCAGGCCGCCAGCCAGGATCACGAAGCCGCGCACGAGCGGCTGCGGTACACGGCGCGAGACATGCGCCGCGAGATAGCCCCCGGCCAGAGTCCCGAGCAGGACCAACATGCCCTCTCTCCAGGCGATGGCGCCATCGATGACGAACAGCAGGATCGCGATCAGCGAGACGACCGAGGAAACCAGCAGCTTGATGCCGTTCATGGCATTGATATCGCTCTCTCCCGCGAGCACCAGGTAGCTCAACAGCATGATGCCGAGCCCGGCGTTGAAGAACCCGCCATAGAGACAGACGCCGAACAGCAACAGCAGCAACAGCACGCTTCCGGCCAGCGATGCATGGCGGTGGCGCGAACCCAGCCGCCTGAGCCAGCTGTTGAGCCGACCGCCGAACAGAAACAGCAGCATGGCGAACAGCAACAGCCAGGGGATGGCCTCGCGGAAGAGTCGCTCCGGGGTATGCAACAGCAGCCAGGCGCCGGCAATGCCGCCGAGCAGGCTCACGACGACATACTTCGCCAGTTCGTCCCTGTGCGCCGCCAGCTCCCGGCGCAATGCCCAGGCGCCGCCGAGATATCCGGAGCAGGAGGCGAAGGTATTGGTGGCATTGGCGCTGACGGGCGGCACGCCGGCAAGCAGCAGCGCCGGGAAGGTGATGAAACTGCCGCCGCCGGCGAGCGAATTGAGCACGCCGCCGGCGAATCCTGCAGCAAACAGGAGCAAGATGTCGAAAATCACGTCCGGGATTCCTGGCTGGAATGCGACAAGGATAACAGCTTCATCCCCGGGCACCGGCTGTTTCAGCACAGCCGGGCGCCGGCCCGGCATAGGACGGCCTGCTCCGCGCAGCGCGCCCTTAGAGGCCTGTGGAAATACCGATGCCGATATGCAGGTTCGACCGCCAGCCGGCGTCCTGCGTGGCGCGAAGCCCGGCCTTGCGCGCCTCGAGCACGGCATGGGTCGTCGAGACGCCGCCGCTGTAGCCGTGCCTGACACCCGTGAACATCCCCTCGACGACGACATTTCTGCCCGGCGCATAGTCCGACGGCTCCAGAAACCCCGGCACGCTGGCCAGGACCCTGCCCGTCGAGGGGCGCGACAGCTGTGGCCGGCCGTTGACGAGCGGGTAGGTCAGGATCTCGAGTGTCGTACGGTCTTTCTGGTTGGTCGTCGCGATCAGGACGCCTCCCCAGACGACATCCCTGCCCTGGTATTTCCGGCTCTCGACAATGGCGTCGGCCGGCGTGAAGGCGACGGACTCGTCGCCTGACTGCGTGGTTTCGCAGCCCGCAACGGCCAGCATCACGAGCAACAGCAAGAACGGCAAACGCCCGGCCATCGTCAGGCTCCTCACCTGGCGGGGGGCGGCGGCTTGCTGGCCGGTGGCTTGACGGGTGGCTTGACCGGCGGCCGCGGATAGGCGGCGTACCAGTAGGGCCAGCGATGATAGTAGAAGGGGTCGTACCACCCGGGCGAGTAGTAGAGAGGCTGGGCGACCTGGTAGTTGCCGGCCCAGAGCTTGCGCTGCCGCGCCTCGACGAGCGGGTAGGTGTAGGTAAAATCGCCGACTTTGCCCTGCGTGACGCCGGCCAGGCTGCCGACCACCGTGAGCCGGTTGGGCTCCTGGTACTCGGCAGGATCGACGAAACCGGGAATGCGCACCATGAAACGCCCGGTGGACATCTTGCGGTCATCGGGCTCCGAGAAGGAAGCCAGCGGCTTGCCGAGCACCTCGACCATGGAGTGGTCCTGGAGGTTGCTGATGCCGATGATGGTCCCGCCCCAGCGCACGAGCTGCCCGCGGAAGGCATCCGGCGTCGCGGCGGCCTGCGAGATGGTCACATCCGAGACCTCGACGCTCTTCAGCGGATCGGTGGTGCAACCGCCGATCGCGAATGGAAGCGACAACAGGAGGAATAGCAGATTTCGCATGCGGTGACTCCTTTGAGCCGGGAACGTCTGCATCATTGTGGCAGCGATCAGGCTCTCTTTTCATTGACATAGACCGCGGAAATCGTTGTTTGTTTTCGATAGAATCACCCGCAATCTGCAACCGGAGCCCCCAGATGGCTGACAACACCCTGCCCTGCTGGATCTACAAGAGCGCGCGCAAGGAGGAGATGTATCTCTACCTCTCGGCCGAGGATGGCTACGAGGAGCTGCCCGAGATGCTGAAGCAGCATTTCGGCAAGGCGCTGTTCGTCATGCAACTCGATCTCGCTCCGCAGCGCCCGCTGGCGCGCGCCGATGTCGGCACGGTCATGCAGGCCCTGCGCGAACAGGGTTATTACCTGCAGATGCCGCCCAAACTCGATCCGGAGATGAACTATGGCGAATAAGTGGACCTGGATCGCGGGTGCGGCCCTGGTTGCAGGCGCACTGGTCTTTTTCATCACCCCGCCCGCCGATCACGAGGAGACCATGCGGCGCACCGATCTGCCATGGCAGGTCGAGACGCTGCCCGACGGCAGCTCGCGGGTCTTCGACCTGCATATCGGCAGTTCCACGCTGAAGGAGGCGATCGCGAAATTCGGCAATCCCGAGGCCGTGGCACTCTACATCCGCGAATCCGGCGAGAAGGCTCTGGAAGTCTATTTTGGCACCGTCAGCATGGGGCCGCTGAAAGCGAAAATCATTCTCAACCTGCTGATCGAACCGGCGCGCCTCGAGGAGATCGAGCGCAATGCCATCAAGCAGGAGTTTTCTGCAGAAGGCGACCGGAAACTGCTGTTGAGCGCGGAAGACAAGCAGTCGCTCGGCGATGTCGCCATCGAGGGCATCACCTATATTCCAACCTACAAGGGGCTCGAGGCCGACTTCTTCCGCGAGCGCTTCGGCGAACCCGCCGGCTGGAAGGTCGAGGACGAGGAGCATGTGCAGTGGTTCTACCCCGTCAAGGGCCTGACCCTGCTGCTCAGTGCCGACGGCAACGAGATCCTGCAATATCGCCAGCCGCGCCTGTTCGTCATGCCGCCCGGCGTCGAGACGAAAGAGGCCGCTGAGTGATCCTCAGCCGGCCCTCACGAGTTCGTCCATGCGCTGCTTCGCCGTCTCCCAGGCCTGGCCACTGTTGCCCTTCTCGACCATGAGTTCCATGAGTGCATAGGCCAGCTTGCGCTCGCCGGGTTGCAGGTCACGCAGCTTGTTGAGCTTGAAGAGGCAGCCGGCCTGTTCGTAATCCATGGTGTTGACCATGGCGTAGAGGGTCAGCGCGGCGGCCGAATGCGGCGCTTTTTCCACGATGCCGACGAGTTCGTCGAGCAGCTGCTGGTGTTCCGGCATGGGATAAAAACCTGCATAAAAATATCATGACGGATATGATACTCTGATTCGATACGAAAATTTCGGGCACACCCGAATCAACCAGAGAATCCACATATCCATGGTCCTCCAGCCTCCGGAGGAGCCCTGAATACTCGCAGGAGAACAACATGCAAATCAGAACATCCCTTCTGGCATCCGGCATAGCGGCCATGCTGGTCACGGCACCGCTCGCCTCGGCGGCCCAGGTCAACTGCGCCAACCCGATGAGCCCTGCCGAGCAGCAGGGACACATCAACAACATGAAGAACATGTCGGAAAGCGACAGGGAAATCTACCGCAACACGCAATACCAGCTGCTACGCGAAAGGGTCAGGTTACTCGGCTGCCCGGAACTCCCCGAAACGCCGCCCTGGCAGACTGCCGCCACTACAGAAACAGCGCCTGCTCCTGCGACGCCTGCCAAGACAGAGGCCACTGCCGAGGAGCGCCACGCCCAGGCCGAGAAAGCCATGCAGGAGCGCCGCGCTGAACTGCAGAAGCAGATGGAGGCCCGTCAGGCCGAGGTGCAGAAACGCCTGGAAGAGCGCCAGGCCGCATCCGCGCCACAACCGCCTGCAGTGACGCCGCCGCCTGAAGTCGCCGAGCGCACGAAGACCGCAGAAGCAACTGCGCCTGCAACCGCGCCGCAACAGCCTGTGGATGTCGCGGAGAAACAGAAAGCGATTGAAGAGCGCCAGGCCGAAATGCAGAAGAAGGCCGAAGAGCGCCAGGCCGCGATGCAGAAGCAGATGGAAGAGCGACGCGCCGCCATGGAACAGCGCATGCAGGAGCACAAGGCCCCTGAGGCTCCGCAACAGCCTGCAGATGCCGCGGAAAAACAGCAAGCGATGGAAGCGCGCCAGGCCGAAATGCAGAAGAAGGCCGAAGAGCGCCAGGCCGCGATGCAGAAGCAGATAGAAGAGCGACGCGCCGCGATGGAACAGCGCATGCAGGAGCACAAGGCCCCCGAGGCTCCGCAACGGCCTGCAGACGCCGCGGAAAAACAGCAAGCGATGGAAGCGCGCCAGGCCGAAATGCAGAAGAAGGCCGAAGAGCGCCAGGCGGCGATGCAGAAGAAGGCCGAAGAGCGCCAGGCTCCCGAGGCTCCGCAGCAACCAGCGGACGCCGCGGAAAAACAGCAAGCGATGGAGCAGCAACGGGCCGAGAGACAGAAGCAGATGGAAGCGCGCCGCGCCGCCATGGAACAGCGCATGCAGGAACGCAAGGCTCCCGAGGCTCCGCAGCAACCAGCAGACGCCGCAGAAAAACAGCAAGCGATGGAGCAGCAACGGGCCGAGAGGCAGAAGCAGATGGCAGCGCGCCGCGCCGCCATGGAACAGCGCATGCAGGAGCGCAAGGTCCCCGAGGCTCCGCAGCAACCTGCAGACGCCGCGGAAAAACAGCAAGCGATGGAGCTGCAACGGGCCGAGAGGCAGAAGCAGATGGCAGCACGCCAG
Organism: Gammaproteobacteria bacterium; assembly: GCA_037385505.1. GTDB lineage: Bacteria > Pseudomonadota > Gammaproteobacteria > Chromatiales > Chromatiaceae > Sva-25. Next base: position 69,177 of record JARRMY010000006.1, on the reverse strand, counting down.
GCGGCCATGCGGAAACAGATGGAAGAGCGCCGCAAGCAGGCTGCCATAGCCGAGCGCCGCGGGGAGATGCGCCCTCGCACGCCGATGCCACAGCGTTACGGCGAGCCGCGCATGTCCAGCGAGGAGATGGCGGAATGGCAAAAAGCCAGGGCCGAGCAGCGCAGGCAGATGCAGGCATATATGATGCAGCGGCGTGAAGCCATGCAGCAGCGCATGGACTCTGCGATCGAAAACCTCCCTCCGGCGCCGATGAAGCCTGAGCAGGGAATGATGATGACGCCTGAGCAGGGAATGATGATGACGCCTCCGCCGCAAGGCGCACCGCGTCCGCCGTACGGCCAGCAGCCCGCTCAGCGAGGCTGGGGAGGTCCATGGGGCCCTGCTCCCTACGGCAACCAGCGCCCGGTAGCGCCGATGCCTTATGGTGGGCCAATGGGTGCGCCGCCGCAGGAGTCTGCACCCGGGGGCTACGCTGTTCCATGGGGTTACGGCGATACACGCCGCTGATCCCTCATCAGCACCACTGAAAACGCCGGCATGATGCCGGCGTTTTCGTTTTCATGCCCGCCCGGGCTGTCGCTTATCCGCTCTTGCGCATGAGCCCGCGAATGCGTTTGACGTACTTGCGTGTCTCGCGCGGCGCGTAAGGCGCGACCTCCTCCCAGGTCGAAACGGTCGCGTTGACCGACGAGGCCTTGCGATAGGCCTTTCTGAGACCGCCGAAACCCGCGTTGTAACTGCCGAAGGCATAGGCGAGCCGCTCATCGGTCGTGAGTCCCTTGTTGCGCCAGTTGAGATACATCTTCCTGTCGTAGTAGATGCCGGCAGCGATATTCCATCGCGGCGTACGGATGTCGAGGACATAGGGATTCTGTTTCTTGATCTCGCGAAACGTCGACGGCAGGATCTGCATGATGCCGACAGCGCCTGTCGGACTGCGCGCTGCGGGCTTGAGATTCGACTCTGCGATAGCCTGCGCCTTGAACCACTTCCAGTCCACATGCGGGCCGAAATAGTGCTTCGCGTACTTGCGGAACATGCCGTCGTATTTCTTCGACCAGTGCGCATCGTCAACCGGCGGATCCTTCATCGCCAGGGCGACGGCCGGGATCAGCGACAATACGAGCAGGGCGGCGGGACGCATTTCAGTTCAGGCCCAGACCGATGACAAGCCCCAGGGCGGTTCCGATGCCGATGAACATCCCGGCGATCATCAGTCCGACCGCGAGATTGCCTTCGGCAAGTTTCTCCGGGATGCTGAAATTGACGATATGGCTGAACACCTTGCAGCCCATCCACATGAAAAAGAGTGTCAGGATGCCGCCCGTGGCGACGTACAGCAGGTTCAGAATAATGGGGTCGAGATCGGTACTCATGGTTCCTCCGGTGCATGCACAGCCAGTACAAGCCGGCCCGTTGTTCTTGTCGTTCACCCCTGCAAGGGGTCATGCTATTGCGCAGCTCCGGCGCAGGCATTCCTGATGGAAAGGCCTTGCTGTCGCTGCCCCGCTTGATTCCGCTGCCACTGTCGCGGACGGGTGTTTGTCAGGTTGTTGCCCGTCAGGCCTGCGGCTGGTGCGCAATCCCTGTTCTGGACGCGCTTCGCGACAAACATGCTGCAGAGCATAAGCGCTCGCCGGTTCGGGATCAAGCAATCACGATGCCATGCAGCCGCTACTTGCCATGCAGATACTCCTCGTCGCGAAAGGAGAAGACCCACTGCGGCTTCAGGCCGACGAGAATGGTCATGATCCAGCCGTTCAGCACGGCTTCCGGAAAGAACATCAGCGGGAAATAGGGAAGATAGCTGTGACTCAGCGACTCCCAGCTGTAGCTCGTGCCATGGACCAGCAACAGCGCGGTCACCAGCGCCGACAGTACGGCCACGATGCCGCCCGTGAAAAAGGCATTGACAAAGACGTAGATGAAGAAGTTTTTCGGCAACCAGGCCCGCACCAGCAGCAGGGAGAGCCAGGTCAGGCTGGCGGGCAGTATGACCTCGACGATGAGACTCGGAAAATAGCCGCTCCAGTCGCCGAGGCCGAACAGGGTCACGCCAGCGAGCACGATGGCGCCGCCAAGCACCCCCATCGACCAACCGAACATCAACGTCAGTGCCGTCATGGCCGAGAGATGGAACACCAGACCCTCCTCCATCTCCGTACGCAGCACCCACAGCATCAGCATGCAGACCAGGGCGCCGAAGAAAACATTGGAATTACCACGGTCGAGCAGCTTGCGCCAGGGTGCGAAACGCAGGGCCGCGATGACCACCGCGCCAGCGACGGCTGCCGAGAAGCCGATGAATGTCGTCGAAAAAAGCTCACCCGATAACTGCATTGCGACAACCCCCGGGTATCAACCGGTCACGAGGTAGACGACGCCATCATCGACAGCGATCTCGAGAGCCTGCAAGCTCTGCCCCGCGCATGGTCCGCTGACGCAGCGCCCCTCCTCGATGGTGAAGAGCGCACCGTGGGTCGCGCACTCGATGAAGCTCTTGTCGAGATCGAGGAACTGGTCCGGCACCCACTCGAGCGGTGCTCCCGTGTGCGGGCAGCTGTTGAGATAGGCGTGCAAACGGTTGTCGCGTCGCACGACGAACAGCGAGAGCACCCCGTCGCCGAGGCTCAGCTCGAAGCCCTTGCTGCCGGGCTCCTCCAGCTCATCGACTGTGCAGAGGGAATAGCGTTTCATGTCACTCATGCTTGTCCCGAAAGAGTCCCGGCAGGAGGCCGGGGCAGTTCACCTGCTTCGCGGTTGCCAGATTCTCGAGTCCGATGCGGCCGCATTTGACGGCGGCAAGTTCACAGGCGCAGCGCAACGCCTCGCGCGCATCGCTGCCGTCGAGAAGCGCAGCGATGACACCGGCATTGAAAACGTCACCCGCGCCGATCGTGTCGAGCACCCGGGGCACCTCGAAAGCGGGTTGATGATACAGCATATCGTCCGTCGTGAGCGCCCAGGCGCCGGCGTCGCCCCAGGTGCAGAAGCAGAGCGGGCGTCTATCGAACTCATTCGCACCGACTGACTGCAGCAATGCCGCAGCAGAGTCAGAGCCCTGCGCGCGGGCATACTCGCGCGAAAACAACAACACGTCGGGCAAAGCGAACAGGCTTTCGATGCCCGGCCGCGGCTTCTCCACTTCGAGGCTGACGCGCACCCCTGCCTTAGCGGCGCGCCGCAGCATCAAACCGAGTTCTTCCGGCGCACGCCCCTCGAAGTGTATCCAGTCGAACGGTCGCAGATCGATGGCGTCGAACCATGCGGCCCTGTACTCGGGCAGGTCGCGGTAATGCACGATGGTGCGTGAGCCGTTGCGTATGTTGAGCGTGATGAAGGAAGTCGGCAGCCGGCCCTCGCCGAGCCGCCGTACTTCCGAGAGATCGATATCGGCCGACTGGAGTATCATCTCGACCTCGCGGCTCTCGTGGTCTGCGGGAAGAACGCCTGCCCAGCTGCAGGCATGGCCGAGCGACGACAGCACCGTCAGGGTGTTGGTCGCATTGCCTCCCCTGCTCCGGCGCTGCGAGCGCGCGCGCACTTCATCATCCTCGCGAGGATAACCATCGACACTGTTGATGATATCCAGCGTCGCAATACCGACTCCGAGAACACGCATGCGATCAGCCTCCGGGCAAGGCCTTCTTCAGGCCGGCCGTCAACCGGCTTGTGGCGTTCGCACCATCGCCCGTGCACCACAACCCGACGATTGCGTGATGTTGAACTTTTGTTTGGATCGTATTTATCAATTTCAGTCGGGGATGTTTCCGGAAGACACGGTGAGGATGTAGCAGGAGTTGCTTGCCTGCGAGAATGACAGTTTGCTGCAATTCGAATGCCGCGAGCATGCGCGCCTCCAACCATGAAGACCTGCTGCCAGGCAAGTATGCCATTATCGTTTGCAACATTGATTGACTGCCCAACGGCTTGTTAAAAGAAGTTGTAAATAAGCTATCACTGCACGCATTTTTTACTGTACATCGTTTGAAACTGTGGTATTTTTCGATGAGTGAATGACTGTCAATGTCATATTAAATCATTACACCGAATGTATCAGGAGGAGTCATCTAAATGGCAACCAAGAAAAAGGCGAGCGCCAAACCCGCGGCCAAGAAGCTGACCGCAATTCGCAAAAAAATGACGAAGTCAGACGTCGTCTCCAGCATTGCCGACGAAACCGGGCTGACCAAGAAAGATGTCAGTGCGGTCTTCGCTACGCTGGGCGACCTCATTACACGCCACATGAAGCGCAACGGTTCCGGCGAATTCCACATTCCCGATACCGGCGTCAAGATCGCACGTATCAAGAAGCCTGCACGCAAGTCGCGCATGGGCCGCAACCCGGCGACTGGCGAAAGCATCAAGATCGCCGCCAAGCCCGCACATACCGCAGTCAAGGTCACGGCCCTGAAGGCCCTGAAGGATACGATCAACGGATGATACCTTTCCGCTATCGCGGATCGCTCCGCGGTCAGTTGGCGAGGTAGCCAGGTCGAACGAAAAAGCCCGGATGCGATCCGGGCTTTTCTTTTTTGTCTTGCCTGCAAGGAATCACTCTTTCAGGCGATTGATCCCGAGCATCTTCAATACGTACTTCTCGTAGATCGGTTCGGAGCTTCCCTTCTTCATCTTGCGGATGAAGTATTTCTCGAAAGCGATTTTCGCCATGTGAACCCACTTGCCCTTCTTGAACCAGGCGACGTTGCGTGGCGGGATTTGCGGCAGCGCGACGAAGGCAGCTCCGGTGTCGCCCATGTCGGCGAGACAGATGGCGTTCCAGGTACCGACGGTGTCGGGTTCCTTGCCAGCGATATCATTGGCGATGTTATGCACAATGGCCGTGACCATGGACTCGATCATGTAACCCGTCTTGGGTGCGCCTGTCGGCACCGGCGTTGCCTCGACGGGCGGGATCGCAATACAGACGCCCGCGGAGAAGATATTGTTGTACTTGGGATTGCGCTGGTAGTCGTCGACCATGACGAAACCACGCGGGTTGCAGAGCCCCTCGACGGCCATCACCGCATCGACACCCTTGAATGCCGGCAGCATCATGCCGTAATCGAACTCGACCTCGTGCGACTTCGCCACCTCGCCGTTGTCGTTGAGCTCCTCGACATGCAGCTTGCCGGGCTCGACCTTGTTGGTCTTCGCATTGGTGATCCACTGGATATGATGGTTGCGCAGTTCGGATTCGAGCATGCCCTTGGAGTCGCCGACGCCACCGAGGCCGAGATGGCCGATATAGGGCTCGGAGGTCACGAGTGTCATCTTGTACTTGTCGCGAATCTTGCGCTTGCGCAGGTCGGTATCGACGATGAAGGCGAACTCGTATGCCGGTCCGAAACAGCTGGCGAACGGCATGGCGCCGATGACGATATGGCCGCTGCCCTTCTCGAGAAGTTTCTGGTAATCGGCATAGGCCTTCTCGGCGTGATCGACTGTGCAAATCGAGTGCGTGCCACCGAGGTCGGGACCGGCGCCTTCGACTTCCTCGAATGCCAGGCGCGGCCCCGTCGCGATGACCAGGTAGTCGTAGTTGACGGTTTCGCCACCCTCGAGATGCAGCGTACTGTTTTCCGGGTCGATGCTGTCGCAGCGCTTGGCAATGAAACTGATGTCCTTGCGCTCGAGGTATGGCTTGATTTCGAAACAGATATCGCCGCGGTCACGCCAGCCGACTGCAACCCAGGGGTTGGACGGCACGAACTGGAAATAGTCTCTCTCGTTGATGACGGTAATCCGGTGCTCTTTGCCCAGTTCATCGCGTAGTTCGTAGGCAGCCGGCATGCCTCCGGTTCCGGCTCCCAATACAACGATATGCGCCATTGAAAATCCCCCTCTTCTTCGGTATCCGGTACTTGGCAGTATCGATTGGTAGTGTAATCAGATGAAACGGTGTGCTGGAATGCTGATGCCGTTTCTTGAATGCCCGCGAAGGGCGCTGACCGGCTCATTCATAACAGACGAAACACGATACTCTTTAAAAGGATAAATTGCAAAACCATGATTCGCCTGCTCTTTTTTAACATATCAGCTGATACTGATGGACTTCCTGCATGGAGCGACCGGGCCGTCAGGGACTGATCCGCAAGGAAGAATCCACCGGTGCACGAGACCGCCGGGCCCACCGCGTTCACTCCTTGTCGGCTGTTATGGACTCCATCGACTCGGGAAGAGTCGACTCGTCGCCGGCAACATAGCGCTTCTCGCTATAGCGCAGGACGAGCGCGGAAACCGACAGTATCAGGATGGCGCCGGAAAGGATCGCAATCTTGATGATGTCCAGCTCCTTGAGATCGATGGCGAGGTAGCGCGTGATTGCAGTCATCGCGATGAAGAGCAGGAATATGACCGGCAGCCGGTGGGTGCGGAAAAAAATACCGGTCATGGCGCCAAGTTCGATGTAGATGAACAGCAGCAGGATATCATCGAGGCCGGCGTGGCCCTTTGTCATGATATCCATGTACTCATGCACGGCGCTCCAGATGATGGTGCCACCGATCACGAACAGGCCGACAAGATGAAAGATCTCGACAAGGATATCGCCAAGCCGCTCGACCCTTTTCATGATGCGCATGCGCCTCTCCCCCTGCGTTATTCTATTGGTTATGATCGCAGTCTAGTCGCAGGCGGTCCCTCTTTCCAACCATGCATGCCGCGACAGCCGAAAACACCGGTCCCGTGAAAATGAAACGCCATGCATTGCAGGGGGCTGTTATCGACTGCCGGCAGGAATCTTTTTCGTACCGGCCATCGGCTGGACCTCTATGTCCTCCGGGGTTTTACTGTTCATGCGTGGAGCAGGCTGAGATGTTCAGGCGCGCGGTCTATCTGCCGATGCTCACCGTCATCTTCATGCTGTACGCCATCGTCATGGCGATCGAACCACCATGACCGCCATGACTGGCTGCTGGATAACGCGCTGGTCGCAATGCTCGCAACAGCCGCGCTGAACGATGGCTGCAACACGACTTCGCCGAGGAGTGGAACCAGAGTCTGCGCATCAAGAACAACCAGCCGCCGGGTGCAGACGGGATCGCGCGCATAATCAAGAGGAGTCCCTGACTGGCAATCACCCTCCCCATCACTCCATCGGGCGCGACGGTAATTCCTGGAGGGGCCCTCTTTCCGGTCTTAATGGAAAGAGCACGTCGTAGACTTCAATTCGGATATCGGTCGCTTCATAAGCCGCTGCAATCGTCTTTGCCAGTTCCGTTTCCCGGAAAGCAGCGAGCGCTTCCTTGCTCTCGAAGAAATAGATGCCGCAGACGTCACCGGTTGCCTCGTCCCGACCATACATCTTCTGGATCAGTCCGGGGACTTCGAGAAAAAGGGGCTTGCGTTCGTTGACGCGACGATCGAGTTCCTCCGGGTCGAGATCGGATTTGATCCGCACATACATGATCCTAGCCATATGAGATGTCCTCCAGATGAGTGGTTGTCCTGTCTTTTTTCATCCTGCAGCCTGCGCCCGGGTTTAGTTGCAACGAAGCACTCCCTGACTCCCGTTGATCCGTTCATGCCATTACCAGTAAGCGGGATTATTGAATTGCCTGACGCATGTCGGACGCGTAGCGATCGCTGGTATTGATTCTGCTGTCAGGGACTGGCCCAACCAGCCCTCCGGCATCGAAAGCTTCAGCGGGGCCTTGATGATGTTTTGCGAGAGCGGCTGAAATCCCACTTTAGCGTAGAAAGCTGGATCACCGTATGTGATGACAACATCAACAGAGCGGTTTTCCAGTTCATCGAGACCATACCTGATCAGCTCCTGCCCGACGCCTTTACCCTGATGCCCGGTGCTGACTGCAACAGGAGCAAGCATGTATGCCTTGATATCCGAGTCAAAACGAAGGCGTGTAAAGAAAATCGCTCCAATAATCGATTCTTCTTCAACCGTTGCGAAACAGAGGATTTCCTCATTGTCGATAGCCGAAGAGAGAGCCGAGGCAAGATTTCCAATCAGTTTTCCTTCGCTCTCCCCCTCTGAAGAGGTGAAAACGGATGTAAAAAGCCTCGTGACTTCTTCCCCGCTGTTTTTGTCCAGGATTGTGTGTTTCATGCCGTCTCTTTCATTCGGATTTTGCTTCGGGGCGCCAGAACCTCACGACTCGCATGAGCAGCCGTGCATCGGCGAGCTGCGGCGACTGCATTGAAAAAGGCGGGCGCCGTCACAATGGCGCCTTCAACTTGCGGCCGCCCGTCATCTCGAAACCTTCCCGCTCGTAAAACGCCAGCGTTTTATTGAACTCCGGGAGGGGTGGCGTTGTGACCTCGAGCCGCGTCCAGCCGCGCAGCTTTCCGAAAGAGCGTACTTCTGATAGGAGTCTGTGGCCAACCTTTTTCGAGCGATAGTCGGGGCGAACGTATAGCTCCGGTATTGTGCCGAATGCCCCCTCTGCGTAAAGAGCGTGACTTTCGTACAGCGCAACGAATCCCGCCGTCTTGTCACTCCCGCCGCTTGCGACAAACACGAAAACCTGCTCTCTTTCGAGAAACTCCTCAAGCCTGGCCATGGTGTCGCCAAGGTCGAAATTGAACGCCTCGACGCCGGTCGCCTGCATTATTTCCGTCAGCAGTTCGCCGACCATGACAGCAACCTCTTGCACATCATCGAGAGTCGCTTGCCTGATGGTGATGCGGGTGCTCATTTTCTTGCTATGGCCACTGCTGTTCCACCTACTCGCGAACCCTCACATCGACTTCACCTGGGCTGAGTTCCAATTTTGTAATCCTGGCGCGCGGCCCGAGTTGCTCATACAAGACATGACTGATTTTTTTGATCTGCGATTTCCTCAATATTTTCAGATGCCTTATGGACAGCATCCTTCAGCGCTATAAATGCAGCAGATGCGGAAGATTCGCCTGCAGAAATCACAAGCAACAAAATAAGGAGCAACCTAGACTTCATTGATCTCCCTTAAGGGCCTGACGCCGCAAATCAGCCGCTCAAGAAATGTGTCGTTGAGCGCAGCGAAACGGTGCATTTTGGCGTCGGTTGAATTTGCCTTGTAAGGCATTCCTGTTTAAAAAATGCTGCTTTAACTCTTTTTGATACAAGCATATTTGGCACCCAAACAACAACCCTAATGACTGAACGCATAAGTTCTTTGATAGTTTCAGTATCAAAGATTGGCTCATTTGAGAGAACGAGTTTTCTTGCCAGGGCAGCTGCTGGCTTTGCCGGGGGGTCCGTCCCATCGACTCTACTTTTTCAGGCCACCCACGCCCGGGCGTTGCGGAAGAGGCGCATCCAGGGGCTGGTCTCGCCCCAGCTATCGGGCGCCCAGGAGAACTGCAGGGAACGGAAGACGCGCTCCGGGTGCGGCATCATGATGGTGACGCGACCGTCGGTCGTCGTCAGACCCGTGATACCGGCGGGCGAACCGTTCGGATTGGCCGGATACTTCCCGGCCACGGAGCCGTCGTTCTCGATGTAGCGCAGGGCGACACGGGCGTTTTTCATGGTGTCCTCGCTGCCGAATTCCGCCCGCCCCTCGCCGTGGGCCACGGCGATCGGGATGCGCGAGCCCGCCATGCCGCGCAGCAGGATGGATTCGCTCTCCATGACCTCCACGAGGGAGAGACGCCCCTCGAACTGCTCGGAGCGATTGCGCACGAAGCGTGGCCAGTTGCCGGCGCCCGGGATGAGCTCCCTGAGACCAGACAGCATCTGGCAACCGTTGCAGACGCCGAGCGCGAAGGTGTCGTCGCGCTTGAAGAAGGCCTCGAACTGGTCTCGTGCCCGGCTGTGGTAGAGAACCGACTTGGCCCAGCCGCCGCCGGCGCCGAGCACGTCTCCGTAGGAGAAGCCACCGCAGGCGACGAGTCCCCGGAAGGCGTCGAGCGCGACGCGCCCCTCGATGATGTCCGACATGTGCACGTCGACGCTCTCGAAGCCCGCCTTGTCGAATGCTGCCGCCATCTCGATCTGGCCGTTGACGCCCTGTTCGCGCAGGATCGCCATTTTCGGCCTGGCGCCGCTATCGATGAACGCAGCCGCGATATTCTCGTCCGGATCGAAGGCGAGATGGGGCGCGAGTCCCGGGTCCTGCATGTCGTTGATGCGGGCATACTCTTCGTCCGCACACTCCGGGTTGTCACGCAGCGACTGCATGTGCCAGCTGGTTTCGGACCAGGCCGACTGGAGTTCGCTGCGGCTGGTCCGCAGCACGGCCCGATCGCCGCGCGTGACGAGGATCTGTTCGTCGTCGCGCGGGCGGCCGATGACGTGCGCCATCTGCCTCAGGCCCTGGCGATCGAGCACTGCCATGACGCTGTCGAGATCGCCGTCGGCAACCTGGATGACGGCGCCGGGCTCCTCGCTGAAGAGCGCCGGAAGATCCTCGCTGCCGACCTCGTCGAGAGACACCTGAAGGCCGCAGCGGCCCGCGAAGGCCATCTCGGCGAGTGTCGCCAGCAGGCCGCCATCGGAGCGGTCATGGTAGGCGAGCAGCAGCCCATCGCGATTGAGTGACTGGATGGCGTCGAAGAAGCCGACGAGGAGCTGCGGTTCGTCGAGGTCGGGAGCGGTATTGCCGATCTGCTTGTAGACCTGGGCCAGCGCGCTCGCGCCCAGACGGTTCTGCCCGCCGCCGAGATCGATCAGCAGCAGCGAGGTCTCTCCGCGATCGCTGCGCAGCATCGGCGTCAGACTCTTGCGGGCATCGTAGACCGGCGCGAAGGCCGAGACGATGAGCGACAACGGCGCCGTCATCTCCATGCGCTCGCCAGCGTCAGTGTTCCAGACGGTCTTCATCGACATCGAGTCCTTGCCGACCGGGATGGCGATGCCGAGCGCGGGACAGAGTTCGAGACCGACAGCCCTGACAGTCTCGAAGAGTTTCGCATCCTCGCCGGGATGACCGGCGGCCGCCATCCAGTTCGCGGAGAGCTTGATATCACCGAGTCTTGCGACCGGCGCCGCCGCGATATTGGTGATCGCCTCCGCGATGGCCATGCGCCCAGAGGCTGCGGCATCGAGCAGCGCCAGCGGCGTGCGTTCGCCCATCGCCATCGCCTCGCCCGTGACATTGTCGTAGTCCGTGAGCGTGACCGCGCAGTCGGCGACCGGCACCTGCCAGGGTCCGACCATCTGGTCGCGCGCCACCATGCCGGTGATACTGCGGTCCCCGATGGTGATGAGGAAGCGCTTGTCGGCAACGGTCGGCAGCGCCATGATGCGCAGCGCCGCTTCCCTGATGTCCATGGCGGCAAGATCGAGAGCAGGATATTCAGCATCGAGGCTTTCGACATCGCGCGTCATCTTCGGCGGCTTGCCGAACAGCAGCGACATCGGCATGTCGATCGGGTTCGTGCTGAAGTGGCGGTCACCGAGCAGCAAGTGCTCCTCGTCGCTGGCCTCGCCGACGATCGCGTAGGGACAACGCTCGCGTTCGCACAACGCCTTGAACTCCTCGAGGCGTCCTGCGTCGACGGCCATGACATAGCGTTCCTGCGCCTCGTTGCACCAGATCTCCATCGGCGTCATGCCGGGATCGTCGTTGGGCACCTCGCGCAACTCGAAGGCACCGCCCCTGTCGCCGTCGTGCACGAGCTCCGGCAATGCGTTGGAGAGGCCGCCGGCGCCGACATCGTGGATGAAGAGAATCGGGTTGCTGTCGCCGCGCGCCCAGCAGCGGTCGATGACTTCCTGGCAGCGCCGCTCCATCTCGGGGTTGCTGCGCTGCACGGAGGCGAAATCGAGATCCTCGGCCGAGGTTCCGGATGCCATCGACGAGGCCGCGCCGCCACCGAGGCCGATGAGCATGGCCGGACCGCCGAGCACCACGAGAGGCGTGCCCGCCGGGAAGGGCTTCTTCTCGATGTGCTCCGCGCGGATGTTGCCGAGACCACCGGCCAGCATGATGGGCTTGTGATAGCCGCGCAGCTCGGCGCCATCGAGACGCTCCACGCGCTGTTCGTAGGTGCGGAAGTAGCCGCAGAGGTTGGGGCGGCCGAACTCGTTGTTGAAGGAGGCTGCGCCGATCGGGCCCTCGAGCATGATATCGAGCGCCGAGACGATACGGCCGGGCTTGCCGTGGCTGACTTCCCAGGGCCTCGGGGCGTTCGGGATCTGCAGGTTCGAGACCGAGAACCCCGTCAGACCGGCCTTCGGCTTGCCGCCGAGGCCGGTCGCGCCCTCGTCGCGGATCTCTCCGCCCGAGCCCGTGGCGGCGCCCGGGTCGGGCGAGATCGCCGTCGGGTGGTTGTGCGTCTCGACCTTCATGAGGATATGGATATCCTCGTCGTGGTAACCGTAGGCGTGGCTCCCCGGGCGGGCGAAGAAACGCCGGCCCGGGTGCCCTGTGATCACGGCCGCGTTGTCCTTGTAGGCGGACAGCACGTTGGCCGGTGAATGGTCGGTGGTGTTGCGAATCATGCCGAACAGCGAGTGCTGCTGCGCCTCGTCGTCGATGATCCAGTCGGCATTGAAAATCTTGTGTCGGCAATGCTCGGAGTTGGCCTGCGCGAACATCATGAGCTCGACATCGGTCGGATTGCGCTGCAACGACTGGAAGCTGTCGACGAGGTAGTCGATCTCGTCACCGGAGAGCGCGAGTCCCCACTCGACGTTGGCGGTCTCGAGCGCGTCCCGCCCGCCTGCCAGGATGTCCACGGTGCGCAGCTCGCCTGGCTGCGCGTGCAGAAACAGCTGCCCGAGGGCCTCCTCCGCTGTCGCGAAGACCTTCTCGGTCATGCGGTCGTGCAGCAGCGGCGCCGCCGCCTCGAGCAGTTCCCGCGACAGCCCCCGGCCGCCGCCGGACAGGTTGTAGGCGACGCCGCGCTCGAGGCGGCTGACGGATGCGAGGCCGCAGTTGCGGGCGATATCGGTCGCCTTGGTTGACCAGGGGGAGATGGTGCCGGGACGCGGCGCGACCAGCAGCAGCCCCTCGCTGCTGACATGCTGCTTCTGCGTTGCGGCGCCATAGGTCAGCAGTTGCGCAAGCGTCGCCTGCTCCGGCTCCGCGGGCTCCCCGTCATACTCGGCGAAGTGGATGAAGTGGGCATCGATCTCGACCGGCTGGCCAAGGCGCTCGCCGACCTCTCTGACAAGACGCTGCAGTCGAAATGAGGAGAGTGCTGGCGCACCGTGAAAAATATGCATCGTGACTTCCGTTACGGGGGCTATTTTCAGCCCGGGATTTTACTACAGCCAGGCTGGCGCGATCCCGCTTAATTCTGCAGGGGCCGCCCGCGTCAGTCGAGCTCGAACCAGCGGCTCGGGCTGTTCTGGTCGAGCACCGCGAACCTGCCGGCGAGCGCCGCGTCGACCTCGCCGAGTGCTGTCCTGACGAGCAGCGGGTCATTGTTTTTCTGGCTGACGTGCGCGGCGACCAGGTGTTTCCAGTTATGGTAGTCGAGTTGCCCGATGAGTCCTGCCGACTGGCCGTTGTTGAGATGGCCGTGGCTGCCGCCGACGCGCCTTTGCAACGAGGGCGGATAGGGGCCGTTGTGCAGCATCCGCAGGTCATGATTGAACTCCAGCAGGAGCGCGTCGAGCCCACGCAGCTGCGAAACGATATGCGAAGTGATCGAGCCCGTGTCGGTCAGGACACCGACGCAATGGTGCCGGTCGGAAAAGCGATACTGGCAGGGTTCGGCCGCATCGTGCGGCACGGTGAACGGCGTGACCTGGATATCGCCGATACGGAAATCGCGCTCGTTGGCGTTGATCTGGTGCAACTCGCTGCTGTCTGCCCAGTCGCAGCCGCGCAGCGTTCCGGCCGTGGCCCACACCGGGACAGCATGGCGCCGCGACAGCGACAGCGCACCCTTGATGTGATCCGTGTGCTCATGGGTCAGCAGCAATGCATCGATGTCATCGACGCCGAAGCCGGTACCCGAGAGACGCTGATTCAGCTCCCTGAGACTGAATCCGCAATCGACCAGCAGCAGGGTCTCTTCAGACTGCAGCAGCGTGGCATTGCCGCGACTGCCACTGCCCAGAGAGAGGAAACGCATCCAGCCGAATGATCCTAGCGCAGCTGGTCGTGCAGCAGCGTTAGAATGCGCGCCGCCGTCTCGCGCGAGGCGGCCGAACCGTCCTCGTTCTGCACCGTCACCGTGGTGGGCCGACCCGCGCCTGCGATGTTGACGATGTAGAGCTTGCTCTCGCCGGGCTTGTCCCCGGAATTCCAGAAGGCGAGCTTCGACAGCCATCCCTCCGAATCGGAAGCATCGTCCGACGGATCGACGTAGCGCACATAGTAGTTGCCGATGCTGCGGTTGCGGTCCTCGACGGTGAAGCCGACACGGTTCAGGGCGATACCGACGAGACGCCAGCTGCGCGCGAAATCGGTATGCACGGTCATGTAGGGGGAGCCACTGCCTGTATTCAGCGTCGACATGCTGCTCGCCGTGGTGCCGGCGGTACTGCCAAGCTGCTGTCTCGCGCGTTCCTCTGAGGTTCCCATGTAGGCCATGAGCTTCTGTAACATCACCGCCTCCAGTTCCTGGTCGGATCCAGTGGGGACCCAGACTCCCTGGTCTGTCTCCGTTTCACCGACGCCCGAAACGAGCTCCTCTTTCATGCCGGTGTGCGTCAGGTAGAGTTCGGTCTTGCCGGATGTGCCGCGCTCGAGCCTGACACGGTACTGGTCGCGCGTGCCGGTGGCATAGAGACCATCGAGGGCCTGGCGGAAGAAATTGGTCACGGGATCGGTCTTGATGTTGGCGCGGTTCTCGATCCAGGCGGTACGCATGACGCCCGCGACCGGATCCTGTTCGGCGAGCAGGATGCCGTTCTCCTGCCAGAAATCGAGCACCCTGTTCCAGACCACCTCGGGCGATGCCTGGATCACGAGCCAGCGCTTGTCGCCGTCGCGGCGCACCTCGATGTCCGGGCTGGCCGGCAGGACGTTGCGGCTACCCCCGCCGCTCGTCGTGGCGCCCCGTTGCGCCGCCTTGTATTCGGAATAGGTGGTGACCGGCGGGCTCGCGCCTCCGAACGCGACACCGCCCGGAGCGATGGCGTCCTGCGAGAGATCCGGCGGAATCTCGAGTGCATTCCCCGCCTGACGCGACTTCTTGTAATCAACCTGCTTGTCAGGCAGCAGTCCGCCCGTGTTGAACGTACCGCAGGCACTCAGTGCCAGCGACGCCAGTGCGATCATCAGAACGCGGATTGAAAGAACCTTCATGCTTTTCACCATCGGTGTTTATTGTATGCCGGCATGCGCAAGCGCTTCGCGGACTGCCGTGTGGTATTCGTCATCCAGCCAGGTCAGGGGCAGGCGAATACCCGCCTCGATGCGATGCATCTCGGCGAGCGCCCACTTGGCGGGGATCGGACTGCTCTCGATGAACAGCCGCTCGTGCAGCAGCGAGAGCTTCGCGTCGATTGACGCTGCGGTCTCCGGGTCGCCGGCGAGTGCCGCAGCGATCATGTCGTGCATCTCGGCCGGTGCGACATTGGCCGTCACGGAGATGACGCCGTTACCGCCGTTGAGAACGAACTGGCGCGCCGTGTCATCGTTGCCGCTGTAGAGCGCGAAGGCGTCGCCGCAGCCCTGCCGCAGCGCCGCGACCCGCTCGGGCCCGTCCGCGGCAGCCTCCTTGAGGCCGACGATATTCGGTACTTCACAGAGGCGGACAACGGTCTCCACGGCCATGTCGACGGCCGTGCGGCCCGGCACATTGTAGAGGATCTGCGGTATGTCCACGCTCTCCGCGACGAGGCGGTAGTGCTGGAACAGCCCTTCCTGTGTCGGCTTGTTGTAGTAGGGCGTGACGAGCAAGGCCGCATCCGCGCCGGCCCTGGCGGCAAAGCGCGTCAGTTCGATCGCCTCGCTCGTGGAGTTGGCGCCCGTGCCGGCAATGACCGGGATGCGGCCGTTGACATAATCGATGGTTTTGCCGATGACCTCGCAATGCTCGTCGTGGGTCAGGGTCGCTGATTCACCGGTCGTGCCGACCGTGACGATGGCATCGGTTCCCGACTCGACATGCCAGTCGAGCAGCTTGTAGAGGCTCTCGCCATCGACGGAACCGTCCACATGCATCGGGGTGACGATGGCAACAATGCTTCCAGAGATCATCAGGTGAATCCGCTATACACAATGTCGGGATTTTACCGTGCCAGCGGACGTATGAACAACAGAGATTGGGCGGTCGATGCAGACCCTGGAATGGTCATGGCGTCAGCAGCGCGATCTTTTCGAGCAGCGGCGTGACCACGGGCTCGATCTTGCGGCGCATGAGGCTGCCGATCGCCGTAGTGTCGCGCAGCACCGGGCGCAGCACGCCATAACCGAGCCCGGACAGCAGGCGCATGACCCGCAGTTCGCCGGCGCACTCGGGACAGCGCGAGAGAACCTCGGCCAATGCCGCGTCCGGTGCCGCCATGTATGCCTCCGCATCCTCTTCGAGTTCCTCGAGGGTGAGATCCGCGCGCTCCCCGCCACGCATGTCGCCGAAATAAATGGCGAGGTTGTCGAGCGTCGCCGTCGCCATCTCCTGGGTGCCCGGCTTGCGCAGCACGCGCAGGGCGGTATCGAGAAAGGCGCGGCCGCCGGGCGAATGGACCCTCAGCAGCAGCGCAGCGACCGGGTTGCTGCCGGCAATCCCCGCGAGCTTCTCGCGCAGTTCGAGGTAGCGCGGCGTCTCGGGCTTCTGCTCCGGAATCTCGTCGGGACAGGCGGAGAGGAAGCCGACATAATAGGCGGGCTTGCGTTTCGCGCGCTTCCAGAGATCCTGTTTCATCTCCTCGCTGATCAGGCCCGGCTTGAGCACCAGCGAAACCGTCACCATCATCTGCTCGACCTCGGTCTCGAACGGCAGGTACTCGACAAGATACTCGGCCAGCACCCGGCCCATCTCGCCCGTGCTGATGGCGTCGCGCATGAGCATGCGGCGCGCGTTCTCGGCATCCTCCATGGCCCACCAGGCGCGGCGCGCCAGTTCGTCGGTGATGCCGGGCGCGCACACGACGGCGACCACGGCCTCGGGCTCGCCGAGCAGCAGCAGCTGGTCGAGATTGTCGTCGCGCATCTGGCCCATGCGCGTCCAGCGCTGCAGGTAGACAGGGTAGCCACCGGGCGAACCGAGCACATGGCCGGAAAGCATCTCCTTGACGCGCTTGATGTACTGCTCGTCGCGGCAGTTCGGATTGAGTCTGACCTGCACCTCGCCCCCGTCAGAGAGGCCGTAGAGGGTCATGGAGGATTCATGAATGCGGATCGCCTGCGGCTTGTTGGCCAGCAGCACATTGATGCGCAGGCTGTCTTCAGCGGATAGTTCCATGTGACTGGAACGGCTTCAGGAGGCCTGTGGCGGAACGTAATTGGCGTCCTTGGGATTCAGGAAGATGAACTGGTGCTGACCGCCTTCCATTTCGACGAAGTCGAGCGTGGTCTCGTCGAGCAGCGGCACATACTCGGGCGCCATGACGATCTCGACGCCAGACTGCCTGAAGCTGATGTCCTCATCGCTGACATCATCGAAGCCCATCCTGTAATCAAACGAGCCGTCATCGTGCTTGACCGCAGCCAGCCGCAGCGCCATGCCTTCGGTGCCTCCCTGTGCCGCGGCGCTCTTGATCTGCTCTGCTGCCGATTCTGTCAATGTAAACATCTCAACCTCTCGTTCGTTTGCAATGTCGCACCTGTTCGACAAACCGTCTTGCCCAGCGATGCCCCTCGACATCACGCAGGTGGGTGTAACTGGCCAGGACATTCTTGTAGACGATGCCGTCATTGATGCCGTCGATGCCATGTCCGCGTTTGACCCTGTAGGCGTAGGCAAGCGACGGGTCGACGGCATCCAGGTGCGAATAGTGAAATTCGTGCGCCGGCACGACAGGACTCTCTGCCTGCGGCGCTGTCGGCCAGGGATGCGAAGCGGTCTCCTCGACCCGGACGTAGCCACGCCCCTGCGGACGGCTGTCCATCACCACATCGGCGGCTATTATACCCGCCATTTCGCACTTTCTGTCACCCCAGCGAATCGATCTGCACAAATACATGAGTCCGCCGCACTCGGCATAGACAGGCCCGCCGCTCTCGGCAAACTCCCGGATGCTGTCGCGCATCGACCGATTCGCCTCGAGCTCATGCATCAGGGTCTCGGGAAACCCGCCGCCGATGAAGAGTCCGTCCACGTCGGGCATGGCCTTGTCTTCGATAGCATCGAACCAGACGATGCAGGCACCCGCCTCGCGCAATGCCAGCAGGTCGCCGGCGTAGTAGAAGCCGAATGCTGCGTCCCTCGGGATGCCGATCGTCACGTCCGGTTCGACATTCACGGGCGGGGAATCGGGTGCATCGAACGCGGGCGCCGTGCCCGCAATGTCGCGAACCAGGGCGAGATCGACGCCGTCGGAGACCGCCGCGGCGATACGGCCAATGATCTTCTGCGCCTCCGCGTGCTCGTTGCTCGGCATCAGGCCGAGATGGCGCTCGTCGATGACGAGTTCGCTGTTTTTCCAGACCGCGCCAAGCACCGGGATGTCCGTGTAGGTCTCGACGGCATTGCGCAGCTTGGACTCGTGGCGCCCCCCGCCGACCTGGTTCAGGATCACGCCGGCGATTTCCACCTCTGCATCGAAGGTCGCATAGCCGTGCAGCAGCGGCGCAATACCGCGCGTCATACCGCGCGTGTCGATCACGAGAATGACGGGCGCCCCGAGCAGGCCGGCCATGGTTGCGTTGCTGTCGGAACCGTCGGTAGTGAGGCCGTCGAAGAGCCCCTTGTTGCCCTCGATGATGCCGATGTCGGCGCCTGCCATGTGGCGCTGGAACAGGCGCCTGTTGGCTTCCGGGCTCTCCATGAAGACATCGAGGTTGAAGCAGGGTCTGCCCGCGGCGGCAGCGAGCCACAGCGGATCGATAAAGTCCGGACCTTTCTTGAACGGCTGTACAGCCATTCCCTGCTCTCCGGCGAAAGCTGCGCAGAGCCCGATACTCAGGGTCGTCTTGCCCGATGACTTGTGCGCTGCGGAGAGGTAGAAATAGCCCATGGCGGGGAGTCTACAAGAAAAAACGCGGGCCGATCATGCGATCAGCCCGCGTTCTTTCTGCTGGAATTGCCGGATCAGGCCGAGGCGTGCGGGTCGGCAATCTCGTCCGCCAGCGAAACCGGCAGGATTTTCAGCATACGGATACCGATCACGGTGATCACCAGCGCGACGCTGACGCCGCCGATGCCGAGGAGGACCTCTGGCAGCGACGGGCTGTAGGCCGCGATGGCTCCACCGACGCCGTCATAGAAGCCGGTATCGATGATCGTCTTGTCGGGGAACAGCGGCATCGGGAATGCCTGCCCGCCGATGATGATGACGTACATGCTGGCCAGGCCGCCGAGAATCACCATGATCGAGGCTGCCGTCAGCCAGCTGCGCTGCATGCCGAGCGCGGGGTGGTAGACGATGGCCAGCGGGATGAGCCCGCCGACGAACACCTGCCCCACCCAGAAGAGCATGGTGTAGACGCCTCCATTGAGCAGGATGAAGGCCTCGTAGGCGTGGTTCTCTGTGCCGTAGAGGTTCGTCAGGTGATAAATGACCATGAAGAAGAGGTTCGCCGCGACAAAGACACCGAGCAGGTTCTTCAGGCGCGCGACGATGGCGTCACCGAGCGGACGCTGGTCGCGCTTGAAGACATCGAGCAGCACGAGGAGATAGATCGCGAGGCCGAAGCCGAAGGACATGATGATGAACCAGGGGGCCATGATGGCCGCGTCGTAGCCCTGGCGCGCCACGAGGAATCCGAAAATCGAGCCGGTACCGGTCGTGAGTATCAGGCGCCAGATGAAGGCCGCCATGCCGGCCGCCTTGTAGTAACGCTTGACCTTGCGGTCCATGATGGTCCAGAGGTAGAGCGCGACGATCGCGATGAAACCGTTATAGAGAATGATGTTCCAGGCGAAGATCGACTTGAAGTTATAGGTCGTCATGGCGACGATCAGGCGCTCCGGTCGTCCGAGATCGAGGACCAGCACGAGCAGGCCGCCGATCAGCAACGCGATCGCCAGCAGGCCGGAAAGCGGCGCAAGCGGTTTGTAGGCCGTCTTGTTGAAGACCGAACCGATCGACGCGACATTGAGCGCGCCGGAAGCTGCCACGATCAGGAAGACTGCGAAGACGTGCGGTGTGCCCCAGACGATCTGGTTGCTCATGCCGGTGACCCAGTGGCCGTTGTGCTCCATGTAGTAGGCGGCCAGGCCGCCGACGCCGGCAATGGCAGCGAGCACGACGAGGATCAGCCAGTATTTCGGGCTTTCGATGCCCCACTCTTTGTAGAAAATCTTTTTCATCTCTGCTCCCGCTTACACGCCGCTATAACGGACACCCGTGTTGAGTTTCAGATCCGCGCGGATCTGGACTGTCGGGGTAGTGGCAAGCGCCTGTGAGACCTCGCTGTTCTTGTCGTTCAGATCACCGAAGATGATCGCCTTTTCGGGACAGGCGTCCTGGCAGGCTGTCGTGGTCTGTCCGTTGTCGAGACGGTGCGCACAGAAGTTGCAGGATTCGACGCAACCCTTGCCGCGCGGCGCCAAGGTCGGCTTGATATCGACATTCTCGTGGATGAACGAGCGCGCCTTGTAGGGACAGGCCATCATGCAGTAACGGCAACCGATACAGGTGTGGCGGTCGACCATGACGATACCGTCGGCGCGGCGAAACGATGCGCCGGTCGGGCAGACATCCTGACACGGCGGATGCTCGCAGTGCTGGCACATCATCGGCAGGTTCGTGACATGGCCGGTGAGATTGTCCTGGACCTTGACGTTGCGGATCCACTTGGGCCGCTGCATGTCCCAGATTGCGTCGTCCGCGCCCTCGGGCTTGCTGTAGGCAGTCAGGCCGTTCTCTTCGTTGCACGCCTTGACGCACTCGTCGCAGCCGTCCGCGCACTTGCTGGTATCGATCATCATCCCCCAGCGGACCTTGCCGGTAACAGGCTCTGACCTGGGGGCAGCGTCTGCCGTGCGCAGCAGCACGCCTGGCGCGACGGTTGCAACCGCGGTTGCAGCACCCTTTTTCAGGAAATCACGACGGTTCTGATCGGTTTGTTCTGTAGTCTTCACTTCGCCTTCCTCTCCAGTCTTATTCCGCCGGAACAGGGGAATGACACTGGAAACAGTCGAGTTTGACGCCTGTGTATGCATGGCAGCTGGCGCAGAACTGGGCGCCGTCGGGACCTTGCATCGCATTGACAGGGACATGCTCGCCGTTATCGGTGTTCACGTGACAAGCCACGCACTCGGACAGGCTGCCATCGACAGTGCGTACGCCCTGGTGCACCGTGATATCACGGTCATGCTTCAGCAGGGCCATGTGGTTCTTGCGCATCCATTCGGTTTCACGCACGCACTGGCCGCCGGAGGTCGCTGCCTTCGAGTTGGTATTCTCTTTCCACTGGGGACCGGCCTGGGCGATGCCGGTGACGGCAAGCGCCATCACCAGCACCATCAGTGCGAGAGCCCCGTGTTTGATGCGATACAACATCAGCAACTCCGCTCGTTATTCACCCAGGCCCATCTTGATGTAGCCTGTCGGGCAGACATCGGAGCAGATGTGGCAGCCGATGCAGCGGTCGTAGTCGGTGTCGACGTAACGGCCAGTGGTCGCTTCCTTCTTGTTGACACGGAAGACGGCGTCTTGCGGGCAGAAGATGACACAGTTGTCACATTCAAAGCAGAGACCGCAGCTCATGCAGCGCTTTGCTTCGTCCTGCGCCTGTGCTTCGTCGAAGCAGATCAGGCGCTCCTTGAAGTGACCGAGGACTTCTTCGGCGGTCGGCACTTCCTCGCGACGCTTGTTGCGCTCGTGATAGGCGAAGTGGCCAAGGAAGAGCTCGTCGTGCGGGATGATTTCCGCGAACGAACGATCCTCGTAGTTGTGGATCGCCCAGTTGCCGCTCGAGGTGCCGCGCAGGTCGCCACGCTCCTCGATGGAGAAGTGCTCGGGGTTGAGGCCGGCTTCGACGAGCTTGTCCTCGAGATCGAAGTGGTGAACGTCGACCTTCGGACGGCGCGCCAGGTCGATCTTGCCGTTGTCGAGGTAGTCATGGATGCTGTCGACAGCGATCGAGGCCTGGCCGATGGCCGTGGTCAGCAGGTGCGGACGCACGATATCGCCGGCAACGAAGTGACCCGGACGGTTCGGGTACTGGTAGAACTTGTCGGTATCCATCAGGTTACGATCATTGGCCAGGTCTTCCAGGCCTTCCATGTCACCGCCCTGGCCGATGGCCGAAACGATCAGGTCCGCCTCGAGCAGCTGCTCGGTGCCCTCGACGGGGACCGGGCGGCCATCTTCCATGACGCACTTGGCGATCTTCAGGCCGGTTGCACGGCCGTCTTCGCCGACTTCCAGGCCGACGGGCATGACGCCGTCGAGAATGGTGACACCCTCGTGCAGCGCATCGTGAACCTCGTGCTCAGCAGCAGTCATCTGCTCTTTCGGGAACAGCGAGGTCAGGGTGACCTCGGAGCCCATGCTCGCAGCCGTCACGGCAGTGTCGTGGGAGACGAAACCGTCGTTGACGACCAGCTCCGGACGGTCTGCCGGGTTGGTGTGCTCGATGTTCCCGAGGCGACGCGCAACGGAGACGACGTCGATGGAAGTGTCACCGCCGCCGACACAGACGACCTTGTCGGCCGTGACTTTCATGCGGCCTTCGTTGAAGGCCTTCAGGAAGGCGACACCGGATACGCAGTTGGGTGCATCGTCCCAGCCCTCGAGAGGCAGACCGCGGCCGGTCCAGCAACCGATGGCCCAGAGGACGGCATCGTGGTTCTTCTCGATTTCCTCGACCGTAACGTCCTTGCCGACGCGCGTGTTGAGGTGGACGTCGATGTCGCCCATGTCGAGAATGCGCTGGATCTCGGCAGACAGCTTGTCGCGCGGGATACGATAGTTCGGGATACCGAAACGCATCATGCCGCCGAGGTCGGAGAGCGACTCGTAGATGGTGACCGCGTGGCCCTTGCGGCGCAGCTGATAGGCTGCCGCCATGCCGGCGGGACCGCCACCGATGACGGCGACTTTCTTGCCGCTGCTGGCGCCGGCTTCGAACTTGTAGCCTTTCTCGAGCGCGGTATCGCCGATGAACTGCTCGACGGAGTTGATGCCGACGTAGTCTTCGACCTCGTTGCGGTTACATCCATCCTGGCAAGGCGCAGGGCAGACGCGGCCCATCATGGACGGGAACGGGTTGGCGTCGGTGGAGCGGCGGAATGCGTACTCCTGCCACTCGACGCCTTCGGGACCGTGCTCCATGCCACGAACGATCGAGAGCCAGCCGCGGATGTCCTCGCCGGACGGGCAGCTGCCCTGGCACGGCGGCGTCTTGTGGACGTAGGTCGGGCACTTGTGCGACGTGTCTTCATTGAAGATCTTGTCGGTGAAGCTCTCCCACTGGTTATCGCCATCTTCGAAACGGCGCCAGGAAAGTTTGGTGTTCATCTCATCGCTGGAAGTTGCCATCGATATTCTCCTTCCCGTAATTAGTCTGTTAACTATTCAATCTATACAAGGGTGAATCCGGGCCTGCCGTCAGGCCGCCTCTTCACCGGAATCATCGTCATCATCATCTTCATCGGTCTGGCCGGTGAGGATGAGCGCATTGGAAACAAGCTGGTGCACGCTCACGATCTGGTCCATATCGAAGCCGTAGTACGGCAGGATCTTGGTGAACTGGCTCTTGCAGATCGCGCAGATCGCTGCCATGTGGGTGACACCGTGGTCCTCGGTCACCTGCTTCAGCGCAGTCATGCGCGGCAGGCCGCCCTTGATGCGCAGCTCCATGAGGTCGTCCGTGAGCAGACCGCCGCCGCCACCGCAGCAGAAGGTCTTTTCGTAAATGGTGTCGGGATCCATGTCGACAAAGTTGTTGCACACCGCCTTGATGACGTTGCGCGGGATAATGAACTGACCACCCGGCATGTCGCCCATGCGCGAGGCGCGCGCGACGTTACAGGAGTCGTGGAATGTCAGGACCATGTCGTCGTTGCGTGACGGATCGAGGTTCAGTGTGCCCTTCTGGATTTCGTTCCAGGTGAACTCGAGAATGTGCTGCGGCACCGGGTAGTCCGGATCGAGAAAATCGAACGGGCCGGCCAGCGTGTTCAGGAACGAGTAGGCGACGCGCCAGGCATGGCCGCACTCGCCGAAGATGATACGCTTGACGCCGAGTTCGAGGGCCGCCTCGCGGATGCGCAGCGAGATTTTGCGCATGTTCTCGTAGGAACCGATGAACATGCCGAAATTCGCGGCCTCGGATGCCTTGGAGCTCAGCGTCCAGCTGACGCCGGCCTCGTGGAAGACCTTGCCGTAGCCCATGAGGCCGTCGACGTGCGGCTCGGCGAAGAAGTCCGCCGAGGGGGTGACCAGCAGGATGTCCGCGCCCTTCTCGTCGAGCGGGAAACGCACCTTGACGCCGGTTTCGTCCTCGACATCTTCCTCGAGACCCTCCAGCGTGTCCGCCAGTGCGGGCTCGGGCAGGCCGAGGTTGTTACCGATCTTGAAGACCTTGCCGATGATCTCGTTGGAGTACTTCTGGCCGATGCCCACGCGCGCAAGCACCTCGCGTGCTGCCATCGTGATTTCCGCCGTGTCGATGCCGTAGGGGCAGAAGACAGAGCAGCGGCGGCACTGGGAGCACTGGTGGTAATAACTGAACCAGGTGTCGAGATCCTCGCGCTCCAGGTCCTTTGCGCCAACGAAACCCGGCATGCCGAGCTTGCCGAAGAACTTGCCAGCGAAGGTAAAGTAGCGGCGATAGACCTTGCGCATCAGATCCTGACGCGCGACCGGCATGTTCAGCGGATCCTTGGTGCCGAGATAGTAGTGGCACTTGTCCGTGCAGGCGCCGCACTTGACGCAGGAATCCATGAAGACCTGCAGACCGCGGTACTTGCCGAGCAGGTCTCCCATCGCCTCGAGGGTTTTCTCTTTCCAGTCATCCGGCACTTCGCCGGTGTAGCCCAGCGGCTCCTGGAATTGGGGTTTTGCCACGAATGGCGAACTGTGCGCCATCGTGCCCGGAGTGACCTCCGGAATCTCGATGTATTCCTCGATTTCCGGAATTTCAAATTCAGCTTTTGCCATGAGTGTTCCTCAGCCGGCTCTTCTGTCTCGTGCCAAATCAGTTCTGTTCAAGCTTCTTCGCCCAGTCGGAGACGTGACGCTGCTCGCGCGGGTTGTCGACCATGTTCCTGGACGGGCTGAAGAAGACACCGGGTGCGTGCAGCAGCTTGCTGATCGGGAAAACGATCATCAGCGCGACAACGAGCAGCAGGTGAATCCAGAGAACCGGATCACCCGGCAGTTCGGGGATGCCATCAACGGGCCAGATCACCGAACGGAAGAAATGCGTGACAGCCGTGACATCGGTATGCCAGACGAAGGTCATCATGATACCGCTGATGCCGATCAGGATCAGGAGGATCAGCATCGCGATGTCGGATGGCGACGTGATGTAGCGCACGCGATCGACAAGGATGCGGCGTGCGAGCAGGCCGAGCAGGCCGATGACCATGAAAAAACCGGCATACTTCAACGGTCCGACGAACTCGGCAGGCATCAGGGAGTTGAAGTACCTGCTGTGACGGGCCAGTTCAGCGAACAGCCCCATGTGAAACATCCAGCCGAAGATCCAGGTCCACTTGGTGGACTTGAACAGGCTTTCGAAGAACACCACCTCACGGAACATGCGCATGACGACACCCGTCTGCGTGGTCGGAGCTGGCGTTGTTGGAATCTTGAGCGGTGCGGGCGCCTTCGTATAAATGATGATACGACGTGCGACACCGATGACCAGTACTGCAAGTGCAAAATAGAACAGTAAGGCGAACGCCAGTGACATGTTCCCAAACCCTCGTATACCCGGCCGCCTGTTGACGACAGACAACCGGCTGTCAATCTCTTTTCGCGGCAGAACCGGGGTCCCGCCGTCTCATGAACCAGCCTGACGAGAGCCGCCAGGCCGATTCCAGTTGCGCGTGATCAGACGCAGCCAGTCGGCTTCGGCAGACCAGCATAACGGCAAGCCTGCTTGCCGGGGCCGTAAGGGAACAGACCGTACAGGTACTTGCTGTTACCCTTGTCCTTGCCCAGCTTCTTGGCAACTGCCTTGGTCAGGACGCGGACCGCCGGCGCGATCTGGTACTCTTCGTAGTACTCGCGCAGGAAGTTGATGATGTCCCAGTGCTCGTCAGTCAGCTCCAGATCGTCTTCTTTGGCCATGACTTCAGCGACACCCGGAACCCACTCAGTGATGTCAGCGAGGTATCCCTCTTCGTCAGTCTCGAGGACCTTGCCGTCTACTTCGATACCCATTGTGTTTTCTCCTCTTTCAGAAAAGTGTGAACAGAATCACAGCCATGACTGTGACTTGTCAGTTGCTTCGACCAGGTCGACAAACGCGCCGTAATCAACAACGGAAACACCGTCAACCAGCTTGTCTACTCCGATACCCCTGGCAGCCAGGTCCGCGCCGAGCACGGAGACTGTCTTGCCTTCGATTTCAGAGGCAGCCTTGCCGCCCTTGATCGCGGCGTATACGCCGTCCTCGATCAGCAGCAGCGTATCGCCGTCTTTCATGTGACCGACAGCAGCCGCCAGGCTGTTGCGTTCGTAAGGGGACTTGTTCACGATATGTAACATTGACATGATGAATACCCCCCTCAGAAATTGAACAGAATGTCTTGATCTGCGAGCACGTCGGCCATTTCGGCACGGCTCACGAGACGGATCGAATCTTTCTCGGCCCAGTCGTCGTCCTCGTCTTCCCAGACGAGATGCTGCAAATCGTCGAGCGTGAGGCCACGCTCTTCGAGAGACTCTTTTTCGACATAGATCTTGTTCACCTCGTAGTCGCCGAGGGCGGAATAGGTCGGTGAAAAGTTCTTCATCTCGATACCGGCGGTGTCCTGGCCCTTGGTGAGCTGATAGACACCGTCATCGATGAACGCCAGGCTGACGTCCTGTTCGAATGCAGCGCCGATCAGTACGACTTCCAGGGATTCCCATGCATAGATGGTGCCGTAGGGAGCGCGGCGATTGACATACATGAATTTCTTGATATCAGACATCGCTCTCTCCTCAGTCGCCGAACACGACCAGACGGTCGCTCTGGATGCCGCCCTCGATCAGCTGACCGAGGCCGGAGATACGGAAACCCGGCGCAATGTTGGTCGCATCCTTGCCGTTGCGCTCGGCCTCGCCCTCGTCGACGATGCCGCGGCGCTGGGCCGCGGCAACGCAGATGACAAGATCGAGGTCATGCTCGGCAGCCAGGTCACTCCAGCGCTTGACGATGTTGCGATCGTCCTGCGGAGGAGTAGTCAGGCGCGTACCGTTGTTGACGCCGTCGTGGTAGAAGAAGACACGAAAGATCTCGTGCCCCTTCTCCAGAGCTGCCTTCGTGAAATGATAGGCCGAGTCAGACGACTGGTGCTGATACGGACCCTCATTGACCTGAATTGTCAGCTTCATTGCTTCTTACTCCAAACCGGTGATCAGAAGCGGATGTGCGCTGATGAGTTCAGGCTCTTGCGAGCACCACGCCAGTTGTCGATGTGGTACTTGGTGAACGGCAGTTCGACTTCCTCGAAGAAACGCGGCCAGCCGATACGCTCGATCCACTCGTTGATGCGCTCCCAGTCACGCGCGCCTTCCTTGTAGGCCTTCAGGATGCGCTTGACGATGGCAGTCGCTTCCGGCCAGCGCGGCGGGTTGTTCGGGATACCTGCAGCAACCAGCTTCTGGAAAGTCGGCTTGCCGCGAGCATTGGAGTGGTTACCACCAACCCAGATCGCCAGCTTGGTGTGCTCGGCGTCGTTGATCTGCATCGGAGGACACGGCGGGAAGCAGGCACCGCAGCAGATGCACTTCTTCTCGTCGACTTCCAGCGAAGGCTTGCCGTTGACCATGGCCGGGCGAATTGCTGCGACAGGGCAGCGGGCGACAACGGAGGGGCGCTCGCAAACCTTGGAGACCATGTCGTGGTTGATCTTCGGCGGCTTGGTGTGCTGGACGTTGATGGCGATGTCACCCTGGCCACCGCAGTTGATCTGGCAGCAGGAGGTGGTGATGTGAACGCGGTTCGGCATGTCGGCCTTGCGGAACTCGTCGATGAGCTCGTCCATCATGGACTTCACGACGCCGGACGCGTCGGTGCCCGGGATGTCGCAGTGCAGCCAGCCCTGGGTGTGGGACAGGGTGGTGACAGAGTTCTGGGTACCACCGACGATGAAACCCTCTTCTTCCAGCTTGGCGATCAGCGGCTCGACGCGGGACTCTTCGGTGACGAAGAATTCCGGGTTGGAACGGATCGTGAAGCGGATGAAACCGTCGGAGTAGTTGTCCGCGATGTCGCACAGCTTGCGCAGGGTGAACAGGTCGAGGATACGCTGGGTACCGGCCTTGATGGTCCAGATCTTGTCGCCGTTCTTGGCAACGTGCAGCAGGACGCCCGGACGCGGATGCTCGTGGTAAGCCCACATGCCGAAGTTGCGACGCATCATCGGATGCATGTACTGAAAAGGATCTGGGCAGCCCGTTTCGATGGGGTCACGCATTTCTGCCATTTTCTATCTCCAGAATCTTGGAATAAAACATCTTGTCTGGCGGGCGGAAACGCCCGCCAGTCATATACTCTCTGCTACGTCCTGCCTGGTGCTCAGGACGCTTCAGCCTGGCGGTCAAACCACTTGACTGCTTCGTCGTCCCAGCCGTCCATGCGAACGTAGGAACTCTGACGCGGCTCGTTGACCATGTTCGGATCGACTTCGACGCCGACACCTTCCAGGAAGTTGACGAGACCGATGCGCTCGATCATCTCGCCGCAACGCTCGTGCTCGAGTGCGTTCTCGGCCCAGAAGTCGATGATCTCTTCTGCGAGTTCGACCATGGATTCCCAGTCTTCCTCGGTTTCCAGCTTCTTGAAAGGAACAACGACAGTACCCATGAGGTCGCCGATCTTCAGCGTACGCTTGCCGCCGATGAGAATGGTGACGCCCTTGTCATCGCCCGGGTGCAGCGCCTTCGGCATGACGTTCAGGCAGTGCATGCAACGGACGCAGTCCTTGTTGTTGACCTCGAGCGTGTCGTCGTCTTTCAGGGACAGCGCATTGGTGGGGCAACGCGTGACGACATTGTCGATGATGTACTCGCGGCCTTTCTTGGCGACGTAGTTCTTGACCTCGTCCTGGTTGACCTTCATGTCGTCGCGCCAGGTACCGATCACTGCGAAGTCAGCACGCTCGACGGCGTTCTGGCAGTCGTTCGGGCAGCCGGAGACCTTGAACTTGAACTTGTAAGGCAGGGCCGGACGGTGAACGTCGTCTGTGAAGTTGTTGACGAGCAGGCGGTGCGCCTTCTGCTCGTTGGTGCAGGACATCTCGCAACGCGCCGCGCCGACACAGGACATCGCGGTGCGCACACAGGGACCTGCGCCGCCGAGATCCCAGCCGTAGTCGTTGATCTCGTCGAAGAAGTGCTGGGTGTTCTCGGTGTTGGTACCGATGAACATGATGTTGCCGGTCTGGCCGTGGAAGGTGACGAGGCCTGAACCGTACTTCTCCCAGCTGTCAGCCAGCTGGCGCAGCATGGCGGTGCTGTAGTGGTTGCCTGCCGGCGGCTGGACGCGCAGGGTGTGGAATTCTTTCGACTCCGGGAAGGCTTTGCCGACCTCGGAGAAACGCGGAATGATGCCGCCACCATACTGATAAACGGAGACTGTTCCACCTTTCCAGTAACCCTTGCGGGTCTCGTATGAGTGCTCCAGCTGACCCAGGAGGTCGCCGGTCACACGGTTGATACGCTCGTCCGGGTGCTCGTCGCGCAGACGCTTGATACCGGAGATGAAGCTCGGCCACGGACCGCTTTCCAGCTGGTCCAGCATCGGAGTATGGTGTTTCGTTGCCATTTCTATAGTTCTCCTAAACTGAAAACTCTTTAGTTTTGAGTTGATTGCCGGCCCGCATCGCGTACCGGCCGAATCTTGCCTGGCAGAAAGTCTAAGTTTCCCTTCCCGCCCTATTAACGGCGGCTAATATAGCCTTACCACCATGACGACGACATTCCACCAAAGAGGGATACTACCCCCTCCCTTCTATCCCCAAGGGGATAGCCTCGCCGCGGCCCTCTCCCCGGGATTACCCTGCAAGAGATGATTTTTTATCGTCGCAGCAAGGGGTTAGAATATTCGCCCTTTGAGATAGCAAGCGTAAAACCCCATAGCCGGCAAGGCATTAACAGGGTATCCTAAATCATGCCTGTATTAGCAGTCAATAACATTACGATATGCATATGAATACCCCTGCCGGCTCAGAGTTCGACCTCGAAAACGATGCTGCATGGCAGCATTGGCGCGCAGCGAAGCTTGCATCCCGGCCCGCCTCGCTCGCGCAGATGCGCGTTCACCTCGAGGATCCCTGCAACCCCTCGGCGCAGGAGCTCGAGAGCCTGACGACCACCACCCGCCTGCACAACTGGGTGCTGTTCGACACGGACCCGGCCGCGATGCCGGACGAGCGCTGTCTCAAGCAGCTGTGCGAGCGTATCGGCCTCGTACGCATCGACAGGAACCTGCGCGCCGATGACAGCGGCATCAGCAGCATCGAGGTCAGGGCGCAACAGGGAACCACCTATATCCCCTATACAGACAGGCAGCTGAGCTGGCACACGGACGGTTACTACAACGACAGCGACAGGCAGGTTCACGGCTGGGCGCTCTACTGCGTGCGCCAGGCCGCCGAGGGCGGCGAGAACCAGCTCATGGATCATGAGCTGCTCTATCTCATCATGCGCGACGCCGACCCGGAAATGGTCAGGGCGCTCATGCAGCCGGATGCCATGACGATCCCGGCCAACCGCGAGGAGGGTGACGAAATCCGTCCCGATCACAGCGGCCCGGTCTTCTCCGTCGATGACGATGGCCACCTGCACATGCGCTACTCGGCGCGCCAGCGCAACATCATCTGGAAGGATGACGCCGGGACGCGCAAGGCGCGGGACTTCATCACGGCATTGCTCCGGGATGAAACCGCCCCCATATACACTCACAGGTTGCAGCCGGGCGAGGGGGTGATCAGCAACAACGTCCTGCACCGGCGCAACAGTTTCATCGACGGCGACACACCGGACCGGAAACGGCTCGTGTGGCGCGCACGTTTTTACGACCGCATTGACAGCAATGCCACAGCAACGGAGTAAACCATGCTGCAGCTAAGCCAGGTACTCATCGCCAACCAGGAGTTCCAGTCCTTCAGCGAACTGGAGCAGGCGCTCAAGGACTATGCGCGCTCCACCGGCGAGATGTTTTTCCAGATCGACGTCAAGCCGCACTACCCGGACACGCCGGAAAACTGGGAAGACCGTCTCGAAGCCGCCTTCAGCAGCTACCGCTGAGAGAACAGGAGCAGAAGCATGGTTGACTATCTGGACCCGAACAAAATCGAGGACAGCGCCGCGGCATCGCTGCGCAAGGACCTCGGACAGAAAGCCCAGCTCGAGGGACAGCTCGTCGAGCTGCAGCAAGAACTCGGCCGCCTGGCCGAAAATGCGCCGCCTGCCGAGCGCGCGCGCATCCTGCTCGAGATGGCGCGCGCGCACTCGACACTCGAACGCGGCGAAGAGGCGTGGCCGCTGGCGCGGACGGCGTTCGACCTGTTCGCCGCGGAACACGACTGGGAAAACGCCGCCGACGCCTGCGACGTGCTCTACCAGAGCGACCAGCCGGACTCGCTGGTTGCACTCGGCAACGGCATCTGGCTCGGGGTGACCTTTCCGATCGACCCCGAAGTCAGCATTCATCTGCTGAGCCACGTCATCGACGACACGCCCGATGACGCCGACGGCGCCGCCGTCGCGGCTGCGACGGCGCTGTTCATCGCCGACATGCGCGCCGATGAGGGGCCCGAGAAGGATCGCCTCGTGTTCTTCTCAAACCAGCTGCTCGGCAACGTCGCGCGCCGTCATTCCAACATCGAGAGCCAGGAGCAGTTCGCACTCTGGGTGCAGCGCCTCGAACTCGACGATCCCGACAAGTTTCTCGTGCGCCTGCGCAACGTCATCGATGTGCTGGCCCAGGACGACTGGTGGATCGACCGCGATGCGCTGCAGAACGAACTGCCGGAGCACTGAGGAGGTATCGACATGTTCTGGCAAGAAGACGACGACAACAGAATCCGGCAGGAGAGCGACATTGTCGACCTGCTGTTCGACATCCAGTGCCGCGAGATCCCGGTCGACCACGCCCACGCGCTCTCCAGCGGGCTGCGCGAGCACCTGCCGGACATCGGTCCCGACACCGGCATCGGCGTGCACACCATCCATGTCGCGGGCTCCCAGAACGGCTGGGAGCGTCCGGATTTCTCACGCGACGAGCGCCTGCTGCTGTCGCGCCGCACCAAGCTCAGGTTGCGCGTGCCGAAGGAGAAGGCCGGGGCGATCAGCGAGCAGCTCTACGGCAAGACCGTGCATCTCGAGGATTGCGAGCTGACCATCGGCAAGGCCAGGCGGAAAGAACTCAGCAAGCAGGGGACCATCTTCTCGCGCTATGTACAATGCCTGCCCGACGAGGAGGAGATGGACTTCCTGCAGCGCGTGGCCGACGAGCTGCGTGCGCATGGCATCCGCGTCAAGAAAGCGATGTGCGGCAAGACCACCATGGTCTACACGCCGGAGGGCGAGATCGCCACGCGCAGCCTCATGCTGGCCGACCTCAGGACCGACGAATCCCTGCTGCTGCAGGAGAAGGGCATCGGCCCTGGACGGGAGATGGGTCTCGGTATCTTCATTCCCCACAAGGGCATAGAAGCGGTCAAGAAAATCGACGACGACAAGCAGTAACAGCCCCGTGCCGGCAATGCAAAAAGGGCTGGTTTTCCAGCCCTTTTTCGTGGCGGCGAAAGCAGTCTCAGGTGCAGCTGTTTTGCGTGAAGGAGAGATTGGTGCCGATGCGGTAGACGTTGTTGATGTCTCCGGGGAACTCGATGGAGGCATAGGAGTCGTCAGCATTGCTGATCAGCCTGACCCTGCCGCTTTGCGGGCACAACAGGGTGTCGTTCGAGCTGTCCTGCCTGATATCCGAGGCAGTCAAGATGCTGATGGCAAGGGTGCCTGCCTGCGTGCTGGACGTCTCGCCCGCGCCATTGTATGTGCTGATGAGAATCTCGGGGTTATCCTCATCCTCGGTCACTGTGATATCCAGAGAGGTCAGCGCAAGGCTGCCCATGATCCCGTCCGGTACAGCGGCCTCGAACCTGGTCGACGCGATGTTGCCGGTGTTGCCGGCAACCTCGTAGTCGAGCGTGCCCTGGTAGGCGGCGACGCCACCGAACCACTCCGCCCCGGCCGTCAGGTCGATAAACTCGAGCGTGAACGAGAGATTGCTCCAGTCAGTGAAGGCGTTGACCGTGACCTGCATCGAATTGTTGTAGGTGATCCCGTACTCGTCGACACAATCCGCGAAGGCGACGACGAAAACGTCCCCGGGCGCAGGCGCTGCCGGTGGCACCGTCGCGCTGCCGGTGACACCGTCGACCTCCTTGCAAAAGCCGGTCCCGTCGATGACCTGGAGTTCACCGATCTGCATGAAGGAGTAGAGCGACTCGTAGCTGGTGTAGGCGAACTCGATCAACGGCTCGCCGTTGTTACTGTTGATGAGCTTGATCGTGAGGGGGTCGCTGCCGCATGCGGTCAGCAGGAACGCAGTGACGATAACGAGTAGGTGGCGTCTTGACATAAGTGAGAATCCCGGTGTCTGCGCGGATGCGGCCAAAATCGAAACAGCGGCTATTCTAACGCCAATCGCGATGACCGACAAAGCCGGTATCGCCAAAAACCCGCCACTTCACGGACTTAACAAAAATCGCGTTTTTGCGTAGAATTGCCCGCCATTACGGGACGTCCGGTGCGTTTTGGCTGGTCCGGAATGGACACAGGCGGCAGGAATTCCCCGGGGTTAACTGGTAAATTGTGGAGAAAGATATGGCACTCGAAGTAAACGGTCAAACCTTAGAGACCACCGAAAACGGCTACCTGGTTGATCTGAGCGACTGGTCGGAAGCAGTCGCCGAAGCCATGGCGAAAGAAGATGGCGTCGAACTGACAGACAAGCACTGGGATGTCATCAAGTACCTGCGCGACGAGCACATCAACAACGCCGGCAACGAACCGATGGAGCGCGTCCTCATGAAGGACATGGGCAAGATCTGGGGCAAGAAGCCCACCAGCAAGGAGCTCTATGTCCTGTTCCCGGGCGCACCGACCAAGCAGGGCCGCAAGTTCGCAGGCCTGCCGCAGAGTACCCGCAAGGGCGGCTACTGATCGTTCCGTCATTCACGGCAGACACCTGACAAAAGCAGCCTTCACGGCTGCTTTTGTTTTACACTGGAACCCGCTTCCATCCAGGGAAATTTCATGCTCACCTACCCCGAACCCGATCCGGTCCTGTTCACTATCGGCACTCTGAAAATTCACTGGTACGGCTTCATGTACCTGGCCAGCCTGACCGGCGGATGGATGCTGGCCCGCTGGCGCGCGCGGCGCAACAGCTCGCTGGGATGGAAGCCGGGCGATCTCGACGACTTGCTGTTCTACGTCGCTCTCGGTGTCGTGGCCGGTGCCCGGCTTGGCTATATCCTGTTCTACGATTTTTCCAACCTGCTCGATGATCCGCTGCGCATCCTGCGCATCTGGGAAGGCGGCATGTCCTTTCACGGCGGCCTGCTCGGCGTCATCCTCGCCGTGTGGCTCTATGCGCGCAAGCATGACCGCCCGCTTTTCAGCATTACCGACTTCATCGCCCCGCTCGTCCCCATCGGCCTGTTTGCCGGCCGTATCGCGAACTTCATCAATGCCGAGCTCTGGGGTGGCCCGACGGACCTGCCGATCGGCATGCAGGTCCGCTGCTCCCTGTCGGCCAATACCCAGGCGCTGTGCGAGCGCGTCGGCACCTCGGCGGACGGCCTCATGTCGCTCCCGGTACATGCCTCGCAGCTCTACGAGGCGGCGCTCGAGGGAGCGGTGCTGTTCCTGATCCTCTGGTTCTATTCCGCGAAGCCGCGCCCGCTGATGGCCGTTTCCGGCCTGTTTTTGGTGGGTTACGGCGTGTTCCGTTTCGCGATCGAGTTCATCCGCATGCCGGATGCACATATCGAATACCTGGCCGGCGAATGGTTCACCATGGGCATGCTGCTGACATTGCCGATGATCGCCGTCGGCCTGCTGATGCTGGCGCTGGCCTACAGGAGGAGAGACGAACATGCAGCAGTATCTTGAGTTCATGCGGCACGTGCGCCACAACGGCGTCTTCAAGGGAGATCGCACGGGCACCGGCACCCTCTCTGTTTTCGGTTACCAGATGCGGTTCGACCTGTCGCAGGGCTTTCCGATGGTCACGACCAAGAAGCTGCACCTGCGCTCGATCATCCATGAACTGCTGTGGTTCCTCAAGGGCGATACCAATGTCGGCTACCTGCACGACAACGGTGTCTCCATCTGGGACGAGTGGGCCGACCGGAATGGCGATCTCGGCCCGATCTACGGCTACC
The DNA here is from genome assembly GCA_037385505.1 of Gammaproteobacteria bacterium. Taxonomy (GTDB): domain Bacteria; phylum Pseudomonadota; class Gammaproteobacteria; order Chromatiales; family Chromatiaceae; genus Sva-25. The sequence continues at coordinate 33,663 of JARRMY010000006.1, read as the reverse complement.
AGTGGCGTTCCTGGCCGGCCGCTGACGGCCGCCACATCGACCAGATCGCACAGGCGATCGACCAGATCCGCAACAACCCCGATTCCCGTCGCATCATCGTCTCGGCCTGGAATGTCGGCGATCTCGAGCGCATGGCGCTCCCGCCCTGCCACGCCTTCTTCCAGTTCTACGTCAACGACGGCAGGCTCTCGTGCCAGCTCTATCAGCGCAGCGCCGACATCTTTCTCGGCGTGCCCTTCAATATCGCCTCCTATGCGCTGCTGACAATGATGATCGCCCGGGTCTGCGATCTCGAACCCGGCGATTTCGTGCACACCTTCGGCGATGCGCATCTCTACAGCAACCATCTCGAGCAGGCCGACGAGCAGCTTGCGCGCGAGCCCTTCCCGTTGCCGACGATGAAGATCAATCCGGACATCCGCGATCTCTTCGCCTTCAGCTACGACGACTTTGAAATCGTAGACTACCGGCACCATCCGCACATCAAGGCCCCGGTCGCCGTCTGAACCGCATCGGCTGGCCGATACAGCCGAATTCCCCGCTCCTTGCGATGGCGAGGATATCGCACCGCTGCAGCATCGCGGTGCGGAGAGGGAGGCAAAGCGTGAAGGCCGACGCCTGCCTCCTTATAATAGGAAGCTATCGAACACACCGGTCACGCCAATGTCCGAGTTCACGATCATCGACACCCATTGCCATCTCGACATCGAGGCGTTCGACGCCGATCGTGACGCCGTGTGGCGCCGCGCACGCGAGAACGGCGTCTGCGACATCGTCATCCCCGCCGTGACGGCCGACCACTGGGCCGGGCTCCTGGCGCTGTGCGACACGGACCCCGGCCTGCACCCGGCGCTCGGCCTGCATCCGGTCTACCTGGAGCAACACGCCCCGGGGGATCCCGACATGCTGCCAGACGCCATTGCCCGGTCACGCCCCGTCGCCGTCGGTGAGATCGGCCTCGACTTTGCGATCAGGGAGCTCGACAGGGAACGCCAGGTCGCGCTGCTGGAACGGCAGTTCGATATCGCGGAGGACTTCGGTCTGCCGGTCATCCTGCATGTGCGCAAGGCGCATGACGACATGATCCGCCTGCTGCAGAGACGCTCGCTTCCGGGCGGCACCGTGCACGCCTTCAACGGCAGCATCCAGCAGGGACTGACGTACGTGGAGATGGGCTTCAAACTGGGCTTCGGCGGCATGTTGACATTCGAACGCTCGCGCCGCCTGCGCCAGCTGGTGGTCCAGCTGCCGGCCTCGGCGCTGGTGCTGGAGACGGATGCCCCGGACCTGACGGTGGCGTCGCACCAGGGCGAGCGCAACAGCCCCGAGTATCTTCCGCAGGTGCTGCAGGCGATGGCGGAGGCGCGCGGCGAATCCCCGCGCGAGGTGGCCGGCTACACCTCGGCCAACGCGCGGGAGGTCTTCAGCTTGCCCTGAACAAAAAGCCCCGGAGGAGCACGTCGCTCGTCCGGGGCGATCGGTGTGATGCAGACGGCTGTCGCCGCCGCGCTGGTTACTCGAACCGCAGGCCCTCTTCGCCGAGACCGACGCGGATATGGCTGCCGGGCGGGAAGCGCCCTGCCAGGATCTCCTGGGCCAGCGCATTCTCGAGCTGCTGGCGGATCGCACGCTTGAGCGGACGCGCGCCATAGACCGGGTCGAAGCCGGCCTCGCCGAGATGATCGAGCGCCTCGGTCGAGAGCTCCAGCGTGATCTCGCGTTCCGCGAGGCGCTGCTTCAGATAGTCGATCTGGATCTCCGCGATCGCGCGGATCTGCTCCCTGGCGAGCGGGTGGAAGACCACGATCTCGTCCATGCGGTTGATGAACTCCGGTCGGAAGTGACGCGACACCACCTCCATGACGGCACTCTTCATCTCATCGTATTGCGCCTCGGTCGCCATTGTCTGGATGATGTCCGAGCCAAGGTTGGAGGTCATGACGATGACGGTATTGCGGAAATCGACAGTGCGGCCCTGTCCGTCGGTCAGGCGGCCGTCATCGAGCACCTGCAGCAGGATATTGAAGACATCCGGGTGCGCCTTCTCGACCTCGTCGAGCAGGATCACCGAGTAGGGCCGGCGGCGCACCGCCTCGGTCAGGTAGCCGCCCTCCTCGTAGCCGACATAGCCCGGCGGCGCGCCGATGAGGCGCGCGACCGAGTGCTTCTCCATGAACTCCGACATGTCGATGCGCACCATCGCTTCCTCGGTATCGAACAGGAAGTCGGCGAGCGCCTTGCAGAGTTCGGTCTTGCCGACACCCGTCGGACCGAGGAACAGGAAGGAACCATTCGGACGATTCGGATCGGCAAGACCCGCGCGCGAGCGCCGGATGGCATTCGAGACCGCGAGCACGGCCTCGTTCTGGCCGATGACGCGCTTGCCGAGCTCGGCCTCCATCTGCAGCAGCTTCTCGCGCTCGCCCTCGAGCATCTTCGAGACGGGAATTCCGGTCCAGCGCGAGACCACCTCGGCGATCTCCTCCTCGCTGACCTTGTTGCGCAGCAGCCGGGTCTCCTGCTGCTCGGCCTCGCTGGCCTTCACGAGCTGGGACTCGAGCTCCGGAATCCGGCCATACTGGAGTTCGGACATGCGCTGCAGGTCGCCGGCGCGGCGCGCCGTCTCGAGTTCGATGCGCGCCTGGTCGAGCTCCTCCTTGATGTGGGTCGTGCCCTGCACAGCGGCCTTCTCGGCCTTCCAGATCTCCTCGAGATCGGAATACTCTTTCTCGAGACGCGCGATCTCACTCTCGAGATCGGAGAGGCGCTTCTTCGAAGCCTCGTCGGCCTCCTTCTTGAGTGCCTCGCGCTCGATCTTGAGCTGGATCAGGCGGCGTTCGAGGCGGTCCATCTCCTCGGGCTTGGAATCGATCTCCATGCGGATGCGAGAGGCCGCCTCGTCGATGAGGTCGATCGCCTTGTCGGGCAACTGCCGGTCGGTGATGTAGCGCGTCGAGAGGGTCGCGGCCGAGACGATCGCCGGGTCCGTGATCTCGACGCCGTGATGGACCTCGTAGCGCTCCTTGAGTCCGCGCAGGATCGCGATGGTGTCCTCGACGCTCGGCTCTTCGACGAGCACCTTCTGGAAGCGGCGCTCGAGCGCGGCATCCTTCTCGATGTACTTGCGGTATTCATCCAGGGTGGTGGCACCGATGCAGTGCAGCTCGCCGCGCGCCAGCGCCGGCTTCAGCATGTTGCCGGCGTCCATGGCGCCCTCGGCCTTGCCGGCGCCGACCATCGTGTGGATCTCGTCGATGAAGAGGATGATGTTCCCCTCGGACTTGGCGACATCGTTGAGCAGCGCCTTGAGACGCTCCTCGAACTCGCCGCGAAACTTGGCGCCGGCCAGCAACGCCCCGAGGTCGAGCGACAGCAGGCGCTTGCCCTTGATGCCCTCGGGCACCTCGCCGTTGACGATGCGCTGCGCGAGTCCCTCGACGATGGCGGTCTTGCCGACGCCGGGCTCGCCGATCAGCACCGGGTTGTTCTTCGTGCGCCGCTGCAGCACCTGCACGGCGCGGCGGATCTCCTCGTCGCGGCCGATGACAGGATCGAGCTTGCCCTGCTCGGCGCGCTCGGTCATGTCGATGGTGTACTTCTCGAGCGCCTGGCGCTGGTCCTCGGCGTTCGGGTCGTTGACGGCCTGGCCGCCGCGCATCTGCGTGATCGCCTCCTCGAGCGGCCCCTTCGCGGCGCCCGCATCGCGCAGCAGCTTGCCGATCTCGCCCTTCTCGTCGAGGGCGGCCAGCAGGAAGAGCTCGCTGGAGATGTACTGGTCGTTGCGTTGCTGCGCCAGCTTGTCGGTCTGGTTCAGCAAGCGGCCGAGGTCGTTGGAGACATGCACGTCACCCTCGGCGCCCTGCACCGACGGCAGGCGCTCGAGCAGCACGCCGAGCCCAGAACGCAGCTGGTTGACGTTGGCGCCTGCCTGCGTCAGCAGGTGGCGCGCGCTGCCGCCCTCCTGGTCGAGCAGGGCCACGAGCAGGTGCACCGGCTCGATGAACTGGTGATCACGGCCGACGGCGAGGCTCTGTGCATCCTGCAGCGCCAGCTGGAATTTGCTTGTCAGTTTGTCCATTCGCATGGTGATGAATCCGAATCGAAAAATACTTCACGGGATATAGGGGTATCGGAGGGAGATTCAAGGCGAATTCAGCACCTCCTCCATGCGCTGCATCAACTCGGCGTGGTTCTTGCCGGCGGGATCGATCACGGGCAGCACGCGCACGCGGGCGTGCCCGCGCATGACCAGCGCCGGCAGAATATGCCCGGCCCCGACCACGCCATCGATGAGCGCGGGATGGATGGCGGAGTTCGTGTAGGCCGCCAGCCGCGCCGCGCCCCCCTTGAGACGGCGCGGCGGATCGTCCGGCAGGTGAATTTTTCCATGCGGAAAGAGCGCCACGACCTCGCCGCGCCCGAGCGCCGCGATGGCTTCGCGCATCGCTTTCTCGGGCCGCCCCTTGCGGTCCACCGGAATGCAGCCGATGGCGCGGAACAGCCAGTGGAAGCCCGGCCAGTTGTAGTGCTCGCGCGCGATCATGAAGCGCAGCGGCCGGTTCGAGATCGCGATCAGCAACAGCGCATCGAGCCCGGAGAGGTGGTTCGAGACAACCAGCGCGGGGCCGGTTTCGGGCAGTTCGAGCGCATCATACTCGAGCCGGTGAAATTTCAGGCAGAAGAGCCGGTTGAGCCCCTCGAGCCAGTTGAGCCAGCGGCTGCCGTAGTCGGTGCGGTGGTAGCGCTGGACGGCCCTGACGGCGAGCCAGGCCAGCAACAGGGCGAGAACCAGCAGAACCGGAAGCAGCCAGCCGAACAAGGCTCACTCCAGCCAGATCAGGGTCGCCATGCGCCCCGTCACGCCGTCGCGGCGGTAGGAGAAGAAACGTTCGCTGTCGCTCCAGGTACAGAAACCGCCGCCATGCACCTGCCTCACGCCCGCGGCCGCGAGGTGGTTCCGCGCCAGGGCGTAGAGGTCCGCCAGCCAGTGGCCGGGGCGCGCGGGCGCGAACGCGGAGCCGGAGACGGCATGCCGGGAGACGAAGGCGTCGCGCACCTCGTCGCCGACCTCGAACGCCTGCGGGCCGATGGCCGGGCCGAGCCAGGCGATGATGTCAGCGGGCGCATCCGCGAAATGCGCAACGGTCTGTTCGAGCACGCCGCCCGCGAGTCCGCGCCAGCCGGCATGGGCCGCGGCGACACGGGTTCCGGCGCGGTTCGCTAACAGCACCGGCAGACAGTCGGCCGTCATGACGGCGCAGACCCGGCCGGGGGTATCGGAAACGGCGGCGTCGGCCTCGCAACCCCGCCCGTCGGCAGCCGGATCGGCCACGGCGCAACCATGCACCTGTTTCAGCCACAGCGGTTCCGAGGGCAGTCCGGCCTCGCGGGCCAGGATGCGGCGGTTCTCGGCCACCGAGGCGGGATTGTCCCCGACATGAGCGCCGAGATTGAGGCTCTCCCAGGCGCCGCTGCTGACGCCACCGGCGCGCGTCGTGCTGAGCGCATGCACGGACGGCGGGACGGGCCAGTCGGGTTCGATCCAGTCAGGCATGCTGCGCATCTTCCCGCAGCACGCAAAGCAGCCGCTCCATATCGTCCGGCAGCGGCGCCTCCCACTCGACGGGCTCGCCCGTGACCGGGTGTTCCAGGCCGAGCCTGAAGGCGTGCAGCGCCTGGCGCCGGAAACCGCGCAACGCCTCCCTGAGGGCTTCGCTGCAGCCGGACGGGATCTTCAGGCGTCCGCCGTAGAGCGGATCGCCAACGACGGGATGACGGATATGCGCCATGTGCACGCGAATCTGGTGCGTGCGCCCGGAGTGGAGTTTCACCTGCAGCAGGCAGTGGGCGCGAAAGCGCTCGAGCACGCGGTAGTCGGTCATCGCCGGCTTCGCGCTCTCGTTGTAGAGCACGGCCATCCTCGTGCGCTGTGTCGGATGCCGGCCGATCGGTTCATCGACCGTGCCGCCCGCGACCATGAGGCCGGTGACGATGGCGCGGTACTCGCGGTGGATGTCGCGCTTCTGCAGCATGTCGATGAGGCTCTTGTGCGCGCGCTGGCTGCGCGCCACGACGAGCAAGCCGCTGGTGTCCTTGTCGAGGCGGTGGACGATGCCGGCGCGCGGCAGGGTGTCGAGCGCGGGATCGTGATGCAGCAGGCCATTGAGCAGGGTGCCGGAAGGGTTGCCGGCGGCCGGGTGCACCACGAGCCCGGCCGGCTTGTTGATCACGATGAGGTGATCGTCCTCGTAGATGATGTCGAGCGCGATGTTCTCGGCGGTGTCCTCGATGACGGGCACCTCCTCGGGGTGCAATGTGATCCGGTCGCCGGCCGTCACCTTCTCCTTGACGGCCATCTGCCTGCCGTTGACCGTGACCTTGCCCGACTTGACCCATTTCTGCAGCCGGCTGCGGGAATAGTCGTCGAACAGCTCGGCCAGCACCTGGTCCAGCCGTTTGCCGGCCATTTCCTCCGGAACCGAGGCTTCAAGCACCTGCTCTGTCATCACTGCACGAATGTCATTCGATTCCGGTATAATTTCGCATTCCGACAATACTACAGGATTTGATCGGCCATGGGGCGTCCACTGATCTCACTCTTCCTCGCGGCTCTGCTGTTGCATGGCTGCTCCCTGCTGCCAGAACAGAAAGACGAGACCAGAAACTGGTCGGCCGAACGCTTCTACACCGAGGCCTCCACGGCGCTCGCCGAGGATAATTTCCAGGACGCCATCAAGTACTACGAAATGCTCGAGGCGCGTTACCCCTACGGCCAGTACGCCGCCCAGGCGCAGCTCGACGTCGCCTACGCCTACTACAGGTATGACGAGCCCGACGCCGCGATCGACGCCCTCGATCGTTTCATCCGGCTGCATCCAGATCATCCGCAGACGGCCTACGCCAACTACATGAAGGGGATCGTCAACCTCAACCGGAACCTCGGACTCATCGACCGCTTCGTTCCAACGGACGCCACGCAGCGCGACCCGGGCTCCTACGCGCAGGCCTACAAGGACTTCATGGAAGTCATCGACAAGTACCCCAACACGCGGTACGCGCGCGACGCAAGACAGCGCGCCATCTACCTGCACAACAGCCTCGCGATGCACGAGATCCACATCGCGGAGTACTACATGGACCGCGGCGCCTACCTGGCCGCCGCCAAACGCGCCTCGGGCGTCATCGAGAACTATCAGCGCACGCCCGCGGCCCGGCGCGCGCTCGAGATCATGGTCGATGCCTACACGAAACTCGACATGCCCGCACTGGCCGCCGACGCCGAGCGCGTGCTGGCGATCAACGAACAGCAGGGCAATTTTGTGCAGGATGCCGTCAACGATGACGACAAGGGGCTGATCCGCAGTTTCTGGGACTGGACCGGAATCGATCAGGACTGAGGGCCTCCGGACGCGCTCGCGCCATCACAATGTGAAGCGCAGATCCTGCCCGAAGCCCCGCGGCATCGCCTGCAGCGCTTTCGTCAGCGCCATGACACGGAAACGCTCGCCCATTTCGGTCGGCAGCACCAGCCGCTTGAATCCCTCGACTTGCCTGAACCAGTCGGCATCCTGCCGCTCCGCCATCCCCTGCAGAAGCTCCTCGACGCCGCAGCCGAGCAGGAACTGCGCCTGGCTCGTATAGCCTGATACGACCAGGCCCGCCGCATCCGCCGCCTCGGCCACGGCCGTGAAATCGACATGCGCCGTGATGTCCTGCAGCCCCGGCAGGTAGAACGGCTCAGTATTGCTGTGGTGGCGGTAGTGGCACATCAGGGTGCCGCTGTAACGATCCGGGCTGTAGTAGTCGCGGCGCGCGTAGCCGTAGTCGACGAGCAGGCAGGCGCCCCTTGCCAGCAGCCTGCCGAGTTCGGCCAGCCAGGGCGCCAGCCGCAGGTTGATCTCGGAAACATAACCGGGCGCCAGCCCGAGACCGAGCGCCTCGACGGCTTCGACGAGGGCCTCGCCAGCCGGCGCCCGGATGCTGCCGGGCCGTCCCTGATCGCACACGACCCGCTGCTCCTCGATGCCCTGTTGCGTGATTCTGAAGAGGTGCACCGGCATGGCGTCGAGCACCTCGTTGGCGATGACGGCTCCCTCGAAACCGCCATCCGGCAGGGTCTCGAGCCAGCGCACGCGGTCGGCGAGAGAGGGATGGCGCTGCGCGACCAGGGCGCGCTGGCGCGCACGCAGGTCAGGGCTCAGCTCCATGATCAGATACGCTTCGGGCAGCGCATCCTGCTGCCCGAGCGCTTCGAGCAGGTCGCAGGCCAGCCGGCCGCTGCCTGCGCCGAACTCGAGAATCGACGGCGCCTCGCAGGCTGCGAGGACGGGCAGGATCGAGCGCGCAACGCCCTGCGCGAACAGCGGCGAGATTTCGGGAGCCGTGATGAAGTCCCCGGAGCGGCCGAACTTGCGCCGGCCTGCCGTGTAATAACCGAGGCCCGGCTCGTAGAGCGCCATCTCCATGTAGCGATCGAAACCGATCGAACCTCCGCTGCTCCCGATTTCGGCACAGATTCGCTGTTGCAGACGCGCGCTCAGCGCCGCTTCTTCGACAGAGGGTGCTGGCAGCTGGATCGAGGACATGACGGGGCATCGGCTTTCGGTTAGATTGGGGCACAAGTTTAGCAACCCGGAAAGCCCGACACATGACAAAAAGAACCGCCTTGATCACGGGTGGCGCGGCGCGCATCGGCGCGGCCATCGCCAGGGAACTGCACGGCCGCGGCATCGATATCGTGATCCACTACCGCCACTCCGGCGAGGCGGCGGCAGCGCTGGTCGACGAACTCAACGCCGGCCGGCCCGGCTCGGCGGCCACGGTCAAGGGCGACCTGCTCGATCACGACACCATCCCGCATATCATCGACAAGGTCGCCGCCTTCAACGACGATCTCAGCATCCTCATCAACAACGCCTCGAGCTTCTATGCCACGCCGCTCGGCGAAGTGACCGAGCAGGCGTGGGACGACCTCATCGGCACCAACATGAAAGCCCCCTTCTTCCTCGCCCAGGCGGCTGCGCCCTGGCTCAGGAAGAGTAACGGCTGCATCGTCAACCTCGTCGACGTGCACGCCATCCGCCCGAAAAAAGAGTACCCGGTCTACTCCATGGCCAAGGCCGCGAACGCCATGATGGTCATGTCGCTGGCGCGTGAACTCGGGCCCGAGGTGCGCGTCAACGGTGTCGCGCCCGGCGCCATCCTCTGGCCCGAGCAAGAGATCACCGACCTCGACAAGGCCCGCATCCTCGCGCGGGTCCCGCTGGCGCGCCACGGCGAGGTCGAGGACATCGCCCGCACCGTGCGTTTTCTCGTCACCGAGGCCGATTACATCACGGGCCAGATCATCCCGGTCGACGGCGGTCGCACCACGCAGCAGTGATCATGCTCGACGCCCTGCATGAACTCGAAAGTCTCTTGCGCAAGGTCGAGCAGCCCTACCATGCCAACGCCGTCAGGGTCGCGCTGGGGTATGCGCTCGCCGACGACGAGCGCCTGTGGGCCAGTCTCTGCTCGAGCGACTGGTGGGGCGACTCGAACAGCATTGCCGCCGTCGAGCCGGCCGTGCTCGGCGGTTTCACGCCCGAGGCGCGTCACGACTCGCGCCGGATTCGCGAGCTCATGCTCTCGGTTTACAACGAGATGCAGAACCACTGCATCCCGCCGCCCGAGGCAAAGCTCATGGCGGCGCAGTTCAACAAGTGGCTGGCGTCGCAGATGTGAGCCTCTGTTTGTCACTGCGTGACGGGCTTTGATTGAGTGTCGCTACGCGATAACTGATTTTGAAAGCGGCGGCAACATCCAGGGATGGGTTAATGCCGCGATGACAGGGATGTCATGAAGCGGCAAAGCCGCGGCACCATTCATTACGAAGCAAATCCCTGTGCTTCGCCCTTCGGGCCAACGGCTACGCCGTTGTTCAAATCCGCTCCAGGCGGATTTAGTCTTTTGCTTGCCCAAAAGAAAGAAGGCAAGGAAAAAGGCACCCTGCTAACGCGGCCTTCGGCTTCCCTGCGCTTCTCGGCTCTGGCTCCTGCTTCGCTCTACCGCCCACATCCCTGTAGGCGTCGCCGGACGCGGCGCGAAAAGAACTCGTCGCTAAGGCTGCTCAAACACCTTTTCGCTTCACCCGCGCCCGGCTGCGATGCTCGACGCGTTAGAAGGGAACCCGGGACGGGCTGTTGTGTATAAGCTGGAAATTCACACATTGTCATTGCGAGGGAGCGAAGCGACCGTGGCAATATCGATGCATGGGATCGCCACACCTTGCTCCGCAAGGTTCGCGATGACAAGAATAGACAACGGAAACAGAACGGCCCACCAACTGCGACTGGACGGCCACCGAGTGCCGCAGGCAAAGCCGGAAAAAGCAAAAAGGTGTTTGAGGGATCCAAGATCCCGAGTTCTTTTTGCGCCTGTTTTGCCGAAGAACGCAGGGAACCCGAAGGGTGGCGTCACGGCCGCTACACGCCATCCTGGCGTCGCGGCATTTGTTCGTCCATGCACGTCAGAGCGAATGGTTTTGCCTACTTTTCCCGGAAGAAAAGTAGGTTGGGTGCGCGCCAACGCGCGCATCAAATCAGATCATCGTGAAGCGATACAAAATCAAGGGGCAGGCAAAGAAAACTCAGGTGCCTGCGGCGCACCTACCGCTTTCAAACTGGGTGCGCGCCGACGTGCGCATCAAATGAGGTCATCGCCAAGCGATTCAGAATAAAAAGCCCGTCACGCAGTGACAAACAAACACCCTCGCCGGTTCTGTTAGTATCCCCGCTGGACGAAACAAACCAGACTCCATGCAGATTTTCCCGCCGATCAACAACGCTCGCTTTTCCCTTGCCGACATGAGAAGAAGCAGGCTGGTGGCACTCGCCATCTGCGTGCTGGCCATGCTGTGGCTGCCGGGCACGCGCGCCGACGTCGTCAAGCCTGCGCTGATCGAGATCAGCGTCTACACGACCGGGAAGGTGCATGTGGATCTGCGCGCCAGCATCGAGGCACTGCTGACGGGCATCAACGCCCGCTACAAGAATACCCAGGATGCGCCGAACGCCGAGGAGTACGATGCGCTGCGCGTGCTGCCTCCGGACGAACTGCGCGAACAGTTCGTCGCCTTCGAGCAGGTGCTGGTCGAGAAAATCGACATGTTCGCTGATGGCGTCGAGGTGAAGCTCGCGATCGACAAGGTGACGATCCCCGAGCCCGGCTATACCAAGGTGCCGCGCATCAGCATCATCGAACTGACAGGCACGCTCGACCGTTCGACAAAGGAGCTGAGCTGGTACTACCCGGCGCAGTTCGGCGACAATGCAGTGCGCGTGCGCCAGGTCGACGAACAGAACGAGAAGTGGCACTGGTCGGAATGGCAGTGGATTCGCGACGACAGCGTCAGCAAGCCCTTTGCGCTCGACGCACTCTTCACGCGGCTGCCCGTGCACGAGGTCGTGCTGAATTACATCAGCATCGGTTTCGACCACATCCTGCCGCGCGGCACGGATCACATCCTCTTCATCATCGGCATCTTCCTGCTCAGCGTGAAGCTGCGGCCGCTGCTGTGGCAGGTGACCATGTTCACTGTCGCGCACACCATCACGCTCGGGCTCGCGATGACCGGTCATCTCGATATCCCGGAGCGGATCGTGCAACCGCTCATCGCACTCTCGATCGCCTGGGTGGGCATCGAGAACGTCTTCCTGCCGCACCTCAGCAGGCACCGCCTCGTCATCGTCTTTGCCTTCGGCCTGCTGCACGGTATCGGTTTCGCCGACGCGCTCGCGGAATTCGGCATGCCGGACGACGCCTTCGCGACGGCGCTGATCAGCTTCAATATCGGGGTCGAGCTCGGCCAGATCGCGATCATCGGCCTCTGCCTGCTGGCGTTCGGGCTCTGGTTCCGCAACCGTGGCTGGTACCGCAATCTCTTCGTCATCCCCGCCTCGCTCTTCATCGCGGCAGTGGGGCTCTTCTGGACATTCGACCGGCTGGAGTGGATGTAGGATCGACCGAGCGCTCGGTGGGGGCCGGTTCAAGCAGCCCTTAAACCCCGGTTTGATCGAGTCTCGGAGGCGGTTTTTTTACTCAGGCCCCGGATTGAGGACATATCATGCCAGAGGCCTCTGCTGACAAGTATCAACCTTCTGGGGAATATTGCGTGCAGGCCAGCTGATCCGGCCATGTTGCGAAACTTGTCTATACTGAAAACTCGTTACCCCGAAATGCCGGATTCGGAGTACCAGTCTGAAAAATCAGGAGGTTCCAGAGCCACAATCCTCTCGGATGAACGACATAACCGGCAGACAATGATCGCCATGTCGAATCAGAGCCGCAAACGCGAGGCTAGTTACTCGTTATCCTTGATTGTCATCCCCGTGAAGCCCATTCCCGCCGGTGTGGGGATAGTTGAACAGAATAATCAAAAGGTTATCGATACCTCTTTTTGAACCAGCAATTGCCATGATCAGAGATTCGCACATCAAGTATGTAGTATCCCCAACCTGCAGGTCGCTCGCTATTGCGGTAATGATCGCGCTGGCCACGACGGCCGCGGTGGCAAACCCTGCAGACGACCTGCGCGTCTCCTTCTCTTCGAAGCGAACCGGTGACGAGGCAGGCCGTCTCGTTGGCAGCATCGCCAACACTTCCGTGAAAACCTATCGCTGTATTCTGGCGGTCTTCGATCTCAATACCCGTTTCGACAAACGAAAGCCCGGTGAAGCATCGAGGCATCTCGGCTATCACAAGGTCCGCATCAACAACCTGGCCCCGCGATCAACACGAAATTTCGACTCACGCCTGCCCTATCCGGCCGGAATCGGCTTTCACGGGTTCGAAGGCTGCAAGCCCGTCGTGGATGAGCGTCACGAGGCCCCGGTAAACCAACCAGTCGAAAACCGTTACTGCAACATCACGGGAGAAGTGCGTTCAGCGACAGGCTTCGAAGGCTATGGAGACCGGGGAGAAAAGGACACCATCGAAATGGTCTATCTGCTGAAAGCGGGTACAGGAAAGCTTTTCAAGCAGACGCGCCTCGGGCGCAAGATCAGACAGGTACGGGATAACCGGACCGGCCAGACCTACCAGGTCAGGGATTACGCTTTCCGCGATCTGCCTTCCACTGGCAAGTACGAAGTGAGATTGAGCAGTGCCTGGAAAACACGTCCCGACAAGGTGCTGGTCAGCTGTCCCGACGGCCGCGGCAAATACAAGTTCAAGGTTGCTCCAATTAAACATGCCGGCAATCGGCTCGGGGGGTGAGCGGCCGGGGAGAGGAGCACACCTAAATCAATATGTAATTACTGGCATAGGACCTGACAGAAAGTATCTGATCATTCCTGCATTAGTGTGAAGCGGACATAATCAGTTAACAGCTCAAGGCAAGAGAAAAAACAGTCGATTGACAAACCATTGATCAGAATGATGTTCAGGCGTTGTCACTCTGACCCCGGGGTTGTAGTCTGAAATGATTCTGGTTCTCGCTGCAGGATGCCTGCCAATATCAGCCACGAATGAGGTGATATGCTGCCTGTCAAAAAAACGTAACAGGGCCATTATCATGAAGAGAGTGTTGAAGCTGGTTGTTCTCATCTGTAGCAGCGCGCTGCTCGGCATGCCTACACACAACACGATGGCACATGACATCAGCCTGCCGACCAATATCGATCAATTCGAGCTCGTCAGTATCACAGACGACGTGTATGCCGTGCATGGCATACTCGGACTGCCAGATCAACAAAACCGCGCGTTCATCAGCAATAGCGGTGTCATCATTTCCGATCACGGCGTCATTGTCATTGACAGTGGCGGCAGCCTGCAGGTCGGAAAACTACTCCTGCAGCGCATCGAGGCAATCACCGACAAGCCGGTCATTGCTGTATTCAACACGCATATCCATGGCGATCACTGGCTGGGCAACACTGCGATAAAGGAAGCCCACCCCGATGCCGTCTTCTTTGCCCATGCCAATGCTATCGAAAAACTGCGCAACGGCGCCGCCGAAGAGTGGCTGGATATCATGAAGCGCATGATCGATGACGATATTACGAATGGCAAACTGGTTTTACCGGACGCACCACTGAATGGCGGCGAGACATTTCAGGTCGACGGAATCGAACTCAAAACACATCACACCGGACACGCGCATACCGATAATGACATCATGCTCGAGTCACCGTCACATAAAGTGCTCTTCACCGGTGATATCGTTGAACATCGCCGGGCCGTCTCGGTCGATGTGCCGCAGGACTTCAGTGCACGTGGCCAGATCGATGCGATCCGCTACCTGCTCGATTTACCGGTAGACATTTACGTCCCGGGTCATGGGGAAACCGGTAGCCGCGAGATACCCGAGTCATCACTCCGCTTTCTGGAAATCCTGTATGGCAGCGTCAAGCGGTATTACCAGCAGGATCTTCAGGACTTCGAGATGCGTGACAAGGTGGTAGCAGACCTGGCGGAGTTTCAGGACTGGTCCGGCATGGATCAGATCGGCAAGCTGATCAGTAGCGTCTACCTGCAGGTCGAGGCTGAAGAATTCGAATAGCCTGCAGTGAATTCAGTCGTCTCAAGTTTTTACAGGCACCCGAAGCTACCGTGGGAATCTTGCTCCCCTGCTTGAGCGACTTGTCTGTCTCATCCTGGTTAGCATAAATTCGAGAAATGGCAGCCAAGTGCTGCATTTACTATCGCAATGACACCCCAGAAGCCGAAAAGCCATTTCGCAAAGCCTTTTTCTTTATTGATGCCCATCCAGTTTTGCCAGCCTAACCCATCCAACTCCATTCGCTTTTCTACCTCACTGGTGTACTCATGGATTTTTCCCGCAAGCTTATGGAGTACGAACGCTTTCATCGCAAAAAGACAAGTAACGGCCAACGGCGCCCAGACCGCCGCCTGCTTCAAGGAGGTGTCTTGACTGGCGAAAACCCACGCCCAAACAGCACCGGAGAAAATGAACACATATCTTTGCAGCCAGACCGTGTCATCAGACAACTGGCGGTAATTTGCTTGAAGCTCTTGATATTCAGCTATTAAGAAATCGACTTGATCAGACATGCTTTTTTCAATGCTAATTTTGTAATAGGGATCCCATTTGTCTGCTGCAAAAAGGACAAGAGTGTGCAACCTCACTCATGCTCAATATTTTCCATTTATCACGATGATTTGAATGCCATGCATTGGCACTTTGCGCATATTGAATAATACAAAAGGAGCAAGGCCTGGAGCTCCCGACATGCAGAACAAGACGAAAGTGCCGGATAAAATGCGCCAGGTGATCAACCACCTTCATCACTTCCGATGGTCCGAGCCGTCTCTCACGACTGAAGCGTTACATTCTTTTTCGGGGCAAGCAACATCTGCGGCCGATCGAGGACCAGAGTAACAACACTCCCGAACCCCTGGTCTCGCCAGCGTCCTGCATGCTGTCTTTACCCAGACCCCGGCGTGTAGGCAGTTGTCGGCCTGAAGGCCTGTCTACGGCCGTTATTTGCCCTTCAGCGCCTGCGCCATTGCAGCGGCCATCGCGCCCTGGGGCTTGTGCTCGCGGCGCGCACCCTGTTTGCTGCGCTTCCTGCCGCCGTCTGCTCGGCGCGCATCATTGGCCGCAGGCTTCGGCTTGCCGCGAACATCCTCGTCGAGGCGCATCGTCAGGCCGATGCGCTTGCGTGGCACGTCGACCTCGACCACCCTCACCTTGACCGTGTCGCCGGTCTTGACGACGTCGCGCGGATCCTTGACGAAACTGTGCGACAGCGCAGAGATGTGGACGAGGCCGTCCTGGTGGACACCGATATCGACGAAGGCGCCAAAGTTCGTCACGTTGGTGACCGTGCCCTCGAGCACCATGCCCTCTTCCAGGTCACCGATCTCCTCGACGCCCTCGGTAAAGCTCGCCGTGCGGAAATCGCCGCGCGGGTCGCGCCATGGCTTGGTCAGCTCGGCGATGATGTCGCGCACGGTCGGCTCGCCGAAGGTGTCGTCGGTGAAGCGCTTCGGATCGAGGGTCCGCAGCAGTCCCGCATTGCCGATGATGGCCCCGAGCGGCTTGCCGAGGTGTTCCAGGATTCTCTCGACGACGCCGTAGGCCTCGGGATGCACGGCGCAGGCATCGAGCGGGTTGTCGCCGCCGATGATGCGCAGGAAGCCCGCGGACTGCTCGAAGGTCTTGTCGCCGAGCCGCGGCACCTGCATGAGCGCCTTGCGTGACGGGAACTTGCCGTGGCCATCGCGGAACGCGACGATGTTGTCGGCCTGGGTCGCCGACAGCCCCGAGACACGGCTCAGCAGCGCCGGCGAGGCGGTATTGACATCGACGCCGACCGCGTTGACGCAGTCCTCGACGAC
The DNA here is from genome assembly GCA_037385505.1 of Gammaproteobacteria bacterium. Taxonomy (GTDB): domain Bacteria; phylum Pseudomonadota; class Gammaproteobacteria; order Chromatiales; family Chromatiaceae; genus Sva-25. The sequence continues at coordinate 17,322 of JARRMY010000006.1, read as the reverse complement.
GGCGTCGAGCTTGCGCGCGAGACGCACCTGGTTGACGTCGTGCTGGTACTGGCCGACGCCGATCGAGCGGGGATCGATCTTGACGAGCTCGGCCAGCGGATCCTGCAGGCGGCGCGCGATCGAGGCCGCGCCGCGCAGCGAGACATCGAGCCCGGGCAGCTCGCGCGAGGCGAGTTCCGAGGCCGAGTAGACCGAGGCGCCGGCCTCGCTGACCATGACTTTGCGCAGTTGCAGCTCGGGATGTTGCCTGATGAGGTCCGCTGCCAGCCTGTCGGTCTCGCGCGACGCCGTGCCGTTGCCGATGGCGACGAGCGCCACCCGGTGTTTCTCAGCGAGTGCCGCAAGCGTCTGCAGCGACTGTGCCCACTGCCTCTTCGGCGCATGCGGGTAGATGGTCGCGGTGTCGACGACGGTGCCCGTACGGTTGACGACCGCCACCTTGACGCCGGTACGCAGTCCCGGATCGAGACCGAGGATCGCCCGCTCGCCGGCCGGGGCGGCCAGCAGCAGGTCGTGCAGGTTGTCGCCGAAGACGCCGATCGCGGTCTCCTCGGCAGCGCCGCGCAGGCGCATCTTGAGCTCGAGATCGAGGTGGCTGAAGAGCTTCACCTTCCAGGCCCAGTTGACGCACTCGAGCAGCCAGCCATCCGCCGGCCGTCCCTTGTCCGCGATAGCGAAGCGGCGCGCGACCCGGCTCTCGAAGCGTTTGTGGCCCTCCTCGCCGCCCGGATCGAGCTCGACGACCAGGACACCGTCGTTACGCCCGCGAAACAGGGCCAGCGCCCGATGCGACGGTATCCTGGCGAGCGCCTCTTCATAGTCGAAGTAGTCGCGAAACTTGGCACCCTCCTGCTCCTTGCCCTCGATGACACGCGAGCGGATCCGCGCCTGGCTCCAGAGCGACTCGCGCAACTCCTCGAGCAGTTCGGCGTCCTCGGAAAAATGCTCCATGAGGATCTGCCTGGCGCCGTCGAGTGCGGCCTTCACGTCCTCGACGCCCTTGTCCGTGTCGACAAAGCGCTCGGCCAGGGTTTCTGGCACGAGGCCCGGATCGTCCAGCAGCTGCAGCGCGAGCGGTTCGAGGCCCGCCTCGCGCGCGATCTGCGCCTTCGTACGGCGCTTCGGCTTGTAGGGCAGGTAGAGATCCTCGAGCTGTGTCTTGGTCGCGGCGGCGAGAAGCTTCGCTTTCAGCGCATCGGTCAGCTTGCCCTGCCCGTCGATGCTCTCGAGGATGGTCGCGCGTCTCGCCTCGAGCTCGCGCAGGTAGCCGAGGCGCTCCTCGAGCGTTCTGAGCTGGGCGTCGTCGAGCCCCTGCGTCGCCTCCTTGCGGTAACGCGCGATGAAGGGAACCGTGGCGCCCTCGTCGAGCAGGCCGACGGCTGCCTCGACCTGCTGCGCGCGCACGCCGAGCTCTTCGGCGATCTGCCGATGGATACTGTTCATGAATGGCGACTCCCGGATGGAATTGGGAAAGGTCCCGGCGTGCCGGGGACATCTGTTTTTTCGATGCGGCATCTTGCACCAGCGCCGCGGGGCTTTCAAGCGCGCGGAATCGAACGCGGTTCGGCTCTTGCCCTATCCGAAAAAAACCGGCGCAACTGCGCCGGTTTGACTCGCGGTCCCGTCAAGCCTGTCAGCCGAGCTCGCCCTCGTAGTCGGCGATGCCGGGATTGTCGGAGACGCCGACGAGTTTCGGATGATTGACCTTTTCGAGGCGATAGACCTTGTCCTCGCCCCTGCGCTTCAGGATGTGATCGTGGACCACGTCCCACATCAGGCGGCCATCCGGCGTGCGGTTGACCACGGCCCAGCCCGCGACCTTGTAGGTCTTCTCGGGATCGATGGGCTCGCCGTTGTCGAGGCGCGCGTCCGTGATGCGCTCGTAGAGCTTCTTGGTCGGATCGATGGTGTAGTCGAGGCCGCCGACACGCACCATGTCGCCGCCGGACTGCAGGTAGGGGTCGGGATCGAAGAGGTTGTCCGCCACCTGCTCGAGGACGTTCAGCAGGTCCTGCCCCTTCATCTCGTTCATGTAGGTCTCGCCGTAGGTCATGGAGCACTGAGTCATGACGTCCTCCATGGTGATCCAGTCACCCTCGAGCGTCGTGGTGCCCCAGCGCACACCGGCCGAGAGTGCGACATCGGCGCCGTACTCGTCGCGCAGCGCGTTGCAGAGCACCTGGTCCCAGGTTCCCATGAAGTTGCCGCGGCGGTAGAGCGTGTCACCGGCGATCGCGAGTTTCTCGCTGAGGATTTCCTCGAAACTCTTGCCGAGGCGCGACTTGTTGAAGAAGCGGTCCTTGGCGCGCGACTCGACGATGTTCTCGTCGTAGGTCTTGGAGCGCATCTGGTTGATGTAGGCTTCCATCTCCTTGTCGGCCGGCAACAGGTTCTCGAAGACCGGCAGCATCTTGTAGTCCATGCTCTTGATCTTGCCTTCCTCGAAGCCGAAATCCATGATGCCGACATACTTGCCGTTGGAACCGGCGTTGGTCACGAGACACTTGCCGCCTTCCTTGTTGGTGACCTCGACCGGGCGCGGCATGCCGTCGTGGGTATGGCCGCCGAAGACGGCGTCGAGACCCGGCACGCGCTCGGCCATCTTGATGTCGACGTCCATGCCGTTGTGGGAGACGAGGATGCAGGCATCCGGCTTCTCCTCTGCGCGGATCTTCTTGACGAGATCACGCATGTCGTCCTCGCGCAGTCCGAACGACCAGTCCGGGAAGAATTCCGGCGGGTTGGCGTTCGCGGTGCGCGGAAAGGCCTGGCCAACGACGGCGACCCTGGCGTCTCCGACCTGCTTGATGACATAGGGCTGGAAGGCATGGCCCGTGTCCTCGTCATAAAGGCCACGGCCGTCGTATTTCTCGACCAGCGCCGGGTATTCGTCGCCGAAGAGGGAGCTTTCCTTGACGCGGACATTCTGGCCGATGAAGTCGCCCTTGAAGAGCGCCACATTGCTCAGCACCTCGTCTTCCTTGTAGGTGAACTCCCAGTGGCCGACCATGACGTCGATACCCAGAATATTGGAAGCCTCGACCATGTCGACACCGCGCGTCCAGAGCGAGGTGCCGGAGCCCTGCCAGAGATCGCCGCCGTCGACAGTGAGCGTCTTGTCGCGGCCACCTGCCGATTCGCGCAGCGAGTCGAGCAGTGTCTTGATGTGAGCGAAACCGCCCATGCGGCCGTACTCTTTCGCCCACTTGTCGAAATTCAGATAGGTGTAGGCATACTCCTCGATGCTGCCCTCCTTGAGTCCCATGTGCTCGAGCAGCTTCTTGCCGACGATATGCGGCGGACGGCCGTAGGCGTCGCCGACGCCGAGGTTGACGTTCGGCTCGCGGAAGTAGACCGGCTGGAGCTGGCCATGAACATCGGTGATGTGCAGGATGCGCGCATTGCCTTTCATCGGCACCTTGTAGTAATCCTCGGCCACACTGGCACCCGCCTGAGCAGCCCCCAGCATCCACGGCAGGGACGCGCCAGTTGTACCGGCTGCAGCACCTGCGCCGAGCATTTTCAGAAACTTGCGACGATCGATCTGGGACATGAAATTTCCTCTTCTCTCTTTGATACGTTTTTCGTGGAGTGACAGAAACGGCGCGGGCTGCACTGCATTGCCCGGAAGAGCGGGTATCCTGAAGAGCCGTGATCTGTCCTACTTCTTGATGTCACCCGATTATGCGCAACCGGCGTGTTTAACACAAGAAACGCCGGGAGAAGCCGGAGAACGGCACTCGCCCGCTGACTGGTTGTGTGTGATGCGCGAATGGGGGGATTTATTCCAATCAGGCGGGGCGTCTGTCGCTGATTAAGTCGCGAACAGGCCGGAGTGTCGTTTTGCGGCATGCTTCTTTTTTCGATCCACCTGGTTTTGTATCGCTGCGCGATGACTCATTTGGAAAGCGGCGGGTGCGCCGCAGCACGTTCTCCTATTTCTCCTTCTTTGGTTTTGAATCGCTTCGCGATAATTTATTCTAATGCGCGCGTCGGCGCGCACCCGACCTACTTTTCTTCCGCGAAAAGTAGGCAAAAGCATTCGCTCTGACGTGCATGGACGAACAAATGCCGCGACGCCAGGATGGCGTGTAGCGGCCGGGGCACAACCCTTCGGGTTCCCTCGCGTACTCGGTCAAACCGGCGAGGCCGTAAACTCACTGCGCTCAGACAAACGGCCTCTTGTTTCCGGTTTGCCCTGCGCCGCTCGGTTGTGCGTAAGTCGCAGTTTATGGTCGTTTCCGTTGACTGGAACGATCACCTCTTGGGTTCCCTTCTATCGCCAGTGAGCATCGCAGCCGATCACGAGAGAAGCGAAAAGGCGTCTGAGGAGCGAAGCGACGAGTTCTTTTCGCGCCGTGAACGGCGACGCCTACACGGACGTAGGCGGTAGAGCAAAGCAGGATGCCCGCGCCGAGAAGCGCAGCGATCAGGCGATAGCAGGGTGCCCTTTTCTTTGCCTTCTTTCTTTTGGGCAAGCAAAAGACTAAATCCGCCTGGAGCGGATTTGAACAACGGCGCAGCCGTTGGCCCGAAGGGCGAAGTACAGGGATGTGCTTCGTCAAGAAGGGTGCCGCGGCTTTGCCGCTTCATGACATCCCTGTCATCGCGGCATTAACCCATCCCTGGATGTTGCCGCCGCTTTCAAATTGGGCGCGCGCCAACTTGCGCATCAAAATTAAGACCATCGCGTAGCGATACAAAAAACCACGCCCGTCACGCAGTGACAGAACAATTATTCCCGCGATCCCCGCTCGATGATGATGCCGACGCCTTCGGAGCCGCGCACGGCGCCCTTCTTGTTGAGCGTCAGGCGCACCCAGGGCACCGAGAATTCCTCCCGGATCACGCGGCAGATCTCCTCGGCCAGCGTTTCGACAAGCTGGAACTCGCTCCCGCCGACGAACTGGATGAGGCGCTTGGCGACGGCCTTGTAGTTGAGGGTGTCGTCGATGTGATCCGTGGCTGCGGCCCGGGCGATATCCGTCCCCATCTGGATATCCAGCACCACCGTCTGGCGAATCTGGCGTTCCCACTGATAAATTCCGATGACGGTATCGATCCGGAGCTCTTTCAGGAATACAATGTCCATCTTTTTATACGTTACGTTTGCGACCCGGGCAGCATACTGAAACCGGCCGCGAGCGCCAACCGGACAAACCCATGGTATTTGGATTCGGAAAGAAAAAATCGCCCGACGACAAGCAGCCCGACAGGGAGCAGGAAACGGCTCCGGTCGCGGAACCCGCAGAGCAGGCGCCTGCACCGAAGCAGGGCATGTTCACGCGCCTCAAGGAGAAGCTCGGACGCACCCGCAGCAACCTCACGGACGGACTCGCGAACCTGCTGATGGGGCGCAAGCAGATCGACGACGACCTGCTCGAGGAACTCGAGACCCTGCTGCTGACCGCAGACGTCGGCATCGACGCCACCCAGCGCATCATCGGCGACATCACCGGAAAGGTGAAGCGCAAGGAGCTGTCCGACCCGGAGAAGCTCAACAATGTGCTGAAGCAGGAGCTCATGCAGATCCTCGCCGATGCCACGGGCGATGAGAAGCAGCCCGCCGCCGGCCGGCCGCGCGTCATCCTCATGGTCGGCATCAACGGCGCCGGCAAGACCACCACGATCGGCAAGCTCGCGAAGAAATTCCAGGCCGATGGCAGCAGCGTCATGCTGGCCGCCGGCGACACCTTCCGCGCGGCCGCCGTCGAACAGCTCCAGAGCTGGGGCGAGCGCAACAGCGTGCCCGTCATCGCCCAGCATACGGGCGCCGACAGCGCCTCGGTGATCTACGACGCCGTCGAGGCCGCAACCGCGCGCCGCACCGACATCCTCATCGCCGATACGGCCGGCCGCCTGCATACCAAGACCAACCTCATGGACGAACTCGCGAAAATCGTGCGCGTCATGAAAAAGGTCGATCCTGACGCGCCGCACGAGGTCATGCTCGTGGTCGACGGCGGCACGGGGCAGAATGCGTTGCAGCAGGCGATCCAGTTCAACGAGGCGGTCGGCCTGACCGGCATCACCATCACCAAGCTCGACGGCACTGCCAAGGGCGGCATCCTGTTCGCCATCGCCGACAAGCTGAAGGTGCCGATCCGCTATATCGGTGTCGGCGAAGGTATCGATGACCTGCGCCCGTTCGACGCACGGGAATTCATCGACGCGCTGTTCGAGGCATGATCCACTTCGAGAACGTCAGCAAGCGCTTCCCTGGCGGACACTACGGGCTGCAGGATATCAGCCTGCAGATCGAGACCGGCGCCATGGCCTTCGTCACGGGACACTCCGGGGCCGGCAAGAGCACCCTGCTGAGGCTCATCGCACTGCTCGAGCGCCCGACGCGCGGGCAGCTGCTCATCGACGGCCGCAACATCGGCCGCCTGCCGGAGAGGCAAGTCCCGGCGCATCGCCGCATGGTCGGCCTGATCTTCCAGGACCACCGGCTGCTCAACGACCGCAGCGTCTTCGACAACGTCGCCCTGCCGCTGCAAGTCGCCGGCGTGTCGGTCCGCGAAGTCGGCAAGCGCGTGCGCGCGGCGCTCGACAAGGTCGGGCTGCTGAAAAAGGAGAAGAGCCTGCCGCTGACGCTCTCTGGCGGCGAGCAGCAACGCGTCGGCATCGCGCGCGCCATCGTCTCGCGGCCGCCGATCCTGCTGGCGGACGAGCCGACCGGCAACCTCGACCCGGAACTCTCGCGCGAGATCATGGAGCTGTTCCTCGCCTTCAACCAGGTCGGCATCACCATGCTGATCGCCTCGCACGATCTCGACCTCATCCGCACGCTGCAGCGCCCGATCATCAACCTGCACCAGGGGCGGCTGACGTGAAGCGCCACATCAGAAGACGCGACAGGGATTCCGTCGCGCTGTCGGGGCTGCTCGACCAGCATCGCCGGTCGGCCCTGCGCAGCATCCATGACCTGCTGCGCTACCCCGTCGCGACGCTCATGACACTGCTCGTCATCGGCATCACGCTGGCGCTGCCCGCGAGCCTGCTGGCGCTGCTGCAGGTGAGCAACTCGGTCGCCGGCAGCCAGCCGCACGTGCCGTCGCTGTCGATGTTCCTGAAACCCGGCATCCTCGACGAGAAAGCGCTGACGCTCGCCGCGACGCTGGAGCAGGAGCCCGGCATCGAGCGAGTCGAACTGCTGACCAGCGCCGACGCCATGGAGGAGTTCCGCGCCTACAGCGGTTTCGGCAGCGCGCTCGATGCACTCGAGGAGAACCCGCTGCCACACGTGCTGCTCGTCCAGCTCAGCGACGGCATCGACAAGGTCGCGATGGACGACCTCGTCGCGAAACTTCGCACCCTGCCCGCCACCGACATGGTCGACTACGACCAGGGCTGGATCGAGCGCCTGCAAGCCATCGCCGAGGCGCTGCGCCGCGCAATCCAGGCGATCGGTCTCGGCCTCGCGCTCGCGGTCATGCTGATCATCGGCAACACCATCCGGCTCGAGATCCTGAACCGCAAGGAGGAGATCGAGGTGACGCGTCTCGTCGGTGGTTCCAACGCCTTCATCCGCCGTCCCTTTCTCTACAAAGGGCTCGCCTACGGGCTCCTCGGCGCCCTGCTCGCCTGGCTGTTCGTGGCCTTGCTGCTGCTGATCGTCAGCGGCCCGCTCGGACGGCTCGCAGACCTCTACGATGCGCAGATCTCGATCGGGCTGTTCGGCGCCCGGGCGCTCGTGCTGCTGGTCCCGGTCGGCGTGATACTCGGGCTCACCGGCGCCTGGCTCGCCGTCAGCCGGCACCTGGCGGCAATCCGGCCCGAGTAGTTCTTTTTTCTCACTGCGTGAGGGCTTTTTTATTGTGTCGCTACGCGACGGATGAATTTTGATGCGGGCGGCGGCCCGCACGCGCCTTACTTTTCTTTCGCGAAAAGTAATCAAAAGCATTCGCTCTGTCGTGCATGGATGCACAAATGCCGCGACGCCATGGATGGCGTGGAGCGGCCGGGACGCCACCCTTCGGGTTCCCTGCGTTCCTCGCGAAAGACGGCGCAAAAAGAACTCGCCGCTTTGCGGCTCAAACACCTTTTTGCTTAACCCGTCTTTCACTCCGGTACTCGGTGGCGTCCAGTCGCACTTTGGTGGGCTGTTCTGTTTCCGTTGCCTGGCCTATCATCGCGAGCCTCGCTCAGCAGGACGTGGCGATCTCAGGCACCGAGATTGTCACGATCGTTACGCTCACTCGCAATGACGTCGGTGGGACTATCCGAAAATCTGGAAAAGCCCACCCCGGGTCCCTTCTAACGCGTCGAGCACCGCAGCCGGTCACGGGAGAAGCGAAAAGGTGTTTGAGGAGTGTCAGCGACGAGTTCTTTTCGCGCCGTGAGCGGCGACGACTGCATGGATGCAGGAGGTAGAGCGAAGCAGGAGCCAGAGCCGAGAAGCGCAGAGCAGCCGCAGGCCGCGTTAGCAGGGTGCCCTTTTCTTTGCCTTCTTTCTTTTGGGCAAGCAAAAGACTAAATCCGCCTGGAGCGGATTTGAACAACGGCGTAGCCGTTGGCCCGCAGGGCGAAGTGCAGGGATGTGCTTCGTAAAGAAGGGTGCTGCGGCGCACCCGCCGCTTTCAAAATTAAGTCCGTGCGCCAACGCGCACATCAAAATCAAATCATCGCACAGCGATTCAAAACCGAATTCAGATCATGAAAACACCAGCTTGAAACCAAAAACAAACAATCTGTGGTAATTTCCGCAAACAACAACATCACAGTTCACCAGAGGAGAATCCCCCATGGAGCAAACGCGCTTCCTGCTCGACCAGAAAGACCTGCCGGATCACTGGTACAACATCGTCGCGGACATGCCGAACCCGCCCGCCCCCTACCTCGGGCCGGACGGCAACCCGGTGCCGCCGGAGGCGATGTTGCAGATTTTTCCCGAGGCGCTCGTCATGCAGGAGGTCTCGGCCGAGCGCTGGATCCCGATCCCGCAGGAGGTGCGCGAGGCGCTGACCATGTGGCATCCCTCGCCGCTGATCCGCGCGCGCCGTCTCGAGAAGGCGCTCGGCACGCCTGCCAAGATCTACTTCAAGAACGAATCCGTGAGCCCGGCCGGCTCGCACAAGCCCAACACGGCCGTGGCGCAGGCTTTTTACAACAAGCAGGCCGGCATCAAGCGCCTCACGACCGAGACCGGCGCGGGCCAGTGGGGCTGTTCGCTGTCGCTGGCGGGGCAGATCTTCGGCCTCGACGTGCGCGTCTACATGGTCAAGATCAGCTATGAACAGAAGCCCTACCGGCGCACGCTCATGCGGACCTGGGGCGCCGAGGTCTTCCCGAGCCCGACCGACATGACGGAGTCGGGGCGGCACATTCTGGCGCAACACCCGGACTCGGACGGTTCGCTTGGCATCGCCATCTCGGAAGCCGTCGAGGAGGCCGCGAGCCGCGACGATACCAACTACGCGCTCGGCTCGGTGCTGAACCACGTGCTCCTGCACCAGACCATCATCGGCCAGGAGGCGAAGAAGCAGCTCGAGATGGCCGGCGACTACCCCGACATGATCTTCTCGCCCTGCGGCGGCGGCTCCTGCTTCGGCGGCATCGCCTTTCCGTTCTTCGCCGACAAGGCGGCCGGCAAGGACATCAGGCTGGTCGCGGTCGAACCGAGTTCCTGCCCGTCGCTGACCAAGGGCGTCTACGCCTACGACTTCGGCGATACCGAGGGACTGACGCCGCTCATGAAGATGTACACGCTCGGCCACGACTTCATGCCGCCAGGGATCCATGCCGGCGGGCTGCGCTACCACGGCGAATCGGCGCTGATCAGCCAGCTCTATGACGAGGGGCTCGTCGAGGCGATCGCCGTGCCGCAGACCGAGACCTTCGAGGCCGGCGTGCTGTTCGCGCGCACCGAGGGCATCGTGCCGGCCCCCGAGTCCTGCCACGCCGTCGCCGGCGCGATCCGCGAGGCGAAACGCTGCAAGGAGACCGGCGAACCCAAGACCTTGCTGTTCAACCTCTCGGGCCACGGCCATTTCGACATGAGCGCCTACGAGCGCTTTCTCGACGGCGAACTCACGGATTACGACTACCCGGCCGAGGCGATCGCCGAATCCCTGCAGCACCTGCCGAAAGTCGGCTGATACCGCCCACGCATGCGCCAGGGGCCGCAGCTGCGCGGCCCCTGGCATGGCACATCGCACGCCTTTCCCGCCTATAATCGATCCCATTCAATCCAGACGGAACCCCCACCATGACCAGCATCGGCACTCCCCTCTCTCCCTCGGCAACGCGCGTGCTCCTGTGCGGCGGCGGCGAACTCGGCAAGGAGGTCGTCATCGAGCTGCAGCGGCTCGGCGTCGAGGTGATCGTTGTCGACCGCTACGCCAACGCGCCGGCGATGCAGGTCGCGCACCGCAGCCACGCCATCGACATGCTCGACGGCAACGCCCTGCGCGCGGTCATCGAGCAGGAGAAGCCGCACTTCATCGTGCCGGAGATCGAGGCCATCGCCACCGACACGCTGGTCGAGCTGGAAAACGAAGGCTACAGCGTCATCCCGACCGCGCGCGCCGCGCAGCTCACGATGAACCGCGAGGGCATCCGCCGGCTGGCGGCCGAGGAGCTCGGCATCCCGACCTCGCCCTACCGCTTTGCCTCGACGCGCGAGGAGTTCGATGCGGCTGTCGCGGCCGTCGGTATCCCGTGCGTCATCAAGCCGATCATGAGCTCGTCGGGCAAGGGCCAGAGCACGATCGGCTCCGAAGCCGATGTCGACAGCGCCTGGGAGTATGCCCAGGAGGGCGGGCGCGCCGGGGCCGGCAAGGTGATCGTCGAGGGCTTCGTCGATTTCGACTACGAGATCACGCAACTGACGGTGCGCCACGCCGGCGGCACGAGCTTCTGCGAACCGGTCGGCCATGTGCAGGTGGGGGGCGACTACCGCCAGTCGTGGCAGCCGCAGCCGATGAGCCAGGCGGCGCTGGCGCAGGCGCGCGAGATCGCGGAAAAGATCACGGACGCACTCGGCGGGCGCGGCATCTTCGGCGTCGAGCTTTTCATCCGGGGCGACGAGGTCATCTTCAGCGAGGTCTCGCCACGACCGCACGATACCGGCATGGTCACGATGATCTCGCAGGACCTGTCCCAGTTCGCGCTGCATGCGCGCGCGATCCTCGGCCTGCCGATCCCGAACATCCATTTCCACGGCCCCTCGGCCAGCAGCGTCATTCTCGTCGAGGGCCGCTCGCAACAGGTGGCTTTCGGCAACCTCGCAGCCGCGCTGGCCGCGGCCGACACCCAGCTGCGGCTGTTCGGCAAGCCCGAAGTCGACGGCGCACGCCGCATGGGCGTGGTGCTGGCGCGCGGCGACAATGTCGAGGAGGCGCTCGAGAAGGCGAAGCGCGGATCGGCAAATGTCGAGATCAGCCTCTGACCGGAACCTCTTGACGCCTCGCGCACCGGCGCGCACCGGCGGCATTCCCGCTACCGCAAATAACAAGTAAAATCAAGCAATTGAAATAGCCAAACCAGGCCCCCATCTTACAGTCCGGCTATATATTCCACAGGAGAACCCCATGGAAAACGAAGCGATTCAGGCCCTCTCCCTGGCCGACAACGAGACCATCCAGGCGATCGCCCTGATGCTCGGTGCGGCCTGGGCCTCGGGCATCAACCTCTATGCGGCCGTGCTCGTGCTCGGCGTTCTCGGCAATGCCGGATACGCGGACCTGCCGCCTGCGTTGCAGCTGCTGCAGGATCCGCTCGTCATCGGCGTCGCCGGCATCATGTATTTCATCGAATTCTTCGCCGACAAGACGCCCGGCGTGGACTCCGGGTGGGACGCCATCCACACCTTCATCCGCATCCCCGCCGGGGCCCTGATGGCGGCCGGCGCCGTGCAGGGGCTGGAGGTCAACCAGGCGCTCGAACTCGCGGCCGCGCTCATCGGCGGCGGCATCGCGGCGACCAGCCACTTCACGAAAGCCGGCAGCCGCCTCATGATCAACACATCGCCGGAACCCGTCACCAACTGGGCCGCGTCCATCATGGAAGACGTCGCCGTGATCGGCGGACTCTGGGCCGCACTCAACTACCCGGTGGTCTTCATCGTGCTGTTCGTGCTCTTCATCGTGCTGGCGGCCTGGCTGCTGCCGAAGATCTGGCGCGCCCTCAAGCGCGTCGTCGCGAAGATCCGCTCCTGGTTCCGCGGCGGCGAGCCAGAACCCGGGACGGCACCGAAAGCCGCCGCAGAGTTGTCTGCCGAGGAGACGCCGAAGCTCGAATCGCGTTCCGGTTGATTCTCTGAAGTCTCCGTGAGCCGTCTGTCCCGCGAGGGACGGGCGGTTTTTTTGTGCGGCTGACGGGCCGCGGGCTTCTTTTTCTTGTTTGCCCCCTGGTTTTGTATCGCTGCGCGATGCCAAACCGGTTTGCGTGAGCAACCCCCTCGTGGCACTCTCCAGACCGAATAGAGAAACAGCAACACCTTCCCCGCAAGCATGAAAAAACAGCTGATGCTCCCGATCGTCATGATGGCAATCCTCATGACGAGCGCCTGCAGCAAACCCGATGCGCCGAGTCTCACGCTGACGAGCGTCGAGGGTTCGACCATCGAGCTCGACGAGACGACGCCCGTGACGGCGCTCTTTTTCTTCTCCATGAGCAACCCGGTCGCGCTCGGCGCCTTCGACCGCTTCCCGGACAAGATCCACAGGGACGCCGAGACCGTCGGCATCGCCCTGCATGCCGACCGGCCGCCGAACGTGCTCGACATGCAGCAGCGCACGCTGGTGCCGATCGTCATCGACACGGACGGCGGCATCGCGCAGGCCTTCGGCGGCATCGAGCTGACGCCCGCGCTGATTCTCGTCAGGGAGGGGAAAATCCTGCTTCATCAGCAGGGAGAGCTCGATTATGATGCCATCAACGCAACCATCCTGATTCATTAACGGGAGCACGCCATGTGGCTCAAGGGACTCCACCTCTTCTTCATGACCGCCTGGTTCGCCGGCCTCTTCTACCTGCCGCGGATCTTCGTCAACCACGCCGAGATCACCGACGAGGCGACCAGCGAACGCTTCAAGATGATGGAGCGCAAGCTCTACAGGTTCATCATGCCCTGGATGATCCTGACCATCGTCTTCGGCCTCTGGATGCTCTACGACTACGCCTGGGCGGCTTACGGCAAGATGATGTGGCTGCACATCAAGCTCGCATTGATCGTCGGACTCGTCGGCTATCACCTCTGGTGCGGGCGCATCGTCAGGACCTTCGCCGAGGACCGCAATACCCGCAGCCATGTCTGGTACCGCTGGTTCAATGAAATCCCGGTGCTGTTCCTGCTGGCGATCATCTACCTGGCGTCGATCAAGCCCTTTTGACGAGCGGCTCTGGCGCGGCGCAGGCCAGTGAACAGAGACCGGGTGATTTCTTTAGGCTCACCCGGTGGCGACGAAAGCGCCTGACGCTCGACACGCCCGGCCGCATGCCGCAGCATCTCCGCCCGGCGACTTCCCCTCTCCAGCCCCCGCGCAGGGTCCCTGTGAAAAAATTCACAATTTTTTCTCACAAGGCGCATCACCACATCAGGAAGCACTAATTTTTTCCCAACCCGCACCACTGTGCGGTTCCCGCTTTTTGGTCCACATTTTATCCACAGGGGACTCACAGTTTTCCACAGGAAATATCCTCCGAACCACTATATCTTGTGGTTGACACCCTCTGGATTGCGTATATATTGTGATCCACATCCCCACCGAATATCCGGTGCCGTGCGCTGCCAGCCCTGGCCGAACCGGAAGGGGGGTCACTTTATTTTTTCGATCGAACCTGTTGCCACCACTCTTCCCTGGTTCCTTCGAAACCGCCGGCAGCCCCGCGCGCCGGCCCCGGATGGGAGCCGGCACGGCCCTCTCCGGCTATTGAACGTTTAACCAGTACAAACACCCCGATTTCAGGAGGAAGCATGGCCACAGCCACGCCCGCAGATTCGACCCAGGAACAGATCGCCGTACCGCCGAGCGCCGCTGCGCCGGCCGCCACCGAAGCCGTCTCCGGCCTCGCACCCAACGAATTCCACGTGATCCGCCGCAACGGCAAGGTCACGGGCTTCGACGCCAGCAAGATCGCCGTGGCCCTGACCAAGGCGTTCCTGGCCGTCGAGGGCGGCAGCGCCGCGGCCTCGCCGCGCATCCACGAGACCGTGCGCGAGCTCACGCACCAGGTCGTCGATGCCCTGACGCGCCGCATGCCCGACGGCGGCACCGTCCACATCGAGGACATCCAGGACCAGGTCGAGCTGGCCCTCATGCGCTCCGGCGAGCACAAGGTCGCGCGCGCCTACGTCATCTACCGCGAGGAGCAGCTGCGCAAACGCGCCGAGGAGCGCGCCGCCAGCGGCGAGGCGTCCGACGAGGAACACGTCGTCGACGTCACGCTGGCCGACGGCAGCAAGGCGCCACTCGACGTGGCGCGTCTCAAGGCGCTGATCGCCGAGGCCTGCAGGGAGCTCGACGACGTCTCGGCCGAGAAGATCCTCGAGGACACCTGCAAGAACCTCTTCGACGGCGTCAAGGAGAAGGACGTCGGCCAGACCCTCGTCATGGCCGCGCGCACGCTCATCGACCAGGAGCCGAACTACTCCCACGTCGCGGCGCGCCTGCTGCTCGACACCATGCGCCGCGAGGCGCTCGGCTTCCTGAAGATGGATACCGGCGTCGCGACCCAGGAGGAGATGGGCAATGTCTACGGCGACTACTTCAAGGCCTACGTCAACCGCGCCGCCGAGCTCGAACTGCTCGACACGCGCCTGACCCAGTACGACTTCGAGAAGCTCAACGCGGCGCTGAAGCCCGAGCGCGACCTGGCCTTCACCTACCTCGGCCTGCAGACGCTCTACGACCGCTACTTCATCCACGACGCCGACGGCACGCGCTTCGAGCTGCCGCAGGCCTTCTTCATGCGCGTCGCCATGGGCCTCGCGATCAACGAGATCGACCGCGAGGAGCGCGCCATCGAGTTCTACAACCTGCTCTCGAGCTTCCGCTTCATGAGCTCCACGCCGACATTGTTCAACGCCGGCACGCTGCGCCCGCAATTGTCGTCCTGCTACCTCACGACGGTTGCCGACGACCTCGACGGCATCTACAGCGCCATCAAGGACAACGCCCTGCTGTCGAAGTTTGCCGGCGGACTCGGCAACGACTGGACGCGCGTGCGCGGCCTGGGCTCGCACATCAAGGGCACCAATGGCAAGTCGCAGGGCGTCGTGCCCTTCCTGAAGGTCGCCAACGACACGGCCGTCGCCGTCAACCAGGGCGGCAAGCGCAAGGGCGCGGTCTGCGCCTACCTCGAGACCTGGCATATCGACATCGAGGAATTCCTCGAGCTGCGCAAGAACACCGGCGACGACCGGCGCCGCACGCACGACATGAACACGGCCAACTGGATCCCGGATCTCTTCATGAAGCGCGTCGCCGAGGAGGGCGAGTGGACGCTGTTCTCGCCCAACGACGTGCCCGAGCTGCACGACCTCAGCGGCAAGGCCTTCGAGAAGGCCTACATCGCCTGCGAGAAGAAGGCGCAGAGCGGCGAGATCCGGCTGCACAAGAGGCTCAAGGCCGTCGACCTCTGGCGCAAGATGCTCGGCATGCTGTTCGAGACCGGCCACCCCTGGGTCGCCTTCAAGGATCCGTGCAACCTGCGCTACACCAACCAGCACGCCGGCGTCGTCCACAGCTCGAACCTCTGCACCGAGATCACGCTGCACACCAACGACCAGGAGATCGCGGTCTGCAACCTCGGTTCGGTCAACCTGCCGAAGCACGTCGACGAGAACGGCCTGAACATGGCCATGCTGGAAGAGACCGTCTCCACCGCCATGCGCATGCTCGACAACGTCATCGATTACAACTACTACTCGGTGCCGCAGGCGCGCAACTCCAACCTGCGCCACCGCCCGGTCGGGCTCGGCATCATGGGTTTCCAGGACGCGCTCTACAAGGTGCGCCTGGCCTACGCCTCCGAGGAGGCCGTCGACTTCGCCGACCGCTCCATGGAGGCCGTCTCCTACTACGCCATCAAGGCCTCGACGGACCTGGCCGAGGAGCGCGGACGCTACTCCAGCTTCGAGGGCTCGCTCTGGAGCAGGGGCATCCTGCCCTACGACTCTCTCATGAAGATGAAGGAGCACCGCGACGCCAACTACCTGCAGGTCGACGAGTCGGCCACGCTCGACTGGGACGGCCTGCGCAAGCGCGTCAAGAAGGTCGGCATGCGCAACTCCAACACCATGGCGATCGCACCGACGGCGACCATCTCGAACATCTGCGGCATCAGCCAGTCGATCGAGCCGACCTACCAGAACCTCTTCGTCAAGTCGAACCTGTCGGGCGAGTTCACGGTCATCAACCCCTACCTGGTGCGCGACCTCAAGGAGCGCGACCTGTGGGACCCGGTCATGGTCAACGACCTCAAGTACTACGACGGCTCCGTGCAGCAGATCGACCGCATCCCGGCCGACCTCAAGGCGCTCTACGCCACGGCGTTCGAGATCGACGCGCGCTGGCTCATCGAGGCCGGCTCGCGCCGCCAGAAGTGGATCGACCAGGCCCAGAGCCTGAACCTCTACATGGCCGAACCGTCCGGCAAGAAGCTCGCAAGAAGCTCGACAACCTCTACAAGCTGGCGTGGGTGCGCGGTCTCAAGACCACCTACTACCTGCGCTCCATGGGCGCGACCCACATGGAGAAGTCGGCCGAGAAGAGCGGCGGCAACGGCGGCATGAAGCAGGCCGACGCAGGCCTCGGGGCAGGCTCGGCCGCACCGCAGGCGTGCTCGATCCTCGATCCGGACTGCGAGGCGTGTCAGTAAGCGATAACGGGATCGGACCCTGAACCAAAGGGGTCGGACCCGATTGATCGCAAAGCGATCAACTCGGCTCTGACCCCAGAACAGCGTCATTGCGAGAGAACGCAGTGACCGTGGCAATCTCACTTCCGGATTTCGTCATTGCGAGGGAGCAAAGCGACCGTGGCTATCTCGCAGCTCGAACCAGGATGTTTTGTGTCGCTACGCGACGGAATTGATTTTGAAAGCGGCGGGTGCGCCGCAGCACCCTTCTTTTCTTTGCTTGCCCAAAGAAAAGAAGGCAAAAGAAAGGGCACCCTGCTATCGCCTGATCGCTGCGCTTCTCGCCGATCACGGCGCGAAAAGAACTCGGCGCTACGCGCCTCAGACACCTTTTCGCTTACTCCGTGATCGCCTGCGATGCTCACTGGCGATAGAAGGGAACCCGGGCGGGGCTTTTGAAGACCACAGGACTGGGCAAGACCCACCCTCGACATACCGGACGAGCGAAGCGAGATC
>JARRMY010000005.1:0-123062 GCA_037385505.1 Gammaproteobacteria bacterium | reverse complement strand
AAGAAAAACGGCCTACGCATAGTCGCAAGCCGTTGATAGATATGGTGCCCAGGGACAGAATCGAACTGCCGACACGGGGATTTTCAGTCCCCTGCTCTACCGACTGAGCTACCTGGGCGTTTTTCCGGGTTGAGGCCGAAAAATGAAGGCGCAATTAAACCTGCTGGGGCGCGGGAAGTCAAGATTTCGTGGCTGATTTCCGGAAAGTCGGCCGAATCACTACCAGGATTGCCGCGGCGCCTGCGCGGCTTCGCAATCACAAAATTCAGGTGGCGTGCGCCTCGAGATTGCCAAGGTCGCTGCGCTACCTTGCAATGACAACTGCGGGTTATTCGGGCTTGTAATCCGGCGGCAGCTCGGCCTGGTCGTCAGAGAAGAAGAATTTCTCCATCTGCTCCTCGAGGAAGGTGCGTGACTTGGGATCGATCGGGCTCAGGCGGTATTCGTTGATGAGCATGGTCTGGTGCTGCAGCCACTGCTGCCAGGCCTCTTTGGAGACGTTGTCGAGAATCCTCTGCCCGAGCTCGCCCGGGTAGGGCGCGCGGTCGAGACCCTCGGCCTCTTTCTTCAGCTTGACGCAATTGACGGTTCTGCTCATCGGAATTCCTCTATTTCTCGAAGCAGGCGCGCAACCGGCGCGGCCACTCCCAATGTTTTGATCTCCACGGGTTTATACCAGACGAGCCTGTCGCTATCCATCACACCGCTTGCAGGGTTATTGATGGTGACGAGCTGCGGATGAATCTCCAGGTGGTAGTGGCTGAAGGTGTGGCGGCGCGGCTCGAGCGCACACGAGTCGGCCGGTCTCTGGCGGGTCAGCGCCTGGCAGCCTTCGCCAATGTCCTCCGCGAGTTCCCGCTCGGGAAAGCTCCAGAGCCCGCCCCAGATGCCCTGTTGCGGGCGCTTCTCGAGCAGGAGCTCGCCCCGGGAATTCCTGATCAGCAGCATGCGTGTCGCCTTTTCCGGCAGGCGTTGTTTCGGTTTCCTGCCGGGGAACTCCGCTTGCCTTGAAAGCGCATTCGCCTTGCAGGAGCCTTTCAGCGGGCAGCGCGCACAGCCCGGCTTGCTTCTGGCGCACAGCGTCGCGCCGAGATCCATCATCGCCTGGTTGTAGTCCGCGACGCGCTCGGCGGGCGTCAGCTGCTCGCTGAGGTTCCAGAGCAGTTTCACGACGCTGCTCCTGCCGGGCCAGCCCTCGACGGCGTAATGGCGCGCCAGCACGCGCTTCACATTGCCGTCGAGAATCGCGTGCGGACGCTGTTTCGATAGCGAGAGAATCGCGCCGGCCGTCGAGCGGCCGATGCCGGGCAGCGCTTCGAATGCGTCGATGCTTGCCGGGAAGTCTCCGCCATGCCGTTCCATGACGAGCTGCGCCGTCTTGTGCAGGTTGCGTGCGCGGCTGTAGTAGCCGAGCCCGGCCCAGTGCGCCATGACATCGTCCTGGCTGGCATCCGCCAGCGTCCCGACATCCGGGAAGCGCTGCATGAAACGCTCGTAGTAGGGAATGACGACGCTCACCTGCGTCTGCTGCAGCATGATCTCGGAGACCCAGACGCGGTAGGACGTCGGGTTCTGCTGCCAGGGCAGGTCCTTGCGACCATGCTCGTCGAACCACTCGAGCACGGCCTGCCGGAAGGCGGCGATATCGTGTTGTTTCAGTTCCAACGGGTTTGAGATGGAGGTGGTGAATTCGGCATCGAGAGTGCCACGTCGCTGCGCTCCTCGCAACGACATGCATTCGAAGAGCTGGACACAAAGGGCGCGGAGGCGATTCTGCGGCCTCTGCGAAACTTTGCGTTCTCCGCGTCTGTTTAATGCAGGGACGCAGAGAGCGCAAAGCCTGTAACTCGTCATTGCGTGGGCGCGAAGGCAAATTCCGTAGGATGTGGTGAGCCTGGAACAGGCGAACCGCATCTGTGGAGGATGAGATGGCTCTGTAACTATATCCGTCAGATGCAATCGATGCGGTTCGCATCGGCGATGCTTACCACATCCTACGTGGTGGGTGCGGAGAAGAAGGGACGCGGAGGACGCCAAGTATCGCAGGGGAAACGGAGTTTCTGGAGTTTGGTCCCGGTATGAATCGAGAATTGTGACAACAACTTTTTCCATGGAGAATTACCTGTGGCCCACCACACAAACCTCTGCGTTCTTTGCGCTCCTCTGCGATCTCTGCGTCCCAACAAGAAAGGACGCGAAGGCAAATTCCGCAGGATGTGGTGAGCCTGGAACAGGCGAACCGCATCTGGCGAGGATGAAGCGGCTGTGTACCTGTGTCGTCAGATGCAATCGATGCGGTTCGCATCGGCGATGCTTACCACATCCTACGTGGTGGGTGCGGAGGAGAATGGACGCGGAGGTCGCGGAGTTACCTGGGTTTAGTCCGTGGATAGGTCGCGACTGCTACACCTTATCACGATGCTCGATTGGCCATAAAGACTCCGCGTCCTCTGCGAAACTTTGCGTCCTCCGCGTCCCCTCTTCTTGCTCCTGATGCCGCGAGGTGACGAGAAGGGCGACCTGCAGGCTAGGCGACGAGTCCCTCGCCGCGCAGGTGCCTGAGCTTGTCGCGGATCTTCGCCGCCTCTTCGAACTCGAGGTTCTCGGCATGCCTGTACATCTGCTTCTCGAGCTCCTTCACCTTCTTCATCATCTGCGACGGCGTCAACGAGGCATACTCGGCCATCTCCTGCGCAACCTTCGCATACTGCTTCGCCTTCATGGGTGCGCCCGGGTAGGCGCCTTCCATGATGTCGGCGACCTTCTTCATGACCGACTTCGGCGTGATGCCGTGCTCGATGTTGAAGGCGACCTGCTTCTCGCGGCGGCGATTGGTCTCTTCGATGGCCCGCTGCATGGAGCCCGTGACCTGGTCGGCGTAGAGAATCGCCTTGCCGCTGGCGTTGCGCGCGGCGCGGCCGATGGTCTGGATCAGCGAGGTGTCCGAGCGCAGGAAGCCCTCCTTGTCGGCGTCGAGGATCGCCACGAGCGCCACCTCGGGCATGTCGAGGCCCTCCCTCAGCAGATTGATGCCGACGAGCACGTCGAAGACGCCGAGGCGCAGGTCGCGGATGATCTCGACGCGCTCCACGGTGTCGATGTCGGAGTGCAGGTAGCGCACCTTGACGTCGTGTTCCATGAGGTAGTCGGTCAGGTCCTCGGACATGCGCTTGGTCAGCGTCGTGACGAGCACGCGCTGCCCGAGCCCGACCTGCCGGGAGATCTCCGACAGCAGGTCGTCGACCTGGGTCATGGCGGGCCGCACCTCGACCTCGGGATCGACGAGGCCGGTCGGGCGCACCACCTGCTCGACCACGGCGCCGGAATGCTCGATCTCGTAGTTTCGCGGCGTCGCCGTGACATAGATGGTCTGCGGCGCGCGCGCCTCGAACTCCTCGAAGCGCAGGGGGCGGTTGTCGAGCGCCGACGGCAGGCGGAAACCGTATTCGACGAGGTTCTCCTTGCGCGAGCGGTCGCCACGGTACATGCCGCCGATCTGCGAGACCGTGACATGGGACTCGTCGATGACGAGCAGCGCATCGTCAGGCAGGTAGTCGAACAGGGTCGGCGGCGGCTCGCCGGGCGCGCGGCCCGACAGATAGCGCGAGTAGTTCTCGATGCCGGAACAGTAGCCGAGCTCGTTCATCATCTCGATATCGAACAAAGTGCGCTGTTCGAGGCGCTGCGCCTCGACGAGCTTGTCCATGGCGCGCAGCTCGGCGACGCGCTCGCGCATCTCCTCCCTGATCGCCGAGATGGCGCCGACGATGGTCTCGCGCGGCGTGACATAGTGCGTCTTGGGATAGACCGAGTAGCGCGGCACCTTGCGCAGGATCTCGCCGGTCAGCGGGTCGAACAGGCTGAGGTTCTCGATCTCGTCGTCGAACATCTCGATGCGCACGGCCTCCTCGTCCGACTCCGCCGGGTAGATGTCGATGACCTCGCCGCGCACGCGGAAGGTGCCGCGTTCCAGCACCACGTCGTTGCGCTTGTACTGCAGCTCGGCGAGGCGTTTCAGGATCGTGCGCTGGTCCATGAGGTCGCCGCGCACGAGGTGCAGCATCATGCCGAGATAGGCGCGCGGGTCGCCGAGGCCGTAGATGGCCGAGACCGTCGCGACGATGATGGTGTCGTGGCGCTCGAGCAGCGCCTTGGTCGCCGACAGCCGCATCTGCTCGATGTGCTCGTTGACCGAGGCGTCCTTCTCGATGAAGGTGTCCGACGAGGGCACGTAGGCCTCGGGCTGGTAGTAGTCGTAGTAGGAGACGAAATACTCGACGGCGTTGTGCGGAAAGAACTCCTTCATCTCTCCATAGAGCTGCGCCGCGAGCGTTTTGTTGTGCGCCAGGATCAGCGTCGGGCGCTGCACCCGCTGGATGACGTTCGCGACCGTGAAGGTCTTGCCGGAACCCGTCACGCCGAGCAGGGTCATGCCGGCCTCGCCGTCCTCGAGACCCTCGACGAGGCGCTCGATCGCCTCGGGCTGGTCACCGGCGGGGGAATATTTCGATTCGAGCTGAAAATCTTTCGACATGACGCTATGAGTTGCGGCAGAATTGGTCATTATTGCAGAAAATCCGCAATCGCTGATTCAAACCGACGAGTAGCCAGCAATGAGCATCAAGCTGTCCCAACGCGTACAGGCTGTCAAGCCCTCCCCGACCCTTGCGATCACTGCCCGCGCGGCCGAACTGCGCGCAGCCGGCAAGGACGTCATCGGTCTCGGCGCCGGCGAGCCCGATTTCGATACGCCGGAGCACATCAAGGAAGCAGGCATCAGGGCAATCCGCGACGGCAAGACCAAGTACACGCCGGTCGACGGCACGGCAGAGCTCAAGCAGGCGGTCATCGACAAGTTCAGGCGCGACAACGGCCACGAATACGCCGCGGACCAGATCCTGGTCTCCTGCGGCGGCAAGCAGAGCTTCTACAACCTCGCGCAGGCGGTGCTCGATCCGGGTGACGAGGTGATCATCCCGGCGCCCTACTGGGTCTCCTACCCGGACATGGCGATTCTCGCCGGCGGCATTCCGGTCTATATACGTGCGGGTGCGGCGCAGCATTTCAAGATCACCCCGGAACAGCTGGCAGCCTCCATCACCGACAAGACACGCATCCTCGTGCTCAACAGCCCCTCCAACCCGACCGGCATGGCCTACACGCGCGCCGAACTCGAGGCGCTCGGCGCCGTGCTCAGGGAGCACCCGAACATCCTCGTCGCCACGGACGACATGTACGAACACATCCTCTGGAGCGACGAGCCCTTCTGCAACATTCTCATGGCCTGTCCCGAACTCTACAACCAGACCATGGTCCTGAACGGCGTCTCCAAGGCCTACTCCATGACCGGCTGGCGCATCGGCTACGCCGGCGGTCCCGCCGACATCATCAAGGCCATGAAGAAGATCCAGTCGCAGAGCACCTCGAACCCGACCTCGATCTCGCAGGCCGCCGCGACCGAGGCGCTGAACGGGCCGCAGGACGCCATCGGCACCATGCTCAAGGCCTTCAGGGAGCGCCATGACTATGTCGTCGAGCGCCTCAACACCCTCAACGGCATCGAGTGCCTGCCGACCGACGGCACCTTCTATGTCTTCCCGAACATCGAGGGGCTCATCGAGGCGACCAACGGCGTCTCCAGTGACCTCGAGATGGGCGAATACCTGATCGAGCATGCGGGCGTCGCCGTCGTGCCCGGAAGCGCCTTCGGACTCGCCGGCCACATGCGCATCTCCATCGCGACGAGCATGGAGGCGCTCGAGAAGGCGCTCGATCGCATCGAGAAAGTCGCCAACGGCTGAGTGTTGCCGCAGAGAGCATCGCCAGTTGACGCCCAATGAGAAATAAATCACCAGGTGGGCAACATTTTGCTGTTTCCGCTGTCTTCTGATGGCGATTTCCATTCACCGCCCGCCGTTCGGGTAACGCCTTGAAAAGAGTTCTCTCCCACCCCTACGTGCGCACGGCCGCCGCCATTTTCGCCTGGACGCTGCTCGTCTATGCCCTGCTCGAGGCCGGCAGCAGCCTGCTTTTCGACGTCGAGGTACTGCCGCGCTTCTGGCTTCGTGATTTCCTCGCCCACCTGCTGCTGTCGGCCCTGATCTACCTCATGGCGCGCAACTTCAGGATCTACGCCATCGCCTACCTGCTGCTCGTCACCATCCTGCACGTCAGCAACGCCCTGAAGATGGTGATCCTCGGCAGCCCCATGATGCCCGACGACTTCATCAGCGTGCGCAACATGTTCATGCTCTTCAGCGGCTGGAAGTTCTGGGTCATGGTGCTGATGCTCGTGGTGCCGCTGGGGGCGCTCGCCGCCATGATCCACTGGCGTCACCCGCGCTCCTGGATCAGCCTGTCGCTCGTCGGGGCCGGCATCCTCGTGCTGCTCAACTGGCCGGCGCAGATGATGGCGGCCATGGACAGGCAGTTCGGCGACTGGATCTGGAACCAGCCCGGCAACTACCGCGAGCGCGGCCTGCTGATCCACCTGGTCCAGGAGACGGCGCGCAACATCTCGCGCGGGCTCGACGTGCCCGACGAGGCCGCGGTCGAGAGGGCTTTCGAGACCCTCGGCCGGAAGCATGACGCGCCACCGCCGGAAGCGAGCGATTTTCCGAAACGCAACGTCCACGTCATCCTGCTCGAGTCCTTCTGGGACCCGCTGCTGCTCGAGGGCATCGATTTCTCCGAGGACCCGGTGTCGCCCGGGTTCCGCGCGCTCTGGGCGCAGACCAACAACTCGACCGTGCTCTCGCCGGTCTTCGGCGGCTACACGGCCAATGCCGAATTCGAGGTGCTGTGCGGCTTCCCGGTCACGGTCGATACCGTCTTCTTCGAGGGCTGGGTGCGCAAGGCCGCGCCGTGCCTGCCGTCCCACCTGCGCGCCCGGGGCTATGCCACCTACGCCTCGCACCCGAATGTCGCGGCCTTCTGGAATCGCGTCAATGTCTACGACCGCATCGGCTTCGACACCTACTGGTCGAAAAAGGATTTCGCGCTCGACGATATGAACCGCAACTTCCTCGGCGATGCGTCGCTCTACCGCCAGATGCTCGAGAAGCTCGACACGAAGCTGCAGTCCGGCGAACCGCTGTTCGATTACATCGTCACCATCTTCGGCCACCTCGATTACCCCTTCAACGAGAGCCGGCCGAAGGTCGTCGAGGCATCCGGCGACAACCAGATGCTCGAGGATTACGCCAACCAGATCTACTACAAGTCGCGCGAACTCATGGTCTTCCTCGAGCAGCTGCGCGAGCGCGACCCGGACGGCATCATCGTGCTGTTCGGCGACCACCTGCCGTTCCTCGGGCCGAACTACAAGGGCTTCACGGAGCTCGGCCTGCTGGAGTCGTCGCGCGGCAAGTTCACGGACCCCATGTTCCGCACATTGACGCGCACGCCGATGATCGTCATCGACGGCCGCAACGGCCCGATCGACACCGGCGAGATGCCCATGTACCGCATCCCGCAACTGGTGCTCGACCTGCTCGGCGACGGCAGCGACTCCATCCTGCGCCTCTCGCACCTGCCGCTGGATGCGACCGTGCGGCCGCTGCCCGGCCTGCATCTCGTTGTCGAAAACGGCGACAGCAGCGTCTGCAAGCAGAAGGAGAGCGACAAGCCGCCTTCCTGCAGCCGGACGGATCCGCTCGTCGAGGCGCTCGACATCCTGACCTACGATCTCTTCAACGGCGAGCAGCACGGCTTGAAGCTGCTCGACAAGCGCGGCTGACCCGCGGGGACTCCTTTTCTCTCCTGCTCCCGACGCGCCCCGCGATGCCACTCGCTGCATGAAACGGACCGCTTCCGGGCGGTCCCGTCCTGCCGCTGGCGGGTTCGGATGTGCTACATTTCGTCTTGCCCTTTTCCGAACGCCAGCCATCCCAGCTGGCCTGTTTCGTTCCCTGTTTCAGTCTGTTCCATCGAGCCCGGGCGTCGGCAAGAGTTGAACGGGTGCTGGCGAGGACGACTTCAACCAGCATCGCCCCGATGGCCATGCAGCACAATCAGAACAACGACCCCATTGTGGAGGCTCACGATGACCACTCGAAACTCTCTGGCGCCGCTCGCGGCAGGCGCCCTCTTCTCTGCAGCCGCACTGCTCGTGCCTGTGACCGCAATGGCGCAGTTCGTCGCATCGAAGGAATCGCTCTCCGATCTCTACCCCGGCAAGGCCTACTCCCCCTATGCACAACGCTCCTTCCCGAGCATGCCGCTCTGGGGTGACACCCGCCTGCACACCGGGCTCTCGGTCGACGCCGGCCTCTTCGGCGCGAGACTGGGCCTCGATGACGCCTATCGCTTCGCGCGCGGCGAAGAGGTGATCTCCTCGACCGGCCAGCCCGTGAAACTCGCGCGGCCGCTCGACTGGCTCGTCATTGCGGATCACTCGGATGCCATGGGGCTGGTCGATGATCTCGCCAGTGCGAGCCCCAATGTCACGAAATTCGAGCAGGGCAAGCGCTGGTCGGACGGCATGCGGGCCGGCGGCGATACCGCTGTCGAGACAGCCCTGGACCTCATCACGAATTTCTCCCAGGGCAACATCGACCCTGACCTGCTTGCGGCCTACTCGCCCGGCTCCAAGATCTATGCCTCGACGTGGAAGAAGGTGGTCAAGGCCGCCTGATGCTGCAAAGCCCTTCAGGATCAGGCGGGTTGTTTGTATCATGGCTTCTTTGATTAAGCCCCTGGCAACTCCAGTCCGGAAAACCGGCCAATGCCCCCTACCCTATGCTGCAACTGAACAAATTCTGGCGCGAGCCACTGCTCCATTTCCTGCTGATCGGCGCAGCGCTCTTCATCCTGTTCGACCTGACCCGGGAAGAGAGTGGCGATCCCGCGAACCGCATCCTCGTCAGCGAGAGCCAGGTCGAGCAGCTCGCTGCCCAGTTCAAGCGCACCTGGCTGCGACCGCCGACCGAGCAGGAACTCTCCGGACTGATCGAGAGCTACGTCCGTGACGAGATCTATTACCGCGAGGCCCTGGCCATGGGCCTCGACCGAAACGACCCGCAGGTCCGCCAGCGCATGCGGCTCAAGCTGGAATTCCTGCTCGAGGACCTGACTGCGGAACAACCGCCGGCAGACGAGATGCTGGAGGCATACCTGCAGCAGAACCCCGAAAAGTTTCGTATCGCACCCAGGCTTTCGTTCAGGCAGGTTTTCCTGAGTTTCGACAGGGGCCAGGCTCTCGAGGCAGACGCAGAGAAATTGCTCGCCGAGCTGCAGGCGGGCGCAATGGCAGAAACCCTCGGCGATCCCACCATGCTCCCGAACGAGCAGACGGCAGCAACGGAACGCATGATCGCGCGCAGCTTCGGCGAGAAATTTGCGCAGGCGGTCATGGCGCTCGAACCCGGCGCCTGGCAAGGGCCGCTCTTCTCCGGCTTCGGGGCGCACCTGGTCCGCGTGACGGATCACATGGAAGGACGTCTTCCCGAACTGGCGGAGATTCGCTCCGAGGTCGAGCAGGAATACCTCGCAGAGCGCCGCCGGGAGCTCAAGGAACTCGCCTACCGGAAGCTGCGGGAGGGCTACGAGGTCGTCATCGAAGAGCAGAAGCCGGAAGAGGATGAAAGCCTTCCCGTGCCGGCGGAAACCGCGCAGGAACAGGCAGGCCAATGAGGCATATCCATCGTCTCACGATGATTTTCTGGATCCTGCTGGCGCTGTTCTGCAGCCCGGCGACCGCCCATGAATCACAGCCCGGCCTGCTGGAACTCAAGCAGCTGGGGCCGGAGCGCTACGAGGTGACCTGGCGTGCGCCCATTTATTACGGCAAGCCGCATCCGGCCGAACTGCAGTTACCCGAGGCGTGGCAGACTGTCGGCGAGCCAACAATGCGCCAGCTGCCCGACTCGGAACTTTACAACCGCATCGTCGACGTGGCCGGCGGCTCCATCGATGGCGACATCATCCGTTTCCCGGGTCTCGAGGCGACGATCACCGATGTCTTCGTGCGCATCTCCCGTCTGGATGGCAGCGAGTCCAGCCTCGTCGTGCGGCCGACTCAGCCCTGGGCAGAGCTGCGCGGCGAGCGTCCCTGGTATGTCACCTCGGGGGAATACCTGCTCCTGGGCATCAATCACATTCTCATGGGGATCGACCACCTGCTGTTCGTCCTTGGACTGCTGATCATCGTGCAGGGCCGCCGGCGCATGCTGGTCAAGACCATCACCGCCTTCACGGTCGCCCACAGCATGACGCTCGCTGCGGCGACCCTCGGCTATGCGAATGTCCCCGGGCCACCGCTGAACGCGGCGATCGCGCTCTCCATCCTCTTTCTCGGGCCGGAGATCGTGCGCGTCTGGCGCGGACAGAGCAGTTTCACCATCCGCCATCCCTGGGTGGTTGCATTCGGGTTCGGTCTGCTGCATGGTTTCGGCTTCGCCAGCGGGCTGTCGACCGTCGGCATGCCGAGGGCCGAGATCCCGCTCGCGCTGCTGATGTTCAATATCGGCGTCGAGATCGGCCAGCTCGCCTTCGTCATCCTGATGCTGCTCGTGCACAGGGCGATGAAGGTCCTGGAGTTTCGCTGGCCACACTGGGTGGATTTCGCACCCGGCTACGCAATCGGCTCGCTCGGGGCCTACTGGACCATCCAGCGAACGGTGATGATGTTATGAAAAGGCCTTCCGGAACCCTTGTCGAATCGCTACTGCGACCCCGCGCCTGGCTGCCGGGACTGGCGCTCCTGGCGTCCTTGCTCGTTTCGACCGCCGACGCCTGCCAGGTGTGTATCCCGATGCCGGTCAAGACCCTCGCGGACCGGCTGCTCGAGGCCGATGCCCTGGTGCTGGCGCGCGAGGACCCGGAGCGGCCGTTCCACTATGTCACGGTGGAAGTGCTGAAGGGCGAGCCCGGCGATGCGCCAATCGACGCCTTCCTGCCCAGCATGGATCGACGGATACTCGCGCGCTATCCAGAGCGCCACATGCTGCTGGCCCGCGCCAAACCCGATGCTGGCTGGTCTGCAATGGGTATCGCGGATGCCGGCTACGAAGGTTTCGTGCGCCGCATCCTCGGGCATGCAGGCACCTGGAAGCCCATGGAGAGCGACAACCTGCAGCGCCTCGCCGAGTTCGCGCCGCTGCTGGGGCATGACGATATCCGTCTGCACGAAGCGGCCTACCTGGAGATCGCGCGCGCGCCCTATGCCGAAATTCGCCGCATCGCCACCGAGGTACCGGTCGAGACCGTGCGCGGCATGCTCGATGAGCCGCGCTACCTCGAGTGGCGCAGCCTGGCGATCCTGATGCTGGCGGAGTCGGAGCTTCCGGCCGACCGCGCACGCATCAGGAAAAGACTCGACGACTTGCAACGGCTGGGAACCAGGTTCAACCTGGCCGCCTGGGCGACCGCTTACCTCGCCATCGAGGGGGAGAGCGGCCTGGAACGCATCCAGCGCTGGTACCTGACGCGGCCTGATCGTTCCCGCGAGGAATTGAAGGAGATCGTCAAGGCCCTGTCGGTCTATGCCAACGCCGATGCCGCATTGCGCGAGCCGGTGGCAGAGGCCTACCATGCCCTGCTCGAGGTGCACCCGTTGCTGGCGTCCGATATCACCCACGACCTGATCGCCTGGCGTCGCTGGGATTTCGCCGACCGGATGCGGGACATCCGCACGGCCATTGCCAGGCAGGACCAGCTCGCTGCCTATGCGCTCGGCATCTATCTGCGCATGGCCGCCGGTGGTTCTGCATCAGGCACGGCCTTGCCGGGGATCAGCGATCCCGGCCGAACGTCGACCGGTGCCGGGCGGTGATCGACAATGCACATGAGCTGCACAGCCGTCAGGGATCTCCGGCAATGAGCCCGGTTTTCGTTCCGCTCCTGCTGTCATGGCGGCAGGGATCTGTCTCCTGTGGAGCCTCATGACATGAAACGAGTGGCACTGCCGGCGCTCCTCATCGCCGGGCTGACCGGACTGCCCGCGGTTGCGCAGGCGCATCTCGTCAATTCAGGCCTCGGCCCGTTTTACGACGGATCACTGCACCTTCTGCTCTCGCCCGGCGACCTGCTCGGCCTGGTCGCGGTCGCACTGCTTGCCGGACTGCAGGGAGCGAAAGCCGGCAGGCTGGTCGCCATGACGCTCCCGGCCTGCTGGTTGCTCGCGGGCCTGTTGGGCATGCAGCTGCCGGCCATGCTGGACCTCCCCTGGCTGACGATGCTGGCATTCTCACTCTTCGGCTTGCTGGTTGCGGCCGATGTCAAATTGCCACCTGCCGCCGTGGCAATGCTGGCGTCGCTCTATGGTGTTCTGCAGGGCCTGCAGAACGGCTCGGCCCTGGCTTCCATCGGCGCCGACCTCACAGCCCTGTTCGGAATCGTGATGACATCACTGGTCATTGCCTTGCTGATCGCCGCGGCCGTGGTTGTGACAACAGCCCCCTGGGGCAGGATCGTGATCCGGGTTGCCGGCAGCTGGCTCGTCGCGGTCGGCGTCATGATGCTCGCCTGGATGCTGCAAGGCGCGGGTTGAGCATCAAGACAGAATGCGACGACACCCGGAAGACAATCCTGCTTGTTGTCTTGCAGACGCAATACGCGTTTGTACGGGCAGCTGAACGGCTCCCGGACAAGGATCAGGTCGCATCCTGCGCAACAGTCTCCTCTTCGATCTGCCGCACGATACCGGAACCGATGCCGGGGAAGGCGCTGATCGTCGCCATGAAGACCGAGGCCGCGTAGACACCGGCCTGGATGAACAGCACGAGTGCCCACACGCGCGTATCCAGCATGTCGGCATCGTGGCGATAGAGCACCGCGATCGCTGACAGCAGCAGCACGAGCATGAACAGCCCCTCCTCGCGCGCGGCATTCAGCGCTGCGAACAGGCGGTTGGTCTGTGCGCGCTTGGGCGTGCGGAAGAAGCCGATCTTCTCGGTGAAGAAACCCGCGATCATGGCGCGCGCGATCGTGTGCGACAGCGCCAGGCCGGCGAACCCGGCCGCGAGACTCTGCATCAGCGAGGCGCCTACGCGCCAGCGGTAGAGCACGAGCATCTTCAGCATCTTGAAGACGAAGAACGACAGCGGCAGCAGCGAGAACAGCAACTCGGGCGGAGCGAACTCGTGCGGGTAGCTCAGCATCAAGAGCGTCCAGATGATGGCCCCGAACGTGAACAGCAGGTTGACGCCATCGGCGAACCAGGGGAGCCAGCCGGCCAGGAAGTGGTAGCGCTGCCCGACGGTCAGGCTGTGACTGCGGCGAGACAGGAGTTGCGCGACATGCTGGCGCAGGATCAGCACGGCGCCGTAGGCCCAGCGGAATCGCTGTTTCTTGAAGTCCAGAAAGGTGTCGGGAATCAGCCCCTTGCCGTAGCTCTTCGGCACGTAGAAGGCCTTGTAGCCGTGCTCGAAGATACGCAGGCCGAGTTCGGCATCCTCGGTGATGCACCACTCGCCCCAGCCGCCGACTGCCTCGAGGGCGCTGCGGCGCATCATGGTCATGGTGCCGTGCTGGATGATGGCGTTGCGCTCGTTGCGCGTGATCATGCCGACATGGAAGAAGCCGCGGTACTCCTGGTAGCACATCGCCTTGAAGAGGTTCTCGTTGCCGTCGCGGTAATCCTGCGGCGCCTGCATGATGGCGATCTCGGGATCGGCGAAACCCGGCACCATCTCCCTGAGCCAGTTCGGTCTGACCTGGTAGTCGCTGTCGATGACCGCGATGATCCTGGCATCCGGGTGCGTCTGTTCGAGCGCGAAGTTGAGTGCGCCGGCCTTGAACCCCGACAGCGGATCCACATGGAAGAAGCGGAAACGCTCGCCGAGTTTCGCGCAATGCTCCCTGACCGGCTCCCACACGGCAGGATCCTTCGTGTTGTTGTCGATCACGATGACCTCGAAATCGGGGTAATCGAGGAGCGCGAGGTGATCCAGCGTCTCGATGAGCATCTCGGGCGGCTCATTGTAGGCCGGCACGTGCACCGAGACCTTCGGGTGGTAGTCGGATATCGACTGGCGAAAGTCGGGCATGCGCCGCCACTGCTTGAGCCACAGCGCCTCGGCCCACTCGTGCGCCTCGGCCAGCAGCACGATACAGACGCCGAGGGCCGCCAGCATGATGAGCACGGCGTACAGCAGCGTGCTGATACTCATGTAACGCTGGGTGAAATCGTAGGCGATCCAGACTGTCAGGCTCACGACGAGATAGGTGATCAGCACGAGAAACCAGCGCCCGCGTCGATTGAGTCCCTGGCTGTCGCGTAACAGCAGCGCCAGCAGGATAACGGCGATGCCGATGGTGACGCCTGCCAGCACGCGCCACTGCGGGACCTGCACAATGTCACCGGTGAAGACGAATTTCGGCGTCCTGTCAGCACTGTAGACGCCCCACGCCGAGCCGACCTCGCCCTCGATCGATTTCTTCCACACCTGGTCGAATGCCTCGATGACGTAGTACTTGTAGCGCTCGCGCTCGGCAAGATCGATGAAACGGCGCAGGAACTTCGCCTGGTTGGCCGGCGACGCCACTGCGGCGCCGCGCGTGCGCCCGCGACTTGGCCAGCCGACCTCGGTGATGACGATGGGCTTGCCGGGGAAAGCCTCCTGCAGCTGGCCGTACTTCTTCATGATGAAGTCGATGGCCTTGTCGACCGGCTGCTTCTCCCAGTAAGGCAGGAAATGCACGGCCAGGAAGTCGACATGTTTAGCCAGTTCCGGGTGCTCGAGCCAGACATGCCAGGGCTCGGCCGTGCTGATGGGCGCGGCGATCTCGCTCTGCAGGGTGTCGAGATAGCCGATCATCTGTTCCGCCGTGCGGTCCTCGCGCAGGATCGCCTCGTTGCCGACGATGACGCGCACGACATTCGTGATGTTGTCGAGATAGACCCGCTTGAGCGCCTCGATCTCCCGCTGGTTCGCCTCCTCGTCCTTGCCGATCCAGGCGCCGAGCGCGACATTGAGACCCGTCTGCCCGGCGAGCGCCGGAATCTTTCCATAGACACCGCCGGCCTGGTAGGTTCTGACTGCGTAGGCACTGCCGGAGAGCAGCCGCATATCCTCGAGAATCTGCTCTTCTGTCGGAAAATGCTTCTCCTCGGGATCGTGTTCCGCGCGCATGGGCGAATAGGAGAACCCCTGGATCTTCTGCGGCCAGGGCGGTTCCTGCTCGGGCTGGTTCAGGAGCCCCCACATCAGCGCGATCAGGACGCCGATGACCAGGGCAAGAATGAGAGAGGAGCGGTCCAATTGATTTCGATCTCGCAGGCGAAGTCGTCTGTATTCAGTGTGCCCGCAGCAGGCAACGTCAAATCGCTGATTGTAACATTCCTGTCACAAATGCAGCGTCATCCGTTCGCCTCCTGCAGCGTCGAGGTTCCTCGCCAGATGCCGATCCAGTATGATTGCGCGTCAACAGAATCACGCGGCAGGCATGACAATGAAGAAGTACCAGGTTTTCGGCATCGGGAACGCCCTTGTCGATATGGAATTCGAGGTCAACGACCGTTTTTTCAGCGATCACGGCATCGAGAAGGGGCTCATGACCCTCGTCGACGAGGAGGCCCAGCAGAGGATGGTCGAGACCCTGACGAACGAGTTCGGCCTCATCAAGCGCGCCGGCGGCGGTTCCGCCGCAAACACCGTCGTCGCGATCAGCCAGTTCGGCGGCGACACCTTCTACGCCTGCAAGGTGGCCGACGACGAGTCCGGCGATTTCTACATGCATGACCTGCACGCCGCAGGCGTCAAGACGAAACTCGACCAGGTCAAGGGCGATGGCGTCACCGGCAAGTGCATGGTCATGGTCACGCCCGACGCCGAGCGCACCATGAACACCTTTCTCGGCATCACGGCCGACTTCGCCGAGAGCGACCTGCATCTCGAGGAGCTCGAACAGGCCGAGTATCTCTACATCGAGGGTTACCTGGTCACCTCGGACCTGTCGCGCGCGGCCGCCATCCGCGCGCGCGAACATGCCGCCAGGCATGGCGTCAGGACAGCCTTCACCTTCTCCGATCCGGCCATGGTGACCTACTTCAGGGACGGGGTCGCAGAGATCATCGGGGATGGCGTCGACGTGCTCTTCTGCAACGAGGAGGAGGCATTGATCTTCAGCGGCGCGCAGGACCTCGAGGATGCAATCGTTTTCCTGCAGCCGCTGGCCAACCGCCTCGTCGTGACGCGCGGGCCAAAAGGCGCCGTGATCATCAACGAGGAAGCGCGTGTCGAGGTCGAGGTGAGTCCCGTCGAGGCCGTCGACACCAACGGCGCTGGCGACATGTTCGCAGGCGCCTTCATGTACGGACTGACCCAGGGCTACAGCGACCGCGATGCCGGCATGCTCGCGAGCGAGGCGGCGGCGCGCACGGTCGCGACCTTCGGCGCGCGCCTGCCGATGACCGTGCACCAGGAACTGCTGGCGCAGTTCGAGAGCTGAGCCGCGCGCACCGGATCGTCTTGGAGACCTCGTCACACCCTTTCGACCGGCTCACGCCGGAATTCATCATGGAGGCCGTCGAGAGCAAGGGCTACCTCTGCGATGGCCGCATGCTCGCGCTCAACAGCTACGAGAACCGCGTCTACCAGGTCGGCATCGAGGAGCGGGAGCCGCTGATCGCCAAGTTCTACAGGCCCGGCCGCTGGAGCGACGCGCAAATCCTCGAGGAGCACGACTTCTGTTTCGAGCTGGCCGGACAGGAGCTGCCGGTCGTGGCGCCGCTCAGGGACGGCGACGGCAACAGCCTGCACTGGCATGCGCCGTTTCGCTTCGCGCTGTTTGTGCGCCGCGGCGGGCATGAGCCCGATCTCGACAAGCCGGACAATCTCTTCACCATGGGACGCCTGCTGGGCCGCATACATCTCGTCGGTGCGGCCAGGCCCTTCGAGCACAGGCCGACGCTGGACAGCAGGAGCTTCGGTCACGCCAGCGCCGAACTCATCGGCGAACGCTTCATCCCGGCCGGGCTCGAAACCTCCTACACGAGCCTGGCGCGCGACCTGCTGCAGGCCGTCGACGCCATCATGGAGCGCGTCGACTACAGGCCGATCAGGACGCATGGCGACTGCCACCGCGGCAACATCCTCTGGCGCGACGACACGCCGAATTTCGTCGATCTCGACGACGCGCGCATGGCGCCGGCCATCCAGGATATCTGGATGCTGCTGTCAGGCGACCGCCCGGGCCGCATCGCCCAGCTCTCCGAGATCGTGGACGGCTACAACGAGTTCTTCGACTTCGAGACTTCCCAGCTGCAGCTCATCGAACCGCTGCGCACCTTGCGCATGATGCATTACTGCGCCTGGGTCGCGAGCCGCTGGGACGATCCGGCCTTCCCGCGCGCCTTCCCCTGGTTCAACACGGAGCGTTACTGGGGAGAGCACATCCTGGAGCTGCGCGAGCAGATGGCAGTGTTGAACGAGGCGCCGCTCGAGTTGATCTGACTTGCCGCCTGCGCGCGGCCCTCAGTCTCCGAGAACTTCGGGCAACGGCTGTCCGATTGCGGCAGAGGGTGGCTTGACGCCGAGAAGCGCGGAGAGTGTCGGCGCGATATCGTAGGGCGCAATCTCGCGGCTGACCGTTGCGGCCTCCAGGCCCGCGCCGGCAAAGATGACCGGCACGTGGGTGTCGTAGCGCCACGGCGAGCCATGCGTCGAGGAGACGACAAGGCCGTCGAAATCGTTGATGAAGACGTTGGGCTCGAAGACCAGGTAGATGTCGCCCGAGCGTTTCGGGTGGAAGTTTCGCAGGATCGAGCGCATCAGCAGCGTATCCGGCAGGCTGGCGGTACGCAGCGCCGTGCTCGAGACCGCGGCCGCGACCCCGTCGAATTTCTCCAGCTCTTGCGCGATCGCCAGCTCCACGGCGGCCTGGTCGAGGCCCTTCTCGCGGATGACGTCGTAGTTCAGGTAGACGTAGGGCTGGGAGTAGGTCTCGATCAGCTCCTCGCCGATGCCGAAGCGCTGCTTCAGCGCCTCGATGGCGGGCGTCCTGTCGAGGGCGTCGGTGTCGAAGAAGTGCGCATCCCTGATGCCGCGCTCGTGCAGATGCCCGGGCACCTCCGGCTGGCCGTGATCGGCAGAGAGAACGATCAATGTGTTGTCGAGCCCGACCTTGCGGTCGACATGGGCGAACAATTTCGCCAGCGTGCGATCGAGACGCGCCATGTTGTCCTCGCTTTCGAGGCTCGAGGCGCCGAACATATGTCCGACGTAATCGGTGGAAGAGAAGCTGACGGCGAGGTAGTCCGGAACCTCGTCCTGGCCGAGTTCTTCGTTGTCGAGCAGCGCCAGGGCGAAATCCAGCGTCAGCTCGTCGCCGGCCGGACTCAGCGTCAGGCGCGTCGTGAAGTACTTGTCGTCGCCAGCACCGTAGGGATGCGGAAAAGTGCGGCCGAAGCCCGGGAAATCGGTTTCGTAATCGCGGTCGTCGGCATCGCCGAAGAGGTAGTCCGATGGCGCCTGGCCGAGCTCCCACGACTTGCCGGCATAGCGCAGCGCGGGCTTGCCGGCATTGAAGGCATTCACCCACTCCGGATATCGATCGTAGTAATAGCTGCTGGTCACGAACTCGCCGCTGGACTTGGAGAACCAGAACGCCTTGCCGGCATGTCCGGCCAGGGACACCGCGCCACGGTCCTTGACCGAGACGCCGAAGATCTTCGACTTGCCGCCGTAATGCACCGCCAGCTCGTCGCTGAATGTCGAGGAGAGGATGGCGGCAGGCGAACGTCCATCGACGCCGGCCGCCTTCTGGGTCGGATCGATCTCGGTCTCCTTGTCGACATCCGCGCCGGCCGTGAGCAGCCGGTAGTCGGCGTCCTCGATGTTGTAGGTCATGCGATCAAGCTCGCGGTCGAACCAGATGTTGGCGACCATGCCGTGCGCGGCCGGGACCGAGCCCGTCGCCAGTGAGACGTGCCCGACGATGGTCTCGGTGTTGGCGTGCCGGTAGTGGGCATTGGTGTAATCGACCCCCTGCTCCATGAGGTAACGGAAGCCGCCGTCGCCGAAGAGGTGCGCGAAGCGTCGCGGCAAGTCACCGCGCAAGGCGTCGACGGTAATCTGCAGCACCAGCCTTGGCGGTTGCTTCTCTGCTGCCTGCCCTGCCACTGCAGGCCAGGGCGCCAGCGCGATCATTCCCGCCAGCAGCAGGTGATTCAACAGGTTTATTTTCATTTCAGTGACCTTCCTCTCTCGAAGCGGGCGCCGTTTCCACGGCGATGAATTGCCGGCACCACTGCTCGACAAGCGTGTCGGGCGAGACGCTATCGGCAAAAGCGCGAACTCCATGAGGAGTCTATCCGGCGAAACCGCCGCTGACCATCCACTTTTCGACAGCGCGCCGTTCAACGGCCATTTCGACTAACCTGCAACGGCGCCCCCGGTCGATGCCGGGAGATGGATCAGGATGGATGCGTGATTTTCCAGCAGTTGTGGATCCTCGGGTTCCTCTCGAAATCCCGCGGCAATGTCCTGCGGCTGATGTCCTCGATCGCATAACCGGCAAGCGCGTCAAGATCCATGCGGAACCTGCGCAGATTGTTGGAGAAGATCAGGACGCCGTCCGGTTCGAGTCTCCTCATGCAGTTGCGGATCAGCATGACATGGTCGCGCTGCACGTCAAGGACGGCCTGCATGCGCTTCGATGTCGAGAAGCTCGGCGGGTCGAGAAAGATCAGGCCGAATGTCTGTTCCGGTGCAGCCTTCTCGAGCCACTCGACGCAGTCCGCCTGGAGGTAGGCATGCTCCTGGCCCGTGAAGCCGTTCAGCGCCATGTTGCGCCTGGCCCAGTCGAGATAGGTCCTCGACATGTCGATGGTCAGCGTGGAGGCTGCCCCGCCGCTGGCGGCATGCACGGTGCCCGCGCCCGTGTAGGCGAAGAGATTCAGAAAGCGCCTGCCGTGCGCCAGTTCGGCAAGCAGAGCACGCGTGATGCGATGATCGAGAAAGAGCCCGGTGTCGAGATAGTCCTGCAGGTTGACGAGAAAGCGGCAAGCGCCCTCGCTGACTTCGTGAAACTCGCCGCTGGCCGCGAGTTTCTCGTATTGTGCTGCGCCCTTCTGCTGGCGGCGCACCTTGACGAAGAGCTGGTCATCGCCAACCTCCAGGACCTCCCGGACGGCTGCCAGCGCTTCCGCGAGACGCTGCCGCGCCTTCTCCGGGTCGATGCTCTTCGGCGGCGCATACTCCTGCACGTGCACGAGCCGGCGGTCGCTCTCATAGATGTCGACGGCCACGGCGTACTCGGGGATGTCGGCGTCGTAGAGGCGGTAGCAACGGATGTTGTCCTTGCGCAGCCAGCGCGAGAGATTGCGCATGTTCTTGCGCAGGCGGTTGGCGACCATCTGCGCGCCGATGCCCGGTGATGACGTCTCCTGGCTCAATGGAATCCTGTGACCTGTGATGCATGGGTCCCTGGATTATACTGCCTCCATGAAAAGCGCTCCGGCAGACGCCAACATCCTCTGGATCGGTCATCGCGGCAGTCCGCTGCATTATCCGGAAAACACCATCGCGGGATACCGGGCCGTGCTCGAGGCCGGCGGGCGTTATGTCGAAACCGACGTGCAGCTCGCAGCCGACGGCATTCCGTTCCTCTATCACGATGTCGAACTCATGCGCCTCTCCGGCACCGCGGGACGGCTGTTCGATATCGACTCTGAAAGCGCACGCCTGCTGCCGGCCTCGTTTCCCGAACGCTTCGGCGAGCGCTTCGACAGCCTCTGCGTCTCCCCCCTCGCCGACTTCGCGGCGCTGTTGCAGGCCTACCCGGACGCGACGGCCTTTGTCGAGATCAAGGAGGAGAGCGCCGCTCACTTCGGCGTCGCTGCCGTCGTCGACGCCGTGCTGGCGACACTCGACGCCGTCAGCCACCAGTGCGTCTTCCTCTCGTTCGATGCCGATGTCGTGCAGCACCTCGGCGCTGTCAGCGACGCCTCCACCGGCTGGGTCGTTCCCGAGTGGAACGCCGGCAACCGCGAGATCGCCGAGGCCTTGAACCCGCACTGGCTGTTCTGCAACCGCAAGCGACTACCAACGGCGAACCTGGATGTCTGGCAGGGCAGCTGGACCTGGGTGCTCTACACCATCAACGACAGCGAGACGGGAGAGGGGCTCTGCAGGCGCGGCTTCCGCCATCTCGAAACCGACCGCATTCTGGACCTGTTGCATGGCGGCTTCTGACCTGGCCTGGCATGGCCGCCTTCTTCGCGAAACCGGCCACGGCGCGCTGACGCCCGATACCCATGGGTGACGCCAGGGTATCCGTTCTCGCCATCGACCAGGGCACCCAGTCGACGCGCGCCATCCTGTTCGACACTGCCGGCAACCGGGTTGCCGCCGCACGCCGCCCGGTCGCTCTCGACAGGATCGATCGCTGGCGCGTCGAGCAGGACGGCGAGGAGATCCTCGCCGGCGTCCGCGATCTGATCGCGCAATTGCGCGGCGCCATCACTGCCGATGCCATCGCCACCGCAGGGCTGGCGACACAGCGCTCCAGCGTCATCGCCTGGAACCGCCTGACAGGCGAACCCCTGTCGCCCGTTCTGAGCTGGCAGGACCGCCGCGAACACGCCTGGCTCGAGCATCTGCAGCCGCGGGCGCGCGCGATACAGCGCATCACGGGACTGCGCCTGACACCGCACTATGGCGCCAGCAAGCTGCGCTGGCTGCTGCGTCACAACAGCCGCGTGCAACAGGCGGCCGACAAGGGCACGCTCGCGATGGGACCGCTGGCGGCCTTTCTCGTGGCGAACCTCGTGGAGGGCCATCCCTGTCTGGTCGATCATGCCAACGCCTCGCGCACACAGCTCATGAACCTGCAGACAGCGCAGTGGGATGCGCAGCTGCTCGAATGGTTCGGCCTCGAGCGACAGTGGTTGCCGCGGATCCAGCCGATCCGCTGCGATTACGGCAAGCTGTCCGGCACCGCCATCCCGCTGAGCGCTGTCAACGGCGACCAGACGGCCGCCCTCTTCGCGCAGGGCGCGATCCGCCCTTCGGACCTGCACGTCAATCTCGGTACCGGCGGCTTCGTGCTGAAACCGACCGGCGGCAGCCCTGTCAGGCACGCTGCCCTGCTCGCCGGTCCCTGCGACAGCAGCGACGGCGAGCGCAGTTTCCTCATCGAGGGCACCGTCAACGGAGCCGGCGCCGCACTGCGCTGGGCGCACAAGAGCCTGGGATTCGAGACGTCGCCGCAGGCCGTTGCGCACTGCCTGGCTTCCTGCCCGGCCCCGCAGGCGCTCTTCATCAACAGCATCGGCGGGCTCGGCTCGCCCTGGTGGCGGGACGGCCCTGATCCGCACTGGTGCGACCTCGAAGGCGCTCGCGTGGAGACACCCGGCGAAACCGTCGCCGTTGCCGCCATCATGGAGAGCGTGCTCTTTCTCGTGACCAGGAACATCAGGACGATGTTCGATGCGGGCCTGTCGGCCGATGGCATCCTCATCAGCGGCGGCCTGTCGAATCATGATTCCGTCTGCCGCAAGCTCGCGGCTCTCGCCGGCTTGCCGGTCAGACGCCTGCATCAGCCAGAGGCGACAGCGCGCGGTATCGCCTGGCTGGCGCTGGGCCGGCCCGCGAGCTGGCGCAGCAGCGAACCGCAAGCCTTCCTGCCACAGACGGACAACGGCCTGCAGCAGCGCTACGACCGCTTTGTCGCTGTTCTCGAACGGCAGGGCTGAGGCGTGCTTGACCCCGATCAGGATGCCATCGCGGCAGCTGGTGTATCGTTGTCGGGAATCGAATTGCGGAGAAACCCATGGAACGCCACATTTTTCAGATGCGCCTGTCCTGCACCTACGCGGATGAGAACCGGATTGCCGACCTCGAGGTCGCGCATCTCGAGGAGGGTGAATGGAAGAGCCTCGAGCTCGGCACGCTGACGCCGGGATTCCTGATCTTCACCTACGCGGTCTTCACGTGCCAGCACATGTTCCTGCGCGCCAATGCCCTCGAGAGAAACCTGCTGCTGGCTTCGTCGAGCGGCAGCATCATGATCGACGCCACGCCCGACTGGCACATCGAGAAACTGCATGTCGCCTTCGATGGCAGGCTCAGGTCGGGCAACGCAAGCCCTGACGACATCGCCTATATCAGCGGTAGGATGCAGCAGTGCCCGGTGTCGAAGAATCTCGTCTCCGTGCCCGACGCCAGCACCGAGCTGACGCTGGCCTGACGCCTCACGCTTCACGCCTTCGATGAGCGAGCGCAGCAGCAGGCTCTGCTGCGACGCGGCCGGGATTCCTGCGGGGGACGATAAGAATGCGGTGTCGCATCTGCGGGCCACGCGTTGCGCCTGCCCCGATGCATCGCGGCGAATCTATCTGCGGCTGCAGACTCAGAGCGTCACCAGGACCCGTACCGCGTCGAGCCGCATGTGGGCGCTGTCGAGCATTGCGTTCACGCGCGACTCGAGTTGCCTGAAGAAGTCGATCTCCTCCTCGCGCACGTTCGGATTGATGCATTGCAACGCCTCGAGGCGCTCGATCTCGACATGCAGCAGCCGGTGTGCCCTGGCCTGCGCCGCGGCGATCAGCCCGGGCATTCTCTCCGCGGCGATGGCCTCGGCATTTTCGATCATCGCCCTGAGTTGCGCCGCACGGCTCTTGATGACCTTCGGCCCCGTCGACTTGTCGATGCTCTGGCGCGCGCGCCCGATGACATCGTGGCGCAGGATGTCGCCGAATTCCCTGCCTTCGGCATTCAGGACGACGCGCTCCATGGTCGTCGGCAGATAGGCGCCGAGCCCGCTGCTCTCGCCGGCACTCCCCTCGAACAGGAAGAGACACTCGAGGAACAGGGTTCCCGGCTTGAGCCTGGGGATGCGGATGGCCGTGAAGGCGGAGTTGCCCTGCTCGCTCGTCGCGACCATCTCCATGAGTCCGCGGACCATCGGGTGTTCCCAGCTCAGGAATTGCATGTCCTCGTTGGCCAGCGCGATCTCGCGCGCAAGCGTGACCGTCATGCCGTCCTCCGGCAGCCCCGGTATGCTGGCGGCGTGCATCTGGGCACCCGGCCTGACAACCAGGCAGCGCTCGCTGTGTTCCTGCTGTTCGATGCCGTAGCAGTCGAAGGCGCGTTCGACATAGTCGAGTAACTCCATTGGCGCCTCCTGTTCTGCCACCCGCGCGCAGATCGCCTGCGCCTGTCGCGGCCGGCAGGAGTTGAATTCCAGCAGGCGGTCGCGTCCTGCATGCATCTCGCGCTGCAG
This sequence comes from Gammaproteobacteria bacterium, assembly GCA_037385505.1. Taxonomy (GTDB): domain Bacteria; phylum Pseudomonadota; class Gammaproteobacteria; order Chromatiales; family Chromatiaceae; genus Sva-25. The sequence goes on along the minus strand of JARRMY010000005.1, from coordinate 98,894 downwards.
CCTGTCGTTGTCGCGCGCGGTCTGCTGGATGAGTTCGGCGAAGGCCTCTTGTGCGGCGGGAGCCGTGGAAAGCAGCTCGAACAGCCTGTCGCGGCAGGCGGAGAAGAGGGCATGCGCCGGCGGGCAGCTTTTGGCGAAGGCATCCAGCCCCTCGTGGCACCAGCGGACCATGCGTTCCTGGGCCGTTTGCGCGAGATAGGGTACATGGATGCTGATGGTCGCGTTCTGGCCGATACGGTCGAGGCGGCCGATACGCTGTTCGAGCAAGTCCGGATTCCACGGCAGATCGAACAACACCAGGTGATGCGCGAACTGGAAATTGCGGCCTTCGCTGCCGATCTCCGAGCAGACCAGCACCTGGGTGCCGTACTCCCGGTCGGCAAAGAAAGCAGCCGCGCGATCGCGCTCGACGATCGACATGCCCTCGTGGAACACCGCCGCCTGGATGCCGCTGCGTATGCGCAGCACGTCGGCGATATCCAGCGCCGTGTCTGCGCTGGAGGTGATCACGAGCACCTTCTCGGGCCTCAGGGACCTGAGTCTGCCGAGCAGCCACGCGATGCGTGGATCGAACAGGTGCCAGGCATCGCCCTCTCCCGCCATGTTCGAATAGAGCAACTCGGGACTCAGCAACAACTGCGCATCGCCGGGATCGAGCCCAGCCAGTATTGGTCCGGCGTACTGTGCCGGGCAAGGCAGGGCTTCGAAAAGCACCTCGCGGCCCGGAAACCCGCTGACCGAGGCGCGGGTGTTGCGAAACAGCACGCGGCCTGTACCGTGACGGTCGAGCAGGTGATCCACGAGCCGTTCCCTTGCATCCTGACGCTCGGCCCCGGCAGTGGTTTCGTCTTCGAGCATGGCGACGAGCCGGCGGTTGTCGCCCTCCTCGAGCGTGTCGTGCAGGAGCGCCAGGGTCTCGCCATCGAGCGCGTCGTCACCGAGCAGTTTCTCGACCGCGTGTGCGACCGGCCGGTACTGCGCCTGCTCCTCGAGAAACTCCTCGAAGCTGCCGAACCGGTCCGGATCGAGCAGCCGCAGGCGCGCAAAATGACTCTGTCTGCCGAGTTGCTCCGGGGTGGCCGTCAACAGCAGGACGCCGGGCGTAGCGCCGGCGAGTTGCTCGACGAGCAGATACTCCTCGCCCGGGTCGCCGCCGGACCATGCGAGGTGATGCGCCTCGTCGACGACAAGCATGTCCCAGCCGCTGTCGAGCGCCTGCTGCCGGCGCAACGGGTTGTGCGACAGGAAGGCAAGATCGCAGATCACGAGCTGTTCGGCCTCGTAGGGATTGTCGTAGCCGCCCTCGCTTTCATCGAGACAGCGCTGCTCGTCGAAGAGGCTGAAGCGCAGGTTGAAGCGGCGCAGCATCTCCACGAGCCACTGGTGGAGAAGCGACTCTGGAACCAGGATGAGTACGCGACGCACGCGCTCCATCAGCAACTGCTGGTGCAGGATCAGCCCGGCCTCGATGGTCTTGCCAAGACCGACCTCGTCGGCGAGCAGCACGCGCGGCGCATGGCGCTTGGCGACTTCATGCGCGATGTAGAGCTGGTGCGGCAGCAGCGAGGTGCGTGGCCCGATGAGCCCGCGGATGTCGGAATGCGCGCGCCGGCTGAGTTGCTGCTGCGTGCGGTAACGCAGCTCGAACCAGCTGTCATGGTCGAGCTGACCACTGAGCAGACGTTCACGCGGACGGCTGAGCTGGACATGACAGTCCAGAAGCCCTTCCGGAAGCTCGGCCTGCGAGTCATCATCGCGCACGCCGTGGTAGCGCAGCAGGCCGTCCTGTTCCGCAACCCGCGTGACCTGCATCTCCCAGCCGTCGATCGAACGCACGCGGTCGCCAGGCGCATACTCCAGTCGCGTCAGTGGAGCCGTGTGCACGGCATAGTTGCGGCTTTCGCCGGTCGCCAGGAACATGACGCTGACGGTGCGCTGTTCGACACGCATGATGGTCCCGAGCCCCATCTGTAATTCCGCGATGCTGATCCATCGCTGACCTGGTTTGTACTCCGGCATACTCGCCTCGCGTGACTGCCCGTTGCAAACCGCTGCATGGTAGTCAATTGGCCGTGAAAAATCATTCGGGAGCGACCACCTTGCCGTAACGTATGCGGCCGCCCGGCCGCAATCAGCACAGGTGACGGTATACGGGATACAATGAGAGCAACAGATCACGATGCGGAGAAGCCAATGACCCGGGAAGAGCTGGAAGCCAGGCGAGACGAACTCAGGCAACGACTGGAGCGCATCCGCCAGGACATGCGCGGCGGCGTCGACCACGATCCGGAAGAGCGCGTCGACCAGGTCGCGAACCGGGAAGTACTCGAGGGCATCTACCGCTCGACCGAGGCCGAGCTCGAGCGCGTGGAACAGCAGCTCAACAAGAGCGACTGAACGCGCGGCGCGGCCGTCCCGGCCGGCTCCGATGACCCCGCCAGAGCAATGAAGGAAAGCGACTAATGCCCAGACGCGTCATCCTGCAGCCTGCGGGGAAGGAATTCATCGTCGAGCAGCATGAAACCATTCTCGAGGCCGGTCTCCGTCATGGCCTGAACCTGCCCTACAGCTGCGCCAACGGCACCTGCGGCGACTGCCGCAGCAGGCTGCTGCATGGCAGCATCGAGCCAGTCCGCTACCACGACTTCCGCTTCACGCCCGGGGAGCGCGAGCAGGGCTGGTTCCTTACCTGCAGCTGCCGTCCCCTGACCGATATCGAAATCAGTCTCTCGCTCTCCGACCGGCCCGGAGATATTCCGCAGCAGCGCATCGCGACGCGGGTGTCGAAAACCGTGCCGCTGAACAGGGAGCTCCTGCTGCTCGAACTGCGTACGCCGCGCTCTCGCTCGTTCCGCTTTCTCGCGGGCCAGAAGGCCCGGCTCACATTCGGCGACTGCTTCTCGGTGATCCTGCCGGTCGCGAGCTGTCCATGCGACGGCATCCACCTGCGCTTCCACCTGAGCACCGCCGAAATGGAGCCGGACGACTGCTGGCAGGAACTGCTGAAGCGCGGCCAGCGCGTGACCGTCCAGGGCCCGTGCGGCGAGTTCGTCATGGACGAGGCCTCGAAACGCCCGCTGCTCTTCATCGCCTGGGACAGGGGTTTCGCGCAAATCCAGAGTCTCGTCGAGCACGCCATCTCCATCGATCCGGACCGCACCATGCGGCTCTACTGGCTGTCGCCGCAGGAGCATGGCCACTACCTCTCGAATTACTGCCGCGCCTGGGAGGATGCGCTCGACAACTTCAGTTACAGGCCAGTCGGCCTCGCCTCGATCGCCCGGCTCGACGAGGTGATCGCGCAGATCCTCTCGACCTATGACGTGCAAGGGTACGACTTCTACATGACACTGCCGCAGGTGTGCATCGCGCGTAGCCGCCAGCGCATTCTCGAACTGGGTGTTCCTGAACAGCAACTCTTCATCGACAGCGCCTGAAAGGCGCTTGTGGCATGATTCGGGCCGAATCGCGCCGGATATCTGATAGAATCGGCGGCTATTCTTCGATCACAGCGCACGCGCATGAGAACTTCGCAATTTCCGCTCCAGACTCTCAAGGAGACACCCTCCGACGCCTCCATCGTCAGCCACAAGCTGATGCTGCGCGCCGGCATGATCCGCAAACTGGCCGCGGGCCTCTACACCTGGCTGCCACTCGGGCTGCGCGTGCTGCGCAAGGTCGAGACCATCGTGCGCGAGGAGATGGACAAGGCCGGCGCCCTCGAACTGCTGATGCCGGCCGTGCAGCCGGCCGAGCTGTGGCAGGAATCCGGCCGTTGGGAGCAGTACGGCCCCGAGCTGCTGCGCTTCCAGGACAGGCACAAGAATGCATTCTGCTTCGGGCCGACGCATGAAGAGATCATCACCGACCTGGCGCGTAACGAATTGCAGAGCTACCGGCAGCTACCGATCAATTTCTACCAGATACAGACAAAGTTTCGCGACGAAATCCGTCCGCGCTTCGGCGTGATGCGCGCGCGCGAATTCCTCATGAAGGACGCCTACTCGTTCCACGCCTCGCAGGAGTGCCTGCAGAGGACCTACGAACAGATGTACGCGACCTACAGCAATATCTTCAGGCGCTGCGGCCTCGATTTCCGTCCCGTGCATGCGGACACGGGCTCGATCGGCGGCAGCGCCTCGCACGAGTTCCACGTGCTGGCCGATTCCGGCGAGGACGCCATCGCCTTCTCCACCGACAGTGATTACGCCGCCAATGTCGAACTCGCAGAAGCCCTCCCGCCGGCCACCGAACGCGCCGCGCCGTCCATCGCGATGACGCTCGTCGATACGCCCGACGCCAGAACCATCGAGGAGCTCGTCAGCGGATTCGAGCAGCCGATCGAGAAAACCGTCAAGACACTCATCGTGCACGCGGATGAAGCTTCGCAGCATAGCCTCGTTGCGCTGCTCGTACGCGGCGATCATGAACTCAACGAGGTCAAGGCGGCCAAGCTGCCAGAGGTCATGGAACCGCTCTGCTTCGCCTCCGACGATGAGATCCGTGAGGCAGTCGGCGCCGGCACCGGCTCGCTCGGTCCCGTCGAGATGCCGTTGCCGATCGTCGCGGACCGCGCAGTCGCGGTCATGTCGGATTTCAGCGCCGGCGCCAACATCGACGGCAAACACTACTTCGGCATCAACTGGGAACGCGACCTGCCACTGCCGGAAGTCGCCGACCTGCGCAACGTGCAGGAGGGCGACCCGAGCCCCGACGGCAAGGGAACCCTGACGATCGCGCGCGGTATCGAGGTCGGCCACATCTTCCAGCTCGGCAGGAAGTATTCGAACGCCCTCAAGGCCGAGGTGCTCGACGAGAACGGCAAGAGTATGGTCATGACCATGGGCTGCTATGGTATCGGCGTCTCGCGCGTCGTCGGCGCCGCCATCGAGCAGCACAATGACGAGCATGGCATCGTCTGGCCGGCGGCAATCGCGCCGTTCGAGGTGGCCCTCTGCCCGATCCGCATGGACAAGTCGGACCAGGTCCGCGAAACCACCGAGCGCCTCTACGATGAACTCGGCGCGGCCGGCGTCGACGTCCTGCTCGACGATCGCGGCCTGCGTCCCGGGGCCATGTTCGCAGACATCGAACTCATCGGCATCCCGCACCGCATCGTCATCGGTGACCGCGCTCTCGACGCAGGCAACGTCGAATATCGTGCGCGTGCGGCGGCCGACAACGAGATGATCCCGCTCGGCGAGATCGTCGAACGCATTACCAAGACTCTTAAGGACTCCATCGCATGAGCCAATCCAGCTACACAAAAGAAGAACTGATTGCTTGCGGTCACGGCGAGCTCTTTGGCCCGGGCAACGCGCAGCTGCCCATCGACAACATGCTGATGCTCGACCGCATCATCAAGATCAGCACGGAAGGTGGCAACTACGGCAAGGGTATGATCCATGCCGAGCTGGACATCAGCCCCGACCTCTGGTTCTTCGAATGCCACTTTCCGGGCGACCCCGTGATGCCGGGCTGCCTCGGTCTGGACGCCATGTGGCAGCTGGTCGGTTTCTTCCTGGGCTGGCTGGGCCATCCAGGCAAGGGACGTGCGCTTGGTGTCGGAGATGTCAAGTTTGCCGGCCAGGTGCTGCCGACCGCGAAGGTCGTCTCCTATCACATCGACATCAAGCGTGTGCTGGCGCAGAAACTCATCCTCGGCATCGGCGACGGCCGCGTCGAGGTCGACGGCCGCGAGATCTATACGGCGAAGAACCTGCGCGTGGGTCTCTTCACCTCGACCGACAACTTCTGATTCACCAGCATTGCCGCGGCGGCCCTTCTGCGGGCATGAAAAAAGCCGTGCTGGGCACGGCTTTGTAGCGGGACCGGCGGTAGCGGTCAGAGGTAGTCGGGATTACCGACACCCTGTTGCGAAATCGCCTGATCGTAGCCCATGCGGCCTTGCTCGGCGGCCTTGTTGGCCTGCTCGACAGCCTTGTCGAAATCGCCATCAGACATCGCTTTTTCGGCTCCCTTGACCATCGCGCGGGAATCGCGCCACTCGCCACCGACACTCGCGGCTTTATCAAGAGAGGCTTTTGCTGCGGCGATCGCCTCCTCGGCGGCAGCCTTGTCTGCGCCCGCATGAGCGGACCCCATCATGAACGCGGAAATCGCCATCGCGGCCAGAATTTTCTTCAGCATTTTCTCCTCCTATCAGGACAATTATCGTCAGGCTTGCAAGCCCGCTCTTTTTGAGTCTGGTTGGAGAGCATACACTGTTTGCGATGTCACTGACAACTCGCAATGCAGGATTAGAAAACCCTTATTTTCCAGACGATTAGGCGCATGCATCGCCCCATGGCCGCATCCTTCCCGCGAAATCGCCGGAGCCGGGGCGGGAACATGCGGTGGCAAACCACTGAAAAACGGCTTTTCTGTGCCTTTTGCGGGCAATTTGTGGAAATTACTGGACATTTAGACGCTAATTAGCGAGACTTCCCGCATAATCAGCCGCGCTGCAACCGAAGGTACTCTTATTCCGATGCCAAAGATCCTGGTGCTCAATGGTCCGAACCTCAATCTCCTGGGAAAACGCGAACCCGGGATTTACGGATCAGAGACCCTGGAAGAGATCGGACAGCGACTGCGAAAACAGGCCGAATCCGCTTCGGTGACGCTGGAATTCCAACAGTTCAATGCAGAACACCTCATGATCGAGCGTGTTCATGCGGCGATGGATGACGGCACGGGTTTCATTATCATCAACCCGGCCGCCTTCACGCATACAAGCGTGGCCCTGAGAGACGCACTGCTGGGTGCGGAGATTCCCTTCATCGAGGTTCATCTCTCGAACGTGCACAAACGGGAAGCATTCAGGCGCCACTCCTACCTAACAGATGTTGCAGTCGGCGTGATCGCTGGCCTGGGTAGCATCGGCTACGACCTGGCGCTCACCGCAGCCATCTCCAAGCTTTGAGAGACGAGTCAACCATGGATATCCGCAAAATAAAAAAACTCATCGAGCTCATCGAGGACTCCGACGTCGCAGAAATCGAGATCAACGAGGGCGAAGAGTCCGTGCGCATCAGCCGGGCGAGTTCGTTACAGCCACCGGTCGTACAGCAGATGGCTGCACCCTACCCGATGCCGGCGGCGCCCGCGGCACCTGTTGCGCCGGCGGCACCCGAGCCCGCTCCCGTGGCCGAACCCACGTCCGAAGAGGAACTCACGGGACACGTAATCCGATCGCCGATGGTCGGCACCTTCTATCGCGCCTCCTCGCCGGGCGCCAAGCCGTTCGTGGAAGTCGGCGACACTGTCTCGACCGGCGAGACGCTCTGCATCATCGAGGCCATGAAGATCCTGAACCAGATCGAGACCGACACCTCGGGCAAGGTCAGCAAGATCCTCGTCGAAAACGGCCAGCCGGTCGAATACAACCAACCACTGTTCGTCATCGAATAAGCGGGGCCCCGATGTTAACCAAGGTGCTCATTGCCAATCGTGGCGAAATCGCCCTTCGCATCCAGCGCGCCTGCCGCGAGCTGGGGATCAAGACAGTCGCAGTTCACTCGGAAGCCGACCGCAACCTCAAGCATGTGCTGCTGGCCGATGAATCGGTCTGCATCGGCCCGGCCCCGTCCGCCGAGAGCTACCTGCAGATCCCGAACATCATCAGCGCAGCCGAGGTGACGGATACCGTCGGCATCCATCCGGGCTACGGCTTCCTCTCGGAGAACGCCGACTTCGCCGAGCGCGTCGAGAACTCGGGTTTCATCTTCATCGGCCCCAAACCCGAAACCATCCGCATGATGGGTGACAAGATCACGGCCATCGAGGCGATGAAAGAGGCCGGCGTCCCGACGGTGCCCGGCTCCGACGGCCCGCTCGACAGTGACGAGAAGAAGACGCTGCGCATGGCCAAACAGATCGGCTACCCGGTCATCATCAAGGCCGCGGGCGGCGGTGGCGGGCGCGGCATGCGCGTCGTGCACTCGGAGGGCGCCCTGCTGAACTCCATCGCACTGACGAAAACCGAGGCCAAGACGGCCTTCGGCAACGATACCGTCTACATGGAGAAGTTCCTCGAGAATCCGCGCCATATCGAGTTCCAGGTGCTTTCCGACACCCACGGCAACGCCATCCATCTCGGCGAGCGCGACTGCTCCATGCAGCGCCGCCACCAGAAAGTCGTCGAGGAGGCGCCCGCCCCCGGTATCTCCCACAAGCTGCGAGAGGAGATCGGCGAGCGTTGCGCCGAGGCCTGCCGCCGGATCGGCTACCGCGGCGCCGGCACTTTCGAGTTTCTCTACGAGAACGGCGAGTTCTACTTCATCGAGATGAACACGCGCGTGCAGGTCGAACACCCGGTCACGGAATTCGTCACCGGCGTGGATATCGTCAAGGAGCAGCTGCGCATTGCCGCCGGCGAGAAGCTCAGCTACAAGCAGAAAGAGATCAAGATCCGCGGCCACGCCATGGAATGCCGCATCAACGCAGAGGACTCCAGGACCTTCATGCCGAGTCCCGGCAAGATCACGCAGTTGCACTTTCCGGGCGGCCCGGGCGTGCGCGTCGATACTCACATCTACGAAGGCTACACGGTACCGCCCTACTACGACTCCATGATCGGCAAGGTCATCACCTACGGCGAAGACCGCACCTCCGCCATGGCGCGCATGCGCATCGCATTGTCGGAGATGATCATCGGCGGCATCAAGACCAATATCGAGCTGCAACAGAGCATCCTGCGCGATACCGGTTTCGAGGAAGGCGGCGTCAACATCCACTATCTCGAGAATAAGCTCGGACTCTGAACGCAAGGTCCCGTTCCGCCTGGAACGGGGCTGAACACCGGACGGCCGAATCACAACATCATGCCCTGGCTCCAGGCACACCTCATAAGCGACAAAGACTCGGCCCCCGTGCTCGAGACGCTGCTCGAAACGCTCGGCGCGCTCTCCGTCACCCTGACCGATGCCGGTGACGAGCCCCAGCTCGAGACCGCCCCCGGCGAGGAACGCATCTGGTCCGAGACCATCGTCACGGGGCTTTTCGCGGCGGCAACGCAGAGAGCTTCCCTGCAGCAGGCGATCAGGGATGCGCTCGGCAAGCTCGGCATCGAGACAAAACTGACGCTCGAGGAGCTCGAGGACCAGCCCTGGGAGCGCGCCTGGATGGAGAACTTCCATGCGATGCAATTCGGCCGGCGGCTATGGATCCTGCCACGCGGCCAGCAGCTGCCGCAGGACGCCGCCGACCCCGTCGTCGTGGTTCTCGACCCCGGGCTGGCCTTCGGCACCGGCACCCACCCCACCACGGCGCTCTGCCTGGAATGGCTCGACGGCCAGGAGCTGGCAGGCAAGTCACTGATCGATTTCGGCTGCGGCTCGGGGATTCTCGCGATCGCGGCGCTGAAGCTCGGCGCCGGCTCGGCGCTCGGTATCGATCATGACCCCCAGGCGCTGATCGCCAGCGAACAGAACGCGCAGGAAAACGGCGTGGCGGAGCGCCTGCGCCTCATCGGCTCCAACGTGCCGGTCGGCGAGCAGGCCGACATCCTCGTCGCCAACATTCTCGCCAGCGTGCTCGTCGAACTCGCCCCGGGGATCGGCGTGCTCGTCAAACCCGGCGGCAGGCTCGCCCTCTCCGGCATTCTTGCCGAACAGGCCGAAGCGGTCATCGACGCCTTTTCCGGCATGTTCGACCTCGATACCCAGCGACAACAGGAAGAGTGGGTCTTGATCACAGGCCGCAGGAAAGCCTGAAGGCCGTTCAGCCCCCGGGCTGGAGACTGGCCGCGACCTCGGCCATCGCGCGCGTCACCGTGGCAAGTTCCGCCTCGGTCATGACATAGGGCGGCATGGTATAGAGCAGCTTGCCGAACGGCCGCAGCCAGACGCCGCGTTCGATCAGCATCGACTGGACAAGCGCGACATCGAGCGGCTCTTTCATCTCGAGCACCCCGATGGCGCCAAAGACACGCGCTTCCCCGACCCCATCGAGCGCGTTCAGCGGCAGGAGTTGCTCTCTCAACTGCTGCTCGATACGCAGGACGGATGACTGCCAGTCACTCTCCACCAGGAGGTCGAGACTCGCTGACGCCATGGCGCAGGCGAGCGGATTGCCCATGAAGGTTGGCCCGTGCATGAACACCTGTCCATCTGCACAAACGCCATCCATGACCTCCTGCGTCGCGAGCGTCGCGGCCAGGCTGATGGTGCCTCCCGTCAGCGCCTTGCCGACGCAGAGAATGTCGGGCACGACATCGGCATGCTCGCAGGCGAACAGCCGGCCCGTGCGACCGAAGCCCGTCGCGATCTCGTCGGCGATCAGCAGGATGCCGTAGCGATCGCAGAGCTGCCTGACATGACGCAGGTACTCCGGATGGTAGAAACGCATGCCGCCGGCGCCCTGCACCACGGGCTCCAGAATGACGGCGGCGATCTCGTCGGCGTGTTCGTCGATCATCTGCGCAAATGCCGCGCTCTCGCGTTCGTCCCAGGTCTCGTCCGGGCGTATCGAGGGCGCCGGCGCGAAGAGTTGCTGCGGCAACATGCCGCTGAAGAGATGGTGCATGCCGTTGACAGGATCGCACACCGACATGGCGCCGAGGGTATCGCCGTGGTAACCGTTGCGAATCGTCAGGAAACGCCGCCTCGCGGGCCGGCCGCGTCCGTGGCAGTACTGTATGGCCATCTTCATCGCGACCTCGACGCTGACCGAGCCGGAATCGGAGAGGAAAACATGCTGCAGCGGCTGTGGCGTGAGATCGACCAGCCGTCGGCAGAGCGCGATCGCCGGATCATGGGTCAGCCCGCCGAACATCACGTGCGTCATGCGCTCCATCTGCCGCTTCGCCGCCGCGTTGAGTACCGGGTGGTTGTAGCCATGGATCACGCACCACCAGGAGGCCATGCCATCGATGACGCGCCGGCCGTCTTCCAGGGTCAGCCGGACGCCTTCCGCACTCTCCACTTTGTGGACAGGCAATGGATTCAAGAGGCTCGTATAGGGGTGCCAGATATGCTGGCGATCGAAATCGAGGTCGTCGGCGCGCATGCTTTTTCCGCTATCAAGAAGGCGGTCTATTATATCGCGCGAACAGAAGCGGGCGGGCGTCGCGGAAACGGGCAGTTTACATGCGGGCAACGGATAAGTATATTATTGTTTTCTTATCGAATGATCGAACAGACAGCAATGACATCAAATCCGGAAAGCACGCGCCAGCTGACCTCCTTGCTGCGCGACGCGATTCACGTCCTGGACCAGTGGAAAGTGCCTCACACGCTGCAGCCGGTCCTGCTGGGGCTCGGAGACAATCTGAAGCCGCGCGAATACAACAGGTACCGTCTCGGTACGGCGCTGAGCAGCAATGCGCGCGTCTATCGCATGGCGAAAAAGATTCTGCACATCGACGATGCCACACAGAAACTCTTCCCGTTCAGTCTCGAGTCCGCGCGGATCTGGGTCACGGTCGGGCAACCGATGCTCGGCGGCAAGTCATCGCTCGATATTATCCTCGAGCAGGGTGCCGCCGGTCTCGATCAGATCATGCTCATGATCGACAACCAGTACGATCCCTACTCGCCGCCACCGCCCGCGGCGCGTGAGACCAGAAAACTCAATTGAAGGGAGCACGCCGCGAGAGCGGTTGCTGCACTTTTTCCAGCGCCTGGTGCTATAATCCGCGCCTGTTGAACCAACGAGAACGATTTACCGTATGGCGAAAGAAGATTTCATCGAAATGGAAGGGACTGTCATCGACACCCTTCCGAACACCACGTTTCGCGTCGAACTGGAGAACGGCCACGTCGTGACAGCCCATATATCGGGGAAGATGCGCAAGAACTACATCCGCATCCTGACAGGCGACAAGGTCACGGTCCAGCTGACTCCCTATGACCTGACGAAGGGTCGCATCACGTATCGCGCCCGCTGATTTCGAACTCCAGCTTGTCCCCGGGACGGCTGATCTTCACACTGCCTCCATTCGCCAGTTTTCCAAACAGCACCTCTTCAGAGAGCGGCCGCTTGATTTCGTCCTGGATCAGGCGCGCCATCGGGCGTGCACCCATCTTCGGATCGTAGCCCTCATCCGCGAACCACTCGCGAACCTCCTGCTCGACCGTCACTGAGACACTCTTCTCTGCAAGCTGCTGCTCAAGTTCGAACAGGAACTTGTCGACGACTCTGGCGACCGACTCCTTGTCGAGCGCCGCAAACTGTACGATGGCATCCAGACGGTTGCGGAACTCCGGCGTGAAGTACTTCTTCAACGCTTCCATGCCGTCGCTGGTGTGATCCTGGGTCGTGAAGCCGATCGATGAACGGCTCATCTCGTACGCGCCCGCGTTCGACGTCATGACGAGCACGACATTGCGGAAATCCGCCTTGCGGCCGTTGTTGTCGGTCAGGGTGCCATGGTCCATGACCTGCAGCAGCAGGTTGAAGACATCCGGGTGCGCCTTCTCGATCTCATCGAGCAACAGGACGCAGTGCGGTGTCTTGTTGATCGCCTCGGTCAGCAGGCCGCCCTGGTCGAAGCCGACATAACCGGGCGGCGCTCCGATCAGGCGGGAGACCGTGTGGCGCTCCATGTATTCGGACATATCGAAGCGCACCATCTCCATGCCCATGATGCGTGCAAGCTGTCGCGTGACCTCGGTCTTGCCGACGCCTGTCGGTCCGGTGAACAGGAAGGAACCGATGGGACGCTCCTCGGTGCCGAGCCCCGAGCGGTTCATGATGATGGCGTTGGTGAGTGTCTCGATCGCCGGATCCTGGCCATAGATGACGGCCTGCAGGTCACGCTTGAGATGGCGCAGGGTGTCGGTGTCGGACTCGGAGACCTTGCGCGGCGGAATGCGCGCGATTTTCGCGACGATGTTCTCGATGTGCTCGACGCCGATGATTTCCGGACGCTCCTCCTCGGGCACGAGACGCGTGCTCGCGCCGGCCTCGTCGATGACGTCGATCGCCTTGTCGGGGAGGTGGCGCTCGTTGATGTACTTGTCCGACAGTTCGGCCGCGGCTCGCAGGGCGTCGAAGCTGTACTCGACCTCATGGTGCTCCTCGAAGCGGCTCTTGAGCCCCTTGAGAATGTCGACGGTCTCCTCGACGGTCGGCTCGTTGATGTCGATCTTCTGGAAACGGCGTGCGAGCGCAGTGTCCTTTTCGAAAATGTTGCGGAACTCGGTGTAGGTCGTCGAGCCGATACAGCGCAGCTGTCCCGATGCGAGCGCCGGCTTCAGCAGATTCGAGGCGTCCATGGTGCCGCCCGAGGCCGACCCGGCGCCAATGATGGTGTGGATCTCGTCGATGAAGAGGATCACATTCTGCTGCACCTTGAGCTCTGACAGCACAGACTTGAGACGTTGCTCGAAATCGCCGCGGTACTTGGTACCGGCGACGAGCGCGCCGAGGTCGAGGGCGTAGATGAGTGCATCCGTCAGCACCTCAGGTACCTCGCCGTCGACGATTTTCTTCGCCATGCCCTCGGCGATGGCGGTCTTGCCCACGCCGGCCTCACCGACCAGCAGCGGATTGTTCTTGCGCCGGCGGCACAGGATCTGGATCGACCGCTCGACCTCGAGCTCACGCCCGATCAGCGGGTCGATGCGGCCCAGCGCCGCCTCCTCGTTGAGGTTGACGGCGAATTGGTCGAGTGCCGATTTCTTCTTCGACTCCTCGCCCTCCTGCTCCTCGAGCAGGAGTGGCTCGCCCTCGTCGAGTTCGTCGTCGAGAATCTTGGAGATGCCATGAGAAATGTAATTGACGACATCCAGACGCGAAACGTCCTGGAGTCCGAGCAGATAAACGGCGTGCGATTCCTGCTCGCCAAACAGTGCCACGAGCACGTTGACGCCGGAGACCTCGCGCTTGCCGGATGACTGAACGCTGTAGACAGCACGCTGCAGCACGCGCTGGAAGCCCAGCGTCGGCTGAGGATCACGCTCTTCCTCGACCGGGATCAGCGGCGTGGTCTCCTCGAGAAAGGCGGCAATTTGCTTGCGCAGCTCGTCGAGATGCGCGCCGCACGAGAGCAACACCTCGGCAGCCGACGGATTTTCGGTCAGCGCATAGAGCAAGTGCTCCACCGTCATGAATTCGTGGCGCTCTTCGTGGGCCCTGTTGAAGGCCTGATTCAATGTGAGCTCGAGTTCTGCATTCAACATAACGGGTTCCCGTACTGTTCGCCAGTGGCGCTATTCGTCCGCATTTGCGGAGGTACGACTAAGCCTCTTCAAGAGCGCAAAGCAGCGGATGCTGATGCTCCCTGGAATAGGAATTCACCTGCTGAACCTTGGTTTCAGCAACATCCCTGGTAAAGACACCGCAGACGCCCTTTCCGCGGGTGTGCACATGCAACATGATCTGGGTTGCCTTCTCCTGGTCCATACGGAAGAAGCGCTGCAACACGTCAACGACAAAATCCATCGGTGTGTAGTCATCGTTCAGCAGGATGACCTTGTACATCGGCGGCTTTTTCAGTTTCGGTTTCGCCTCGAGCGTGGCGAGGTCCTTATCCGAGTGATGCTGCGTGGACATTCCGGTATTACAGGTCCTTAATGAGTAAAATAAATAGTGTGCTATTCATGCGAATTCAAGTGAACCCGCCTCTCTCCCGCTCATTCTACTGCCAGGCGGGGCATGTTCAAACGCAGGCACAGAGCGGAATTTCCTCTGCTATCCAGATCACGAAAAAGCCGCCAGTTAGCAACTCGGGAATTGACCTCCACGCCGGAGATATTATAATTCAATGACCTAGGTGCGTCTTAGGACAGTGCAGAGGAGTGAAAACTTCCTGTTACGAAATGATCGGGGCCTGACCCTCAAGAGCAAGAACAATCAGGGTATTTCTTTTTAAATAGGCAACAGGAGGAACTGCAATGCCGACTGGTACAGTCAAGTGGTTCAACAACCGCAAGGGGTACGGATTCGTAGTACCTGACCAGGGTGATGAAGATGTGTTTATTCACTTCTCGTCGATCATGATGGACGGGTTCAAGACCCTCAAGGAAGGTCAGAAAATCGCATTCGAAATCTCGGAAGGTCCGAAAGGATTGCATGCGACCAACATACAAACGGATATCAGCTGACTACCGGAGCCCTGCTCCGGTTCGTATGTAACGAAAAAAGCCCGCAACCGCGGGCTTTTTTCATGCCTCGGGCAATACCCGGTCACATGCTGCCGATCACAGCGTCACCGAAACCGGAGCAGCTCAGCTCGGTCGGGTGATCCATCAGCCGCGCCAGGTCGTAGGTGACCGTCTTGGCAGAGATGGCACCCGCAACGCCCTTGATGATCAGATCTGCGGCCTCGGTCCAGCCCATGTGGCGCAGCATCATCTCGGCCGAGAGGATGACGGAACTCGGGTTGACCTTGTCGAGACCGGCATACTTCGGGGCCGTACCATGGGTCGCCTCGAACATGGCGACCGAATCCGAGAGGTTTGCACCCGGCGCGATGCCGATACCCCCGACCTGTGCCGCGAGCGCGTCGGAGATGTAGTCGCCGTTGAGGTTCATGGTCGCGATGACGTCGTAGTCCTGCGGGCGCAGGATGATCTGCTGCAGGAAGTTGTCGGCGATGACATCCTTGATCGTGATGGTGTTGCCGGTTTTCGGGTTCTTCATGGTGCACCAGGGCCCGCCGTCGAGTTCGGTCGCGCCGAATTCCTCCCTGGCCAGCTGGTAGCCCCAGTCCTTGAAGGCGCCTTCCGTGAACTTCATGATGTTGCCCTTGTGCACGAGGGTCAGGCTCTCCTTGTCATTGTCGATCGCGTACTGGATCGCCTTGCGCACGAGGCGCTCGGTGCCTTCCTTCGAGACCGGCTTGATGCCGATCCCCGAGGTTTCCGGAAAACGGATCTTGGTGACGCCCATCTCATTGAGCAGGAAGTCGATGATTTTTTTCGCCTCGGGGCTTCCGGAGGCCCACTCGACGCCGGCGTAGATATCCTCGGAGTTCTCCCGGAAAATGACCATGTCGGTCTTTTCGGGCTCCTTTAGCGGGCTCGGCGTGCCCTCGAAGTAGCGAATCGGGCGCAGGCAGACATAGAGGTCGAGCTGCTGGCGCAGCGCCACGTTCAGCGAGCGGATACCACCGCCGACCGGGGTCGTCAGCGGCCCCTTGATCGAGACGACATAGTCGCGCACGGCCTCCAGGGTCTCGTCCGGCAGCCAGACGTCGTTGCCGTAGATGCGCGTCGACTTCTCGCCTGCATAGACTTCCATCCATGCAATCTTGCGTGAATCGCCGTAGGCCTTATCCACGGCCGCATCGACAACCTTCTGCATGACAGGCGAGACATCGACGCCGATGCCATCACCTTCAATAAAGGGAATGATTGGCTTATCCGGTACGTTCAGCGAGAAGTCGCCATTGACGGTGATTTTGTCACCATCCGCCGGAATCTCGATCTTGTCGAATGCCATGGATAGTATCCTCCAGTTCAGAATGTAAAAAATCTGGGCAAAATTCTAACATAGTGCAATGCACAAGCTGATTCTCTTTAACAAGCCCTGGGGCGTACTGAGCCAGTTCACGTCCGAAAACGGGCACCCGACGCTCGCCGACTACATCGAGATTCCGGGAGTCTACCCGGCCGGGCGGCTCGACCGCGATAGCGAAGGGCTGCTCCTGCTGACCGACGACGGCAGGCTCCAGCACCGCCTCAGTCATCCGCAACACAAGCAGTGGAAGCGCTACCTCGCGCAGGTCGAGGGCATACCCTCGCGCGACGCGATCGAGGCCTTGAGAGAGGGAGTCGAACTCAAGGACGGGCCGACATTACCGGCGAAGGTGCGCCTGGTCCCGGAGCCGGAGGAACTCTGGCCGCGCGATCCGCCCGTGCGTTATCGAAAAACGATCCCGACAGCGTGGCTCGAGATCCGGATTCGCGAGGGCCGGAACCGCCAGGTACGGCGCATGACGGCCGCTGTCGGGTTTCCGACCCTGCGTCTCATTCGGGTTCAGGTGGGAAAATGGGAACTGCGCGGGTTGCTGCCAGGTGAATTCGTCACGCTGAGGATATGAGGAGTCGTTTCTTCACCCGGCCTCAATCCTCCGCCTTTTTGGCTTTCTTGATCTCCTTCTCCATCAGACGCGTAATCCAGTTCGACAACGAGCGCCCGTCCTCCTCGGCAACCTTCTTCGCCACCTTCTTGAGCTCAGGGGAGATTCTGATGTTGATTATTTTCGACTTGGACATTTATTTGTAACCAGCGGAAACTAAAGTGCAATTCTGCAGGGCATGTGCTATATTTGTATATACAAAATCAATACGACGTGTTTAAGATTATTATACAGCTAAAATGAGGTGGCAGACATGACTATCTATACTGCACAGTCTGAGCTCCGCTACCCGCCGAAAATGACATGGTTGGCGGTCGCAACCGAAATTGGCGTGATCGCCGTTGCTCTGATCATTCTTCTGGCGGCAGCCGGATAAATCGCGGACCGGCTTGAGGCCGGTCCAACCCATCCCCCCGACACCTTCTTGACTCCTGCTAGAATGTCCGGATGATCTGGACACCCCGCACCACAGTCGCCGCGGTCATCGAACGCGATGACCGGTTTCTCATGGTCCGCGAGGATGCCGGCACGGGCGATATCGTCATCAACCAGCCCGCCGGGCATCTCGAGGAGTCGGAAACCCTGCTC
This sequence comes from Gammaproteobacteria bacterium, assembly GCA_037385505.1. Lineage (GTDB taxonomy): Bacteria > Pseudomonadota > Gammaproteobacteria > Chromatiales > Chromatiaceae > Sva-25. The sequence goes on along the minus strand of JARRMY010000005.1, from coordinate 81,277 downwards.
GATGCCGTCGTGCGCGAATCCCTCGAGGAGACGGCCTGGCATATCACGCCAGAAGCGCTGGTCGGTATCTACAAGTGGCGCATCCCGCCCGATGGCCTGACCTACGTCCGCTACTGCTTCGCCGCCAGGGCCCTCTCCGAGGATTCGGCAAGAACACTCGACGATGGTATCCTTGCGGCCGACTGGATGACTGCCGAGGCGATTCGCCGGCAGTCACGCGCACATCGCAGCCCGATGGTGCAGCAGTGTATCGACGACTACCTCACGGGGCGACGCTACCCGCTGGAGCTGATTCATGAAATTGCCTGACCTGCCGCTGGTTCTCCTGCTGTCGCTGGCAACTCCGGCCATGGCCGACTACCCTTCCGATCTCCTTGGCCACAGCAACCCCAAGGAGAAGATCAGCGACCCCGATCCAGGCCGCTTCTCGGTCTGCTTCAAGCATACCTGCGCCATGGTGGAGCACGTCTCCCTGAGCCCCGCCGAATGGCTCAAGGTCGCTGATTTCTTTTCGCCCGAGGCGACAACGGCCGAGGAGGAACGCCGCAGGATCGCCGAGGCGATCGCCTGGCTGGAGATCGCCGTCGGCTCGAAGGTCGATGCGCTCGATGACCGTGGCGGCAACCTCGAGGGGTTCACTGCCAGCGGCAACCAGCTCGATTGCGTGGATGAATCGACCAACAGCACGACTTACCTCAGGATGATGCAGAAGGCCGGCTTTCTGAAATTCCACCGCGTCGAGAGAACCGCCACGCGCGGCGGTCTGCTGTTCGGCGGTTTCTGGCCGCACTCGACCGCTGTCGTCAGCGAGATCGACAGCGGTCGCAAGTGGGCCGTCGATTCATGGTTCTTCGACAACGGCGAAAAGCCCACGGTGGTCCTGCTGAAGAAGTGGCGCACCGGCTGGAGCCCCGAGGGCGCAAAACACTGACCGTGGCACTCTTTCGCGCCAGCCCGTTCCTCCTGCTGCTGACTCTCCTGCCCGGCTGGATGCCCGCGGTGCAGGCCTACACCCTCGAAACCTGCACCGACTACCATTGCGACGCCATCGTTCCCGTCACGCTCAGCGACGCGGAATGGGCAGAGGTCAAGCAGCTGTTTCGTGATGTCGACAATGCCGAGCGCGAGCGCGAGCGCATCGCCAGGGCAATTGGCCTGCTGGAGCATTTCGTCGGCCCGAAAAACGGCACCGCTGTCGATCGCGGCAAGAATCCCCCTGACGTGGTTCCGCGCGGGCAACTCGACTGCATCGCCGAGTCGACCAACTCCACCACCTATCTGCGTCAGCTGGAGGCCGCCGGCCTGCTGAGGTGGCATCGCGTCGACGAGCGCGCCGTGCGCCATCGCTGGCTCTTCGCCACCCACTGGACCGCCGTCATCCAGGACCGCGAGGGCCTGCACTATGCCGTCGACAGCTGGTACCGCGACAATGGCGAACCCGCTATCCTGCTGCCGCTCGAGGCATGGTACAAGGGTGAAGAGCGCTAGGGTCATCGTCGGGCTTTCGGGCGGTGTCGACTCATCCGTGGCCGCCTTGCGCCTGCTCGAGCAGGGCTACGAGGTCGAGGGGCTCTTCATGAAAAACTGGGAAGAGGACGACACCGCGGAGTATTGCAGCGCCGCCGTCGACCTCGAGGACGCCAGCGCCGTTGCCGACATGCTCGGCATCCGGCTGCATAGCGTCAACTTCTCCGCCGAGTACTGGGACCGTGTCTTCGCCTACTTTCTCGAGGAATACAGGGCCGGGCGCACACCGAACCCGGACGTGCTGTGCAACAAGGAGATCAAGTTCAAGGCCTTTCTCGACTACGCGCTCGATCTCGGCGCGGAGCGGATCGCCACGGGCCACTATGCGCGCGTCGACGAGGCCGGCGGACGCTTCCGGCTGCTGCAGGCAGCAGACGCGAACAAGGACCAGACCTATTTTCTCTACCTGCTGAACCAGTTCCAGCTCTCGCATGCGCTCTTTCCACTCGGGGACATCGACAAGCCGGAAGTGCGCCGCATCGCGAGGAGAGCCGGATTCCCGACGCACGACAAAAAGGACAGCACCGGCATCTGTTTCATCGGCGAACGCCGCTTCCGCGATTTCCTGTCGCACTATCTGCCGGCGCAGCCCGGCGACATCGAGACACCCGGGGGCGAGGTGATCGGCACGCACCAGGGACTCATGTACCACACCATCGGCCAGCGCCAGGGATTGCGCATCGGCGGACTCAAGGGGCGTGGAGACGAGCCCTGGTTCGTCGCCGGCAAGGATCTCGAGCGCAACGTGCTGATCGCGGTGCAGGGCAGGAATCATCCGCTGCTGTTCTCTTCCGGCCTCACGGCGGGCGACGTCCACTGGATCGCCGGCGAGGCGCCGCGCTTCCCGCTGGCCTGCATGGCCCGATGCCGCCACCGCCAGCCGCTGCAGGCATGCAGCGTCAGCATGCGCCGCGATTCAGCCATCGTCGAGTTCAGCGCACCCCAGCGCGCCCTGACGCCAGGCCAGGCGATCGTCTTCTACGATGACGAGGTCTGTCTCGGCGGCGCGACCATCCGACAGGTAACCTGATGACCAGAACCTCCGATAAAACCCTCGCGCTGGCTGCCGTTTACCAGGCGGCCGTACTGGCAGACAGCCTCGCCAGGACAGGTACGGCCGACAGCAGCGCCGTCGGCAGCTCGCTCTACAGCCTGTTCCAGCAAAATCCCGAAACGACCGAAGAGATCTACGCAGGGATTCCGGGCGTGCGCATCGGCCTGCTGGCCTTGCGCAAGCAGTTGACCGCTCCCGACAGAGAGCATCTCGAAGTGCCGAAATACGCGCTGACGCTGCTGCACCTGGCCAGCAGGCTCATGAAGGAGCCCGCCTACACGGATCTGATCGGCACGGGCATCGAGGAGGCTTGCGCAAAACTCGACCTCTACGACCACACCCACAGTAATCAGATCGCCGCCATGGCGGATCTCTACAAGCAGACCGTCAGCCAGATCTCGCCGCGGATCATGATCAAGGGCGAGCCGCTGCACCTGCAGAACCCGGAGACGCAGAACCGCATCAGGGCGCTGCTGCTGGCCGGCATCCGCTCTGCCATCCTCTGGAAGCAACTCGGGGGAACGCGCCTGCAGCTGCTGTTCGGGCGCAAACGCATCCTGGCCGAAACGGAAACACTGCTGCAGCAGACGTCATGAGGAGCGGCATGTGCATGGAACCTGGCATGGTCTGCCATGTCTGAGACTTCACCTGATCGCCACAGAAACGACCCTGCCATGAAAACGAGACACCTGCTGCTCCTGCTGCTCGGCGGCGCACTCGCAGCTTGCGGCGACTCCGGAACTGCTCCCGAACAGGAAGAAACCATGCAGCCCGACCAGCCGCCCTCGGTGACCGAGGAGCTGAAACAGAAATCTGCCGAATGGCTCGACGCAACGAAAGAACTCGGCGCCACGGCGGCCGAGGCCGCAAAAGAGCAGGGCGCCCGGCTGCGCGATCAGACCGAGACCGCGCTCGATGAGGCGAAGGAGAAATCGAAGGAACTGGCCGGACAGGCGGAAGAGGCCGCAAGGGAGTGGAGCGACTGGGCCCGGGAAGCAATCGATCAGAAGCTTGAAGAGCTGGAGCAGGAGGAGCAGCAGGCGCCGGCCGGGGAGCCCCCGAAGCAGATCGCACTCTGATCGCGAGAGCCGGAGGGCTCACCCCCCCGGCAGAGCGTCCAGGTAGTCGCGGAGCTTTTGCATGTCGAGAAAGTAGCGACAGAGTTCACGCTCGCCGTGGAACAGCAGCGGGATGCTCTCACCGTAGCGCGCCTCGAGATGAGGTTCGCGCGCCAGGTCGATGAGCTCGAAATCCACCTCGCCGGATGCGCGGACGCCATCCAGCTCGGCCCACATGGCCTCGCACAGATGGCAGCCGCTCCTGTGGACGAATCGAAGGGTGATCACTCCCCTTCGTCGGGCAATGTCAGCGTCAGCCAGCGCGAGCCCTCTTCATCCTGGACAAGCAGCGCCACCGGCTTGCCCTTTCCGAGCTTCGAGAGCTGGTCGCGGAAATCCTCGACACCCTCGAGACGGTGATTGCGGACCATGACGATAGCCTCGCCGGCACGGATGCCGGCGGTGCGCGCCGGCCCCTCCTTGACGTCGGTCACCATGACGCCGCCTTTGCCGAGACCGGTTGCCTCGCGCTCCGCGGCTGTCAATTCGCGGACGGTCAGGCCGAGCAGCTCGGTATCACTGGGAGGCCGGGGCTGGCCGCTCTCGGCGGTGGCGGCGGCCAGTTCCTCGTCGGGCAGCTCGCCGATATTGACCTGCAGGCTGACGCGCTCGCCGTTGCGCAACACCACGACCTCGGAGAACTTGTCGACCGGGCTCGCGCCGACCATCGGCGGCAATGCCGAGGAACGCATCACCTTGCGGCCGTTGAACTCGACGATGATGTCACCGACCTGCACGCCCGCCTTCTCTGCGGGGCTGTCAGACAGCACCCTGGCGACGAGTGCGCCCCGCGGCTGTTCCATGCCGAAAGACTCGGCCAGCTCGCGTGTGACATCCTGAATCAGCACGCCAAGCCAGCCGCGCGAAACGCGACCGGTTTTGCGCAGCTGGTCGGCGACGTTCATGGCGACCTCGATCGGGATCGCGAATGACAGCCCCATGAATCCACCCGTGCGGCTGTAGATCTGGGAGTTGATACCAACCACCTCGCCGTCGAGGTTGAACAGGGGGCCGCCGGAATTGCCGGGATTGATGGCGACATCGGTCTGGATAAAGGGGACGTAATTTTCGGACGGCAGGCTGCGGCCCTTGGCGCTGACGATACCGGCCGTGACCGAGTGATCGAATCCGAACGGTGAGCCGATTGCGAGCACCCACTCGCCGACCTTGAGCTCGTTACCCTTGCCCATCCTGACGGCCGGGAGACCGGTCGCCTCGATCTTGACAAGCGCCACGTCGGTCGCCTTGTCCGAGCCGATCAGGGTTGCCACGTACTCGCGGCGGTCGCTGAAACGCACGATGATCTCATCGGCCTCGGTGACGACATGGTGGTTGGTCAGGATGTAGCCGTCCTCGGAAATCACGAAGCCGGAGCCGAGGGACTCGGTGTTGAAGAGTTCATCCGGCATCTGGTCGAAATCGAACGGCCCGCCGAAAAAGTGCTCGAAGAGTTCTCCGAGCGGACTGTCCTTCGGCATCTCCGGCATGTTCTTGAACTGCTGGCCAAGTTTCTTTTTCTGCTTGGTGCTGATGTTCACCACCGAAGGCGCGTTCTGGGCGGCCAGCTCTGTGAAGTCCGGCAGCTGTGCAGAGACAGCCCGGGAAGAAAGCAGGAACAGGAACGCGAACACAGCTGTCGCAATTCGCATCGAAGTCATTGTTGTTACCTCTCGTGGAATTGGGCCGGCTCGATGCGAAGCGCGTGCTCGCGCCTCAGCACCTCGATGGCGGGCGTGACTTGCCGGCGCTTGAGAATCATGAGTACTGCAAACATGCCTGTCAGACCACCGAGAATCGCGATCAGTTCCATGCCTGTCAGGAAGTGCCCTGCCAGTGCTCCGGCCAGCAGGCCAGCCAGTGGCCAGAGGTAGAGCCGGATGCTGCCGCTGACGAGATCGTTCTCGCGGATGCCGAGCACCACCTGGTCCCCTGGCCGCGCATCGACTTTGTTTGGCAGCGAAAGCAGTGCGCGCTGCCGACCGAAGAGCGATGCAATCAGGTTCGTGCCGCAACCGGACCTGGCACTGCAGGAACCGCAGCTCGACTGCCGCTGGATCTCGACGGACATGGTGCGACCGTCGGTCTCGACGACGGTGGCCAGCTCCTCGATCATGGTGATGTCTCGAGGCGTGTGCTCTTCAGAAAATGTTTCAGCGTCTGGACAGGGGCTTCGCCGACGACCGTGATCCGGTGCCCGTCGACCTCCGCGCCGAGGATACCGACAGGACCGACGACGGATTGCTTGGGCGCATTGGCCACATCGCGGTCCTCGATGTAGAGCGACAGGCGCGCGATACCGTCGGAGAAGACGAACTGCTCTGACTTGATGACGCCCTCCTCCTCGGTCTTGTCATAGATTTCCATGACGAAACCCTCCGGCAGGCCGTCGAAGGACCACCGGCCACGATAATCGACGCTCTCGGGCGGTTGCTGGGCCGGCGCTTCCCCCTCCTCGCTGCCGTTTCCCGTGATGTTGATGCTCGTGAACATGAGCTGCGAGATCGGCTTGCCCTGGCGGTTCAGAACGACGCGGCGCAGCGGCAGCGCTGTCTCCTTGTCGAGATAGAGGCGGTGGCCGTAGCGCATTTCGTCACGTGGCTGAACGAGCACGACGGTCGTCTCGCGTCCGGCGACACGGTCGCTGCCGAGAAAGCGGAAATCGTAGACCGCGGAGAGACGCTGCGGGTCGAAGGTCACGAGCGTCGGCGCGTTGCGACGGCGGCGCTGGGAGACGGAAGCCGGCTTCTCGTCGTCGAAATGCGCGAGCGTGAAGTTGTCGCGAACCACCTCGCGGACGACGCCTGTCAGCGTGCGCAGGTACTCGCGCTCGTTGCCCTCTGCCCACTGGTGGTCGATGTGCATGGCGTTGATGACGTCGCCGTACTGGTAGACGAAATCACCCTCGTAACTGAGGTGGCGCACCGTCTGCTGCATGCGCTGGAGCATCTCGAGCGGCTGCTCGCTCTCGGCGAACGCTGCGGGCGCAAGGCACTGCAAGGCAAACAGGAGAACGATCAGGGGGTTGAGTCGGATCACATCAGGTCCCGGGCGAATGTTGGAGGCTGACATCTAAACACAGATCGGCGTCTCGAGGAAATCGGCCCGATAGCAGTGCGGAAGCTCAGCGGCCGTCGTAGCTGACCATGGTGGCAGTCGTGAAGCCCGGACCGAAAGCGCCACTGCCGGCATAGTCCTGGTGCTGGCGCAGGTAGCGGTCGAGATCCGGATTGCCGGTATCGATTTCAACCTGGCGGATCGCCTGCTGCACCGGCTCGCTCTGAGTTGCACCATTGGCGACAAGCGTCGGTGCTGCGTCGAACGATCGGATATCAGCCGCCGGTGTGGACTCGGCAACGACGGTCTCTGCCGGCATCTGGGTACGGAACAGCGTGAAGACGACCGCGGCCGCGAGACTCGCGGCAATGGCAAAACCGGCGACAGCCTTCCTGCGACCGGTTCCCGAGATGCCGTCTTGCATGGTGGCGGGAGCCAGGACTGTCGGTTCGTCCTGGAGGCGATCGTGAATGCGGCAAAACAATCCCGAAGTATCCACAACGGCATCGCCACGCATGCAGGCACCGATCATCTGGTAGCGCGCGGCGGTGCGGCTGGCCTCGTTGCCTGTGGCGGTTTCGTCGATCCAGGCACAGCCTTCCGAAAAGCTGCCCTCGCCGTCGATGAGTGCCGAAATTGTCTGGTTTTCCACTGTCATGTTCCTATTGACCTACGGATTCAATAAAGGTTTCAAATTCGCATCGATCGCTTCGCGCGCCCGGAAGATCCGCGAGCGGACCGTTCCGACCGGGCAATCCATGGCCTGCGCGATCTCCTCGTAAGACATCCCGTCGATCTCGCGCAGCGTGATGGCCGTGCGCAGCTCTTCCGGCAGGGAGTTGATCGAATCCCAAACGGCTTTCTCGATCTCCTCCATCATTAAATGCTGAACGGGTGTCGCCCTCTCCTTCAGACGCTCGCCGGAGTCCAGTTGTTCCGCAACTTCTGCATCGACATCGCTGCCCGGTGGACGCCGTGACTGCGAAACCAGAAAATTTTTCGCCGTGTTGATGGCGATGCGATAGAGCCAGGTGTAGAAGGCGCTGTCGCCACGAAACTTCGGCAATGCGCGATAGGCCTTGATGAAGGCCTCCTGCACCACGTCGAGGATATCCGCCTGATCACGCACATAACGGGAAACCACGCCGGCCACTTTCTGCTGGTATTTCAGGACCAGCAGGTCGAACGCTTTTTTGTCGCCATTCTGGGCTCGCCGGACAAGTTCACTATCGCTATCTTCTCCTGCCTGAGAATTCCCGTTTTTTACCATTTGACTCAGAATTTAAGGTTTAGGGATGGACAGGCCACCCCGAAAAAAGTTCAATAGGGTGGGTATTGAACGGCATCGCCATGCGCAAGCGCAAGCATTCCGTGCAACGACGCCCTATGTGACTGTTTTAACAGGATATACTCTTTGCGGCCCGGATTATGTCGAACGACTACCTCTATGACGTAATGATCATCGGCAGCGGTGCCGCGGGCCTCGGCATGGCGCTGCGACTCGACAGCAGTCTCAGGGTCGCCGTCATCAGCAAGCGCGAGCTCAGGGAAGGCAACACCTACTACGCCCAGGGCGGCATCTCCGCCGTCCTCAGCGACAAGGACTCCGTCGAATCCCACGTTGAGGACACCATGATCGCCGGCGCCGGGCTGTGCGACGAGGCCACGGTGCGGCTCGTCGTCGAGCACGGCCCGCGCAACATCCACTGGCTGCTCGAGGAAGGCGTCGAGTTCACGCGCCGGGAGGAGAACAATCCCGAGTCCGGCTTCCACCTGACGCGCGAGGGCGGCCACAGCCACCGGCGGGTCGTGCATTCCGCCGACTCGACCGGGCGCGCCGTCGAGACGACACTCGTGCAGCAGGCGCGCGATGCCGACAACATCGACATCTTCGAATACCATATCGCCGTCGACCTGATCCTCAGCGTCAAAAAAGGCAGGACCAGGCGCGTACTCGGCGCCTACATGCTGGACATCAAGCGCGACAGGGTGGTGCCCTTCCGCGCACGCTTCGTGGTGCTGGCCACGGGCGCGGCGAACAAGGTCTACCTCTACACCAGCAACCCGGACGTTGCCACCGGCGACGGCATTGCCATGGCATGGCGCGCCGGTTGCCGCGTCGCCAACATGGAATTCGTGCAATTTCACCCGACCTGCCTCTACCACCCGCAAGCCAAGTCATTCCTGATCACCGAGGCGCTGCGCGGCGAGGGAGCCACCCTGCACCTGCCGGACGGCCACCGCTTCATGCCCGACCACGACGAACGCGCCGAACTCGCGCCGCGCGACATCGTGGCGCGCACCATCGACCACGAGATGAAGCGCACCGGCGCCGAGTGCGTCTATCTCGATATCACGCACAAGGAGCCGGAATTCATCAGGTCGCACTTCCCGATGATTTACGAGAAGTGCCTCGAATTCGGCATCGATATCACGCGGGACCGCATCCCGGTGGTGCCGGCCGCGCACTACACCTGCGGCGGCGTCATGGTCGATCACAATGCCCGCACCGACCTGCCCGGCCTCTACGCCATCGGCGAGACCTCCTACACCGGGCTGCACGGTGCGAATCGCATGGCCAGCAACTCCCTGCTCGAATGCCTCGTCTTCGGTGAGCTGGCCGCGCAGGATATCGAGCGGACCTTCGACCCCTCCAAACCCATGCCCGGGGTCCCGCCCTGGGACGAAAGCCGCGTCACGGACTCCGACGAGCAGGTCGTGGTCTCGCATAACTGGGAGGAGCTCAGGCGCTTCATGTGGGACTATGTTGGCATCGTGCGCTCCAACAAGCGACTGGAACGCGCCCGGCGGCGCGTGAACCTGCTGCGGCATGAGATCGACGAATACTACGGCAACTTCCGCGTCAACAACGACCTGCTGGAGCTGCGCAACCTCGTCGAGGTGGCGGACCTCATCATCCGCTCGGCACAGTCACGCCGCGAGAGCCGCGGGCTGCACTACACCATCGACTTCCCGGAGACGGATGACCGGCAGAGGGAGCCGACGGTCATGATCCCGGACAAGTACTCCCCGCTGCAGAGCTGATCAGGGATGCCGATCGAGCCAGTCAGCGACGAGGCGACAGGCCATGCCTGATTGAGACGGCCTGGCGCTCACTGATTCCTGTCATCCTTTCGCTCGTCAGCGCGATGCGATCATTCTCATCAACGGATAGCATCCGCCATGCGCACCAGGCCGCTGCATCGATTCGGCTCGCACGAAACAGGTCTCTCCCCTCGCGAGGCTTTCAGGTTCCCTCTGTGCTGCGCACTCGCCAGCCAACCTTATCCATGATTGACATAGACAGCATCAAGATCCCGGCACAGCGTGCAGCTGGCTGCTGATCCGGGAGAAGATGCGCAGTGAAGCGCGAAGACGCCGCCAGATCGACTCCGAAACCCGTGGTGGAGTGGAGTCGCATCGATAGAGGCACAGCCAAATCGAAAAGCAACCGATTATTATACGCAGAAACAATCCGGATTGGCCGCAAATTTAATTTGACAATTCGCAATCCTGTGCCTATGGTTCTGCGTTCCATCTCGTATGGAACCCCTTTCATCGCATTTATGGAGTACTCGAATGCACAAACGATTCACGCGCCTCTTCCCCCTGATTACCGCACTTCTCATCGGCGGAGCCATGCAATCCGTTCACGCCGACTGGGATGTCAACTTCGGAGGCCTGTCAGGAGCCGATCCCCAGGATATCGTCATCAGCCTGGCCACGGATCCGAACCACGACCCGGAAGCGGCCTGCCTGGCCGTGACTTTCGCCCGCTCGCTCTCAGGCAACCCCAATGCCAACATCACGCTGTTCGTGACGCTGGACGGCGTCAACCTCGCCAGCGAGGACTACATTACACGGAAGCGCCTGAAGGAATACGAGTGCACGACACCGCCCACGATGAGCGGCAAGATCTCGCTCGTCGATCACCTGACCGCCTACATCGACGGTAACGACAACAAAATGATCGTCTGCCCGATCTGCTGGAATGAGCGCTACGAGGGCGAAAACCCCGATTTCGGAGTTCTTCCGGGGGCCGAGGGCGTCCCAGGAACAGCCATCGGCACTACCATGTTCAACGCGGACAAGATCCTGAGCTTCTGATCGCGAGCATCATCACCGATTCAGCAAGGCGGAATTCTTTCCGCCTTGTTTTTTTCCAGGCCTCTTTTGCAATGCGCGGACAGGGGCTTTCCCGCCCCATCCGATCGGCATCCGCCGACGCCGGCCAGTCAGCCTCCCCGCATCAAAGGCCGCGACACTCCGCAGGCTCTCAACCGAGGTTCTCCTCGAGGAACCGCTGGTAATCGAGCGCGTTGACGATATGCGTGCCGTCGCAGTTGAATTGCATGCGGATGGCGTCCTTGATCATGCTGATGCTGAAATTACGCAGATAGAAGTTCGGCATCGAGCGCAGGACACCGAGCCGGGCGATGACCTTGCTGATCTCCTCCTGCCTGACCGGCGTCCACCGCCCCCTGGTGTTGATGTAGATCTTTTGCCACTGCCCTGGCAGACCGGCGAAATGCCCGTCCTGAATGATGAAACCGTAGATGGCGCGCACCATGTTGCTCTTCTCGGCGTAGGGGATGAGCGGGAAGTGGCGATCGACATAACTCCCGAGAATCAACTTGTCGACCGTGTGGATCTCCTCGATGAAGGGGTCGAAGATCGAGCTGACCCTGAGTTCTCCGCTGCTGAAATTCAGGAACAGCCGGTAGACGCTGCGCTTCAGCAGCAGTTCCTCGAGCACGGGCTGGAGCTGCTCGAGGTGCCTGTCGACGATGCTCTCGTAGCGCTCGCGCGAGAAGGCCGACTCGCGCATCGAGGGATCGCCCTTGATGCTGACATGCAGCCGCTGGCTGTCGATGCCGGTCGAGTCGATGAGGCTCTCGGTCAGCAGGATTTCCTCGTTGCGCCGCTCGAGCAGCGCCCTGATGCGCCCGGCGACGGCAGGCCTCGCCTCGACGAAGCCCAGGAACCAGTCCTTGTCGACACAGATCAATTCGGTTTCCACCGTCGCGCGGGCCGAAGCGGCGCGCCTGTCGCGGTTGAAGATCGCCATTTCACCGAAGTATTCGCCGCTTTCGAGTTCGCACAGCAGTTCGTCGCGGCCGGCCCGTCTGAGGTAGATCGAGATGCGGCCCGATTCGATGATGTAGAAGTGATCCACGGGATCGCCTTCCATGAAGACGAGGTCTCCCCCGGAGAAACGCCGCACTTCGCTGTGCGCTCTCACCTCGCCGATATCGGATACGGAGAGGTCATGGAAAAAGGATGGCTGATTCATGCGCGACTCTTGCGTGTGACCGGGTAGCCTTGAATTCCATTCTAGAGAGGAAGCAGGCAGCCTGTCGGAACTTTTTGCGTCCGCCGCCGGCATGACCCTGCCTGCACCTTCTGCTACTGTTATCGCAACCGAAACGCACCCTTTTGTTGCCATGCCCGGCCTGCCGCTGCTCACTCTTGTCGCGCTCTGTTCACTGCTCTGCTTCAACAGGGTGCAGGCTGGCGAGATCCGTGTCGCGGTCGCGAGCAACTTCGCCATTCCCATGCAGGAGATCAGCGGGAAGTTCGAGCAGGAAAGCCCCCACGAGGTGACCCTGATTCCGGGATCGACCGGGAAGCATTACGCCCAGATCGTCAACGGCGCGCCGTTCGACGTTTTCTTCGCGGCGGACAGGGAGCGGCCCGCGCTGCTGGAACAGGACGGCCATGCACAGCCGGGCAGCCGCTTCACCTACGCACTCGGCAGGCTCGTGCTCTGGAGTCCCGATGCGACGCTGGTCGATGATACGGGCAGGGTACTCGACGGTCACGATTTCAGGCGGCTCGCGATCGCCAACCCGAGGCTCGCACCCTACGGCAGGGCCGCGCAGCAGGTATTGGAAGCCCTCGGTCTCTGGCAACCGCTGCAAGCGAGACTCGTGCGCGGGGAAAACATCGCCCAGGCCTTCCAGTTCGTCGCCAGCGGCAACGCCGAGCTGGGTTTCGTGGCGCTCTCGCAGGTGGTTCATTCCGGCGCAACCGGGCAAGGCTCCTCCTGGCGCATCCCTGTCGAACTCCACGCCCCGATCGAACAGCAGGCCGTCCTGCTGACGGACAAGCCGGCCGCGAGCGCCTTCATGGATTTCGTGCAGAGCGACAGGGCACGCGCCATCATTCGCAGCTTCGGCTACGAGACGCCCTGATGTTCAGCGCGCAGGACCTCACGGCGCTCGCCGTCACGCTGAAACTGGCGGCGCTGACGACGCTGATCCTGCTGCTGATCGGCACGCCGCTGGCCTGGTGGCTGGCGCGCACGCGCTGGCGTTTCCGCTTCGTCGTCGAGGCGGTCATCGCGCTGCCGCTCGTGCTGCCGCCGACAGTGCTCGGTTTCTACCTGCTCATCGCACTCGGCCCGCACGGCCCGATCGGCGGACTCGTGCAGGCATTCGGCGGCGCGCCGCTGGCCTTCACCTTCACGGGACTCGTGATCGGCTCGGTGTTCTACTCCATGCCGTTCGTGATCCAGCCCTTGCAGAATGCCTTCGCGGCCATTGGCACGGAGCCGATGGAAGTCGCCGCCACCTTGCGCGCCTCGCCGCTCGACCGTTTTTTCAGCGTCGCGGTCCCGCTCGCGCGCCCGGGCTTCCTGACCGCCGCCGTGCTCGGCTTCGCGCACACGCTCGGCGAGTTCGGCGTCGTGCTCATGATCGGCGGCAACATACCGGGCGAAACGCAGGTGGTCTCGATCGCCATCTACGACCATGTCGAATCCCTGCAATACACGCAGGCGCACTGGCTCTCCGGCGGCCTGTTGCTGCTCTCGTTCCTGCTCCTGATCGCAGTCTACGCCTTCAACCGGCGTTTCACGGTGGCGCGGCCATGAGTATCGAGGCGCGCTTCCGCTGCGAGCGCGAGGGCTTCACGCTCGATGTCGAGCTGACGCTCCCGGGGCGTGGCATCACGTCACTGTTCGGCCCGTCCGGCTGTGGCAAGACGACGCTGCTGCGTGCGATCGCGGGCCTGGAACCCGGCATCAGGGGCAGACTGACAGTCGGCGGCAAGCGCTGGCAGGACGAGACGACCTTTCTGCCTCCTCACAAGAGACCGGTCGGTTATGTCTTCCAGCAACCGGGGCTCTTTCCGCATCTCGACGTGCGGGGCAATCTCGAATACGGCCTGAAACGCCTGCCAGCCGGCCGGCGCAGGGTCCCGCTCGAGGATGCCGTCGATTTGCTCGGCATCGGTCACCTGCTCCAGCGCCATCCCGCGCAGCTCTCGGGGGGCGAGCAACAGCGTGTCGCCATTGCGCGCGCCCTTGCGGTCAGCCCCGGCATCCTGCTGATGGACGAACCGCTCTCGGCACTCGACGAGGCGCGCAAGCAGGAGATCCTGCCCTGGCTCGAGTCGCTGCGCGACGAGCTCGACATCCCGGTGATCCATGTCAGCCATTCACGCGACGAGGTGGCGCGGCTTGCCGATCATCTCGTGCTGCTCGATGCCGGCAGGGTAAGCGCGTCCGGACCGGTACGCGAGATGCTCACGCGGCTCGATCTCCCACTGGCGCATGGCGGCGATGCCGAGGCGTTGATCGAGGCGACCGTCGCCGGCCACGACGAGGAGTACGGCCTGACCTGGCTCGATTTTCCGGGTGGCCGTGTCAGCGTCATTCACAAGGCGCTCGCACCCGGCAGCAGAGTGCGCCTGCGCCTGCTCGCGCGCGACGTGAGCCTGACGCTGGAGCCGCAGAGCGGCACCAGTATCCTCAACATCTTCCCGGCACGGGTCGAGGAGATTGTCAGCGAGGGGACTGCACAGATGGTCGTGCGCCTGCTGGTGGGAGAAACACCCATCCTCGCGCGCGTGACACGCAAGTCTTCCGATCTCCTGCAACTGGAGCCGGGCAAGCTGGTGTATGCTCAGGCGAAGAGCGTGGCCGTGCTCTCGTGAGAGCCCGGCACACGGCTGGCCGCAGGGAACCCGCATGCCGATGATCGCAACCAACGACCGGGAGAGACCGGGCTGCTTCGATGCCATGTCACGAACGCGATCCACATCAGGATCTCGCATCCGGCCCGGGATGTCGACGTCGATAGTGGGGTATGCACGGATGCTCTGCAGGCACCGGAGCAGAGAGGCAGGCCGGGAGGGCATTCATGCAGACGTATGCTGATCGGGTTGCAGCCCTGCAGCAGATCGCCAGACAACTGACGGATGCCGGACGTCCGGCCAGTACACTGCGTTCTGCCGTGCTCGACATGGTCGCGATTCTCTCGCAGGCCGCAGGTCCCTTCACGCTGCGCAGGGAAGGGATCGAGCGCGATGAGATACACACCGCCAACGGCCTGGCCGTTTCGCCGACCATGGCCGCTATGTGCGCCGACGACTATCTCCGTACCACCCTCTTCCTGCGCGGACTGCACGATGCGATCGACCGGATGCGGCACAGCATCACGCAGCGCCCCGTGCATGTGCTCTATGCCGGCTGCGGTCCCTACGCGACCCTGGCCGTACCGCTCATGACGCTGTTCGGGGCGCGCGAGGCCTGCTTCACACTGCTGGATCTGAACCCGCTGTCCATCGACTCGGCAAAAAGCGTCGTCGAGACTCTCGGCCTTGCTGCACATGTCACCGGCTACCAGGTCGCCGACGCCGCTGCCTGCCGGATCGCGCCGCAGCACCAGCCCGACATCATCCTTGCGGAGGTGATGCAGAACTGCCTCGGGAAGGAACCCCAGGTCGGCGTCGCGCGCCACCTGCTGAGACAGGCGCCGGATGCCCGGCTGGTTCCCGAAGAGATCGGTATCGACCTGCTGCTCGCCGACCCTTCCCGCGAGTTCGACATCGATACCCTCGAGCGGGAGGAGGCGCCCCGCGCGCGCGACCGCATCCCCGTCGGCCGCATTTTCACGCTCGACCGTCAGCAGATCGCATCCTGGGAGGAGATCACGAGCAAGCGACTGCCCGCGGCTACGGTCGCCCTGCCTGTTGCTGAGAGGCGCTATCGTCCCTTGCTGTTCACGACAATCCGGACCTTCGGCAATCACCGCCTGCAGGACTACGACTCCGGGCTGACGCTGCCCGTGCCTCTCGAAAACCTTGTCGCGAGCAATCCGGGCGAGCGCATCCGGTTTCACTACCAGACAGGCGAAGATCCCCGGCTGGTCGGCGAAATCCTGCCTCAGCGCGAGGCATCCCCGTGACCGGCCTTGTGCGAATCGACGGTTCCATGGGCGAAGGCGGCGGGCAGGTCCTGCGCAGTTCCCTCTCGCTCTCGATTCTCACGCAGCGGCCGATCCGGCTGGAGAACATCCGCGCGAACCGCGACAGGCCCGGACTGCGCCCCCAGCATCTCGTCGCGCTGCGCTCGGCTGCACGCATCAGCAGCGGCATCGTGCGCGGCGACCGCGTCGGCTCGACCGCAATCAGCTTCGAGCCCGGCCCCGCCAGGCCCGGCGACTATCTCTTCGACATCGGAACGGCCGGCGCCACGTCGCTCGTGATGCAGACGCTGCTGCCACCCCTGGCGCTCGCCGATGGCCCCTCGACCGTGATGATTCACGGCGGCACCCACGTCCCCTGGAGCCCCTGCTTTCACTACCTCGACTGGCACTGGCGCCCGCTGCTCGGGCGCATCGGCATCGATTTCGGACTGGAACTGCAGATGGCCGGCTTCTATCCGCAAGGCGGCGGCCAGATTGCGGCACGGATTGCAGGCGGCAGCAGGGTTCGCGGACTGGAGCTGGCTCGACGCGGCAGGCTCGTGCGGATTCGCGGCCTGTCGGCCGTCGCCGACCTGCCCCGGGAGATTGCCGAGCGCCAGCGCAAGCAGGCGATGAAGGGCCTCGGGCAACTGCGCGATGACGCAGAGATCGGCATCGAGACCCTCTCCCTGCCGACGCGCAGCAAGGGCACGCTGCTGCTGTTGCTCGCCGAGTTCGAACAGAGCCAGGCGTGTTTCTTCGCCCTCGGTGCGCGCGGCAAGCGTGCCGAGACCGTTGCCGACGAGGCCGTCGACCGTCTCGCGCAATTCCTCGTCACCGGGGCGAGCGTCGACCGCTGGATGGCCGACCAGCTGCTGCTGCCGTTGTCACTGGCCGGGGAGGAGTCGCACTTCGTCACGAGCCGCGCCACGCCGCACCTGCTGACCAATGCCGAGGTGGTCCGGATGTTCCTGCCGGTCAGCATCGTCATCGACGGCATGCCCGGCGAGCCGGCGAGGGTCAGGATCGAGCCGCACCGATAGGCTTTTCTGCCGCTTTCATGCAGCCGATCCTTGCAGTTACCATTGCAGCAATAACACGAACAGGGGATGGATGATCCACCATGGTTGAACTCTACGAGAAACTCGGCCTCTTCTACCTCGGACTGGATGTCGACAAGGCCTCGATGGAGCCGACGGGCGACCTGACGCTTCTGAAGAACACCGGCTTCACGACCCATGCCGCCATCATCGGCATGACCGGCAGTGGCAAGACCGGCCTCGGTATCGGTCTCATCGAGGAGGCGGCCATGGACAACATCCCGTCGATCGTCATCGATCCGAAAGGCGACATGGGTAACCTGCTGCTGACCGATCCGGGTTTCTCGCCGCAAAACTTCAGGCCCTGGGTCGCCGACGAGGCGAGGTCCAAAGGCAAGCAGCCGCTGGCCTATGCGAAACAGGTTGCCGCCATGTGGCAGAAGGGGCTCGAGTCGCATCAGCAGGACAGCAGCCGCGTCGAGAAATTCGCCGGCGTGGAGAAGACCATCTACACGCCCGGGAGCAGTGCCGGCGTCAGCGTCAACATCCTGAGCTCGCTCGATGCCCCGCCGGCCGGGATCATGGAGGACAGCGATCTCTTCGCTGCCTACCTGACATCCACGGTCAGCAGCCTGCTGTCGCTGGTCGGCATCGAGGCCGCCCCTGTCGAATCGCGCGAGTACATCCTGCTGGCAGAAATCATCAGCACGGCCTGGATCGCCGGAGAGAATCTCGGCATCGAGGAGCTGATCGGACACATCATCAGCCCGGCCTTCCGGAAGATCGGCGTACTGCCGCTCGACAGTTTCTATCCCGGGAATGACCGCTTCCAGCTCGCGAGCCGATTCAACGCCATCATCGCCTCACCGACATTCAAGGCCTGGCTCGAGGGCGAGACGCTCGATATCCAGCGCATGCTCTACGACGAGCAGGGCAAGGCCAGGATCGCCATCTTCTCGATCGCCCACCTCAGCGACGACGAACGCATGTTCTTCGTGACCCTGCTGCTCAACAAGTACATCGCCTGGATGCGGCGCCAGAGTGGCTCGTCGAGCCTCAAGACACTGCTCTACATGGACGAGATCTTCGGCTTCTTCCCGCCGGTCGGCAACCCGCCGAGCAAGGAGCCGATGTTGCTGTTACTCAAGCAGGCGCGCGCTTTCGGCGTCGGCATCATCCTGAGCACCCAGAACCCCGTCGACCTCGACTACAAGGGTCTCGCGAACATCGGCACCTGGTTTATCGGCCGCCTGCAGACCAGGCAGGATATCGCGCGTGTCATCGACGGACTCGGCAGCAAGAGCGGCTCCGCGAACGAGAAGAAGGAGATCGGCGCCCTGCTCGCCAACCTCGGCAAACGCGTCTTCTTCCTGAAGAGCGCGCACCTCGACGACAACAGCCTCTTCACGACGCGCTGGGTCATGAGCTACCTCAAGGGTCCGATGACGCGCGACGACATTTCGACCCTTATGGCAGACCGCAAAGCACGCCCCGAGGCGGCCGGCGAGATGGAGGCGCCCGCACCGCAACGCCCTGCGGGCAGGCAACGCCACGCGGACTTCAGCACCTGGGTCTCGCTCGACAAGAGCATTCCACAGCTCTTCAGGCCCGGCCTCGGCGGCGAGACCGATTTCAGGCCGAGCCTCGTCGCACATCTGCAGCTGCACTACTTCAACCAGCCACGCGGCATCGATATCGACGAATCCATCTGCCTGTCGCTGCCGTTGAGCGGTGACGAGATCGGGCTCGAGTGGGAGCAGGCCAACAAGCTCGAGGAGACCCGCGACTGCATCGGCCAGCTGCCGACCACTCCGCCGAGCGATATCCGCTACGCCCCTGTTCCCGACATCGTGGCGCAGGACAGGAATCTCTCCAGGGCGTCGCGCGATCTCAGGGAGTGGGCCTATCGCACCCACAAGCTCGACCTCTACCGCACGCGTTCGCCGAAAATGGAGTCGCGCCCCAACGAAACGCTCGGCGACTTCAGGGTGCGTATCAACGACGCGCTGAGCGATGCCAGGGAAGCCGGGATACAGAAGCTCAAGGAGCGTTATGCGAAAAGGGAGAAGACGCTGCTCGACCGGCTCGACCGCGCCATGGCGTCGCTCGAGAAGGAGAAGAGCGACTCGACCGGCTCCTACATCAAGGCCGGCATCACCGTGCTCGGCGTGCTCTTCGGCAAGTCACGCGCCTCGATCGGCACGGCCGGCACGCGTATCCTCAAAGAGCGCGGCGACATCAGCCGTGCCGAGGAGCGCGTTCAAAAAATCCACAAGGATATCGAGGAGCTGGGGTTCGAGCTCGAGGAGAAGCTCGACGAACTCGCCGAGCGATTCAACATCGAGGATATCGAGATCGAGGAGTTCGCGATCAAGCCGCGCAAGAGTGACATCGGCGTGGACCGCATCGCACTGGTGTGGCGGACCGACTCTTCGGCCAGACTCACGCCATCCTGAGGGCTGCCAAATTCAGCCGCACGGCGCCCGCTTGCAGCGACGCTGCCGTCATTGACGCGCAGAGTTCCTCGCGTTTTCCCTTCGCCGCAAGCGGTCATCGAGTCTCGCCCCCAGGAGCCTTTCGCCCTAGCCTGCAGCGTGCCTGATCTCGCGCTTGAGACGGAAATAGCCCTTCTGCTCCCACTGCCGCTTGCGCGTTGCGGCATCCGCGTCCCAGAGTTCGGCATCCTTGAGGATGGCGCAGGCACGTTCACGAAAGCCCTCGTTGACGGCGTCATCGAGGACATGGTCACTGCCGCCGAAGCAGCAGATTTCGTAGAGATCGACGACATCGGCTGTCAGGTTGGTGTGTTCATAGCCGAGCCAGTGCGTCACCTCGTGGAAAACCAGCGCCGGCAGGTTGCGGTAACGGTGCATGCCATCGACATGCAGCGGCTTGCCCGTGAGGTGATCCTCGATCAGCGGCTCGCTGAGTTTGAAAAAATCGCGGTAGGTCGCACGTTCGAACTTGCGCGACAGGAATCCGCTGATACGGTAGGTATCGATCAGAATCTCGTGGGGCGTCTGCGGATCTTTTGAAGGATGCGCGATGGCATAGGCGAAAGTGCGGTCCTCGACGCAGTTGAGCTGTTTCCCCGAGGTGTCGCTCAACAGGCTGACCAGCCTGCGTGCGTTTGCCTCGTGATAGGGATGCAACCGCCCCGGCGGCCCCTCGCCGGCCATGCACTGCAACCCCTGCTGCAAGCCGCTGCGCAGGTCGGCAGCGAGCTTGCGGAAACCGTCGGAAGGATGCCGGTTGTCGTGGTAGGGATAGTTGTGACACTCCCCGATGCGAATACGCCCGCCCAGCAAGAGCCCCGCACCCGCCCCCGACATGGCCGGCTCCCAGCGTGTCTTTTCGAGATCCTGCAGAAGCCGTGCGATGTCGCTACTTGTGTCCGCGGAAGTCTCTGCCCGTGCGGGCATCGTCGTCACCAGGAGGAGAAGTATCAGGGGGATCGGCCATGATCCGAAACGGAGAAGTACTCTCATCTGCATCTGTCCAGCATCGCTTGTATATACAAATAATATACATACAGGACGTGCTGTCAATCCGCGATCATTTCACATCCGGTTCCGGAGAGAAAAGCAATGGCCTGATACAGGTTCCACTGACAGTTGCGCGGGCTGTCAGCAGGCAGATGTGCAGGTCGACTCGCCACCGGCGACAAAGAAACAAAAAACGGGACGAACGTCCCGCCGGATCCATGGCGGCGGCCTGTGGAGGCCAGGCCGCCAGCTCGTCGTCGCTATTTCACGAGGTCGCGATAACTGTGCCAGGTGGCATAGCCGAGCAGAGGAAAGATGAAGACCAGTCCGACGAACATGGTGGCCATGCCGATGAAGGTCAGGCCGGCGACGATCGCGGCCCAGGTCAGCATCACGCGCGGCTGTTTGAAAACCACCCTGAAGCTGGTGATAAGCGCCGGAATCAGCTCTGCCTTGCCATCGAGCAGCATCGGCAGCGTCAGTGCGCTGGCAGCGAAGACGATGAAAGCGAACAGGCCGCCGCTGGCGAAGAGGATGGCCAGGAAGATCAGCCCCTCGGGCGATGTCAGGGCGCTCGTGAAGGCCTCGATACCCGGCGAAAGCTGGCCGAACCAGAGTGCCACCATGAGCGTTGAGAAACGCACCCAGGCGACCATGATGACCAGCATCAAAACCATGAACACCGCCACCTGCGACTTGTTCCGGAACAGTGTCCTGACACAGCGTCCCGCTTCCATTTTCTCGTCCTGCTCGTGCAGCTGTGCAGCACGGTAAAGCCCGATGGCGAGGAACGGGCCGACAAGCAGGAATCCGGTCCAGAAGGTCAGCGTGAACTGTGGCTGGTTGATGCTGGCAACCGTGATTGCGATACCGATCAGCGCGAATAACAGACCGTAGGCGATGCTCATGAGAGGCGCCGCCCTGAAATCCTGAATGCCTGCCTTGATCCAGGAGAAGGGCGCGTCCGGTGGCACCTTGCGCAACTCGGGCGTGGGTATGGGCTCGTAGTCGATACGTTTCACTTCATGGGTCTGATGCATCTGTTTGTCTCCGTGGTGTGGATCTGTATCTCTTTCGTTAGAGAGTAGTTGCAGGTCATGCGATTTCAAGCACGGACCCCGGCCTCTGGACGCAGCTCGATTTCCTCCGTCGTGCAGAAGGTGTCGAGCTTGTCGAAAAAGGTCTTGTGATCGATGTAGTGCGCACCGTCGCATGAGAAATTCATGCCGATGATGCCGTTGATGAGATTGATGGAGCCGTTGCGCATGTAGATCGTCTTGTCCGTGGTACGCAGCCGCCTGAACTCGGTCAGGATATCGTCGATCCGCGCGGGATCGATGACCGGCTGCAGGTGCCGGAGTGACATCTGTCTGAATTCGTCGAGGAAGCCTGGCTCCAGAACCTCGTCACGCACGTAGACGCGATAGCGATAGGCGTCATCGGAGAACCAGCAGGTCAACTGGTTGGAGGAGTAATGCACCTTGACGTGAAAAGCCCCCTTGTCGGTCATCAGGGTGCGCACGATGGCGTGCACCCGGTCGATGTTCTCGTCGAACAGGCTGACGGTGCGCGTCTGCTGGAACAGAAAAGCCCTGACAGAGGGGTCTCCTTTGATCTGCATCCATTTTTCCGGCATTTTCTGGTCTCCTGGCTGTCGTGATCCGGCACCGCCCGAAAGCGCATCCGCTACTTGCGATAATTCCTGACTATTCTTATCAGGAATTACGAGTATAGGGTAACCGCGTATCCTGACAAGCCCCGCAAAACCCTATTTCCTGCAAGGAATTGGCTGTGCGGGAGCACTGCTGATGCACAAAACGGCAGCCCAGTGCGCGTACTCATGCCTGCAGTGTCAGGGTGAGGCCCGAAGCGGCCAGCAGCAGGCTGACCGCCGTCGTGAGGTAGAGCCGCAGGATGCTGTAATCGGACTTCAGCCGCTTGAACAACAGCATGGCGTCGACCCCGTAGGCCAGCATGACGAGACCAGCCATGACGAACAGCGCGATATTTGGCGGTAACAGCAGTGCAAACCAGGCCAGCAGGGCCGGCAGGATGCCGTAACCGAAGTACTTGCCCGAGCCGCTGACCGACTGGCGCTCGTCAAGGGTCAGTGCGACGCCCCAGTGAACAGCACCGAGAAAACTGAGTATCACGGCGGCGTAGGCCAATAGCCAGAGCGTGATCTTCTCAGTCGTCATGAAACCGGGCTCGACTCCCAGCAGCAAGGCAAGGAACAGAAGCAGGAACGGGATGACGCCGCCAAAACCCAGCAGCCACACAGTCATTGGTAACGGTTTCATGTTGTTTCCTTTGTATAGGACATATTAAACAATACCTGTTCGTTTCCGCCAAAAACAGCGGAGGAAGAGAATTTTATCATGGACAAATGCAATATTTACCGTCGCCGGCCGGACAATGACCGAACAGCCTCCTGCATTACCCGGTTGTCAGGTCGGCTTCTGCCGCTATGGCGATGTGCAGATGCTGACGGAAATTTTCTGCAAACATCAGACTCGCGACAAGTTGAAAAAGATACGAATTTCGACTCTCGTTCACATTGGCATGATTGAAATCACGGATCTCGCGGACACTGCCCGGCTCATTGACGAAAACCTCGAGATCCACTACGAATCCACAGAGAACAAGCAGGAATATCGCGACACCGCTGCTGGGCTAAGACTCAGCGCCCGGTTGAACAAGATCTGCTCAAAGGTCGCGGACAACCCGATCACGGGCATCATCAACTGACCATCATCCCCCCAGCGCATCAGCCCTCGATCAGCCCCAGGGCCGTCTCCAGCAGCGGCAGTGGCGTGTAACAATGCGGCGAGAGCCGTATCCCGCCGCCGCGCCGGGCGCAGAAGACGCCGCCTTCCTGCAGCCTGCTGAAGAGCGCGTCGTCATCGGCGCTGCGGAAAGTCAGGATCCCGGAGAGGCGCGTCTCGCTGCAGTCGCTGAGGATGTCGATACCTGGTATCGCTCCGAGCCCGCTGCGCAGGACCGTCATCCTCTCCGACAGGCACCTCCAGACCTCGTCGATGCCCGTCTCGAGAAGCAGGCCGAGACTGGCATCGAGCGCATGGATGGCGAGCATGTTCGGGCTGCCGCATTCGAAACGGCGCCCGCTCTCTGCGGGCCTGAACGCCTCGGCCGCATAATCCGAGAGTTCCTGCGCCATGTGCCAGCCATATTGCGTCAGCGCGAGGTTATCGCGCACCTCCTCCCTGACATAGAAAAAGCCGAGCCCCTCGGGTGCAAGCATCCACTTGTGGCCATCGGCAACGGCGAAATCGGCACAAATCCGCCGCACGTCGAACGGAATAGCCCCGGCCTGCTGAATCGCATCGACACAGAAGAGGATGCCGTTGCGCCTGCAGAATTCCCCGAGCCGCACCAGGTCCATCCTGAATCCATTCGCATACTGGACGGCGCTGACGCTGAGCAGCCGCGTCCTTTCGTTGCAAAGGGCGATCAATGCGGCTTCGGGATCCCCGCCGCAGCTGTCGAGATCGAGTTGCCGGAACGCGACCCCCCTGCTCTCGAGCGCGAGCCACGGAAAACGGTTCGAGGGAAACTCCTGGCGGATACCGACCACGTTGTCACCGCGATGCCAGTCGATGCCCGATGCGACGAACGACAAGCCCTCGGAGGTGTTCTTGACGAGCGCGATCTCGGATGCGGACCGCGCATTGACGAGCTGGCGAATGCGTTCGCGCAGGCGCTCTTCGGTCCTGATCCAGCGTGGATAATCCAGCGATGCCTGCTTCATGTTCTCGTCGGCAAACGCCTTGACAGCCTCGGCCGTCACACGCGGCCAGGGAGCGACCGCCGCGTGGTTGAGGTGAATCAGGGTGCCGGTAAGAGGAAACTGTGAGGCAAGATCCATTGATTTTCAGATTCGGATGAAGTGGCGTTCGGCTGTTGTTTGCGCAAACAGAATACACGGCTCGCGAGGCCTGCTCCAGCTTCAGGCAGGGCTTCGACCCGCCGGTCAATGAGCGGCCGGATTCTCACGGAAACGCGATGCCGCCGATATCGGGGCAGGGGGGCTTCAGCCAGTCACACACCTGGCGAATGAGGTCTTCGTGTTTCAGTGCATGGATCCTGATCATGCCGTCACGCCCCAGCGTCGCGAGCCAGCGGCCGTTGCGATCGATCCCCATGGCACGAATCGCGGTAGCCGTCTTGAGATGTGCTGCCTCGCTGTTAAGCGTGATATTCCAGACCCGCACTTCGCCGTTGTCGTCCAGGGCAGCCAGGAAGGTACCGGACGCATCGATCGCGGTTTGAACGACCTTCTGCTGATAGAGCATGTAGCTGGTCTCGAGTGTTGCCGCATCGAGAATCTCGACGCCTTCCCTCCTGTCGATCGCAATGTAACCCCTGCCCTCGCCGATGAATTCAAGGTAGGGCGAACGCCCGGGAATCGGCTGATAGTCACGCCTCACGCTTTCCCCTGTCGCGAGATTTCTGACCTCCAGCAGCCTCCTGTAGCCGCCACGGGTACTGCCGGACGACAACAAGAGGGCAATCCTTGTGCCGTCATTGCCGAGCGCCGCAGCCATGATCGGGAGCTGATGCTCGATATTTTGCGGGTTCCCGCCCCCCGCATCGACAAGCGTGATCTTGCGGAAGTCGCCCTGCTGCTCCTGCTGAAGCTGGCGCGAGGTACCCGTGAAGGGTGCACCGGCTTGCGCTTCATCGACTCTCTCGAGCCTCGTCTCGAGGCCATCCGGCAGACGCCATGCGACGGCTTCGCCATTCGTTTTCTCGACATGAAGCATGCCTGCATCATCGAAAGCCACTCTTCCCGAGGCCGCGGGCTCGCTGCGGCTGGCAAATTCTGCATGCAAATCGAACCACCACTGGCGAACAAGGTGCTCGCCTGTGACGGCAACCACGGAAGGCGAACCCGATTGCAAAGCCAGCCCATGAAGCGGCTTGCCGAAAGAAACCATGTCAAGCGTCTCTCCTCCTGCCAGGCGGGTGATGACGATCCTGTCTCCCGTCGCGCTCGCGGCCCTGCCCGCTTCCAGGTCGATTGCGTGCAACTCACCTGCTGTTGCGCCTGCGAGCTGCTTCCCTGTCCGCGGATCGAGGAGGCGGGCTTCCTTCCCGCCAGCCAGCAACAGTCCCGCGTCTGTCCATTCCAGTCGCCTGCCGAATCGGCCGGTATTGAAAGAGCCCGCGAGTTCACCGGTGGCGATCTCCCGGATCCTGACCCATAACTGTCGCTCACCGCGATTGCGTTCCAGCGTCGCCAGCAAGGTGCCATCCGGACTCAGGTCGAAACTCCTGAGGATCTCGCCCGTTCCAGGCGTCACCTCGGCGCCGGTTTGCGTATCCCAGACATGCAAGGCCCCGGCTCCCTTGACCGCAAGATAGCGTCCGCTCGTCGCGAGCGCCGGATATTCGATCGCCTCGTCGAGCTCGATGCCGAATAGCTCTGAACAATCCCTGATGGCGATCAGGCCGATGCGCGAAACCGCCGCGGCTCTTGCATTGAACAGCACCGCTACAGCCGAGCCGTCCGGCTTGATGGCCAGCGCCATCATCTCTTCGCGCTTGCCTGACGGTAAGTCACAAGCGGATTGTTTACCGGTCCCGCCATGCCAGACCAGGAGGCGGCCGTCTGCGAGGTAAACAGCCACGGCCGAACCGCTCCTGGTGATCTCCGAGGCCTTGATCGGGCTTGCGCCGAAGTCTGTATCCCGCCATTTGGGCATCATGCCGAAACTCTTGCGCACCGCCCGGTCCGCATCCGTTGCCGGCAGGCCCAGTGCTCGCTGCATCGCGAGCGCCTTGACCGCTGCACGCGTGCTGTCGGCGAAATGCGCCCCGGGATTCTCTTCATCGACCGGTGCGTCGCGCAGGCTGTCCGCCTGGTTGAGCAGCGCCCTGGATTCGGCGATCAGCGATTGCCTCAGGCTCTCGCGATGTTGAAACCAGCCGAACAGGCCAACCACGAGCAGGAGCGACAGCCCGATCACCAAAGATGCCAGGAAAACGCCCTTGCGCCGTGTTTCCGCACGCCGGCTCTCGAGCAGAAACCGTGTCTGCAGTTCCGTCGCTCCCGGCTTCTTCTCCGCAGATTGCTGGAGCCAGGCCTCATACTCCTTCAGTTCGATCCCGCGCAGCGTGCCGCCGTTGGCGTCTGCCCACTCCCCTGCCCTGACCAGCAGGCGCGAATGCTGACGGACCCAGTCGAGATCCGTATCCATGGCGGCCTGAATGGTCTCGACAGCAGCTGCGAGGTCGTCGTTTTCACGCGCGAAGATCCAGTTGATTTCGGCCAGCACAGCGGGAAGGCTATTCTGAGTCGCCTCCTGATAGAGCACGGGAATGAGGCGCTTGTGCTGCTTCACGGCGTGCCCGAGTTCGACAGCGCAGACATCGGACGCCAGGGAATCCGGGGATATGATGAACAGGAAGGCGTCGGACTCGTCGATGGCCGAACGAATCTTGTCGAGCCACTTGTCGACAGGTGGAATCCCCTCCCAGTCGACCCAGGCGTCGCGCCCGGCGGTGGTCAGGGCAGCGTGCAGCTTGCGAACGAATGCGATGTTCTCCCGCGCGTAGGAGATGAATATTTCCGCCATCGGCTCAGGCGCCCCGAAGATGCATCTATCCAGTATAGACAGGGGCGGTGTGCAGGCGAGAAATGCGCTGTAACACTCTGTAACGGATCCGTGGACTGCGGAAATACTTCAGCAACAGTTTGTTTCTAGGATTAATACACACTAACCGAGGGCGCCCCGGCAAATGAAGGATCGCCCGCCAACTGAAACACGAAGGAGATATCAACGATGAAGAAGTACCTGTTGATTAGTGCATTTGTTCTGGGCATCGCCAGTAGTGGCGCCATGGCACACCATGCGGCAGACGGCATGGTCGATGACGAAGTCTATGCCATGATCGATGACCTGGTCGCCGATACCCCGCATTCGGACATGACCCTGGTCGACATCACCGAGACCATGACCGACATGACCATTACGACGCGAACGACTGTCCAGCTCGAGAACATGATCGAGGACGGACTGCTGACCTACATCTACATGCTGGACGGCACCGTTACCATCGACATCAGCTTCGACACGGATGGCAGCGTCGAGATGGTGGTGCAGCAGACCGAGTAACCCTTTTTCAGGAGCGGCCCGGAGCACTTCACCATCCCTCCCCCACCATCCTTCTCACAAGGATTTGACGGGCCGCTCTTTTTAAACTGGCAAAAGGCCGGCGACCGCTCATGGTCCCGGCCTTTTCCATGCCCGAGTCCCGACAGGGATAATCGCACAGGGCATGCTCACGAGTCGCCGCGCCCCTCGCGAGCCTTGCGATCCTGCTCGCGAAACCAGGCCATCTTCTCGCCGATCCTGACTTCGAGGCCACGGTCGACCGGCCGATAGTAGGAACGCTCGCCGAGTTCCTCGGGGAAATAGGTCTCGCCGGCCGCGTAACCATTCGGCTCGTCGTGGGCGTAACGATACTCCCTGCCGTAATCGAGTTCCTTCATGAGCTTCGTGGGCGCATTGCGCAAGTGTAGCGGCACATCGAGCGAGCCCGAGTCGCGCGCCTCGCGCATGGCCGCCTTGAAGGCCATGTAGACGGCATTGCTCTTGGCCGCGACGGCCATGTAAACGACGGCCTGGGCAATCGCGAGTTCGCCTTCCGGGCTGCCGAGACGCTCCTGGACATCCCAGGCATCGAGGGCGATGCGCAACGCGCGCGGATCGGCATTGCCGATATCCTCGGAGGCCATGCGCACGACGCGCCGTGCGACATACAGAGGATCACAGCCGCCATCGAACATGCGGCACAGCCAGTAGAGCGCAGCATCCGGCGAAGAGCCGCGCACCGACTTGTGCAATGCCGAGATCTGGTCGTAGAAACTCTCGCCGCCCTTGTCGAAACGGCGCACGCGGCCCGCGACGATACTCTTGACAGTGTCGTGCCCGATATGCCCCTTCTCGGCCAGGTCGGAAGCGATCTCGAGCAGGTTCAATGCACGCCGTGCGTCACCGTCCGCGGCCTCGGCGATGAGCGCGAGGTCCGCGTCATCGATTTTCAGGTTGCGCGCTCCGAGCCCGCGTTCGCTGTCAGCGAGCGCCGCGCGCAGCACCTCTCCGACCTCCTCGTAGCCGAGGGATTTCAGAACGTAGACACGCGCCCTCGAGAGCAGGGCATTGTTGAGTTCGAACGAGGGGTTCTCGGTCGTCGCGCCGACGAAAACGATGGTGCCGTTCTCGACATGCGGCAGGAAGGCATCCTGCTGGGATTTGTTGAAACGGTGGACCTCGTCGATGAAGAGCACGGTCGTGCGTCCCTGGCCGTGCAGCACTCTGGCGCGGTCGACCGCCTCACGGATCTCCTTGACGCCCGAGAGCACGGCGGAGAGCTTGATGAATTCGGCGCCCGAGTGATGCGCGAGCATCTGTGCCAGGGTGGTCTTGCCCGTTCCCGGCGGGCCCCAGAAGATCATCGAGTGCAGGCGGTCGTGCTCGATCGCCTGCCGCAGCGGCGTGCCCTGACCGATGACCGTGTGCTGGCCGACGAACTCGGCCAGTGTGCGCGGCCGCATTCTGTCGGCAAGCGGCCGGAAGCCCTCCTCGGGGTCGTCGAAGAGGTCAGTGCTCCCAGACATCGAAACCGGGCGGCGCCTTGAACTCGAACAGGGAGGCATCGAGACGCGGATTTCGCCTGGCGTTGGTGAATGTGAAGCGCGTGGTCTGGTTGAACTTGTCGATCATCTCGAGGCGCTTGAGGTCGCCGCCCTGAAACGCGACACTGACCTGTTCCATCTGCCCGTCCTCGTCTTTCGGCACCAGCATTGTCCAGTGCAGGCCGTCGGCCTCGAAGTCGCGCTCGATCCGGAAATGTTTCTCGACCTTGCCTTTCTGGGACAGGAGCTGCGCCGGAGTGCCCCTGAGCGCCCTCTTCTGCGACTGGTGGGACACCTGGTCGAGGTCGCGGTCGAGCAGCCAGACGCGCTTGCCATCCGCGACGATGAGCTGCGAGTTCTCGCCGGCATACTCCCAGCGGAACAGGCCGGGGCGCTTCAGGTAGAAGATGCCGTAGGCAGGCCTGGTGATACCATCGTCGCTCTCGACGACCTGCTCGAAATCGGCCTGGAAAGTGTTCAGGCCCTTCAGAAATTCATCGATCTTGTGCGCGGATGCCTGAGATGCAAACAGCAGCATCAGGCCAGCCATCAGATATCGCATGCGGGTCAGTCCTCTACGGGAGGTGGGGCCAGAACCTGGCGCGAACCGTTGGTCTCGGGAGGGGAGACGATGCCGATGCGTTCCATCTCCTCGATCAGGCGGGCCGCCCTGTTGTAGCCGATTTTCAAACGTCTCTGCACACCGGAGATCGAGGCGCGACGTGACTGGGTCACGATCTCGACAGCCTCGTCGAAGAGCGGATCAGTGTCCTCGACATCGACCCCGGAAGCTTCAGGTGATAGACCGGGAATCGCCTCGGAAGGTTCCTGAAGAATCTCGTCGAGATAGTTGGGCTCGCCGTATTTCTTGAGGAATTCGACCACGGCATGCACCTCGTGGTCGTCGACGAAGGCGCCGTGCACGCGCTGCGGAATACTCGTGCCTGGCGGCAGATAGAGCATGTCGCCGTGGCCGAGCAGGTGCTCGGCGCCCTGCTGGTCGAGAATCGTGCGCGAGTCGACGCGCGACGAGACCTGGAAGGCGACGCGGCTCGGCACGTTGGCCTTGATGAGGCCCGTGATGACATCGACCGAGGGACGTTGCGTCGCGAGCAGGAGATGGATGCCGGCGGCACGCGCTTTCTGCGCGAGCCGCGCGATGAGTTCCTCGACCTTCTTGCCGACGACCATCATCATGTCGGCGAACTCGTCGATGATGACGACGATGAAGGGCATCTTCCTGAGTTCCGGAATCTCGGGCGGCTCCGCGTCCTCGTCGAGCAGGCTGTTCGGGTCGACCTTGAACAGCGGATCCTTGACCGGAGAGCCGGCTTTCTCGGCATCGCGGATCTTCTTGTTGAAGCCGGCGATATTGCGTACGCCGAGCGCGGCCATGAGCTTGTAGCGACGCTCCATCTCGGCGACGCACCAGCGCAACGCATTGGCCGATTCCGACATGTCTGTCACGACCGGGCAAAGAAGGTGCGGAATGCCCTCGTAGACCGACAGCTCGAGCATCTTCGGATCGATCATGATCAGGCGCACCTCGTCGGGCTTCGCCTTGAACAGCAGGCTGAGGATCATGGCGTTGACGGCCACCGACTTGCCCGAGCCCGTCGTGCCAGCGATCAGTGCGTGTGGCATTTTCGCGAGGTTCGCCACGACCGGGTTGCCGGCGATGTCCTTGCCCATGCCGAGCGTCAGCACGGATTTCGCATTGTCGTAGACGTCGGAGCGCAGGACCTCGCTGAGATAGACGATCTCCTTGTGCTCGTTCGGGATCTCGATGCCGATCACGGACTTGCCGGGAATGTTCTCGACGACGCGCACACTGATGGTCGACATGGCGCGGGCGAGGTCGCGCGACAGGGCCGTGACCTTGCTCGCCTTGGTGCCGGCGGCGAGATCCAGCTCGAACAGCGTGACCACGGGCCCCGGGTGCACAGCGACGACCTTGGCCTCGACCTTGAAGTCAGCGAGCTTGAGCTCGAGCAGGCGCGACATGCCCTGCAGCGCCTCGTTGGAGAGCTGCTGTCCCGAGTGCCGGGGCTCGTCGAGCAGCGCCAGCGGCGGCAGCTCGGAGTTCGGGTCCGGCTCGAACATCTTGACCTGTCTCTCCTTCTCGACACGCTCGCTCTTCTCGATCTTCTGCACCTTGGGCTGGATTGTTGGCGGCGTACGACTCTCGGCTTTCTGGCGCTCGATATTGAGCGCGACAATGCGCTTCTCCTTGAGACGCTGCGCCTCCTTCTCCTCCTCGCGCTTCTCCTGGCGCTGTTCGATGAAGCGGGTCACCCGGTCTACGGCGCCCAGCGTCAGGGCGCCGACGGCGTCCATGACCATGAACCAGGAGATGCCCGTGAACAGCGTGACGCCGGAGAGGAAAATGGCGACCAGTAGCAGTGTCGTGCCGGTCGGGCTGAGTGCCTCGACGAGCAGGGACTCGAGCACCTTGCCGAGAATACCGCCGGCACCCTCGGTCAGGCCGAGTCCGAAATCGGTGAGATGCAGCGCACCGAGTCCGCAGCCGCCGATGATGGTCAGTGCGAAGCCCGTCCAGCGCAGGAACAGCAGCGGCGTGTTGAGCTCGTTGTCCTCGGTGCGTTCCTTGAGGATCAGCCAGCCGCTCCAGACAAGCATGACCGGAAACAGCAGCGCGAAAATGCCGAACAGCGAATAGAAGACGCTCGCGAGCCAGGCGCCGGCCGGCCCGCCGAGGTTGTGTACCCTGTCGCGCTCGCCGACAAAGGACCAGCCCGGATCCATCGGCGAATAGGTCAGGAAGGTGACGAAAAAGTAGGCCGCAACGGCCACGATGAGCCAGAAAGCGCCCTCTCTGAGACGATCGCCGATACCCCTTTTCTTGCTCGCGGCAAGCTCACTCCAGGACAATGCTAAAACCCCTTCCCGTCTGGCCATCAGTTGACAATGCTCCTCTTTACCGAGCCGGGCGCATTCCGTAACATGCGCTCATCACGCCCGCCGTGGCAGGAACAGAATAAAATTATCTGGAGAATTATACATGAGTGACCCAAGACACTGCCGGCTTCTGATTCTCGGCTCTGGACCCGCCGGTTACACCGCCGCAGTCTACGCCGCGCGTGCCAACCTCGACCCGGTGCTGATCACCGGCATGGAGCAGGGGGGGCAGCTCATGACGACGACCGAGGTCGACAACTGGCCCGGTGACAACGACGGCGTCCAGGGGCCAGAACTCATGGAGCGCATGCTCAAGCACGCCACGCGTTTCGACACCGAGGTCATCTTCGACTACATCAGCGAGGTCGATCTGAGCCAGCGCCCGTTCCGGCTCAAGGGAGACTCGGCCGGCTACAGCTGCGATGCCCTGATCATCGCGACGGGTGCATCGGCCATGTACCTCGGTCTCGAGTCCGAGGAAGCCTTCAAGGGCAAGGGCGTCTCCGCCTGCGCGACCTGCGACGGCTTCTTCTACCGCGGCCAGAAGGTCGCCGTCATCGGCGGCGGGAACACGGCTGTCGAGGAGGCGCTCTACCTCTCCAACATCGCCGAAGAGGTAACCCTGGTCCACCGTCGTGACGCCCTGCGCGCCGAAAAGATCCTGCAGCAGCAACTCTTCGACAAGGCCCAGAACGGCAATGTCACCATCATGTGGGACAGCGTGCTGGACGAGGTGCTCGGCGACGATTCCGGCGTCACCGGCATGCGTATCCGCAACGTCAAGGACGATTCGACGCAGGACATCGACCTGCAGGGCGTCTTCATCGCCATTGGACACAAGCCCAACACCGCCATCTTCGAGGGGCAGCTCGATATGGAAGGCGGTTATATCAAGGTCAGGAGTGGCACCGAGGGCAATGCTACCCAGACCTCCGTCGAGGGCGTGTTCGCCGCCGGCGATGTCATGGATCACGTCTACCGCCAGGCCGTGACCTCGGCGGGCACCGGCTGCATGGCCGCTCTCGATGCAGAGAAATATCTCGACGCGCTCGAAGCCAGGGGTGGCTGACCACGCAATGACGCGAGGCAGCCGGGGCGCTGCGAAGCGGCCACTCCCTTCCAGGAGTTGCGGCTTCTTCTGCGCCGCCGGGGCCTGCAGCGCAACAGGCATGCGATAGCCAAGAGGCATGCTGTTCTCGCTGGACGACACCGACCCGGACACCCCCTTCCCGCCCGCATCGCTGGCGGAAACCGAACCCGACGGCCTGCTGGCCGTCGGCGGAGACCTCTCCGTCACGCGCCTCCTGAATGCCTATCGCGCCGGTATTTTCCCCTGGTTCAGCGCGAACCAGCCGGTCCTCTGGTGGTCACCGGATCCGCGCACCCTGCTGTTCCCCGGGAAGCTGCATGTCTCGCGCAGCCTCAGGAAGAGATTGCGCAAGGGGCTCTTCCGGGTCACCTTCGACACCGCCTTCGCGAACGTCGTCGATGCCTGCGCCAGTATCCCGCGCAGCGGGCAGGACGGCACCTGGATTACGCCCGCGATGCGGCAGGCCTACCTGGCGCTGCACCGCCAGGGCCACGCCCACTCCGTCGAGGTCTGGCGCCAGGGGGAGCTTGTCGGCGGACTCTACGGCGTTGCGGTCGGCGCCGCCTTCTATGGCGAGTCCATGTTCAGCCGCGCGACGGACACATCAAAAATTGCACTCGTCAAACTGGTTGATAAACTGACAGACGCCGGGTTTGCATTCATCGATTGCCAGGTAGTCACGGGACATCTGCTGAGCCTGGGTGCGGAGACCGTCGACCGCGAGGCGTTCCTGAGATTGAATCGCCAGGCGGTGCGGACATCCGTCGATATCACTTGGAAGGAGCAGGAAACATCGGATACCAGATGACAGAAGTGACCATCAGCCTCTACCAGGGCATGTCTCACAGTTGCAGTTACCTGCCGGACGAGATCGCCTGCATGCATGTGGTGGATCCCGGCTTCAGGATCACGCCGTCACACTACGGACGCTTGCTCGAGACCGGGTTCCGGCGCAGCGGCGACATGGTCTACCGCCCGGGCTGCCGCGACTGCAACGCCTGCACCCCGGCCCGCATCCAGGTCAACGGCTTCCGGCCAAACCGCTCGCAACGCCGAACCATGAAGATGAACAGCGATCTCGTCATCCGGAGCACGAATGCAGATCTCGACGAGCGCCATCTCGCATTGTACCGCGCCTACCTCGACTCGCGGCACGCCGACGGCGATATGACGGCCGACAGCATCCAGGACATGCAGCGCTTCCTGGTCAGCGACTGGTGCGAAACCATGCTGATCGAAGGCTGGCTCGACGAACAACTGGTTCTCGTTGCTGTCACAGATGTCGTCGACAACGCACTCTCGGCGCTTTACACCTTCTTCGATCCGGCATTGCCAAAGCGCAGTCTCGGCACGCTCGGCGTACTCAAGCAGGTTGAGGCCTGCAGGCGTCTCGGATTTGCACATCTCTACCTGGGATACTGGATCGCCAATTGCAGGAAAATGCGCTACAAAACATCATTTGCATCGCTGGAAACGCGCCACCCGGATGGCTACTGGCAGCCATTCGACCGGATGAACCGGCAGTCATGAATCAACACGGGAGCAGGACGTGCGTCTGATATCTCTAATTATTGCCATGCTTGTAATCCTGGCGCCGGCCCAGGCAGTTTTCGCCGCCG
Organism: Gammaproteobacteria bacterium; assembly: GCA_037385505.1. Classification (GTDB taxonomy): domain Bacteria; phylum Pseudomonadota; class Gammaproteobacteria; order Chromatiales; family Chromatiaceae; genus Sva-25. Next base: position 46,518 of record JARRMY010000005.1, on the reverse strand, counting down.
GCAAAAACAATGCCTGGTCGAAATTCCTCGGACCAGACACCGGCACACCCCAATCTTTTGGCGGCTATGCCAACGGCTGCCTGAGCGGCGGCGAGGCGCTGCCGTCGGAGGGACGCGGCTACCAGGTCGTGCGATTGTCGCGCAATCGTTACTACGGCCACCCGGTGCTGATCGATTTTCTTCAGGATCTCGGCAACAAGGTGGCGGACAGGGATCTCGGCCTCATGCTCGTCGCCGACATGAACCAGCCACGCGGCGGTCCGATGCCGAGCGGGCACTCGAGCCACCAGAGTGGCCTGGATGCCGACATCTGGCTGCCGCTCAACTATGCGCGCATCGAGGGGCAGCGTGATCATCTGCAGTCGATCGAGATGGCCGACCGTTTCAAGTACACCATGAACTACAACGCCTGGAGCGAAAAGCAGGCGGAACTCATCCGCATCGCGGCCGAGGATGACCGCGTTGCCAGGATTTTCCTGAATCCGCGCATCAAGCTCGAGCTGTGCCAGATGGAGTGGGACGACAGGAGCTGGCTGCGCAAGGTACGCCCCTGGTTCAAGCACCACTCCCACTTCCACGTCCGGCTAAAGTGTCCGCCAGGCAGCACGGCATGCAGGAACCAGGCATCGCCTCCGCCGGGAGATGGTTGCGGCAAGGAGCTGGCCGAGTGGCATCCGGACAAGCGCAAACTCTGGAAAAAATCCTCCGGCAAGAAAACCAGGCCACCTCTTCCACAACAGTGTCAGCAGATGATCTCCGCGAAATAGGCCCGCTCCGCTGGCAGCCGGCTTCATCCTGCGTTTGAGGTTACAGGGTGATAAATTTAGTAAATGCTTATATACTGATCTGTAATCATGACCGACTTTCTCCATGGAGACACAAGAATGACAATCAAGGCAGTTTCTGTCGCTGTCGCGGCCGCGCTGATCGCCACGACGGCTCCCGCGCAGTCCGCGAACTATAATCCGCCACCGCCAGGATTCGTCTACGGCCCGCAGCCCTATGCACCGTCTGCTCCGTTCCAGCCGCAGGTTTTACCTGGACCGCCGCAACAGCCGTTCCCACCACCGCTGCAGCCGCAGTTCCAGGCACCGCTGCAGCCGCAGTTCCAGGCACCGCCGCAGCCGCAGTTCCAGGTTCCGCCGCAGCCGCAGTTCCAGGTTCCGCCGCAGCCGCAGTTCCAGGTTCCGCCGCAGCCGCGGTTCCAGGCTCCGCCGCAGCCGCAGTTCCAGGTTCCGCCGCAGCCGCAGTTCCAGGCACCGCCGCAGCCGCGGTTCCAGGCTCCACCACAGCCGCAGTTCCAGGCTCCGCCGCAGCCGCAGTTCCAGGCTCCGCCGCAGCCCCGTATCGAACTCCCGCCTCCTCGTGCGCAGGTGCCGCCACAACCGGAGATAGCACCGCCGCCAGCGACAGGCTACGACTATCCGGCAGCAACCGCCCCTCCATATCACTACGGAGAGAGGGATCGTCGGGGAAGCGACACCGACTGGGGCAACGACTGGTTTGGCGACTGGGGCAGCCTCTTCGATGGCACCGGGCATATCGACATGGATTTCGAACTCGACATGAAGATGGACATGGAGGCGCGGGGTGACGCCGATGCGGACACTGACACCGGCTTTCGCGGCGATAGCTACTATCGCGGCTACGAGGGCTATGGCCGCCCCTATGGCCCCTGGTCCTACGGGCCGCCGCCCGGCCTCTATCCACCGCCACCGATGCCCATGCCCGCCCCGGCTGCACAGGCTCCATCGGCACCTGACGCCGCCAGCCCCGATGATGACAACGATGGCGTACTCAACAACGGCGACTTCTGCCCGAACACGGCAGAAGGCACCAGTGTCGACGCATTCGGATGCGCCATCGACGAGACCATTGTCCTGCACGGCGTCCACTTCCATACCGACTCTGACCGGCTGACCGGCGAATCCATGACCATTCTCGACGCCGTTGCCGAAACATTGCTCGCGCATCCAGACATGAAACTCGAGGTCTCTGGCCACACCGACAGTGATGCCGAGGATGCCTACAACAAGGATCTCTCGCAGCGCCGCGCCGACCGCGTGCGCCAGTACCTGGTCGACAAGGGCGTCAAGTCCGAAAACCTGACGGCGAAAGGCTATGGCGAAGAGAGGCCGGTAGCGAACAACGATACCGCAGAAGGCAAGGCGCTGAACCGGCGGGTCGAACTGAACCGACTCTGACTGTGCGGGCGGGGGAACACCCCCGCCTGCAATCACTTCTCGAGATGTTCGGCAACAACAGAGAGGAAATCAGGCGTTTTTTTCTGGCTTGCTGGGAGAGGCGTGAAGAGCCGATGCTGTCGCTGTCGCCTCTCGAACAGCAGGTGATTCATGTGCTGAAACTGCATCCGGAGTACCACGCCCTGTTCGAGAACGGCGGAGAGGCGCTGCTTCACAGGGACTTCCCCGAAGGCACCGCGAGCGGCAATCCCTTCTACCATCTCGGCCTGCACATCTCGCTGCACGAACAGATCAGCACGGACAGGCCACCCGGTATCAGGCAGCTCTACCAGCAGTACAAAACAGGTTTCGGGGATCTCCACGAAGCGGAGCACGCGATGATCGAGGTGCTCGAACGGGCTCTCTGGGAAGCCCAGGCCAGTAACAGGATGCCCGACGACGCCGCCTACCTCGCGGCCTTGCAGAAACGCCTCAGAGAGAAACCGGCAAGATGAGATCCACCCGCACCGGCAGGTGATCTGAGAGCGGGAAATTCTCGACGGCCGGGTTCTCGGTGACCAGGCCCTCGGTCACGAGAATGTGATCGATCTTCTTGACGGGCTGCCATGACGGATAGGTCGGAATCCCCTTGAGGGTCTCGACCAACCCTGTTTTCTCGAGGAATTGATCGAGGTGCCTGGAGCCGCTGTCGCAGTTCAGGTCTCCCATGACGACGTTGTAGTTGCTCTCTGCCAGCAGTTCGCGCAGAAAATCCATCTGCCTGACCCTTCCTCGTTGTCCGAGCGCCAGATGTGCGAGGACGACGGAGAGCTTTTGTTCACCTTTGCCGTAATTGATCACCATGGCGCCGCGTCCGGGCAGACCTGGCAGGCGGTAACTGTGAACCGAGTGTGGCTGGACCTTGCTGAGGAAGCCGTTGCCGTACTGGCCGAGATGGCCGATATCGCGGTTCACCTGCTTGTGCCAGTAGTAAAAACCGGCATGGTGGGCCAGGTAGGCAGTCTGATCGACAAATGCCGACCGCAGACTGCCGGCATCGATCTCCTGCAGGCCGACGATGTCATACTCGGCGATCATCGCAGCGATGCGTTCGAGATTCTGCTTCTTGTGAGGATGCGGCAGGAAATGTTGCCAGCTCTTGGTGATGTAATCCCTGTGCTGGGTGGTTTCCATGCCTGACTGGATATTGTAACTCAGCAGCCGGAGACGCTCTCCGGCTGCGAAGGAGTCGACCTTGTCCAGCATGGCCAGCGCGCGAACTGAATCAGTTGGTGGCTGGTGCCGCTGCTTCCTGCGCGGGCAGGACAGGCGCAGGTGCTGCTGCCGCAGCCCTGTTCTGCCTGGCCTTCTCGATCAGATAGTTGACGTTCATGAACTTCTGCTGCCAGGTGCCCGCCTTGCCATCCCGATAGTGCTTGTCGACAACCATTGCAGGCACGCCGCTGATGCCGTATTCGGAAGCGAGCTGAATCGCCTCCTGGATCTTCATATTGACCTCGAAAGACTCCATGGCGCTGCGCAAGGCGTTGACATCCACACCGCGGGAGGCGAGAAACCGCTCCATTTCGGGCTGGGTCGAAAGCTTGTTCTTCTGTACATGCATCTCCTCAAAGATGGCGTCGTGGTGCTGCTCGACAACACCCATCTGTTGGAGGGCATAGAAGGTCCTGGCGTGCATCATGACATTCTCCCGGTTCTGGAATGTCGCTGGGACGCGAACGAACTCCACATCCGCAGGGACCGCCGTCAGCCAGTTATTGAGGTAAGGCTCCATCGAGAAACAGTGCGGGCAGCCGTACCAGAAGAACTCGGCAACCTCGATCTTGCCCTCGGTCTGCACCGGCGTCTGCAGCACATGATAGTTGACGCCCTCGACCGGCGTGTAGCTCTGGGCCTGCTGCGCATTGGCAGTCGTTGCGGTCAGGCTGATCAGGAGCAGCAGCAGTAATGGTTTCATTCTCTTTTCCTCGATTGTAACTTTGTCAATGGACACGCCAGGTGCCCATGAGTTCATGCATCTGTGCGCCTATTATCCTACAGACAGGCACCGAATGACACTGGCCATCAAGCCTGCAACCAGAATGTCACGGGCCCATCGTTGACCAGTGCAACCTGCATATCGGCACCGAAGAGACCGGCCTGTGTTGAAGGATGGCGACGCCTGATTTCCTCGACAAGTTCAGCAAAGTACGCGGACGCGATCGCAGGGGCCGCGGCCGAGGTGAAGCTTGCGCGAGTCCCCTTGCGCGTATCGGCAGCGAGTGTGAACTGCGGTACCAGGAGCACGCCGCCAGCGATATCGCTGACACTCAGGTTCATGCGCCCCGTGGAGTCCGGAAAGACCCGGTAACCCAGCAGGCGATCCGCCAGGCGAACGATCTTGCCCTCAGTGTCGTGTTTCTCGACCCCCACGAGCACGAGGATGCCTCGTCTAATGGCGGCGACTTCCCGCTCCTCGACGGTGACACTGGCCTGCGTGACGCGTTGCAACAACCCGATCATGACATTATTGACAGGATAATTTGTAGGACATTTCCTACACGAATTTCAGCCTGGTCTTATACACAAGCAATGAAGGGTTTCTTATCATTTAGTCGTCGTCCCAAGGAGACACGGAATTTTGTCACCACGCACATCCCATGTGGGCGTACGGAAGCCATCTTGATCACCAACCAAGTCAGACGACATTTTCAATCCCCGACCAGATACTGGCCGGGGTTTTTTCTTTCCGGGCTGGCGCCATCCCTGATCAAACCTTCTCCAGCTTCCTGAGACTGCCGGGCAACAACTTCATATCCGCAAGCGAGGCCGACAGAGCAGAGAAAAAGCTCGCCTCGTCCTCGTAGACCAGTTTGTAGTACTGGATCTTCATCGTCAGGGCGCTGCCGAAGATAATTCCGGCGAAAGCGACGAAGGAGCCGACCGCCAGTGTCGAGACGCCCGTGATCGCCTGCCCGATGGTGCAGCCCATGGCCAGGACGCCGCCGATTCCCATGAGAATCGCGCCGATGAAATGCGCCAGGAAGTCCTTCGCGGAGGCAAACCACTCGAGCCGGAAACTCCCCGCGATCAGTGCCCACAAGAGCGAACCCAGGATCACGCCGGTGAAGGCCACAACGCCGAAGGTCAGATAGGCGTTGTCGAACGCCGCCTTGGTGTAACCGAAAGCCTGGGCCATCGGGTTGATGAAGGTAAAGGACTGGGGATTCAGCGGACGACTGTCAGCCGGCTTGCCCTCCGAGGTGTCCGCAAGGAATTCCCAGTTCTGGACGTAGGCCGAAAGCGACGTTGGCTCGTCATCGACATCGACCATGACATTGCTCGTCACGTACCAGGCGCCGAGCACGGCCAGGCCAACCACCAGGCCGCCGAGGATGTTGTCCCCGCTGCCCCTGAAGTCGGCCGAACGGAAAACCAGGAGCAGCAGCAGAGCGCCGAGCAGCAGGCCGATGACGAGTCGCGCGTTCACGGCACTCTCCGCGCCGGCGACGAGGGTACCGAGATCCTGGCTGCCAGCCAGGTCGATCGACAGCGGGCGAATCCAGTCATAAAACAGCAGCGTGAAGAGCGTCTGGTCGCTGTTCGGAAAGGGATTGATCATGTAGTAGGCGACGACGGCAATGATCAGCACGACCATGACCGACTTCAGGTTGCCGCCGCCGACGCGGATCAACGCCTTGTTGCCGCAACCGCTGGCCAGTGTCATACCGATGCCGAAGAGAATGCCGCCGAGCAGGTTCTCGGCCCAGATGAGCTGGCCGTTGCGGTAGGGAGGAAAAGCGCCGTCCGCATCGACGAAGGCCATGGATTCGAGAATGACGACGCCGATCAGTGCGACGGCGATGGCCAGCAGCCAGGCGCGCAGGCGCCCCTTGTCGCCCATGTTGACCCAGTCGGAAACAGCACCCATGGTGCAGAAATTGGTCTTGTTGACCACGGCGCCCATGATCAGGGCGATGACGAAGACTGCGCCAAGAAAGACAGACTGCGCAGAAGCGAACGATTCGAAAAGCATCTTCTTCCCTCACTCAGAAGCCATTTTTCATGCCGGCCGTCGTACGCGACCATGGCTGCGGATTCTAGCAGCAGGAGGCCCCTGTTGAAAGAAAGAAGCTGTTATTTCATATAGATAGTTGGATCATCCACACCCGCCATCTCGAAACCGCGGCGGCGCAGGCGGCAGGAGTCGCAGCGCCCGCAGGCCCTCCCCTCGCCGTCAGCCTGGTAGCAGGAGACCGTCAGTGAGTAGTCGACGCCGAGCGCGATGCCGCGCTGGATGATCTCCGACTTTGTGAGCTCGAGGAGCGGGGTATGAATCCTCATCCGCTGGCCCTCGACGGCGCGCTTCGTCGCGAGGTTGGCCATGGTTTCGAAGGCCTCGATGAAGGCCGGACGGCAATCGGGATAACCGGAATAGTCGACGGCGTTGACGCCGATGACGATGTGGTCGGCCCCGAGCACCTCGGCCCAGCCGAGCGCCAGCGACAGGAAGATGGTGTTGCGCGCCGGGACATAGGTCACGGGAATACCGTCACCGGCTTCCTCCGGCACCTGGATGCTGCTGTCCGTCAGTGCCGATCCGCCGATGAGATCCAGCGCCATCGGCATCACCAGGTGGCGGCTGACGCCGGCGGCTCTTGCGACGCGCTGCGCGGCGGCGAGTTCGGCCGCGTGGCGCTGGCCATAGGCGAAGCTCAATGCGTGGCAGTCGTAACCGGCGTCGATCGCGATGGCGAGCGCGGTGGCGGAATCGAGACCGCCCGAGAGCAGCACAACGGCTTTCTCAGACACCCGGCTGGTCTCCCCACAGCAGCTTGTGCAACTGGATCTGGAAACGCACGGGCAGGCGGTCCTGCACGACCCAGTCGGCGAGCGTGCGCGCCTCGAGCGCTGCGTAAACCGGCGAGAAGAGCACCCCGCAACGCGCGGCCAGCCCATGCTCCGCGACGATGGCTTTCGACCACTCATAGTCGGCGCGGTCGGCGATGACAAACTTGACCTCGTCGTCGGCGGTCAGGAGCGCGATATTGCTCCAGAGATTGCGCTGCTGTTCGCCGGAGGACGGCGTCTTGAGATCCATGACGCGCTTGACGCGCGCATCGGTCACGCCGATGTCGAGGGCACCACTGGTCTCGAGCGAGACGTGGTAGCCGGCATCGCAGAGCGCGGCCAGCAGCGCCGGGCACTCCTTCTGCGCCAGCGGCTCGCCGCCCGTGACGGTGACATGGCGCACGCCGAAGGCCTCGACCCGCGCGAGGATGCTGTCCAGGTCGAGAGTCTCGCCGCCCTTGAATGCGTAGCTGGTGTCACAGTAGCCGCAGCGCAGCGGACAGCCCGTCAGCCTGACGAAGACAGTCGGCAGGCCGACAAGGGAGCTCTCCCCCTGCAGCGAGCAGAAGATTTCGGTGATACGCAGCGCTGGCATCGGGCGCAATCGGCGTCAGAGACTCGACAACCGCTGTTGCGCCAGTTTCGCCGCCGATGAATCCGGGTAATGCTGGATGAGTCCCTCGAAGACCATTCTCGCCTTGTCGTTCTCGCCCTTGATCTTGTGAATGTGTCCGACCTTGTAGACGGCGTCCGGCACCTTCGGACTGTCGCCGTAGCCATCGACAAGCGCCTGGAACTCGCTCATGGCGCCATCGAGATCATTGCGCGCGTAGTAGGCCTCGCCGAGCCAGAACTGGGCATTATCGGCATAGCGGCCGTTCGGATGGCTCGCGAGAAAGGCCGTGAAGGCATCGATCGCCTCCGGGATCTTGCGCTGCGTCATCAGCAGGTCGTAGGCGTGGCGGTACTCCTCGCGTTCACCGGACGGAGGAGGAGCTGCCGGAGCGACCGGTGACGGGGCAGGCGGCACGCTGTCAGGCATTTTTTCCGTCTCCTGTGCGGCCGCCTCCTTTTTCATGGAAACCGGAGCCTCCTTCGCCTGCCCGGCCGCCGAAGGACCACCGAGACGCCGCTCGATATCCAGATAAAGCTCGCGCTGTTGCGTCTTGAGCTGCTCGAGTTCGAAATGCAGTTCCTCGATCTGGCCGCGCAAGGCGTTGTTTTCCTGCTGCAGCGCATCAACGCGCTGGGTCAGCTCGGTAACGACCTCCATGCGGTTCTCGAGTTTCTCGACGCGGCCCCAGAGTGTCGCCGATGCCGGTGAGGCCGCCGTCAGGGCGGCGGCCAGTAGCGTCATTCTGAAAAACATCATCAGTAATCCAGGTAGGCCCGCCGATTTTTCGACCAGGCGGATTCGTTATGTCCGTAGTCGGCGGGCCGCTCCTCGCCGTAGCTCAGGACCTCGATCTGCGAGGAGGAGACCCCGCGCGACATCAGGTAGCGACGCACCGTGTTGGCGCGGCGCTCACCGAGCGCCAGGTTGTACTCGCGTGTGCCACGTTCGTCGCAGTGGCCCTCGATGACCACAGGCTTGCCGGAACTCGCGAGATTCGAGGCATGCGCATCGAGTACAGGGTAATCCTCGGCGCGGATATTACTGGAATCGAAATCGAAATAGACGGTCTTCGAATCGATGCGCGCCTGCAGCGAGGCATCATCGTAGCCGTAGGCACCGGCTCCGGCGCCCTCGCCATCCATCGATCCGCCGCTGGAACTGCAGCCCGTCAGTGTGACAACGGCGCCGGACACAGCCAGCGCAAGAAAAGCTCTTCTCTTCATCAGGGTTTCCTCTCGATAAGAAAGGGCGACCAGGCCGGATCACGGACCTCGCCCGATTGCGCAGCAAGGCGCTGCTGCACATCATAATCGACCGCCACGACGGATAAAACTCCGCCGCCCGCAGCATACACGACCATGCTGCCGTTCGGCGCATAGCTTGGTGATTCGTTCAGCGACCCGCTGCTGATGGTCTGCAGTCCGCGGCTCGCGAGATCCAGAATCGCGACCTGGTCCCCGCCCGAACGCGAGATCAGCGCAATGCTCTTGCCATCGGGTGACCAGGAAGCATCGGCATTGTAGCTGCCCTCGAAGGTCAGGCGCTGCGGTGTGCCGCCGGATGCCGGTATACGGTAGACCTGCGGCTTGCCGCCGCGATCCGAGGTGAAGGCGATCCACTGCCCGTCCGGCGACCATGACGGCTCGGTGTCGATGGCGTCGTCGAAAGTGAGGCGCCTGAGCTGGCGGCTGCCGACATTCATGACATAGATGTCGGGGCTGCCATCCTTCGACAGGGTCAGTGCGAGACGGCTGCCGTCCGGCGACCAGGCCGGCGCGCCATTGAGTCCGCGAAAGTCGGTGAGCTTGCTGCGGTTGCCGCTTGTGAGCTGCTGGACGTAAATCGCCGGCCTGCCGCTCTCGAACGAGACATAGGCGAGGCGCTTGCCATCAGGCGACCAGGCTGGCGACAGGATCGGCTGATTGGACGACAGGATCGTCTTGGCATTGTGGCCGTCCGAATCAGCCACCTTCAGTGCGCGCGAGGTACCGCTCGCCACCACATAGGCGAGGCGCGTGGCGAAGGCGCCGCGCTCGCCGGTCAGCTTCTCGTAGATCAGGTCCGCGATATGATGCGCAGCGAAACGCTGGTCCCTGGTCGGCGCCGTGACCGCTTCCGTGAGCAGCACTTGCGAATCGGCCGTGCTGTAGAGCTTGAACTCGGCCTGGTAACCGCCGCTGCGTTTGAGCAGCCTGCCGACGACCAGGTTGTCGATGCCGGCCGAGCGGAAATCGCGCAGGTTGGCCGGCCCGACGTAGCCCGGCGCCTGCGGCTGCCGGATCGAGGGCACCGGGTTGAAGCGCCCGGAGCGCTTCAGGTCCGAGGAGATGATCTGCGCGAAATCGGCTGTCGGCGGCGTGCCGCTGCTGCCGGCCCATTCGAACGGGGCAATTGCGATGGAGACGGCGTTGGCATTGCCGCCGGTGATTTCAATGGTCAGCTCCGCCCGGGAGACCGACGGTATTCCGAATAACAGGACCAGGAGTCCCAGAAAGGCTTTCCGCATTATCGAATTCCTGTTGGTGAAAACTTCAGGTTCAGTGTTCTGAACTCGTCGAACGCCTTGCCCTTGGGCACAGGCAGTGGATCCGCCGCGGCAACAGCATCGCTCGCGGAGCGGTCGAAGAGAGGATCGCCGCTCGAACGCGCGATCCTGACATCCGCGACGCCGCCGCCCGGAAAGAGCTTGACCCTCAGCGTGACCTGCAAATCGGGAGACTCCTGGGGACGCCGCCAGTTTCGCGTGATCTTGGAGCGGATCATGCCGATGTACTTGTTGTACTCCTTGCCACCGCTACCGCTGCTCATTCGACCAGAGCCACCCGTGCCGGTTCCATCGCGCCTCTGATTGGCTGCGCTCGACTGCCCTGACTGGCGCGCGGCCGTTTCGGCAGTGCTCCTGCTGGCGGCGACCGCCTCGGCAGACTCTCGCTTCCTGCGCTCGGCCTCCTCCTGCTTGCGTTTCTGCTCGGCGAGGCGCTGCTTCTCGGCCTCCTCCTGCTTGCGCTTCTGCTCGGCGAGGCGCTGCTTCTCGGCCTCCTCCTGCTTGCGCTTCTGCTCGGCGAGGCGCTGCTTCTCGGCCTCTTCCTGCTTGCGTTTCTGCTCGGCAAGGCGCTGCATCTCGGCCTCTTCCTGCTTGCGCTTTCGCTCTTCCTCGAGGCGTTTCTCACGCTCGGCCGCGAGACGCTTCTCTTCCTCGATCTGCTGTTGCTTCAGTCGCTCGATGCGCTGGCGTTCCTGCTCGGCCTGCTCGCGCAACGCCTGGAGATCCCTCGATTCACGCCGTTTGAGGCCGATGATCTCCTGCTGCTGCTGTGCCTGCCGGCTCTTCGCAGTCTCGAGACGCGTTGCGATCTCGCTCTCCTCGACGACGACCGGTACTGCGGCATCGGGTTGCGGCGACTCGATTGGCGCGGCCGAATCCATGTAGTTCGCCTGCTGCTGTCGCGCCAGCAGGAACAGCACCAGCACCGCCAGGTGCAGCAGCACCGACAGCCCCATCGCCCAGGGATCGCGGCGGATCATCGCCAGCATGGATCAACCATCCTCGCCCGTGATCGTCATGAGCCGCACGGTCTTGTTCTCGACGCCCTGACGGCGCAGCGTCTCCTGCATCGCCTGCAGCAGGCGCAGCACACGCTGATACTCGACACTCGCCGCCCCGTAGACCATGACTTCACGGTCGGGCTCAGTGAGACTCGTCGCGATGGCCTCGGCGATGGCACCGGCCTCGCTGTTCTCGTAGTCGCGCTCGCCGGTTTCGTCGTTGAAGACGAAGTACCTGTTGTCCTCGTCGACGCCGACGAGGATCGGCGGCAACGCCTCGGCGACGGTCGACTCGCTGCCCTGCGTGACCGGGAGGTCGACATCCACGTTGCGCACCAGCAGGGGCGCCGTGACCATGAAAATGATCAGCAGGACGAGCATGACGTCGATGTAGGGCACAACGTTGATCTCGGACATCGGCTTGTTGCTGCGTTGTCGGCGGGCCATGGGAATCAGTTCTTGCCGGGAAGCTGCCGCTGCAGGATGTTCAGGAACTCCTCGGAGAAATCCTCGAAGCGACCGTCGAGCCGTGAGACCTCGCTGGAGTAGCGGTTGTAGGCGACGACGGCCGGGATCGCGGCGATCAGGCCCATGGCCGTGGCGACCAGCGCCTCGGAGATACCCGGCGCCACCATGCTCAGCGTCGCCTGGCGCACACCACCGAGCGCCTGGAAGGAGGTCATGATGCCCCACACGGTCCCGAAAAGGCCGACATAGGGGCTCGTGGAGCCAATGGTCGCGAGCACCGGCAGGAAGCGTTCGAGATCGTCCGTCTCGCGGTTCTGGGTCACGCGCATGGCGCGGCGCACGCTTTCGAGTACGCTCTCGGCATCGTCGCGATGCCGCTCGCGCAGCTTGACGAACTCGCGGAAGCCGGCGATGAAAATCTCGGCCATGGCGCCGGAGCCCACGCCTTCGTGCTGCTTGTAGAGCGCCCCCAGGTCCTTGCCGCCCCAGAAAGCCTTCTCGAAGCGCGTCGACTCGCGGCGCGCCCTCGCCGTGATGCGCGCGCGATTGATAATGGCATACCAGGAGACGATGGAAGCGAGCACCAGGATGGCCATGACAGACTTGACCACCGGACCGGCGCCAAGGATCAGGCTCAGAAAATCGATTTCACCCGACATTGTTGATCTCTTTCAATATGGAATCCGGAATGGCCTTCGGCCGGAAACTTTCGCGGTCGACGCACACCAGCTTGATTTCACCACGGCACAGGAGTGTGTCGCCACGCAGGATCTGCTGTTGGAACACCAGTGAGGCGCGCTTGACCTCGCTGATCCCGGTGACCACCTCGAGCAGGTCGTCGAGCCGCGCCGGCCCCAGATAGTCGACACAGGCTCGCCGCACCGCAAAGAGCAGGCCCAGCTCGTCGATGAGCTGCTGGTTCTCATAGCCGATCGAGCGCAGCCACTCCGTGCGGGCGCGCTCCATGAAGGCCAGGTAGTTGGCGTAGTAGACGACGCCGCCGGCGTCGGTGTCCTCGTAATAGACGCGCAACGGGAGCCTGAAGTGGGAGTCAATGGCTTGCATCTGTCCGGTAACGGTAATTGGAGTCTGTGACTGGCACGGCGGCTGAAGGTTCCACAGCGCCATCAGGATGTTTCATCGAAGAGATCCCCGTCCTGCGGCCGTTCCTTGCGCGCCGGCGGCTCGAGACCGAAGTGAAGCCAGGCCGTGCTGGTCGCCATGCGTCCCCGCGGCGTGCGCATCAGGAAGCCCTGCTGGATCAGGTAGGGCTCGAGCACGTCCTCGATGGTGCCGCGCTCCTCGCCGATCGCAGCGGCGAGGCTGTCGACACCGACGGGACCGCCGTCAAACTTCTCGATGATCGCCTGCAGCAGCCGCCGGTCCATGTGGTCGAAGCCGCTCGCATCGACATTGAGCAGGTTCAGCGCGGCATCCGCCAGGCTGGCGTCGACGCTGCCGTCGGACTTGACCTCGGCGAAGTCCCGCACGCGCCGCAACAGGCGATTGGCGATGCGTGGCGTGCCGCGCGAACGGCGCGCGATCTCGCGCGCGCCCTCGCGGTCCATTTCGACATTGAGGATGGTCGCGGAACGCTGCACGATGTGGGTCAGGTCCTCATTGGAGTAGAACTCGAGACGCTGCACGATGCCGAAGCGGTCGCGCAGCGGCGATGTCAGCAGCCCCGCGCGCGTCGTGGCGCCGACGAGCGTGAACGGCGGCAGGTCGAGCTTGATCGAGCGCGCAGCCGGCCCCTCGCCGATCATGATGTCGATCTGGTAGTCCTCCATGGCGGGATAGAGCACCTCCTCGACAACCGGGCTCAGGCGGTGGATCTCGTCGACGAACAGCACGTCGTGGGGTTCGAGATTGGTCAGCAGCGCGGCCAGATCGCCGGCCTTCTCGAGCACGGGGCCCGAAGTCTGGCGCAGATTGGCGTTCATCTCGTTGGCGATGATATGCGCCAGCGTCGTCTTGCCGAGCCCGGGCGGGCCGAAGATCAGCACATGGTCGAGCGCCTCGGCGCGCTTGCGCGCGGCGCCGATGAAGATCTCCATCTGGTCGCGCACGACGGGCTGGCCGACATACTCCGCGAGGCTGCGTGGCCGGATGGCGCGGTCGACGGCCGCATCCTCGCCACCCTGCTGCCCGCTGACAAGGCGTTCGATCTCGCTCATTTCTTCACCAGTGATTGCAGGGCCGCGCGGATGATCTCCTCGCTGCCAAGCCCCCTCGTCTCGACGGCGCGCACCATGCGGCTCGCCTCGGCGGGCTTGTATCCGAGGCTGACCAGCGCGCTGACGGCCTCGCTGACGGGTGCGTCCTGCGCCACCTGCGCGGCGGCGCCCGCCGGCAGTACCGCCGCAGCACCCGCATCGAGCTTGTCCTTCATCTCCATGATCAGGCGCTGCGCGGTCTTCTTGCCGACGCCGGGAATGCGTGTCATGGCCGCGATGTCATCGGACTCGACGCACAGCGCGAACTCCGAGGCATTCATGCTCGAGAGGATCGCCAGCGCCATCTTGCCGCCGACGCCGGTGATCTTCAACAATGTGCGGAAGAGCCGTTTCTCCTGCTCGGCATGAAAGCCGTAGAGCACCTGGGCATCCTCGCGCACCAGGAGATGGGTATGCAGCGTGACCTGCTCGCCGGTGGCGGGCAATGCGTAGAAGGTCGACATCGGCGCCTCGATCTCGTATCCGACGCCATTGACATCCAGCAGCAGGAAAGGCGGCTGCCTGGTCACGAGTTGTCCGCGCAGGCGGCCGATCACCGGGCGCTCCATCCGGCGAGGCGGCTCGCCGTGCCCGCGATGTGCGCGTGGCACAGGGCCACGGCGAGCGCATCGCCCTGGTCCTCGGTGAGCGGCTGGTTGATGTTGAGCAGCACGCGCACCATGTGGCCGACCTGGCTCTTGTCGGCCCCGCCGGAGCCGACGATGGCCTGCTTGACGAGCCGTGGCGTGTACTCGGCGACGGGCAGGCCGGCATGCACGACTGCCGTGATGGCAGCACCGCGCGCCTGGCCGAGCTTGAGCGCCGACCCCGGGTTCCGCGCCATGAAGACCTCCTCCACTGCCGCCTCGGCCGGCGCATAGTCGCCGATGATCTCGTTGAGGCTGCTGAAAATCACGCCGAGACGTTCGCTGAAAATTTTGCTGCTGATGCAGATGCGGCCGCTGGCGATGTGCCTGCTGTTGCGGCCGTCGGATTCGATCACGCCGTACCCCGTGTATCTGGAACCTGGATCGATGCCGAGGATACGACGCATGCAGTCAGTCCAGCTTTTCGTAGATTTCGGCCGCAATATCGGCGTTGGTGTAGACCTCCTGAACATCGTCGAGGTCTTCGAGCGCGTCGACCATGCGCAACAGCTTCTCGGCGTCGTTCTCGTCGAGCGTCGCCATGGTCTCTGAGCTGAAAGTCACTTCGGCGTTGCCGGGCTCGAGGCCTGCCGACTTGATGGCGTTCTCGACGTCCTCGAAATCCTCCGGTGTGGTGAGCACATCGATGGAGCCGTCGTCGTTGGTGACGACATCCTCGGCGCCGGCCTCGAGCGCCGCCTCCATGATGGCGTCCTCGTCGCCGCTCTCGAAACTGATGATGCCTTTCTTGCTGAACATGTAGGCGACCGAGCCGTCGGTGCCGAGGTTGCCGCCATGCTTGGTGAATCCGTGCCGGACCTCGGAAGCGGTGCGGTTGCGGTTATCGGTCAGGCAGTCGACGATGACAGCCGTGCCGCCCGGACCGTAGCCCTCGTAGCGGATTTCGTCGAAATCGCCACCCTCGCCGCCGCCGGCGCCTTTCTTGATGGCGCGATCGATGGTGTCGTTGGGCATGTTGGCCTTCTTCGCCTTGTCGACAGCCAGGCGCAGGCGCGGATTGGCATCGATATCGCCACCGCCCGTCTTTGCAGCGACCGTCACCTCGCGGATCAGCTTGCTCCAGATCTTGCCGCGTTTCTTGTCATTGGCTGCTTTCTTGTGCTTGATGTTGGCCCATTTGCTGTGTCCAGCCATTGAGATCCTCTTTAAGAAAAACCCGATACATTATCCAGACAATTCTACCACTGTGCAGGAATGCACAGAAGGGAGGCGACCGGTGGCATGCAGGCCAGCGCACGGTGACGCTCCGGATCACCCCCGCTCTGCCGGTCGGCGCTCAGACGATGAAGCCGGTTTTCCTCAAGAGCTCCTCGTCGATATCCGTCCTGACGCCCGGAAGCGCGGCCCTGTCGCCAAGGAGCAGGCGCTCGAGATAGCGCGCGATCAGGTCGACCTCGAGATTGACCTCGCTGCCGGCGGCATAGGTGCCCATGATGGTCTCCTGCAATGTGTGCGGCACGATGTTGAGTTCGAAGCGCGCCCCGTCGACCCTGTTCACGGTCAGGCTCGTGCCATCGACGCAGATCGACCCCTTGTGGGCGATGTAGCGCGCCAGCGCGGCCGGCGCTTCGATGACGAAGCGCTCGGAGCGGGCATCACCGTAGCGCTCGATGACGGTGCCGATGCCATCGACATGACCGCTGACGAGATGACCGCCAAGACGCTTGGAGAGTGTCAGCGCCTTCTCGAGATTGACGGGACTGCCCGCCTGGAGATTGCCGAGCGTTGTCAGCGAGAGGGTTTCGTTGGAGACATCGGCGGAGAACCCGTCGCCCGGCAGCTCGACGGCTGTCAGGCAGACGCCATTGACAGCGATGCTGTCACCCGGCGCCACGTCCGAGAGATCCAGCTTGCCTGTGCGGATCTGGAGACGCATGTCTCCGTTGTGCGACTGCATGTGCCTGATGAGGCCGGTGGCTTCGATGATACCTGTGAACATGCTGCTATTTCCGGAGTGAGTAGGTGAGCCGGATATCCGGGCCGATGAGGCGCAGGTCCGACAGTGTCAGCGGGATGCGTTGCGCCATTGTGCCTATGCCGGGCAGGTGCAGCAATCCTCGCGCGGCGTCGCCCATGAGGTGCGGCGCCATGTAGATCACGAGCTCGTCGACAACACCGGCGGAGATCGCCGCGCCGGCTAGGGTCGCACCCGCCTCGATCAGCACCTCGTTCATGCCGGTATCGGCCAGCTGCGCGAGAACCGCGGCGAGATCGATGGCGTCGCTATGATCCTGCCGCAGCAATGTCGCGCCGGCCGCCATGAGCGCCTCTGCAAGGACGTCGTCGTCGCTCGTGGTGACGACGACGGTCTCGCCGGCCTGCCCGAGAATGGCCGCATCGGGAGAGAGTGCGAGATGGGTGTCGAGCACGACGCGCAGCGGCTGGCGGATGTCCGCTTCCCGCTCGATGCCATCGAGCGCCTCCGCCGGCAGGCGCACCGTCATCGAGGGGTCGTCGGCCAGCACGGTGCCAATGCCCGTGACGATCGCGGAGCTGCGCGCACGCAGCCTGTGCACGTCGCGGCGCGAGGCATCCGAGGTGATCCACTTGCTCTCGCCATCGGCCATGGCCGTGCGGCCGTCGAGGCTCATCGCGAGCTTGCAGCGCACGTAGGGCATGCCCTGCGACATGCGCTTGATGAACCCAGGATTGAGCGCCGCCGCGCCGGCCTCGAGCACGCCGTCGATGACCTCGATGCCGGCTTCGCGCAACTGCGCCACGCCCTGGCCGGCAACGAGCGGGTTCGGATCCTGCATGGCCACGACCACGCGGGCGACGCCGGCCTCGATGAGCGCGTCGCTGCACGGCGGCGTGCGTCCGTGATGACAGCAGGGTTCCAGCGTGACATAGGCCGTCGCCCCGCGGGCATCCGCGCCGGCACTGGCCAGCGCCATTCTCTCGGCATGCGGTTCGCCGGCCTTGCGATGCCAGCCCTCGGCGACGAGCCTGCCGTCCTTGACGAGGACGCAGCCGACGCGCGGATTGGGGTCGGTGGTATAGAGGCCGCGGCGCGCCAGCCGGATCGCGCGCGCCATCCAGGCTTCATGGGTCATTTCTTGTCACCCGGCTTGCCGTTTTCGACCTCCTCGATGAAATCGAGCTGCTGCCGGCGCGCCTCGGGGGTCGGCTGGGTCTGCAGCAGCTCGATCTCCTCGCGGAAGGCGTTGACGTCCTCGAACTTGCGGTAGACGGAGGCGAAGCGCACGTAAGCGACCTGGTCGAGCGCACGCAACTCCTCCATGACGAGTTCACCGATCTTGCGCGAAGGCACTTCGGCCTCGCCGCCGGAGGCGAGCTTGCGCGTGATACGGGTGATGGCGGCCTCGATCTGGTCCGTGCTGACCGGGCGTTTCTCGAGCGCGCGCGACATGCCGGCACGCAGCTTGCGGCCGTCGAAGGAGACCCGGCTGTCGTCGGTCTTGACGACGCGCGGCAGGTTGAGCTCGACAGTCTCGTAGGTCGTGAAGCGTTCCGAGCAGACGCTGCATTGCCGGCGCCGGCGCACCTGGTCGCCTTCTCCCGATAGCCGGGAGTCGACGACCTTGGTGTCCTGGGCACCGCAGAAGGGGCAGCGCATGATTCTGGTGAACCGGGTTCAGGGCAGCCGGGGCCGCGCTCGCGACGCCGGAGCCGTCTGCCGGCTCAGCCGGCGTAAACCGGATGCCGGGCGCAGATGTCGAGCACCTTCGCCCTGATCTCGTCGATCTTCGCCTGGTCGCCGCGCGCGTCGATGATGTCGCACATCCAGCCGGCCAGCTCGATCGACTCCGCCTCGCCAAAACCGCGCGTGGTAATGGCCGGCGTGCCGACGCGGATGCCGGAGGTCACGAATGGCGACTGCGGGTCGTTCGGCACGGCATTCATGTTGACCGTGATGTTGGCCGCGCCGAGCCATGCATCGACTTCCTTGCCGGTGAGTCCCGCCTCGATGAAGCTGACGAGGAAGAGGTGATCGTCCGTTCCCTTTGAAACCACGTCGTAGCCACGGTCCATGAAGACCTTCGCCATGGCCCGGGCATTGCGGATGACCTGCGCCTGGTATTCGACGAATTCCGGCTCCATCGCCTCCTTGAAGGCGACGGCCTTGGCCGCGATGACATGCATGAGCGGACCGCCCTGGGTACCGGGGAAGACCAGCGAGTTGAATTTCTTCGTGAGTTCCTCGTTCTTCCTGGCGAGGATCAGGCCGCCGCGCGGACCGCGCAGGGTCTTGTGCGTCGTGGTCGTGGTGACGTCGGCGATATTGACGGGGCTGGGATAGTGACCGGCAGCGACGAGACCCGCGACATGCGCCATGTCAACGAAGAGGTAGGCGCCGACCTCGTCTGCGATGTCGCGGAAGCGCTGCCAGTCGACGACCCGCGAATAGGCCGAGAAGCCGGCAATGATCATCTTCGGCTTGTGCTCGCGCGCCAGGCGCTCGACTTCCTCGTAATCGATCTCGCCGGTATCCGGATTGAGACCGTATTGCACGGCGTTGTAGATCTTGCCCGAGAAATTCGGCCTGGCGCCGTGGGTCAGATGACCGCCATGCGCAAGGCTCATGCCGAGTACCGTGTCGCCAGGCTCGCACAGCGCCATGTAGACGGCGGCGTTGGCCTGCGAGCCCGAGTGCGGCTGCACGTTGGCATAGTCGGCATCGAACAGCGCCTTGGCGCGGTCGATGGCCAGCTGTTCGGCCTTGTCGACATATTCGCATCCACCATAGTAGCGCTTGCCCGGATAACCCTCGGCGTACTTGTTGGTCAGCACGGACCCCTGCGCCTGCATGACGCGCGGGCTGGTGTAGTTTTCTGACGCGATCAGCTCGATGTGTTCTTCCTGACGGCGCTCTTCTTCCTGGATGGCGGCCCACAACTCGTCGTCGTAGCCGCCGATCTGCATGGATTTGTCAAACATGGTGGAACTCCGGAAATACCAAACGCTGAATATTATCAGAGGCGGTCCGGTTCAGGTACAGCCAGTATGCTCTGGCAGACAAAAGCCGTTCAGAGCAGCGGCCCGATCTTCTGCTCCAGTTCGGCCGCGTCCATCTCGCCGAAATGTCCCGCATGGAAGCGTCCCTGGCTGTCAAAAATGGCCGTGTAGGGCACGACCTGGTGGTTGTTGCCCAGGCGTCCGAGAATCTCGTCGCCACGTGCATGGTCGAGCACCAGCGTCGGGTAGTTCATGTCGAGCTTTTGCGCCATGCCGGCCAGCGCTGCGGCATCGTCGAGGCCGATGCCGATGAACTGCACGGCATCCGCATGCTGTGCCTGGAAGTCGACGAAGAGCGGGATCTCCTTGACACAGGGCGGGCACCAGGTCGCCCAGATGTTCACCACAACCACCTTGCCCTGCCATTCCGACAGGCGGCGCGGCTGAAGGTCTTCCAGCGACGGCAGGCTGACATCATCGAGCTCGGCCAGGTTGTCGACCGACTCGACAGCCGTGCCGACCGGCGGCAGCTGCTGTCCCGGGGACTTCAGGAGCAGGCTCACGACATAACCGCCGGCAAAGGCAGCCAGCAGCAGGGCGATCACAGAGAGGGGAATCAGCAGACGCCTGTTCATTGCGAGTCCTTGAACTTCATGAAAACTCCGGCGACACTAGCAAAGATTCCACCGGCCTATCAACGCGGCTGTCGAGGGTTATTATTCGCTATACTGGAGACATCCTGCCCGCCCGGCGTCGAGGCGCCCGTTGACAGGACGGACACATGAACCAGACCGGAAAACATCAACTGACGAGGAGCATTCAATGAAGTCCATTACCAGAGTCACGCTCTCCCTGGCCACCGCACTCAGCGCTGCACTGCTGGCGGGTGGCCTGCAGGCGGCGCCCGTGCTGAGCCCGATCGACACGCTCGATAAAGACGGCAACGGCACCGTCAGCCAGGCCGAATTCGAGGCCGGACGCAAGGCGCAGATGGAGAACCGTGCAAGATTTGGCAGGCCGATCCGCAACCCGGAGGCAGGCCCCAGATTCAGCGACATCGATGCCGACGGCGACGGTGAAGCCACGCTCGAGGAGTTCCGTGCAGCGCGCATGGAGATCATGGCGAAACGCCGCGCAGCCATTGAAATGGCCAGGCGCGAGCGCATGAAACAGATGATGGAGCGCATGGAGCAAATGCCCCAGCCTCCGCGCGAGGGCATGATGATGCCGCCGCGTCCGCCGATGATGGAGCGTCCCTACGCGTTCGAGGATGTCGACACCGATGGTGACGGCGTCATCAGCCGCGAAGAGTTCGACGCGCACCACGCCGGTAAATAACCTGACCGGGCGGCCACTGGCCGCCCTCCCCACATGAGACTTCCGGCCGCATACGGCAACAGCCGAAAAGCGTGGCGGAAATCCCTGCCGACGATTATGCTCTCTGCGACCATTTTCAGAACGCAACAGAGAGACAACCGATGAAAACACTCTTCATTATCCCCCTGGCCGTCTCGGTATCCGCGCTGCTGCTCGCCGGTACGCTGCAAGCACAACCGCCGATGGCGCCACCGATCCAGATGTTCGACAAGGACGGCAACGGCACCGTCAGCCAGGAAGAATTCCTTCAGGGCCGCGCAGAACGCATGGCGAAGATGGCGGAATCCGGCAGGCCGATGCGTCATGCCGGCCAGGGACCTCAATTCAGCGACATCGACGTGAACAATGATGGCGAGGCCACGCTGCAGGAATTCATCGCCGCACGTCGCGCCATGATGCAGCAACGCCACGCAGAGCGCATGGCGTACCCGCCAGCAATGCGCCAGCCCGGCGCCGCGATGCCCGCCCCCCCTGCAACCATGGCGGGGATGAACATGGGTGATGCTGCGCACCAGGCCGGCGGCTGCATGCAGAAGCGCCACCAGCAGCGCATGCGGGCAGGTCACCACGGCATGCACGGCAAGGGCAAGCCGCGCCAGAGCTTCGAGGATATCGATCTCGACGGCGACGGCATGATCAGCCGCGAGGAGTTCGAAAAGCACCACGCCAACCGCTGAGGATGCCGCTGCGGCAGGGTGTTCGCTGCCGCGCGGCCCGCGTTAGACGCATGCATGGTCGGCGTGGTAATTTTCACCTGTCGCCATTGCCGGACGCAGCACTTGTTCAACCACATCGGTATCACCGGAAAATCCCATGACCAGCAGCTCGGCACGCTGCTCGAACGTCTCTGGACCCACCTCGAGGGCCACGTCGCCAGATTGACGCTCGACGAGCGTCTCGTCGATCACCTGCCCGGCCGCGCAACCGCCTCGCTCGAAATCCTCGCCGAAACCTCTGATCTCGTCGTCGTCATCGGTGGCGACGGCACCCTGCTGCACACGGCGCGGATCCTCGCGCCCTACGATGTCCCGATCGTCGGCGTCAACCGCGGCCGTCTCGGCTTCCTGGCCGACATCGCGGCCGACAGGATGCTCGACAGCATCGACCGGATTCTCGCCGGCAACTACGAGGAGGATCCGCGTTTCCTGCTGAGCACCCATATCGACCAGGGGAACGGTGATGCGGCCGGGAATGTCGCACTCAACGACGTGGTGCTGCACAAGTGGCTGACGGCGCGCATGATCGAATTCGAACTCTGGATCAACGGCCGCTTCGTCGAATCCCAGCGCTCCGACGGCATCATCATCTCGACGCCGACCGGCTCGACGGCCTATGCGCTCTCCGGCGGCGGGCCGCTGGTCTACCCCGATCTCGACGCCATCCTGCTCGTGCCGATCTGCCCGCATGCGCTCAGCAACCGCCCGATCATGGTCAGCGCCTCCTCGAGAATCGAGCTGAGGCTCTGCGGCCGGACGACCCCGGACGACGTGCGCGTTACCTGCGACGGCCAGACGACGCTCGAAGTGGCGCTCGACAGCCGCATCAGCATCGTCAAGGCCGAGCACCCGGCACGGCTGCTGCATCCGGCGGGTCACGATCATTTCCAGATTTTGCGCAACAAGCTCGACTGGGGCGGACGACGTCAGTAATGCTGACCTCGCTGACGATCCGCAATCTCGTCACCATCGAGTCGCTGCAACTCGAACTCGATGCCGGCATGAGTGTGCTGACCGGCGAAACCGGCGCCGGCAAGTCGATCCTCATCGACGCGCTCGGCCTCGTGCTCGGCGACAAGGCCGACTCCGGCCTCATCCGCCACGGCGCCAGCAGGGCGGAGATCACGGCGTCTTTCGACATCACGGATCTGCCCGGCTTGCGCGACTGGCTCGAGCAGAAGATGCTGGACGACGACGGCGAATGCCTGCTGCGGCGCGTCGTCAGCAGCAAGGGGCGTTCTCGCGCCTTCGTGAACGGCACGCCCGTGACCCTCGGCACGCTGTCCGAGCTCGGCAACCGGCTTGTCGATATTCACGGCCAGCACGCCCATCAGTCGCTGATGCACCGCAGCCACCAGCGCGAACTCCTCGACGCCTATGCCGGCAACGCCGGGCTGGCCGCAGAGACAGCCGACTGCTGGCGGCAGTGGAAGCAAACCGGTGCCGAATTGCACGCCCTCGAGCAGGCGCAACAGGAACGCGACTCGCGTCTCGACCTCTTGCGCTTCCAGGTCGATGAACTGCAGCAACTCGCCCCGGGCGCCGACGAATGGCCGGCACTCGAGCAGGAGCAGAAACGCCTCAGCAATGCCGGCAACCTGCAGGGCGAGAGCCGGCAGCTGCTGACGCTGCTGTATGACGACGATGGCGCGCGCGACCTGCTGCAGCGCGCCGTGCGCCTGGCCGGGAGCATGGCGCAGAACGACGCCCAGCTGCCGGCGGACGCCGTTGCCATGCTCGACAGCGCGCTCATCGAGCTCGACGAATCGGCCCACCTGCTGCACGACTATGCCGACAGCATCGAGCTCGACCCGCAGCGGCTGCAGGAGATCGATGCACGCATGAGCAACCTGCTGCAGGTGGCGCGGAAGCACCGTATCGAACCCGGGCAGCTGTTCGCTCACCTGCAGGAACTCGAGTCCCGGCTCGACGCCATCGAGCACAGCGGCGTGCAACTCGAACAGCTCGCAAAGCAGCATGCAGCGTTGCGCGATCAGTGGCTGTCACTGGCCACACGGCTCGGCAAGACACGCGCGAAGGCTGCCCGCGAACTCGCGAAAAGGGTGACGCAGACCATGCGGACACTGTCGATGCCTGACGGCGCCTTCAGCGTGAAGCTCGGCAAGACGGAGGATAACGAGCCGCGCGAACATGGGCTCGAGAGTGTCGAGTTCCTGATCGCGACCAACCCTGGTCAGCCGCCGCAGGCCCTCTCGAAAGTCGCCTCGGGTGGCGAGCTGTCGCGCATCAGCCTCGCGATCCAGGTCGCGACCATCGGCCTGTCGACCATTCCGACCCTGATTTTCGACGAGGTCGACGTCGGCATCGGCGGCGGCGTCGCCGAGATCGTCGGCAGCCTGCTGCGCCGGCTCGGCGAACAGCGCCAGATCCTCTGTGTCACGCACCTGCCCCAGGTCGCTGCGCAGGCGCACCGGCACCTGCGGGTCGAGAAGGAGAGCGCAAAAGATGTCAGCCGCACGGCCGTGGTGGCGCTCGACGAGGAGCGCCGCGTGCACGAGATCGCCCGCATGCTCGGCGGCATCGAACTGACCGAGAAGACGCTCGATCACGCGAAGGAGATGTTGCTGCGCAGCCTCAGCGCCTGAGAGCCGGGAAGGCTACTTGCGGTAGGGGCAGTTCTCGCGCTTGCAGTTGGCGTAGAGCACCATGGAGTGATCCGCCAGCTCGAAGCCGAGCCTTTCGGCCATTTTTTGCTGGCAGGACTCGATGGTCTCGTCGAAGAATTCCTCGACATGGCCGCAGTCGAGGCAGACGATATGGTCGTGATGGGTGCCGCGATCGAGTTCGAATACCGAGTGCCCGCCCTCGAAATTGTGTCGCTGCACGAGGCCCGCTCCCTCGAACTGCGTCAGCACGCGATAGACGGTCGCAAGCCCGATCTCCTCCTCTTTTTCCAGCAGAATCTTGTAGACATCCTCGGCACTGAGGTGTTTCTGCTTGCTGTTCTCGAGAATCTCGAGAATCTTGACGCGGGGCAGCGTGACCTTGAGTCCGGCCTGACGTATGTCGTTGTTATCCATCAGCTTGCGTGTCTGTCAGAAAGGCGATCTTTGCTGTATAGTAGCAACGTTTGATCGCAGGTTACCAGATAATCCAGATGCAAAAACCGCTTCTCATCTGCCTGTATGGCGCACTCGTCGCCGCAGCTGGCTGTTCGTCCGTGGAAAAGGCGACAGACAGCGTGGTCGAGCCCGTCTCCGGCTGGTCGCTGGTCCACAAGCCGACGATCCAGCAGGGCACGCCGCTGAGCCAGAGGCAGCTCGATCAGGTCCAGATCGGGATGTCCCGGGAAGAGGTGCGCCAGGAACTCGGAACCCCCTCGCTGACGGACGTCTTTCACCAGGAGCGCTGGGATTACATCTACTGGCTCAAGGTGCCTGGCAGCGAGCCCGTCCTGAAAACGCTCACACTCCATTTCGACAATGGATACCTCGATCGCATCACCGGGGATTACGAGGCCGAGCAGGATATCAACGACGAGGAAAAGCGTGTTGTCGTCGATGTTCCTGATTACAAGGGCAAGGGGCTCTTCAGCCGAACGCTCGACAAGATCGGCTTCGATTCGAACAACTGAACCTCAGGGCGAGGTTGCTGCAGCCGCGCGTGCCGGCAGCACCCCGGCGCTTCCGACCCCGCGCGGATCGCTTGCCGCATCCACCTCTGCGCCGGCCTTGTCCCAGACCACCACCTGCATGTTGCCGTAAGGCCTCTCGAGTTCTTCGAGGCTGTGACCATGCTGTTGCAATGTCTGCCGGACCTCCCGGCTGATCGCTCCCGGCTCGAAACTGACGCTGTCCGGGAGGTACTGGTGATGCATTCTCGGCAGCGTGACGATCGCCTGCGCCGTCCCGCCGCGTGTCGCCTCGAGCACCCCGAGCAGCACCATGGTGATGATGCGGCTGCCGCCGGGGGTGCCGAGAATGACGAGCCTGTTGCCGTTTTCGATGAATGTCGGCGACATACTGGAGAGCGGGCGTTTCCCTGGTGCGATGGCATTGGCCTCGGCACCGACGAGACCGTAGGCGTTGGGCGCGCCGGGCCTCGCCGAGAAGTCGTCCATTTCGTCATTCAACAGGACGCCCGTGCCTGGTATCACATAGCCTGACCCGAAGGGATAGTTGATGCTGAGCGTGGCGGCGACCCGGTTGCCGTCGCTGTCGAGAATGGAGAAGTGGGTGGTGTCCGCCCCTCCCGGCATCCCGACCGTCGCGGGTGGCAAGGAGGCGCTGGGCGTCGCCTCGTCGCTCCGGACCCACTCGAGCTTGCTGCGCACATGCGCTTCAGACAGCAGCATGGCGACAGGCACCTCGACATGATCAGGGTCGCCGAGATACTCGGCGCGGTCACGGTAGGCATGGCGCATCGCCTCGATGATGTAGTGTGTGCGCTCCGCCGCTTCCATGTTGTCGAGATCGTAGTGCTCGAGTATCCCGAGCATGGTCGCCAGTGCGATGCCGCCCGACGAGGGCGGCGCAGCCGATGTCAGTTTCCAGCCCCTGTAGTCCATTGTCACCGGCTGGCGATAGGCGACCCGGTAGTCGGCGAGGTCGCGCAGCGTCCAGATGCCGCCGTCACGCTGCACGAATGCGATCATGTCGCCGGCAAGCAGCGGCGAATAGAAGCCCGTGTTGCCGTAGCGCGCGATGCGCGCCAGCGTCCTGGCGAGATCGGGCTGGCGAATGATGTGCCCGGCGGGCGGCACCTGGTTGTCGTGCAGGAAGATTGCGGCGGTCTCGGGATAACGCTGCAGCAACTCGAGACGGAATTCGGCCAGGCGGCGATACTGCTCGTCGACGACAAAGCCGTTCAGCGCCGCGTCGATGGCAGGCTGCAGCGTCTGCGTCAGCGGCAGCCTGCCATGGCGCGCTGCGAGTTCCACGAGCGCCGCCGGGATGCCGGGGATCGCCGCGGAGAGCGGCCCCTCGAGCGACGCCTTCGTCGGCTCGCCGTTCGCATCGAGATACATGTCGCGTTCAGCGGCGTAAGGGGCACGCTCGCGCGCGTCGAGCATGGTCGCATAGCCATTTTCGCCGCGCTGCAGCAGGTAGAACCCGCCACCACCGATGCCCGACGAGTAGGGCTCGACGACTGCCA
The DNA here is from genome assembly GCA_037385505.1 of Gammaproteobacteria bacterium. Lineage (GTDB taxonomy): Bacteria > Pseudomonadota > Gammaproteobacteria > Chromatiales > Chromatiaceae > Sva-25. The sequence goes on along the minus strand of JARRMY010000005.1, from coordinate 19,845 downwards.
GCACGGCCGTCACGGTGATCGCCGCATCGAAGGCGTTGCCGCCCTGCCGCAGGATCCGGAGGCCGGCCTGCGTCGCCATCGGGTGCGCCGAGGCGATCGCTGCGGCCGGCGGTGCGGCCGGCGCAGCTGCAGGCGCAAGAAGAAAGAGGATCAGCAGGCAGGCGGCACGCCTCAGCATTTGACGCTGTCGCAAATGGACGGGAGTTTGCTGCTGTCGGCCATGGCCTCGGCGACGCGCTTGCGCAAGCTGCCGCTGACCTGCTGGTTGATGAGCAGGCAGAAGGGTTGCCACTCGCCCCTGCGGTTGACGAATCCGGCATAGCAGCTGACGCCCTTCAGGGTTCCTGTCTTGGCACGCACCTTGCCCTTGTAGCGCGGCAGCAGCTCCCGGTAAGGCTCGAACGCCTTGACGACCTGCAACATCTGGCGCGCGCTGAGCTTGTTCCCGCGCGACAGGCCGGAGCCCTCGAGAACGGCGTAGTTCTTCCAGCCGAATGTGCGATCGATCCAGCGCTTCATGCCGGCGCGCGCCTTGATCATTTCGAGCGCGTTGCCTTTACCCTCGTCGGCCATGGTGATGAAGAGGCTGTTGGCGATGAAGTTGCTGGAACTGGCCATCATCGACTTGATGAGACGCGAAAGATTCCTGCTGTTGGCATGGCGATAGTAGGGCCGGCCGCTGCCTTTCCATTTGGCGAAGAGAATCCTGTCCGGGTTCATGACCTCGATGCCGGCCTGCTTCAGCTTGGCGGCCAGCAGTTCGCCAAAATAGGTCTCGGCGCGCTCGCGCGTCTTGAGGTTGACACGATTGGAGCCGTTGCCCCTGAGCTTGATCGCGCCGAGTTCGTACGCCGTCTTCGTCAGCGGCGTCTGTGGTTCGGCCTGATAAAGCCCTTTGGCCTTGCTGCGCTTGAAAGCCACGGTATTGAAGTTGGCCGCCAGCGCGGAGATCGGTGCATCGTAGGGATTGTCGGTGTCGGTACGGCCGTCGATATAGAGGTTCTTGCCGTAGCGCGAACCGTCCAGCACGATGTTGCTGACCTTCCTGAGTCCCTTCTGCTTCAGTGCCCCGGCGATCAGGGCGATTTCCTCGGAGACGAGAAAGGGGTCGCCCGAGCCGATGACCCAGAGCTGTTGCTTGTCATCGACATGGAAATCTGTCGTGAACCTGTAGTCGAGACCCAGCTTGTCGATCGCTGCCAGCGCCGTGAGAAGCTTCAGTGTCGAAGCCGGCACCATCGGCCTGTCGGCCCCCTTCGACAGCACCTCCTTGCCATTCTCCTCGAACAGCAGGCTGGCTTGCGGCAGCTCCTTGACGGTCAGCAGCGGATCTTTCTGCTTGGCCGAGACTGGCGAGGTTGCAACGACGAGCATAAAGACGACGAGCACGAAACGGAACTTCATGTAGGTACTCCCAGGTAGTAATCGGCAGCAATACCGAGAAAGATCGACATGCCGAACCAGTTGTTGTTCAGAAAACCGCGAAAACAGTCGGCTGGCTCCCGTTCCCTGATCAGCCACTGCTGGTAGAGGAACAGCAGGCCACCGGCGGCGAGGCCGAGCCAGTAGAAGAATCCAAGGCCGGCAAGGACGCCTGCGACGCCAAGCAGCGCGAGCATGAGGATCTGCAACAGGCCGATGATCAGTCGATCGTGGCGTCCGAACAGGATCGCCGTCGACTTGATGCCGATCTCGCGGTCGTCCTCGCGGTCAACCATCGCATACATGGTGTCGTAGATCAAAGCCCAGATGACGGCGGCCGCGAACAGCACCCAGGCGACCGGGGGCACCTGCTCCTGCAGTGCCGTGAAGGCCATGGGAACAGCCCAGCCGAAAGCCATACCGAGCACGAGCTGCGGCATGTGCGTAAAGCGTTTCATGAAGGGATAGACGGCCGCCAGCGCGACCGCAACGAATGACATCAGGATGGTGGTGGTATTGAGAAAGAACACGAGCGCGAATGCGGCGAGGCTCAGGACGACAAAAACCAGCAGCGCCTCCCTTGCCGGGATGCGGCCGCTCGCGACCGGGCGCTGGCGGGTGCGCGTCACATGGCCATCGAAATCGCGGTCGGCATAGTCGTTGATGGCGCAACCGGCGGAACGCATGAGCGCTGTCCCGGCAATGAAGATCAGGACGATCCACCATGGCGGCTGGCCATCCCCGGCGATCCAGAGTGCCCAGAGACCTGGCCACAGCAGCAGGAAAATGCCGATCGGCCGGTTGAGCCGAATCAGCTCGGCATAGAGTCCGAGGCGGCCGGCGAGCAGCGGCTGGCTCATGCGGCAGCCTCCGGCTGTTCGAACAGCGTCGGCAGGAAGATCTCGTTGACGAGCAGCGGCTTTCCCTGGAAGCAGAAGAGTGTGCGTCTCCCCTGCAGCTCTCTGACCGGCTGCTCGAGATACCGCGTGGCGGTCGCAAACAGCGCCTGGCGTGGACCGATGCGCGCATATTGCACGCGCTCGCGGCGCGTCGTCGGATCACGGAATAACATGGCGCCAAGGGGCCTGTCACCGAGCCCGGTAAGCGAGCGCGAACGCCCCAGTAGACTGGAGGCGGGAATGACGGTGCGCGCGAAGACCACGGGTACCCCGTGGCACAGGAGGTCGACCTCGCGGATCATCGCGAGACGCCCGGCCGGCTGATCGAGCAGGCGCGCCTCGGAGAGCCGCGGCCGTAACCAGCCCTGGCGACGCAAGCGCACCCTGAAGCCATCGCCGCAGTGCTCGATCAAGCGCTGGGTCAGCGAGCCCTTGTCGACCAGCCAGCGGCGAATGCTCCGGTCGTCGAGGCGTGTTGCGAGTTCGGATTCAGGCATCCAGCGGGCCTCGAAGAGGGCCATCAGCGTCCGCTTGCAATTCGAAATGAAATCATCGAAATATTATCTCATGCAGACACTCCTTCTGCCCGTGATAAAATGGCGCAAATTTGAGATCTCGCAGGAATTTCCCCCATGTTCGGATTCATTCGCATCCTCCTTCTGTCTGTCATCGTGCTTGCCGTCGTACTCTACTTTCAGCCAAACCTGCTCAAGAGCCTGGGACTGGCGCTGCCGGACGTAGACAGCGCCAATGAGGTGGAGAGCGCGACCATGGAAAGCAACCCCGCCGAGCCTGCAGAACCCGCCGTCGAGGAGCCTGCGCCCGAAGAGGCGATGACAGAGACGACCGCGAACGCGCCGGCAGCAGTCGAACCCTCCGCGCAGGAAGCGGCCGGGACCGGCGAGCCTGCAGAACCCGCCGTCGAGGAGCCTGCGCCCGAAGAGGCGTTGACAAAGACCACCGGGATCGCGCCGGCAGCAGTCGATCCCTCCGTGCCGGCAGCGACCGGGACCGGCGAGACCGAGCCCGCGAAAACCGCGCCGGTCGAGGCCGCCGATGAGACTGCAACCGGGTCGCAGGTGTCTGCCGGCGAAAGCGCCACGACGCCCATGCCCGCAGACGAACCTCCGGAGGCGCCCGAGGAGCGTGCAGCTGTCGAAACCGCCCCCCGGGAAACCGCGGACAGCGGCGCTCAAATGCCGCCAGAGCCACCGGCCACCGAGACCGGGGCCACGGAAGAGGCGCCCTGAATGGCGCCACAGGCGTTCCTGAAGAGAGCGCAACCGCAGAGACTTTTCCGGTGGAGCCCGCGCCGGTGGAGCCCGCGCCGGTGGAATCCGCGCCGGTGGAATCCGCGCCGGTCGAGTCCGCGCCGGTGGAATCCGCGCCGGTGGAATCCGCGCCGGTCGAGTCCGCGCCGGTGGAATCCGAGCCGGTGGAATCCGCGCCGGTGGAATCCGCGCCGGTGGAATCCGCGCCGGTGGAATCCGCGCCGGGTGAGAATGCCGCCTACGAAGCTGAAAGCGACACGGAAGCCGCTCCCGCCGGCGAGATTCCGACCGCAGGCAGCCCGGAGCTGATGCGCATACTCGAACACTACGAGCGCAACGCGCGCTGAATCATCCCTTGGGAGCGGGAGCAACGAACCGGAGAAGGGAGGGATCCTGTCAGCCGAAATTGCGGCTGATGCGAATGACGGCGGGCTGGGTGCGCAATGAACGCATGATGCGCGCCAGATGCTGGCGATCCTTGACGGTAATGACGAAATCCTGCACCGAGTAGTAGCCGTCATTGTCGTCGGCATGCACCCTCTCGATGTTCGACTGGTTCTCGGCGATGATCGAGGCGGTCGTCGCCAGCACACCGGGGCGGTTGCGGACCTCCATGCGGATGCCGACGGCGAAATCTCCATGCACACGCTCTTCCCACTGCACCTCGACCCAGTTTTCGGCGTTCTTGCGTTCCCTGCTGAGGTTCGGACAGCTGGTCCGGTGCACCACGAGCCCCTTGCCTGGATTGAAGATGCCGATGATAGGATCGCCCGGAATGGGGTGACAACATCGTGCATAGTGCACCACCATGCCCTCGGTGCCCTTGATAGCGACCCGCTTGCGCAGGGCTTCGTCCTCATCGTGCGCAACCTCGGCCGCCGGTTCCACGGGCGCTCGCACTACATCGCCCGTCAGTTGACGCGCCACGAAACGCGCCGGGCGGTTGCCGAGCCCGATATCTGCCAGCAGGTCGTCGAGCGACTTGTAGTTGATGTCAGCGAGCATCTGCTCGATCATTTGCGCATCCACCTGCTCGAGCTCCACGCCGTGGACCTCGAGTTCGGTACCCAGCAGGTAGGCGCCGAGATTGACGGCCTCCTGACGCTTGAGGTGTTTCAGGAAACTGCGGATATTGGCACGCGCCTTCGAGGTAACGACGAACTCGAGCCAGCGCGGGTTCGGATGCACGCTGGAGGAGGTCTGGATCTCGACGGTCTCGCCGTTGCGCAGCTGGTAGCGCAGCGGCACGAGCTGCTTGTTGACGCGCGCTGCAACGCAGTGGTTGCCGACATCGGTGTGCACCGCGTAGGCGAAATCGAGCACGGTCGCGCCGCGCGGCAGGACGAGTATCTTGCCCTTGGGTGTGAAGACATAGACCTCGTCCGGGAAGAGGTCGACCTTGACGTGCTCGAGAAACTCGATCGGTGTCGACGAGCCCTCCTGCAGATCCTGCAAGTTCTTCAGCCATTCGGCGCTCGGCCCGTGCAACTTGCCGCCGTCCTCGCCTTCGTTCTTGTAGCCCCAGTGCGCCGCGACACCATTCTCGGCGAGTTGATGCATGGCGTGGGTTCGGATCTGCACCTCGATCGGCCCGCCATGGGGACCAAAGAGCACCGTATGCAGTGACTGATAGCCGTTGGACTTCGGGATGGCAATATAGTCCTTGAAAAAGCCCGGTTTCGGTTTGTAGAGATGATGCACGACGCCAAGCACGCGGTAACATTCGTCGACGGAGTCGACCATGATGCGGAACGCGAGCACGTCGGCCATGTCGCTGAAGCGCACCTTGCGGTCGCGCATTTTGCGATAGATGCTGTAGAGGTTCTTGGTGCGCCCGAGCACATCTGCCTTGATGTCGGAATGCATCAGCTGCCGCCGTATGTTGGCAAGAATCCCCTTGACCATCTCCTTGTGAGCGCCGTGGCTCTTCTGCACGGCCTTCTTGAGCAGCCGATAACGCCACGGCCAGTGCGCGCGGAATGCCAGGTCCTCGAGTTCCTGGCGCACGCGGTTGATGCCAAGCCGCTGGGCGATCGGCGCATAGATCTCCATGGTCTCGCGTGCGATACGCCGCGCCTTCTCGGGACGCATGACACCGAGCGTGCGCATGTTGTGCAACCTGTCGGCGAGCTTGATCAGGATGACGCGGATGTCGCGCGTCATCGCGAGGATCATCTTGCGGAAGCTGGCCGCCTGCGCCTCTTCCTTGGACGAGAAATCCAGATGCGTCAGCTTGGTGACGCCGTCGACGAGCTCGGCGACATCCTGCCCGAACTCCTGCGAGAGCTGCTCCTTGGCTGTCGGCGTATCCTCGATGACATCGTGCAGGATCGCGGCCATGAGGCACTTGTAGTCGAGACGCATGCTGGCGAGGATGTGGGCCACCGCAATGGGATGATAGATGTAGGGCTCGCCCGAGAGACGTTTCTGGTTGACATGCGCATCGGCGCCGTAGAGATAGGCGCGATAGACCTCGCGAATCTCGTTCGGTGGCAGGTAATTTTCCAGGTACGACAGCAGGTCGCTGATCAGAAAACGGGGTTCGTCAGCCTTCTCTGCCGTCAAGGGCATCCTGATTTGCAGTTCCGGAATAGTCGTCTCCGATTGTGCCACTGGCTCTGCTGATTGGTTGCGGTTTGCTTCAAAGAATAACACCAGAGTCGCGGGGTCTGCTCGGAAATCTGAATCGCTCCTGCAGAAAAAAGCCCGGCGCTGGAAGGCCGGGCCTGGATGTTGCTAAGGCTGCCCGGGCACTGCCCGGGTGGCGCCGGACTCTCAGTCGCCGCCGCCCTGCAGCTCCGCGAGCTCCTCGCCGAGAGCGATCAGCAGCTCGTCCTCGGTTGTTTCACCCTCCTGCGCCTGCTCCTCGATGAGCTGCTCCGTGATCAGGCCTTCGGCGATCTCGCGCAGGGCGACGACCGTCGCCTTGTCGTTTTCCCACGGGATCAGGGGATCGACACCCGCGGCAATCTGGCGCGCGCGCTTTGTCGCCAGCAACACCAGATCGAATCGGTTATCGACGTGTTCGAGACAGTCTTCAACGGTGATTCTTGCCATGATCGTTTACCTCTTATGATTCATCCGACGTGCTGAGCGCTTCCTTGATCGCGGCCTCGACTTCCTGGGCCGCGAGCTCGGCGCCCTGCTCGTCCTCGACGTGGTGGCGATTCTCGCGGCGCTCCTTGTGGTGCGAGAGGCCGGTGCCGGCCGGCACCAGGCGTCCGACGATGACGTTCTCCTTCAGGCCGACCAGTGTGTCGGCGGAGCCACGCACCGCGGCCTCCGTGAGTACGCGCGTGGTCTCCTGGAAGGAAGCCGCCGAGATGAAGGACTCGGTCGCCAGCGACGCCTTCGTGATGCCCAGCAGGATCAGTTCGTACTCGGCGGGATGCTTGCCTTCCGCGACGAGTTTCTCGTTGACCTCGACGACCCGCGAACGCTCGGCCTGCTCGCCCTTGATGAACTTCGAATCGCCCGGTTCGGTGATCTCGACCTTGCGCAGCATCTGGCGAATGATGACCTCGATATGCTTGTCGTTGATCTTGACCCCCTGCAGCCGATAGACGTCCTGGATCTCCTGGACGAGATACTCGGCCAGGTCCGTGACGCCACGCAGGCGCAGGATATCGTGCGGTGTCAGCTCGCCCTCGGCGATGATCTCGCCGCGTTCCACGTGCTCGCCCTCGAAGACGTCGATACGGCGCCATTTCGGGATCAGGCTTTCCGTGGTCTCGCCGTTCTTGTCGGTGATCACGATACGCTGCTTGCCCTTGGTCTCCTTGCCAAAACCGATGGTACCGGTTGCCTCGGCGAGGATTGCCGGCTCCTTCGGCTTGCGTGCCTCGAACAGGTCCGCAACACGCGGCAGACCACCGGTGATGTCGCGTGTCTTCGACGACTCCTGCGGAATACGCGCCAGGGTGTCGCCGATCTTGACGTCGGCGCCGTCCTTGACGCTGATGATGGAGCCTGGTGGCAGGAAGTACTGCGCCGGGATGCTGGTGCCGGAAATCATGACATCCTTGCCCTTGTCGTCGACGAGCTTGACCATCGGACGCAGGTCCTTGCCGGTAGCGGGACGCTGTACAGGATCCATGATCTCGAGTGACGACAGGCCCGTGGTCTCGTCCACGCGCTTCTGCACCGTCACGCCCTCGATGATGTCATCGAAGCGCAGTTTGCCCGCGACCTCGGTGATGACCGGGTGGGTGTGTGGATCCCAGGTCGCTACGAGCGCGCCACCATCGACAGTGTCACCATCGGCCACCTTGAGATTGGAGCCGTAGGGCACCTTGTAGCGCTCGCGCTCGCGGCCGAGATCGTCGAGCACGTGGATCTCGCCCGAACGCGCCGTGACGACCTTGTTGCCACTTTCCTGCTCGACGAACTCGATGTCGCTGTAACGGATGACACCGCTGTTCTTGATCTCGATGCTGTTGGCCGCGGCCGCCCGCGACGCGGCACCACCGATATGGAAGGTGCGCATGGTGAGCTGGGTGCCGGGCTCGCCGATACTCTGGGCCGCGATGACGCCAACCGCCTCGCCCTCGTTGACGAGATGACCACGCGCCAGGTCGCGCCCGTAACAGTTCGCGCATACACCGACGCGTGCTTCGCAGGTGATGGCGGAACGCACCATGACCTGGTCGATACCGGCGGCTTCCAGCGTGTCGACCCACTTCTCGTCGAGCAGCGTGCCAGCCTCGCAGATCAGCTCGTCGCTGTCCGGCCTGTAGAGGTGCTGGGCCGTGACGCGGCCGAGAATGCGCTCGCGCAGCGGCTCGACGACGTCACCACCCTCGATGATCGGCGTCATCAGGATGCCGCCCTCGGTGCCGCAATCCTCCTCGAGCACGACCATGTCCTGGGCGACGTCGACGAGACGGCGCGTGAGGTATCCGGAGTTGGCAGTCTTGAGCGCGGTGTCGGCCAGACCCTTGCGCGCGCCGTGCGTCGAGATGAAGTATTGCAGGACGTTCAGGCCCTCGCGGAAGTTAGCCGTGATCGGCGTCTCGATGATGGAGCCGTCCGGCTTGGCCATGAGACCGCGCATGCCGGCGAGCTGGCGGATCTGGGCCGCGGAACCCCGCGCGCCGGAGTCGGCCATCATGAAGATCGAGTTGAAGGAGTCCTGCTCGGCCTGGTTGCCCTCGCTGTCGGTGACCTGCTCCTTGCCGATCTTGGTCATCATGGCCTTGGCAACCTGGTCGTTGGTGTGCGACCAGATGTCGACAACCTTGTTGTAGCGCTCGCCCTGGGTGACAAGACCCGAGCTGTACTGCGCCTCGATCTCCTTCACCTCTTCCTCGGCAGCGGCAAGGATGGGCTCCTTCTCTTCCGGGACGATCATGTCGTCGGCGCAGATGGAAACCCCGGCACGCGTCGCGTAGCGGAAGCCCGTGTACATCAGCTGGTCGGCGAAAACGACCGTCTCCTTGAGGCCGACGCGGCGATAGCAGGAGTTCACGAGGTTGGAGATGGCACGCTTGCCGAGCGGCTGGTCCAGCAGGTTGAAGGAGAGGCCCCGCGGCAGGATGTCGCGCAACAGCGCGCGGCCCACCGTGGTGTCGCGGATCGCGGTCAGCTCGGTTTCGTTGCCATCTTCGTCATTGGTGTAGTCGGTGATGCGCACCTTGATCCTGGCCTGCAGGTCGACAGCGCCAGACTCGTAGGCGCGCAAGACTTCGCGCACATCGCTGAAGACCATGCCCTCGCCGCGCGCATTGATGCGCTCGCGGGTCATGAAGTAAAGACCCAGAACCACGTCCTGCGAGGGAACGATGATGGGCTCGCCGTTGGCCGGCGAAAGGATGTTGTTCGAGGACATCATCAGCGTGCGTGCCTCGAGCTGGGCCTCGACCGACAGCGGTACGTGAACCGCCATCTGGTCGCCGTCGAAGTCCGCGTTGAATGCGGTACAGACGAGCGGGTGCAGCTGGATGGCCTTGCCCTCGATCAGCACGGGTTCGAATGCCTGAATGCCGAGTCGGTGCAGTGTCGGCGCACGGTTGAGCATGACCGGGTGCTCGCGGATGACTTCCTCGAGGATATCCCACACCTCGGCGTCGCCGCGCTCGACCATCTTCTTGGCCGACTTGATGGTGTTGGCCAGTCCGCGCCACTGCAGCTTCGAGAAGATGAACGGCTTGAACAGCTCCAGCGCCATCTTCTTCGGCAGGCCGCACTGGTGCAGGCGCAGGTAGGGGCCAACGACGATGACCGAGCGGCCAGAGTAGTCGACGCGCTTGCCAAGCAGGTTCTGGCGGAAGCGTCCCTGCTTGCCCTTGATCATGTCGGCCAGCGACTTCAGCGGGCGCTTGTTCGAGCCCGTGATCGCGCGGCCGCGGCGGCCGTTGTCGATGAGCGCATCGACAGCTTCCTGCAACATGCGCTTCTCGTTGCGCACGATGATGTCCGGCGCCATGAGCTCGAGCAGGCGGTTCAGGCGGTTGTTGCGGTTGATGACGCGACGGTAGAGGTCGTTGAGATCCGAGGTCGCGAAGCGTCCACCGTCGAGCGGCACCAGCGGCCGCAGTTCCGGCGGCAGGACGGGCAGCACGGTCATGACCATCCACTCGGGCTTGTTGCCCGACTCCTGCAAGGACTCCAGCAGCTTCAGGCGCTTGCTGTATTTCTTGATCTTGGTCTCGGAGCGCGTGGCGTCCATGTCCTCGCGAATGGTCTCGATCTCCTTCGGAATGTCGATGGTGCGCAACAGCTCGAAGACCGCCTCGGCGCCCATGCGCGCGTCGAACTCGTCGGCGTACTCCTCGACGGCCTCGATGTACTGTTCGTCGGTCAGCAGCTGGCCGCGCTCGAGCGGCGTCATGCCGGGTTCGACGACGACGTAGGATTCGAAGTAGAGCACGCGCTCGATATCCTTCAGTGTCATGTCGAGCAGCAGGCCGATGCGCGACGGCAGCGACTTCAGGAACCAGATGTGCGCGACGGGCGCGGCCAGGTCGATGTGGCCCATGCGCTCCCGGCGCACCTTCGAGAGGGTGACCTCGACACCGCACTTCTCGCACACCACGCCGCGGTGCTTGAGACGCTTGTACTTGCCGCACAGGCACTCGTAGTCACTGACCGGGCCGAAGATCTTGGCGCAGAAGAGGCCGTCCCTCTCCGGCTTGAAGGTCCGGTAGTTGATGGTCTCGGGCTTCTTGACTTCGCCGTATGACCAGGAGCGGATCATGTCCGGTGACGCCAGGCCGATGCGGATTGAATCAAACTCTTCAACCTGGTCCTGTTTCAGAATGTTCAGCAGATCTTTCACTGTTCGTTACTCCTGGCCTGTTTACTCTTGCTCGAGTTCGATGTTGATGCCGAGCGAGCGGATCTCCTTCACGAGCACGTTGAAGGACTCCGGCATGCCGGGTTCCATGCGGTGGTCGCCATCGACGATGTTCTTGTAGATGCGCGTGCGGCCGTTGACGTCGTCCGACTTGACCGTGAGCATCTCCTGCAGGGTGTAGGCTGCGCCGTAGGCTTCCAGCGCCCACACCTCCATCTCGCCGAAGCGCTGCCCGCCGAACTGCGCCTTGCCGCCGAGCGGCTGCTGGGTGACGAGGCTGTAGGGGCCGGTCGAGCGTGCATGCATCTTGTCGTCAACCAGGTGGTTGAGCTTCAGGATGTACATGTAACCGACCGTTACCGGGCGTTCGAAGGCCTCACCGGTGCGTCCGTCGAAAAGCGTGACCTGGCCGGATTCCGGCAGCCCGCCGAGCTTGAGCATCTCGCGGATCTCCTCCTCGTTGGCGCCGTCGAAGACGGGCGTGGCAGTCGGCACGCCTTCGCGCAGGTTGTCGGCCATTTCGAGAATATCTGCATCGCTGAAGCTGTCGAGATCCTCGGTCTTGCCGCTGAAGTTGTAGACCTTCTCGAGGAACTTGCGGATATCGGCGACCTTCTGCTGTTCGTCGAGCATGGCGCCGATCCTGCGGCCGACGCCCTTGGCCGCGAAACCGAGATGGGTCTCGAGCACCTGGCCGATGTTCATGCGCGAGGGGACGCCGAGCGGGTTCAGCACGATATCGACCGGCTCGCCGTGCTCGTCGTAGGGCATGTCCTCGACCGGGACCACCTTGGAGATGACACCCTTGTTGCCGTGACGCCCGGCCATCTTGTCGCCGGGCTGGATGCGACGCCTGACAGCGACATACACCTTGACCATCTTCTGCACGCCGGGCGCGAGATCATCGCCGGAGGTCAGCTTGCGCTTCTTCTCCTCGTATTTTTCACGGAACTGCTCGCGCTGCAGCTTGATCTGGTTGGCGACGGCCTCGAGCTGGGCCGCGGCCTCCTCGTTGTGCAGGCGGATCTCGAGCCAGTCGTCCTGCCTGAGCTCGGAGAGATAGGCCTTGGTGATCTTGGTGCCCTTCTTGAGCCTGTTAGGGCCGCCATCCGCGACCTTGCCGAGCAGCATCTTCTCGATGCGCTCGAAGGTGTCCTCTTCCATGATGCGCAGCTGATCGTCGAGGTCCTTGCGCACGCGTTCGAGTTCGGCTTCCTCGATCTGCAGCGCGCGCGCGTCTTTCTCGACGCCGTCACGCGTGAAGACCTGCACGTCGATGACGGTGCCCGACATGCTCGACGGCATGCGCAGCGAGGTATCCTTCACGTCGGATGCCTTCTCGCCGAAGATCGCGCGCAGCAGCTTCTCTTCGGGCGTCAGCTGGGTCTCGCCTTTCGGTGTGACCTTGCCGACGAGGATGTCGCCATCCTTGACCTCGGCACCCACATAGACAATGCCCGACTCGTCGAGACGGCCGAGGTTGGCTTCACCGACATTCGGGATGTCCGCCGTGATCTCCTCGGTGCCGAGCTTGGTGTCGCGCGCCATGCAGGTGAGTTCCTCGATGTGGATCGTGGTGAAGCGGTCCTCCTGGACGACGCGCTCTGAGATCAGGATCGAGTCCTCGAAGTTGTAGCCGTTCCACGGCATGAAGGCGACGCGCAGGTTCTGCCCGAGCGCGAGCTCGCCCATGTCGGTCGAAGGCCCGTCGGCCATGACGTCGCCGCGCGAGACCATGTCGCCGACCTTGACCAGCGGACGCTGGTTGATACAGGTGTTCTGGTTGGAGCGGGTGTACTTCGTCAGGTTGTAGATGTCGACACCCGGTTCGCCGGCTTCGGTCTCGTCGTCGTTGACACGTACGACAATGCGCTGCGCATCGACGGAGTCGACGGCACCGCCGCGCCTGGCGACCACAGTCACACCGGAATCGATAGCCACGACACGCTCCATGCCGGTGCCGACAAGCGGCTTCTCGGCGCGCAGCGTCGGGACCGCCTGGCGCTGCATGTTCGAGCCCATGAGCGCGCGGTTCGCGTCGTCGTGCTCGAGGAACGGCACCATGCTCGCGGCCACCGAGACGATCTGGCGCGGCGAGACGTCCATATAGTTGATACGGTCGGGCGTCGCCATGGAGAATTCATTCTCGAAGCGGCATGACACCAGGTCGTCGGTGAAACGCCCCTCGTCGTCGAGCGCGGCGTTGGCCTGCGCGATCACATAGCGGCCTTCCTCGATGGCGGAGAGGTAATGGATCTCGTCCGACGCCTTGCCGTCGTTGACGACACGGTAGGGCGTCTCGAGGAAGCCGTACTTGTTGGTGCGGGCGTAGACCGCGAGCGAATTGATGAGGCCGATGTTGGGGCCTTCAGGCGTCTCGATCGGGCAGACTCGGCCATAGTGCGTGGGATGAACGTCGCGCACCTCGAAGCCGGCGCGCTCACGCGCCAGGCCACCCGGACCGAGCGCCGAAACGCGACGCTTGTGCGTGATCTCGGACAGCGGGTTGTTCTGGTCCATGAACTGTGACAGCTGGCTGGAACCGAAGAACTCCTTCATCGCGGCAGAGACCGGCTTGGAATTGATCATCTCCTGCGGCATCAGGCCCTCGCTCTCGGCCAGGCTCAGGCGCTCCTTGACGGCGCGCTCGACACGTACGAGGCCGATGCGGAACTGGTTTTCGGCCATCTCGCCGACGCAGCGCACGCGGCGGTTGCCGAGGTGGTCGATATCATCGACGCTGCCGTTGCCGTTGCGGATGTCGATGAGCGTCTTGAGCACGTCGATGATGTCGTCATTCGACAGCGTGCCCTCGCCCTCGGACTCGTCGCGGCCGAGACGGCGGTTGAACTTCATGCGCCCGACGGCGGACAGGTCGTAACGGTCGAGCGAGAAGAACAGATTGTTGAACAGGTTTTCGGCGGCGTCCTTCGTCGGCGGCTCGCCGGGGCGCATCATGCGGTAGATCTCGACCTGCGCCTCGAGCTGGGTCGTGGTCGGGTCGATGCGCAGCGTGTCGGAGATGAACGGGCCGTGATCGAGATCGTTCGTGAAGATGGTCTCGATCTGGTCGATGCCGGCCTGCACGAGGGTTTCGATCGCGGACTCGGTCAGCTCGTCGTTGACGTTCGCCAGCAGCTCGCCGGTCGACTTGTCGATGACGTTGTGCGCCAGCGTCTTGCCGGCGAGAAAGGAGACCGGTACCTCGAGCTTGGTGACGCCGGCCTTGTCGAGCTCGCGGATATGGCGCTGGGTGATGCGGCGCCCTGCCTCGACGAGGACCTTGTTCTTGATCTTGACATCGAAGTCGAGCGTCTCGCCGCGCAGGCGGCTCGGTACCAGGTCGACGAGGATACCCTTCTCGCCGAGTTCGAAACGGTCGGTTTCGAAGAACATCTCGACCATCTGCTCGGTGTCGTAACCGAGCGCGCGCAGAAGAATGGTTGCCGGAATCTTGCGGCGGCGGTCGATGCGCACGAAGACGCAATCCTTGGGATCGAATTCGAAATCGAGCCATGAGCCGCGGTAGGGGATGACGCGCGCCGAGAACAGCAGCTTGCCGGACGAGTGCGTCTTGCCTTTGTCGTGATCGAAGAAGACGCCCGGGGAACGGTGCAGCTGGGAAACGATGACACGCTCCGTGCCATTGATGACGAAGGTGCCGGTATCCGTCATGAGCGGCATTTCGCCCATGTAGATCTCCTGCTCGCGCACCTCCTTGACCTTCGGCGGCGTGGTCTTCGATTCCTTGTCGTAGATCACGAGCTTGACGAGCACGCGCAGCGGCGCCGCATAGGTCACACCGCGCAGCTGGCACTCGCGCACGTCGAATGGCGGCTCGCCAAGACGGTAACTGACATATTCGAGAACGGCATTGCCCGAATGGCTGACGATCGGGAACACGGAACTGAATGCCGCGTGCAAACCGACGTTCTCGCGCTCATCCGGCTTCTTGTCGAGCTGGAGAAAGGTGTGGAATGAGTCAATCTGGGTCGCAAGCAGGAAAGGCACCTCGAGAATGCTTTTCTGTTTGCTGAAATCCTTACGGATACGCTTCTTTTCAGTGAAACTATACGCCATTCTTACCGTCCCTCGGGATCAGTCAATACACCCCGCAATGCGGGAACTCGGGACAGGATCGCCCCGCCAATCTGCTGCCACCTCACAAGCGGCAAAAGGCCGATGGCCTCGCGGCCATCAGCCTGCTCGCAGTCGCAACTGCAACGCTCTGCAAGGTCTTACTTGACCTCGACGGTAGCGCCTGCTTCCTCGAGCTGCTTCTTGATTTCCTCGGCTTCTTCCTTCGAAACACCCTCTTTGAGTGTCGTCGGAGCGCTTTCGACGGCTTCCTTGGCTTCTTTCAGGCCCTGGCCCGTGATGCCGCGGACTGCCTTGATGACAGCGACCTTGTTGTCGCCGAAGCCGGCGAGGACAACGTCGAACTCGGTCTGCTCTTCTGCCGCGGCAGCTTCGCCACCGGCAGGGCCGGCAACGGCAACGGCTGCGGCTGCAGCGGAAACGCCGAACTTCTCTTCCATTGCCTCGATGAGCTCGACAACTTCCATCACGCTCATGTTGGCAATCGCTTCAAGGATATCTTCTTTACTCACGATGTTTCTCCTAACGGTCAAACACGAAAATTAAGGTGAAAAACAGGTTTTGGCCTAGGCCGCTTCCTTCGCGTCTTTGATGGCTGCAACCGTGCGAACCAGCTTGCCCGGCACCTCGTTCATGGTGCGAGCCAGCTTCTCGACCGGCGCCTTCATGACTGCCATCAGCATGCTGACGGCCTCGTCGTATGTCGGCATCTTCGCCAGGGTGCCGATCTCGCCCGGCTCAAGCAGTTTTCCACTGATGGAAACCAGCTTGACCTCGAGCTTCTCGTGGTCCTTGGCGAAGTCCTTGATGACGCGTGCAGCGGAGCCCGGATCTTCCTGGGAGAAGGCCAGAATCAGAGGACCGGTCAACCCTTCGGTCATGCACTCGAATTCCGTGCCTTCTACCGCGCGGCGAGCAAGCGAGTTCTTGACCACGCGCAGGTAGACACCGCTGTTGCGCGCCTCGGCGCGCAGTTGCGTCATCTCCTCGACAGTCAGACCCCGGTACTCGGCAGCGATGGCAGAGTAGGCATTGGCTGCTACTTCAGCGACTTCGGCGACAATGGCCTTTTTCTGCTCCAGATTCAGAGCCACAAGTCACCTCCTGATTACGGTGGAACCCGAAGGTTCCGGTTAACTCAACCGGTCAGATGACCGGCACGTTTCACGAGACCGTCACCAGGAACATCGTGTTTAACGATCTATCCTGATCGGGCCCGTCTGCGCGGGATATTAAGCCGGCATGGGCCGGCACCTGCGGTCTTTGACGGCACCGGCCCGGCGGCCGTTACCCCAAAGTTCGTGTGCGGGAAGGCGCGCTTCTCGCGGAAGCGCGCACAGGACCCGCGGGATCAGATGTTGATGGACGTCTGATCCAGTGCAAGGCCGGGCCCCATCGTCGTGGAGACCGAAACCTTTTGCAGATAAATACCCTTGGCCGAGCTCGGCTTGAGCTTCTTGAGGTCGGCGATCAGGGCTTCCAGATTCTGCTGCAACGCGCCCGGATCGAAATTCGCCTTGCCGATGGTGCAGTGAATGATCCCGCCCTTGTCGGTGCGGAACTGGACCTGGCCCGACTTGGCGTTCCTGACTGCCTCGGCGACATTCGGCGTGACCGTGCCGACCTTGGGGTTCGGCATGAGACCGCGCGGACCGAGAATCTGGCCGAGCTGGCCCACGACACGCATGGCATCGGGGCTGGCGATGACGACGTCGAAGTCCATCTTGCCGGCCCTGACATCTTCGGCGAGGTCGTCCATGCCGACGATGTCTGCGCCCGCCTCCCTCGCGGCCTCCGCATTGTCACCCTGGGTGAAGACGGCAACGCGCACATCCTTGCCGGTGCCGTTCGGCAGGACCGTCGAGCCGCGTACGACCTGGTCGGACTTGCGCGGGTCGACGCCGAGGTTGATCGAGACGTCGACACTCTCCGCGAATTTGACCGTGGAGAGCTCCTTGAGCAGCGAGAAGGCTTCGTCAGCGCTGTATGCCTTGCCAGGCTCGACCTTCTCGGCAATCATTTTCATGCGTTTGGTCATCTTGGCCATGATTACTCAACCCCCTCGACATCGAGACCCATGCTGCGCGCAGAACCGGCAATGGTGCGCACGGCGGCGTCCATGTCGGCGGCAGTCAGGTCGGGCATCTTGACATTGGCAATCTCCTCGAGCTGTGCACGAGTAACCTTGCCAACCTTGTTGGTGTTCGGTTCGCCGCTGCCTTTCGGGATGCCGGCCGCCTTCTTGAGCAGCACAGCCGCGGGCGGCGTTTTCATAATGAACGTGAAGGAGCGGTCGTTGTAGACCGTGATCACGACAGGAACCGGCATGCCTTTCTCCAGATTCTGGGTCTGGGCGTTGAAGGCCTTGCAAAATTCCATGATGTTGACGCCATGCTGGCCCAGTGCCGGGCCGACAGGCGGACTCGGGTTGGCTTCCTGTGCAGGAACCTGAAGCTTGACATAAGCCTCGATTTTCTTAGCCATCTCTCTATCTCCGCGGGTTCAAGCGCCAGTGCGCCCGCCGGGCCATCTGGCTCCCCATCAAGTTGCAGGACAACCGCAGGTTATGCGGTTTGCTGTCAGGTCTTCTCGACCTGACCGAATTCGAGATCGACGGGCGTCGAGCGTCCGAAGATCATGACGGATACGCGCAGCAGGTTCTTGTCGTAGTCGACTTCCTCGACAACACCGTTGAAGTCGTTGAAGGGCCCGTCAATGACGCGCACCACCTCGCCCGGCTCGAAGAGCACCTTCGGACGGGGCTTGTCGATACCCTCCTGCACCCGCTGCAGGATCGCCTCGGCTTCCTTGTCGGTGATCGGCACCGGCTTGACCTTGTCCTTGTCGCCCGTGCTGCCGATGAATCCCATGACGCGCGGCACGTCCTTCACGAGATGCCAGGCTTCATCCGACATCTCCATGTTGACGAGCACGTAGCCGGGAAAGAACTTGCGCTCGCTCCTGCGCTGGGCTCCACCGCGCATCTCGACAACCTCTTCCGTTGGCACGAGGATCTCGCCGAAATTCTCTTCCATGCCGGCGCGCCTGATCGCCTCCTCGAGCGAGCGCTTGACCTGCGACTCGTAGCCCGAGAATGCGTGAACAACATACCAGCGCTTCGCCATCAATCAGCCCTCCTGGCCCGTGAGCATTTGCACGATCCAGAACAGGATCGAATCGATCGCCCACAGGAACAGGCCGACGATGATCACGATGACGATGACCGCCAGTGTGGTCTGTATGGTTTCGGGCCGCGTCGGCCAGATGACCTTGCGGACCTCGGCGCGCGCCTCGCTGGCGAAGCTCCAGAGCGCACGCCCCTGGCTGGATGTCAACGCAACGGCGCCACCAACCGCCAGAGCGACCAGCACGCCGATCATTCTGAGAAGCTGCGACTCGTTCGCAAACTGGTAATACGCCGCGATAGCCGCCACGACAATACCTGCCGCGACGACCAGCTTGATGATGTCAAGCACTGAGCTTTGCTGTTCTGCCTTTGCGTTCATCCTGCCAACTATATCTGGCAGGCCAGGAGGGACTTGAACCCCCAACCTGCGGTTTTGGAGACCGCTGCTCTGCCAATTGAGCTACTGGCCTGTAATAAAAAACTTTTCTTTCAGATGCTTGAAAAGCGGAGGCGGCAGCAGCCGCCTCCGCTTTCAGCATCGCGCGTATCCGATTACTCGATAATCTTGGATACAACACCGGCGCCGACGGTACGGCCGCCTTCGCGAATCGCGAAACGCAGGCCCTCTTCCATCGCAATCGGTGCAATCAACTGGACGGTCATCTTGATGTTGTCACCAGGCATGACCATCTCGGTTCCTTCCGGCAGCTCGCACGCGCCGGTCACGTCCGTCGTGCGGAAGTAGAACTGCGGACGGTAGTTGTTGAAGAACGGCGTGTGACGGCCGCCCTCGTCCTTCGTCAGGACATACACTTCGCATTCGAAAAGCGTGTGCGGCGTGATCGTGCCCGGCTTCGCCAGCACCTGCCCACGCTCGACCTCGTCACGCTTGGTGCCGCGCAGCAGCACGCCGACGTTGTCGCCCGCCTCGCCCTGGTCCAGCAGCTTGCGGAACATCTCGACGCCCGTGCAGGTCGTCGTCGTCGTGTCCTTGATGCCGACGATCTCGACTTCCTCGCCAACCTTGATCACGCCACGCTCCACACGACCCGTCACGACGGTGCCGCGACCCGAGATCGAGAACACGTCCTCGATCGGCATCAGGAACGGCTGGTCCACCGCGCGCTCCGGCGTCGGAATGTACTCGTCCAGCGCCTCCACCAGCTTGATCACCGACGGCGCGCCGATGTCAGAGGTGTCGCCTTCCAGCGCCTTCAGCGCCGAACCGATCACGATCGGGGTGTCGTCGCCCGGGAAGTCGTAGTCGCTCAGCAGCTCGCGGATCTCCATCTCGACCAGCTCCAGCAGCTCCTCGTCGTCCACCATGTCCGCCTTGTTCATGTAGACAAGGATGTAGGGGACGCCGACCTGGCGCGACAGCAGGATGTGCTCGCGCGTCTGCGGCATGGGGCCATCGGCCGCCGAAACCACCAGGATCGCGCCGTCCATCTGCGCCGCGCCCGTGATCATGTTCTTGACGTAGTCCGCGTGGCCCGGGCAGTCGACGTGCGCGTAGTGACGCGTCGGCGACTCGTACTCGACGTGCGAGGTCGCGATCGTGATGCCGCGCTCGCGCTCTTCCGGGGCATTGTCGATCTGGTCGAATGCCTTGAGTTCGCCACCCCAGGTCTCCGCACAGACTTTCGTCAGCGCCGCGGTCAGGGTTGTCTTGCCGTGGTCAACGTGGCCGATCGTGCCGACATTGACGTGCGGTTTGGTACGTTCGAATTTTTC